>NZ_JBVKDT010000002.1:622166-688686 GCF_055633655.1 Amycolatopsis sp. NPDC114503 | reverse complement strand
GGCGGGATCGCCTTTAAGTCGGCGTGTCGAGGAGCAGCGCGCCCGGCCCGGGGGGCCGTGCACGCTGACCCTCGACACGCCGACGCGATCCCGCGGCTGGGTCGGGTTGGGGGAGTGCGGGTTTAAGGCTTAGGTGGTGCTGGTTTTTAGCGGCCGGTGGTGCCGTCTATTAGTTCGCGGAGGATGTCGGCGTGGCCTGCGTGGCGGGCGGTTTCTTCGATCATGTGGGTCAGGGCCCAGCGGACTGTTGGGCCGTTGCGGCCTGGGAGGGGGGCGGCTAGGTCTGGGCAGGTGTCTAGAAGGTTGTTGGCTTGCTGCACTGTTTCTTGGTAGCGGGAGACTACGTGGGCGACGGTGTCGGTGGTGTGGAAGGTGGAGGGCCAGTTTTTGACGGGGTCGCCTAGGAAAAGGGACCGTTCTACGAAGGTTAGGTGGTTGAGCAGGCCTAGCAGGTTTGTGCCGGAGGGCACGGCGGCGGTGTGGGCTTCGGGTTCTGGGGCACCGTTGACTTTGGCGGCGACTGAGGTGCGGAGGTAGTCGAGGAATCCGCGCAGGACTTCGGGTTCGCTGTTTTCGGTGCGGGGTGGTGGGGTGTCGTGGCGGCGGGGCATGAGGGGGCTCCTCGGGGGGTCAGGTGGTGCGGCGGATGAGGAGGACGTGGTCGATGACTTCGGCAGTCTGGCCGTCGGGGCCGGTTGCGAGGCGGGTGGGGGAGTCGGCGCGGTCGATGGTCCATGTGGCTGGGTCTAGGGCTAGGTCTGCGGCGATCTCGGCTGGGCCGGGGAAATGAGCGTCGGGATCTTGATTCCACGACCACGGGGCGCTTGAGCCGTGGTCCACGATCAGCAATCGGCCGCCGGGGCGCAGGGCGTGTGCGGCGGTGCGCAGGACTGTCGCTCGGTCCAGTTCGAAGGGGGTTTGCAGGTAGTGCGCGGTCACTAGGTCGAAGTCGCCGGGAGGGAAGCTGACTCGGAGGTCGTGGCGTACGGCGGTGATGCGGGTGCCGGCGAGACGGTTGACTGCGACGGCCGAGATGTCGGTGGCGGTGACGGTCCAGCCGCGGCCGGCTAGCCAGAGGGCGTCGCCGCCGTTGCCGCAGCCCAGGTCCAGTGCGTCGCCGGGAGGGAGGGTGGAGACGGTTTCCACGAGCCGGGCGTTGGGCTGCGGGGTGGCGGGCGGCCGGGCGGCGTGCACTTCGTCCCAGAAAAGGGACGCGTCGGTGGTCATCGGTCGGCTCCTCAGGTCGGTGTGCGTCCAGGGTCGCCGGTGCCGTGTCCGGAGCGCGAGTGATCTTGCCGGAACGGCAACTCCCGCCTGCCGGACAGCGCGAACGGCCGGAAGGCGAGGAGCTGGAATGAAAATTGATGCCATCGACATCGTCCGGATCCTCGATGGCATCGCGGGGAGCGCGATGGGAATGCCGCCCCCGGCCCGTGGACGCCGATGGTCGGATCCGGATGCACGCCGCCGACTGGGCGCACTCACGACCGGCGACCCCGCGGATCCGGCTGTGCGGCAGACCTTCGCGCCGATCACCGGCCAGGCCGAGACCTTCGACGCGGAGACCGAACTCGTGCCAGGGCTGATCGCGCGCCCGGCCGCACTCCCGGCTCGACGGTGTTCGTGGTCAGCGACGCCGGAGAACGCGTGCTGCACCCGGCGGGCGAGCTGACCGACCCCGAACGGGACGGCATGTTCGATGTGGACCGGCCCGCGGCGACCGCGATCCGGCAGCAGCTCGAAGCGTCCGGCGACTTTTTCGCGCCCGCGCATTTCCCGGAACTGGCCTTCGGGCGGCTGGTCAGCGCGGACGGGATCCGGCAGTTCGCCTGGGCCTGACCGGGAACGCCCGGCCGAGGACGGTCACCCGCTGTGGCATCGCGGCGGCGTTTCCCGCGACCACGCGCACGGTTGCCGCGTCCCGCCCAACAGGACCAGCACGTCCGGGCTCACCCCCGCGCGCACCAGGGAGGCGAGCTCGGGCGAGGTTCGGCCCAGTGCCGAATAGACCGCGCTGACCAGGCATCTCGCCGCCCGCGGAGAACGCCTGGTGCGCAACGAGATTTCCATCAGCAGGGCCTCGCGGTCGCACGTGCGGCCCCGGTTCGGCGCGACGATGCCCAGCCGGGTTTGCTCGGCCAGAGGGAGGCATCGCAGCAGGCTGTCGACCACGCAGTCGATCGCGAGCCGGTTTCGTTCCGTGCTGATTCGGCGAGGCCCGGGCAGAATTTCCTTCCGCACCACCATGGGACCATCAACTCCTGGGCGCAGAGTAGCGGATCCGCGCCGCGGCGTGACCGTCCCGTTCCGTGCGACGGAAAACGATCCGGTGGTGTCCATTGTGGACCTGAAGGCGGGCTCAGCCGGGCGAGCCGGACAAAACGGCGAGCCGGTCGAGGGATTCGCGCAGCCGCGCGAGCACGTCGTCGCCGCGCTGACCGGCCGGAACCGACAGGTGCAGCGTCGCGCGGCTCGTGCCCGCGTCGCCGGAGGAGACCTGGAGCCAGCCGCCGCTCCATTCCAGCCGGAGCCGGTCGCCGCGCACCTGAACGAACGGCTGTCCGGCGACCTGAGCGGGCAGCCATTCGTTCAGGTGCGCGGCATCGGCGGCGACGGCGTACACGTGTTCCGCCGTCGCGGGCATGCGCCGCTCGGCTTCGAACTCGGTCATGATCTTGGCTGCCCGTTTCGCGGCGGCGCGAAACGGGACAGTCCACGATGGACGCTCATGGCAGGCGAGATGCCTGGCGTGCCGGTCAAACCGCTTCGCTGAGGATGGCGTCGAGATCCGCCGGGGTGCCCAGGGTCCGGAGTTCGGGCGGGGCGAGGCAGCCGATCCGGTGGTCGTCGTCGCGCACTGCGGCGGTGAACTCGGCGACGCGCGGCGCGGGCGGGGCGACCGAAGGCCCGCCCAGGTAGCGGATGACGATCAGGTCCTCGCCCGAATGCGTTTCGACGGCGGCGGCCCAGCCGTGGATTTCGTCCCACAGCAGGGCGACGTCGCGGCCGGGGTAGGCGGGGAGATGGCCGTCGAGGGCGACGTAGGCCGACACCGGGGTGTCGTGGTCGACAGTGCAGGACTCGAGGCCGACGCCCAGCGTGCCGGTGACGTCGGCGAGGTAGTTCCACAACCGCACCAGCGCGGGGTGCGACGGGCCGGTCTGGGCGGTGTGCAGCGGCATGGACACGGGGACAACGCCTTTCTCGCGCGAAGGATTCGCGCGGAACGGGGATCGCCTGCTCCGCGCGACGGACCGCGTGGGGTTCTCCGGCCAGCGGCCGGGACGCGCCCTGGCGGGCGGTCCGGACCTGATTCCCGGTGAAGGGGCCCGGGAAACCTGCGGAACGCGGCGAATCGGCCCGCGCGCTCGGCCGGTCATCCGGATTCACCTCCACGGTTCGACAGGGACGCCCTCTTCTTCTAGCATGTCGTCGAAATGATGACAACTGCCTAGTCGTCGAGAGGATGACGCAATGGCGGAAGTGGATCCCGCCCTGCTGGTCGAAGGCGTCCGCGAGGCGGTGCTGGCCGCCCGGCACGGCGAGGCGCCGGCCGAACGGTCGCTGGCCGCGCTGGCCGCGTTGCGGGCGCTGCGCGACCAGCTCGGCGAGTGGGAGCCGGAACTGATCGCGGCCGCGCGGGAGACGGGCGCGAGCTGGGCCGCGCTGGCCCCGGCGCTGGGCGTGGCGAGCAGACAGGCCGCGGAACGCCGGTACCTGCGGCTGCGGCCGTCGGCGACCGGGGAAACCACCGGGGAAGCCCGCGTCCACGCCGAACGCGGCCGCCGTGCGGGAGACCGGGCGGTGGCGGAGTGGGCCCGGCGCAACGCGGCGGTGCTGCGGCGGCTGGCCGCCGAAGTCAGCGCCGCGCCGGACCTGGACGCCGCTGGCCAGGAAAGCGCCGACCGGCTCGGCGTAGCGCTGGGAGAGGACGATGTCACGAACCTGCTGCCGCCGCTGGCGGACGTGCGCGCGCATCTCGGATCGCGGCATGCCGCGCTGGCGGACCGGGTCGGGGAGGTCGGCGAGCAGATGGACCGGTTGCGCCAGGACGCGGCCGGGCGGCGTCGTGGTCGTGGGCGATGAGGGGGCGGGGTATGCGGTCGGAGGATGGGCGTGTGCGTCTCGGATTGCGGCGTGCCGTGTCGACGGATCAGACCGGGGAAGTAGGCGAACGCCCGCACCGGTGCGCTGGCCGGAAAGTGTCGCGACCGTCCGGAATCGGCGGGCCCGGCGCCCCGCTGGCGGAGCACGCCGAACCGCCGTCCGCGCACCGCACCCGCCCGCAGTGAGCCGAACGTCGCATCCCGGGCGCCCCCGCGCTGCCGATGGTCCGGAGATCCGAGATCATTTCCCGCGGCGGCATTCGTGCGCGGCCGCCGTCGTAAGGCATGCTATTCGCGGTTGAGCAGCCAGCCGCGTACTTTTCCTGCCCGGACGCGAGCGCGCCGGGCTCCCTGAGGAGGGAAAGAGCGATGAGTGAGCTGACCGACCCGGTGATCGACCCGCCGGGTTCGCTGTCGATCGATCGGGCCGACCGCGCCCCCGCGGCGGTGCTGGCCCTGAACGGGGACCTGGACCTCGGGACCGCCCCGAAATTGACGGCCGCGGTCGCCGAAACCGTCTCCGGGAAGCCCCCGGTGCTGGTGCTGGACCTGACAGAGGTCGATTTCCTCGCCTCGGCCGGGCTGACCGTGCTGCTGGCCGCGTGCCGGGAGGCTCCGGAGGGAACCGAGGTGCGGATCGTCGCGTCCGGCCGGGCGACCCTGCGGCCGATCCAGCTGACCGGGCTGGAGCAGAGCCTGCCGCTGTACCGCACGCTCGAAGAGGCGCTGGCAGGCGAGTGATCAGGGCGTTCCGGCCCCGGCGGTGCGGTGGAGCACGACGAGTGCGACGTCGTCCTGCGGGGGCCGGGACCCGACCATCGCGGCCATGATCCGGGCGCAGGCCCGTTCCGGGTCCTCCGGCCGGACCAGTTCGGCGAGCTGGTTCATGCCGGCGTCGACGAGCCGGTCGCGCCGCTCGACGAGACCGTCGGTGTAGAACACGGCGACGGCTCCCGGCGGCAGTTCGACGAGGGTGGTGCGCCGCTGCACGGTGGCCCCGACGGTCAGGCCGACCGGCGGATCCGGCGGAGCCGCCACGAGTGCTGCCGGTTCGCCCGGCACCGCCACGACCGGCGGCAGGTGCCCGGCGAGCGAGAGGGCCATGCTGTCGTGGCCGGGTCTGAGAATGCCGTACGCGACCGTCGCCATCACGCCGTGTTCGAAGTGGTTGGCTTTGCGGTCCAGTTTGGCGAGGACTTCGGCGGGATCGTCGCAGTCGAGCGCGTACGCGCGCAATGCGCTGCGGAGCCGTCCCATGATGACCGCGGCGTCGAGGCCGTGCCCGGACACGTCGCCCATCACGATCCCGGTCTGGCCGCCGGGAAGCCGGAAGACGTCGTACCAGTCGCCGCCGAGCCCGGCCTCCGCGCCCGGCACGTAGCGGGCGGCCAGGCACAGGCCGTCGATGACGGGCAGGACGCCGGGCAGCAGGCTGCGCTGCAGGGCGATGGTCGCAGCCTGGTTCTGGTGCATGATCTCCGCCTGCAGCACGGCGGCGAGCCGGTCGGCGAGCAGCCGCAGGGTTTCGATGTCGGTGGTGGTGAACCTGCGCTCCCGCACGGCCCCGACGTGCAGCACGCCGACCAGTTCGGTGCCCGCCAGCATCGGGACGCCGAGCATCGTGTGCAGGCCGCGTTCGGACAGCAGCGCGTTGCGCACCGTGGTCTTGTCGACCTGGTCGATGACCACCGGCTCCCGGCGCGCGGCGACAGCTCCGGCGAACCCCGCGCCCACCGGCACCTGGACGCCCTGGTAGACCTCCTCCTCGAGCCCGGCTGCCGCGACGGCGACGAGGCGCGCCCACCGGGCGTCGTGCCGCAGCACAGTCGCGGTGTCGACGTCGAGGACGGTGCAAGCCCGGGCGAGGATTTTCGCGAGCTCCTCGCCGAGGTCGGCGTTGCTCGCCCCGGCGCCGAGGATTTCGGCGAGGCGAGTGCGCGATTCGGGCTCCGGCGCGTGAGGCGGCATGCAGCGACAGTAACCGAACCGGCTCCGACGTCCAGAGATGCGCGGCAACAGGTGTGAAGTCGGCCCTGTCCGGGTACGCCCGATTGGGCACCGGCGAAGTCGAGAAAGAGAAGGGGACTTCCCCACGTGAGGTCATGCGGCTGCGGCGAGGGGCGGGCAAGCGCGGCGGCGTTTTCCGGCACGGACATCTACCCGCGTCCCGTCGCGCCGCCGGCCGGAGAGGGGGCTTTTTGTCCCGGCCTGTGGAAGAGGGACCGGCTGTGACCGGCCCGGACGACGAACCCTGGGTGTTGGACCTGCGCGGCACCGGCGTCTCGGCGCTGCCGCGCGTGCGCGCCTGGGCGGGCAAGTCCCTGGGCCACCTGTCGCCGGATCACCTCGCGGACGTCCTGATGGTGGTCGAGGAACTCGCCTCCAACGCCTACGAGCACACCTCGGGCCCGTGCTATGCGCGATTGACCGTGCTGTCCCGGCCGTGCGTCGTGGTGATCGAAGTGGACGACCCGGAACCGGGCCGCCCGCGGGTCCGCCCGCCGGACTTCGAGCGGGCGCGCGGGCGGGGCATGCTGCTCGTCGACCGGCTCGCCGACGACTGGGGCGTGCACGAGCATTCCGGCGGCAAGACGGTCTGGGCCCGGCTCGGCTGCGGGGTGCCGGCGCGGGAGGCCTGCGAGTCGTCCCGCTGACGGCGCGGCGCAGTTCGCCGGCCCTGCCGCGGGGCGGAGTCGTCGGCGGGCGAGACGGAAGGAGCGGCGGAATGGCCGAAGGGGACATTCACACGTGTCGCGAGGGCAGGCTGTGGAAGAACCGGATCGAAGGCGTCCGCCGGGTGGCGAACACCGCGGCGCGCCGTGCCGACGCCGTGTCGGTCGGGCGGGAAATGGCGCAGGCGCACGGGGTCGGCCACTTCGTCCACGGAGAACCCCGGGCGGGCGGCGACGGCGAGATCGTCGAGCAGCGCTGCTACCGCCGCGCGACCGGCATGGGGTGATTTCGGTGCGGTGCGGCGGAAAACGCTGTTTGTCCTGAACGGACGGGGGTATCCCGGCGGACCGACCGAGATGGAGGACCGCCATGACGACGTCCGTGCGCACTGAAGCGGAGGCCCGGCCGCTGGGCAGACTGCTCCGCCTGCCCGGGGTCTGCCGTCCGCAAGAGGACACCGCCTTGCTCGCCGGAGTGCTGGCAGAGGACGCGCATCGGATGCGGAATGCGCTGCGCGGACCTGGGAACGGGCAGCGGCGCGCTGGCGATCGCCATGGCCCGGACGGGCGCGACGGTCGTCGCGACGGACGTTTCGCTGCGGGCGCTGGCTTCCGCGTGGCTGAACACCGTGCTGCGGGCGCTGCCGATCGGCCTGCTTCACGGCGGACTGCGAGAGGCAGCCGAGGCCGGACCGTACGACGTCGTGGTCGCCAATCCTCCCTGCGTGCCTTCGCCGGCGCCGACCGTCCAATCAGGTCGCGCCTGGGACGCGGGGCCGGACGGACGCGCGATGCTGGATCCGTTGTGCGCGGCCGCTCCTTCGCTGCTGACTCGTACCGGGGCGCTCTATCTGGTGCAGTCGAGGATGTCCGATGTGGACAAGACCCGGTTCGCGCTGGCGGCGGGCGGATTGCGCAGCGAGGTGCTGGCGCGGGCGGAAGTGCCGTTCGGGCCGGTGGTGTCCGAACGGCTGAAGTACCTGACCGAACACGGATTTCTGCGCCCCGGCGACCGCGCGGAGGAACTGGTGGTGCTCCGTGCCGCGCGATGAACGCCGGGTCCGGGTGGTGCCGGGCGGGCCGGTCTTGGTGGAGGGTCCGGTGGAGGCGTCCACTTCGGACGGACGCACGGTGCGGTCGGACCGGTTCGTCGTCGCGGTCTGCGCGTGCTGGCGCAGCAAGAGGTTTCCATGGTGCGACACCAGCCACCGGAAGCGGGTCCGGGGCCAGGACGGCGGCTGAGGCCGCGGCCTGGTCGCGCGAGCGGCGGCCAGGCCGTTCCCCTCAGGGCAGCGGTCGGCGCAGCGACGACAGCCCGGCTTGCCAGCAGCCGAGCAGATGCTGGTCCAGCTGCGCCTCCAGAAACCCGGTCGCCTGGATGCCCAGCACGACGTCCGCCGCCAGCTCCGGTTCTCCGGCCAGCAGGCCGCCGACGACCTCGTGCCGCATCACCTGCTCGTGCACCGCGTCGGCCTCGATGTGTTCGGTGTAGAAGAACCGGCAGGCCTCGGGCGCGTCCAGACGGCGCAGGATCCGGTCCATCCGCCGCGCGCCCGGGCCGGTGGTGATCTCCGCGGCGGCGAGGTGCCCGACCAGTGCGCCGCGCGACGCCCGGTGCAGGCCGAACATCGACATCATGTTGACCAGCGCGAGCATCGGCCCGGGAACGTGCTCCAGCAGGGCGAGGTAGCCCTCGGGCAGGCCGGCGGCCGCGAGCAGATCGGCGAAGAGCGTGGCGTGCGCCCGGTCGGCATGCCCGCCGCCGAACTCGTCGAACTCCACTGCCACCAGTCCGGCTTTCGCCGGACCGGACAGCCGCGGGATGGCCCAGGCGTGCGGGTCGGCCTCCTTGAGGTGGTAGATCGAGCGGTGCGCGAACAGCTCCCGCACGTGCCACCATTCTCCCTCGGCCAGCAGGAAACCGACCGCTCCGGCGGCGTCGCGTTCGGTCAGCAGCGCGTCGAGTTCGGCGCCGGAGTCGGAGCCGCCGGGAACCGAGTCGCGCAGTGCCGAGCGGAACGTGTTTTCCAGCTCCGCCCGGACTCGCAGCAGCTCGGTGTCCCATTCCCGCTCCGCGTCGATGCCCGGCAGCCCGCGGTAGTGCAGTTCGTAACAGAGATGCAGGGCGAGGTGGAGATCGTCGCCGAACGGGTCGGCGTCGCGGAGATCGACGGCGGTCTGGCCGCCGGGTTCGCGCAGGATTTCCAGCAATGCGGCGGAAACCGGCCCGCGAGCGGTCGGCAGTGCGGTGAGGGAGGTCGTCATCGTCCCCGGGTACCCGCCTGACGCGCCGTCACGCGTGGAACGGCGCGGGCGGCGATCATCGCGACCACGCCGTCCGGGCCTCCGCCGTCCACATGGCACCTGCAGGCTTCGTAATCAGTCGCCAGATCGCCGTAGTGCGCGCGTACCGGGCCGGTGGCCGCGGCTCAGCGGTGGAACCGCGTCGTCTCGGCCAGCGGGGCCCGTCCGACCGCGAACCGGTTGACCGGCGCGGCGCGGTCGGCGTAGCCGAACGAGATCCCGAACAGCAGTTTTCCGCTGTCGAGGCCGAGCGTTTCCCGGACCGTGTCCGCGTAGAAGCTCAGCAATCCTTGCGGGCAGCTGGAAACTCCGTGCGCCTGCATGGCCAGCAGCAGGGTCTGGCCGTACATTCCGACGTCCGCCGCGAGCCGGGCTTCGGCAGTGTCCGGGGCGAACAGCAGCGCGACGTGCGGGGCGCCGTAGAAGCGCAGGCTTTCGGCGTCGTAGGCGGCGCGCGCTTCGCGGTCGTCGAAGCCGATCTGCAGTGCTCCGTACAACGCGCCGCCTGCCGCGGCCCGGCGCTCCTGGTGCACCGCTTCGTAAATCGTTTCGCTGTACGGGAAATCGACCGACCGGCGACCCTCCTCGTGCGCGGCGACCAGTGCGTCGGCGAGTTCGTGCCGCTTCGCTCCGCTGACGACCTCGACCTGCCACGGCTGTGCGTTGGAATTGGACGGCGCCGCGGCGGCGAGGTCGAAAATCTCGCGGAGGGTGCGGTCCGGAACGGGATCGGGCCGGAACGACCGGGTCGCGCGCCGCCCGCGGATCAGGGTCGCGGCTGCGTCGGCGAGTGCGGTGTCGGGCATCGGGAGTACTCCTTAAGTAAACGATCTCGTGTACGTAAGCACGGTAGCAGGCTCCGGCGGCTTAAGTAAACGTTTCTGTACACTTAGGCTCATGGTCGAGGAGAAGGCGCGCCGGGCCGGTCGCGGCGGACGCGAGCGCGTGCTGGCCGCCGCCGCGGACCTGTTCGCCCGGCACGGCATCACCGGCACGACGATGGAGCAGGTCGCCGCCGCGGCGCCGGTGTCGAAACGGACGCTGTACCTGCATTTCCCGGTCAAGGACGATCTGGTCGTCGCCTACCTGCGGGACCTGGTCCGCTCCGGCGACACCCTGCACGACGTGCTGACCCGCGCGGATCTCCCGCCGCGGCAACGGCTTCTGGCGATGTTCGACCTGCCGGACTCCGAGCCGGTGCGCGGCTGCCTCTTCGTGGACGCGGCGGCGGAGTACCCCGACCCGGACAGCGCGGTGCACGCCTACGTGCGGGAGCAGAAACTGCTGATGCTCCGGCTGGTCTCCGACCTCGTCGCGGAGCTGGGGGCCGCGGATCCCGCCGGGCTCGCCGAGCAACTGGTCACGCTGGCCGACGGAGCCGCGAGCCGGGCGATGGTGCTCGGCGATCCGGGTTACGGCCGCCATGCGCGAGCGGCTGCGGAGGTGTTGCTGGAGCGCGGTCTCGGGAGCGGCGGTTAGAACCGGCATCGCCGCCCGCGAGACGTCAGCGCGTTGCGGGGAGGTCGACGAGCGGCACCTCGCGGACGAAGCACGCGGCCGCCAGTGAGAGAGCCGCCACGAGGAGCGTCGCTGCGGCGACGGCGTGCAGTCCGTCGGTCACTGCGGCCGGTCTGGTTCCGCTGCGGGTCAGCGCGATCGTGTTCTGGATCAGGCAGCCGAGCCCGGCCCCGCTGGCCGGCTGCCTGTCCGGCCGGTGCGGACGCCGCGGTGGGCGCCGGTCCGGATGGTCCGTGCCGGGCGAGAATGGTTGCGGCAGATCCTTTCCGCCTCGCGGCATCACGTTCCAGCGCACACGGACCTGGAAGGAGTCCCGCGATCCCGGCCTGGAGGCCAAGCCGGATCGGATCGAGGAGGTTCCCGGACCGGTGTTTCGCCTTCGACCAGTTCGGGCCGCGGTCGATCCGCCCGTGTCACGGCACCTGCTGGGCCGCCCGCTGTCATCCCGGCCGGATGGCCAACTCCGACCACCCCGAGCACCCAGCGCTGGCACCGGAAATGCACGCAGGTCCGCGCTGGCGCGATGCGAACAACCGCCATCCCGACGTAGCGGCCGCGCAACGCCGGGAACGCCCCAGGGCAGCGTGACCGGCTCGGTGATCAATAGTGGCAACCGTCACTAGACTTCGTGTCCGGACCGGCGGCTCGACTCCGACGTCTCCGCTGAAAGGTTCCCAGTGGAGAGGACACGAACGTGAAGTACATGATCATGCTGTCGTTGACCCAGCAGGACCTGGACATGATGGCCGGCTGGTCCCCGCAGGACGCGGCCGCGCTGCACCAGTTCATGGCGAAGTGGAACAACGACCTGGTCGAGTCCGGCGAGTTCGTCGACGCGCACGGCCTCACCGCGCCCGTCCACGCGCGGCGGGTCTCGCTCAAGGACGGCGTCCCGGTGGTCACCGACGGGCCGTACGCGGAGACCCAGGAGGTGCTCGGCGGATACACCATCGTCGACTGCGCGAGCTACGACCGGGCCACCGAGATCGCCGCCCAGCTCGTCAACACGCCCCACCCGGCAGGCGCCGCGTTCGCGCACGACTTGCACGTGGACATCCGGCCGATCGCCGGGTCCGCGGCCGAGTCGCTGGAGTGAACGACCGTTTCGCCGAGGGCCTGCTGCGCGAGTTGGCGCCGCAGGTCCTCGGCGCGGTCGTCCGGCGCTACGGCCATTTCGACACCGCCGAGGACGCCGTGCAGGAGGCGTTGATCGCGGCCGCCCAGCAGTGGCCTGCCGAGGGGGTCCCGGACAACCCGAAGGCCTGGCTGATCACGGTCGCGTCGCGCCGGCTCACCGACCTGCTGCGGGCCGAGCAGGCCCGGCACCGCCGTGAACTGGACCAGCGGCCGGTTCCCGCCGGACCCGTCGCGGACTTCGACGACACTCTGATCCTGCTGTTCCTGTGCTGTCACCCGGCGTTGTCCCCGGCGTCCCAGATCGCGCTGACGCTCCGCGCGGTCGGCGGTCTCGCCACGGCCGAGATCGCCCGCGCGTTCCTGGTGCCGGAGTCGACGATGACCCGGCGGATCACCCGCGCCAAGCAGGCCGTCAAGGACAGCGGCATCCCGTTCGGCCTGCCGGCCGACCGCGGCGAACGGCTCGGCGCCGTCCTGCACGTGCTGTACCTGATCTTCAACGAGGGCTATGCCACCACGGCCGGCCCGGACCTGCACCGCGCCGAGTTGTCCGCCGAGGCGATCCGGCTGACCCGGATCGTGCACCGCCTGCTGCCCGAGGACCCCGAGGTCACCGGGCTGCTGGCGCTCATGCTGCTGGTCGACGCCCGCCGGCCGGCCCGCACGGGCCCGGACGGCGCCGTGATCCCGATGGACGAACAAGACCGAAGCCTGTGGAACACCGGGTTCGTCACCGAGGGCGTCGCGTTGATCAGCGGCGCGCTTCCCCGCGGGCCGATCGGCCCGTACCAGGTGCAGGCCGCTATCGCCGCCGTCCACGACGAGGCGCCCACGTCCGCGGACACCGACTGGCCGCAGATCAAAGCCCTGTACGAGGTACTGCTGCGCATCAACGACAACGCGGTGGTACGGCTCAACCACGTCGTCGCGGTCGCGATGGCCGACAGTCCCCAGGCCGGGCTGGACCTGCTCGACCCGCTGGAGACAACGCTGGCCAAGGACCACCGGCTGCACTCGGTCCGCGCGCACCTGCTCGAAATGTCCGGCAACCGCGAGGCGGCCCGGGTGTCCTACGAACACGCGGCCCGCCTCGCGATGAGCCTGCCTCAGCGGCGTTATCTCCGGGCCCGCGCGGCAAGGTGCGCGCGAGACGGCCGGTCGGCAGGCGGGTGAAGCGCGGCGGGTCCTTCAGCTCGCTGCCCTCGGCCAGCAGGGCCATCCCGTGGATCAGACCGACTCTCGGTCAGCGACGCGTCGTCCTTTGATCATTACTGGTCACCGCACTAGGCGAGCTTCAGCAGCAGTTCGCTCAGCTCGACCGGCATCGTGACCATGCAGTCGTGCCCGGTCGGCAGCTCCCACACCTGCGACGGCGTCCCGTTGGGCTGGATCGCCGGGACCGGTCTGCGGGTGATGCCTTCCGGGGTCGCGCCGACGCAGTGGATGTGCGTCCGCGGGATCGCGCGCGCGGCCGGATTGTCGAGCCGCACGGGCTGTTGCAGACAGCGAATCGGCTGGTCGGAGAGCATCTCGCGCAGCCACGCGACGTCGGCCGGATCGGTGACGCCGAACAGTCCGAACGGCGCGGGCCGCTCCGGGAGCGGGGGAACGCGCCAGCCGTCGCCGTGCTGTGCGGCCAGGTCGATGAGGGTTTGGCTGACCGGCTGGACGTCGACCGCGGTTTCGCCGTCCTCGGGGACCATGGCGTCGAGATAGACCAGTTCGGAGACCCGGCCTGGCACTTCGTTGGCGGCCGACGAGATGACCAGCCCGGCGTAGCTGTGCCCGACCAGGACCACGCCTTCCTCGTCGCGAAGCAGCTCCACGATGTCCTGGACATGGGTGTCGAGCCCGATTTCCGGGCTGAGCAGGTCCTTCTTGTCGCCGTAGCCGGTCAGCGAGGGCGCGAGCACCCGGTGCCCGGCCGATTCCAGCAGCGGGACCACCCGGTCCCAGGCCCGGCCGCTGTGCCAAGCGCCGTGGACCAGCAGAAACGTCGTCATAATCAGGATTCCTCGGGGATTTTCGGTTATCGGAAGTAACCCAGTACTGTTCGAGAACCATCGTGATCGTCCGCGCGGCGGCGGGCAATAAGGCACTAATTAGTGCCCCGGTTCTCCGGAGGTAACCATGGCCGACGACGTGTGCCGGACCCGAGCGGTCCTGCAGATCGTGGGGGACAAGTGGGCGCTGCTGATCGTCCGCATGCTGCGCGACGGCCCGCGGCGGTTCACCGAACTCAAAAGGGAAATAGAAGGAATCAGCCAGCGGATGCTGACCGTCACGCTGCGGGATCTGGAACGCGACGGGATTCTCACCCGGACTGTCCGCAATGTCATGCCGCCGCACGTTTCCTACGAGCTGACGGCCATGGGCCGGACCCTGCGGGAAGCGACCGCGCCGTTGCTGGAATGGAGTGTCGAGCATTTGGCGAAGATCGAAAAGGCTCGCGCGGACTACGACGCCCGCTGAACGGAATGCGCCAGTTCGCTGAAGCGGCGCAGCAACGGATCGCTTGACCGGCGCGTCGGCCACAGCAGGCGCAACGCCACCCGAGGCGCGTTCCGCAACGGGAGATGCGCGACTCGCGCGTGGGTGTGCGCCTCGGCGGCGGACGTGGTGGTCGACCCGACGGCCCGGCCGGACGCGATGATCGTGAGCCATTCGTCGTAGCTGCCGCACTGGATCACCTGCGCGGGCCGGTTTTCCGGCGGCCAGTCGAGCGGACTGGTCGCGCCGCTGACCGTGTTCACGACCACCGGATGCGCGGCCAGCTCCGCCCAGTCCAGTTCCGCGTACGCCGCCAGTTCCGAACTCGCGGCAACAGCGGCCAGCCGGTCCTCCTCGAACAGCAAGGTTCCGCTGATCCCGGACGCGTCGACGTCCCCGCGTACCAATGCCGCGTCGACGTCGCCGGAATGCAGGGCGGCCACGATGTCGTCGCGGCGCAGGAGAGTGGCGGTCGCGCCGGTCGCGGTTTCGAAGGCGGCCAGCAGATCGCTCGCCCACGGATCCGGCAGCGCCCACTGGAACCCGATCCGCAGCCCGGCATTCCCGCCCGCCGCGGCGAGTGCGGTGTCGAGATCGCGCAACACGACGCGGAGCCGTCCGAGCAGTTCGCCGCCTGCTTCGGTCGGTTCGGCGCCGTGCGGCGTGCGCTCCAGCAGACGGGTCCCGACCGACTCTTCGAGCTGCTGAATCGTGCGCGTGAGCGCGGGCTGGGTGATCAGCAGTTCGCGGCTCGCGGCCGTGAACGTGCCGCACGTCGCGACCGTCACGAATGCGCGCAGATGCCGCAGTTCGACCTCCATGTCCGGCAGCCTACCCAGCTATGCGCGCCGCGCATGGCGTCGCTGTGACAGGCATTTCCCTGTCAGGTTCCGGATTTCTACCGTGGAAAGCATGGAGACGACGGACTTCCCCGGCTGGATCGCGCGCGACACCACTGGCGCGACGCTCGATCAGCTCGACCCGGCGTTGCTGGACGCCCTCGACACCACCGTCCGCGTGCGGTATTCGAGCATCAACTACAAAGACGCGCTCGCGCTGCACGGCCGCCCCGGCGTGATCCGGCGGCATCCGCTGATCGCCGGGATCGACCTGACTGGCGAGGTGATCGAGTCTCGACATCCTCGGTGGCAGGCGGGCGACCTTGTCACGCTGAACGGTGCGGGCCTCGGCGAAGACCTGCACGGAGGTCTCGCGGGCCTCGCGGCGGTCAACGGCGACGACCTCGTCCGCGTCCCCCCGGAACTCGGCCCGCTCCGCGCGGCGGCAATCGGCACCGCCGGATTCACCGCCGCGCTGAGCCTGCTCGCTGTGGAACGCCACGGTCTGGCCCCGGAAACCGGACCGATCCTGGTCACCGGCGCGGGCGGCGGCGTCGGCTCGATCGCGGTGGCGCTGCTGGCGGCGGCCCGATACGAGGTCATCGCCGCGACCGGCCGTCCTTCCGAACTGTCCGCGCGACTCGCCGCGCTGGGGGCTACGCAGGTCCTGGACCGCGCCGAACTCACGTCTTCCGGCAAGCCGTTGGGCAAACAGCGCTGGGCAGGGGTGGTCGACGCGGTAGGCGGCCCGGTCCTCGCCGGCGCGCTGGCCGGTCTCCAGCATTCGGGGGTCGCGACGACCTGCGGACTCGCCGGTGGCGCCGAGTATCCCGGCAACGTCCTGCCGTTCATCCTGCGCGGCGTCTCCCTGCTCGGGATCGACTCGGTCCGCACGCCGCCGCTCCGCCGCGAGGCCGCCTGGCAACGCCTGGCCCAGTTGCTCGATCCGGCGCTCCTGGACTCCGTGACGCGCGTCGTCCCGCTCTCCGGCGCCAAGGACGCCGCCGCTTCGCTCCTGGCCGGTGCCGGTACCGGCCGCATCGTGGTCGACGTCGCTTCGGCCTGAAAGGAAAGACAATGCCCGCCTTCGACGAACTGATGACCTTGCGCGACGGCCCGCGCCCGGCGGCCGACGAGGTCACGATCACCGGCGCGGACCCGCTTTTCGCGTCGCCGTTCCGGATCGGCGAAACCCTCGCCGACGCACTCGCCGCCCGCGCGGTCGCCGCGAACGACCTGTGGGAACTGCGCACGGGACGTCGGCAGAAGATCGGCGTCGACGTCCACGCCGCGGCGGCTACCGCTCTCGGCGGCGAAGACATGACGCTCGTCCGTGCCGCGGACGGCGAGTACCGCCCCGCGCCGCTTTCGCCCGCCGTCGAGCACATGGTCGCGCTCACCCAGCCTTGGCCGACCGCCGACGGACGCTGGTTTCTGCCGCATTTCAACCTGCCGCACCTGGAACGCCGGGTCCTGGACGTCCTCGGCTGCGAGCCGACGCCGTCCTCCGTCGCCGCCGCGGTCGCCAAGTGGAAGGCCGATGACCTCGAGGACGCCATCGCCGCCGCCGGCGCGTGCGGCGGAGTCGTGCGCACGCCGGACGAATGGCTGGCGCATCCGCACGGTTCCTACCTGGCCACGCGCCCGGTTGTCGAGATCACCAAACTCGCCGACAGCGCCCCTTCGCCGCTGCCCGATGGCGGCGCTTCGCCTCTTTCCGACGTCCGGGTCCTGGACCTGACCCGCATCCTGGCTGGTCCCACCGCGGCGCTGAGCCTGGCCGAACACGGGGCGAACGTCCTGATGGTGACCGCTCCGCACTTGCCCCAGGTCGCGCCGTTCGTGCGGGATACCAGCCACGGCAAGCGAAGCACGTATCTCGATTACTCCACAGTGGACGATGCGGCCCGGTTGCGGTCTTTGGCCAGCACCGCGGATGTGTTCGTCGAAGGCTACCGCCCGGGCCGGATGTCCGCCCACGGCTTCGGCCCGGAGGATCTCGCCGCGCTGCGCCCGGGAATCGTCTACGTGAGCGTGAACTGCTTCGGCTCCGGCGGTCCGTTCGGAATGCGCGCCGGATGGGACCAGGTCGCGCAAGCCGTGACCGGCGCCTGTGTGATCCAGGGCGGCGACCGTCCACAGTTGACTCCGGTGTACCTGTGCGACTTCCTGACCGGCTTCCTCGGGAGTTACGGCGCGATGCTGGCCCTGGCCCGGCGGGCTAGGGAGGGCGGGTCGTATCATGTGCAGGTTTCGCTGTGCCAGTCGTCGATGTTGTTGCAGCGACAGGGGTTGGTGACTGATTACGCGGATGCTGCGGGCCGTCTTTCGCCTGCGGAATTCGAGCGGTACGCGGTTTCGGACGACGGCACGGCTTACGGCGATTTGAAGAGCCTCGGTCCGGTGATCCGGATGAGCGAGACCCCGCCGCGCTGGGAGGGGACGACGCCGCGGCTGGGGAGTTCACTGCCGGAGTGGTGAGGTGGGGGCCGGACCTGTTCTGCGCGACCGGCAGTCTGGTTCCTGTCGCCTGGCCGCAGGCGGTGCTCTCAGGCCGCATTTCCAGCTGAGCGTGCCCTGGTTCAGGCTGAGCCAGGGCCTTGGACGACTGACTGGAAATGCGGACACGACGCGAGATCGTCGTGTCCGCAACCGAGAGCGCAGTCGACCAGGTCGAGCGACGCTTGAGCTTCGGCGATCCTGGCGGCCAGTTCGGCCCGGCGGCGGCGCAGAAGACAGCCGCGCCGCTCGGGTTCGCGCACGGTGAGCAGTTCGCCGATGTCCTCCAAGCTGAAGCCGGCTTCTTTGGCCCGCAGGATCACCGCGATCCGGCGGAGGTCGCCCTCGCCGTAGCGGCGGCGGGATCCGGCGGCTCGCGCCGGGGTCAGCAGGCCGACCGATTCCCAGTGCCGCAGGACGTGCGTTGCCAGGCCGAATCGCTCGGCTGCCTCGCCGATGGCCAGCTCGCTTGACTTCATGTCGTCATTAAGTCGCAGCATGGCGGACATGTCCAACGAAACTCTCCTCCGCCTGCTCGACACCGCCGACGCGCTGCCCGGCGCGGCCGACCTGCGCGCCCGCACCTACGACCTGCTGCGCCTCGACCCCGGACAGGCGGTGGCGGACGTCGGCTGCGGCTCGGGCAGGGCCGTCGCCGAACTCGCGGGCCGCGGGGCGAAGGCGGTCGGCGTCGACCCTGACCCGGGGATGCTCGACGCCGCCCGCCAGCGCTGGCCACGGCTGGACTTCGAAGCGGGAACCGCGGAAGCGCTGCCGCTTGCCGACGGTGCGGTGGCCGGGTATCGCGCGGACAAGGTGTTCCATGACGTTCGCGATTTGACGGCAGCCTTCGCCGAGGCTCGCCGCGTGCTGGCGCCGGGGGGACGGATCGTGCTGGCCGGCCAGGACTGGGACACCGTAGTGATCGACTCCGACGACTCAGCGCTGACCCGTACGATCGTCCACGCCCGCGCGGACCTGGTGACCCGGCCCCGGGCTGCTCGCGCCTATCGGACTCTGCTGCTGGACAACGGCTTCACCGACGTTTCGGCCGAGGTGCCCACCGCGGTCTTCACCGACGCCGCGATGCTGCCGATGGCGACCGGCCTGGCCGAAGCGGCTCGCGCGGCCGGAGCGATCGAGCGCGAGCTCGCTGACGGGTGGATCGCCGAACAGGCCGCCCGAGCCCGGGACGGCCGGTTGTTCCTGGCCGTGCCGTTGTTCGTCGCTGCGGCTGCTCGGCCTTGAACCTTCGGCCGCTACGAGGTTTCCTCCTGCTTCCGACGATGCGTCGCGCAGCCGGGGTTCGCCGCGTTCCGGGCGTTCCAGGCTGCCAGCATCTTCTCGTACCGGGCCTCGAATTCGGCACCCCGGCCGGCTTGCCACGGCGATACGGCCAGCCGCCGGGTCACCAGGAGGTCGCTGGACTCCGTCCGGGCGGCATCGAGTCTCCGGCGGCAAGGATCGGCGAGCATCGCCTTGGCCACCGACTCGTAGATCGCTGACCTGAGTTTCGAGAAAGCGGTGCATTCCTCGTGTTCGTGATGCGGGCGGTCTCCCCGGGCCTCCTGCGCCGCGTCGGCGAGTTGCGGGCCGAGCCGCCACGAGACCAGCACGCCGTCGAGTTCCGGCCGGCGGACGGCGACGATCGCGCCGGACATGCCGGTCGGCGCCGGGGCGGGGATCACCTGCAGTCCGGCCGCGACGAGTTCGTCCCGGACGATCCGGGCCAGGGTTTCGAGGCGGTGCAGCCGGGCGGGTTCGTTCGCGGTCAGGCCTGGGCCTTCCCGGTGCTCGGGTGGCGGGTTTCGCAGTCGGGGTTCTGGCATCCGGCGGCGTCCCGAGCTGCCCAGGCCGCTTGCATTCTCTCCGTCCGCGCCGCGCTCCGGGAGTTCCGGCGGGCCCGGCAGGGGGATTCGGCGAGCCGCTGGGAGACCAGGAGTTCATCGGACGCGCGGGCGCCGTCGATCCGGTCCACCGCGAACCCGGCGGCGGTGAGGATCGCGAGCATCGCCTCGGCCATTGAGTCCCGGACCCGGCTTGCTCGGTGAAGGCGGCGAATTCCTCGCCTTCGCGGTGGGTGCGTCGTCGCACGCGGCCGTCAGCGCATCGCTGGACTGGCTGCGTTGGTGCCAATGGACGACTACGCCGCGATGGTCTGGTTCATCGACGCGCACCGATGCGCCAGCATCCGCCCCCGGCTTGCCTCAGGGACAGCCCGGCCGCCAGGAGTTCGTCTCGGACTGCATCGGCGATGAGTCGATCTTCCCAGTCCGGTGGTCGGATACGAGGCGGGATGCGATTTCGGGATGAAGCCGTTCAGTTCCAGGGTATTCGTCGGTTCCTGGTCGGCCGTTTCGGGTGAATCGGTTTCTAGAGCGCAAATCGGGGTGTTTGGCGAGCTTGCGTGATGTGCGCTGGCGGTGCGGGACTACCGTGCGGCCTGCCGGCATTGAGGGCGCGCGCACGATCTTGGCCACGACGTGCTGGCCGAACCTCTGGCCTCTCATCGCGGGTTGCTGGGCGCCGCGTGGAGACAGCGGCGGCTCGACCAGGTGGCTCTTCCTGATGGGCGGAGCGGCCCTGTTTGACCGGAATCAGCGGAAATCGGCTGGTGCTGCCCGAGCGGCGAGTGCCGGGCCGCACTTTGTCCGAGGACGTACTATTGTGAGCGGGCAGGGATGCGGGGACAGGCTTGGGCGGGCCGGACGGTCTGCTGGGGCGCGGGTGCGTAGTTAAGGTCGAGGGATGTCGACAGCAGTGGGTGGGTCAGCGAAGGGCGGCTCGCGGGCGGGGCGGCGGGTCAGCCTGGAGGCGCCTACGGATCTTGCCGCAGCGCCTGGATATGGGGCTCGGCGGCTGTATCAGGCGTATTTGGCGGCTTGGAATCGGCATGTCGATTCGGTGCTGACCGGGCCGCAGTTCGCGGTGTTGTCGGCGGTGCGGGCTTATCCGGGGTTTGACCAGACCGCGTTGGCCAAGGCGGTCGCGTTGGACACTTCGACGATGGCGGATGTGTGTCGGAGGTTGGAGAACCGGGGGCTGATCGCGCGGGGGCCTGCGCCGCATGACGCGCGGGCGAAGGTGCTGACGTTGACGGAGGACGGGGCGGCTGCGTTTCGCGAGGTGACTCGGCGGACGCGGAAGCTGGATCAGGCGTTGCTCGCGGACTGCCCGGAGGAACGGCGGGCGGAGATCGCGGGGTTGTTGAACGAACTGGGGGCGTTGTGGGAGGCGGTTGCTGAGCGGTCGGAGATTTGACGCTTGGTCCGTCTCGGGCGGCTCGTCGCCTGGCGGCGACATTGCGCCTCGTTTAGTGGGGGCACCCCGAAGCCCATTGTGATGACGGGTGGCAGGTGCTTGTCAAGGCGGGAAAGATGCCTTGACAAGCACCTGCCACCCGCATTTGTGGCTTCGTATCGGGGTGCGGGGGAGTGTGGCTGCGCTGGTCGGGTTGGGTGCGTCGGTCGCCTTGAGAGGGTGGGCGCGTGGCTTGGGTGGGTGGGGTTCGCGGGTGTCGGTCGGGTGGGCTGGACGCGAAGGGCTGATCGAGGGAGTCCGCGTCTGGGAAGGGGGCGTCGCGGCATCTTTTGTGGGTCGTGAGGGTGGCTCTCACGGAACGCCTTGCTGCACAAAGTCAATCCGGTCGGAACCGCTCCGCAGTGCCGGTTGAGCCGGAACGGTCCCGCAGTGCTGGGTCGATTCTGAGTGATCCCGGCGCGTCAGTCCGGCCGGAGCGGTCCCGCCGGTGTTAGTCCAGCCGGAATGATCCCGCAGCGCCGATCGAGCAGGAATGGTCCCGCAGTGGCAGCCCGGCCCAGTCAGCTCGGCCCGGTCAGTCCAGCCCGAACAGTCCCGCAACGTCAGTCCATCCGGGCCGCTCCCTCAACGCCCACTCGACCGAACCCGCCTGGCAACCCCAACCCCTCTGGCGCACCGCCGCGATCCCGCAGCACGGCCCCGCTCGGTGACCACCCCGGCACCCAGCGCCTCCAAAACACCCCGCCGCCGCAAAACTTCCCCGTCGACTATTGCGTGTTCGGATAATCCGTGTTCGGATTAACCGCGTCCGGGTGAGGGTCGGCCGGTGGTGGCTAGCGGTAGGAGGTCAGCGGGTGGCGGCGAGTCAGTCTTTCGAGGTAGTGGTCGCCGGCGGCGGGTTGGGCGGGCTTTGTGCTGCCTTGTCGTTGCGGCAGCGCGGGTTGCGGGTCACTGTGGTTGAGGCGGCGCCGCAGCTCGGGGAGATCGGGGCGGGGATTCAGACCGCCCCTAATGCCAGCCGGATTCTCATCGGGCTGGGGTTGCGGGCCGAGCTGCAGAAGGTTCGGTGCGAGCCGCAGGATCAGGTTCGGCGGCGGTGGGCCGACGGCAGCATTATCGCGCAGTTGCCGCTCGGGCAGCGGGTCGTCGAGCAGTACGGCGCGCCTTATTGGCATTACCATCGGGCGGATTTGCATTCCGTTCTCCTGCGGGCGTGTATTGATCCCGAGGGTGCCGGACCGGTCGTGAAGGTGGCTACTGCGGCGAAGGTCGTCGATCTTGATCGCGGGAATCCGGAGAGGCCTGCCGTGATCACCGAGGACGGGCGGCGGTTCGAGGGTGACGTTGTCGTGGGGGCGGACGGGATTCGTTCCGCGGTAAGGGATCTCGCCGGGTTTGACGACACGCTCGCGTTCTCGGGCGAGATGGCGTATCGGGCGTTGATTCCGGGAGACTCGATCGCGGCGGATCCGGCTACGCGGTTCCTGGTCGACCGGTACCATTCGACGATTTGGTACGGGCCGGACAAGCATCTCGTCCACTATATGATCCGCGGCGGCGAGTATTTGAACGTCGTGGCGATTGTGCCGTGCACGGAGGAAGTCGAGAAAAACTGGAGTGCGCCCGCCAGTGCGGAGCAGCTCGCGGCTGAGTATTCCGATTGGGACGATCGCGTGCCGACGATGCTGTCGAAGGCCAAGGACGACGTCTCGGTCTGGGCGATGTACCGGCGGCGCCGCGATCCGGTGTGGGTGGACGGGCGCGTTGCGTTGCTCGGGGACGCTTGCCACGCAATGCTTCCGTACCAGGCGCAGGGGGCGTCGCAAGCGATGGAGGACGGGGCGGTTCTCGCGGAGGAGCTGGGGCAGGCTACCCGCGACGGAATCGACAATGCGCTGACCCGGTATGTGCACCGGCGCGCGAAGCATGCTGGGATGGTTCAGGACGCGTCCTTGCGGAACATGAGTTTCTACCACCTCCCGGACGGCCCGGAGCAGCGCGAGCGCGACGAAAAGCTGCGGAGTTTCGACGGCGAGTCCGATGTGTCCTACGACTGGCTGTGGAACGGCACCCCGCTCAACGACCCGGACAACGAATCCATTCACTACCAGTTCGCCCGATAGACAAACGGCCCACGCAGACTTCGCAAAGGAGCAAAGCTATGCGTACCGGAGACCAGGTGGTCCAGGACTTGCCGTGGCGCTGGCGCGTCCAGGGCAAGATCTTCCTCATCGGCGGGCTCGGCTACATGTTCGACGCCTGGGACGTGGCCCTGAACGGATTCCTCACCCCGTTGGTGGGCACGGAATTCGGCCTGTCGGCCACGCAGCGGGGGTTTGTCGCGACCGCCAATTTGATCGGCATGGCCGTGGGGGCGGTCGTCTGGGGGACGGTCGCGGACCGGATCGGGCGCAAGCGGGCGTTCAGCATCACGTTGCTGTTGTTCGCGTTCTTCTCCGTGTTCGCCGCGTTGTCGCCGAATATCGAAGTTTTCCTGCTGCTGCGGTTCCTCGCGGGAGTCGGGCTCGGCGGGTGCATTCCGGTGGATTACGCCATTGTCAGCGAGTTTTCGCCGCGCAAGCAGCGCGGGCGCGTACTGTCCGCAATGGACGGCTGGTGGCCGGTCGGCACTACGCTGGCGGGGGCGTCGGCGACGTTGCTGGTTCCGGTTTCCGGGAACTGGCGGTGGATGCTGGTCCTGATGATCCTGCCCGCGGTGCTGTTGTTCTGGGCGCGTCGCGGGGTTCCGGAATCGCCGTTGTATCTGGTGCGCATGGGGCGCGAATCGGAAGCCCGGCTTGTCATCGACGATCTCGTCGAGCGCACGGGCGCGCCGAAGGAGCAGTACCGGATTCCGCCGGCGATCGAGGAAGACAAGCGCGGCGGCGGGTTGTTCGCGGCCGTTGACCAGCTGCGCCGGGTGTGGGCGTACAACCCGAAGGTCACCGGAGTCGCCTGGGCGCTGTTCATCACGGTGATGCTGGTGTACTACGCCGCGCTGAGCTGGATGCCGTCGATCCTCAAGGCTCAGGGCTTCGGGGAGATCGCCGCGTTCGCTTCGACGACTTTGATGAACGCGCTCGGTATCGTCGGCGTCGTGGTGGCGGTGTTGCTGGTGGACCGCATCGGCCGCAAGCGGGTGATCGCCGCGGCCGGGCCGCTCGCCGCGGTCACGCTGGTGGTCTTCTCGCTGGTGCTCGGCTCGGCCGGGGCCGCGGTGGTGGCGATCGGCGCGTTCGGGCTGTTCTCGCTCATCGTGATCCCGGTGATGTACGCCTTCGTGTCCGAGCTCTACCCGACGGAGCTGCGCGCGTCGGGCTTCGGCTGGGCGTCGTCGTCCAGCCGCGCGGTCACCGGGTTCGCGCCGCTGCTGTTCGGCAGCGTGCTGTGGCCGGTGCTCGGGCTGCCGCTGACGTTCACCCTGCTCGGCCTGCTCGTCGTCGGGGCCGTGGTGTTCATGGTCTTCTGCGCGCCGGAAACCCGGGGCCGGGAGCTGGACCGGATCGACGACGAGACCGCGCCCGCGCCGCACCAGTCCGAACTGGACGCAGTCTGATCCGCCTTACTGGAGAGGGAGTTTCATGAAGCCCGCCGCGTTCGCCTACCACCGGGCGCACGACGTCGCCGACGCCGTCGGCCTGCTTTCCGACCTTGCCGCGCGGGGCCGGGAGCCGAAAGCGATCGCGGGCGGGCAGAGCCTGATGCCGATGATGAGCTTCCGCCTGGCCCGCCCGAGCGACCTGGTCGACCTCGGGCGGTTACGGGACCTGCCGGGGATGACCGGGATCGCGCACGCCGGCCCGGCGCTCCGCATCGGCGCGATGACGACGCACCGCCAGGTCGAGCTGGCCGAGCTCGGCCCGGATTTCGCGGTGCTGGCCGAGGCGATGCGGTACGTCGGGCACCTGCCGATCCGGTCGCGCGGCACGGTCGGCGGCAGTCTCGTGCACGGCGACGCCACCGCGGAGTGGTGCATGCTCGCGCTGCTGCTGGACGCGGTGATCGTCGCGGAAGGTCCGAACGGCCGTCGCGAGATCCCGGCGGGGGAGATGTTCTACGGCTTCTACGCGACCGCGGTGGAGGCGGACGAGGTCGTCACGGAGGTCCGGTTCACCCGGGCGGCGCCGAAGGCGGCGTTGACCGAGTTTTCCCGGCGTGCGGGGGATTTCGCGACGGTCGCGGCTGCGGTGACGCTTGAAACTCGCGCGGACGGATCGCTGGAAGGCGGGCGGGTGGTGCTCGGCGGGGTCGCGCCTGCGCCGTTGCGGGTGCCGGAGGCCGAGGAGGTGCTGGTGGGCGGCGAGCCGGGGCCGGAGCTGTTCGCGGCGTGCGGCCGGGCGGCGGCGGAGGCGATCGATCCGCGGGGCGACGCGCAGGGGAGTGCGGACTACCGGCGTGCGCTGACGAGGACGTTGGTGGCACGAAGTCTGGGCCAGGCGTGGGAGAAGGGGGACCGGTGACGGCGAGCGAACCCGAGGCCGTAGCGGCGCGAAGCCGGGCAGGGGAGAGGGGAAACTGGTGAAGGCATCGGAAGAACCCCGGTTCGACGGCCGGGGCGGCAAGTGGATCGGCGCGTCCGTGCGCCGCCGCGAGGACCCTCGGCTGGTCACCGGCCGAGGACGGTTCGTGGACGACATCCATCTCCATGGCATGCTGCACGCCGGGTTCGTGCGCGCGACCGTCGCGCACGGCAAGATCACCGAGCTCGACCTCGGTGCCACCCGCGAGGTGGACGGCGTCGTGGCCGCGTACTCGGCGGAAGACCTCCAGCTCGGCGACATGGTCGCCCTGCTGGACCGCCCGCCCGAGGAGTTCACGCCGACCACGATGCCGATACTCGCGCGCGGCAAGGTGCGGTTCGTCGGCGAGCCGATCGCGCTGGTCATCGCGAAGGATCCGTACGCGGTCGAGGACGGCATCGAGGCCGCGCAGGTCAGTTACGAGGTCCTCGACGCCGTCGTGTCCGAGGAAACCGCGCTCGCCGAGAACGCGCCGTTGGTGCACGAAGACGCGCCGAGCAATGTGCTGCTGGATGTCACCTCATTCGACACTCCGGGTGTGGACGAAGCGTTCGCGGACGGGTGCGTGATCGAGCTCGTCACCCGCAGCGGGCGGCAGAACGCGTTGCCGTTGGAGACGCGCGGCGCGGTGGCGTCCTGGGACGACCGCGACGAGCAGCTTCTCGTCCAGACCTGCAGCCAGGTGCCGCACCAGGTCCGTACCGTGCTGGCGCGTTCGCTGCGGATTCCGGAGCGTTCGGTGCGCGTCGTGGTCCCGGACATGGGCGGCGGCTTCGGACAGAAATGCGTTGTCGGACGGGAGGAAATCGCGGTCGCGGCGGCGGCGAAACTGTTGCGGCGTCCGGTGAAGTGGATCGAGGACCGCAGCGAAGCCCTCGCGTCCGGATTCCTCGCGCGCGAGCAGCGGTACTGCACCCGCGCCGCGTTCACTCCGGACGGCGAGCTGACCGCGCTGGAGTCCGACATCGTGTGCGACATGGGTGCGTACTCGTGCTATCCGTTCACCGTCGGCATCGAACCGCTGATGGCGGCGGCGGAAATGCCGTCGGTGTACAAGGTTCCGGCCTACCGGGTGCGGGCGCGCGCGATCACCAGCAACAAAGCGCCGACCGCGCCGTATCGCGGGGTCAGCCGTCCGCAGTACGTCATGGTGATGGAGCGGATCATGGACCTGGCCGCGCGCCGGCTCGGCCTCGACCCGGTGGAGATCCGCCGCCGCAACGTGATCACCGAGTTTCCGTACACCGGCATCAACAAGGTGACTTACGATCCGGGCAGTTACCTCGAATCGCTGGAGCTGGGCGAAAAGATCCTCCGCGACGAGGGCTGGTACGAGCTGCGGGAGAAGAACCCGAACATCGGCATCGGCTTCAGCTGCTTCTCCGAGCGGACCGGTTACGGCTCCGAGGCGTTCGCGAAGCGGAAGATGACCGTCGTCCCCGGGTTCGACGTGAGCGAGATCCGGATGGACCTCACCGGCTCCGTCGTGGTCACCAGCGGCACGATCAACCACGGGCAGTCCCACGAAACGACGTTCGCGCAGATCATCGCGGAACGGCTCGGCGTCGACCTCGCCAAGGTCAAGCTGCGCCAGGGCGACACCGAGCGGATTTCCTACGGCTGGGGCACTTTCGCCTCGCGATCGGTGACGATCGGCGGCTCCGCGGTGGCGACGGCGGCGACCCGGCTGGGCGAGCAGCTCTGCCTCATCGCGGCGCATCTGCTGGACACCCGCGCCGAGAACGTCGGCCTCGACGGCGACGGCGGCGTCATCCAGCTCGACGACCCCAGCCGCCGGCTTTCGTTCGAGGAGATCGCCGACGTCGCGTACCTGCGCAGCCACTTGCTGCCCAAGGAAGCCGAGCCGACGCTCACCGCCACCGCGGCGTTCGACGTCCCCGGCGACGGCACGTTCTCGAACGCGACGCACGCGGTCGTGGTCGAGGCCGATCCGGGCACCGGCCAGGTCAAAATCCTCCGCTACGCCTGCGTCGAGGACTGCGGCGTGGTGATCAACCCGAAGGTGGTCGACGGGCAGGCGCGCGGCGGCATCGCGCAGGGCATCGCCGGCGCGCTGTTCGAGGAGGTCACCTACGCCGAGAACGGCGAACCGTCGGCGGCGAGCTTCATCGACTACCTCGTGCCGACCGCCGCGGAGATCCCCGACATCACCGTCGACCACCTCGAAACCCCTTGCGCCTTCACCGAAAGCGGCGCGAAGGGAGCCGGGGAGGGCGGCACGATCGGCGCGCCCGCGGCGGTGCTGAACGCGGTCAACGACCTCCTCTGGCACACCGGGGTCCAGCTGGAGCAGACCCCGATCCACCCCGAAGCCGTCCTCGCCGCGCTGAGCGCGGCAGACCGGGAGAAAGCGGGAACCGGCGCATGACCGACAAACAGCTGATCGTCCTGACCGTCAACGGCGAGGAGCACGAACTGCTCGTCGAACCCCGGTGGACGCTGCTCGACGTGGTGCGGCACCACGTGGGGCTCACCGGCACGCACGTCGGCTGCGAGCACGGCGTCTGCGGGGCGTGCACGATCCTGGTCGACGGCGAACCGGTGCGCGCCTGCCTGATGTACGCCGTGCAGGCGGAAGGATGCGCGATCCGGACCGTCGAAGACCTTGGCACGCCGGAAGAACCGAACGATCTGCAGCAGGCTTTCTCGGAACACCACGGTCTGCAGTGCGGCTTCTGCACGCCCGGATTCCTCATGCTGGCCGAAGGATTCCTTGCCCAGCAACCGTCGCCGACGCGCGAGGAAATCCGGGAGACGGTGTCGTCGAATCTCTGCCGCTGCACCGGGTATCAGACCATTGTGGACGCGATAGAGGCGACCGCCGCCCAGCGGTCCGCCGGAACCGGCAAGAAAGAGGACGCTGTCCGATGATTCTCGAGAACACCCTTGACCTTCCCGGCGATCCGGACACCGTGTTCGCGCTGCTCAACGACGTCGAGCGGGTCGCGGGCTGCCTGCCCGGTGCGGTGCTGGAGGGCAAGGACGGCGAGTCCTACCTCGGCAAGGTCAAGTTCAAGGTCGGCCCGGTCAGCGCCGCGTACGCGGGCAAGGTCCGGTTCACCGAGATCGCCGAGGGCGAGCGGCGGCTGCGGCTGTCGGCCCGGGGCGCGGACAGCCACGGAAACGGCGACGCGGAAGCGGACGTCACGCTGACCCTGGTGCCCGGCCCGAAGGGTTCGTCGCTGAATCTGCACACTGACCTCGTGGTGCGGGGCAAGATCGCGCAGTTCGGCAAGGGCGCGATCAGCACGGTGTCGAACCGGATCCTGCAGCAGTTCGCGCAGAATCTCGGTGCGCTGCTGGAAAACGGCGGTACCGCGCCAGCGCCTGCTACGGTCACGACTGCAGCTGCGCCTGCCTCGGATTCGCTCGACGGCCTCGCGATGCTGCTCCCGCCCAACGCGAAGCGGTACCTCCCGGTCGTCGCGGCGGGCGCGCTCGGGCTGTTCCAGGGCTGGTTGCTGGGCCGAGTCCGGTCGCAGAACAAACTGATCAAGGAGCTGCTGCGTGAGCGCGCCTGAAAACGGACTGCACGGCACCGAGACCGATCAGACCTACGCCCGCGCGGGTTTCGGCGCAGCGGTGCCGAGGGGAACCGCGCCGGTGCTGGTCGTGGTCGACCTGACCCGCGGCTTCACCGAACCGGTTTTTCCTTCCGGTGCAGACCTTTCCGCCGAAGTCGAAGCCACCGGCGCGTTGGTCCGAGCCGCGCACGAGAGCGGAGCCCCTGTGGTCTATACCGCGATCAGCTACACCCCCGCGGAGGCGGACGGCGACGCCATCGCGTGGCTGCGCAAGGCTCCCGGCATGCGCAGCCTCCGCGACGGAAGCGCCGAAGTCGCGCTCGATCCGCGACTGGAACAGCGCGAGGAAGACCACCTGATCGTCAAGAAGGGCGCGTCCGCGTTCCACGGAACGAGCCTCGCCGCGCTGCTCACCGGCCTGGGTGCGGACACCGTGCTGGTCTGCGGCGCGACGACCTCGGGCTGCGTACGAGCCACCGCTGTCGACGCTGTCCAATCCGGCTTCAACACTCTCGTGGTCCGGGATGCTTGCGGCGACCGCGCACGCGGACCGCACGACGCCGCTCTCTTTGACCTGCAAGCCAAATACGCCGACGTGATCGGCCTGGGCGAGGGCGTCGAGCTGCTCGCCAAGGCCCGCTGAACCCGGAAGGAGTTCCCGTATGTCCTCAGTTTCCGACCGGGTGCTGACCCAGCCCGCGCTCGCCGAACTGGCGAACGTCCCGGCGAAGAGCGTCTGGGTGCGGTCTGGTTCAGTCCGGCTGCACGTTCTCGACTACGGCCCGGCCGACGGCGTTCCGCTCGTGATCCTGCCCGGCATCACCAGCCCGGCGATCACCATGGACTTCGTCGCCCGCGAGCTGACCGACCTGGTCCGCCCGCTGGTGCTCGACATCCGCGGTCGCGGCCTGTCCGACGACGGGCCCGGCTACGACCTCGAGGCCTATGCTGCCGACGTCGAAGCGGTCGTCGACCAGTTGAACCTGTCGTCGCCGCTGCTGTTCGGCCACTCGATGGGCGCGCGGATCGCGGCCAAAGCCGCGCTGTCCGGCGGGATCGCGGGCACCGTCCTCGCCGACCCGCCGATGAGCCGAGCCGGACGGCCGTACCCGACCTCGCTGGCGGTCTTCGAGTCCCAATTGGACCAAGCACAGCGGGGAACCAGCGCGGACGAGGTCGCCGCTTCGTGGCCGCGCTGGCCGCGCCGGGAGCAGGAACTGCGTGCTGGCTGGCTTGCGTCGTGCTCTCGTGCCGCCATCGCGGCGACGCACGCGGGCTTCGAGTCCGAGGAATTTCTTCCGTTGTGGGAAAAACTGAGCGGACCCGCCGTGCTGTTGTACGGCGCGGAGAGCCCGGTGGTGACCTCAGCGGACGTCGCGGTGCTGGAGAAATCAGCGCATCCGCTGATCAGCATCGAAAACGCCGGGCACATGATCTTCTGGGACGAACCGCGGCCCGCTCTGCAGGCGCTGCGCTCGGCTTTGAAGGACCTGCTCGCTCGCTGACCCCGGCGTGTTTTTCGTACTCGGATAATCCGTATTCGGACAATAAAGGAGGTCGCCATGGACCAGAACCTGTTCAACGACATCTGCTTGCGCCAGCTGACTTTTTCCGGCGTGCACGAGGGGGAGACGGTCGTCGTGCTGACGCGCGGGGCCGAGCGCGCGGAGTACGCGGACGCCTTCCTCTGGGCCGCCCAGCAGCTCGGCGCGGCGACCTACCACATGCGGCTGCCGTCGCCGGCGAGCGCTTCCGGCGCGTGGGCGGTCGGGCAGTCAGGTCTTGACCAGCTGCCGCTCGCCGTGGAGGCGCTGAAGGCCGCGGACATGGTCGTGGACTGCACGTTCCTGCTGTTCAGCGAGGAGCAGTTCGCGATCCAGGCCGCCGGCACCCGGATCCTGACCGCCGTCGAACCGCCCGAGCTGCTGGCCCGGCTGATGCCGACGAAGGAGCTGCGCGAGCGCGTCGAGATCGGCGCGGAACTGCTGGCCAAGGCCAAGACCATGCGGATCACCAGTCCACACGGGACGGACGTCACCTACCAGCTGGGCGTGTACCCGACGATGAGCGAGTACGGCTACACTGACCAGCCCGGCCGCTGGGACCACTGGCCCGCGGCGTTCGTGTTCACCGGCGGTTCGGACGACGGCGTGGACGGCAAGATCGTGCTCGCGCCCGGCGACGTGCTGCTGCCGTTCAACACCTACGTGCAGACGCCGGTCGAGCTGACTATCGAAAAGGGCTTCATCCAGGACATCCGTGGGGGCGCGGGCTCGTCCGGCCTCGACGCCGACCTGCTGCGCAGCTACATCGAATCGTTCCACGACCCGCGCGGTTACGGCATGTCGCACGTCGGCTGGGGCCTCGACGAGCGGGCGCACTGGCACGGACTGACGCAGTTCCCCGGCGGCATGGGCATGGAGCTGCGGAGCTTCTACGGCAACGTGATGTTCTCGATCGGCCCGAACAACGAACTCGGCGGCCCGAACGACACCGCGTGCCACTTCGACATCCCGATGCGCGGCAACAGCCTGTACCTCGACGACGAGCTGATCGTCGACGCGGGCGAGCTGACCGTGAAGGAAATGCGCCCGGCGGCGAAGCGATGACCGACCACCACATCGGGATGATTGTCCCGAGTTCCAACCTGACCATGGAAACCGAGCTGCCGCGGATGCTGCGCGCCCGCGAAGAGCTGTATCCGGAGGACCGGTTCGTCTTCCACTCCGCCCGCGCGCGGATGCAACACGTGACGCCGGAGCAGCTGCGCGCGATGAACGCCCAGGCAGAACGCGCGGCGACCGAACTGGCCGACGCGCGGCCCGGCGTCGTGGCGACCGCGTGCCTGGTCGCGATCATGGCGCAGGGTCCGGGATATCACTGCACCGCCGAGGATTCGATCACGTCGGCGTTGCGTGCGGAAGGCTCGGACGCGCCGGTGGTTTCGTCGGCGGGCGCGCTGCTGTCCGGGATCGCCGCGCTGGAGGCGAAGCGGGTCGCGATCGTGACGCCGTACCTGAAGCCGTTGACCCAGGCGGTGATCGAGTACCTGGAGGACGCGGGCGTCGAGGTGGTCGATTCGCTCTCGCTGGAGGTGCCCGACAACCTGGCGGTGGCACGGCTGGACCCGGCGGATCTCCTTGCGCACTACCGGAAACTGGACCTTTCGCGGGCGGACGCGCTGGTGCTGTCGGCGTGCGTGCAGATGCCGTCGCTGCCGTCGGTCCAGCCGGTGCAGGACGCGGTGGGGATCCCGGTGCTGTCGGCGGCTACGGCTACGACGTTCCGGATTCTCAGCGAGCTGGGGGTGCGGCCGGAGGTGCCGGGAGCGGGGCATTTGCTGAGCGGGAAGGTTTCGGCCAAGCAGGCCGCGTAACGGCGGAACCCCGAGGCCGGAGTCTGTCCTCGGGGTTCGCCGTTCTTTCCAGACCGTGACCTCCCTCGGGCTGGCTCACCGCAGCTGGAGACCGAGTTCCCGCGCCGCCCGGCTCACCGCCGCTCCGAACACCGCCTCCGATTCGGCCGTCAGCCGGGTGATCGGAAGGTTGATGCTCAAGCTCGCGACCGGCTGGTCGCCGCCGCCGAGTACCGCGGCCGCGACCGAGCCGACATCGGCGCGCCATTCTCCGTGGTTGGCCGCGAAACCCCGCTCCCGGATGACGGCCAGTTCGGCGCGGAGCCGGTCCGGGTCGGTGACGGTGCTGTCGGTGTAGCGCGGAAGTTCTTGCGCGAGAAGGGGTTTCAGCACCTCCTCGGAACTGTAGGCGAGCACCGCCTTGCCGTTGGCCGACGCGTGCAGGGGGAGCGCGTGGCCGAGCGTCATGCCGACGCGCAACGGTTTCGTCGTTTCCAGGCGTTCGATCAGCACCATCCGGTTGTCCTCCGGGACGGTGAGGTGCACGGTCTCCTCGGTTTCGCGCCGGAGTTCCTCCATGATCGGCACCGCCGCGCCGCGCAGGCCGAGTTCGCCGCTGGCGCGCGCGCCGACCGTCAGCGCCTTCGTGGTGACGACCCAGCGGGTGTACTCCCCGGCGGTCGGCCGGATCCAGCCGGCCTCGTCGAGCGCGAGCAGCGCGCGCTGCACGGTGCTCTTCGGCAGGCCCAGCAGCCGGGACAATTCCCCGACCCCGGCGGGCTGATTCGCCGCTACTTCCTCGAGAACCCGCAGCGTGTTGACGACATTGCGCACAGCCTTGACTCCCTGATCGAGCCTACCTACCATCTCGTGGCCGTTTCGCGGCATAGTGTGCCATCTCCCGGCACAGATGGGAAGTGAGGACCTCGATGACGACCCGCAGCGGACGCCATTTCCTGCAGATTCCCGGGCCGAGCAACGTCCCGGACCGCGTGTTGCACGCGATCGCGCACCCGACCATCGACCATCGCGGCCCGGATTTCGCGGACCTCACGCTCGACGTCCTGAGCCGGCTCGGGCCGGTGTTCGGCACCGAGGGCCCGGTGGTGATCTATCCGTCCTCGGGGACCGGCGCGTGGGAAGCCGCGCTCGTCAACACCTTGTCGCCGGGCGATCGGGTGCTGGCCTTCGAAACCGGCCACTTCGCGACGCTCTGGCGCGAACTGGCGGAACGGCTCGGCTTGGAAGTCGACTTCGTCCCCGGCGACTGGCGGCGCGGCGTCGACCCGGCGGTCGTGGCGGAACGGCTCGCCGCCGACACCGGGCACGCCATCGCGGCCGTCATGGTGGTGCACAACGAAACCTCGACCGGCGTCACGAGCCGCATCCCGGAGATCCGGGCCGCGATGGACGAGGCCGGACACCCGGCGCTGCTCTTCGCCGACACGATCTCGTCGCTGGGCTCGCTCGACTACCGCCACGACGAATGGGGCGTGGACGTCACCATCAGCTGCTCCCAGAAGGGCCTCATGCTGCCGCCCGGCCTCGGCTTCAACGCGATCAGCGCGAAGGCGCTGGCGGCGGCCGAAAAGTCGCGGCTGCCGAAGGCGTACTGGAGCTGGCAGCCGATCCTGGACAGCAACGTCAACGGCTATTACCCCTACACGCCCGCGACGAACCTGCTGTTCGGCCTGCGGGAAGCGCTGACGATCCTCGAAGAAGAGGGTCTGGGGTCGGTGTTCGCCCGGCACCAGCGGTATGCGGAGGCGACGCGTGCGGCGGTCCGCGGCTGGGGGCTGGAAGTGCTGTGCGCGGACGAGCGCGAGTACTCCGGGGTTCTCACCGGCGTCCTCCTGGGGCCGGGGCACGACGCGGACAAGATCCGCCGGACGATTCTCGAACGCTTCGACCTTTCGCTGGGCGCGGGGCTGGGCAAGCTCGCCGGCCGGGTGTTCCGCATCGGGCACCTCGGCGATCTCGGCGACCTGACCCTGGCCGGCGCGCTCGCCGGCGTCCACATGGGACTCCAGCTGTCCGGAGTCCGCATCGGCGACGCCGGTCTCGCTGCGGCCCTGGAGGTCCTGCGCGCGGGCTGACCCGCCGTTCCCGAAGACCCGACGCACGGCAACCGGCCGGCGCGAATCCGCGCCGCGCCGCCTACAAGGAGGTAGGCCGTTGAACGAGCGGACGTCTTTTTTCCGGCGCCTGTCGCAGCAGAAGCGATGGACGCACATCCTTCCGGTCATCGTGTTCATCTACGTCATCTGCTACATCGACCGGACCAACATCAGCTTCGCGCTGCCGCACCTCAAGACCGACATGCACCTCAGCGGCTCGCAGCAGGGACTGGCGAGCGGCATCTTCTTCTGGGGCTACCTGCTGCTGCAGATCCCCGGCGGCTACCTCGCCGAACGCTGGAGCGCGAAGCGGTGGGTCGCGATCCTGATGGTGCTGTGGAGCCTCGCCGCGATGGCGTCGGGCCTGACCACGACCTTCGGCGAACTGCTGCTGTCCCGGTTCCTGCTCGGCGTGGCCGAAGGCGGCGTCCAGCCCGCGCTGATGGCCACGATCCGCGCCTGGTTCCCGTTCGCCGAACGCAGCCGCGCGTTCGCGATCTTCAAGCTGTACACGCCGATCGCGGCGATCGTGGCCGCTCCGCTGTCCGGCATTCTGCTGACTGTCGCGGACTGGCGCTGGATGTTCGTCATCCAGGGAGGCGCGCCGCTGATCGTCGGGTTGATCGCGTGGCTCGCGGTGATGCAGGACCGCCCGGCGAAGGCCAAGTGGCTGTCGGCGGAGGAACGCGCCTATCTCGACCAGTCGCGGAAGATCACGGGGGAACCGGTGGAGCAGCCCTCGGTCAAGGCTGCGCTCGGCAGCCGGATCGTGTGGCGGTTCGCGCTCGTCTACACCTTGACGCAGATGGGGTTGCTCGGCTTCAGCCTGTGGCTGCCGAGTGTGCTGAAGCAGGCTTTCCACACCGATCTGCAGGTCGGGCTGGTCGCGATGCTGCCGCAGGTCGCGGCGGGAATCGCGATCGTCCTGGTCGGCCGCTCGGCGGACCGGCGCGGCGGGCACGTGTCGCACGCCTGCTGGGTGCTCGTGGCCGGGGCGGTGATCCTGTGCGGGGCGAGCCTGATCTCGGCGCAGCAGAAATGGCTGGTGCTGGGCGCGATGGTGCTCGGCACGGCGGCCTCCATCGCGTGGTACGGCCCGTTCTGGGCGACCGTCACGAAACTGACCCCGGCGGCGGCCGCGGGAGCGGGAATCGGGCTGATCAACGGAATCGGGAACCTCGGCAGCTTCTTCGGCCCGTACCTCGGCGGCTGGCTGACCGACGTGAGCGGCGGCTACGTGCTGACGCAGGTGTTGTTCGGGGTGGTTTTCGCGGTGGCCGCGCTGCTGATTTTCCCGCTGCGGAAGCGGATGCGGGCCGGTGCGCCGGTCGCGGATCTGTCACCGGTGTCGAAAGGAACCTCATGACTGACTCTGCTGCGGTCGAGCGTGCGTTGCGGTCTGTTGTGGACGGTGACGTTTCGTTCGACGATTACACCCGGCATCTCTTTTCCCGTGATGCCAGCATGTATTCGATGATGCCGCTCGGCGTGGTGTTCCCGCGCGATGCCGACGACGTCGCCGCGACCGTTCGGATCGCCGCCGAGCACGGTGTGCCGGTCGTGCCCCGGGGCGCGGGGACGAGCCTGGCCGGGCAGACGGTCGGGCCGGGCTTGGTGCTCGATTTTTCCCGGCACCTCACCAAAATCCTCGACCTGGACCCGGTCGCGCGCACCGCGCTCGTGGAGGCGGGTGTCGTCCAGGATCAGCTGAACCGGGCGGCGGCCGGGCACGGGCTGATGTTCGGTCCGGACACCTCGACGAGCAACCGGGCGACTGTCGGCGGCATGATCGGCAACAACTCCGCGGGCAGCGGATCGCTGACCTACGGGATGACCATCGACCACGTGCGCGCGCTGGACGTCGTGCTCGCCGACGGCACGCGGACCCGGCTCGAACCGGTGGACGAGGACGAACGGAACCGCCGCGCGCGGCCCGACACCTTGGCGGGGCGGATCCACCGGGAACTGCCGGAGCTGGTCGAGGCCAACCGGGAGGTGATCACCGCCGACATGCCGGTGTTCTGGCGGCGCGCGGGCGGCTACCGGCTCGAACGGCTGGTGGACGGGCCATTCGACCTCGCGAAGTTCGTGGTCGGTTCGGAGGGCACGCTCGTGGTCGCCACGCACGCGCTGGTCGATCTGGTGCCGAAGCCGGCGCACACCTTCTACGCGGTCGGCCACTTCGCCGACACTCCGGGCGCGATCGCGGCCACCACGGACGCGCTGAGCTGCGACCCGCACCAGGTCGAGCTGATGGACCGGACGATCCTGGAGCTGTCCCGGCAAAAGCTGGAATACGCGGACCTCGGGAACAGTCTCGTCGGCGACCCCGGCGCGCTGCTGTTCGTCTCCTTCAGCGGCGACGACGAAACAGAACTGAACGCGAAACTGGACCGGCTCGAAAAGCTGTGGCGGCGCAACGGCCACGGTTACCACACGCTTCGCGCGGTGACCGCCGCCGAACAGGGCGCTCTGCTGAAGGTCCGCAAATCGAGTCTCGGTCTGCTGATGGCCGCGGGCGAAGGGACTCGGCGGCCGCTCGCGTTCGTCGAGGACACGGCTGTCGATCCGCTGCATCTCGCCGATTACACCAAGCGGTTCAAGGAAATTCTGGACGACCACGGTATGGAGGCGGGCTTCTACGGGCATTGTTCGGTGGGCTGCCTGCACATCCGCCCGTTCGTGGACCTGACGAAGCCGGACGAGGTCGCGAAAATGCGCTCGGTCGCCGAGGCGGTCAAAGACCTTGTTTCCGAATACGGCGGCGTCAATTCCAGCGAACACGGCGACGGTCTCGCCCGCAGCGAATTCAACCGCGAGATCTTCGGCCCCGAACTGTATGAGGCGATGCGCCGGGTCAAGGGCCTCTTCGACCCGGCGGGGATCATGAACCCGGGCAAGATCGTGGACGCGCCGTCGATGACCGAGAACCTGCGGGATCGCGACAGCCTCCCGCCCGCGCCGCCGTTGCGCACCTCGCTGCCGTTCGAGGTCGTCGGCGGCATGCGCGGGGCGGCCGACCGGTGCATGAACATCGGGCTGTGCCGCAAATCCGGGTCCGGCGTGATGTGTCCGTCCTATATGGCCACGAAGAACGAGGAGGATTCGACTCGCGGCCGGGCGAACGCGCTGGTCAAGGCGCTGTCCGAACCTGACCCGCACGCCGCGCTCGGAGGCGAGCGGCTGCACGAGGTGCTCGACCTGTGCCTGATGTGCAAGGCCTGCAAGAGCGAATGCCCGATGAGCGTCGACATGGCCGCCCTGAAGGCGGAGACGCTGTCGCACCATCACGAGATCCACGGCGTTCCGCTGCGGTCGCGGGTTTTCGGTTCGATCCGCGCCCTCAACCGGCTCGGCTCGGCGACCGCGCCGCTGTCGAACCTGCCCGGGCGGATCGGCTTCCTGCGCCGGTTGGCGGATCGCGCGCTCGGCATCACCGCCGAACGTCCGCTGCCCCGCTTCGAACGACGGAATCTGGTGCGCTGGTTCCGCCGCCGCAGCACCGTTTCCGGCCCGCTGGGCACGGTGAACTGGCTCGCGGACTCGTTCACCACCTTCACCGAACCGCACGTCGGGCGCGCGGCGATCGAGCTGCTGGAACTGTCGGGCTGGAAGGTCGAACTGGCCGGCGGCGGGTGCTGCGGCCGGTCGAGTCTCTCCAAAGGGCTGGTGGACGACGCGAAGAGGAAAGCACGGGGTTTGGTCGACGCGATCAGCGCGAACACCGCGCCGGGGTCGCCGATCGTCGGCTGCGAACCGTCGTGCCTGTTCATGCTGCGCGACGAACATCCCGCGATGCTGTCCGGACCGGCACTGGCGGATCGGGTCCGGCAGGTCGAGGAGCTGCTGACCGCCGCGATCGACGAGGGACGGCTGAAGCTGCGGAACGATTCGTGGCTCGCTGGTCGCCGGATCGTTTTCCACGGCCACTGCCACCAGAAAGCCGAGGTCGGCACCGCGGCGACGATGGCGTTGCTGCGCCGGATCCCGGGCGCGGAGGTCGAGGAGATCGACTCGGGCTGCTGCGGCATGGCCGGATCGTTCGGGTTCGAGGCCGAGCATTACGAGACGTCGATGCGGGTCGGGGGAGAACGGCTGTTTCCCGCGCTCGCCAAGGAAAACTCGGACACCGTCGTCGCCGCGACCGGGGTTTCGTGCCGCCAGCAGATCTTCCACGGCGCGGGGCGGACGGCCTGGCATCCGGTCGAACTCGTGCGGGAGGCGATGAAGCCGTGCGAATAGTCCGCTATGTCCAGGAAGGGCGGGCCCGTCAGGGGGTCGTCGCCGGGGAGACGGTGCACGAGCTGTCCGGCGACGGACCTGGCCGCGCGGTGGGAAGGCTGGCCGACGTGACGCTGTTGTCGCCGTGCGTTCCCCGGACGATTGTTTGTGCTGGCAGCAATTACGCGGGTCAGATTGTCGAGAAAGGACGGTCGTGGCCGGAGCGGCCTGCGTTGTTCCTGAAGGCGCCTAACTCGGTGATCGGCCCGGCGGGGGACATCGAACGCCCGGCGGAGGTCGGCCGTCTCGAGTACGAAGGGGAGCTGGCCGTGGTGGTCGGCCGGACCGCGCGGGACGTTCCGGCGGACCGGTTCGGCGAGTTCGTGCTGGGCTACACCTGCGCGAACGACGTGACCGCCGACGATTGGCGCGGCGACGGGCAATGGACGCGGGCGAAGAGCGCGGACACGTTCTGCCCGCTCGGGCCGTGGATCGAAACCGAGGTGCCGGACCCGGCCGCGCTGACCGTCACCACCTGGCTGGACGGCGAGCTGGTCCAGAAGGCCTCGACGGGCGAGATGGTGTTCGGGGTCGGCGAGCTGCTGGCGTTCGTGACCCGCTGGATCACCCTGGAACCCGGCGACGTCCTGCTGACCGGCAGCCCGGCCGGGGTCGGGCCGATGGCGCCCGGCCAGGCCGTGGAGGTGGCGATCTCCGGGATCGGGTCGCTGCGGAACACCGTTCGGGCACGGGAAAAGCGACGCGGGCCCTGACCGGGCCGGACGCCGGGAAGCGCCCGGCTGCCGGAGATCGCCGCCGCGCAGTTTCGCCTCCGGTGATTGCCCTGCGGCACAACGGGTAACCGGGGGTTTCCCGACACCCGAGGAGGCAGCATGGCCGCATCCACCCGAACCGACCTCGTCACCGTGATCACCGACGACCACCGCGACGTGGAACTCGTCTTCGCCGAACTCGAGAGCGAACCCGCGGCGGGCAACCGGAAAGACGTGGTCGACCACGTGATCGCCGAGCTGGTCCGGCATTCGGTCGCCGAAGAGCAGTTGATGTACCCGGCCGCGCGCAAGTACCTCGACGACGGCGACGAGATCGCCGACCACGAGATCGAGGAGCACGCCGAGGCCGAGAAGATCATGAAGCAGCTGGAGCGCAAGAACCCCGGCGAGCCGGAGTTCGAGGAGCTGCTCGGCAAGCTCGTCGCCGACGTCCGCCACCACATCAAGGAGGAGGAGACCGACCTGCTGCCGCGGCTGCGGGAAGCCTGTTCCGCCGAAGAACTCGTCCGGCTCGGCGAGCGGGTGCTGGCGGCGAAGAAGATCGCGCCGACCAGGCCGCATCCCGCCGCGCCGAGCACCCCGCCCGCCAATCTGATCCTCGCGCCGGGCGCGGCGTTCGTCGACAAGATCCGCGACGCGCTGACCGGGCGGAAGAGTTGAGGGCGGCTGACGACGTGCTCGGTCTTGACGGGCAGCACGAGCGCATCCGGCGAAGACTCCCTTCCGCGGCTGGACGACGGATCCGCCTCGATCACGACCTGCTGGGACTCTCCGGCTGCCGCCGTGGTGCCGCTGCTGCCCGCGGTGCTCACCTGCGAGCGCAAGGGCCGGAGCAGGCTCGAACAGCGGAAGACGATCGCCGAACTGCCGCCGTTCGGGATGGGTTCCGGCGGACAGTGCGCGGTGCGTCCGCCGATATCGAAATCGTCCTTGCCGCGGAAGGAGTCCGATGAGGATCGCGATGGTGTCCGAACACGCCAGCCCGCTCGCCGCGCTGGAGGAGGACGCGGGCGCCCAGAACTTCCACGTGGCGGACCTTTCCGCGGCGCTGGTGCGCGGCGGGCACGACGTGACTGTCTACACGCGACGCGGCGACCCGGACGCGCCCGCCTCGGTGGAGACACCGGCGGGGTACCGCGTGGTCCATGTCCCGGCCGGCCCGGCGCGCCGGTTGCCGAAGAACGAGCTGGTGCCGCACCTGGGGGAATTCGGGAGCTGGCTGCGCGACCGGTGGACGGAGGAGCCGCCGGAGGTGGCGCACGCGCATTTCTGGATGTCCGGCGTGGCGACTGTGCTCGCCGCGCGGGAGACCGGGGTGCCGACGGTGCAGACTTTTCACGCGCTGGGAGTGGTGAAGCGGCGGCACCAAGGCGACGCGGACACGAGCCCGCCGGACCGGATGCGGCTGGAGCGGATGGTGGGCAGGCAGGTCGACCGGATCGTCGCCACCTGCTCGGACGAGGTGTCCGAACTGGCTCGGCAGGGAGTGCCCCGGCAGCGGATCTCGGTGGTGCCGGGCGGGGTCGACCTGGACCGGTTCGGGGCCGGCGGCCCGGTCGCTCCGCGGAGCGCGCCCCGGCGGGTGGTTTCGGTGGGAAGACTGGTGCCGCGCAACGGGTTCGACCTGGCTGTCGCCGCGTTGCCCCGGGTGCCGGAGACCGAGCTGGTGATCGCGGGCGGACCGGTTTCCGGGGCCCTGTCCAGCGATCCGGAGGCCCGGCGGCTGCGGCGGCTGGCGGACCGGCTCGGGGTGGCTGATCGCGTGCGGCTGGCGGGGCGGGTCAGCCGGGCCGAGATGCCGGCGCTGCTGCGTTCGGCGGATCTGGTGCTGTGCACGCCTTGGTACGAGCCGTTCGGGACTGTTCCGCTGGAGGCGATGGCGTGCGGGGTGCCGGTGGTGGCGGCCGCGGTCGGCGGGTTGACGGACACGGTGGTGGACGGGATCACCGGGCGCTTGGTTCCGCCGCGGGATCCGGCCCGGCTTTCGGCTCGGTTGCGGGCTTTGCTGGACGAGCCCGCCGAGCTGGAGGCGCTGGGGACGGCGGGCCAGGAGCGGGTCCGGGCGAGGTACTCGTGGGACCGGATCGCGGCGGAGACTGTGCGGGCGTACGAGAAGGCGATACCGGCGGGGGAGACCGGGCTGGCCGCGGTGCGGTGATTTCGGTGCGGGCGTCGGTGTCGGTGAGGCTTGCCGTGCCTGGACGGCATCGGAAAGCTTGCGCGCGAACGAAAACCCGCGCGGTGGCCGTCCCCAGGAGCACTTCTTTCCGTACGGCCCCGGGCGGTTCACTCCTCGCGCAGCGATTTCGCGACGGAACCGCCTGCTTCGTCCGCCTGCTCGCCGGGATCCGGATCCGCCCGGCGCCGCGGGAGATCCTCCGCCGGGGCGACGGCGCGGGCCGCCTCCTCCCAGGCGAGCGTTTCGTCGTCGGGCGGGTTCTGCGCCGGCTGGACGTCCGGCCGTTCCTCGGCGAGCCTGCGGCCGAGCGGTTCGCCTTCGCGCGCCTCGGCGGGCGTCGTGGCCTGCCGGACCGCCGGGCTCCAGCGTTCGGCGGGTTCGACGCCGTCCTCCAGCGGGTCGACCCGCAGTTCGTCCTCGTCGAGGGCCTCGGACGGATCGAGCGTTTCGGGCTCAGCCGGATCGAGGTCGGCCATCTTGCTCCCTTCTCCGTGCAATGCTTTCCTCGCCGGTTACCCGCATGGAACGCGGCAAAACGGGGTCAGGCGGCGGCGAGATCGCGGATGGCGGTCTGTGCCTTCTGGATTTCCTGCCCGACCAGCAGTGCGGTGAAGCGGGCGACCGAAATGCTGTGCGCGGCCGAGGCGACGGCGTCGAAGGCTTCCTGCGCGTCGGCCGCGCGATGCCGCACGCGCCCGGCGAGCAGGGCGTCCTCGAGCTGGCCGCACAGGTCGGGGAGTATTTCGGAGAGGTCGTCGGCGAGCAGGCTCAGCGAGCCGAGCGTCCGGTACAGCTCCGCGGGGGATTCGTAACCGCCGGCGCCGGCTTCGCGACGGAGCCGGCGCAGCGCGGCCTGCGCCTGTTCAGCCGATGCGGGAGAGGTCGCTGAATGGTCCATGCATCGCTGGTACCCGGTGGCGCCACGGCTAACCGGAACGGTTGCGGGCGGCTGCCGCGGGTATCCGGGAACGATGAACGAGATCGTCGAACTGATCCGCAGGCGGGCCTGCCTCGCGGAATCCCGTGACGCCGAACTGGCCGCGCACGCGGTGCTGCGGACGCTGTCCGAACGGATTTCGCCGGAAGCGGCGGCGAGCCTGGCCGCGCAGCTGCCGTCCGAGCTGGCGGAAGACCTGCGCCCGGGCGGCGGTCCCGCCGAGGAAGGCTTCGAGCTGGCGGACTTCGTGGGCCGCATCGCGGAGCGCGGGAATCTGACGGATCCGGAGGCCCTGCACCAGGCCGGTGTGGTGCTGGACGTGCTGTGCCGGGAGACGGTGCACGTCGCGGACGAAGTGTGGAACGTGCTGCCGGAACCGTTGCGGCAGCTGGTGGAGGAGGAGCGGCTGCGGGTCGCGTGACTCAGGCGTTGCGCATCCGGGGCCGGTGCGGCTGGGCGTGCCCGCCGGGCTCGCCCGGGATGTCGCGGTCCACGTGGTCGGCGTGGTGCAGCGCCTGGGCCAGCAGCCCGCGGACGTGCTCGTCCGCGGCGGAGTAGTACACGAACGTCCCCTCGCGACGGCCCTTGACCAGCCCCGCGAGCCGGAGCTTGGCCAGATGCTGGCTGACCGCCGTCGGCGCGGCTCCGGCCAGCTCGGCGAGGCAGGCCACCGACGATTCTCCCTGCAGGAGCGCCCAGAGCACCTTGATCCGCGTCGGGTCCGACAGCAGGCGGAAGCTTTCCGCGGCCAGGTGGACCTGCTCGTCGGAGGGCATGTCGAAGTCCGGCAGGGAGGAGTGCATGTCCCGATGCTACCGTCCCTTCTCGACTACCTGCGCATCTGCGCAGGTATGCTGGTAGCCGAGCGGCCCGTGCACGCGGTCGCGAGAGGCCTCGATGATTCCGGGAGTTGCTGATGGCAGAGCTGCGCCATGATCGTCCGCAGCCGGAGGACGGCCGCGGTCCCGCGCAGGAGCAGGCTTCCGGGCACGATCACGCGCCTGGCCACGGTCACGGACATGCACACAGTCACGATCACGCGCCTGTTCACGGCCACGTGTCTGGCCACGGTCACGACCAGGCACACGGTCACGGCCACGCGCACGAGAGCTGGCGGCACCGCGTCAAGCATTTCCTCACCCCGCACAGCCACGACAGCGCCGACCGCCTCGACACCGCCCTCGAAACCAGCCAGCGCGGCATCCGGGCGCTGACCTGGTCGTTCGCCGCCCTGTTCGGCACCGCCGTCATCCAGCTGGCCCTGGTGGCCGTCACCGGCTCGGTAGCCCTCCTGGGCGACACCATCCACAACTTCGCCGACGCCCTGACCGCCCTGCCCCTGGGCATCGCCTTCGCCCTCGGCCGCCGCGCGGCGACCCGCCGCTACACCTACGGCCTCGGCCGCGCCGAGGACCTGGCCGGAGTCGTCGTGGTGCTGATCATCGCCGGATCGGCCGCGCTGGCCGCCTACGAGGCGATCGACCGCCTGCTGCACCCGCACCCGGTCCAGCAGCTCTGGGTGCTCGCCGCGGCCGGAGTCGTCGGATTCGCCGGGAACGAACTTGTCGCCCGGTACCGGATCACCGTCGGCCGCGAAATCGGCTCCGCCGCCTTGGTCGCCGACGGCCTGCACGCCCGCACCGACGGCTTCACCTCGCTGGCGGTAGTGCTGGGCGCGGTCGGTGTCGCCCTCGGTTTCCCGGCTGCCGACCCGGCGATCGGACTGCTGATCACGGTCGCGATCCTGTTCGTTTTGCGCGACGCGGCCAAGGAAGTCTTCCGGCGGCTGATGGACGCCGTCGATCCGGCGACGGTCGAACTGGCCGAGCGGACAGCCGCGACGGTGCCCGGAGTGGAGGGCGTCCGGGAGGTCCGGATGCGCTGGATCGGCCACAGCCTGCGCGCCGAGCTTGCCGTCCAGGTCGCCAACGCGCTCACCGTCGAGCAAGCGCACGAACTGGCGCACAGCCTGGAACACCGGCTGATCGCCGCAGTGCCCAGGCTGACCGCGGCGGCGGTGCACGTCGAACCGGCCGTCGGCGCGGAGGCCGTCCACCTCGGCTGACCGCGGATCGACCGATCGGTTGATCCGCCGCTCCGCCCCGGACGGCCGGAAAGTCTGGCCGCACAGTCGATTCGCCGCGCCCGTGCTGCCCGGCACGGTTGAAGCATGGCAATCATCGAGGTGAACAACCTCGTCAAGCGGTACGGCGGGCAAGCCGTGGTGGACGGAGTCAGCTTCGCCGTCGAACCGGGCGAGATTTTCGGCATTCTCGGCCCGAACGGAGCAGGCAAGACCACGACAGTCGAGTGCGTCGAAGGGCTGCGCGGGCCGGACGGCGGGACGATCCAGGTCTGCGGCCTGGACCCCCAGCGCGACGACGGCGAACTGCGCCAAGTGCTCGGCGGGCAGCTCCAGGAAAGCGAACTGCCGGACAAGCTGAAAGTCGGCGAGGCACTCCAGCTGTACAGCTCGTTCTATCGCGACCCGGCGGATTGGCGCGAACTGGCCGAGATCCTCACTCTGAACGGCACACTCGGCACCCAGTTCCGCAGGCTGTCCGGGGGCCAGAAACAACGGCTGTCGATCGCGCTCGCGCTGCTCGGAAATCCGAAGGTCGCGGTGCTCGACGAGCTCACCACCGGACTCGACCCGCAGGCCCGCCGGGACGTCTGGAGCCTGGTCGAGCGCATCCGCGCGCGCGGCGTGACGGTCCTGCTGGTCACGCACTTCATGGAGGAAGCCGAGCGGCTGTGCGACCGGCTGGCGGTGATCGATGCCGGTCAGGTCGTCGCGGTCGACAGCCCGGCCGGGTTGGTGTCGCGTGTCGACGACCGGCAGCGGATCCGGTTTCGCGCGTCCGCGCCGCTGGACGACGCGGTGCTGACCGGCCTGCCGGAGGTCGCCGCCGTCGAGCGGGCGGGGAGCCAGATCGTCGTCAGCGGGACCGGGAACCTGCTGCTCGCGGTGACCGCCGCGCTCGCCGGCCGCCGGATCGCCGTCGCGGACCTGCGAGTGGACCAGACCACGCTGGACGACGCGTTCGTCGCGCTCACCGGCCGTTCCCTCGAATCCTGAGGAGGTCCCGTTGCCCGCCTTGTTCCGGCTCGCCGCCACCGAAACGAAACTGTTCTTCCGCGAGCCGATCGTCGTGTTCTTCGCGCTCGCGTTCTCGCCGATCCTGTTCGGCGTTCTCGGCCTGATCCCGGCTCTGCGCGAGCCCGGCCCGGACGGGGTCCGGATGATCAGCCGGTACCTGCCGATCGTGGTCGCGATGGGGGTTTCGCTGTTCTCGCTCAGCGGTTTGTCGCAGCTGTTCGCTTCGTACCGGGAGAAGGGCGTGCTGCGGCGGATGCGGCTCACGCCGGTGAAACCGACGGTCATGCTCGGCGCGCAACTGCTGATGGCAGTGGCGCTGTCGGCGGCCTCGACGCTGGTCATTCTCGCGATCGGACAGCTGGCGTTCGACGTCGGCCTGCCTCGGCAGCTTCCCGCGTACGTGCTCAGCTTTGCGCTGCTTGCCTTGGCGTTGTTCGCGATCGGCCTGCTCGTCGCGGCGCTCGCACCGTCGGCCAAGAGCGCCAGCGCGGCCGGTTCGCTGGTGTTCTTCCCGCTCGTGTTCTTCGCCGGGCTCTGGGTTCCGCGGGCGAGCATGAACCGGGTTCTGCTGACGATCAGCGACCTGACGCCGCTCGGCGCGGGCGTGCAAGCCTTGCAGGACACGGCTTCCGGGAATTGGCCGCAGCTGCTGCACGTCGGGGTCATGCTAGGGTGGCTCGTCGCGGCCGGGGGCTTGGCCGCACGATATTTCCGCTGGGAGTAACTGGTGGGCATCGAGGGGGACCTGCGCGAAGAGTTCGACCGCTGGGAACGGGCACAGACGGCGACCTTCACCGCGCTGCCCTATGTTCTTCTCGCGATCAGCGTGGCCATTACTTTGCTGCAGCTGCCCGCGGACCTTCCGGTGGTTCTCGGGCTTTCCGTCGCGGCCGTGTTTTTGCTGCTGTGGTTTCATTCGTTTCATCCGGAATGGCACGGGAATCGCTCGCTGGCGGCGGGCTATTACACCGGTCTGCTGGCGTTGGCGGCGGGTCTGGCGGCCCTCGCGCCGTGGTACTGCCTGTTCGCCTTCGTCGGCTACCCGCAGGCTTTCGAGTACCTGGCGGGACGCTGGCGTTACGCGGGCGCCGCCGCCACCGCGGTGGTCTCGGCGATGGCGTTCCTCGGCGGAATCTCCAAGATCGGCGCGGAGAATCTGTGGTGGGTGTGGCTGGGGGTCAGCGCGCTTTCGGTCGCGCTGGCGGGAGCGGTGTTCTATTTCGTGGAAATGGCTTACCGGCGAAACGATCTGCAGAAGCAGGCGCTGGCGGAAGTGCACGAGGTCAATCTCAAACTGGAGGCCGCGCTGGCCGAGAACGCCGGGCTGCACGCGCGATTGCTGGTCCAGGCTCGCCAGGCCGGAGTGCTGGACGAACGGCAGCGGATGGCGCGGGAAATCCACGACACCCTCGCTCAGGGGCTGGCCGGAATCCTGACCCAGCTCCAGGCCGCGGAACAGACCGCGGCCGAGCCGGCGGTCCTGGGCCGCCACCTGGCGACCGCGACGAACCTGGCCCGGGAAAGCCTGGTCGAAGCCCGCCGGACGGTCCAGTCCGTGGAGCCGTCGGTGCTCGCCGAAGCCCGGCTCCCGGAGGCGATCGGCGAGGTGACCAGGAACTGGTCGGCCGCCAACGACGTCGACGCCGTGCTCACCACCACCGGCGACGCGCGGCCGATGCACACCGACGTCGAGGTGGCCTTGCTGCGGACCGCGCAGGAGGCGCTTTCGAACGTCGCGAAGCACGCGCGGGCGAACCGAGTCGGCCTGACCCTGTCGTACATGCCGGACCTGGTGACCCTCGATGTCCGCGACGACGGCGTCGGTTTCGAGCCGCATGCCAAGCGCGCCAACGGTTCCGCGAACGGAGGCTTCGGACTGGCCGGGATGCGGCAGCGGGTGCAGCGCCTCGCGGGACGGCTGGACGTCGAATCGGAACCGGGCCGCGGGACGGCGATCTCGGCGACCGTGCCGGCCATTCCGGCCGGAGGCGAGCGGTGATCTCGCTGCTGATCGTCGACGACCATCCGGTGGTGCGCGACGGCCTGCGCGGCATGTTCGGCGCCGACCCGCGTTTCGTAGTGGTCGGCGAGGCCGCTGACGGAGAGGCGGCGATCACCGCTGGTGAGCAGCTCCGTCCGGACGTCATCCTGATGGACCTGCGGATGCCGGGGACGGACGGAGCGACGGCGATCAAGGAACTGGCGAAACGCGGTGTCCCCGCGCGAATCCTGGTGCTGACGACGTACGACACCGACAGTGACGTCCTCCCGGCCATCGAAGCGGGGGCCACCGGGTATCTGCTGAAGGAAGCTCCCCGGGAGGAGCTTTTCCGCGCCGTCGAGGCTGCTGCGCAAGGCCAGGCGGTGCTGTCTCCGACGGTCGCGACCCGGCTGATGGGACAGCTGCGCCAACCGGCGGCGGATCCGTTGTCGGAGCGTGAGGTCGAGGTCCTGCAACTGATCGCGAAGGGTGCGACGAACCGCCGGGCGGCGGAGCAGTTGTTCATCAGCCAGGCGACGGTGAAGACGCATTTGCTGCACGTCTACGCGAAACTCGGCGTGAACGACCGCGCGGCCGCGGTGGCTGCGGGGTTCGCTCAGGGGTATTTGACGCTGTAGGGCCGGATCGGGGCGTGGAGGGTGAGCTCGAACGGGGCGAAACCGCGGCCGCGATAGAAACTGAGGGCGGATTCGTTGGCCGCGAAAGCAGTGACGCTGACCTGATTTGCGCCGGATTCCCTGGCCCACGCGAAGAATTCGTCCGTCAAGGCTGTGCCGACGCCGGTTTCGCGATGCGCAGCGTCGACGCGCATGCTCTCCAGCACGCCGACCACCGCCCCCGGCCGGAGCGGGTCGGCGCGGCGGATTCGGCCGATCAAGTGGCCGATCGCCGAGCCTGCCGAGGAGAGAGCCAGTAGGCACAGGGAATCGTTGCGGCGCACCAGATCCGCGTAGTAGGCACGGCCTTCACGCCGTGGCCAGGTGAGGTCCAGGCACGGATCCCGCACCCCGCCGTCCTCGGCGAACAGCGACATTGCCGAGGCGACGAGTTGCGGCACTGATTCAGGCGTGGCACGGACGACGACAGCGTTCATCCCCACAACGGTAACGGCCGCGATTTATCTTGAAAATATCGAATTCCCTCGATAAATCACGCCGACCAAACCCGCTGCCCGCCGACCCACGTTTCCCGCACCTGAACCTGATCCAGCGCTTCCGGATCCGCCTCGAACGGGTCCTCCGCCAGCACCGCGAAATCAGCCAGAAACCCTGGCGCGAGTTGCCCCTTCGTCGCCTCCTCGCCGGAAGCGTAGGCCGATCCCGTCGTGTACACCCCCAGCGCGGCCTCGACGCTGATCCGCTGCGAAGGCCCGAACAACTCCCCGTCCGGCGCCCGGCGCGTCACGCAACTGCGCAGCGCGTAGAGCGGCGGGAACGGCCCGCACGGATGGTCGGACGAACCGGCCACGGCGACCCCGGCGTCGAGCATCGACCGGTGGGCGAACATCCGCTCCACGCGTTCCGCCCCGTAGTACTGGGTCAGCTTGTCCCCGTGCGCGGCGGCGTAGTTCGCGAACGGCACCGCGACCATGCCGTGGTCGCGCATGCGCTTCAGGATCTCGTCGTCGATGATGGAACAGTGTTCGATCCGGTGCCGCGGGTCGTGCCGCGGCTGGGCGGCCTGGGCCTGGTCGACGGCGTCCAGCACGCGGCGGATCGCGCGGTCGCCGTTGGCATGGACGCAGACTCGCCATCCGGCGTCGTGCACGTGGCGCACGGTGTCGGCCAGTTGGGCTGCGGAGACTCGCTCCAGGCCGTAGCTGTCGGTGCCTTCGATGGGCTGTTCGACCAGGCAAGTCCCGCCGTTGACGGCACCGTCGGCGAAGGTCTTGACGCCGCCTAGGCGCAGCCGGGTTTCCGGAGTGACCGGGGCGTCGGGGAGAGCGCGGAAGTAGTCGAAATGGTCGTAGGCGGCCAGGGCGTTCACCCGCAGCGTGAGCTGGTTTTGGTCGGCCAGGTGGCGCAGCGTCTGCCATTCGGTGCGGCCGACCAGTGCGTCGCCGACGGAGGTGATGCCCGCGGCGTGCAGGTCGGCGGCGTGCCGGGTGAAGGCGGCGGCCAGCACCTCGGTGGGCGGGTCCCGCACGATGGTCGGGCGCGGGGTGAAGGCGGGGAACGCCAGGTCGTAGAGGGCTTGGTCGTGGACGACGCCGTCGAGACGGCCGGCGGCGTCGCGGCCGAGGTGGCCGCCGGGCGGGGGCTCGCTGGCGTCGGTGAGACCGGAGAGGGCGAGGCCGGGGGAGTTGAGGACGCCGGCGTGCAGCGTCACGTGTACGACCAGCACGGGGTGGTCCGGGCAGGCCTCGTCCAGTTCGGCGCGGGTGAGTTCGCGGCCGCCGTTGCTGCGGAACGAGTCGTAGCCGCAGCCGATGATCCATTCGCCCGGCGGCGTCGCGGCGGCTCGCTCGCGCAGGGCGGCGGTGAGGTCGGCCGTCGAGCGGATCCGCGACGGCGACAGGTCGACCTGCAGGGTCTGCGCGGCGACGACGGTCGGGTGCTGGTGGGCGTCGTTGAAGCCGGGGATGACGGTGGCGTCGCCGAAATCGTGCACCTGCGCTGCGGGGAACGCGGCGCGCAGGTCGGCGACCGTGCCGTGCGCGACGACCCATTCGCCGCGGACCGCGAAGGCCGGAGGCTCGGAGCCGGCCATGGTCACGATGCGCCGGGCGGTGACGATCTGCACGGATTCCGGTGCGGACACGGGGGTTCCTCCAGGTTCGACGCAGGCTGGCCGCGCGGCGCTGTGTCCACAAAGGACGGTGTGGCTACGGTGCCGCGCTGCCGATTCTAGGGGCGGTGCGGGTGCGGGCGCATCGCCGAAGCGGGTTGCGGCAAACGGGTGATCTCGGTCCCACCCCGGTGCGCCGCGGAATGAGAAGCGGCCGCGCGGCGGTGTATACGCTGGAAGCACAGGGCACCCGGCCCGGCTCCCGCGGCGGCAGGAGGCTCCCATGTCCGGCATCGGTGCGGCGCGGGCCGCGCTCACCGCCGCGGCCGAGCCGTGGGAGATCCAGGTCGGCCGCGACCTCGCCGACCGGCTCGACACCAAACCGCCTTCCCGCTGGTCCCGGCCGGGCGCGGCGGCCGAGGACCTCGCGGACCTGGTCGGCCCGGGCGAGACGGTCCTGGCCCCGTCGGCGACCCGGCCGTCGAGCGAGGGCGTCGTGTGGACGCCGGAGCAGGCGCTGGGCGCGGGCGCGCGCGGGGTGGCGCTGTGGGTCGACGACCTGCCGTATCCGCGCATCGTCGGCGCGATCCCGTATCCGGAGCTGGTGGCGGTCGAGCACGCGATGGCGGGCAAGCACGCCTGCCTGGTGCTAACCGGTGTCCGGACGACACTGGTTTTCCGCTACCGCTCGTGGGCGTGGCCCGCGGTGGCCGACCTGGTGACGCACGTGCGGTCGCGCGCGCATCGGCCCGGCGCGGCGGAACCGGCGCACGCGGGCCCGCCTTCTCTCGGCTGGGACCGGCTTCCGGCGTCTCCCTTGGTGGCACTCGGGCATCCCCGGCATACGCGCTACCTCGGTGCGGAGCCGGAACTGCCGCGGCGATGGCTGTGGCAGCAATCCCGGCCCGCGGCGTTCGTCGTGTTGACGCGGCAGGAGCTGGTGGTGGTCCGGCATGTGCTGGGGCGGCGGCCGTTGACGCACGGCGTGCAGTTGCTGGCGGTGGCCCGGGATCGGATCACCGGGCTCGCTGCGCGGGGTGATCGGCTGCGCGTCGCTACGGCGGCGAGCGGGTACGAGGTGGACCTCGGCGCCGAGCTGGCGGAGGAGGCGCGGCTGCGGTTCGAGCCGATGCTGCGCGCGGACGGGCGGCGGCGAGTGGTGCGGAAGGCGTCGAGGGCACCGCAAGCCTGACTGTCGCTGGACCATGGACGAGCGAGCCTTTTCCCGGCGGGTTGTCACAAACCGGGCGGCTGTCCGGTCTTAGCCGACGATCTGGCTGTGCTACTCCCGAGGAGAACTCATGAGCTTGGCCCCTTCCGCCCGTCTCGACGAGGCGGTTCCTTCGCGGTACGCGCTGAAGGTCGGCGACATCGACGTGCTGGTGATCAGCGACGGCGTGCTGCCGATCACCGCCGAAACGCTGGCCACCAACGCCGACCGGGCCGACCTGTCGGCCTGGCTCCGCGAAATGTTCCTGCCGCCGGAGATGATCGACTGGCCGCTGAACGTGGCCGTGGTGCGCAGCGGCGGCCGGACGGTCCTGGTCGATTCCGGGCTGGGCACCGAATTCCCGGGCTTCCCGCGCGCGGGGCAGCTGGCGACGCGGCTGGTCGCGGCCGGGATCGACCCCTCGTCGGTGACCGACGTGGTGCTCACCCACCTGCACATGGACCACATCGGCGGACTGCTCGTCGAGGGGCTGCGGGGCCGCCTGCGCGAGGATCTGCGAGTCCACCTCGCGTCGGCGGAGGCGGAATTCTGGCAGGCTCCCGATTTTTCCCGCACCGTCATGCCGGAGCCGATCCCGGAGGTGCTGCGCACGACCGCCGCGCGGTTCCTCGACGTGTACCGCGGCCAGCTGCGGCCGTTCGAAACCGAGCACGAGGTGGCGCCGGGGGTGCGGATCTGCCGAACCGGCGGGCACACTCCCGGCCACAGCATCGTCCGGCTGGAATCGGGCGGCGAGCGGCTGACCTTCGCCGGGGACGCGGTGTTCCAGCCCGGGTTCGAGAATCCGGACTGGTACAACGGTTTCGAGCACGATCCCGAGGAATCGGCACGCGTGCGGGTCCGGCTTCTGCGGGAGCTGGCGGCCAGCGGCGAGCAGCTGGTGGCGACGCACCTGCCGTTCCCGTCCGTCTGCCACGTGGCGGTCGCGGGCAACGCGTTCCGCTTCGTGCCGACGGTGTGGGACTACTGATCCAGCTTTCCCCGGGTGCGGCCTCGCTCCGTACCCGGGGACTTCGGCGCGATCTTGTGGTAAGCAATCCGGTTATGCGCGGAAAGACGATGCGCGGCCTGGCGGTCGCCGCGATGAGCCTGCTGACCTGTCTCGTCGCCGCCCCGCCGGCGCCGGCCGCCCCGGAGCCGAAGGCTCCGCCCGAATTCGTCGCCTTGCGCGACGTCGATCCGACCATCGTGCAGGAAATCCGCTACTTTACGCCGCACAACTTCACCGGCGCGCGGGTCGACGGCTACCGGCAGCCGATGTGCATCCTGACCCGGGACGCCGCCGTCGCGCTGCACAAAGCGCAGCTGTCGTTCCTGCGCCAGGGCTATACGCTGAAGGTCTACGACTGCTACCGCCCGCAGCGCGCGGTCGACAACTTCGTGCGCTGGGCCGAGGATCTGTCCGACCTGCGGATGAAAGCCGAGTTCTACCCGCGCGTGGACAAGGACCGGCTCTTCGCGGACGGCTACATCGCGGCGAAGTCCGGCCACAGCCGGGGAAGCACGGTCGACCTGACGCTGGTCCGCCTTCCCGCGTTCCCGACGCGGCCGTACCACCGCGGCGAACCGCTGAAGCCTTGCTACGGCCCGAAAGCCGACCGGTTCCCGGACAACTCGCTCGACATGGGCACCGGCTTCGACTGCTTCGACACCCTCGCGCACACGCTCGACCCGCGGATCGCCGGCAAGCAGAAGGAGAACCGGATGCTCCTGCTGCACGGCCTGGAGCGGGCCGGGTTCAAGAACCTGCCCGAGGAATGGTGGCATTACACGTTCCGGCCGGAGACGTTCCCGGACACCTACTTCGACTTCCCCGTCTCGCGGAGGTCGCTGAACTGCTCCTAGGGCAGCCGGGTCGCGACGGTTCCGGCGACTGATTTCGCCGTGTCGCAGATGGCGGCCAGATTGCCTTTGTTCGCTTCGTCGGTGACCTCGACCAGCACGACCTCGTCCCGCCGCTCCGGTGTCCCTTCCAGCACCGGGAGCGTCGGCGAGTAGGTGCGGTAGACGACGGTGACGTCGCACGTGTCGCCGGCGCTTTCGTGCGGGTCGACGTACGCCGGCCGTCCGCCGACGGTCGTGCGCGTCTGTCCGTCCGGCGGATCTTCCGCCAGCGGCCACTGCCGGTCGTAGTAGAGGTCGACCGACTTCGCGTCGTGGCCCCAAGAACAGGCCCAGTTCGCGAAGTGCCGGTCGAGCGGGTAGTCCGGCCCGACGGTCCGGCGAAGCGTGGCGTCGTCGACCAGCGTGCAGGCGTCCGTCCGCGCCAGCGAACCCGGCTGGAACGGCTGGGCGCGGCGGGCGATCGGGCTGCGGGCGACGCGCGCGTAGGCGTCGCCGACGACGGCGTCCGCCATCGCGCACAGCTGCGGCGCGGCGGCGCTGTCGGAGCGGACGGAACTCACCGTGACGACAGTGAGATCCGGCAGAGTAAAGGACCGGCGGCACTTTCCGGCGTCGGGATTCGGCCGCCGGATCTCGCCGAGTTTGCCGCGGACCGGCGGCACCTGCGGGTACTGCTCCGGTTCGGACAGCTCGAGGCTGGTCACGATCGTGCCGCCGCCGTCGGGCAGGCTCGTGTTCAGGTCGCAGCGGGCGAACGTGCCGAGGTTCGGTTCGAGGAAGACTTTTCCGTACTGGCTCAGGGAATTCACCGAAAGCAGCGAGCAGGGGTCGGCTGTGTGCGGGTCGCCGACGAGGTCCGGCGACGGCGGTGCGGCGGTCGCGTTCGCGGGCGGGGCGTCGTCGCGGGTGAAGACGAGAAACCCGGCGGCCAGAAGGACAATCGCGCCCAGCGTCGCGCCGATGAGCACTGGCCGTCTGGATTTCTTCACCGCGCGGGGCACCGGAGCGCCACGCAGGAACCCTTCGACTTCGGCCGCTGTGGGGCGTCTTTCCGGCTGACGGCTGAGCATCGCCTGCAACGCGGGCCCGAGTTCGCGAGCGTTGCGCGGCGATTCAGGCGTCCCTTCCGCAGCCCGGCGCAGTTGCGCGAACGGGCCGTTTTCCCCGCTGCCCCAAGGAGAACCGCCTTCGACGGCGGCGAACAGTGTGGCACCGAGCGAGAAGATGTCCGACGCGGCGGTGGCTGCCTCGCCGTTGGCGACTTCCGGCGCGAGGTATCCGGCGGTGCCGCCGACGCGGGCGCTGTCGGTGAGCGTGACCTCGTGGCCCCGGGAAATGCCGAGGTCGGCGAGCTTGGCGGTGCCGTCGTCGGCGACCAGGACGTTGCCCGGAGTGAGGTCTCGATGCACCATGCCGCGTGCGTGCATCGCGGCGAGCGCGGACGCGATCTGCACGCCGACCGTCGCGGCTCGCTCGGGCGTCAGGACGCCGTCGGTGTGCACGATCTCGGCCAGGCTGCGCGCCGGGAGGTACTCCATGACGAGCCACCGGTCGGCACCGTCCGAAACGGAGTCGTACACCGCGACGATGTTCGGGTGCTGCAGAGCCGCGCCGAGCCGGGCTTCGCGGCGGATCTGCGGTTCGTCGCCGTCGAGCGACCGCTTGAGCGCGACCGTCCGGCGCAGCTCGAGGTCGCTCGCCCGCCAGACGACACCCATCCCTCCGGCCCCGAGGCGTTCCTCGAGCCGGTAACGCCCGGCGATCACCTGCGGAGCAGCCACCGCGACAGCTTAAGACGCGCCTTCCCGGACTGCCCTCTGGCACCTCCGTCAAGCTCGCTCCCGCACCCGCAGCGTCTCTCAGCCCTGCTTCGCGGCGGACTTTCGCAGTCCCCGGCGCACCAGCGGCCAGAACGCCGCGATCACGGCCAGCGACACGATGCTCGTCCACACCTGGGTGCGGGCGGAGTCGTCGGTCAGCAGCATGACCACGATGATCGCCACGACGCCGAGGACGGTCAGGATGCCGAGCCACGGGTGCAGCCACATCTTGAGCTGCAGCCCGGCGCGTTCCTCCGGCGTCATCTTGTGCCGCATCCGCATCTGGGTGAACGCGATGAACGAGTACACGAACAGCGCGACCAGGCCGGCGGAGTTCATGATGAAGTCGAAGATGCCGGAGTCCGGTGCGACGAAGTTGACGAAGACCGCGACGTACCCGCCGATGGTGCAAGCCACCACCGCGATGACCGGCACGCCGGCCTTGCTCTTCCTGGCCACCACGCGCGGGGCGAGCCGTTTCTCGGCGAGCGCGGAGAACATCCGGCCGGCGGAGTAAAGCCCGGAATTGAGCACCGAACACGCGGCGGTGAGCACGACCGCGTTCATCACCAGCCCGGCGCCGGGGAGCCCGAACAGCGTGAAGGCGTGCGCGAACGGCCCCTCCTGCTTGGGATTCGGCAGCTGGTTCCAGGGGACGATGGTGACGATCAGCAGCACCCCGCCGACGAAGAACAGCAGGATCCGCCAGATCACCGTGCTGACCGCCTGCCGGACGCCCTTCGCCGGATCCTCCGATTCGGCCGCGGCCATCACCGCGATCTCGGTGCCGAAGTAGGAGAAAATGACGATCGCGACGCCGCTGAGGATCGGCCACCAGCCGTTGGGCGCGAACCCGCCGTGCTGCCAGAGGTTCGGGATCGAGAAGCTCGCCTTCGGCCAGAGCCCGAACGCGAACAGCGCGCCGACCGCGAGGAACACGATGATCGCGGCGACCTTGATGCTCGCCAGCCAGTACTCGACCTCGCCGAACGACCGCGCCGACACCAGGTTCGTGGTGGTGAAGAAGAGCAGCAGCACGACCGAGAACACCCACTGCGGCACCGCCGGGAACCACCCGCCGAGCACCGAACCGCCGACGACCGCTTCGAACGCGATCACGCCGATCCAGTAATACCAGTACAACCAGCCGACGAGATACCCCGCCCACTCGCCGAGCCCCACCCGGGCGTACTCCATGAACGACCCGATCGCCGGCCGCGCCGCGGCCATCTCGCCGAGCATCCGCATCGCGAGGAAGACGAGGAGGCCGCCGATGAGATAGGAGACGACGGCGGCGGGTCCGACGGCGCGGACGACATTGCCGGAGCCGACGAAGAGGCTGGCTCCGATGATGCCCCCGAGGGCGATCATGGTGATGTGGCGGGAGCGGAGCTTTTTGGGGCTGCTTTCGTCCGGGGTCGCGCCGGTCGCGGCGGCTTGGGGCGGGGGAGGCTCGGTGGGGATCGCGTTGTGCGGGGCGGTTTCGGCTGGGGTGGCCTTGGATGTGGTCGTTTCGGTGGGGGTCGCTTCGGCTGGGGTGATCTTGCGTGCGGTCGCTTCGGTAGGGGTCGTTTCGGCTGGGGTGGCTGTGCGGGCTGTTGCCTCGGTCGGGGCAACCGTGCCCTCCGTCGCCTTGCCTGCGGTCGCTTTGCCCGCGGTCGCTTCACCCGGAGCCGCCGTGCGTTCGGCCGCCTCCGCCGGAACGGCCTTGCCCGCGGTCGTCGTGCCCGGGGTCGTCGTGCCCGCGGCTGCCTCGCTCGGGGTCCCCTCGCCCGGGGTGTCCGGGCTTCCCTGGCCCTGCCCGGTGATCCGATCAGCCATCGATCGATCTTCCTCTCGTTCGGCCGTGCCGTCCCGCGGTCGCGCCCCCGGCCGACAACGTTGTCGGAACCGGTCGCGGAGCTGGGCCTCGCTGACGCGGGGACAGTGTGCGGCCGCCGGGTCCGTCGAGGCTAGGTGCGAGAGGGGGCGGATGCCGGGCGAGGGAGTTGTCGATCATCCGAATGGAGCAGTGGAGCACGCCGGATTTGTCGGTTGTCAGCGACCTGCGGTGCGGAATCCGTCGCGCTGGAAGTCCGCCACTGTCTCGGCGATCTGGTGTCGCGTGCTCGCCGCCACCCGGGGATTCGTTGCCGCGTAAGCGGTGTAGGCGTTGAGCCCGGTGCTCAGCGCGTAGCCGCGTCCGCGGGTCCACGTGTCCTCGTCGAGGCCCGACCCGGCGCGGAAGATCTCGCGTGCCGAAGCCGGGAAGAGCGTCCACGCGATCAGCGCGTCGCACGCCGGATCGCCGACGCCGAGTCCTCCGAAGTCGAGGACTGCAGTCACCTGCCCATCGGCCATCAGCAGGTTGCCCGGATGCAGGTCGCCGTGCACCCACACTGGCGGATGCGGCCACGGCGGTGCCGCGAGTGCGGCATCCCAGACCGCGGTGAGGGCGGAGCTGTCGAAAACGTCGGCGGTCTCGGCAATCGCGACACGCGTCTCGGCGTCCCGGCGGGCGAGCGGTGCGCCGATGAACCCATTGTGCGGCCCGGGAGCGAGCGCGGCATCGGCCGGGATCCGGTGGAGAGCCGCTACGAAACCCGCCAGGTCCGCGGCGGTCTGGTCCGGTCGGGGGAGCCCGCCGATCTTCGGTGGCGAACCCGGCAGCCAGCGGGACACGGACCAGTGCCACGGATAGCCTTCGCCCGGCGATCCGAGCGCGATCGGCTCGGGAATCGCCAACGGCAGGTGCGGCGCGAGCCGGGGGAGCCACCGGGATTCCTTCTCCGGCTGCCCCGCCGCCCACTCGCCGCGCGGCAGGCGCACGGACAATGCGGCCCCGAGCCGGTAGATGACGTTGTCCGACCCGGCCGGGTCGAGCCGGGTCAGCGGGAGGTTCGCCAGCTCGGGCAGTTGAGCGGTCAGGAGGCGCTGGACCACCACCGGATTCGGGGCAGGGTGCATTGTCGGCAAAGGCAAGTCTCTCGGTTAGATGTCCGCGCGACGATGGCATTCGCTTTGATCAGACCATGCCGGACGGGAGTGCGTCTAACAGTTTTCGCGTTCCGGCAGCTCGACAGTCCGCGCGATCCGCCGAAGAAGCTCACCCGACAACTGCGGATCCGCAGCCGGATCGGCGCTGTAATCAGTCAGCGCGTGCACCGCGGACAGGCCGAGCGCCGCCGCGTCCTCTCGCTTCAGGTCGGAGTGTCCGACGACCGCGATCACCGGCACTCCGGCGCTTCGCCGGGCGACCGCGGCGGCGAGCTTCCCTTCGGCGGTCTGGCTGTCGATCCGGCCCTCGCCGGTGACGACCAGGTCGCAGCTGCGCAAGACAGTCGGAAAGTCAAGCAGGTCAAGGAAAAAGTCGGCACCCGACACCATCCTTCCGCCGAGCCGGAGGGCGGCGAAGCCGATGCCGCCAGCGGCGCCGGCGCCGGGTGTGTCGGCCAAAGAGCGGGCATCGGCGAGCTGGGCAAAGTGGTCCAGACCAGCGTCCAGGTACGCGACGTCAGGTGGAGCAGCACCCTTCTGCGGTCCGTACACCGCCGCCGCCCCGGACGGGCCCAGCAAGGGGTTCCGGACGTCGGTGGCGATGACGATCTCGACATCCCAACGCGGCAGGTCGATCGCGGCGATGTCCGGAAGTGTTTGCCCGTTAAGGACTTTCATCTTCCGGCCGTGCCAGTCGGTGAAAACGGCGCCGAGGGCGGCGAGCATCCCGGCTCCGCCGTCGGTGCTGGCGGAGCCGCCTAGGGCGAGTACGACGCGGCGGGGACCAAGCTCCATGGCGCGTGTCAGCGCCTCGCCGAAACCGCGGCTGGAAGCGGAAAGCGGAGCAAGGCCGTCCGGAAGCGTTTGCAGGCCGCAGGTGTTGGCGACCTCGACGACGGCGGTGCTGCCGTCGAAGGCGAGGACCGACTGGCGACGCTGGCCGGTCGCGCCGGAGACTGTAATCGGCACCGGACGGAAGCCGCTGGAGAGAGCGGCGGCGACACTGCCGTCGCCGCCGTCGGCCAGCGTGAGGGTGTGGCTGTCGATCCCGCGGTCGGCCAGGCCGTCGGCCAGATGGGCGGCGACTTCGGCGGCGCTGAGGCTGCCTTTGAATTTGTCCGGAGCCAGCAGGACCTTCATGACCGTCCTCAGTGGAAAGCTTGGATGAGCGACGCCGCGCTGATCACAGTCACGACGCCGCCGATGCGGGTGGAGATCTGCGCGAACGGCATGAGCACCATCCGGTCGGACGCGGACAGGATGGCGACGTCCCCGGTGCCGCCGAGACCGCTGTGGCACACGGTGACCAGCGCGGCGTCGACCGGGTACATCCGCAGCAGTTTCCCGACGAGGAAACCGGAACCGGCCATCGCGAGGACCACCGCGGCGCAGGTGACGACGAAACCGACGGAGAGCACGCCGAAGACGCTCGCCAGCGGGACGTAGAGCATGCCGAGCCCGACCATGACCGGATAGACGAAATGTCCGGCGACCAGGTCGTAACAGGCCCGTGCGCTTTGCTCGACGCTGGCGGGAACCACGCCGGAAAGCTTGGCCAGCACCGAAAAAACGATGGTGAGAACCGGGGCTGGCAAATGCAGTGCGGGTTCGCAGAGGGTGGCGGTGACGAACATGGTGCAGATGACCAGAATTCCGGCACCGTAATTACCCACGGCGGCGGTCGGTTCTTCCATCGTGGTCGCGTTGTGCTTGACCAGATCGCCGCCGCCGTCGAGGTGCGGACGGCGGCTGCCTAGGCGGCGAAGCAAACCAGCGGTGACGATGGCGACGATGTTGCCGATCACGGCGGCGGGAATCAGTTGTGCGACAAAGGAAGCAGGCTCGCCGCCTAGCGCGTGTGAGTAGCCCGCGGACAGCGGGACGACGCCTTCGCCGATGCCGCCGCCGATGATCGGTACGACGATGAAGAAGAACGCTCGATGCAACGAATATCCGAACAGCATCGCGACGCCGATTCCGGCCCCGACGGCGGCGATGGTGCCGATCACGAGCGGCGGGAAGATCTTCACGAGTGCCTTGAGCATTGTCGTCCGCCGCATGCCCAGGATGCTTCCGACGACCAAAGCCGAGATGACGAAGTAGAGGAAGTTCGCCTTCTTCATCAAGGCCGCGGTGGCGTTGAGGATGTTGTCGTCGAACACTCCGAAGTAGACGAGCACCGACGGAACCATCAAGCACAGCAACGCCCCGCCGCCGATTTTGGAGATGATCGGCAGCCGGTTGCCGAGGGGGCCGAGCAGCATTCCGAAGCCGGTGATCACCGCCAGCCCGCCGATCATGTCCTCCGGGATGCGGTGCACCGCGCCCGCGACGACGACGAGCGCGGTGAGGATTGCCGGCACGGGCAGCGGCACTCCGCCGACCTTGGCCTTGAAGGGATTCCAGGTTCTCCGCGGGGTGGCCGGACTGTCTAGTGTGGATGTGCTCGTCATTGAGTTCTCCAGCGGAAGGGTCAGCGGATGGCGTCGGCGATGGCGCTGCCGAGGTCTGCGGTGGTGGCGTTTCCGCCGAGGTCCGGGGTGCGCGGGGCGTCGGCGCGGCCGAGGACGTCCTCGATCGCGCGCAGGACGGCGGCGCCGGCAGCCGGTTCGCCGAGGTGTTCCAGCATCATCGAGGCGCACCAGATCTGGCCGACCGGGTTGGCGATGCCCTTGCCCGCGATGTCCGGCGCGGAGCCGTGCACCGGCTCGAACAGGCTGGGGAACGTCCGCTCCGGGTTGATGTTCGCGCTGGGCGCGACGCCGATCGTGCCGGTGCAGGCCGGGCCGAGGTCGGACAGGATGTCGCCGAAGAGGTTGCTGGCCACGACGACGTCGAACCAGTCGGGGTGCAGCACGAAATTCGCGGCGAGGATGTCGATGTGGTACTTGTCCGTCGCCACGTCCGGGTAGCCCGCGGCCATGCGCTCGACGCGTTCGTCCCAGTAGGGCATCGAAATCGAGATCCCGTTGCTCTTCGTGGCCGAGGTCAGCCGCTGCCGGGGCCGCGCCTGCGCCAGGTCGAAGGCGTACTTCAGGATCCGGTCGACGCCGGTGCGCGTCATGACTGTTTCCTGCACCACCGTCTCGCGGTCGGTGCCCTCGAAGATTTTGCCGCCGATGCTGGAGTATTCGCCCTCGGTGTTCTCGCGCACGACCAGGAAATCGACGTCGCCGGGGACGCGGCGGGCCAGCGGGCTGGCGACCCCCGGCAGTAGCCGGACCGGTCGCAGCGAGACGTACTGGTCGAAGCGGCGGCGGAACTGCAGCAGGCTGCCCCACAGCGACACGTGGTCGGGCACCGCGTCCGGCCAGCCGACGGCGCCGAAGAACAGCGCGTCGAAGTCGCGCAGTCGCTCGAACCAGTCGTCCGGGAGCATCTTGCCGTGTTCGAGGTAGTAGTCGGCGCTCGCGAAATCGAACTCGACCAGGTCGAGGTCGAAGCCGCCGGTTTTCGCCGCGGCGGCGAGCGCCCTCAGGCCCTCGGGCACGACTTCCTTGCCGATCCCGTCGCCGGGGATCACCGCGATCCGGTGGGTGGTCTTCATGATGCGTATCGTAAGAAGCACAAAAGCCGGGAAAAACCCCGGAACTCGCACGACACTGTTGCGTCAGGCGAAAGGAACGGCATGGATCTGCCCGGACTGGACGATCTCCAGTTCTTCGACGTCATCGCCCGTTCGGAGACGCTGACGCAGGCCGCACGCCGCTGGGGCGTGTCGCCGTCGGCGGTTAGCAAGCGGCTGACCCAGCTGGAGCGGCGGCTCGGCGTGCAGCTGGTCACGCGCAGCACGCGCCGGCTGAACCTCACCGACGAGGGGGAGCGCTACGCCGCCGGAGCCGCGCGGCTGCTGCCCGAGATCACGGACCTGGAGGACGAGGTCGGCCGGCTCCGCCACGGCGTGCGCGGGCGGGTCGCGGTGCATTCGACGATCGGGCTCGGCCGCGCGCACATCGCGCCGCTGCTGGGCCGGTTCCAGCGGCAGCACCCCGGCGTCGAGATCGACCTGGAGCTGTCGCATCTGCCGCTGCACATCGCGGGAACTCCGTTCGATTTCGCGATTCGCGTCGGGCGGCAACGGGATTCCAGCTTGCACGCCCGGTTGCTGCACCCGAACCGCCGGGTGGTCTGCGCCGCGCCCGGCTACTTGCGGGAGCGTCCGCCGCCGCAGTCCATTCAGGACTTGGCCGGGCACGATTGCATTGTCATCCGCGAAAACGACTCGGACTACGCGATGTGGCGCTTCGGCACGGACGGCGACGAGGCCGCGGTCAAGGTCCCCGGCGCGATGATCAGCAACGACGGGGAGATCGCGACCCAGTGGTGCCTTGCCGGGCACGGGTTGTTGATGCGTTCGCTGTGGAATGTCGCCCCGATGCTGCGGAGCGGCGAATTGGTCCAGGTCCTCGCCGATGTGCCCACTCCGGACGCTCCGGTTTACGCGGTCTATCCCTCCGCGCATTCGGTGCCGCACCGGGCCCGGATGGCTATCGACTATCTCGCCGGCGAACTCGCGGACCGGATCGGGCCGCTGCTTTAGGGAACCCGGAGCGGCGTCGTAGGGGTCAGTGCGGCTGGGAGAGATCGCCGGGACGGAAGGCGTCGAGTGTGGCGCTCACCGGCGCGTCGAGTTCGTTCTTGTGCTCCTGTGGGTAGACCCAGCGCAGCGACGCCGTCGACCCCGCTCCGGAGAATCCTCGTTCGTAGAAGATCTTGCCGTCGTTTTGGTAGCCGGAAATCGAGTAGTGGTCGCCTTCGGCCTTGCGGTAGGTCACGCGGCCGCCATGTGCTTCTGCTTGGGCGGCCGCGTCGGCCAATGCCGCTGCGGTGGTTCGGCCGCCGGAATTGGTGCCCCAGACGGTGAGGGTCGCGTCGAGGGTGGCGTTGGTGAACGACATTCCGTCGCCGTTGCCCGGGCTGTAGGGCGCGGCGGTGTAGCCCTGCGGCACGCGGGTCGTGAAACCGAAGCGGGGGCTGGTGTAGGTGTTGCCGGCCGCCGGGGAAGACGAGGATGCCGGTGAGGTCGGTGGTGCGGAAGTTGTCGGGGCGCCGAGCATTGTCACGAACTTCGGTTGCAGCAGATCGGAGATTTCGGCGTACGGAACGGTTACGGTTTCCTGCCCCGCCGCCGTGACGCAGCCCAGGTCGTACCACAGGATTTCGAACTCGGCCCCGGCCTTGGTGAATCCGATCGAGGCTTCCGGAACGTGACCGCGTCCCGGGACCCGGTCGGCGGCGTCGATGGTGGTTTTCCGGCCGTTTTCGTCGACGGAGGCCAGCTGGCAGAAGCCGTTCCTGGTGTGCGGTTCGATGCGGTCGGTCAGTGTTTTCATTCCGGCCGCGGTCAGCACTTCGGGCCGGAACATTTCCTGGGGGCTGATCGGGTTCCCGGTGCCGAGGTCGACGGTGACGGTTTCCGGGAACCGCCAGGTCGTGTGCCACAGGACTTTCGAGTCGAGCTCGTGGTCGTAGCGGACGGAAAGCAGGCTCGGGGTCTGCAGCAGGATCCGCGCGGTCGATCGCGCGAAGGGCGTATCCCCGGTGTCGGTGAACTGCTGCTGCCAGTCCGGATAGGACCGTGCGTCGCGGATGGCCTTCAGCCGCTTGTCGATCGGGGCGCGCAGGGCGTCGTTGAGGCGTTTCCGCACGGCATCCGGTCCGCCGGACACGTGCGGATACTGGAGGTTGTAGGCGACCGGAAGGGCCTGGTCGCGTCCGGAGTCGGTCTGGATCGCCACCGTGAGCGCCGCGGGGGCCGGCGGATCGTCTTGGCGATTGAAGACCAGGATTCCGCCGGTGACCAGCGCGCCGACGACCACCAGCACGGCGACGACCTTGCCGACGATCACCGCCGTCGCGCCCGCTCCGGTGCCCGTGGCGGGCACTCCCGCCGCCACCGCGCCGGCGCCGATCGGTGCGGCGGCGGTGCCGGCGGTGGTCAGAAGAGCCAGCGGGGTGAGCGCGGTCAGGGCGGCGGCCGAGGCGGCGAGGCGCTTCCAGCCGCGTTTCTCCCAGTCCTTTCCGTAAGCCTTGCGCGCGACGGTCTCCAATTCGGACACGAACGCGTCCGCTGTGGACGGTCGCCACGCCGGATCCTTCGCCATGCCGCGCGCGATCAGCGGACGCAGCTTCTCGGGCACCGCGTCGAGCGGTACGGGCGCCATCTGGTGGAGCGAGCGCAGTTCGTCGGTGGTGGTCCCCTCGAACGGCTGGTGTCCGGTGATGCATTGGTAGAACACACAGGTCGCGGCGTACACGTCGGTGGCCGGCTGGCCTGGTTGCCCAGCCCACTGCTCAGGCGCCATGTAGGACGGGGAACCGGCGGTCAGTCCGTTGTGTCCGTCCAAAGTGGCCAGTCCGAAGTCGACCAGTTTCGACTGGCCTTCCCTCGACACCAGCACGTTTCCCGGTTTGTAGTCGCGGTGGACGACTCCGGCGGCGTGCGCGTCGGCGAGACCGAGCAGCGAGCCTTTGAGGATGGCCAGCGCGGATTCGGGAGCGAGAACGTTTTCCGTCGCCAGGAGCGCGCGCAAGGACACTCCGGGCACGGCCTCCATCACCAGCGCCGCGCCCTGCGGTGTCTCGACGAAGTCGAACAACTGCACGACATGCGGGCTTCGGACGCCGGACAGCAGCCACGCCTCGCGCCGGAACCCGGCCGCGATGTCCGGGTCGGCGAGGTATTCCGCGAGGAGGTACTTGATCGCCACCATGCGGCCGGACTGCTGGTGCTTGGCCAGCACGACGCGCCCGAAGCCGCCGACGCCGAGCACGTCGACCTCGGTGAACCCGGGCACCTGCCAGGTGTCGCTCATCCCCGCCGCTTCCCCTCCCCGCGAGGCCGCCCGCGGTCGGCGAGATCGTACTCCGGAAATGTGGCATCGGTGGTGGAGTTGTCACATTTGTGCCTCGGTCGTGGGAAGCGCGGGATCCGGACCGCCTGGGTTCGATTTCGGCGGAGCGGGGCTCGTGTTCGTCCGGTTTTGCTTCGGCGGACAGTGCATTCCGTGCTCGGTTCGCTGCTCGACAACCGGCCGATGTCTCGCGGGAAGGCGGTGTGGAGGTGTCACCTTTGCGGTTCGGCTGAGGGGTCCAGGAGGCGCATTCCCTGTTCGGTGGTCCGATAGAGGACTGCTCGCCCGGACCGTCGCCCGGCGACCAGGCCGCTGTCGCGCAGGACCCGGAGGTGTTGCGAAACCGCGCTCGGCGATACGTGCAGGGCTTCGGCGAGGTCGGTGGTCGTGGCGGGGGAGCGGAGCGTCTCCAGCAGTTCGGCTCGGCGCCGGCCCAGCAAGCGGACCGCGGGTTCGGCGGGACGGCGTTCGACGGCCGTCCACCATGCACCGCTGCCTCGGGCCGGGTAGCGGATCGTGGTCTGGGTGGTGGTGTGCAGTTTGATCATCACCCACGGCGGACCGAGCACGACGGGGGAGAGCACCAGCCCGCCGGAAGGACGGCCGGGCGAGGGACGGCGGTCGACGTCGAGAGTGAGCTGGCTGTGGGACCAGTTCAGCCCGGTGTGCAGGTCGGCGAGCAGCCGGCCCGCGCCGCCGTCGGCCCATTGTTTGGCCCGGTAGGCGATGTCGGCGTCGAGGACGGCGCGCAGCCGGGGCCAGTGCGGAGCGATCAGGCGGTCATGTGCCTGGCGGAGCTCCGCGGCGATCGCGCGGAGCCCCGTCGCGGGATCGGCGGCGAGCGCCTGGGCGGGGGCGGGCAGGCGGTCGCCGAACACGCCGTGCAGGCTGCGCCGGACTTGGCTCGCGGTGGTCCGGCACATCGCGGCCAGCGCCTCGTCGATCGTGCTCGCCGCGCGCGCCGGGGCGGGCAGCAGGAACTGCGGCCAGCTGGTACGGCCGGTGACGAGCAATGGCCAGGTCCAGGACAGATCCAGCGGACGGGCGGCGAGTTCGTTCGCGGCCCAGCGGGTCCAACGTCCGTGGCGGGTCCTGCCCCAGCAGCCGGCCAGGGTTTGCAGCCCGGAGACGGTCTCGGACAGCGGCGAGACGGCGAGCCTGGTGGCGGCCAGGTCGTCGGTGCTGAGGTCCAGGGTCAGGGGCATGTGGGGATTATGGGGTGCTCGGAGGTTGTTTGGTGGTCTTGGTTGTCTTGGTGGTCTTGTGTTTTGTTGGTCTTGGTGGTGCGGCAGAACTGTGTTTGATGGCGCCGGCTCCGCCGTCGCGGCGGGATCGCCTTGAAGTCGGCGTCTGGAGGGGCAGTGGGGGGGGGGGAACAACCATACTCCCGTCCCCCCCCCCCACACCAAACCTCTACCTCTTACTGAGACGTTAAGGGATGACTTGGTCTGTTTTTGTCGTTTTTTTTTTT
>NZ_JBVKDT010000002.1:368762-622156 GCF_055633655.1 Amycolatopsis sp. NPDC114503 | reverse complement strand
CAGTGCGCACGGCCCCCAGGCCGTGCGCACTGCCCCTCCAGACGCCGACGCGATCCCGCGGTTGGGTCGAGTTGAGGGGGTGGTGGTTTTGCTGGGTTTTGTTGGTCTGGGCGGGTGTGGGGCTCGGTGGGGTCTGGCGGGTAGAGGAGGGGGTGGCAGGAGTCTGCGGGGGCTGGGCGGGGTGGGTGGCGTTCGGGTTGTGGTGTTCGGCGGTGCTTAGGGGGCTGGGGTGGGGTGGCCGAACCAGTGGGTTAGGTGGGTGTTCAGGTCTTGCTGGTTCTCGCCGATCCAGGCTACGTAGCCGTCTGGGCGCAGCAGGAGGGCTGGGGCGTCCAGGGGGGCGGCGGGGGTTGTGGCTAGGTCTGTGCGGTCGGTCCAGCCTTTGACGTTCAGGCGTTCGGTGCGGTCCAGCACCAGGCCTCGGCCTTGGTGCAGGCGGTCGTAGAGGCGGCCCGGTTTCAGGTCTAGGTCGGGGAGGCGGCGGCCTAGGAGATCGGGGCCTTCGCCGAAGTCGTAGCGGAGGTCGATCGCGGTGATTTTCCCGATCAGGCGGCGGTTGACCTCGTCGAAGTCCATCAGTTCGGCGAGCAGCTTGCGCACGGCTCGCGGTCCTGCTTCGGCGGACGACAGTTCCATCTGGGCGCGGGTGTTGTCGAGGACGTCCGCGGCGACCGGACGGCGTTCGGCCTGGTAGGTGTCCAGCAGGGGGGCCGGGGCCCAGCCTCGGACTTGCGCGGCGAGCTTCCAGCCGAGGTTGAACGCGTCTTGGACGCCCAGGTTGAGGCCCTGCCCGCCGGCGGGCGGATGGATGTGCGCGGCGTCGCCGGCGAGCAGCACCCGGTCGACGCGGTACCGCTCGGCCAGGCGGGTGGCGTCGCCGAAGCGGGACAGCCAGCGCGGGGAGTGCACGCCGAAGTCGGTTCCGGCGATGGCGTGCAGTTGGTGTTTGAAGTCCTCGAGGACGGGCGGCGCAGAGCTGATTCCCGCGGCCGGGATCACCACGCGATAGAGGCCCTCGCCTACTGGGCTCAGCATGAGGCGCTTGTCGGTTTCGCGGATCTCGGCCACCTTGGCGGCGATCTCCTCCTGCGGGGCGGTCGCGGGCATCTCGCCCATCAGGGTTTCGGTGCGCGAGGGTTCGCCGGGGAAGCCGACGCCGAGCAGTTTGCGCACGGTGCTGCGGGCGCCGTCGCAGCCGACGAGGTACTTCGATCGCAGCCGTTCGCCGTCGGTCAGTCCGACGGTCACCCCGTCCTCGTCCTGGTCGAAACCGGCGACAGCGCGGCCGTGGCGGACCTCCGCGCCCAGTTCGATCGCATGGTCTTCGAGCAGGCGGACGACGACGGGCTGGGGGATGCCCAGCAGGTACGCGGAATCCAAGCCCTGGGGCGCGGGTTTGGGGATGCCGGCGAAGATGCCGCCTACGGGACGTTGTCGTCCGTGGTGGAGGACACGGTCCAGCAGTCCGCGCATCGCGAGTTGTTCGAGGCTGCGGATGTGCAGGCTGACGATGCGGGCGAGCGGGAGCGGCTCGATTTCCTTCTCCAGGACTAGGACCCGCACGCCGTGCAGCCGAAGCTCGGCGGCGAGCATCGCGCCGGTCGGGCCGCAGCCGGAGATGATGACGTCGATCATGAACCACCTGTTCGTTCGGTTTTTTTGGCGGCAGCGCGGCTGATTGCGGTGTTTCCGGACGCGGAGGCGTGCGGCTGGCGTGCATCCGGCCGTGGTGGATCTGCTGTGGTGCATCCGGCTGCGGTGTGCCTGGCCGTTGCCGGACCAGCCGCTGTCCGCTCAGCCGCGTGGTGTTCGGCTGCGTGATGTTCAGCTGGGTAGTGCTCGGTTGGGTGGTGCGTGGCTGCGTGGTGTTCGGCTGGGTAGTGCTCGGTTGGGTGGTGCGTGGCTGCGTGGTGCTCAACTGGGTGGTGCTCGGCTGCGCAGTCCGTGGCTACGGCGCGCCCGTCCGGCCGCGGCGCGTTCGGCCAAGCTGAATCCAGCCGCGGCGCGTCCAGCCAAGGTGCGTCCAGCCAAGGTGCGTCCAGCCAAGGTGCGTCCAGCCGTCGTGCGTCCACGTCGGCAGATGGACCCGCCGGGCTGATTCCGGATTCGCGCAGGACTTGGCATCGGCGGGCCAGTCTGCGGCGCCCAGGAACCCGCGGCAAGCGAAATACGACGACGGCACCACGAAACATTCGATGTAGCTCCAGCCTACATGATGGCGAACACCTGTTCGAGTCGGGAACCATCCCGGACATGAAGGAATCCGACCCCCGAACCAAACTCCCCGCCGCGTACTGGCGGTTGTGGTGGGCCTCGGCGGCGGACAACGTCGGCGACGGAATCTTCGCCGCCGCCGTTCCGCTGCTGACGGTCACGATCACCCGCGATCCGGTGCTGGTCTCGGTCGTCTCGGCGGCGACGTACCTGCCCTGGCTCCTGCTCTCCCTGCCCGCGGGCGCGCTCGTCGATCGGCGCGATCGGGTCAGCTTGCTGTGGCGGTCGCAGGCCCTGCAGGCGGCGATCGTCGCGGTGGCCGCCGCGACGATCTGGCTGGGGCGGATCGACATCGCGGGCCTGGCGGTCATGGGGTTCGCGCTCAGTGCGTGCGAGGTCGTGTTCGCCAGCGCGTCGCTCGCGGTGGTGCCGGACCTTGTCTCCGAGACCCAGTTGCATCGGGCGAACGGCAGTCAGTACGCGGTCGCCAATGCCGGGCAGCTGTTCGTCGGGCCGCCAGTCGGCAGTCTGCTGTTCGCGGTCGCGGCGGCGTTGCCGTTCGGCGTGGACGCGGTGTCGTTCGTGGTGTCCGCCGTGTTGCTCGCGACGCTCCCGAGGCGCCGGTTGCCGCAGGTCGTACAGCCGCCGATGCGGGTCGCGGCGGCGGAGGGGGTGCGCTGGCTCGGGCGGCACCGGTTGTTGCGCGTGCTGGCGGGACTGCTGGCGGTGAACACCTTCTGCTACCAGCTCGGCAATGTGACGGTCGTGCTGCTCGCGACGCAGATCTTGCACGTCGGCGAGCGCGGTTACGGCGTGCTGCTCGCGGGGGCCGCGGTCGGGAGTGTGGCCGGCGGGATGGTCAACGCGCGGGTCGTGGCGAAAATCGGGGCGCTGCAAGCGTTGCTGACCGCCTTGGTCGCCAACGTGGTGGTCTTCGTGCTCATCGGCGCCAGTCCGAACGCGGTGGTTCTCGGTGTCCTGCTGGGGATCAACGGATTCGCCACCACGCTCTGGAGCGTGGTCACGGTCAGCCTGCGCCAGCAGGAAGTGCCGGCGGAATTGCGCGGGCGGGTGCACAGCGTCTACCGGATGCTGGGCTGGGGATTGATGCCGCTGGGATCGCTGGCGGGCGGGCTGGTCGCGGACCTGGCCGGCATCCGGGCGGCGTATCCGGTGGCCGGTGCGGTGCGAGGGATCGCGTTGGCCGTCGCGTTGCCGGTGCTTCTTTCGGCGATGCGGGCGGGGAAGAGGTCCGGGGGAACGGACGCGCGGGAAAGGTGACGGAAATGTCCTGAGTGGACGTATTCCGGAACCGCACAGGTCGCGGGTCAACGATCGGGAAACGGACTGCATGGTTTTCTTTACCGTCCTTATGGGAATAGTCCGCTTATTGGCAGCGTGCCGACAGTGGGCATTTCCTCCGCGCCGGGCAAGAAGGCGGTTCCGCTGTTCGGCTATTGGTCGCGGAGAAGCTGCAACGTTTCGGTCGGCGGGGGCGACTGTGCGAGCGGAGGTGCTCGTGAAGGAATCGGCGGAGGCACTGCGCGCTCGAGCGGGACTCGAACATCGGAAGAGCGGGTTGCCCGGCGGTAAGCGCCAGTGCCGCGGCGTGCCATTCGCGCGGCGGTCCGGGACCGGGAATTCCGCTTGGCGGGGAACTGCCGGAATTTTCCGGTGATCGGGTGAGGTTTAGCGGACGGATTCTCGGATTTCCTGAGATCGACTTGTCCCGCTACCTGTCCGGGAACGTTATCGGCGAAGGCGGACGGTGATCTTTTGCCGGAATGCGGCCGAAGGCGCGTCCGTGGCCGTGATGTTGCTGCGGTCGGGGCAACGGCGACGGCCGTTGGCACCACTTCTTTGGTGGTGATCGCCGTTCCGGCGGCACCGGGAAAGGCGGGTTTACGCTGGTCGGCGCAACCGGAATCGCTGCGGTGCGCGGGAGGAAGATCCGCCGAATGCGAAGACTGATCTTCCGCTTATCTGTGTTCGCCCCGAGGTGTGAGTCCGTTGTTCATATTTTAGAATGCTCTCGGCAATGTGTGACGCAGGGTGCGAGCCGGTGTTTGCGGGAGTCCTTCGTTTGGCGGTTGCTGGAGCGCGACGGCGCTAGGCAGGGTATGGATTCCAGCGCGGGTCTGGGCTTGATGGCGTCCGCGTTGTGCTGGGGCTAGTGCCGCGCGAGCGGGGGGCAATTCCTCGAGCGGCTCCTACGAGTATTCGAAAGGTCTGGTCATGCACTCCCGGAAAGAAAGATTCGAAGTCCCGAGACCGCGCCCGGTGCCTGGCGTCGGCAGTGCGGACCGGCTGGCCGCGGTGCTCGCGCGGCTGGCCGTCCGGCATCGGGTGCCGGGAGCGCAGGTCGCGGTCTGGTCCGGCGGCGAGACAGTAGTGGTCCAGACCGGTGTCGAAGGCCGCGGGCGGCCGATGCGCGAGGACTCTCGGGTGCCGATCGGCTCGATCACCAAGGTGGCGACCGCGACGCTGGCGATGGTGCTCGTCTCCGACGGCGATCTCGAGCTGGACCAGCCGGTCGGCGAGATCCTCGGCGATCCCGCGCTGCCCGGGTCGCTGACCCTGCGCGGGCTGCTGAGCCACACCAGCGGACTGCCGTCGGACCCGGCCGACGCCGCCGGCAGCTGCCGGAAGGAAGTGCGGTCCGCGGAGTTCGTCTGCGAGCCGGGGACCGCGTTCTCCTACTCCAATCTCGGCTACGCGCTGGTCGGCCAGCTGATCGAGGACGTCACCGGGATGGGCTGGCGCCAGGCGGTCGAGTCGATCCTGTTGCGGCCCTTGGAGATCGAGCCGGTCTACGTCGACAGCCCGGGCATCGCGACCGGGCACGCCCGCGACGGCGAGCGCCCGCTCGCGCAGGTGCTGCCGCCGATGCTGGACCCGGCGGGCGCGCTCGCGCTGAGCGCGCGCGACCTCGTCGCGCTCGGGCGGGTCCACCTCGGCAAACCGGGGCTGCTCGACGTCGTGACCGCGAGCGACCTGCACCGGCCGGTGCAGGGCGCGGAACCGTTCGGCCTCGCGGACGGCTGGGGTCTGGGCCTCGCCTGCTTCGGGGACGAGGAATCCCGCTGGCTCGGGCACGACGGAACGGCCGACGGCACCTCGTGCCACCTCCGGATCGACCAGGCGGGCGCCTGCGTGCTCGCCCTGACCGCCAACGGGGCGGGCGGCACCGACCTCTGGCACGACCTGGTCGAGGAACTGCCGGAATTCGGTCTCCCGCCGCACCGCGTCCAGGCTGCGGAATCCTGCCCGATTCCCCTGCCGGACGGCGATTTCGGCAGCTATCGCAACGGTGCCATCACGTACACCGTCCGGCCGGACGCCCTCGGCGGCGCGTGTCTCGACGTGGACGGCGACGTCTTCCCCGAACTGACCCGGTACGCCGACGGCACGTTCACCGTCCGCGATCCGGCGACCGGCCGCGCCACCCCCTGCGGCCGGTTCCGCGGCGAACCCGGCGCGGCGGCTGCCGTCGAAATCGGCGGCCGGCTCGCGCGGCGGTGCTGAGCGGCCCGGAGAACTCCTCGTCCCCTCCCGCGGCAGGCGGGATCCCTTGGTGTGCCCGGAAGGTAGCGAAAACCATGACCGCCCAAGACAACCCGGCCGAAACGGATGCGACCGCCGGCCTGCCGGCGCTGTTCGCCGCACGGGCGCGGTCGGCTCCGGACGCCGTCGCCGTGGACGGCGCGGTCCGGCTGACCTACGCCGAACTGGCCGACGAGGCGGGGCGGCTCGCCGCGTACCTGCTGCGGCTGGGGCTGCGCGCGGAGGACCGGGTCGGGGTGCTGGCGGAGCGGTCGGCCGGGCTGATCGTCGCCGAACTGGCCGTGGTCGCCGCAGGCGGGGCGTACGTGCCGCTCGACCGGCGCGCGCCGGACAGCCGGTTGCGGACGCTGCTGGTCGAAGCCGGGGTCAGCGTGCTGCTGACCGACGACCCGGTCCGGGCCGCGGAAATCCACAGCGGACACATAGCGGTGCTCGGGCGGCCGTTGCCGGGAGCGGAGTTCCCTTCGGCGACAGGGCATCCGGACAACCTGGCCTATCTGGTGCACACGTCCGGATCGACCGGCAAGCCCAAGGGAGTCGCGGTCCGGCATCGGGACGTCGCGGCGCTCGCGGCCGACCGGAGGTTCGCGGGGGACGCGCATCGGCGGGTGCTGGTGCACTCTCCGGCCGCCTTCGACGCCTCGACCTACGAAATGTGGGTGCCGTTGCTGAACGGCGGCACCGCGGTGGTCGCGCCGCCCGGAGACCTTGACGTCGAGAGCCTCCGCGAGGTTCTTTCCCGGTACGACATCGGTGCGGTCTGGTTGACGGCGGGCCTGTTCCGGGTCGTCGCGCAGGAAGCGCCGGACTGTTTCCAGGGCGTGCGAGAGGTCTGGACCGGCGGCGACGTCGTCCCGGCCGGGGCGGTGCGCCGGGTGCTGCGCGCCTGCCCTGGCGTCACCGTGGTCGACGGGTACGGCCCGACCGAAACCACCACCTTCGCGACGGCGCACGCGGCCCAGTCGGCGGACGTGACGGCGATGCCGATCGGCCGCCCGCTGGACGACGTCCGCGCGTATGTGCTGGACGACGCGTTGAATCCGGTCGCGTCCGGGGCGCCCGGCGAGCTGCACCTGGGCGGCGCTGGTCTGGCGCGCGGGTACTGGGCGCGTCCCGGGGCGACGGCGGAGAAGTTCGTCGCCGATCCTCTCGTGCCCGGCGAGCGGATGTACCGCACCGGCGACGTGGTCCGCTGGAACGACGAGGGCGAGCTGGAATTCCTCGGCCGCACCGACGATCAGGTCAAGATCCGCGGTTTCCGCGTGGAACTCGGCGAAATCGAGACCGTGCTCGCCGCGGACGACACCGTCGCGGAGGCCGTGGTCGTCGCGCGGGCGGACGGGCCGGGCACGAAACGTCTCGTCGCGTACGTCGTGCTGGTTCCGGACACGCCGCGAAAGGACCTGAAAGCCGTTGTCTCGGCGGTATTGCCGGACTATCAGGTGCCTTCGTCGGTTGTCGTGCTGGACGCGCTTCCGTTGAGCGCCAACGGAAAGGTCGACCGGAAAGCGCTGCCCGCGCCCTCGGCGGAACCGGCGGATGCCGGGACTGAGCCGAGGACGGACATCGAACGCGTCGTCGCCGAGATTCTCGCGGAAGTGCTGGGCCTGGACCGGATTGGCGTCGACGACGATTTTTTCGCCCTGGGCGGTGATTCGCTTCTGGCGGTGCAAGCGTTGTCCCGCTTGCGCGGGACGTTCGGCGCGGACCTCTCGGCGCGGGCCCTGTTCGACGCGCCCAGCGTGGAAAAACTCGCGGAGGCCCTGGAAAACGGACCGCGCGCCGAGCAGGCGATTCCGGTCGCGGCACCAGCCGAGCTGCTGCCGCTGTCCCCGGCGCAGCGGCGGTTGTGGTTCCTCGACGAAATGACCGGCGGCAGCACCGAATACAACACTGGCGTCGGTATCCGCCTGTCCGGTCCGCTTGACCTCGAAGCTCTGCGCGCCGCGCTGGCGTCTCTGTGCGCACGGCACGAATCGCTGCGCACGACCTTTGAATCCGTTGAGGGACAAGGGATGCAGCGGATCACGCCGACCGGGACAATCCCGTTGGGCATAGCGGATTCCGTCCCGGACGACGACGTGCTGAAGGCCGAACTGAGCGAACCGTTCGACCTCCGGACGGGGCCGTTGACCCGGGCCGTGCTGTTCCCGCTCGCCGCGGACGAGCACCTGCTTCTCCTGTGCCAGCACCACATCGTCACCGACGGCCGGTCGATTTCCGTGCTCACCGACGAACTTCTCGACCTGTACGGCGGCAAGTCCCTGCCTCCGCTGCCGCTCGGCTACCAGGACTACACCCGGTGGCGCCTGGCGTCCGAGCGTCTCGACCAGGTCGGCTACTGGCGCGAGGCGCTCGACGGCCTCGAACCGCTCGCGCTCCCGACCGACCGTCCGCGGCCCCCGCAGCGCACCACGGCAGGCGCGGTGCACCGCCACGACCTGCCCGCCGAGCTGGTACGCCGGGTCGCGGAAGCAGGCCGGGCGCAGGGCGCGACGCTGTTCATGACCCTGACCGCGGCTGTCCAGGCCGTCCTGGCTGCTTACAGCGGCCAGCGCGACATCGCGGTCGGCACGGCGGTGTCCGGACGCGACCGGGCCGAACTGGAGCCGCTGACCGGATTCTTCGTCAACACGCTCGTGCTGCGGTCCTCAGTGGACGGTGCGCAACCGTTCGACCGTTTCCTGGCGGAGTTCCGCGAGACCGCGCTGGCCGCGTTCGCGCACGGCGACGTCCCGTTCGACCGCGTGGTGGAGGAAGTCCAGCCGGAACGCGACCCGTCGCGGACGCCGTTGGTCCAGGCTGTCGTCGTCCTGCAACGCCCGCTGGTGTCGGCCCGTACGGTCGCCGGGCTGCAGGCGAGCGAGTACCCGCTGCCTCGGCCCTCGGCGCGTTTCGACCTGGTGGTGGAGTTCTGGCCGCGACCCGACGGGCTGCGCGTCACCGTCGAGTACGCCACTGCTCTCTTCGACGCCAGCACCGTCGAACGTCTCGCGCGGAGCCTGGAAATGCTGCTCGCCGGGATCGCCGCCGACCCGTCGCGGCCGGTGGGCGACCTCCCGCTGCTCACCGTCGAGGACCGCCAGTTCCTGCTTCCCGGCCAGGCCGAAAGCGTGCTCGCCGAGAAAGTGCCGGAGCTGTTCGACCGCTGTGCCGAACAAAGGCCAGACGCCACAGCGGTGGTGTGCGGCGACGTCAGCCTGAGCTACGCGGAGCTGCGGTCCCGCGCGAATCGCCTCGCGCAGCACCTGGTCCGGCGCGGCATCAGGCCGGAGGAGCGGGTCGGCGTACTGCTGGACCGCTCGGCCGACCTCGTCGTGGCCGTGCTGGCGATCCTCAAGGCAGGCGCGGCCTACCTCCCGTTGGACCTGCGCGCCCCGGCCGATCGCCTGCGCCGCGTCCTCGATGGAGTGTCGCTGGTAATCACCGACGACACGTGGCACGACACGGCCGTCACTGTCCACAAGGGAACGTCGCTGGTTGTCAAGGACGTCGACGAGCCATCCACCACACCGAAAATCACGCTGAGCGAACAGAATCTGGCCTACGTCGAGTACACCTCGGGCTCCACCGGCGTCCCGAAGGGCGTGGCCGTGCGGCACGCGGACGTCACGGCACTCGCGACCGACCCGCGCTTCTCCGGCCACGAACGGGTGCTGCTGCATTCCCCGCTGGCGTTCGACGCCTCCACTTACGAGCTGTGGGTACCGCTGCTCAACGGCGGCACCGTGGTCGTCGCACCGCCCGGCGACCTGGACGCCGACGTGATCCAGCAGCTGGTCACCGAACACCGGCTCACCGCACTCTGGCTGACCGCGGGCCTCTTCCGGCTCTTCGCCGAGGAAACGCCTGAATGCTTCGCCGGACTGCGCGAGGTCTGGACCGGCGGCGACATCGTGCCGCCGCCCGCCGCGCAAAGGGTTCTCGACAGCTGCCCCGGCATCGCCGTCGTGGACGGTTACGGCCCGACCGAGACCACCACCTTCGCCACGTCCTTCCGGATCACGACCGAAGTTCCCGACGTCATCCCGATCGGCACGCCGCTGCGGGACGTCCGGATCCACCTCGTCGACGACCGGCTCCGGCTGCTGCCGCGCGGCGCGGCCGGGGAGGTGTGCATCGCGGGAGCCGGGCTCGCGCGTGGCTACCTCGACCAGCCGGGCCTGACCGCGGACCGGTTCGTCGCCGCGCCGTCCGGCAACCCCGGCGACCGGATGTACCGGACCGGCGACCTGGGCCGGTGGCGCACCGACGGGACGCTCGAATTCCTCGGCCGCGTGGACGATCAGGTCAAGATCCGCGGCTTCCGCGTCGAACCGGCCGAGATCGAACGCGCACTGGCGGCCGAAAAAGAGGTGACGCAGGCGTTCGTCGCGATCCGGGCCGCCGGCGGACGCAAACAGCTGGTCGGCTACGTGGTCCCGGCCACGGTGGACACCGAAGCGCTCCGCCGCGCCGTCGCCCGCACGCTGCCGGACTACATGGTGCCGTCGGTGCTCGTCCCGCTGGCCGAGTTGCCGCTCACCGCCAACGGCAAGGTCGACCGCCGCGCCCTGCCGGAGCCGCAGACCTCCAGCGAGCGCACGGTCGCCCCGCGCACCGAACGGGAGGCCGTGCTCGCCGGGATCTGGGCCGACGTGCTCGGCCTCGACCGCGTCGGCGTGGACGACAACTTCTTCGCCCTCGGCGGCGATTCGATCCTGAGCATCCAGGTGAGCGCCCGGGCCCGGCACGCGGGGCTCAGCGTGACCACCGCCGACCTGTTCCGCCATCAGACGATCGCCGCGCTCGCCCCGACGGTCGGCGAGGCCGCGGCGATCCCCGAGCGCGGCCCGGAGAGCGGCGACGTCGTCCTGACCCCGATCCAGCATTGGTTCTTCGGGCTGGCCACGGACCGCTTCGACCAGACGATCGCCGTCGAGCTCCCCGCTGACGTCGACCTGACCGCGCTGATCTCCGCGCTGGCTGCGTTGTCCGAGCAGCACGACGCGCTGCGGATGCGGTTCAGTCACGACCGCGACGCTTGGCATCAGCACAACACCGCCGTCGGCGACGGGCACACACTGCTGCGGTGGTCGCTGTCCGGCGAGCCGCGGACGCTGCACCTGGCCGCGCACCACCTGGTGGTCGACGGCGTTTCGTGGCGGTTGCTGCTCGAAGACCTCGATCGCGCCTACTGGCAGGCCGTGCGCGGCGAACCGATCGACCTCGGCCCGCGGTCGACGTCCTTCCGCGAGTGGGCGGGCCGGCTGGCCGAGCACGCGGAAGCGGGCGGCTTCGACGACGAACTCGCGCACTGGTGGGAACTGCCCGCGCCGACACCGCTGCCGGTCGACGGCACGGCGGAGAACACCTTCGGCCGGGCCCGCGTCGTCACGGCCCGGCTCACCGCGGACGAGACGCACGCCTTGCTGCGCGAGGTGCCGCAGGCGTACCGGACGCAGGTCAACGACGTGCTGCTGGCCGCGCTGGGCCGGGTGCTGGGGGACTGGACCGGGCACCCGCCGGTCGTCGACCTCGAAGGGCACGGCCGCGAGGAGCTGTTCGACGGCGTCGACCTGTCGCGGACGGTCGGCTGGTTCACCAGCATGTTCCCGGTGGCGCTGGACGTCCCGGACGGCTGGGGCGCTGCGCTGAAAGCCGTCAAGGAGCAGCTGCGCGCGGTCCCGCGACGGGGGATCGGCTACGGCGCGCTGCGGTATCTGGCCGGGTCGGCGCCGGTGATCGAACCGCAGGTTAGCTTCAACTATCTCGGCCAGTTCGACCTGCCCGGAGACCTCTACCCGGCCCTGCGCCGAGAACTCTCGCTGGACGTCGCGCCGGACACCGTCCGGCCGCACCTGCTGGAGGTGGTCGGCCGGGTCGAGGGCGGCGAGCTGGAACTGGCCTGGCATTACGCCGAGGGTGTCCACGAAGAGTCCACTGTGGACCGCCTGGCCGCGGCGATGACCGAGGCATTGCGCGAGATCGTGCGGCATTGCGCGGAGCCGGGCGCGGGCGGGCGGACGCCGTCGGACTTCCCGTTGGCCGGGCTCGACCAAGCGCGAGTGGACGATCTGGCTGGCGACGGCCGGGACGTCGAGGACATCTACCCGCTGACGCCGATGCAAGCCGGGATGGTGTTCCACGATCTCGCGCAGCCCGGCGACCGGGTCTACTTCGAACAGGTTTCGTTCACTGTGGACGATGTCCCCGATCCGCGGCGATTCGGCGAGGCCTGGCAGCGGATTGTCGAGCGGACTCCGATCCTGCGGAGCCGGATCGTGTGGGACGGCGTGCCCCAGCCCCTGCAGATCGTGCACCGCGAGGTCGAACTTCCGGTGTCCTATCTGGACTGGTCCGCTGTAGACGCGGAAGAGTCCCTGAAGCACTTGCTGGAGCAGGACCTGGCCGAAGGGTTCGACCTGGCCCAGGCTCCGCTGGCACGGCTGGCCATCGCGCGGGAATCCGCCACGAAGGTGCGTGTGCTCTGGACGTTCCACCACGTCCTCCTCGACGGCTGGAGCGTCTTCGGCATCCTCTCGGACGTCGTCGCCCTGCTGCGTGGCGAGGAACCGCCTCTCCGGCGGCCGTTCCGCGACTACGCGGCCTGGCTCGCCGCTCAGGACGATGAGCGCGCCGAGGAACATTGGCGGGCCGAACTCGCCGGAGCGACGCCGACACCGTTGCCTCTCGAGCGTCCCGCCGTCCGCACGCACACGTCGAGTTCGACCGGCCGGATTCCGCTGGAGCTGGACGACGAGACGTCCGCTGCGGTGTACGCCTTCGCGCGGCGGCACCGGCTGACGGTCAACACCGTCGTCCAGGGCGCGTGGGCCGCGTTGCTGGCGCGCTACAGCGGCGAAACCGAGGTGTGCTTCGGCGCGACGGTGTCCGGCCGTCCGGCGGAATTGCCCGGCGCGGACGACATTCCCGGCATTTTCATCAACACCCTGCCGGTGCGGGTCCGGCTCGACGGCTCGCGTGCGGTCGCGGACTGGCTGCGCGATCTTCAAGCGGCGCAAGCGGAATCCCGCCGCTTCGGGCACGTCGGCCTGACCAAGCTGCAGGCGTGGAGCGGCGGCGGCAGCCTGTTCGACAGCATCGTCGTGTTCGAGAACTACCCGATCGACGAGGTGTCCGAGCTGCGGGACGTCCGCGCGGCCGAGCGGACCAGCTACCCGCTGGGCGTCGTCGCCTATCCCGGGCGCCGGCTGTCGCTGATCCTCACGCACGACCCGGCACGGATCGGCGACACGGCGGCGGCAAGGCTCGCGGCGCATCTCGAAGCGCTGGTCCGGGGCATGATCGCGGCCCCGCACGAGCCGGTCTCCCGGGTGCCGATGCTGTCCGGGGACGAGATCGAGCACCTGCTCGCCGAGCGGAACGAGACCGCCCGTGTGCTCCCGGCCAAGGCGGTGCCGGAGCTGTTCGAGGCCCAGGTCGGCCGGACCCCGGACGCCGTCGCGCTGGTGACCGACGACGAGCAGATCACTTACCGCGAGCTGGACGTCCGCGCGAACCGGCTGGCCCATCGGCTGATCGAGGCAGGCGTACAGGCGGAGGACCGGGTCGCGGTCCTGATGAACCGGTCGCCGGAACTCGTTGTCGCGGAACTGGCGATCATCAAAGCCGGTGGTGCCTACTTGCCGCTGGACCTGCGCGCCCCGGCCGAACGGTTGCGGCTGCTCCTCAGCGAGGCCGAAGTGACCGTGTTGGTAGCCGACGCGGCGTGGCTGGCCACCGCCGAGGAAGTCCACACCGGCACGATCCTCACCGGCGAGAGCGACGCGCCGGAGACGTCGCCAGCCGTCCGCGTCGATCCCGAACAGCTCGCGTACGTCATCTACACCTCAGGTTCGACCGGCCGTCCCAAGGGCGTTTCGGCACGGCATTGCGACGTCGTGGCCCTCACCATCGACCAGCGGTTCGTCCGGCACGACCGGATCCTGCTGCATTCGCAACAGGCCTTCGACGCCGCGACCTACGAGCTGTGGGTCCCGCTGCTCAATGGCGGCACCGTCGTGCTGGCTCCGCCGGGGGACGTCGACGTCGAGACGCTCGGCCGCTCGCTCACCACGCACGGCGTGACCGGCGCGTTCCTCACCACCGGGCTGTTCCGCCTGGTCGCGCAGGAATCGCCGGAGGTCTTCGCGGGCGTGCGGGAGGTGTGGACCGGCGGTGACGCCGTCCCCGCGGCGGCGCTGCGCCGGGTCCAGGCGGCCTGTCCGGACACCCTGGTCGCCGACGTCTACGGCCCCACCGAGACCACCACGTTCGCGACCGTGCACCCGCTGCCCGGCGAGGTCCCGGACGTCGTCCCGATCGGCGGGCCGCTCGACCACACCCGCGTGTACGTCCTCGACGACGACCTCCGGCTCGCCCCGCCCGGCGCGCCCGGCGAACTGCACATCGCCGGCGCGGGACTGGCGCGCGGCTACCTCGGCCGGTCCGGGCTGACCGCCGAACGGTTCGTCGCGGATCCGTTCGGCCCGCCGGGGGAGCGGATGTACCGGACCGGCGACCTGGTGCGCTGGAACGACGAGGGCGCGCTGGAATTCGTCGGCCGGGCCGACGAGCAGGTCAAGATCCGCGGCTTCCGGGTCGAGCCGAGCGAGATCGAGGCCGCGCTCGGCGAGCACCCGGGCGTCGAGCAGGCGGCCGTGCTGGCGCGTTCGGACAGTGGCGTGAAGCGCTTGGTCGCCTACGTCGTCGGCGAAACCGGTGGCCTGGCGGAGTTCCTCGGCCGGACGCTGCCGGACTACATGGTGCCCGCCGCGTTCGTCCGGCTGGAGCGGTTCCCGGTGAACGTCAACGGGAAGCTCGACCGGCAGGCGTTGCCGACGCCCGAGTTCGGCGCGCGGGACCACGTCGCGCCGCGCACCGAGCGCGAACGCGCGATCGCCGGCATCTGGGCCGACGTGCTCGGCGTGGAACGCGTCGGCGCGACCGACGACTTCTTCGAGCTGGGCGGCGATTCGATCCTCAGCATGCAGGTGGTCTCGCGCGCTCGCCGTGCGGGTCTGGAACTGCAGCCCGGCGACCTGTTCGCGCACCGCACCCCGGCCGCGCTCGCCACGGCGGCCCGCACCGCGACGACGGCGGTCGAGCGCGGCCCGGTCCACGGTCCGGTGCCGCTCACCCCGATCCAGCGCTGGTTCTTCGCGACGCAAACCGCCGAGCCAGACCATTTCCACCAGTACGTCCGCTTGGGCACCGTCGATCCGGACGCGGCGCGCGCGGCAGTCGAAGCCTTGTTGGAGCACCACGACGCGCTCCGGATGCGCTTCGCCCGCGGCGAAACCCACTGGCTCCAGGAAAACGGCCCAGTCGGCGCTGAGACACCTTTGGTCAGCTTCGACCAGAACCGGTTGGCCGTGCACCACCTGGTGGTCGACGGCGTCTCGTGGCGCGTGCTCATGGAGGACTTCGAGCGCGCGTACAACCAGGCGTTGCACGGCGAGCCGATCGACCTCGGCCCCCGCACGACGTCCTTCCGCGACTGGGCGATCCGGCTCTCCGAGCACGCTGCCGAAGGCGGATTCGACGACGAACTCGACTACTGGCGAGGCGTGTCCGGCCGGACCACCGTGCCGGTCGACGGCCGAGGAGACGCGACCAACGCCTCGCTGCGTTCGGTGACCGTTCGGCTGTCCGCAACGGAGACCGGTGCGTTGCTGCGAGACGTACCGAAGGTCTATCGCACGCAGGTCAACGACGTCCTGCTGACCGCGCTCGGCCGCGTCCTGCGGGACTGGACCGGCGGGACGCCCGTGGTCGATCTGGAAGGCCACGGCCGCGAGGAGCTGTTCGGCGACGTCGACCTGTCCCGGACGGTCGGCTGGTTCACCACGGTCTTCCCGGTGGCGCTGGACGTCCCGGACGACTGGGGCACGGCGCTCAAGTCCGTCAAGGAGCAACTGCGCGCGGTGCCGCGCCGGGGGATCGGTTACGGCGCGCTGCGGTATCTGACCGGTGCCGCGCCGGAGATCGATCCGCAGGTGAGCTTCAACTACCTCGGCCAGTTCGGCTCCGGCCGTCTGGAGTCCGACGAGAGCCCCCGCTCGGCTCGCGCGCATCTGCTGGACGTCGTCGGCCGCGTCGAGACCGGCGAGCTGGAATTGACCTGGTACTACGCTGAAGGCGTCCACGAACGGTCCACTATGGACACGCTCGCCGCCGCGATGACGACCGCCCTGCGCGAGATCATCCGGCACTGCGCCGACCCCGAGGCGGGCGGCCGGACGCCGTCGGACTTCCCGTTGGCCGCGCTCGATCAGTCCACTGTGGACGAGCTAGTCGGCGACGGCCGGGAGGTCGAGGACGTCTACCCGCTGACGCCGATGCAATCCGGGATGGTGTTCCACGCGCTGTCCCAGCCCGGCGAGCGGGTCTACTTCCAGCAGGTCGGTTTCGTGCTTGACGGCGTCGAGGACCTGGCCGCCCTGGAACAGGCGTGGCAGCAGGTGGTCGACCGGACGCCGGTGCTGCGGACGAGGATCGCCTGGGAGGGCGTGCCCGAGCCGGTCCAGGTCGTGCAGCGGCAGGTCCCGGTCCCGATCGCCCGGCACGACTGGCGCGACCGGACCCCGGCCGAACGCGACCAGGCATGGCAGGACCTGCTCGCCGCCGACCGGGCCCAAGGGCTCGACTTCACCGAAATGCCCTTGCTGCGGCTGGCTTTCGCGCGGCTTTCGGACACCGAAGTCCGCGTGCTGTGGACGTTCCACCACGTCCTGCTCGACGGCTGGAGCGTCTTCGGCGTGCTGTCCGACGTCTTCGCCGCCTACTCCCGCGCCGAGCTTCCCGAGCGCCCGCCGTTCCGCGACTACGTCGCCTGGCTGGACCGGCAGGACGACGCGGCGGCCGAGGAGCACTGGCGGCGCGAACTCGGCAGTCTCGTCGCGCCCGCCCGGCTGCCCTGCGACCGAGCCCCCGCGCAGGCGCACACGAGCCGGTCGTCGGAATGGCTGCGCGTGCCGGTCGAAAACTCCGGACGGCTGACGGACTTCGCTCGCCGGGCCGGTCTCACCCTGAACACCGTCCTGCAGGGCGCGTGGGCGCTGGTGCTGGCTCGGCTCAGCGGCGAGCGCGACGTCTGCTTCGGCACCACGGTTTCCGGCCGTCCGGTCGACCTTCCCGGCGCGGACGACATCACCGGCATCTTCATCAACACCCTGCCGGTGCGGGTCGCCGTGACAGGGGCCGACGCGACCGAGTGGCTGGCTCAGCTGCAGTCCGCTCAGGTCGAATCCCGCCGGTACGGTCACCTGCCGCTGACGAAGCTGCAGGCGTGGAGCGGTTGCGGCGGAAGCCTTTTCGACAGCATCGTGGTGTTCGAGAACTACCCGATCGACAAGGCGTCGACGCGCGGATTGCGGCTGCGCGACGTCGACGCCGCCGAGACGACGAACTACCCGATCAGCGTCGTCGCGTCGCCGGGGGAGCAGCTGACCCTGGACGTCGGCTACGACCCGGACCTGTTCGACACCGAGACCGCCGAGCGGATCACTCGTCAGCTCACCGCCGTGCTCGACGCCTTCAGCGAGGGTCCGGGATCGCTGGAAGACATCGAACTGCTCACCGAGGCCGAACGGCGCACGGTGCTCCGCGACTGGAACGACACTGCCCAGCCGCTCTCGGAGGACGACCTGACCGAGCTGTTCGCCGCACGGGTCCGGCAAGCGCCGGAGGCGGTCGCGGTGGCGGGCGACGGAATCCGCCTGAACTACGCGGAGCTGGACCGGCAGTCCGACCGGCTCGCCCGGTACCTGGTCTCGCTCGGCGCTCAGCCGGAAACGCTCGTCGGCGTCCTGATGGACCGTTCGCCGGGGCTGGTCGTCGCCGAACTCGCGATCGTCAAGGCCGGTGCCGCGTACCTGCCGCTGGACACCCGCGCCCCCGAGCCCCGGCTCAAGACCCTCCTGTCCGGCGTGAAAATCCTGGTCACCGACGAAACCTGGCGCGACACCGCCGGGAAGGTCCACAGTGGACCCACAGTCGTCCCCGGCGGCCAAACGGCGGAGGCGCAGCTGCCGAAGGCGGATCCGGCCAACCTGGCGTACGTCATGTACACCTCGGGTTCGACCGGCAAGCCGAAGGGCGTCGCACCCAGCCGCCGCGACATCGTGGCGCTGGCGGCCGACCGGCGTTTCGCCAAGCACCACCGGGTATTGCTGCACGCGTCCCAGGCCTTCGACGCCTCGACGTACGAGCTCTGGGTGCCGCTGCTCAACGGCGGCACAGTCGTCGTCGCCCCGCCCGGCGACCTCGATCTCGAAACGATGGGCCGCCTGTTCGCCGAGCATCGCGTCGATGCCGCGTTCCTCACCACCGGCTTGTTCCGGCTCGCGGCGCGCGAGGCGCCGGAGATCTTCCGCGGGCTGCAGGAGGTCTGGACCGGCGGCGACGCCGTTCCGTCGGCCGCCGTGCGCCGGGTGCGGGACGCCTGCCCGGACACGACCGTCGTGGACGTCTACGGCCCGACCGAGACGACGACGTTCGCCCTGTCGCACCCGGTTCTCGGCCCGGTGCCGGACGTCGTGCCGATCGGGAAGCCGCTGGACAACACGCGGGCGTACGTCCTCGGCCCGGACCTGCGGCCGGTGCCGCCGGGCGCGCTGGGCGAACTGCACCTCGCCGGCGCGGGCCTGGCGCGCGGGTACCACGGCGCTCCCGGCCTGACCTCCGAGCGGTTCCTGCCCGACCCGTTCGGACCGCCGGGGGAGCGGATGTACCGCACCGGCGACCTGGTCCGCTGGACCGCGCGGGGCGAGCTGGACTTCGCCGGCCGCGCCGACGAGCAGGTCAAGATCCGCGGATTCCGGATCGAACCCGGCGAGGTCGAGGCCGCGCTGGCCGCGCACCCCGGGATCTCGCAGGCCGCCGTGCTGGCGCGCGAGGACCACGGCGTCAAGCGGCTCGTCGCCTACTACACCGGGGACGCGGACGAGCTGCCCGCGTTCCTCGGGCGGACCCTGCCGGACTACATGGTCCCGGCCGCGTTCGTCCGGCTCGACCGCTTGCCGTTGAATGTCAACGGCAAGCTCGACCGCAACGCCCTGCCCGCCCCGGACTTCGCCGCGACCGGCACTCGGACCGCCCCGGCGACGGAAGCCGAACGGGTACTGGCCGGGATCTGGTCCGAGGTGCTCGGCGTCGAGGACGTCGGGGCCGAGACGAACTTCTTCGAACTCGGCGGCGACTCGATCCTCAGCATCCAGGTCGTTTCCCGGGCCCGCCGGGCCGGGCTGATCCTGTTGCCGCACGAGGTGTTCCGGCACCCGACGCTCGCCGCCTTGGCCGCGCACGCGGGCGGCGGCCACGGGCCGCAAGCCGAGCAGGGCCCGGTCGTCGGCGAAGCGCCGCTCACGCCGATCCAGCGGTGGTACTTCGAGACCCAGCCGGAGCGGTTCGACCAGCGGGTCGTGCTGGAGTTCGCCGAGGACGTCGACGAGCCGGCGCTGCGCCGTGCCCTGGACGCGGTCTGGGCGCACCACGACGCCCTGCGGCTGCGATTCGACAAAACTCAGCACAGCGACCCGCTCGGCCCGGTGGAACTGCTCGTCGGGGAGCCCGCGTTCGAGATCGAGCGGGGTCCGCTGCTGAACGCGGTCCTCGACGGACGGCGGCTGCTGCTGGCCGTGCACCACCTGGTCATCGACGGCGTCTCGTGGCGGATTCTCTTGGAGGACTTGGAAACCGCCTACCGGGGCGAAGACCTCGAACCGAAGACGACGTCGTTCCTCGCCTGGTCCCGGCGGCTCGCCGAACACGCCGAGGCAGGCGGTTTCGACGACGAACTCGCGCACTGGCAGTCCCTCCCGCCGGTGCCCGCGGGCGACCCGGGCAGCATCGCCGACACCCGCGAGGTCACCGTCCGCCTCACCGCCGAGGAAACCCGCGCGCTGCTGCAGGACGTCCCCGAGGTCTACCGGACGCAGGTCAACGACGTGCTGCTGACCGCGCTGGGCTGCGTCCTGCGGGACTGGACCGGCGAGGTCCCGGTGATCGACCTCGAAGGCCACGGGCGCGAAGACCTGTTCGAGGGCATCGATCTGTCCCGGACGGTCGGCTGGTTCACCAGCATGTTCCCGGTCGCGCTGGACGTTCCCGACGAATGGGGCGCCGCGCTCAAGGCCGTCAAGGAACAGCTGCGCGCGATCCCTCGCCGGGGCATCGGCTACGGCGCACTGCGCTACCTGACCGGCGCCGCGCCGGAGATCGACCCGCCGGTGAGTTTCAACTATCTCGGCCAGTTCGGCGCTGGGGAAGGCGGACTGTTCCGCGTTGGCAGCCTGGACGCCGACGTCGACCCGGACGCGCCCCGGACCCATGTGCTCGACGTCGTCGGCCGTGTCGAAGCAGGTGTTCTGGAACTGACCTGGTCGCACGCCACCGCCGACGGCACGGTCGAATCTCTGGCCGAACAGATGCTGGCGGCACTGCGGGAAATCATCGCGCACTGCGTCGAACCGGACGCGGGCGGACGCACCCCGTCCGACTTCCCGCTGGCTGCGCTCGACCAGGCGGGAGTGGACCGGCTGGTCGAGGGCCGCAGCGTCGAGGACGTCTACCCGCTGACGCCGATGCAGGGCGGGATGGTTTTCCACGGCCTGTCGCAGACCGCTCAGGGCATGTACTTCGAGCAGGCGACCTTCGTGCTCGAAGGAGTCACCGACCCGCAGCGGCTCGGCCGGGCGTGGCAGCAGGTCGTCGACCGCATACCGGTTCTGCGCACGTCCTTCGTCTGGACCGGCGTGGACGAACCGGTCCAGGTCGTGCACCGCGAAGCCGAGCTGCCGGTTCGGCACCTCGACTGGACCGGCCTCGACGGGCACGAGACGGAGCTGGCGCGGCTGCTCGCCGAAGACCGCGCGCAAGGCCTGGACCTCGCCGTCGCGCCGCTGGCCCGCGTCGCGCTGGCGCGGCTGTCGGACACGGAAGTCCTGGTGCTGTGGACGTTCCACCACGTCCTGCTCGACGGTTGGAGCGTCTTCCAGATCCTTTCGGACGTCTGCACCGCCTATGCCGGGCAGCCGCTGCCGTCCCGGCCGCCGTTCCGCGACTACCTCGCCTGGCTGGGCGAGCACGACCAGGCCGCCGCCGAACAGTTCTGGCGCGCCGCACTCGCCGGGATCGAAGGCCCGACGCAGCTGCCGACCGACCGGACCCCGCCGTCCGGCCACGCCCCGTGCTCGGCCGAGTGGCTGCCTGTCCGCCTGGACCGGCCCGCGACGGCTCGGCTGGACGCGTTCGTCAAACGCCACGGCCTCACGCACAACGTCGTGCTGCAGGGAGCGTGGGCGCTGCTGCTGTCTGTCTACAGTGGACAAAACGACGTCGTGTTCGGCGCCACGGCCTCCGGCCGCCCGGCCGAAGTGCCTGGGGTGGACGACATTCCCGGCATCTTCATCAACACACTGCCGGTCCGGGTCGCGGTGGACCGGGGCCTTCCCGTCGCGGACTGGCTCGCCCGGCTCCAGTCGGCCCAAGCCGAAGCGCGCGGGCACGGGCACGTCCCGCTCGCGCGGGTCCAGGGCTGGGCGGGGCTGCCGGGCGGGGTGAACCTGTGCGAAAGCCTGGTCGTGTTCGAGAACTACCCGATCACCGACGCCGCGGCCGGGCACGGCCTGACCGTGCGCGACCTGTCCGCCCGGGAGACGACGAACTTCCCGGTCACCGTCGTGGCCTCGCCAGGCGCGGAGCTGTCGGTGGACGTCGGCTACGACCCGGCGCTCTTCGACCCGGCGACGGTGACGGACCTGGGCGCCCGGCTGCTGGAGATCCTCAGCGGCCTGACCGCCGACGGAGACCGCACGCTCCGCGACGTCCCGGTCGTCACGGCGGCGGAGATCGAGCTGCTTGCCGAACGGGCCGCCACCTGCGGAGAACCGGAACCCCGGTCGCTGCCCGGCCTGTTCGCCGACCAGGTCCGCGTCCGGCCGAACGCGCTCGCGGCCGTGCTCGGCGGCGAACCGGTCACCTACGCCGAGCTGAACCGGCGGGCCAACCGGCTCGCGAACCGGCTGGCCGGGCTCGGGCTGCGGCCGGAGGAACCGGTCGGGCTCGCGGTGGACCACGCGGCCGCGGTGATCGCCGAGCTGGCGGTGGCCAAGGCGGGCGGCGCGTACCTGCCGATCGACGTGCGCGCCCCGCTCGAGCGGCAGCGGGTGCTGCTCGACGGCGTCCGGTTCATCGTCGCGGCGGAGGAACATCCGCTCGCCCAGACCGTCTTGCTGTCCTCTGTGGACGACGAGCCGGACAGCGATCCGGGCATCGCCGTCGACCCGGACCAGGCGGCCTGCGTGATGTTCACGTCCGGCTCCTCCGGGGTGCCGAAGGGCGTGGTGGTGCGCCACCGCGACGTCGCGGCGCTGGCCGCCGACCGGCGGTTCCGCTGCGGGGCGCACGAACGGGTCCTGCTGCACTCGCCGCTGGCGTTCGACGCCGCGACCTACGAGCTGTGGGTGCCGCTGCTCACCGGCGGCTGGGTCGTCACCAGCCCGGACCAGGGTCTCGACGCCCCGCTGCTGCGCGGTCTCGTCCGCGAGCACGGCCTGACCGCGGTGTGGGTCACCGCCGGGCTGTTCCGGATCCTCGCCCAGGAGACGCCGGAATGCTTCACCGGCCTGCGCGAGGTCTGGACCGGCGGCGACGTCGTCCCGGCGGAGGCGGTGCGGCGGGTGCTGGCCGCGTGTCCCGGGCTGCGGGTCGTCGACGGCTACGGCCCGACCGAGACGACGGTGTTCGCCACCGCCTATCCGATGGACGCCCCGCCGCCGGACCGGATCCCGATCGGCCGCCCGCTGGACGGCACCCGCGCCCGGGTGCTCGACGCGGACCTGCGCCCGGTGCCGCCGGGCGTGCCGGGCGAGCTGTGCCTGGCCGGCGCGGGACTGGCCCGGGGCTACCGCGGCCGGCCGGGGCTGACCGCGGACCGGTTCGTCGCCGATCCGGACGGCCCGCCGGGACAGCGGATGTACCGCACCGGCGACGTCGTCCGCTGGCGGCCCGACGGCACGCTGGAATTCCTCGGCCGCCGCGACGACCAGGTCAAACTGCGCGGGTTCCGGGTCGAACCGGGAGAGGTCGAGGCCGTGCTGGCGAAACACCCGGAGGTCGCGCAGGCCGCGGTGCTCGTCCGGGAGGACCAGCCCGGTGCGAAGCAATTGGTCGCCTACGTCGTTTCGGCGGCCGGAGAAAGTGTGCTCAGGGAGTTCCTGGCCCGGTCCCTGCCGGACTACCTGGTGCCGTCGGTGTTCCTCGCGCTCGACCGGCTTCCGGTGAGCGCCAACGGAAAGCTCGACCGACGCGCACTGCCCGCCCCTCGGGCGACGGAGACCGGGCACGTCGAGCCGCGGACGGAGACCGAGCGGGCGCTCGCCGGGATCTGGGCCGAGGTGCTCGGCGCGGACCGGGTCGGCGCGCAGGACAGCTTCTTCGCCCTCGGCGGCGATTCGCTGCGCAGCCTGCACATCTCCGCCAAAGCCAGCGCGCTCTTCGACGTCCGGCTCACCCCGGCCGACGTGCTGGCCGCGCGCACCGTCGCGCGGCTGGCCGAAACCGTCGAAGACCTCGTGCTCGGCGAGCTGGAACGCCTTGCCGCAGAACTGGAATCGTGAGGACTCCCCATGACGTCGTCCCGTGAGGACCGCATCGCCGCGCTGCCCGCTCACCTGCAGGAAGCGCTGCGCCGCCGGATGGCCGGAACGGCCGGCCGCGCGCCGGAGATCCCGGCCGCCGCCGACCGCTCCGGCCCCGTCCCCCTGTCGTCCGCGCAACGCAGGCTGTGGTTTCTCAGCCGGCTCCGCCCGGACGATCCCGAGTACAACAGCGCGTTCTCCCTGCGCCTGACTGGCGAGCTGAAGGTCGAGGCGCTGGCGACGGCGTTGCGGCTGCTGGTCGCCCGGCATGAACCGCTGCGCACGACTTTCGAAGAGGCCGACGGCGAGCCCCGGCAGATCGTCCAGCCGCCGTATGAGGTGGCGCTTCCGGTGGTCGATGCCGCGCCGGATGACCTCGACGCTGTTCTGAAGGCCGAGTACTCGCGGCCGTTCGATCTCGCGCGCGGGCCGTTGCTGCGGGCGGTGCTCGTGCGCCTTGGTCTGGCCGAGCACGTGCTGCTGGTGTGCGTGCACCACATCGCCACCGACGGCGCGTCGATGGGCGTGCTGACGGAAGAACTCGGCCTCCTCTACCGCGACGGCGAGCACGCGGACCTGGTGCCGCAGCCGTTGCAGTACGCGGACTTCGCGGTGTGGCAGCACAATCGCCCGACCCGCGCGGCCGGCCTGGAGCATTGGACCCGGCAGCTGACCGGGGTGACACCGCTGGAGCTGCCGACGGACCGTTCGCGCCCGGCCGCCCGCAGCACGGCCGGTGCGGTGCGCGAGTTCGCCGTCCCCTCGGACGTGGCCCGTCGGCTCGCGGACCTGGCGCGCGCCTCGGAAACCACGTTGTTCACCGTCTTGCTCGCCGCCTGCCAGGCGCTGTTCGCGCGCTACACCGGCCAGGAGGACATCGCGCTCGGCACCGTCGTCTCCGGCCGGGACCGGCCGGAGCTGGAGCGGGTGGTCGGGTTCTTCGTCAACACCGTCGTCCTGCGCTCGGAAGTGGACCGCTCGGCGTCGTTCGCCGACCACCTGGCGGTCGCGCGGCAGACCGTCCTGGACGCTTTCGCCCACGACGACGTGCCGTTCGAGGAAGTGGTCGACGCGGTGCACGCGGGCCGGGACCCCGGGCGCAACCCGTTGTTCGACGTCATGGTGCTGCTCCACAACGCCAGCGGGACCGGGCCCGCGTTCCCGGGGCTGGCCGCGGAACCGGCTGGGGTGGCACGGGATTCGTCCAACTTCGACCTCACCGTCGAGTTCGAAGAATCCGACGGCCGCTTGGCCGGGCTCGTGGAGTACAGCACCGAGCTGTTCGAAGTCGGGACGATCGACCGGCTGATCGCGCACCTGCTGCGGCTGCTGGCCGGGGTCGGCGCCGACCCCGGCCGCCGCATCGCCGACCTGCCGCTGACCACCGAGACCGAGGAAGCCCAGCTGCTCGGCTGGCGCGGCCCGGTGCTCGACGCCGCCGACGTTGCTGACGGCACCATCGTCGACCTTCTCGACCACCAGGTCAGGACCCGGCCGACGGCGACCGCGCTGGTCTGCGGCGACGTCCGGATGAGCTTCGCCGAACTCGCCGCCCGCACCGACGTGCTCGCCGCGGATCTGGTGTCCCGGGGCGCGGGGCCGGACCGGGTGGTGGCCGTGCTGCTCCCGCGCTCGGCCGACGCGATCGTCGCGCTGTTCGCCGTTCTCAAGGCCGGTGCGGTCCACCAGTCGATCGATCCCGGCCTGCCTGCCGAGCGGATCAAGGTGCTGCTGGCCGACACGCGGCCGGCGGTGGTGCTGGACCGCATCGGCGGCTTCACCGACGGTCCGCGCCCGGCCGGGCCTCAGCCGTCGGATGCCGCCTACGTGATTCACACGTCCGGTTCGACCGGCACGCCCAAGGGCGTCGTGGTCGAGCACGCGGCGCTGGTGAACCTGCTGGCCAACCACCGCGCGGCGTTCGGTCGCGAGCGGCTGCGGGTGGCGCTGACGGCGTCACTGTCGTTCGACACGTCGTGGGAAGGCCCGCTGCTGCTGGCCGACGGGCACGAACTGCACCTGATCAGCGACGAAACCCGGCTCGACCCTGCCGCGCTCACGCGCTACGTCCGCGACGAGCACATCGGCTTCCTCGACGTGACCCCGTCCTACCTGCGGCAATTGCTGCCCGCCGGACTGCTTGAAGGCGAGCAGCGGCCACGGTTCCTGATGGTCGGCGGCGAGGCCATCGGCGAGAGCCTGTGGCTAGAACTGGCCGGATCCGGGGTAGCCGCCGGAAACTACTACGGCCCGACAGAGTCCACTGTGGACGCTACGTGGGCCAGGGTGACCGGAGACCGGCCGTCGATCGGCCGTCCGCTGGGGAATGTCGGCGCGTACGTGCTCGACGAAGCACTCCGGCTCGTCCCCGCTGGAGTGCCCGGCGAACTCTGCCTCGCCGGAGCGCAGCTCGCGCGCGGCTACCTCGGCCGGCCGGGTCTCACCGCCGACCGGTTCGTGGCGAATCCCTTCGGCGCGCCCGGAACCCGCCTCTACCGGACCGGCGACCGCGCCCGCTGGACGGCCGACGGCAGGCTGGAGCACCTCGGCCGGACCGACGACCAGGTCAAGGTCCGCGGTTTCCGCATCGAACCCGGCGAAGTCGAGACCGCGCTGCGTGCCCAGCCGGGCGTGGTCGATGCGGCTGTTGACGCGCGCGACGGCCGGCTCGTCGCCTATCTCGTCGGCGACCCCGCTGACGTGCGGAGCGAACTGGCCGCGGTGCTGCCCGCGCACTTGATTCCGTCCGTGTTCGTCCCTCTCGACCAGCTTCCGCTGACCCGGCACGGCAAACTGGACCGCCGGGCGCTGCCTGATCCGGAAATCTCCGCGTCAGCGCAGTACCTCGCCCCGCGAAACGAGCGGGAACAGCTCGTGACCGACGTCTGGTCCGAGGTGCTCGGACTGGAACGCGTCGGCGTCGAAGACGATTTCTTCGCTCTCGGCGGCGATTCGCTGCTCGGCATCCGGGTGGTCGCGCGCTTGCGTGCCGAACTCGGCGCCGACGTTCCTGCCCGGCTCGTTTTCACCGCGCCGACCCCGGCGCTGCTGGCCGCACAGTTGCCCGCTGCCTCCGCGCCGCAGGAAGCGATCCCGCTCCTGCCTCGCGGCGACGGACCGTTCGAAGCACCGCTTTCCTTTGCGCAGCAACGGCTCTGGTTCCTCGACGAATTCGACCCCGGCAGCACCGAGTACGTCTCGCCGACCGCACTGCGGTTGCGCGGTGCGCTTGACGTGCGCGCACTGAACCAGGCACTCACCGCACTGGTGGCCCGGCACGAATCCCTCCGCACGACCTTCGCGACGGTCGACGGCCGCGGCGTGCAGATCGTCCACCCGCCGCACGCTGTCGATCTGCGAGCGGCCGACGGCGACCTGGACACCGCGCTGGCCGCCGCGACCGGACCGGTCGACCTGCACACGGGCCCGCTGCTGCGCGCCGCGCTCACCAGGCTCGGTCCCGACGACCATGTGCTCACCTTGGTGCTGCACCACATCGTCACCGACGGCTGGTCGTCAGGCGTCCTCCTGAGCGAACTCGCGGCCCTGTACGCCGCGTTCCTCCACGACGAGGAACCGGGATTGCCGCCGCTGCCCGTGCACTACGCCGATTACGCGGTCTGGCAACGAAACCGCACCGACTTCGACAGCCAGCTCAGCTACTGGCGGCACCGCCTCGCCGGTCTCGAACCGCTGGAACTGCCCACCGACCGGCCCCGTCCGGCGGTCCGCACGAAGAACGGCGCGCTGCACGAGTTCAGCGTCCCGGTCGGCACCACCGCGCGCCTCGCCGAGCTGTCCCGGCAGCAAGGCAGCACGCTCTTCATGACCCTGCTCGCCGCCTGCCAGGTGCTGTTCGCGAGGTGGTCCGGGCAGGACGACGTCGCGGTCGGCACCGTCGTGTCCGGCCGGGAACGCACCGAGCTGGAAGGCCTGATCGGCTTCTTCGCCAACACCCTCGTCCTGCGGTCCACTGTGGACTTGAACCGCGGCTTCGACGCCTTCCTCGGCGAAGTCCGCGACACCGTGCTGGACGCTTTCGCGCACCAGGACGTCCCGTTCGACCGCGTCGTGGACGACGTCCAGCCCGAACGCGACCCCAGCCGCACCCCGTTGTGCCAGGTCATGGTCGTGCTGCACAACACCCCGGACGCCCGCCCGGCGCTGCCCGGTCTCGCCGTCGAGGAACTCGCGCCGCCGATCGTGACCGCCGGATTCGACCTGGCGCTCCACTTCCAGCAGACCGCCGGACGGCTCGACGCGGTCGTCAACTACAACACCGACCTGTTCGACGCCGCCACGATCGAACGGCTGAGCAACTGGCTGCGCATCCTGCTGGCCGGAATCGCGGCGGCCCCGGCGCAGGCGCTCGGCCGGTTGCCGTGGATCACCGCCGACGAGCGGGACCGCGTCCTGCGGGAGTGGAACCCCACCGTCGTCGCGGCTCCGGAGCCGACGCTGCACCGGCTGTTCGCCGCGCAAGCCGTCCGCACCCCGCACGCCGTCGCGGTGACCTGCGAAGGCGTCGAACTGACCTACCGCGAGCTGGACCGGCGGGCAAACCGCCTGGCGCACCGGCTGATCGCCGAGGGCGCCGGGCCGGAACGCCTGGTGGCCCTGCGATTGCCGCGTTCGGCGGACCTGGTCGTCGGGATCCTCGCCGTGCTGAAGTCCGGCGCGGGATACCTGCCGATCGACCCGGACTACCCGCCCGCGCGGATCGAGGCGATGCTGGCCGACGCGCAGCCGGTGTGCGTCGTGGACACGATCGCGGCGGACGGACGGCCGGACACCGATCCCGGAGTGCTGGTCCGTCCGGAGAACACCGCGTACGTCATCTACACCTCCGGCTCCACCGGCGTGCCCAAGGGCGTCCTCGTCCCGCACGCGAACGTGACCCGGCTGTTCTCCTCGACCGAGGCCTGGTTCGGCTTCGGCGACCAGGACGTCTGGACGCTCTTCCACTCCTACGCGTTCGACTTCTCGGTGTGGGAGCTGTGGGGCGCGCTGCTGCACGGCGGCCGCCTGGTCGTGGTCCCGGCCGACACGGTCCGGTCGCCGGAGGAATTCCTGGCCCTGCTGGCCGAACAGCGGGTGACCGTGCTCAACCAGACGCCGTCGGCGTTCTACCGGCTCGGCGCGCTGCCGTCGGAGCCGTTGAGCCTGCGGTACGTGATCTTCGGCGGCGAGGCCTTGGATCCGGTGCGCCTGGAGGAATGGCGACGGCGGCATCCGGACGGACCGCAGCTGATCAACATGTACGGCATCACCGAAACCACCGTGCATGTGACCTACCGCGTGCTCGACGATCGCGCGACCGTGGGCGTGCCCATCCCGGACCTGCGCGCCTACGTCCTGGACGCTTGCCTCGAACCGGTGCCGCCCGGCGTCACCGGGGAGCTGTACGTCGCGGGCGCCGGCCTGGCGCGCGGCTACCTGAACCGGCCGGGCCTGACTGCGTCGAGGTTCGTCGCGGACCCGTTCGGCGAGCCGGGAACGCGGATGTACCGCACCGGCGACCTGGTGTGCTGGACCTCGGACGGCGAACTCGCCTACCGCGGCCGGGCCGACCACCAGGTCAAGATCCGCGGTTTCCGGATCGAGCTGGGCGAGGTCGAGGCGGCGCTGTCCGCGCATCCGGACGTGACCGGCGCGGCGGCCGTCGCGCACGGCACGGGCGACGCCCGGCGGCTGGTCGCGTATCTGACCGGGACGGTGCCGGGGACCACGGTGCTGCGCGAGTTCCTTGCTCGCTCGCTGCCCGCGCACATGATCCCGGCGGTGTTCGTCGCGCTGGACGAGCTGCCGCTCAACGCGAACGGGAAGCTCGACCACCGAGCGCTGCCCGCGCCCGGCGCGCGGGTCGAAAACCGTTACGTGGCACCGCGCACCGAGATCGAGACCGCTCTCGCCGAGGTCTGGTCGACGGTGCTCGGCGTCGACCAGGTCGGCGTCGAGGACAACTTCTTCGGCCTCGGCGGCGACTCGATCCTGAGCATCCAGGTCGTCTCCCGCGCCCGCCAGGCCGGGCTGACGCTGACGTCCAAGGATCTTTTCCAGCACCAGACCATCGCGGAACTGGGCCGGGTCGTCACGACCGGCGGGCCGGTCGCGCGGGCGCCGGAGCGCAGCGGTCCCGCGCCGCTCGGGCCGATCCAGTCGTGGCTGTTCGAGCACCTGGACGAGCCGTGGCGGCTCACTATGTCTGTCCACCTTGTACTGTCCTCTGTGGACGTTTCGCGGTTGACTGCCGCGATCGCCGAAGTCACTGCTCGGCATGCCGCCTTGCGGATGCGGTTCTTCCAAGCGGACGGAAGCTGGCAGCAGGAACCGGTCGCCGCCGAACCGGCGGACATCCTGCGGCACGCCGACTTGTCCGAAGTGGACGACGCGGCAGCGGCGATGCACGCCGAGGCAGTGCGCGCACAGACCTCTTTGGACATCGTCAACGGCCCCGTGTGGCGCGCGGTCCTGTTTACCTTCCGGGACCGCTCGCCGCAGCTGTTCCTCACTGCGCACCACCTCGTGATGGACGGCGTCTCCTGGCGCGTCCTGCTGGGCGACCTGGAACGCGCCTACCAAGGCGAACCGCTGGAACCGACCGGCAGTTCGTTCACCCACTGGGCCCGGACGCTGGCCGATCATGTCCGCACCGGCGGGCTGGACGACGAGGCGGAGTACTGGGGGAGTGTGCTGCACGGCGTCGAGACCGGACTCCCGGTCGACCACTCCGGACGCAACACCGCGGCATCGGCGCGTTCGGTGTCGGTTTCCCTTGGCAAGACTGAAACTTCCGCGCTCCTGCAGGACGTGCCCGGCGCGTACCGGACCGAGGTCAACGACGTCCTGCTGAGCGCCCTCGCCCGCGTGCTGGCGCGCTGGACGGGCCGGTCTCGGGTCGTGCTCGAAATGGAAGGCCACGGCCGCGAGGACGTCGCCGAGCCGCTCGACCTGTCCCGGACGATCGGCTGGTTCACCGCGCAGTACCCGGTCGCGCTGACCGTGCCCGGCGACGGCTGGGACGCGGTCCTCAAGTCAGTCAAGGAACAACTGCGCACCATCCCGAACAAGGGCGTCGGCTACGAAGCGCTGCGCTACCTCAGCGAATCCCCGCTGCGGAACGACCCGACACCGCAGATCTCGTTCAACTACCACGGCCGCTGGGACGTCGGAACCGCCGAGGACGGGCTTTACCAGGGCCGAGGGGAAAGCCTCGGCCACGATTCCGCGCCGGACGGCGTCCGCCCGTACCTGCTGGACGTCGTCGGCGTGGTCGAATCCGGCGAACTGCACCTGACCTGGGAATACTCGGCAGAGGTGCACGAGGAGGCGACCGTCCGCGGCCTGGCCGAGGCGACTGTCGGAGCGCTGCGGGAAATCGTCGCGCACTGCGCGGAGACGGGTGGCCGCACGCCGTCGGACTTCCCGCTGGCCAGGCTCGACCAGGCAGGAGTGGACCGGCTGGCCGGGGACGGCCGCGAGGTCGAGGACATCTACCCGCTGACCGCACTGCAGGCGGGTATGGTGTTCCACAGCCTGGTCGACAGCGGGTCGAGCGCGTACTTCGACCAGTTCCGGCTGCGACTCGCCGGAGTGCGGGACCCGCGCGCGCTGGGCGAGGCTTGGCAGCGCGTGGTGGACCGGACGCCGATCCTGCGCAGCAGCACGGTCTGGGACGGCGTCGACGAGCCGGTGCAGCGCGTCCATCGCGGGGTGCGAGTGCCGGTCGGACACCACGACTGGCGCGGTCTCGCTGCGGAAGCGCAGCAGGCCGAGCTGACGAAACTGCTCGAAGCCGACCTGGCGGCGGGCATGGATCTGACGGCCCCGCCGTTGATGCGCCTGGAGATCGCCCGGCTGACCGACGACGAGGTGCAACTGCTCTGGACCTCGCACCACGTCCTGCTCGACGGCTGGAGCGCCGCTCAGGTGTTCGGCGAGGTTTGCGAGCAGTACACGGCGATTGTCGAAGGCACGCCCGCGAAACTGACGCCGCGCCGGCCGTTCCGCGACTACCTCGCGTGGCTGGCCGAGCAGGACCGCGCCGCGGCCGAGGAGCACTGGCGGGAGGTGCTCGACGGCTTCGCCGCACCGACTCCGCTGCCGTACGACCGCCGTCCCCGCGAGGCGCATCGCGCGGAATCCGGGGCGACACTGCTGGTCGAACTGTCCACAGAGGAATCGGCGGAGCTGCGCGAGATGGCGAAAGCCGCCGCGCTGACGGTCAACTCGGTCGTGCAGGGAGCGTGGGCGCTGCTGCTCGCGCGCTACAGCGGCGAGCCGGACGTCTTGTTCGGCACCACGGTTTCCGGCCGGCCGCCGGAACTGCCCGGCGTCGAGGCGATGATCGGGATGTTCATCAACACGGTGCCGACCCGGGTCGAAGTCCGGAATGGACAGCCGGCCGCCGAATGGCTGCGCGCGATCCAGGCCGAGCAGGCGGACGCGCGCCGGTACGACTTCCTGGCGCTCTCGCAGCTGCAGACCTTCACCGGCGTACCAGCGGGCGCGGCGTTGTTCGACAGCGTGGTGGTCTTCGAGAACTACCCGATCGAAGACAGCGGGCAGGACGGCGTCCGGGTGCTGGACGTCGAATCGCTGGACACCACGAGCTACCCGCTGAACCTCACTGCCTACCTCCACGACCGGCTCGGGCTCGAACTGTCCTACGACCCGAAGCTGTTCGACGAAGCCACCGCGCAGCGGCTGGCCGGGCACCTCGCCCAGCTGGTGCGGGCGATCGCCGCCGACCCGGACCGTCGCGTCGGCTCGCTCTCGCCGCTCACCGCCGACGAGCGCCGCCACGTGCTGGCCCTGGGACACGGCGACACCGCCGACCTCCCGGCGGAGACGGTCCTGGACGTGTTCGACGCGACCGTCGCGCGAATGCCGCACGAGACCGCGCTGATCTTCCACGACACCGTCCTGGACTACGCGGAGGTCGACGCCCGCGCCACGCAACTGGCCGAAGGGCTGATCGAGCAGGGTGCCGGGCCGGAGCGAGTGGTGGCCGTCATGCTGCCGCGCTCGGCCGAGGCAGTCATCGCGTTCCTGGCGATTTTCAAGGCAGGCGCGGTGTATTTGCCGATCGACGCGGACCTGCCGGAGGAACGTGTCGACTTCCTGCTGAACGACGCGCGCCCAGTGGTCGTGCTCGGCAGGCCGGAGGAGAGTTACGCACCCCCTGCGCCGCGCTCGAAGCGGCCGGACGCGGACACCGCCGCGTATGTCATCTACACCTCGGGCTCGACGGGCACGCCGAAGGGCGTCGTGGTGGAGCACCGCGCGCTGGTGAACCTGCTGGTCGCGCACCGTGCGATCTTCCTCGATCGAGGGCGGGAACGGGTGGCGCTCACCGCGTCGCTGGCCTTCGACGCGTCCTGGGAACCGCTGCTGGCCATGATCGACGGCCACGAGCTGCACGTGCTGGACGACGACACCCGGCTCGACCCGCTCGCCCTGGTCCGCGCCGTCCGGGCGCACGGGCTCAACCTGCTCGACCTCACCCCGGCTTACCTCCAGCAGTTGCTGGACGCCGGACTGGCGACCGGCGAAGTCCGGCCGCGCACGGTGATCACCGGCGGCGAGGCGGCCACCGAAACGCTGTGGCGGCAGCTGGCCGCCGCGGACGTCACCGGGCACAACTACTACGGCCCGACGGAAGCGACCGTCGACTCGATCCACGCGCCGGTGACCGGGGACGAGGTGCTGATCGGCCGTCCGCTGACCAACTTCCGCGCCTACGTCCTCGGCGACACCGGCGAGCCCGTGCCGCCCGGCCTGCCCGGCGAGCTGTTCCTCGCCGGACCGCAGCTCGCGCGCGGCTACCTCGGCCGGCCAGGCCTGACCGCGGACCGGTTCGTGGCGGATCCCTTCGGCCCGCCGGGGGAGCGGATGTACCGCACCGGCGACCAGGTCCGCTGGACCGCCGAGGGCTCGCTCGACTACCTCGGCCGCGTCGACGACCAGGTCAAGATCCGCGGGTTCCGGGTCGAGCCGGGCGAGATCGAGACCGTCCTGCGGCGGCATCCGGCGATCGCCGACGTCACCGTCATCGCCCGCGAAGGCCGCCTCGTCGCGTACGTCGTCGGCGAAGCGCGGGGTTTGCGGGAGTGGACGCGCGAACGGCTGCCGGAGCACCTGGTCCCGTCGGCGTTCGTGTCGCTGGACGCGTTGCCGCTCAACCGGAACGGCAAGCTCGACCGCCGCGCGCTGCCCGCCCCCGGCCGCGCTGGAACCGCCGAGTACGTCGCGCCGCGGACCGCCGCCGAACAGCGGCTCGCCGCGATCTGGGCCGATGTCCTCGGAATCGACCGGGTGGGCGCCGACGACAGTTTCTTCGAGCTCGGCGGCGACTCGATCCTCAGCATGCGGATCACCTCGCGGGTGCGAGCGGAATTCGGTGTCGAAGTATCGCCGCGGATGCTCTTCTCGGCGCCGACGCTCAGCCAGTTCGCCGCCGAACTCCCCGCCCGGCAAGCGGATGCGGAGGCGATCCCGGTCCTCGCCCGGGACGGCGTGCTGCCGTTGTCGTTCGCTCAGCAACGTTTGTGGTTCCTGGACGAATTCGAGCCCGGCGGCCGGGAATACATTTCTCCCACCGCATTGCGCTTGCGCGGTGAACTCGACATCGACGCCTTGAGCAAGGCATTGACCACGGTCGTCGCCCGGCACGAATCGCTCCGCACCACCTTCGACGCAATCGAAGGCCATCCCGTTCAGGTCGTACACGAGCCCGCACCGGTCGAACTCCCGGTGGAGGCCTTCGACGAGGCAGTGCTGGTCCGCGAAGCGCTTCGGCCCTTCGACCTGCGCACCGGGCCGTTGCTGCGCGCCCGGTTGTTCCGGGAGGAGTCCGGCGACCACGTCCTGCTGCTGGTGCTGCACCACATCGTCACCGACGGCTGGTCGGCCGGCGTGCTGGCCGCCGAACTGGACACCTGCTACTCCGCCTATGTCCGCGGCGATGAGCCAAACCTGCCCGCGCTGCCGGTGCAGTACGCGGATTTCGCGGCCTGGCAACGGGATTTCCTCGACAGCCCCGACCTCGACGAGCAACTCGACCACTGGCGGGACCGGCTCGCCGGGCTCGCACCGCTCGAACTGCCCACCGACCGGCCGCGTCCCGCAGTCCGCACGAGCGAGGGGGACTGGTTCGGCTTCGACATTCCCGCCGAGGTCGCCGCGAACCTCCGCGAACTCGCGGGCGCACAGCACGGCACCCTGTTCATGACGCTGGTCGCGGCCTTCCAGGTCGTACTGGCGCGCTGGTGCGGACAGGAGGACATCGCGGTCGGCACAGTCGCGGCGGGACGCGAGCGGGCCGAGCTGGAACGCCTGATCGGCTTCTTCGTCAACACACTGGTCCTTCGGTCCACAGTGGACTCACGCGGCTCCTTCCGGGAGTTCGTCGGCGGCGTGCGCGACACGGTGCTCGACGCTTTCGCTCACCAGGACGTGCCTTTCGAGCGCGTGGTGGACGCCGCCCAGCCGGTCCGGGATCCGAGCCGGACGCCGCTGTTCCAGGCGATGGTGGTGCTGCAGAACACCGGTGACCGGCCCGGCGGCGGCGCGCTCGTCGCCGAGGAGGTCGCGCTGCCCGCGACGACCGCGACGTTCGACCTGCTCGTGCAATTCGAGGAGGACGACGGTGCGATGCACGCCGCGATCAACTACTCCACCGGCCTGTTCGACGCCGCGACGATCGAACGGTTCGCTGGCCGGTTGCTGACCGCGCTGACTGTTCTCGCTGCTCAGCCGGACCAGCCGATGGCGTCGCTGCCGCTGCTGCCGCAGTCCGAAGCGGACCAATTGCGGGTGTGGAACGACACCGCGGCTGCGGACTCGACGGCGTCCCTGGCCGAGCTGTTCGAAGCACAGGCCGGGCGGACTCCCGACGCTCCCGCGCTGGTATCCGCCTCCGGGGAGAGCACTTTCGCCGAGCTGAACGCGCGGGCGAACCGGCTGGCCCGGCTGCTGGCCGAGCGGGGTTCCGGGCCCGAGCGGATCGTCGCCGTCCGGCTGCCGCGCTCGACCGCGCTCGTCGTCGCCGAGCTGGCGATTTCGAAGACCGGCGCCGCGTTCCTCCCCGTCGACCCGGGCTATCCCGCCGAGCGCATCGAATTCATGCTGCGCGACGCCGGTCCGGTCCTCATCGTGGACGAGGAACTCGACGCCGCCGGCTACCCGGACACGAACCTCGGCGTCCCGGTCGACCCGGAGCGGGCGGCGTACGTGATCTACACGTCCGGTTCGACCGGGCGGCCCAAGGGCGTCGTCGTGCCGAACGCCGGACTGGCCACTCTCGCGGCCGCCACGATCGGCCATTTCCAGGTCCGCCCCGGCGACCGGGTGCTGGCGTTCAGCTCGCCCAGCTTCGACGCGGCGGTCGTGGAAGTCTGCCTGACGCTGTCCGCGGGCGCCGCGCTCGTCGTCCCGCCCGAAGGGCCGTTGCTCGGCGCGCAGCTGGCCGAGGTGCTGACCGAACACCGGGTCACGCACCTGGTGGTCCCGCCGGTCGCGCTGGCGACCGTGCCCGACCTGCCGCTGCCTGAGTTGCGCACGGTGGTCGTGGCAGGCGACGTGTGCCCGGCCGAGCTGGTCGCCCGCTGGGCGCCGGGGCGGCGGATGATCAACGCCTACGGGCCCACCGAATGCACGGTCGCGACTTCGTGGAGCGAACCGCTGTCGCCGGGCGGCCCGCCGCCGATCGGCAAACCGATCCGGAACACCGAGACGTACGTGCTGGACGCCGGGCTGCGGCAGACGCCGATCGGGTCCACGGGCGAGCTGTACGTCCGCAGCGCCGGACTGGCCCGCGGCTACCTGTCCCGGCCCGGCCTGACCGCCGACCGGTTCGTGGCGAACCCCTTCGGCCCGCCGGGATCGCGGATGTACCGCACCGGCGACGTCGTCCGGCAGACGGCGGCGGGGGACCTGGAATTCGCCGGACGCGTGGACCACCAGGTCAAGATCCGCGGGTTCCGCGTCGAACTCGGCGAGATCGAGGCGGCGCTGCGGCGGCATCCGGAGGTGCGCGAGGCCGTCGTGGTGGCCCGGGAAGCGAGCGGGCACAAGCGATTGGTCGCCTACGTCGTCGGCGAAACCGCTCAGCTGCGCGCTTTCCTGGGCGAGACGCTGCCGGACTACCTGGTGCCGTCGGTGTTCGTGCCGCTCGACGAGATTCCGGTGAGCCCGAACGGGAAGATCGACCGCGCCGCGCTTCCGGAGCCGGATCTGTCGGAGCTGCAGACCGCGGTGCACGTCGCCCCCAGGAACGAGCTGGAGGAACTGCTGGCGAACGTCTGGGCCGAGGTGCTCGGAATCCCGCGGGTCGGCGCCACGGACAATTTCTTCGAACTCGGCGGCGATTCGCTGCTCAGCATCCAGGTCGTGCACCGCGCCCGGCAGGCGGGGCTGGCGATGCGCTCGAAAGACCTGTTCACGCACCAGACGGTCGCCGAGCTGGCGAGCGTCGTCCAGCCGGCCGGCGCGGCCGAGGACGACCGCGAAGCCGTGGTCGGGTCGGTTCCGCTGACCCCGATCCAGCGCTGGTTCCTGGACGCCGCGCCGGCGAATCCCGCGCACTTCAACCAGTCCGTGCTGATCGAGCTGAACGGCCCGGTGGACGAGGAAGTCCTGCGGCAGGCGATCGACGCGCTGGTGGATCAGCACGATGCCCTGCGGCTGCGCTTCGAGCGGACCGCCGACGGGTGGACCCAGCACAACGACCCCGTCGATTCCTGTTCCGTCCTGCGCCGCGTGTCCACTGTGGACCTCGAACGGGCGGCCGACGACGCTCAGGCCAGCTTCGACCTTGCCCAGCCTCCGCATCTGCGGGCCCTCTTGTCGGACGGTGCCGAGAACCCGTTGCTTTTCCTGGTGGCGCACCATTTGGTCGTCGATGCCGTTTCGTGGGGCATCCTGCTGGAGGATCTCGAACGGGCCTATCGGCAGATCGAAGCCGGGGAAAAGCCGGATCTGGGGCCGAAGACGACGTCGTTCCGGGACTGGGCGCGACGGTTGCGGGAGTTCGCCGAATCCGGTGCGCTGGACGGGGAACGCGCGCACTGGGCTCGCGATCTGCCTGGCTGCGAGATCCCGGTGGATCGGGCAGGTGCCGCTCCGGAGCCGCAAGAACTGGTGACCATCCGCGTCGACGAGCGAGACACCGATGCCTTGCTGCACCTGGCTCCCGGTGCGTACCGGACTCGGATCAACGACGTTCTGCTGACCGCGCTGGCCTGGACTTTGACCCGCTGGACCGGCGAGTCCGCCGTGGCGATCGACCTCGAAGGCCATGGGCGGGAAGAGATTCTGGACGACGTCGACCTGACCCGGACGGTCGGATGGTTCACGACGCTGTTCCCGGTCGCGCTGGAGGTCGCTCCGGCCGCGGGCTGGCGGGAGCTGGTGAAGTCGGTCCGGCGGCAGTTGCGGGCGGTGCCGGGGAACGGGTTCGGGCACGGGGTGCTGCGGGCCTTCCGGTTCCCGGAGCTGGGCCGGTCTTCTCCGCGGGTCGCGTTCAACTACCTGGGGCAGGGCGAGAACACCGGGACCGGCGAAGGGCTGTTCCTGCGGTCGCTTCCGCCGCTGGGCCGGGACCAGGATCCGGCGAACCGGTCGCTGCACGCGCTCGAGGTGGTCGGCGGGGTGCGGGAAGGACAGCTGGAGTTTTCGTGGTTCTACCAGCCGGATCTGCATGCGCGGGCGACCGTGGCCGGGGTGGCGGCGGGATTCGCGGACGCGTTGCGGGCTATCGCGGCGGATTGCCGGGGTGAGGGATGAGCCGGGGTGCCGGTGATCGCGGGTGTCGGTCGTTGGTGTTCGAGGCGAGCGCATGCGGTGGGGCGGGCGCCTCGGCGGACTTGTCGGGAGGGCGGGGTTTTCGGCTATTGCCCGCTGCCGGGCCGGGTCGTTTCGGCGGCGCGGTTCGCCGTGCCTGGGGCTTGGCGCGCTGTTGTCGTTGGCTTTCGGAGGGGCGAGGGATGAGCGGGATTGTCGGCTGCGAGCCTCGGCCGCGGTTGGTTGGCCGGGCCTCTTGCCCTGTCATCTTTCGCGGGCAGCTTGTGGGCTATCGAGGGGACGGGGCATGAGCGGGATCGTCGGCGGCCGGTTGTGGCGGATCGGTCAGGTGGTCTCTGGGTTCGGCGGGGCCGCAGCTCGTCCCGTGACCTTCGCGGGCGGTGGGAGACAAGCGATGAGCGGGGTTGTCGAGTCTCGGCTGCGGTCTGGTGGTCCGGCGGGTTCCGTGGCTGGGGCCGGTGCGGCAGCGGTTCGTCTGGCAGGAGTTTCGCGTGTCGGGCGTGAGGGAGGCGGCGCATGAGCGGGATCGTCGGCAATCGCGACTACCGGCTTCTGTGGACCGGTCAGGTCGTTTCCGAGGCCGGGTTCAATACGACCACCATCGCGTTTCCCTTGCTGGTGCTGGCGCTTACCGGGTCGGCGGCACAGTCCGGGCTGGTGCTCGGGGCTGTCGCGATCAGTCAGCTCGTGGCCGGATTGCCTGCCGGGGCGTTGGTGGACCGGTGGCCTCGCAAGCAGATCATGCTCTGGTGCGAGGCCGCGCAGGCGGTCGCTGCGGGCGGGTTGGTGCTCGCGTTGTACTGGGGCGTCGCGCAGGTGTGGATGCTCGTCGTGGTGGCGGCTGTGATGGGGCTGGGCCGGGCGTTGTTCGAGCCGGCCGAAGAGGCCAGTTTGCCGCGGTTGGTGGCTGAGGAGCAGGTGCCCTCCGCTGTGGCGATGAATGCCGCCAGGACCAGTGCGGGGCACTTGTCCGGGACTGCGCTGGGCGGTTTTCTCTTCGCGGTGGGGCGGGTCGTCCCGTTTCTCTTCGACTTGGTCGCGCACGTGTTCGCGTTCGTGTCGTTGTTGTTCGTGCGGTTGCCTCGGCAGCCGGAGCGGGCGGAAGGGGCTCCGCCTCAGCATCTCGGGCGGGAGATCGTCGAGGGGCTTCGGTGGGTGTGGTCGCGGCCTGCGTTGCGGGCGACTGTGTTGTGCGTGGTCAGTTTGAATCTGTTCTTTTCCGCTTATTATTTGGTGATCATCGTGTTGTCCACTGAGCGGGGCGTGCCCGCCGGGGAGATCGGCGTGATGGCGGCGATGCTCGGGGGCGGCGGGATTCTCGGGTCGTTGGCCGCGCCGTACCTGCATCGGTGGATTAGTGCGTACGGTCTGGTCATCGGGGTGTTCTGGGCGTTGACCGCGCTGACTCCGATTGCTGTCTTCGTGCATAATGGGTATGTGATGGGGGCGTTGTTCGCGGCTATTGCGTTTTTGCCCCCTGCTGCCAATACTGCTATTGCCACTTATCAGTTGCTGTCCACTCCGGACGAGTTGCGGGGGCGGCTGGGGGGAGTGCTGGGGGTGACCGGCGGGTTGGCCGCGGCCGCTGGGCCTGCGTTGGGCGGGTGGCTGGTCGAGGCGTTGCCTGCTGTGACGGCGGTGTTGGCTTGCAGCGGGTCGATCGCGGTGGTGACTCTGGCGACTACGTTCAGCCGGACGTTGCGGGGGTTGCCTGCTGCGCCTCGGGTTCGTGAGCTTGAAGAGACTTCTGGTCAGTGACGGAGAAAGGGAGTTTTTAATGGACGACGGTGCTGAGTTTCAGGTTTTGGTCAATGAGGAGGAGCAGTATTCGCTGTGGCCGGGGGGCAAGGAAGTGCCGGCCGGGTGGCGGGCGGATGGGGTTCGGGGGAGCCGGGAGGAATGCATGAGGCATGTGGACGAGGTGTGGACGGATATGCGGCCTCGTTCGCTTCGGGAGCGGATGGCGGCTGAGTAGCTGGGGTTTCGGCTCGTCGCCTGGCGGCGACATTGCGGGGTGATTCTTGGGCGGGCACCCCGAAGCTGAGTGTGACTACGGCGCGGTGGTGCTTGTCAAGGCGGGAAAGCCGAAAACTTGTTTATGACACAAAGGGTTTGTGACTGTCTGGCCCATGACCCGGACAGTCATTACCCCTTCAGTGTTTTCCCCTGTCAAAGCCATTATTTACCTGCGGTTGTCGGATCTGAAGCCCGACGATCTCGACGAGCACGGCAACGGCAAGACGTTCAGCAGCCGGGAGCGGAAGCTGCGCGAGTTCGCGAAGCGGCTCGGCTGGACCGTCTTCAAGGTCATCATCGAGAACGACGTCAACCGGAAGAACGGGAAAGCCCGTAACGCCTCGGCGTTCAAGCGCCGCAAGGTGACCCTTCCGGATGGCACCACGGTGATGCGGGTGGTGCGCCCGGGGTTCCGCGAGACCCTGGGCCACCTTCAGGCCGGGCGGGCGAACGGCCTGCTGGCCGAGGACCTGGACCGCACGATGCGCGATCCCCGGGACCTCGAAGACTTCATCGACATCGCCGAGGAACGCAAGGTCAACGCCCGGTCTCTCTCGGGCTCGCTGACGTTTACCGACGGCGGGACCGACGCCGAGATCACGCTGGCCCGGAACATGGTGTCGTTCGCGAACGCCGCGAGCCGGGCGACGTCCCGGCGCGTCTCGGACGCGCGTGAGCGGCAGGCCAGGGCCGGTACGTGGCACGGCGGTCGACGGCCCTTCGGGTTCGAAGAGGACGGTGTCACGAAGGTCCCGGCCGAGGCCGAGGTGGTCCTCGATTGCTCGGAGCGGGTCGTCCAGTTGAACCAGAGGACCCGGAAGCTGTGGAGCCTGCGCGACCTTGCCGCGGAGCTGCGCGAGGGCTCGGTGCCGACGGTCAGCGGCGCGCCGTGGTCTTCACCGATTCTGCGGAGCATTCTGCTGCGGCCCCGCAACGCCGGGATCTCGTCTTACAAGGGCGTGGAGCTGGGCAGGCTGCCGGGCGAGGCCATCGTGGGAATGGACCTGTACCGGGCGGTGGTGCAGCTGCTGACCGACCCGGCGCGGAACACGCGGGAGCCGGGAGTGGGCAACGCGCCGCGCTGGCTCGGCACCGCCCTTTATCTCTGCGGGATCCACGGGAACGGCACCTCGTGCCACGTCAAGTCCAACGGCAACGGCCACAGCCGCACACCCCGCTACAAGTGCAAGGCCGCCCACCACCTCGCCCGCCACGCGATCAATGTCGACACGTACGTGCAGGCGACGCTGCTCAACCGCATCAGTCGCGATCCGAGGTTCGTGGAGGCGTTTATCTATCGGGCTCCGGAGCCGGAGGTGGACGTCGAGGCGCTGCGGCTGGAGGCGGAGAGCATCCGCGTCAACCTGGACGGGCTGGCGAAGGATCACGTGCTCGGCTTCGTCGACAGGTCTCAGCTGCGCAGCGCCACGCAGGCCGCCCGTCTCCGCCTGGAGGCCATCGACCGGACGTTGTCGGCCTCGGTGGTCGAGTCGCCCTTGCTGTCTCTGGTGGGCATCGAGAACGTGGGCGAGGTGTGGCAGGCTCAGCCGCTGAGCAGCAAGCGGTTCGTGCTCGACACACTCATGGAAGTGACCCTCAACCCGCCCGCGCGGCGGGGTTCGCGGTTCGACACGGCGTCGATCGGCATCCGGTTCCGGGACACCGGCGAGCTGGAGGCGGCCGCGTGACCGTACCGCCGATCGGGTGGTGATCAACAGAGTGATAACGCCGGTGGTCTAGTCCATACGGATTACTTTCACTCTGTCGTGGATGTGCGGGGTTCCGGTAAACGCCGTGCACTCCGCACATTCTCACCCTCCGAATTCCTTTGTCCGTTTTGTAACCCGTTCAGCCCAGCCGCTCAAGATCGGTTGCAGAGCGAAAATTGCCGTTGTTGAATCCGGATGCCCCCCAAACGGGGGGTGGGCTTGCACACGGGGGGTGTGCAAACCGCAATGACCCGGACAGGAAGTGTTACCACTCATGGTTCATGTTGCACTGATCGTGGTCGTGGAAGAGGAGGGCTCTTACGACCACGGGGCGAGTGCCGAGGGGGCGCGCGCGACGTTGTACGAAATCGATCTCGATTCGCCGCTCGGCGAGCGGGATGTTCATCGCGTGCTGAAGAACCACCGTCGTCCGATGCGCGGCCGTTCCGCCGACCTTCCGGCGGTCGCGCCGGAGGAAGAAGACGACGCGGCCACCGTCCGCGAATGGGCTCGCCGACAGCGGCTGCCGGTGAGCGCTCGGGGCCGTATCCCCGAGCAGATCCGCAGGCAATACGACAAGGAGCGGGAACGGGCACGCCGGAGCACGGTCGCCGAAGCCGTGGAGCAGGCGGCTGTCGATCAGGGAGAGTGCGCGAGCGTCGTGCAGCTCCAGAGCTGCCGGCGGCGTCGCAGCGGCGCGCCTGGCTCGGACTGAGGGCGGGGTCAGCTCCGATGGCACAGAAGATCGAAACCAAGGTCACCTACGTGGACGACCTGGACCCCTCCCAGGACGCCACCGCCAGCAAGACATTCGAGGTCGGCAACCGCAAGTTCGGCATTGACCTGTGCGAGGCCAACGCCGAGCGGTTCGACAGCGACTTCGGCGCGTGGACGGACGGGCTGGTGAAGCGGACGTTCGCGGTCGGCAAGAAGCTGTACACCCGGTGGCTCGGCCCTGACGACGCCGAGGCGTTCGACCGCATGGTCGCCTACTGGAGCAAGGCGGCGAAGCGGGTCCGCGACGGCGAGGCGACGACGCGGCCTGCGGCGAAAGCCCCGCTGCGCGGCACGCTGGAGACGATCCGGCCCGAGCCGGTGCAGGGCCAGTCGTGGTGGATGGACCCGCCACGGCCGATCAGCACGAAGACGGCCAAGGCGTTCTCGGAAGCTCGCGGCATCGTGCGCGCCTGGGCGCGCAAGAACGGGTGGCCCGACCTCGGCGCACGCGGCATCGTTCCGCACGCCGCGTACGAACGGTGGTTCGCGGAAGTCTGGTCCGCCATGGACGTTCCGTCGTGGGACCGGCTCGACCGCGAAGTACCCGGCTCCGGCCGCAAACGCGCAGCCAAACCGCGCCGTCGCCGCACGAAATAAGCACCAGCACAACGCGATTGGACACCATGTCAGCCAACGACGACGAGAACACCGACGTCGACGAGTACCTTCGCAACAACCCGAAGTGCGCCGAGTGCCGCAAGAAAGGCCACGACTTCCCCGACGAGGACGACGTTCCGATTCTGGAGGCGTACAACGACTCCGAGGCCACGCACGAGCAGGTCTTCGTCTGCGCCCGATGCGAGTGCAGGAAACGGGCGCGGTTCCGGATCGCCATGCGGCGCGGGCGGGTCGTCAGCTATGTCGAGCTGGAGCCGCGGTCCAGTTACCCGGCAGGCTATGTCGCGAAAGGGAAGCGGATCGGCCGTCGCTACGTGCGTGAGGTCGCGATCCGGGAAGCCTTGGAGCGCACGGTCGCACACACTCGCCGCGTCAAGAGTGCCAACCGCAGCGGGAAGACTGCCGTCGCTCGCACGGGCCGCAGCGGCCGGAAGGCGGTGGCAGCGTGACCGCCCAACCGGTGTTCGGCTCGCTCGTCTGGAGGATGTGGGCAGGGCATTGCCTCCTGCTCGCCGCGCGGTTGCGCAGGCCTCGCGGCGTGCGGATTCTGCTGGACGACGGCACCGAGATCCCGTGCGACTGCGCCTTCGAGGGCCTGATGGACACCGGCGAGGTGCTGTGGTCGGCGTCCCCGGCCGACGGCAGGAACGTGCCCGCCGACCGCCTGCACGGGGTGGAGGTGGACGACCTGCCGCCCGGCGCGACGCTCGGGCTGTGCGCCGACCTGGACCACCCGGCACCTTGGTGAGCAGCAGCGAACTCCGCAGCGGTCGGCGGTAGCGGGCTCGTCCCTGGGCTGGCCAGCCAGCAACGGGGGCGTGCGGGGGCTGCGAACGACGGAGGGGCATCGGTCAGGATCGGCAACCCTGACCCGGACAGGAATCGAATGGGAGATTCTGGCCGGTACTCGCAGCCCCTGGAAGGAGGCCCGGCGGGTCGAGCAGGCGGCGGCTCGCCGGGTCAATCCTCGCTTCAGAAGGAATCACGATTCACGCGCACCGCAGCAACGCGGGAGCGTCGCGGGGTTATTAGTCGACACCTGTTGAAAGATCATTGACCCGAGGCTTGGCAGGGCGGACTTCGCATCGGCGGGCGAGCACGATAGAGTGTCGGCCGTCGGTTCCATTCGATGTACCCTTGTCCGGGTCATTTAAGGGTTGCTGACAGGCGGTCCCCGGCGTTCGCGTCGGGGACCGTTCCCTTTTCAAGGTGGATACCCGCAGGTCAGGGCGTCCCTTGAGAATATCGGGTCACTGTTATTGTCCGGTTCGCCGCCTGGCGCCTACGATTAACCAGTGCCTGTAAATGGGCAGGCACAAGACCCGGACAGTCCCTCGCAACGCTTCCGCAATCGCTGCCGCGCGCGTCATTTCGACTGGTCAGGCCGCTTCGCGGCCCGATCTGCCGTGATCTCGCGTGCCGCTCCCGCACGCGGTCGCGGGGACATTGCAACCCTTGAAAGAATGGACCCGGACATCATGAATGCCGATTGCGGCACCGCGTTTGCCGTGCGCGCAAACGTCTACATCGACATAAAAGGCGGACAACTCGATCCGCGGTTCGAGGCATACCTGAACGACTATCCGAACGCCGAAGGGTACGCCGAGCCGCGCTTCGCCAAGCCGGTCGCCGAAGAAGTCGTCGCCTGGACCAACCGGATCGCCGAGGACGACGAGGAATCCCCTCGCTGCGAATGGTCGCAGGAGGGCTACGTGCTCGTGTTCACCCCGGACAGCCCGTTCCGGCCTTCGGCGGTGGTGCAGCCCGACGACGACGGCCGCTACGCCCTCGGCCTCGGCTGGGCGTGGCAGGTCGAGGAGGCCGACCAGTGAGCGACGTGCGCGGCCTCGTCGTCACCCCGGACGGCATGATCGAGGAAAAGCTGTTTCCCCCGGCGGGCCAGGACTTTCTGGACGCCCTGAGTTCGGTCATCAACTGCGACTCCGTCGAAGCGGTGCGCCTCGACGCGGACGGCCTCGACGCCACGATGTACGCGGACGAGCACGCCCACCAGGTGCAGCTCCCGATCCCCAACGAGTACGCCACCGTCATCGTGTACGGCTTCAACGGCACCGTTCGCCAGATGTACTACGGCACGGCCGTGTTCCTCGGCGGCCCCGACGGCAAGGGCGACGACACCTCGCTGTCGGACAAGGCGGACATCTGGCTCCGCTATCTGATGTTCGAGATCAAGCGCGGGCGCCTCGGCATCCGCCGCGTCCCAGGAGGCCAGTTCTGATGACCGAAGAGTCCGCTGTGGTCCATCCGGAGTACTTCGCTTTCGAGATCGGCACCATGAGCCTCGCCGGTGCCGTCACCGACCGCGGAGACGGCCGGTGCACGGTGCGCGGCAGGTTCCGCGACAGCCTGACCGGTGCCGCTGACCACTTCCGATTCCGTTCCGTGACGCGGGAATCGTTCGCCGATCTGGTCCGGTCATTCGCCGACAACATCGCACCGGCACGTGAATCGTCGTACGGCTTCTGGTGCGAAGCGCATTACGCGGAACTGGAGGGCAAGCCTCGGTTCGTCCACGACGAGAATGCCCGGACCTGGGATCTCGACCTGAGCGACATGGAATGCCCGCACGGCGATGACCTCCTGGACTGCCGTCCGACGTGGCGCATGGGAAACGTTGCGCTGGAAGGACATCCGCGATGAGCGGCGAAGGAGGACTCGCCCGGATCATCCGGGAGATGATCGTGTTCACCTGGCAGTCGCAGGCCGAGCAGTACCCGGCCGAAGGCCCGCCCGGCATCGGCTACTTTCGCGGCGACCTGTCGGCCGGATTCGGTCCCGGCGCCTACGTCGACTGCCTGCTGTTCCGCGACGCGGCCGGAAGCCTGGTCGGCATCCTCAACCACTACCCGCAGGATCTCCCGCCCCACGAGAAAGCCGGGGCGATCACCGTGTTCGTCCGGCCGGACCGGCAACGCCGAGGCATCGGCACGAAACTCGTGCAGGAAGCGATGTCCCGCTGGCACATCGACCTGTTCAAGCAGCAGTGCACCGCAGAAGGCTTGCCCTTCGCCGAATCTCTCCTGCGAGCAAGGGACCGGGCCGATGGCTGACCGGTTCTGCTCCTTCGGCACGGGCACGGAGGCCGCCACGCATTTCGTCACCTACTTCAAGAACGGCGACGAAGGACGCTACTGCTGCCCGGCGCACCTCGGCGAGGCCGTCGACGCCGTGCTCGGCGACCCGCGCACCAGCAAGCGCGCCGACGCGACCGTGAAACGACTCCCCAGAAAGGAGACCGCCGACAGTTCGGTGCTGTGTTTCCCGGTCTGATCCGGAAAGCCCTGCATTGACTCCGCCGCCTGATCTCTTCGGAGGCAGGCGTGCGGTGTCCATACAGGACAGTCATTGACCCGGACAGGATCAGGAAGGACCACGGCAATGAACGACGAGCCCGAATCGATCGCGGACAAGCGGCTGGCCGACGCCGACACCGACGTCATCTGGCAGCAGCTCGGCCGAAAGCTCCTGCTGGAGGTCAGCGCCCGCGACCTCGTCTACACCGACGACGGGGTGATGTTCCGTTACGGCCCGTACCGCCCCGGCAAGCACCGCAAGATCATCGTCAAGCTCAACGGCCGCGACCTCTACGAACTGGAGGTCGGCTACTACCGGCAACCGGATTACACGTGGGTCGTCGTGCGACAGGAGTCCGATGTGGACGTCGAATCGCTGCGCGACGCGGTGCGGCGGCTGGCCGCGAACGGACTGGACGCGTGAGCGTCCGCTTCCGGCTCGTCCCGGCGGCGCAGCACGAGCCGGAAGAACCCGAGGACAGGTGTGACCAACCCGTTCCCGCTCAGCCGGAACGGCGGGGAAAGGGGCGGCCCGCGATCGGCGGCCCCATCCGCCAGGAACTCGGCGACGACCTCAAAGCGCTGGTCGAAACGTGGGCGCTGGGCAACGGCACCAACCGTGCCGCCGCCGTCCGGATCCTCTTGCGGCGGGCCGTCGAACAGGAGCTGAGCCCCACCGCGCGCTCCGTCCTCGTCGACGGCGACGACCTGCGCGTCCTGCTCCTCCGGCTCCAGGCCGGCGGCCTCCGCCGCGCGCGCTTCGCATTCGACACCGGCCTCACGGTCCAGCTCAACGACGGACCGTGGACGGCCCCGCTCGGACACCTCGACCACTCCGCACCGCACCAAGAAAAGGGCTGACCCCATGAACCCCGACACCTACTTCGCCACGCACGACCTCTGCGAAGCGCTGCGTGCCCCGTCCCAGCACGACCCGGCCGGGCGGCCGATCGGCACTACCCTCCCCATGGGCAGCGAGACCGCGTTCCGGGCACAAGCAATGGCCTGGCTCGGCGCCACGTTGTCCGCCGTCACCCTCAGCAATGCCGACTGGTCCGAGACCTACGAGTACTTCAAGGGCCTGGCCGACCCGGCCTTCGCCGCCGAGGTGGCCGAGGACTGGACGGTGAAACCGCGCCGCGTCGACGCGGTCCAGCTCACCGACGCGAACCGCGGTCGCATCCGCGCCTGGATCGAAACGGCAGGCGGCGAAGTCGTCTGGACCGGAACCAGCCCGGACGAACGGAAAGCCCTGGCCCTGAACACTCGCGCCGGGGAGGAGACCGCTTGCTCGGGCGATTACATCGTGCACACAGGCGGCCGGGTCGGCTGGACCGTGAACCGCAAGGGCGAGTTCCTCGCCGACCACGACCGCACGCCGAACGGCCGGTGAGCCGCCCGTGGACGCCGACGCCCGCGCGTTCTTCCGCCGGACACAGCTGCCTTGCCCCGTCCCGCCCGGCACTCGTGTCCGCCTGACCGGCCCGATGAGAAACGACCCCGACCCGGTCCCGGTCGGCACCACAGGAACCGTGACCGGCGGCAACGGCAGCCAGCTGTGGACGAAATGGGACAACGGCCGCTCGCTGATGCTGCTGGCGGGCAAGGACCCGTACGAGGTGATCGGCACCGACGTGGACGAGTTCGCCAGCCTGCTGCGCGACGACAACCCCGAGTTGCAAGACCTCAAACTCGACCTCAAACCGGCCGGGCACGTCGTGCTCAGCCTGATCCGCGTCCACCGCGATCAACGAGGCTACGGCGCAGCCGAACGCGCGATGCGCCTGATCACCGTCTGGGCGGACTTCCACGGCCTCGTGCTCGCCGCCACCGCCTCGCCTGTCGAGTCCGAACGCCCCCAAACCAAGGTCACGCGGCTCAAATACTGGCTCGGACGGCACGGATTCCGTCTCAACCAGGGCCGCAGACACGACGCCGAGATCAGCGAACGCTACTACCGGACACCGAGGACTGAACGCACATGAACGAGTTCCCGCCCCCTCCGAACATTCAGGGCAACTACGCGGGGGCCTGCGTGGCGTGCATGACCGGCACCGACACCGGCCTCGCCTTCATCGGCGACGCCGAGTTCGCCGCCGCCGGCCTCGTCGCTCTCGGCATCCCGCAGGCCCAGGTCCCGGTGATTCTCGCTGCCGCGATCGGCAGCACCGACGGGCACCTCCCCGAAGGAGATCTGCCCGTGGTCGTGCGCGTCTGCGCATCCTGCGCACGCACAAATGAACTGGAGGTCGGACTGTGGCCAGATATCCCGCTCTACGTGAAGAAAACTCTGCCGTGACCGTTCCCCAGGTAGCCGAACTGGCCGCACTCGAGGACGTGGTCGGCGACCTGCCAGACCCAGGACTCCGGGAACTGGCCACCCTCGTCAGCAACCTCACCGTCCGTGTTCAAACCGAGCTGGCCGCTCGCAGACGCGGCCGGACAGGGCTGCCGCACCTGAGCCCCGCCGCTGTCGTCCACTTCCGCACGCGCGCGTCGTGCGTGTTCTGCCGACACGTCTACCTCGCGAACCTCATCACCGATCACCTGCTGACCGAACACCGTCAAGACCTCGAACAATGGCGGGCCCGACGAGTCGTCTGATCCTTCGATCCAGCGTCAACAGGTCCCCGGCGCGACCACTCGCACCGGGGACCTGGTTGCCCCGCAACCCGCGCCGCACGGGGCCAGGACCGTCGGATCGGCGGATTGGACAAGCGTGAACAGCCACTATCGTGCCTAGCCGGGGCAGGTGCGATCAACAACGAGATGACATGCACCAGTGAAGGGGCGAAAACTATGGAGAGCACCGAAAACGAGGCCGAGAACATAAGCTCAGCGAAGCGGCGGCGTCGCTGGCCATGGATTACCGGGGGCGTCGTTGCCGTCGTCGTGGCGGCCGGGGTCATCGGCGCGTTCAACGGGGACAAACCTGCTCGCGACAGTGCATCGGCGCCGACAGCGCCAGTCTCAACGCCAGCGAATCCAGCCAGCGCGTCGGCGGCCTCGCGGCCAGTCAGCCCGGGCGCGCCAGCGTCTAGTTCGGCAGAGCGCCCAGCGAGCACACCACCTGCTCCGCCGGCCAATCCAGCCGACAAGCTTCGCGCAGTCTTCCGCGCCGATCACTCAGGCAAGCCATGGTTCGGCAAGGTAACCGCGGTCGACCTCGACGGGCGAGGCGTGATCGGCCGATCGACCCTGACCGACGGCGACCGAGAAACACTCGCTGCCTGCGAAGCGCTGCGCAGTTCCGCGACAAAGGCCACCGTCGACTTCCAATCCGTGGCCATCCGCGACGCGAGGGACAAGACCGTTTCCCACTGGAGCGGGCTCACTGGAGACCCCGCCTGCACGAGCTAGCGCGGGTTTAGCCGTTCGCAGACGCGCAGCAAGCGCGTTCTGCGGACACAACTGTCGCGTCTCGCCACGCACCTACTGTTCGAACACCGCCGACATCGAACAACGGCGGCCCCGCTGAACGGCCTAATCCTTCGACCCCGAATTAGAGCCCGGTGCGATGACTCACGTAGGGGTCTCCCACTCGTACCGCATCCGATCGGGAGTGTCGCCAATTGCATCAGTCAGAACCTGAGTCCGGACAAGGAAGTCGTGACCTCCGTAGCGCCAGCGTCCCGCAATTCCGCTTCGCTAGTCTTCCCGGTGGCTACCCCGATGACACGGACGCCTGCGGACAAGCCAGCTTTGACATCGTTTGGAGTGTCGCCGACCAGCACGACGTGGTCGTCCTCGAAGTGCGTGCCGGTTCGTTCGCCAGCACGCCGCCGAGCAATCCGCACCAGTTCCGATCGCTCGGCGTGGTCGTCTCCAAAAGCGCTGCTGTCGAAGTCGACGAAACTCGCCAGCTCGAAGACCTCCAGCTTGATACGTGCGACCGCGCGCAGATTGCCGGTCAGCACCGCTTGATGAACAGAGTTGTCCAGAGCGATCTGCGCGAGCGTTTCACGAGCACCGGGCAAGGCTCGGCCTACTGTTGCCAGCTCCTCGCGAGCATTCTGGTAGCCCTGGATCAATGCGTCGGCCAGTCGGGTCACTGCTTCATCGGTTGGTTCTATTCCGTTGATCCGCAGCGATTCGGCCATAATGTCCAGCTCGGTGCGCCCAGCGATCGTCGCCAGCTTGGCAAGCGGCCTTCCTGTCGCCGCAGGGAACGCCCGGTCGTAGATAGCCCGTCCAACGCCTCTCGTCTCGATAAGAGTGTGGTCGATGTCCCAGAGCACCAAGGTACGAGCCACGGTCATGCACAGAGTGTGCCATCGGTGACGGGACGAGCGAGAAGCGTTACCATTCGCCCTGGTCACAGGCCCGGCAGGGAGGTGGCGCTGGATCATGGATGACCATCTGGCTCGCACGGTCGGCGACCGGGTGAAATTCTTCCGTACTGCGGCCCGCCAGGCGAAGACCGTCGTCGCGGGCCTGGTCGGCGTCACGCCGGACTACCTGTATCAGATCGAACGAGGCACCAAACTCCCGACGATTCCGGTGCTCGCCAGGCTTGCGGAAGTGCTCAGAGTTGAACCGGGAGACCTGCTCAACGCGATGCCCGCCGACCCGGCGAAAGGCGCAGCCACGACCGTGTCGGCTGCCGGAATCTATCGTGCGATGACCGCGCCGCGTTCGGTGAGTCCAATCGATGTGGAGGACCTCAGACAGCAAGTCCGAACGGCGTGGTCAGTTTGGCAAACGTCGGGTCACCGCTACAGCACACTGACCACTGACCTACCCGAACTCATCGATACGATCGAAGCCACGGCTCGTCACGTTTCAGGAGCTGAAAGTCGGCAAGTCCATGCTGTCGCAGCAGACCTTAACGGCTTGTTGAGGACGGTAACCAAACGTATCGGACGAGCGGATCTATCCCTGCTCGCGGCGGACCGTGCTCGAAACGCTGCTGAGCAAGCGGACGATCCGGTCCGGATCGCGGGTGCGCACTGGAATCTCGCACAGGTTCTCCTCGCCGACCGTCGCGCCGATGAGGCTGAAGACCTGGCCATGTCCGCCTTAAACGTGCTCCGCGCCTCCAGCGGTGGCGACGTCCTGAACGCGACGGCGCTGTCCGGAGCGCTTCTGCTGGTCGCAGCGGTGGCTGCCGTCCGCGCGGGCAAGGTTTGGCCGGGTCGGGATCGGCTGAGGGAGGCGGCTTCGCTCGCCGAGCGCGTCGGCGACCGAAATACCTGCTGGACTGCGTTCGGCCCGATCAACGTCGCAATGCATGCCGTCACCATCGAAGTCGAGTCCGGAGAGGCAGTCGAAGGGTTGCGGCTCGCGGCCAAGGTGGACCACGAGCTTTCGCCGTCGATAGAGCGGCGGGTGGCCTTCTTGCTCGACCAAGCCAAGGGCTACCTCCAACGAAGGGAACACCCGGCGGCGCTGGCTCTCCTCAAAGCCGCGGAGACCGAAGCCCCAGAGGACGTCCGCTTCCGACCGGCTGCGCACGATCTTGTCCGAGCCGTCATGAAACGAGGGCGTCGCAACGATTCCCGCCAAGCGGCGCAGCTTGCCGTTCAGATCGGTCTGCCTTCCTGACCTCGAACCCGGCCGGGCGCGGTACCCGAACTGACAGTTCGGGTTACTCGCCGGTAGCAGTCGTACCGTCTACGCGAGATTTCTCGCTACGGAGAGGGTGCCTGCGTCCGCAGTCGCCGCGCCGGAAGGGGTGGTGAGCACGGTGGGCCGGTGGATTTGGAGCGATAGCGCCGAGGTGCTGGCGGGCCCCGAAACCGGTGGGGACGTGCTTCCCGCTGATCAACAGAGTGCGGATGAGGGCGCGTGAACCCGCCTTTCGGCCGCAAACAGCCTCGCATCGCCATCTTGGGCGCTCTCCTGCGGAAGGTTCGGGAGGATGCGAGATTCGGTGTCCGGGAGCTTGCTCGTCGTATCGGTGTGCCCGCTGCCGAAGTTTCGTCTTGGGAGCTCGGCCTGCGCGGAGCCAACGCGGAGATCGTCGCTTCGATACTGGGAGCCCTCGGTGTCGTCGGCGACGAGAAGCAGTTCATTATGAGCATCGCCCGCAGCACCGAACCGAGCGTGACCATCCTCGGTAACCAGAGCACCGCTGACCATGCCGAGACGCTGCGTGCCTGCGAAGAGACGGCAGAGTCCGTGACTCTTTGGCACCCGCTGGCCATACCCGAGCTGCTGCAGCTGCCTGAATACAGCCAGGCCGTCCTCGCTGCACAGGGCTTCTGCGCCGACGATGCGAAAGAAATCACCGATCAGCGAAAACGGCGCCGCGTCGCCTTCGTCGGGAAGAACTCGAAGAAGCTCACCGTCTACCTGGGAGCGCCGGCCCTCGCAGACGAGATCGCCCCGCCGGTCACGATGGCTCGGCAGCTGCGGTTCCTCGGCAATCTCTTCACCAACGCTGCTGCCGAGGTCGCCATCCGGATCGTTCCGTCCGATAGCGCATGCTTCGGGTTTTCCAGCCCGTTCGCGCTTTATGGCCTGCGTCACAGCACGTTCGTCTATCTCAACCATCAGGCCGCTGGGTCATTTGTTCCGGACCACGACGGTCACTACAGCTGCCTCGTTGATGAACTTGACCAGTGTGCGCTGCCACGGCGGGAGTCGTTCGCCGCGATCATCCAGGGGACGACCAAGTTCCACTTGGCCAGCTAAGGAATCGCAGCTGCGACGGTGTCGCCGAGACGCTCCGGGGCCGGCCGCTTGGTCCTGGCCGTGTACTCCTCTTCGCTCTCTGCTCATCCCTACGCTGACGGCTAGCTTTGTGATCAAGGTCGGTGCCCGGCTTGCCAGCGGCTGGTAACACAGGCCCGCCGTCCCGCCCACGTATCTGCAGGTCAAAACGATCTCGGCCACGCCAGTTGTTACATTCTGCTGACAGCTCTCCGCCTTCGCAGCTACAGTGACGACGCGACCACACAACGTCGCACAACGGGGAGCGGCGGAATCCGCCGTACGCAGAGGGCACGACGAGCTCGCCACGCAACGGGCGGCCGTCATGGAGAGGGGCTACTGCATGCCGGAGGGGCAAAGCGGTCTGGACCGCGTCTACCAGCAGACTACGTCGACCGATCAGCCTGCGCCGCCACCAGGCGCACCGCCGTTGCCGCTGTCGAGCGGCGGCCCGGTCGCGACCTCGGGTCCGCCGGCCTCAGGTGGCGGTGCGCAGCTGCCGACGGGGCACGCCGGGTACATCAGCCCGGAAGAGCAGGCCCAGCGCAACGCCCAGGTGATAGCCGGGCAGGTGATGCCCAATCCGGCCGGGATCATGATCGCTACACAGCAAGTAGCGCAGGATCTCAGCGCGACCGCCGCGGTGGCCGGGGGCGGCTTCAAGATGGACATCGACGCCATGCGCTCGTTGCAGCCGGACTGGCAGGCGATTGCCGACAAACTCAGCGACATGATCCGAAAAGCCCAGGTCTTGCCGCATCTTCGGCAGCCTGCGGAAGATCCCGGTAGCACGATGCAAATCCAAGCGGCGAAAGGCCATGCAGCTGCTTACCTGGCCAGTCTTAACCAGCAGAGGTCGTATGCGCAGGGCTATGCCGACCAGCTGAAAAAAGCGATCGATGCCTACGAGAAGCAGGACCAGGCGCACAGTGACCGCCTGCGCAAGCAAGGATGACAACGTGACTAAGATCAACGCTCTCGCTGCCTTGTCCGCCGTTCTATTGCTGACGGCTGCCTGCTCTTCTGCTCCCGGCACCGCAAACCCCTCACCGTCGAGCACCGCCTCGGACCCGTCCAGCGCAGGCCCGTCCAGCACGGCACCAGGCGCCCCGAAAGTGACGGCTCCGCTCAACGCCGGCAAGTACGAACAAGATCCCTGCGCGTTGCTTACCCAGGAGCAGGTCAGCCAGTCCATCGGAGGCGTGCGCAACAACAGCAAAGACAGCAGCGGCGGCGTCCCGATGTGCAACTGGCACGGCGAAGACGGCAACAACATCAGCGTCGGTCTTATTAAGGGACAGGGCGGTTTGTCAGCCTCCTATAAAAACAGCCAGGTCGGCGGGGGCGGATATTTTGAGCCAGCACCGGACGTCTCTGGTTACCCCGCGGTATTCAGTGCCGCTTTCGACGACCGCAAGAGCGGCGGTTGCGAAATCGCGGTCGGCATCACGGACGACGAAGTGTTCACCGTCGGTGCGGGCCTTCGTCCGAGTTCCCCTTCATACAGCGATCCGTGTTCTTTGGTGACCAAAGCGGCGGGGCTTGTAGTGGCTAAGCTGAAAGAAGGTGCGTGATGGGTCAGGAGCTCTCGGCGCAGCAGATCGTCGAGCTGGTGAGCAAGGGTCCGGGTTCCGACGACATGTTCCACGGCTCGACCGCAAGCGGCGATCTCTCGACCCAGCACAACGACGTCGCCGATCAAATGTTGCAGTTGCAGGGCAAGATGAGCCAGTACTGGCAGGGCGACGCGGCGGGGCAGGCCAATGCAGGCGCGGGTCCGCTGGTGCAGGCGTCGAAGGTCAGCGGCCAGCATTTGCAGCAGACGGGAAACCTCTACAACGGCCAAGGCGGCTCCTACAATACGTTGAAGTCGAAGGTTCAATCGGTCGGTGATCTTGGTACGCGGCCGAGCGACGATTTGGTCAGCGGTACGTGGTTCTCGTTCTTGAGCAACCGGGCCGATCAGATCAAGCGGTGGGACGAGAAGGCTCAGGTTGTCGTCGACAGCTACCACGGTTATTACGGCGAGTCTCAGAACAATTCCGGGCAGTGGGCCAGCCCGTCTCAGTACGGCCAGTTGACCATGCCTTCTGCGGGCGGTGACTTCTCCATCGCCCAGCCCGGTGGTCCGGGCGTCGGGCACACGCCTTCGCCCTACGCCCCGGGGGGCCATGGCCGTGGCGGAACCTCGGGCGTGCCCGGCTCGGGTGGTTACAGCGACAGTTTCGGCGGAACCGGCGGTCCCGGGTTTTCCGGGGGGACCGGTGGCCCGGGAGGTTCGGGCGGCAGACCGCATTCGGGCACAGCGGGCGGGCCGGATGGCAGCCCGGTCGGCGGCACCGGCACGCATGCTCCCTCCGACGCGACCCGCACCGCCGGCTACGCTCCGCCGTCCGCCACGGACACCGGCAATCCGAACTACTGGATCCCCAACGGCGGCCAGCCCGGCGGCAACAGCAACAGCAACGCGACCGGGGGCGGCACCGGTTTCGCACCGGGTGGTGGCTTCGGAGCGGGCGGGTTCGGTCCGGGCGGCGGCTTCGGCCCCGGCGGCAACAGCTCGGGTGGCTACGGATCCGGCAACGGCAACAGCAGCGGCGGTCTCGGACGAGGCACGGGTGCTGGGACCGGTGCAGGTGCCCTGAACGAGGGCGCATCGGGACGGCCCGCCGCCCCGGCGAGCGGAGCGGCCGGTCGACCGGGTGCTGCGGGCATGGGCGGCATGGCGGGCGGGGCGAAGGGCCGCAAGGAGGAAGAGGACCAGGTCCACAAGACCGCGGACTACCTGCTTGAGCAAGACCCGGATGACGCGCTCGTCGGCAAGCTCCCAAAGTCGGTGCCCCCGGTGATCGGTGCGTAGCAGATGCTCGTGCTCAACTGTGAGCTGCTTCTGCCGGTCGACTGCCTCTCGTTGGCCGCCGAGCACGTCGGGGCGTCGCTTCCGTCGGTGTTGACCGGCGAGCCGGTGTGGCGGGACCCGGATCTGACCCGGGAACACCAAGACGCCGCGGTGCAGGCCCTAGCCAGCCAGGGAACCTGGCGCGGCGGCGGGCTGACCTCGGAATTCGCCCGGACTATGACCGTGTTGTGCCGTGGCGCCCGGGAGCTGTCGGCGATCGTGAACGCCACTGCCGATCGTCGTTACCGCCTGCTGGTCACCGCGGAGGGTTCGGACGCGGTGTTCGCCTGCTACGTGCCCGCTTCGAAGCAGATCCTTATCCGGCCAGCTCGTCCGGACGCGCTCGCCGAGGAGTTGATCGGCGAGCTGCCGCGCGCGCAGCCGGGAACCGGGCCGGCTTTCTCGGTCCCGGAGGCGGACCTGAAACTCGTCATCGACGGTGCCGCACCTCACCGCGAGGCACGGCGGGTCATCGACGTAGCGAGTCTGCCGCGCACGGGGGCAGGACAATTCGTCGCAGCAGTGCGCGACCGTTTCGGCGGACATCGCACCAGCGGCGGCAACGTCTGCACCTATTACGACACTTCGGCCGGCCGCTACCTCTTCTCGGTGACCGGAGAGGGCGACGGCCGATATGTCAACGTCGCTCCGGCTCGGCCGGAGACGATGGCCCGGCAGCTGCGTTCGTTGTTCGACAGCCTCCGATGAGGTGATCCGAACCGAGCCGCCTTCAGGACCCACAACCTGTAATCTCGTTGCGAACGGGCCGGAGCCGCCCTCCCCCTTTACAGTTCCGGCCCGTCCCTACGTGCGAAAAAGCCCCGATACCTGTGGAACACAGGTATCGGGGCTTTTTCGCAGGATGCATGGTTAGTCTCGGACCGGCGGTGTTTGAGAACCGTCCTGCATTCGGCCCGCACTCGATGATGGTGTCGCTGATTCATTGGGTTTGGCGCCAAGAACAGCGCCGGTCCCGAGCAGGGCCGAGCCGAGCGCGATGACGAGCGCGGCGGTTTCAGGGGCGACGTGGACTCCGGCGAGGGCGAGCAGGCCGACGACGGCCGGGACGGTGAGGGTTCCCCAGAGCGCGGCGAAAGCTTTGCGGTAGCGGCACGGGTTCATCGCTTGGCCTCCGTCTCCAGGCCGAGGCTGTAGGGAAACTCGCTCTGAACGAATGCGGTGAACTGGTCGGTCCCCGACGGGGCTTCGACGTAGACGCGGGTCGCGTCGGAGGCGACACCGGTCCAGGTCTTGTCCACTGTGTATGAAGCTTTCGGTCCGCCGGCGATGGCCATGAGCCGGACCCGCTCGGCTCGGCCGATGGCGCACTTGAACGACAGCCATGCCCTGTTGACGACCTGGCTGACCGATCCGACGGGGATGGTGAAGACGTGGCAGCGCTCTTTGAGTTTGCCGTTGGCGTCGCGACCGGTCCCGTCGAAGGGATACGGGATGGCGGGCATGTCGTTCTCCGTTTCCGCGGTGGTGTCGGCGGAGCTGAGCCGAAAAGCGGCGAGGTCGCCATGGTTGAGGTCGACGCGGCCGGACACGCCGGGAAGGCGGCCTCGGCTCGTGTACTGGTGCAGGTCGACGCGGCCTCGGTAGGAGGTGATCGCGTGCCGGGCGCCGTTGTTGGGGCCGTAGGAGGCGCACCAGGTGCGGTCCCAGTCATACGGCCAGGTGTCGGGGCGGAGGCTGGCCAGCCAGGACGCGGAGGCGTAGAGGACCACGACCGGGTACGCCTGGTGGACGGCCTCGAGGAACGCGCGCGCGAACCCGGGCCGCGCGGCGTAGGGAATGGCCCCGGTTTCCAGGTCGAGTGCGGGGGCGAGCTGCCCGCCGAGACGCCGGTACTGGTCGAGGAACACCCGTGCCTGCTGCGCGGCGTTGCCGGGCTCGGCGAAGTGGTAGCCGCCGTACGGGATTCCGTGGGCGGAGCAGCCTTTCGCGTAGGCGTCGGCGGGTGTGGCGGCGCCGCCGGTGCCGTCGGAGTATTTGACGTAGGCGCCGTCGACGGCGGCGGCGAGCTGCGGCCAGCTGGTGACGGGGTTGTATTTCTCGTAGAGGTCGACCAGAACGCTCACGGTCCGCCCCTCCTAGCTGTTGAGGGCGGTTCCGGCGTTGCGGTGCCGCTGTTGTCGGGTGGGTCGGTTGTGGACGGTGGCGTGATGGCGAGGACGCATTGCCAGGTCTCGGCGGTCGCGGCGTCGGCCAGTTGCACGCGCAGGCGGGCGAAGGTCCCGCCGCGCGGGCAGAGGGTGTCGGGGTGCTGGGCCAGGTAGGCGGTGAACGCGGCGTCGATGTCGTCCGCGGTCGGCGTGCGTCCGTCCTGTCCGGTCGGTCCGTCGCGGCCTGCTGGTCCGTCGGTGCCGGGCTGCCCGTTGGTGCCGGGCTGTCCGGGTGCGCCGGACGGTCCTGGCGGGCCGGAGGGCGGCGGGTTGGCGGCCAGGTAGGCGGCCAAGGCGGCGGAGAGCTGCGGCGGTGCCGGTTCGGCCGGGGCTAGCGGGTGGGCGGCGAGGTAGCGGGCGACGGCCTGGCCGAGGTCGGCGGTGGTGGGGTCGGCGGGCAGGGTCGCCAGGACACGGGCGGTCGCGGCGGCCACGATGACCTCGCTGTCGGCGGCCTTGCCGGGCTCGGGGATCGGCACCGGCCGCTGCCCGCGCTGGACGAGTTCGGCATTGGCTTGCTCGCCCTGGGTCCGGGAACGCTCGGCCTGCTCGCGCAACGCGGACACGGCCGCGTCGGTGGAGGCGGCGCGGCCGTAGAGGTTGAGCACGCCGACGCCGGTGGCGAGCGCGACCAGCAGGGACACGGCGACGCTGGCGAGGACGGCCCATTTCCAGGCGCGGCGCACTTCGTCCCGGGCGGCTTGCCGGGCTTGGCGGGGTGCTTCGGCGACGGCGTCGTGCACGCCGCGCCGCAGCTCGGCCATCACGTCCGGAGGGTCGCTGTTCATCCGGGCCACCCCCGCTTCCGCAGTTCGGTTTCGCGGGCGGAGAGCAGGTCGAGCAGCCGCAGGACTTCCCGCTCGGCCTCGTCGCGCTGGCGGCGCAGGTCGCGCAGGGACTCGTCGATCATGTCGAGCGCCCGGTCGGTCTGGCTGGCCGGTTTCGGCGCGGTGGCCTCGGTTTTCGGCGGGGCGGCGCGTTGCTTGATCTTCTCCACCGCCGCCGGCATCACGGCGGCGAGCAGTGTCCCGACGGCGGCGGCGATCGCGAGCGCGGCGGCCAGCCAGGGCGGGCCGACCGGGGCCGCATCGGCGGCGAGTGCCACGACGCGCTCACGTCTGGCTCGGAGGCGCACCGGCGATGGTGTCCCATGCCTGGTTCACGCAGAACTGGATTTCGCCGTCGGTGGACTGCACGGTGATGACGGGGTTGGTCGCGACGGCCCAGGCGAACCGCGTGCGGTAGCCGTCCGGGTCGGCGAACACGTTGGTCGCCAGCGCGCGCCGCAGCTGGCCGCGCGTGGGGTTGGCCGGGTCGTCGGGCTCGTCCCCGACCTCTTTCGCGGCGACGGACACGGCGGCCTGCACGCGCCGGACGAACCCGGGGAACGTCGCGAGTTCCGCGCTGTCGGCGAGGGTCGATGCCATGCGTTCGGCTCCTTCCTAGGCGGATTTGCCGAGCACCAGCCAGGCCCCGGGCACGCTCGCGTCGATGTGCACGATGTCGCCGGTGGCCGGGGTGTAGCTGGCCAGGCGCGGGAGGGCGAGCGATCCGCCTTGGACGGAGACGATGACCTTGGTCCCGGAGATGCCGGTGACCGTGCCGACTTTCCGGCGGGCGGAGAGCGCCTGGTCCACGAGCCGGGTGACGGCCTCGGCGATGCGCATTCCTTTGCCCTCCCTGCGGTTCAGGTCTCAGCGGGCAGGTCGTCGGAGCGGGTGGTGACGGTCTGCGTCCCGTCCGGCGAGAGCGGGATGGAGAGCTTGTCGATGATGTGGCGGGTTTCCCCCGTCTCGGGGTCCAGGACCGTGATCACGTCCCCCGCGTCCAATGCCGGGTTGACGAGGGTTTCGACCTCGATCTGCGCGGCGATGCCGCGCACCCGGGCGAGCAGCGAGTCCGCGGTTGCCTGGCACTGCGCCGTGGTGGTGAGAAGTTCGGAGGTGTAGAAGCGGGGTTTGTTGCCGAACGGGCCGCCAAAGCGGGCCGGGCTGGTGGTGTCGGTCGCCACCGCGTAGACGGCGGGGACGCCGTCGGTGCGCTGCCCGCTGGCGACGACCCGGTTGTAGACCTGTTCGCGGGAGAGTTTGTCTTTGACGGTCAGCAGGTTTCCGCCGTCGCCGGTGCGGACCGTCCACACGGGATTCTGGTCGAACGTCGGCTGCGGGCGCACGATCAGCCGTGCCTCGGGGTCGAAGAACACTTCGGCCCCGAGGAAATCGGCCAGCTTCTCCATCGCGTCCCAGCGCTCGCGCTCGATCACGATCACCGGGGCCACCGCAGCCGACCCGGTCAGGTTGACGACCTCGATCGGGCCGAGGGTGTCGCGAACCAGGCGGGCGATCTCGGCGAAGGCGGTAGCGTTGGGGACGGTCTGGGAGGGGATGTCGAGGCGGTGTTCGGCCACGTGCGCCGACGCGTCCACGACCTTGACCTCGATGTCGCCGGAGCCGGTGACCGGCCTCGACCGCGAGGTTTCATCCAGGAACCCGAACAGCAGCGGCACCCATTCGGTGCCGCCGCCGGGCAGGACGATCCCGTAGTCGATCCGGCAGATCGAGCCGTAGGGCGATAAGACGTCGACCGGCGAGGCGGGCCACCACCGCGGATCCGCTTGCAGGGTCGCGGATCGGCGGATTTTGCTGCGGGCGTCGACCTCGACCGACCCGCCCGACAACGGGATTTCCAGGCTCCCGTAGCCGAGGCTGGTGACGGTGGCGCGCGCGGTCATCGAGTGCGATTGGGCGAGGGCGATCTGTGCCCGGGTGGACAAAGGCCACATAAGCCGTCGCCCCCTAGACCGCCAGTTCGCTCGGCGCCTCGACTTCGTGGAAGGGCGCGGTCAGGACGCGGGTCTGCTGGTAGGCGCGGCGGTTGCCGGGGTCCTCGGTGAGGTCGCCCAGCGCGAGCCACATCCCGGTGCCGTACCCGAATTCCGCCGGGGCGCGCAGGCACACCGGTTGCAGGTCGGCGAACAGCTCCAGCAGGGCGTCCCGCTCGGCGAACGACAGCGCGCCGAAGCTGATGTCTCCGGTGGGCGCCCGCCGCTGCGCGGCGGACACGATGATCGGGTGCGTGGCTCCGACCGGGTAGAAGATCCCGCGCGGGGCTTCTCGGACCCGGCTGGGGACCGCGCCGACCTGGACCACCAGCGGCCGGTCCGGGCGGGACGGGTGGGTCAGCCAGGTCCGGCCGCCGCTGAGCAGGACAGCGGACTGGCTGGCCATGGTGCCGCCGGTCGGGGCCGGGTTCACCACCCGGTAGCGCACCGGCACGTCGAGCGGGCATTCCCCGTCGGGGAAGACCAGCAGCGGCGCGAGGACCGACGCGGACAGTCCGGGCGGTCCCAGCCAGGTCGCGCCGTAGGTCGAGCCGTCGTAGAAGCTGCCCGTGGTGCGGTAGCGCTCCGCGGTCACCCCGTCCAGCGCCATGACCCCGCCCGCCGGCATTCCCTCGGCGATCACCTTCAGCGTCGGCGTGACGGCACCGGCCGGAGCGGTCAGCCGCACGACCTGGCGCGCGAACTGGTTCACGGACTGGTTGATCTCGTCCGTGCTCAGCGTCGCGGACGCGACCGGCAGCGGGACTCCGGTGTTGTCGGTCCAGGCGATCCGGACCGTCACCGCGCTGGGGCGGGCTGAGAACCGCAGGTCCATGCCGATCGTGACCTCGGCCGCCGCCGGGAGCGCGGTCGGGACGGTGACGCCGACCGGCCCGGCCGCCTTCACGGTCGCGGTCAGGAACACCTCGCCCTGCGCCGCCGACCCGTCCGCGACGCGCGCGAGTTCCGGGTTCCCGGCGTCGGGGACGCAGCCGTTGAGGCCGGTTTCGAACGACGGGTTCAGCGCCCAGTTGCGCCGCGTCGGCTCGGTCACGAACAGCGGGTTTCCGCCGCGCACCGGCCACAGCGTCCCGTCGGGGTGCTCCCGCACGATCTGCAGGACGGTCGCGTCCGGCCACCACGCGGTGACCTGCATGACCCCGGATCCCGGCACGGGCCGGATCGACACGCCCCCGCCGGGATAGGTCTGCAGGTAGGCGCCGCCGGACCAGCCGCGCCGCGCGTACCCCAGCGGCGGGTTCGGGGTGTAGGTCCAGCGGGCGGTACCGCCGGGAATCGGCGGCGGAAGCTCCTGCTGCCCGGGAAGGTCCGGCAGCTCGGTTCCGGTCCCGGCTGCGTACGGGGTGCGGGCGAATGTGCCGTGCGCCCAGGCCATCAGAACCCGATCGAGAGGTACTGGAACTCGACGGCGACGCCGGAGCCGACGTTGTTGCCCGTGTTGATCGCGTAGAACCCGACAGTCACCCCGGCGGCGGTTTCCCGGGCGATGACAACGACGGCGGGAACGCCGGTCCGCACGACGGTCACGGTGGTGGAGACGGTGGCGTTCGGGAACGGCGACGCGTGGGTCACCGTGATCTCCCCGGCCCCCACGGTCGTGCCCGTGCGATGGCCGCCCCGCATGAGGACCACCGACCCGTCCGGGACCGAGCCGCCGCCCCGGCGCGGCCCGACGTCGGCGGCCGTGGCCACGCCCGTGCTCGGCGCCCACACGCCGGCGGCGCGCTCCAGGACGTCCAGCTTGTTCGTGCGCGCGACCCGCATCCCGATGTGCGGGTCGATCGGCAGGTCCGCCGAGGACAGCGCGGACAGCGTGTCGCGCCCGGCGGTCGGTGCGCACACCAATTGCGTGCCTGCGTTCCATGCCCGCGCCGGGGTGCCTTCCCGTCCGCGCACGACGGTGACCGTCTGGGAGCTGGCGGTGTGCCCGACGATCCAGACGACCTCGTAGATTCCTTGCGAGGGGTCGTGCAGCTCGACGGGCAGGTACTTGCCGGGGGTGGCGGGGCTGTAGTCGGTGTCGATGTCTGCGAACACGGCGGCCGAGAGCGTGGTGTCCGAAATGGCCGCCGCGTTCGCCAGGGTGCCGAAGAAATAGTCCTTGGCGGACCGGTATTCGTAGCTCACCTGTACGCCTTCCTAGATCCGGACGCCGCGCGCGAGCGCGGTGCCGGTGGCATGGTCGAAACGTTCGATCCGGCCGTCCACGAACGCGGTCAGCCCGTCGTCGGAAATGGACAGCTCGCCCGTGATCCGGACCGGGTCGTCGCTGCCGTGCAGCGCGCCGATCACGCCTTGCGCGGTGTCGTGCGGCAGGACGAGTTCGGGCTTGCCGGTCCCGTTGAACACGGGCGTGAATCCCGGCTGGAGCCACCCGCCCTGGTCGTACCAGTGGTGGGCTTCCCAGAACGCTTTCGCGCCCAGCGGGGAGCCGTAGCGTCCGGCGATGTAGGACAGGCCCCATTCCGCTTGCCCTGCCGGGGAATCCGGCACCGGGCCGTGCACGCTCTCCATCTGCTGGAACAGACCGCGCGCGGAACTGGTCGGGTTCTTCGCGGCCGGGTTCCACGACGATTCGTGGCCGATCAGCCACGACAGCGCGTCCCACTGCGGCCCGGAACCCCACCCGTAGCGCCCGGCCACCGCGCGCACCGCGGCCACGACGGCGGGCGACCCGGCAGCGGCGCCCGTGCTGGCGTACAGCTCGCCGAGGCGCCGCGTCCCGAAGTCGCGCGCGCCTTCGATCGCGGTGCGCGCCATGCCCGCCCCGTCGACGGCGGCGACGTTGCCCGGGAACACCCGGGTCGCGTCGTCGGCCTGGCGCAGCGCGTCGGCAAGATACGGGGCCACCAGCGCGGCCGGATCGAACCCGCCCGCTCCGCCGGACACGAACGACCCGCCTGCCACGGGCAGGAACGCGTGCCCGGTGAACTGGCCCGCGTCCGCGCCGGACGCGCCGGGGCCGACCTTGACCGGGACCCGGAACGTCTGGGCTTCCAGGTTGACTCCGGCCAGCGTCCCGGCCGTGTGATGGTCGTTGAAGCCGGTCGCGAACGCCGACCCCAGGCCCGGGGCGAACCCCGGCCACGGCTGGCTCGCGGCCGTGCCGAGCCGCCGGTACGGGAAGTCCCCGCGCAGCACGTTCGTCACCGCCGACAGCAGCCCCGAGCAGTCGTAGCCCTCGGGACCCGTGCCGCCCCACACGTACGGTTTCCCGGCCTGTGCGCGGGCGAACGCCAGGCCACGCCCGAGTGCGGCATTGGCCTGGCTGCCGGTGTCGGCGACCAGCCCGCCCCGGGCATACCCGGCCGCGCGCAACGCTTCGGCCTGCCCGGCGTTGAGGGCGTCGAGGAACGGCACGATCCGCTGGGCCACGGCCGCCCGGACCACGAACTCCCCGCGCGACACGCGCGCGAGGATCGAGTCCGAGGTGCCGGTGCCCGGCCCGTGCACGCGACCGCCGGCGGCGAACCCGATCGGGACCGGCCCGATCGGCTTGTTCAGCCCGAAATCGCTGTTCAGCTTGTTCCAGGCCGCCACCAGGCCGCCGTTGAGCGGCCATTGCAGGATCCAGCGCACCGGGTTGCCCGCATAGCCGGGCATCTCCGCGAACCGGTCGCGGACCCATCCGGAGGTGAAGCCCGCCGCCGTCCGCACGGACGCGAGCCCGCCCGCCAGGGCGGCGAACGCGCTGTTCTGCGCATCGACCGATGCCCACACCCCGGCCGCGACCGCGTTCCACGACACGGAGAGGTCGGCTTGGAGCTGGCGCTGCCGCGCGGTGGCGATGTTCGCGTTCGCGACGACGGCACCGGTGATCGCGGCCCATACCGTCATGGCGTTCAGCTGCAACCCGGCCAGGCTCACACCCAGCGCCGCATTCGCTTGGGGCAGAACGGTTCCGGTGTGCTGTTCGGCCGCGAGCAGCGCGGGCACGAGAACCGCGGTCACGGTCTCGGCCAGTGCCGCCGAGGCGGCGTTCAGCACGTCGGCGGCGTCGGCTGCCGCGAGGAACACCGCCGGGTCCGGAACGGCCGCCGCCTCGGCCACAGCAGGCGCGGCGACGGAACCCGTTGCGGCGCCGACGATCCCGCCGCCCGCGAACCGGGCGACGAGCCCGCCCCCGGAGTAGCCGCGTCCCCCCATGGCCGCCGCGTTGGCCGCCAGGATCGTGCCCGGCCCGAGCGCGCGCACCAGCTCGGGCACCAGCACCGCTTCGCCGGGGCTCAGCAGCGCGGGCACGGTGTCGCGCCCCGGCGCGTAGCCCGGCAGGACACCGCCGCGCGCGAGCTTGAGTTCGGGCAGCGGATCGACTCCGGGAATGAGATCGGCCGCCGCGTTGTACACTTTCCGCAGGCTGTTGTTCCAGATAATGTCGATCACAAATTGGATCGGCTTTTTCACGAATCCGACGATCGTGTCGAACACGCGCTTCGTGACTTCCTGCATGAGCCCGAAACCGGTCTTCACGTCGTCGATCCGGTCCCGGAACCAGCCGAACACGGGCTTGATCACGTGGTCGTAGGCCCACGAGATCGCGCCGGAAATGGCGTCCCAGGCCGGTTTTATCGCGTGATCCCACAGCCAGGACGCCGCGTCGCCGACCAGGCGGAATGCGAGAGCCCACCCGTCGAAATACGGCTTCAGCACGCTCAGATAAAGCCATGAGAAAAATGATCCAATGGCGGAAAAGGTAGGCTGTAGCGCATTAGCCCACAGCCACGACGCGACATTTCCGACGAGCCGGAAAACAAAAACCCACGCATCGAAATAGGGTTTCAGAACAGAATTCCACAGCCAGCCGAAGAAATCGCCGAGCGTGCTGAAGACGGGCTGCAGGATCGTGGTCCACAGCCAGGTCGCGACGGCGGCGAGCGCCCGGAACGCGAGCACGGTCGGTCCGATGAGGACAGTCGCGACGACGGCGGCGAGAATCCCGGCGGCCTGGCCGATGAACGAGAACACCGGCGAGAGGATGTTGACCCACAGCCACGACGCGATCTGGCCCAGAAACCGCAGCCCGGCAACGATTCCGTCGAAGGCGGGCTTCAGGATGTTCAGCCATGCCCACTGCGCGGCGGACTGGATCGCGGCCCACACGCCGATCCAGAAATCCCGGAACCCGGCGCTGGTGTTCCAGAAATACACGACCGCCGCGACCACGGCGGCGATAGCGCCGACGATGACCGCGACCGGGTTGGCGTTCATGGCAACGTTGAGCAGCCACTGCGCCGCCGCCGCGCCCTTCGTCGCCAGCTCGTAGAGCTTGATCGCACCCGACGCCGCCGCGTACCCGGCGGCGAACGCGCCGATCGAAATCGCCAGGGGCGCAAGCCAATCGGCGTTCTCCTGCACCCAGCCGACCGCGTTCTGCAACGCCGGCAGCAGCACCCCGCCGAAGAAGCTCACCAGCCCGGTTTCCAGGGTCCGCTGGAACGCGACCAGCCGTTGACCGGCCGAGTCGTTTAGCGTCGCGCCCATCCGGTCGGCGGCGCCCGCGACGTCGCCCAGCGCCGCGACGGCCTTGCTCGGGTCCAGCGCGTAGAGCGCCTGTCCGAGGTCTTCGGCCTGCGTGCCGAACAGCTGCACCGCCGCCTGCGACCGTGCGACCGGATCCGGCATCGCGCGCAGCTTGTCGAGCACCAGGCCCAGCGCCGCCGAGGCTTCCGGACCGCCCCGGCCGATCTGCGCGGCCATCGCGGCTGCGTCGACACCGATGGCTTTGAACCCGTCCGCCGTGGTCTTCGACCCGTCCACCGCGCGGATCGAGAACTCCTTGATCGCGTCGGCGACCAGGTCCGAATTCCGTGCCCCGGCCTGCATTCCCTGCACCAGCAGCCCGGTGGCGCTGGTGGCGTCGAGGCCGAACTTCTGGAACTGGACCGAATACTCGGTCATCGTGTCGAGCAGGTCGTGGGAGCGGTCCGCGCCCTGCTGGAATCCGCGCGTGAGCACGTCGAGCGCTTCGTACCCGTCGCGGGCCAGCCCGGTCTTCATCAGCTGCCCGACGGCTTCGGTGGTGCCGCCGAGATCCTGATCGAACGCCGTCGCGAGGTTGAGGACTTTCGCGGTGATGCCTTCGATCTCGTCGTTGGTGGCGTCCTCCATGACGAGCCCGGATTGCAGGACCCCGCGAATGGCCTCGTTGACCTGGCCGAGGGATTCCCCGTACGCGTGCGCGTACAGGTTCCCGGCGACGCGGCCGAGGTCGGCGGCCATGTCGGCGGGCGCGCCGAGCTGCGCGGCGAGCTTGTCGCCGAGCCGCGCGTTCTCCAGCGCGTCCATCGCCACCGACGCGGCGTTGCCGATCGCGGTCAGCCCGAACGCGAAGCTCCCCGCCTTGCGGGTGGTCTCCAGCAGCGACGTCCCGAACCTGGCCGATCCGCGGTCGGCCTTGCCCATCGACACCGTGACTTCGTCGGTGGCGTCGGCCGCGTTGCGCTGCGCCTGCTCGACCCGGGACGAGACCGACGCCGTCCGCTCCTGCGCGGTGGCGAACCCGCGCTGCGCCGTCGCGAGCTTTTCCTCAGCGGCAGCCAGCTGGCTGGCCTTCGCGTTGCCGCCGGAACGAACCTCCTCCAAGCGGGCTTCGGCCACACGGACCTTGCCCGCCGCGTCGGCCTCGCGGTTGCGGGCGGTCTCCAGCTCGGTCGCGACCCGCTTGACGTTCTCCTTCGCGGCCTCGATCCCGGCTCCCAGCGACGCACCGGCGCGGCGGCCGGTCGCCCCGGCCGAGCGCTCCAGCTCGTCCCCGATCTGCCGACCGGCGCGGGTGCCCGCCCCGGCGGCCTGCTTCGCCAGTTCCGCGCCCCAGCCGCGCGCGGAGGGAAGGGTGTCGATCCACACGACTTCGCCGGAGTTGACCACGCCCTCACCTCCGGCTCGTGCGAGGGCGCGGTCATGCGGCCGGGCGGGGTTTGTACTGGTCGAGGTAGGCGATGACGTCTTCGGCGGGGGCGTCGCCGCGGTCGCCGATGCGGCCCTGCTCGTCCTCGCCGGGACGGGCGAGCGGCTTCGGGCGCCGCAGGCCCTTCATGCCCGCGCCGCGTGCGGTGACGAAGGTGTTCTCGCCGAGGCGGTCCGCGACGATCGCGAGCAGGTATTCCACGTCGGTCCAGGCGTGGCCGTTGACCGTGCGGTGGAACGCCGAGCCGGGCGGCAGGTGCTCGATGAGCACCCGCAGGTGCCGCAGGCTGATGTCGCCGCGCCAGAACTCCGCGACCGGGTCGCGCGGCGCGTAGGTCGCACAGAGGGCGGCTTCTATCGCTTCCGGCGCCGGGCCGAGGAGGTCGAGCGCCGTGTAGGGCGTCCCTCGTCGTTGTCCTGCCGCATCTTCTGCATGTACTGGTTGATCGCGAGGATCACGTACCCGGCCCGGCCTCCGGCTTCGAGGAATCGCGCGTACTGCTCGTCGCCCATGTAGTACTCGGCGACCTCGACATCGGTGTCGAGGTCGAGCAGCCCGTCCTTCCAGTCGTCCTCGGCGGTGATCGGGTCCTTGCACGTCCACTGCTTCTGCTTGAACGTGAAGGCGAACGTGTCGGAGCTGCCGGTGGCTTCCTCGCGCTGGGCGAGGATCGCGTCCATGTCGATGGCGGGCACTGTGGCGTCCCTCGTCTCCGGTGAGCGGTGGTGAGCATGGGAAGGGGGCCGGTGCGGGCCGCTCACCACATGCCCGCACCGGCCCCCGCTTGAGGAGCGGATGGTCATCCGCTGGTCGGGGGCGTGGGAAGCTGCCAGCCCTCCTTGTAGACCCGCAGCGCGGAAAAGCCGTCGCTGCCGGGATACGCCGTGATCGTCACTTCGTAGCCGATGAGGGTGTCGGACTTGTAGGTCAGCTCGCCGCGCTCGGACACCTCGGCCATGGGCAGGAAGATCCGGCGGTGGTAGGTGCCGTCGATGACGTCGATGCCGAAGCACCGCAGGTCCCGCTTGGGCTTTCCTTCCTCCACAAAGGACACGACCGCGTCCTTGCCGGTGCCGGTCTGCTTCATGTCGTCGATGCCGACGCGGTAGTACAGGCTGATCGTCTCGAACTTCGACTCCCACAGCGTGGCGTGGTAGGTCTGCGTGGACTTCGTGATCTCCGACCGGATCGGGGTCGCGGACTGCCAAGGAGTGAATTCCTCCTTGTCCTCGTCGCGCCCTTCCACGATCCCGTCGTCGGAGATGTAGCCGAGGTCGCTCATGCCCGCGCCCCACGGCTCCATCGCCGTCGCGCTCGGCGCGGTCGTCCCCAACGGGCCGGTGTAAAGCGCACCGGTCACGCCAAGGCGGGCCAGAGCGGAGTTCAGTGCCACGGGGTTTCTCCCTTGAATGATGCGGAGCCCCGGGTGAGCGAGCGGGACGTGCGGATGGATGACGGGCTAGTCGGCCCGCAGAACGAGTTCGACGGTCAGTCCGCAGCGGCGGACCGACGGGTTGTAGTCCGGGCGCCACGCGGGTCCGGACGGTTCGCCGACGTCGGCGACCGCGCCCCACTCGGTGGCTTGCCCGATCAGGTCGTGCAGGTGGCCCGACACCGCGGACGCGAGATCGGTCGCGGCGGGCCGGGTGGCGGCGTAGGCGTCGACGTCCACGCGCGGACGCCACAGCAAAGGCCGGCGGGAGTTCCACGGCCGGTCGGTCTTCGGTCCCGGCAGGACGGCGACCTGCACGAGCGGGAGCGACTGCTCGAAGCGCGCGGGCAGCTCGGCCACCACGCGGATTCCGCCGAGACGCCCGGCCAGCCAGGACACGACCAGCGCCTCGGCGTCGATCACCGCTCGGCGGTCTTGGCAGTGCTCTTGCGGGACGAGGTCTTGGCGGGCTCGTCGCCCGCTTGGTCGGAGGCGTAGCGGGCGCGGCCTTCGTTGACCATGACGGCCGCCTCGTCGTCCCTGACGTCGAGGGTCTTGCCGACCTGCGTGTGGTCGCGGTGGAACGCGACGATCACCTTGGCCACAATGGATCTCCTTCTACTGCTTGCCGCCGACCGCGCGCCCGAGCGCGCGGTGGCGGGGAACGTGTTCGGTGCCGTACTCGCCGAACGGGTCGTCGTGCGCGACCCGGGCGTAGGCGCGGCCTTTCGGCCGGGTGCCTTCCTCGACGGTGACCGTCGCCTCCGACCCGGCCGAGGCGAGGTTCGCGCGGGTGTGCGCGGCGATCTGCCCGGCGACGAGCCTCAGACGTTTGCGGACCGACGGGGCCTGCACGATCTGCTTCCATTGCCGGTCCGACAGCCGGTAGCCGGGCATCATCCGCTCACTTTCTGGACGTCGACCTCGCAGTGGTGGACCTCGCGCGGGCGGATCGGATGCGGCCAGCGGGCGATCTCGCCGACGACTTCGCAGGTGCGGCCCGCCCACTCGACGCGGTCGGTGGGCTCGACGTCGAGGTCTCTGCCTGCCGGGGTGTAGATCCGCCACCCGGTCGTCACCATGTCCCGCGCGTCGCCGGTGGCCTCCGTGGACGAACGCGGCTGGACGCACACCCCCGTCACCGTCGTGCGGGTACCGGCGTCGTAGTCCAGCACGTCCGACCCGTACCGGTCTTGGGTGACGACGGGACGGACGACGGTGACCGTGTCGCCGAAAATCACGGCTCATCTCCGCGGTTGATCCGGTACCGCTCCACCGCCCGAGTCCACGACAACGGCATACCGACGGCCGGGGCCTGAAAGGACACCGACTCGCCGCCCACCGTCATCGCCGCCACCCCCGGCTGCACGGTCAGCAGGTACTGGGCTTCCGTGAGCACCGCGTCCGCGACGTCCTCGGGCACCGGGTCGTAGCCGTGGCTGTAGACCACCCGCACCGCGCCAAGCTCGTTTGGCCAGCACGCCGCCCGCCGCAGCAGCCCGTGCCGTGACCACGTGAAATCCGTGACCACCCTCCCGCACATCTCGACCTTTGCCACCGCCACCACGGGAGCCGCCGGCAACGTCAGAACCGGCCCGCCGAACCCGTCGAGTAGAACCTCCTCGCCGTCCACTCGTGACACCGGACAACGCACCTCTCCCCGAAACCGCGCGGACGCCGCTGCTGCAGCGTCCGCCACGGCCGGGTCAGCGGGATCCCTACGGGCCCAGCGGGCCAGTGCGTTCATGTCGGCCAAAGAAGGCAGGTCAACCATGAGACCTCCCGATCGGCCAGCCATCACCCGAAAGCAGCAGTCTTCGGCCACGGAAACGTCACGTTTACGCGAGAACCCGAACCGTCAGCGCTCTTAGCTTGCTCTGAAACGTAGAGTCTTCTCATGAGCGTGCTGGAGTTTGTCAGCAGAACGATCGGTCAATTTGTATGGCCGGTATTGATTCTAGTTTTAGTTTTCTCGTTTAAGAAACCGCTGCGCGCGCTCTTGTCGGCGCAGAATATGTCAAAGTTTGGAGTCGGGCCAAGCGGTGTGACCATCGAATTCCATCAGGTATTGGAAGCGGCGGTTAAGCAGCAGGCTGAGGCGAAGAAAGACGAGGGTCGAGTTCCGGTAGGTGACGCGAAAGAGTCAAGTGATTTCGTAAAAGACATGAGGCGGATCGCGGAGATATCGCCTGCGGCCGTCATTCTTGATTCCTGGTCTCGACTTGAGGCTAAGCTCAATGAGGCGTACCTTGATCAATCGGGTCAAGAGGAGCTTCCCGCTCGACGATCCACGACTGACGTTATCTACAAACTGCTTCCCGCCTCTGAGCGCGCCGTGGTGACAAGCCTCAAGGCGCTGAAGAATTCAGTAATGCATCGACGGAACAATCAAGCTGTAAGCTCTGTCGAGGCAATTCAATACGCCGAACTGATTTATGAAGTAGCGGTATCGATAGCGGTAGCGCAGGGTAAGACGTTCTTGGATGGTGCGTTGATTTAGTCCGTTGCCGCATCGCCGGACTTGTTGCGCGCGGTACGCGCCTTGGTCTGCGGGTCCGCGCGCTTCTGTTCGGGCGGAGTCCGGGTTGGGATGCCGCCGAGCCGGGTTGCATCGGCTTCGGTCAGGTTCATGATGGTGTCGTGGCCGTTCACGGTCACGCGGTATTCGCGCAGGTCCGCCATGGCGGGTGCCTCCTCGGTTCGCTCGTCGACGCCGGTGGTGGACGTGGCTGTCCCGCAGGAGAAGTCGGTGCTTCCGCAGACGGGACAGCCGACGTCGTCACGCATTCGGGACGAGTGTGACCTTGCAGAACGCCGAGGGCTGGATGATGCCGAACGCGGCGCGCATCTCGGCCAGGATGGCGACGAGGTTCCGGACGAAGAAGTCCGCGTGCGAATCGGTGACGGTCAGGCTCGCCTGCTGGCGGTCCCACAGGATCGCCTTGCGGAAGTCGCCGACCCACGCGGTTCCGGGCGTGGCCGCTTCGGACTCGATGACCGGCAGGCCCCACAGCGGCGAGGTGCCGTTCGCTCCTGCAGGGCCGCCGAAGTAAAACCGGCCCTGCATGTCGCTGATCTCGTCCATGGCTTCCAGGTCGTTCGGGTGGATCACGACCCCGTTGGCGGTGGAGCGGCCGACGGTGCGGACCCGGGTCTTCGCCCGGCGCACGGCCAGCAGCTTCCCGAACCCTTCGGGCTTCCCGGCCGGGTCCGGGACGGCTCCCTGTGTCTGCGTGCCGGACACGTTGGCCAGGCCCTCGAAGTTCTCGCCGGTGCCGTCACCGGCGATCATCTGGTCTTCCAGTTCTTCTTCGAGACCGACCTCGAGGAAATTGTCGATGAGGGTGCGGACCTGGGCCGCGTCCGACAATGCCCGCTTGGTGACCGGCATCCAGTGCGCGATCGTCCGCACCGGTGTGGTGACGCGGACCGTGGAGAACCCGGATTCGGGCTTGACTCCGGCCTGGGCTGGGGTCACGGCCGGGTTGCCCGACCCGACGGGCGCGGCGGTGGTGGCTTCCGGGACCGGGGCGGCGGCGTTGTGCCATCCGGTGATGCGGGCGTATTCGATCTGGTCGTTCGTGGTGGTGCCGCCGGTGACGAGCTGGCGCAGCGTGAGCGGGCGGAAGAACTGTTCCGGCCCGACCAGCAGTCCCCGGTAGTCCTGCGTGCGGAACGCGCCGCCGGAGGTCGGCGAGACGGCGGTGACCAGGTCCTTGTATCCGAGCGGGCGGGACTGGACCCGCATGTCCTTGGCGAACTGCCCGTTCGGGGCGGTCTTGAGCAGGTCTTGGTACTGCTCGGAGGTGATGAAGGTTTCGCCGATGCTGGTGCGCGGGCGGTCCTGGTAGCCGTCGCGGTCGGCCTGCTCGCGGCGGTTCTTGGCCTCGGCCTGGGCGTCGGCCAGGCCGACGGCGTCGCCGAGATCCTTGATCGCGTCGCGCACGGCGCTGTCGGCCTTGGCCGCGTCCAGCGCCTTCTTCGCGTCCTGGGCCTTGCCCATGGCCGCGGTGACGGTGGCGCGTTCGTCGTCGGTGAAATCGCGGTCCTCGTCGTCGGCGGTGGCCGCGATGGACTTCGCGTCGTTCAGGTGCTTTTTCAGCTCGTCGGCGAGCTGGGCAATGGTGGTGCTCAAGGGATTCCTCAGTTCGTGCGCGGAGCGCAGACGAAGCGAGGCGGTTCCCGTGCCGGGCGGGCGCAGCCGGAACGGCTGGCGCGGGCGGGGCTGGGCGTGGCCTGTGAAAACGTCAGGCTGGTTCGGACGGTGGTCAGGCGGTGAGCGGTTGCGACTCGGCGTCGAGCAGGGCCAGCGTCGCCCGCAGCAGGGCGGAGGTCGCCGCCTTCGACGGTTCCGGCGGGGCGGGCTCGCTGCTCGCGAGGCCGGCGGACTTGTCCTCGTCGCCGCTGTCCAGAGCGGACAGCACAGTCTCGATGGCGTCGGCGCCCTCGGCGATTTTCGCGAGGGCGTCGCGCAACGCGGTTTCGTTCTTGGACGAGAGCGCGCGGCCCGCCTTGGCAGGCGGTGCGGCGGGCTCGGGCCGGACAGCCGGTCCGGACGACCGGGGAGGCGGGGTCTTGACGGTCAGCAGGTCGGTGTCCTGGTTCGCGCCGATCAGCGTCGGCCCGACCTCGAACAGCTTCAGCTTCCGCAGCTCGTAATAGCCCTCCGCGGCACCGTCGTCTTCGGCGTCCGGGTCGTCGGCCTTGTCGATCCAGCCGCCTTCGGCGATGTCGTAGGCGAAGGAGAACTGCCGGACGCGGCGGCCTTTGAGCAGGCGGTAGATCTTGCCCGCTTTCGGCTCGTCCAGGTCGAGGCGGGCGCGGACCCACAGGCCCTCGTCGCGTTCCTCGGCGTCTTCCACGTAGCCGATGTGGTAGTCCGGGTCGTGCGACATGTGCGACCACAGCACGGGAATCGGGTCGCCGGACGCCTTCCACTCGGCCAGCGTGTCCGCGAACGCGCCGGGCACGATCTTGTCCCCGACACTGTCCACGTTGTACGCGGCGACGATGGCCTCGAACACGCCGTCTTCGGTGCCGTCCTGTGCCCCGGCGGCTTTGATCCGGACCGGGCACGTCTTCTTCCTCATGCTGCGATGCCCTCCAGGAGTCGCGTGGCGGTGGCGAGCACGGTTTTGGGTTCGGGGGCGCTGTCGGTCGGCGACGCCTGGCCGCCGGTGAGCACGTTGAGCGGGGTGACCAGCTCGTCCCCGCCGTCGATCTGCGGCAGGTTCACCCGGGCGCGGGCCTCGTTGCGGGTCATCCACGGCGCCCCGGTCGCGGTCTGGAGCTGGGCGGCCTGTTCCTCGAACGAGCCGCGCATCTTCTCCGCGAGGTTGAACTCCAGGTACACGTCCGCCGCGTCAGGAAAATCGGGCAGCAGCTGGAGATGCAGTTCCTCGGTGATCATGGCCAGCCACGGCCCGAGGGTGTCCTGGTAGAGGTTCTTGTGCTGCTCGGTGATGTTGGAATACGTGGCGTGGTCGAGGATTCCGACCATGGGCAGCGGAATGTGGTACGCGGAGGCCACTTCTTCGCGGGTGAGCTTGCGGGATTCGATGTACTGCGCGGCTTCCGGCGTCACCGACGCGGGCACGAAGTCCATGCCGTCTTCGAGGATCGGCGTCCCGCCGGCCCGTCCGCCGGTGCCGGTGTACTGGGCCTGCCAGGAACGGCGGAACCGGTCCCGGGCCGTGTCGCCCCAGTCCGGCGCGTCCAGCGGGCGTTTGAGGTAGCCCGCAAGGCGGGCGCCGTTGCGCCACAGCTGTTCGCGGTACTGCCCGGCCTGGTACTCCTCCGAGAGCGTGCGGCGCAGGGTCTCCATCGGCGAGCAGCCCCAGCGGCCGTCTTCCGGGTTGTATCCACGGAAATGGACCACCTGCGAGGCGGGGAGGTCGCGGTAGCCGGTGGTGCCCCGGTACCGGTAGGTCTCCACCGCGAACTGGTTCGCCGAGAACGGGGTGACGTAGCGGGGGTCGAGCCGCACCAGCGCCGGGTCCGGGCCGCCGATCTTCGCCAGGACCGCGTTGTCGTAGATCGCCAGGTCCGACACCAGGGCTTCGATCAACCGGTACCTGGTCGTGAACGGGTTCGGTTTCGCGATCAGCTGCCCGACCGGATGATCGGAGAGCCGGACACGGTCCACATCGGACAGCCGCTGGTACACGTGGATGCCGAGCTGCGCGATGTTGCGCGCCAGGAACGACACCACCGTCCGGACCTGCGGCTGGGTCCGCCAGATCGCGGCATAGTCCTGCGCCAGGCCGTCGGCGAGCATGACCGACCCGCCGACCGGGATCGTGGCGTTCTGGTACTGGTGGACCGACGCGAGAACGCCTTGGGACACAACGAAAGGCATCAGGCTGCCCCCGCAGCCTGGATCCAGTTGACCCGGTCCGCCTCGACGTAGACGTCTCCGTCCATCGCCACCGGTTCGCGACCGGGGGTCACCAGCTCCGCGGAGCGCAGCACGAAGAGCCTGCCGTAGCGGCCCCACAGCACGCCGACGATCGCCTGATCGTCCACGAGGCTCACCATCACGCGCCGCCGGAGGACGAACCGCAGCCTGTAGCGCGCGGACTGCACGTAAAGCAAGGAACAGGTAAGGGCCGTGCATGCGATTGCCAAGGCGAGCGTGATCAACACGACCCCCTGCCACGTTTGCGAGCAATCTTCACGTGCGATCGATGCTGCATGCCAAGATCCGCCAAATGGCGGTTCAGGGCAGCGTGTCCGGCTCGTTTACTGGAACACGGGACTTCGGATGATGCAGGGATTACGTTCGGCTGCCGAAGCCCGATAAAAACAATTCCGGGGAGGGAATTTGATAAAGCAACTCAGGCTGAGGGCGGCTATTGCCGCCCTTGGTGCATCGCTCGCGTTGTCGGCAATCGCTGTACCGGTGGCTCACGCGGAGAGCGTCGCCGCTGGGGTTGCGGCGCTGCGGCAGCAGCCTTCGACCTTGCTGTTGCTGTCCGAGGCGCAGTACCGGGAAAGATTCAGCAAATCACACGCACTGGATGCTCCGAAAAAGGAGCTTCCCCCGGGTGTCAGCCTACCCGATCCGCCGCAGCCGTGGTACAAAATCGATTGGGCGCATCGGGATCTGAACGGAAGGGACCTTCCGACCCGCCACGGCAACACTGCGTTCGGGTACGTGCATTACGCAGTCTCGCACAACATCCGTACGGAACGCGCCATCAAAGCCGCGTACGAGAACAATTTTCCGGATCCAACTAGGTCGAACGGCACCCACTTGGAGTACTTGGCCTTCCTCACGGACGCCGAGGGTGACATTTTCGTCATTGTCCGAGTGATCAACGAACAAGCCCCCCGCACGTCAGACGGCCAGTACACTACGCCGGATGGGAGACCGATCGGAACCATCACCGCATTCTGCGAAGGCGTCAACGTCTGCCCCGACGTCGTCAACTGAGCAAGCCAACGTGGCTGCTGCGTCGCCGGGTGACCCTGGGAAAACTCAGGGCCACCCGGCTCGGCATGTCCTCGACGGAGCGTACCGAGAGATCCTCGACCGGGCAGTGCAGCTGACTTCGCCGCTTCAGCTCAAGCGCAGCCCGTCAGTCATCGGGATCGTCCGCTCGTCCGCCGATAGATTTCTCGCCGCTCTCTCGGTGCCATCGTCAACACAAAGCCGTTCGACGCTGTCGGTCTGGTTCCAACTCACTGGTAACGACGGATCGCCAATATCGTCAACGGATTTCGTAGCCGGATTGGAAAACGCGCTCGCTGCCCTGTCGAACGACCCGTCCATTACTGACTTCGAAGCCCAGGACTTCGGCTCGCCGGACGATCCAGCAAGCACATCGATGTTCTTGAGCCTGACAAGCTTAAACATCGACCCGGCCGCGAGCGCACACGATGTTCAGAAGTTTCAGCAAGTCTTCCCGCTCTTCCTGTCAGGATTCATGAAGATCGGCAACGGAAAACTGCGAGCTTACTTGACGTACTACGAATCCGGTGACACTATCGCCGTCGACCTTCCTATCGCCGAGGACGATGCAGCGTCCGTCGGGACCGCGAGCGCCTCGATTCTCGGAGAGATCGCAGCACTCTTGCGGTCGGGCATACCCGAAAACGTCGCCGACCATGAAGTGGAGGCTGATCCCTACTGCGACCGCGCCTTCGACCTTTTCGTGTGGTTCCTCGGGGAAGCCGGGTAACGCAACTACACGATTTCGAGGTCGCCGTCATCGTAGACGGAGCGGCGGGGCAGTGTGTGGTGCACGGCCCGGTCGAGCGCCATGATGAGCGCCACGACGCCGTCGATCTTGTCGCCGCTGTTGCGCTTGGACGGTTTGACGTTGCCGGCGGCGTCCATCTCGACGGCGAGGTTGTCGACCTGCCAGCGGATAGCGGGGTTCCCGCCGTGGCGCAGCCGGGGCGTCTCGGCCGTGCCTTCCAGCGCGAGCCGCTGGAATTCCTTGGTGGGCGCGGACATCGACGCGAACCCCTGGCGCATCTTCGCCAGCGGTGCGCCGTCGCCGAGCAGGTCGGACACGAGCTGGCTGGCGTTCCAGGGGTCGTAGGCGATCTCCCGGACCGCGAACTTCTCCCGGTCGAGGTTGATCTGCGTGCGGATGTAGTCGTAGTCGGCGACGTCGCCGGGGGTGGCGACCAGCAGTCCGCGGTCGGCCCACACCCTCGCCTGCCCGGCGGTGCGCCGGTCGATGGCCTCCAGCGCGGCCTCCGGGCACCACAGCCGCCACAGCAGGTCGTGCCCGCCCTCGCCGTCGGGGAAGCACCACGCCAGCGCGCACAGGTCGCTGGTCGAGGCGAGGTCCAGGCCGCCGTAGGCAGGGCGCCCGGCGAGGCGGGCTTCGTCCACGATGGACGCGTTGCGGTCCCAGACCTCTAGGTCCAGGTAGCGGGTCTGCTGCCGGGTGCGAATCCCGAGATGCAGCCGCAGGAACTTCGCCAGATCGGCGGGCGAGTTGCGTGCCTCGCGCGCGGCGGTCTCCAGATACGCCTTCGACGGCGAGACTCCGTAGCCCGGGTTTGCTTTCTTCCAGGTGGGCTCGGCGAACGGGTCGTCTTCGCGGTCGGCCGCCCAGACGACCCCGTACATCGAGGAGTCCCGGAGTGCGCCCCGGGCGATCTGCTCCACGTAGTGCCGGCGGCGCGCGTAGATCGTTTTCCGCGCGGCCGTCGTCGGCGGTGGTGATGGTGAACACCAGCGGCTGCGTCCGGCTACCGGTGCCGGTTTCCACGGCCTCGACCAGGTCCGGGGTCTTGTGGACGTGCAGTTCGTCGATGATCGCGCCCGCGACGTTCGCGCCGTGCAGGACGTCGGCCAGCTTGGACACGACCGCGAAATAGCTGCCGCTGGGCTGGTGGATGATCCGGTGCGCCAGCGCCTTCACGTACGGCGCGAGCGCCGGGGACTTCTGCGCGAGCTGGCGGACCGGGTCGAAGCAGTACCGCGCCTGGTCCCGTCCGCTGGCGACGGCGTACACCTGCGCACCCGCTTCGTTGTCGGCGCACGTGAGATAGGTGGCGAACCCGCCCGCGAGCGTCGTTTTCCCGTTTTTCCTTGGTACGTCGACGTAGACGCGGCGGGTGACGCGGACCCAGTCGCCGTCTTCGTTGCGGTACACCCACCCGAAGACCGGGGCGAGGATGTAGGCGATCTGCCACGGGTCCGGCCGCAACGGCTGCCCGGCCCACTTGCCTTGCGTGTGCCGCAACCGGGAGAACACGTCGAGGACGCGGTCGACGCGGGCCGGGTCGAACCGTGCTCCGCGCCGCGCGCCGCCTTCGGGGGTTTTGATCGCGGGCGGGCAGGACGGGAGGGGGATGCCGCGCGAGTGCAGGTACCAGCCGACCTCGGGCGAGATCCGCAGCCGGGCGAGGGTTGCGCGTAAAGGAGGACGTTTAGCCGCTGCCCGCGAACGGGTTGGCTTCGCCGTCACAGCCGACCTCGTCCCTGCCCAGATCGGGCCGAACGGGCGAGGCCGGCTGTGACGGGGTGGGTCTACATGAAGTCGCTGGCGCGGCGCACTGAACTGCTGATGCTTTCTGCGACATCTTGCAGGCCCGCCGCGCTGTTGGCGGCCTCTGCCAACCTCGAAGCGCTGTCTTCGAGGTGTGCAAGGTCGCGTGCGGCATGCATCAAAGCTGAGGCGCTGTCCTGAAGATGGCTGAGGTCGCGTGCTGCATGGCTGAGCATCGAAACCGCGTCCGGGTCCAGGACGGAGCTTGCGTTGCGCAACCCTCGGATCTCGTCTGACAGCTCACGAATAAGGGCCGCTGCTTCCTGGTCATTCTGGTCAAGACGCGCCAACGTAGTGCGGATATCGTTGTTCTGTTCTTCGACGGCCGTGGTGATCCGCTCGACCAAGCCATCCTCGGTGATGTCGCGAAGTCCCCGCAATTCCTCGTAGGAGCCGTCCTCGCGCTCCAGTTTCCAGCCTTCGAGGACTTCGATGGTGAACCGCGCGGCGGCTCCTCGCTCGTCGACCGTGTCGTGGTGCGGCTTGCAGAGGAACAACAAATTCTCGAACGCATCAACTTTTTCACGTGAAATATTCGGTACGTAGCGTTCGGCTTTCGCCTTGTCGGTCCTGATGTGTGCGATCTGCAGGTTGAGCCGGTATCGGTTCTCAACTTTCGTGAGCAGAGGCTCGGTGCAGCCCGGACCCCAGTAGCACTTGCCTCGTCCGAACAGGATCAATGCGGCGCGGTCAGCGCGGGTGTAGTTGCGTGGTGGCACGGCTCATCCTCCTAAATGTGCGGTCGCGCAAGTGGTACACCCGGCCACCGACAGTTCCGGCTTCCGGCGAGGCACTGCCCACGGATCCCACCCGTTTGTCGCAGTCCCACCTGATTGGCTGTTTGCCAGTAACACGGCCACGGAAAATCGGGACTTACAACAAATCGGCAGGCTCGAAGGTGAGTCGTTAGCCGGTGCCCGCGAACGGGTTGCCTTCGCTTCCGTCACGGCTAGCCCCATCCGTCTGCTCGATCCGTGTCCGAGCCGAGGGAGTCAGTCCGAATTCCTGCGCGAACGCGCGGATCACATGCGCAGAATCGCGCTGGATCACCAGCGCCGGGTTCCGCACGTACCCGCCGTGCAGGCCCTTCTGGATCACGCCGGTTTTCGCGACGACGGCCGAGGCACGGCGATGTGCCATGACGGCTTCGCAGTAGCAGAGCAGGGTGTCGCGGTCGCATGCGTGCGCGATGCCCATCGCGTCGAGTTCGCCGACGGTGTAGTCCCAGATCTCGCGGACCGCGTCGGCCACGTCGTCCGGGCACTCCGGAGGGCCGCCGCGCGGGATCGGTTCGTGGTGGTTGTAGCGCTCGGTGTGCCGGTCGCCTTCGATGATCCGCAGCGCGGTCGGCTTCGGCGGGACACCGCGTCGCCCCATGTCAGCCTCCTCGGTGCAGGTCCCACAGTTGCGCCCGCAGCTCCGGGTCGGCGGCGAACCGGCCGGTCACGGCGGTGGTGACCATGGCCGCGCCGGGTTTGCGGATGCCGCGCTGGGTCATGCACCCGTGTTCGGCGCGCACGATGCACGCGGAGCCTTCGGTTTTCAGGTAGGTGTCGAGGGCTTCGGTGACCTGGTGGGTCAGCTGCTCCTGTGCCTGGAGCCGGTGGGCGTAGATGTCGAGCAGGCGCGGCAGCTTCGACAGGCCGACGACGGGGGCTCCGGCGACGGGCAGGTAGGCGATGGTCGCGGTGCCGGTGAAGGGCATCAGGCGGTGCGCGCACATCGACGTGAACGCGATGCCGGTCACGGCGATCATGCCGTCGGAGCGGTCGACCGGGAACGTGCGCTCGAGCACGGTTTCCGGGTCCTGGTCGTAGCCTGCGGTCAGTTCGGTCCAAGCCCGTGCGACCCGCGCGGGGGTGTCGGCGAGGTTCGGTTCGTCCGGGTCGAGTCCGCGGTCAGCGAGCCACGCGCGGATGCCGGTCGCGAGGGCGGTGGTCGGGTGGGTGGTCATCGGCCTCTCTCGTCTCCCCAGGCCAGCACGTGCAGCCGGGTGCCCAGGTTGAAACCGTGCTCGATCACGCGGTCGGCGATGAGCTGCGTACGGGTCAGGACAGCCTCGACGGTGGTGCCCTCCGGAGAAATCCACACCGGCGCGTCCAGGCGGTGCCGGGCGACCAGCTCGGCGGTCTCGTCCACATCGGACACGGTCGCGCACACGAACTTGAACACCGCGCGCCCGCTCGCGGCGAACGCGGCCAGCACCTCCGGGCGGATGCGCCGCTCGGAGGGGTCGCCGGAGTGCGCGAGCTTCGGCGAGACGTTGAACCGGACCCCCAGGGCCGGTTCCAGCGTCTCCGCCGTCGGCGCGACGGTGCCGTTGGTCTCGATCTCGATATCGGCCCCGCCCCCGCGCAGCCCCTCCAGCAGCTCCGTCCACGCGGGCTGGTGCTGGTGCAGCAACGGCTCCCCGCCGGAAATCACGACCAGGCCGGGTTTCCCGGACAACGCACGGTCTGCAATGTCCCGCACTGGTCGCCGTTCCAGCTCGGTCCGCAGGTCGAACCGGCTCCCGTCCCACGTGTAGGGCGTGTCGCACCACGAGCAGGAGAGGTTGCAGCCACCGAGCCGGACGAAACTCGCCCGCCGACCGGCCGAGGGGCCTTCGCCTTGCGCGGTCGGGCCGAAGACCTCGCTTGCGACCAACGTGGCCGGTGTCCCCGCCACGGCACCCGATCGTGCGCGCTGAGGCTGCTCCGACTGTGCGACTGCTGCCGGTTCTGAAGTGTTCATGACCTTCCTGTGTCATCGTTCCGTGTTATGAACATTCGGAAGTTAACGGGAACAGAATCGCGAACGCGTCTCCAACGGATTCTCTTCGGAACACCCGCAGGCCGGTTTAACTTGTCCAAAGCCGAACACGAGGCGGTGAGCCTCCCGGACCGCGCCGGGTACGCATTGGTTTACGGCATCACTCTCGTTGCCCTGTTTCTCGCTGGCACCGCATTTGTCCTGGTGGCCTTGGGCTGGCTGTCTTTCACCGGGGTTATCTGGAGCTCCGCGGATCAGGCATTCGGTGTGACACTGGGAGTCTATTTCGGGTTCACCGGGTCGCTGGGTCTGTTGCTAGTCAGAGCCTTCATTCTTGCGGTCCGGTTGAACGACGACACAACGATGGCCAATGTTCAATCAGCGCTGTGGAAGTTCTCCGCGTACTGGCTGATCGTCATCGCGGGGCTGGTCCTCGCGAGAGCGGCCGACTCCACATTCGTGTGTACTCCAGGTGAGTGCCCTATTCCCGATCCAAAAGCATTGGCACGTGCCGCCACCGTACCGGCGCTGTTTGCGGTCAGCATCGGTTTCATCCCAGTGCTGGTGGACGCACGCAAAGAGGTACGAACCGGCCAGGCCCGGGCGCGGGCGGCGCAGAGCGCACCAACTTCGCGGGTAACCGTGCCGATGCCGGTCCGCCAGCGGTCTCGCGGGGCATCGTTGGCCGCGACGGCTGGGGTCATGGCCGCCGTCGCGGCTGCCATGTGGGCGAGAACGAAGCGTTGACCCCAATCCCACCGAGTCTCAGTCCGATGTCCTCATGCACACCATCCGGCCCGGTTGACGTGGGTTTCGCGGACGCTCACCGCGGTCACCTTCGCGCCGGGGACGCGCTCGACGCCGTCGAGCAGTTCGGCGGCGATGTCCGCGAGGTATTCGGCGACGTTCTCCACAGTCGGCCAGCCTGGCACCTCGTGGACCTTGCAGCCGTGTTCGCGCAGCAACGGGACCAGCGGGTCCTCGGGACCGAGCATCACCCCGTGGTCGAGGTGCTGGTCGATCCAGACGCGCAGGGCCTTCTTGAACGGGCCGAATTCCACGACCACGCCGTCCGCGCCCGGGACCGGGGCGGTCACGGTGACCTCGGCCCACCAGGAATGCCCGTGCAGGGACACGCATTTGCCGGGCAGGTGCGGCAGCCGGTGCGCGGTCTCGAAGTTGTGGGAGACGGTGACGGTGCTGGCCATTCAGGACACCCCCGTCACGGTCGCGCCGGATTCGCCGTCCTCGGACACCTCGACCGAGACGACGTCGAGCATGTGGTACTTGCGCAGGTGGTTCCACAGTTTCCGTGCGAGGTCTTCACAGCTCGACGTGTCGCATTCGCGGGTGCCGGGTCCCCACCACGCGCGGATCAGGTCTTGCAGGTCGTGGAACTCGATGTCGCGGTCGTCGTGGGCGACCGCGACGTGCGCGGTGATGCGGAACAGGTGCCGGTGGCGGTCGGCCAGATAGGACCGTCGCCCGGTCGCCCCGGGCCACCGGTGGAAACCCGGTGCCGAGATGGTGGTCCACACGGTCGCGGTCACGATGGCATCAGCTCGCCTTCTCGGTCGTCGCGGGCCGGGTGCGGGACCTCGCCGAACTCGGCGTAGCGGTCTTGCAGCGCCCGCCAGTTCGCGAGGGTGCTGGTCATGGCGTCGGCGTGCATCTGGCAGGCCACGTCGCGGTTCGCGGTCTCGCTGTAGAGGAACCGGTGCCCCAGCTCGCCGAGGCGCCGCAGCGCCGCCGATTCGGTCCGCACGGCCGGGTAGCGGAGGCTGTTGAGCCAGGATGACGAGTCGCACGAGTCCGGCGGACAGGGCAGACACCATTCGCAGGCGGACAGGCCGAGCACGTGGACCCACAGGTGCGGGTACTGCCGGCGGCGCTCCCACATCGTGTGCAGCAGCCGGACCCGCGTGGGGTGGTTGGCCTGCACGACGTTGCCGAAGCAGAGCCGGTCGTACCCGGCGGCGAGCTGGTCGAAGTAGTCCCAGCCGTCGTTGAACGGGTGGTAGACCGGGATCGGGTTCAGGCCCAGCTCGTGCAGCCGCGCTCGGGTGCGGATCTTGTTCTCCCGCCCGCCCTGGTCCAGTTCGATGTAGCCCCAGAGCCGGTCTTCGTAGCGTGTGGCCAGTTCGACGTACCGGTCGAAAAGCCGGTCGAACCCCTGGATCTCGTCCGGGGGCAGCGACAACGCCTCGTCCATCGAACAGCCGACGTTGCGCTTGTGCTCGTTGGTGAGGTTGAAGATCCCGGAATCGAGCAGGATCACGTGGCCCTCGTCCATCAGCCGGACCATCCGCTTTTCCTGGCTGCGGTGATACAGGTCGTTCACCGCGAGCAGCAGGTGACGCGGGTAGGCCGAGGACTCCCCGGCCGCGAAGTAGATCGGGGTGTCGGCCCGGTCGAACATGCCGCCGCCGGTGGCGACGACGCCCTCCGCGGTCACGGCCGGACCTCGAACACGTGCCACACCAGGTGCCCGACCCACGCCTGCGCGGTACCGAGGTAGTCCGTCGTCCCGGAGGGCATCGGGTTGCCGGTGCCGACGATCGCGATCGTCCGGTCCTCCGGTTCGGCGGCCGGGTCGACCTCGGCCCACAAGGTCAGGTGGCCGTGCTGGTGCTGGACGGTCAGCAGCCGCGCGCCTGCGGGCATGGTGAGGGTCTGGCGGTCGGTGACCCCCAGCGGGTACTTCCAGATCGTGCTCACGCCGCCCTCCCCGCAGTGTCCGAAGTGGACAGAACCGGGTCGTCGCCGGTGATCCGCTTCCACTTGGTCAGCAGCCACCCGGCGAGGTACGGGTGCGGTTGGACCATCACGACGGGGTGTTCCTCGGCTTTCTGTGCGAACGGCGCGAGCATCGTCGGATACGGCCAGAACAGCGTGCCTTCCGCGAGCAGCGGAGTCCACAATGGCCAGCCCGTGTGGACATCGGCCACCACCAGGCGGTGGCGGCTCAGCGCCCACACCTGTCCCGTGGCGGTCTCGAAGTCGGGTTCGCCGACGGTCACCCCGGCCAGCCGCAACGCCTCGCCCTTGTCCGGGGGGTCGCCCTCGCCGCCCTCGCCCTCGTCGTCCACAGTGGACAGGGCGTCTTCCAGGGCTGCGAGGTCGTCGGCTTCGTAGCCGGTCAGGTCGAGCATTTGCGCTTCGCCGAGGTCGTGCAGGACTTCGGCCAACATGCGGTCGTCCCAGCCGCCTTTGACGGTGAGCTGGTTCGACGCGATCAGGTACGCCTCGGCGTCGTCGTCCGAACGCGACGACCAACCGCGGATCACCGGCATGAGCCAGCGGCCGTCGTCGTCCACCTGCACGCCGTCCGGTGCGGCTCGGCCTTCGGCAGCCCACTCGCGCAGCTGGTGGTAGCGGCCGTGCCCGGCCACCAGGCGGCCGGTCCGTTCGTCGATCAGCGGCAGCTCCGCGAGTCCAAAGTGGCCGATCGACCGGCCGATGCCGGCGGTGTCGTGCTCCTTCGGGTTGCGGGGCGCCGCCTCGACGTCCTCGACAGGCACGTACTCGACGTACCGGTTCGCCATCCGCAGTTCTCTCTTTCCTCGTCGTGGTCAGTGCTCGATCCGGCCCGAGGCGTGACCACCCGAATGGCTCGATCTCCTGGGGCGATTTTCGGTCGAAAGTTATTGGTGTCAGGCAGGGCACCGGCCCCGCCACCCACACAGAAAGGGCCTCCACAATGGCCACCACGCCCAACACCAACAAGACCGCCACCACTGCCAAGGCCGCCCCCAAGCCCGCCGCCCCGGCGGCGAAGGCGACCGCCCCGGCCGCCAAGACCACCGCCCCGGCCGCGAAGCCCGTCGCGACCCCGCAGGCCACCGAAGTTCCGGCCGACGCGAAGGGCGGCAAGCCGAACGGCGCGAAGAGCGGCCTGTTCGGCTCCCTGGTCGGCGGTGCCAAGACCGTGGACGAGATGCCCACCCAAACCCGCAACGGCAACTCGCGCGTCAACCCGTTCGCCGAACTGGTCAAGGAAAGCTACATCGACGGCAACCCGCGCCAGGTCGGCCCGGTGGACGAGGACGACAAGGAGACCGTGGTCGCGGCCATCCGCCGGGGCGCCGCGAAGAACGCGCTCGGGGTCAACGTCGTAACCGAACCGGCCACCGACGACGAGGACAACATCATCAAGGGCAAATTCGTCATCACCTTCAAGGGCAAGGAAAAAGACGCCCGCTGACGTAACCCGGGGGCGCGGTTTCGGCCGCGCCCCCGGCCCCCGCTGGACCCCCGACCCCGAAAGGCCCGGACAGGCATGTACTTCTACCATCCCCACGACAACGGCTTCATGATGTTCGCCGTCGAGACGGACGGCGACGGCAAGCTGCTTCTCAGCTCGCACGAGGGCAACGTCCTGTGCGAGCTGGATGTGGACAAGGGCAAGAGCCTCGCGGACAACGTCGCCGCGCTCGTGTCCATGATCCCGGACCCCCTGCCGTCGAGCGGATGGCGCCAGGGGCGCGAACTGGAAGCTGACGGCACCGTTGTGTGGCGGTTCTGGACGAACGACCCCGGCCAGTTCCAGAAGCTCTACATCGAGATCGCGGCGCACGGCCCATTCTTCTGGCGCGTCGGCTACGCAAAGGAAGGCGGCCCAGCCGTCGCGCAGGGCGATGCGCCGACCGCCGAGCAGGCGCGCGACAGGGCCATCAAAGCGGCGCTGTACGTCCCGCGCCGCCGGTAGCGCCCCAGGCGGCCCCCGCAGATTCGCGGCGGGGGCCGCAGCCGCGTCCCCAGTGGCCTACGGAACAAGACTGGAACCGAAGATCGCTGGTCCTGATCGCGTCTCGGAGCTGATCCTTAAGGGGCACAAGGGAAAAGGCCCGGACACAGGAGACCGACACCATGGACAACCAAACCCGCAACAAGATCCAGACCGGCGAGTGGATCGAGGACGTCCCCGACAACGACGGCCGCATCGTGTGGATGTACTCAACCGACTACGACGGCACCGCCGAGAACTACTGGGCCGAAGTAACCGGCGAAGGCCCGTTCGCGTGGAAGGTCGGCGAATACCCCGAGTCGGGCCGGATCGTCGCGGACGGCGAAGCCGGCGACCTCGAAACCGCGCAGCAGCAAGCAGCACAGGCGTTCGCGCAGGCAGTAAACCAGTGACGACCTTTGTCACCCGGGCGACCCCCATGGCGATGCCGTGGGGGTTTCCCTTTGCGTGCCAACGATCTCACGCGTCGTCGCGTGGCCTACGGAACACGATCGGAACCAAAGATCGCTGGTCTAGATCGCGCCCCAGCGTCGAAGATTAAGGCACACAAGGAAAACAGACCCGGACACAGGAGAACGACACCATGAACCAGAACCTCGAAACCGAATGGATGCAGGCAACAACGGAAGACGGCGCCACGTGGTTTCTCATGGCGGAGAACGACTACCTCGCCGAGAACTACTGGGCCGAAGTCGCCGTCAACAGCCCGCACACCTGGAAGGTCGGCATGGGCACCCCCTTTGGCGCCATCCTGGCCACCGGCAAGGCAACCACCCCGGAACAGGCCAAGCACGATGCCGAACAGGCGTGGAAGCGCGCGGTACAGGACGACCTGAACTAACGGCAGACCACGAAGCCCCCGCCTGCCACGCGGGGGCTTCGTCGTGCCGAGGGCTAGCTGTCGTCGTCGGGCAGCGCGGCCCGAACGAAACAGTCCTTCGCTTCCAAGAGCTTCCGCAGTCCGGCCGTCAGCTCTGGTCCGTCCGGCAAGGCATCGATCACTGCGCCTGCGAAGTCGTGGCACTGCTCAGCCACCGAGCGCGCGCCCTCGTCGGCAAGGTGCTCGGAACGGAAGTACCGGGCGATGTTCGCCGTTCCCGGGTGGCGGCCGGTCGTGTCGATCATGGTTTCCTCCGAGGCGTTTGCACTGAGTTCGCGAAACTCGGGTTTTTGCGCGCGGGACCACCGGCGCGGTCTGGAGTGCCGCGTTGACACGTGATCGAAACCCCCATATCCCCGGCAATCTAGCCCAAGAGCAGCCGTTCGCGCTGGAAGGAAGCAAGTGCATGAGCGACAGCATGGACAGCGATCAGCGGCGAGCGCTGACGCTTGTCCATGCTGCTGTACGTGGTGGACACAGGTCGATCGTCGCCGAACTGGACGAGCGGGTCCGGGGGCGAATGGGGAATACAGGACATTTATGCCTGGAGTTGCGGCGGGTGTCACGCGGGCGGAGCAGTGCCTGTCACACTGGGTATGAGTCCCCAGTCCGACGATCACCGTGTAGGCGGACCGCGTAATCCGAGGGTTCGACGTAGGGTTCCATGCAGGGAGGGTTTGATGGATAGCCGACGCGTAAGGGTAGTTCCGGAGAAATCTGTTCGAGACAAGAAGCGCCTGGTCCATGTCGTTGCCGACAAGCCGGGTCTCAGCTCCGTGAATTGGTCTTATGTTGCTCGCACGAGCGATGACTTGAGCTTGGCATTCCTGGTTGATCACAGCTCGCAGCGAATCAACGATGTTATCGGCGTGAACGTCGAATACTTCGAGGAATGCGTGGTTGTGAAGATTCTTGCCACCACGTTTCCGAGTGGGGGCGACCGGTTCATGATGTCACTGGTTGGCGAGTACATGGTCGACCTCGAAGAACCCCTTTCGGGTCGCTTGGTGGTTGACCATATTTAACGAGGGCTAATCCTCGTGGAACTCTCCTCTGTTAACCCAAAAAAGAGGAAGGTTAATGATGCATCGTCGAAGATATTCCTACTCGGCTGCAGTGGTAAGTTCGTTCATGATCGCCGGGTCTTTAACGGTTGCGAGCGCTGCGGTCGCCCAGCAGTCAGACGCTCCGCAGTCGGGGTTTTCGTCGATCGGCGAACTTCAGAAGTATGTTGCCGAATCGCCTGAAAAGTATGCGGGCATGTATATCGACCAGAAGAGCAACACGGTCCACATCAATGCGACTGACGGGGTCCGTCTGGACGCAGTCTCCCGTCTGCGAAGGTCGGCCTTGAGGGATCAGGTGACCGCCTCCACGAACCTCGATAGCCCATCGATAGTCGTGGATCGGGTCAGGTACAGTTATTCGGACCTGGAAAGAACCAAAAAAGAAGTCGCTTCACTTGAGCCGTGGGCATCGGAAACCGCCAAATTGCGCACCGCGTGGGGCATTCATCCAAGTGCAAATAAAGTTCGCGTCGGATTGACTCAGGTAACCCCGGAGTTGCGGACCGAGGCAGCCAAACTGTTCGGCGACAAGGTCGAACTTGTTCAAGAGTCTCGGGCGAATTCGCTTCCGTCGATCGTCAGGGTAAAAGAACGGCCTAAGAGGGTCCATCTCACCAAGAAGGAATTCAGGAGCAGGCTGCGAGCACTGAACGGCACCGCTGCTACCGCCGGGCCGCCGCTCCTGGACAGTTCTCCGTTTCTCGGCGGAGATCGTATGTTCCGCGAGATATTCCGAGACGGCGGCGAGTACGTTGAGGAGTGCACCGTAGCTTTCACCTGGGCTCAGGATCCGTCGAATTTCGCCATGGCCACTGCGGGGCACTGCGGGCCGACCAACGTTGCCTGGACTCAGGGATACTACGATCGCGATGCGAACATACTTTACGAGGCAGGCGGCATCGGAAGTGCTTTCGCCACTGCATTCCAGGTGGACAACGCCGATGCCGAATTGATGAACGGTGCGCCTTACTTGGGGCAAATGTGGGAAAATACCTCCGGTGCCTACAAGGTGGCCAGGGTTACGTACTCCTTCAATGCGGTCGAAGGGCAGACTGTTTGCCTTAACGGGTCGTTCAGCGGTACGCGTTGCGCAGGCGTGGTGCAGCTTCCCGATGAGTGCTTGAACCTGAACGGAACGTGGCCGGACACTGGTGCCGGTTACCAGATTCCGATGTGCTACGAAACTCGGCTCTCCGCTCCGGTTCCGCTGGACCAGGACGGAGACAGTGGAGGCCCGGCTTTCTATGGGCATCCGGAAGACGGTGTTGGCGCCGCCGGCATCATCTCGGCGGGCACGGACGGCGGAACGACCGCTTGGTACGCATCCGGAAACGGTGCCCGAGCGAATTTCGTGGGCGATTTCCTGCATGAGGGATGAGGGGTCAGTCAAATTTCGATGTGGTTGCCCCTTGCGCGTGGTTTAACTAAGTAACTGGCATTGTGTCGGTTCCCTCGGCTTTTTCTGCGTCGAGGGAACCGACCTTTGCCTGAGTCTTTCGTCGGCATTCCAACCGCCTGGACTGGTGAGCGCGGTGTGCCGGTCGTGGCAGGGCTTGCACAGCGGCCGGAGCCGGTGCCAGGCGTCGGGGTCGGGTACTCCGCGGTTGATGAGCGATCGGCGGGTTTCGGGGTGGTGGTCGGCCACGGTGGCGGGTCGGCGGCAGAGGTCGCAGAGGCGATGTTCGCGCAGGAACGCGGCGCGGTTGTGCTGCCAGTGGTGGTCGTAGCCGCGTTGGGCGGCGGTTCCTCGGCGCTGGTCGCTGTGGCGTTGTTGTTCGCGTCTGCAGTTCGGGCAGGGGCCGGGCTGGATGGTGTCGCGGCAGGTGGGGCAGACGCGGGGCGGGCTGTGGGGCATCGAGTCGTGTCCACAGTGGAGTGATGGGCGAGGTGTTCGTCAGCGGCGGGCTTGCACAACCCGCGAAAGGGTTTCGGTCAGAGTCGCGCGTGCTGGATGAGCCGGGCGTCTGGTGAAGGCCCGCCGCTGATGTGTGCGGTTCTCGCCTGTGCTGGTCGAGTTCCGCGTCCCGTGCACCCCTTGTGCGGTGTCCGGGCATGGGGGTGCTTGCTGCGAACGGTAGTACAGTCACGCGTTCGCGCGCCACCCGGGTTGGTCACGAATCCGTTGTCATATCAGGGTTTACGGCCGTTTAGATCGGCGTCGCCGTCGTCCGGCGTGGTAGGCGAGCACGTCGGCCACCTGGTAGCGGGTGCCGTCGGGAGTGTCCACTGTGGGCAGTCCGCGTCGGCGCCATTGCCGGACGGCGTCGGGTTTGACGTCGCACATGTCGGCGACCTCGTCCAGGTCGAGCAGGTCGTCGGTGCCGAATGTCATCGGTTTCGGCACGGTCCAGTTCTGGCCGAGCTGCTGGCATCGCGCGTCGAGCTGGTCGCAGGCGCGGGGGTCGGCGCGCTGGAGGGCGTCGCGGTAGGTGCGGGCGACGCGGCGGGCGCGGTCGAGGGGGCTGTCGCCGGGCCAGGGCCACGGGTCGGTCATGCCACCGCCTCGGCGAGCAGGGTGCAGAGCCGTTGGTATTCGTCCCAGGTGTAGTTCTGTCCGCAGGCTGCGCAGGCGATCACGTCGTCGCCGTCGTCGCGCTGGAGGGCGGGGTGTTCGCAGCGGGGGCAGGGAGCGGGCAGGTGGTGGACGAGGCGGCGTTGCCCGGTGAGGGCGCGGATGCGGTGGTGCAGGTCGAGCAGCACGACCGCGCCGTCCAGGCCGTCGCGGTCCAGGGTGGTCCATTTGCCGTCGCTCCAGCCGGTGTGGACGACGCCGCGCAGCGCGAGGAACACGCTGAGGGAGTTTTCCAGCAGCAGGGCGGCGTGTTCGAGGACGGGTCCGGGGCGGCTGTCGCGGGCGGTTTGGGTGTCCCAGTCGACGTGCAGGACGTCGGCGACGGATTCGGCCCAGCATTGGGCTTCGTGGACGAGTTCGCGTTGCGCGGCGTCGATGCCGAGCGCGATGGGGACCGCGGGGTCCCGGGTTCCGGCGACGTTCTGCCGGAGCCCGTCGCGGATTCCGGCGAGCGCGAGTTCGAGGTCGAGGTAGTTGCGGGGCATGTCGGCGATGGCCTGGCGGAGGTGGCGGGTGCAGGCGTCGCAGAGCCCTTCGGCGGCGTTGATGACTGCGCCGTGCTTGATCTGCGGGTAGGTCGGGTCGGGTTCGCGCTGGGCGCAGCGGGGGCCGCGGTGACAGCGGTGCAGCTCGGTCATGCGGGTGTTCTCCAGGGTGTTCGGCCTGTGCGGCTGGTCGGAGGATGCCGGCGGGACGAGGCGTAACGGCTGGTCGGCGTGTTGTGACGATGCCGGGGAGAGGTTGGGAGGTGAGGGTCGTGGATCTGGTGCGGGCTCGGCTGCGGCTGGGCCGGATGCTGCGCGCGTGGCGGGCGGAGGTGCGCTCGGAGGGGCTGCCGGAGTTGGATCCGTCCCGAGTGGACGCTGCGGCGCGGAGGTTGCGGGGGCGCGGGAACCCGGCGAGGTAGGTCGTGGCCGGTCGCCGTATCCGGCGGCGTGCAGGAGCGGGACGAGGTCGCGCAGCAGCATCCGCACGGGCACGTCGAGCAGGGGTTCGACGACGGGCAGCGCGTCGGGGTCGCGGGCGGCTTGGGTGAGGGCGTACAGGTCGGCGGCGGTGATCCAGGCGTGCCAGCGGCCGGGGTCGGCCTTGCCGGTGCGGCGTTGCACGACGATGCCGTAGTCGGCTCCGGCGGCGATGGCCTGCTCGGCGGTGTCGGCGAGCACGGCGAGGACGGCGGTGTCGGTGAAGTCGCTGGCGGCGGTCTTGACCTGCCAGACCAGGCAGGGTGTGCCGTCGATGTCGCCCTGGTCGGCGGATCGCTGGTCGCCGACTTTCCACCCGGTGCGGACCATGCGCTGGGCGCAGGGCCAGCCGTGTGCGCGCAGCCAGCGGGCGAGGGCTTGTTCGGCTTCTTTGCCGCGTCGGCGGCTGGCGCGGCCGATCTCGGCGCGGGTGTGGCGGTCGAGGGTGGTCATGCGGGCCCCCATTCGTTCTCGGCGGTGAGGTCGGCCCGGTGTTCGGCGCGTTGGAGCTGGTTCCAGGCGCGGCGGGCAGGTTCGGTGCGTTCGGCGCGGGCACGGAGCGGGCCGGAGCCAGCGGGAGGGTCGGCGACGGTCAGGTAGACCCGGCCGAGACGCGAGGAACCGCGGTTCGGGTAGAACCGGCTGGTCTCGCGCACGTCCAGGACGGTGCTGATCCGGGCGGCGGCGTGGGCGGCTTCGTCCGGTGCGGCTTCGATTCGGATCTGCATCAGCTCGGTCCGTCGGCGTTCTGTGAGGCGTTCCAGCCCATGAGGTCGTTGATCAGCGACCGGCCGCGCGCGGCGCGGTCTTCGGCTCCGGGGTCGTGGTTGCACAGGGCGGTGCCCCGGTAGCCGTTGCGGTCGCACAGCGGGCAGTTCTCGATGGCGCGGCGTTTGTCGGCGCGGGTGGCGCGCAGTTCGGCGACCCGGGTGTCCGCGCGGCGTTCGTGGTCGTTCTGCTCGGCGATGCGGCGGGCACGGGCGCACGCCCCGCAGCGGGGCGGGTCGTCGTCGTGTTCGTGCTCGACGCACCGCGCATCCGGCGGCGAGGTATGCGGCTGTTGCCCGGCTGGGGCGGGGGTCGGCGGGCGCGCTTCGCGCGCACGCGCGCCCGCACGTCCGCCCCGGGAATCCCCTTTAGGGGATTCCGGGACGGGACGGGAACGGGAGACTCGCCGAGGACTCTCGTCGGGATTCTCTTCGCGATTCCCCGGGGAGTCCTGCGTGGTGTCCCCGGTGGACACCATGGCCGGTGACCTGGCTTTTCGTTGCCGGGCTTTGTTCACGCGCCATCGTTCGCGCTCGGCTTCGACGTCGGCGCGGGTCGGCTGGTAGTCCGTCCAGTCGTGGAACTTGTATCCGCCACGGATTCGGCTCCACAGCCCGCGTTCCACGAGTTCCCGCACTGCGGTGTCGGGGTCGCCGCAGAGCCGCACGGGCAAGTTGGACGGCACGAACCCATCGGTGAGGTTGCGTGCGGACCAGCTTCCGGCGCGGGTCCAGAGCGCCACGGTGCAGTCCGAAGCGTCGAAGACCTTGGGGTGGTCGTAAAACCCGTCGTCTACCTTGAACCAGGACAAGAGATCAGGACCCCAGCTCGCCCAGGACGGCGTCCAGCGTCCGGCGCGGGTCTTTGCTGTCGAGGACCCGGGCGAGGATGTCGATCGCTTGTGTGGCCTCCAGTTTGGTCAGGTCGTTGGATGTGGGCAGCGGGCGTTGCACGAGCAGGCTGACGGTGTTCAGCTTGTCGGCGCGGTCGTTGACGTCCAGGTCGCCGAGCTGGGCGTGGATCTTGTCGAGCTGGGCGCGGGAGACCTTCTCCTCGTCGTCGCCGTCTCCGGTTTCGGAGGTTGCGGGGTCGCCGGGTTCGTCCTCGCCGGGCAGGGCGGGCAGCGGTGCTGCGTCCTGGGCGGGAGTTTCGGCCGGTTCTTCCGGTGGCGTCTCGGGCCGGGCGGGGGCACTGGTGGCCTTGGCCCCGTGGGCCTGGTTTTTCGGGGCTGTACGGCGTTTTGCGGTGCGTTTGGGGGCCGGGGGTGTTCCGGGTCCGGCCGTACCGGACGGGGGTGCCAGGGCGGGTTTCGGGGTGTCCGGGATTTCGCCGTCCTCCAGTTCGTCCACGGTCAGCGCGATTCCGCCGACGACGTCGGCGAACCGCCGCCGGCAGAGTCGTGTGGTGGCGCGCGCGTACAGCTTGTCCTCGGGATAGCCGCCGAGATCGATCCGCGCCCGCTTGGCCTGATCCGCGGTGAAGGTCACGCGGGTCCAGGTCTCCTCGTCGCGGCGGCGGCCTTCGAGGACGGCGCGGGTGTCGGTGACCTCGACGTCGCGGATGTGGTGCCCGGCGGCCAGAACCATCCCGCGCATGATTTCCGCGCTCTTGCCGGGTTTTCCCTTGACGATGTGGATGTGCTGGAGGCTGGTCATCGGGCCGAGACCCATTTCCCGGCCGGTGAGGATGGTGGCGGTGACGGCGGCGGGGTTGCCGCGCATCCCGTCCGGCACGAATGGGGTGTCGGCGATCTGTCCGGCCAGTTTGGACACGTCGCGCACGACGAGGACCCATTCGTCCAGCGGGGTCGGTGCGGACGATTCCTGTGCCGGTCGGGTGATCTGGTGGGGCGCGTCGTAGCGCGCAAGCTCGCTCATCTGGTCCTCGGTCTGCGGGTGATGCGCAGCAGAGGGCAGGCAGAGGGGCTTCTGCGTGGTGCGCGGAACGTGCGGTGCTGGTGTGCGGGGCGGCCGGTGCTATCCGGCCTGCGCGAGCGTGGGCGGGAGGATCACCTCCCCGACGTAGTCGCGGGAGCGGGCGCACGCGCGGGCTACCTGGTGGATGTAGCGGAATTCGCGCAGCTGCTCGGGTCCGGCGGTCATCGGGTACAGGTCGGCGCCGTCGGCGCGGACGTGGATCACGGCGCAGCCGTCGACCTCGATCATCGGCTGCTGGCCGCCGTGGGCGTCGATGTAGTAGTCGGCGTAGCGGTATCCGGCGAGCTGCCAGGCGGTTTCGCCGTACACGCCGGAGCGGCTGGTCTTGATGTCGCACAGCAGCCGCAGGCCCAGCGTCGGGAAGTCCGCGATCAGGTCGCCGGTTCCGGCCCACCCGTAGGCGTCCGACATCACCACGAACTCGACCAGGACCGGTTCGACGGCGAACGCGTCGAGGAACGCCACGTACGCGTCGACGTGCCCGGCCAATGCCTCGGGGACCTCGACCTCGTCCCCGTTCACCAGCCGTTCGGCGAGGCCGTGGACCTCGCTGCCGCGTTTGGCTGCGGCGTCGCGGTCGGCGAACCGCGCCCCGTTCAGCGCCTTCAACCGGGCGGACGGGGCCAGTTCGCTCAGCTCGTCCCAATGGTCGATCGCGTACTCCGCGGTCGTGCGGGCCGACCAGTTGATCAGCGCGGGTTTCGGCACTCCGTCGGACAGGATCGTCGTGACCCCGGGGACTTTCACGCCGTGCGCGTCCACGTAGGAATGGCCCTTGCCGTGGTTCTTGCGCCGGATCGGCGGCGCGTACTCGCTCACGCGGCGGCCCGCCGGACCTGCCGCACGGCGGTCGGGGTGCAGACCACTCCGCCGCCGTGGTCGACGTAGCGGCCCGGCCAGAACGCCACGGCCGCGTGGCCGCAGTACTCGCAGACCACGGTCGCGGGCATCGGGAACGGCGGCTGCGGCAACTGTGCGGCGGCGCGGACGGGGGTCACCACGGGCCGCCGTCCGGGTCGCTGTCCTCCCGCCCGTCGACGGGCTCTTCGGCGGGGCGCAGTCCGTCGATGGCTTCCTCGAGTTCGAGGGGCAGTTCGACTTTGCCGGTGCGGCGCTCGTGCTGGCGGCGCAGCAGCCGGTGCAGGGCCGCCGCGTCGGCGGTGGTCCCGGTGTACGCCTCGCAGGCCAGGATTTCCGCCGTGGGCACGACGTCGCCGGTGCGGGCGTTGGTGCGGATCTCTTTCGTCCGCACGAGCAGGACCGCGACATGCACGTCATCGGGACGTTCGATCAGCGAGGCGGCGATGGCGGGCAGTCCGTTGCGGTCGTCGGCGGGCAGGGCCGGATGGAGCTTGACCGACACGATTCTCCTTTCGTGGCTGAGGTTTTTCCCGGTGCGCTTACGCGGACACGCCGAGGGCGTTGCGGAGCTGGGCGAGACGGCGTTCCGCGGTCTGGGCGCGGGTCTTCCACGCGTCCCTGTCCTCGGTGATCTGGTCGAGTTTCTTCAGCCGTTCCATGAGTTCCGACAGCGGCAGGTCCAGCGGCTCGGGCGTCGTGCCGGTGGACTTGCGGTCTTTGTGCTTGATCAGGTGCGGCCGGATCGAGTTCGGGTTCGGCTTCGTGTAGTCGCAGTGCAGGCACCCGTAGGTCGTGGTGCCGTCGGCGAGGGTGAGAACGCGGGTTTGCCGTTGGAAGACCGGCCTCCCGCCGTTGTCGGAGAACGGGGCGCGACGCGGTTCGTCCGAAACCACGGGGATCCCGTTGACCTCCGTGGCGGTCACCGCCGAACATCCTGTTCGGTGCGGACGCTGAGAGGGGTCACGAGGGGCGGTCCTTTGTTTGGCGGGGAAACTTCAATTCGGTGTTGCCCTCAGTGCTCCGGTACTTGTCCGCCAGCTTGGGGTGGTCGCGGAGCAAGCGGCCGACGTCGATCGGGGGCCGTTTCTTGGCCCGGCGTTCGACGACCGGTTGGCCGTTGAGGGTGCCGACGTCGGCGTCTCCGAGCAGGGCATCGAGTTCGGCCTCGATGCCCTGCAACTCGCTCTTTGCCCGTCCCTGGTCGGAGCTGATCGTGCGCCAACGTCGGAGGAGTTGCTGGACGCGGTCTTTCTCGGCATCGAGCCGAACGACGCGGGAAGGCCGGGGCGGATCGGGTTGCATCTGTTTCTCTCCGGGTGGCGCGAGACGGATGAACGGCCGGTGGGGACCGGGGCCTACTCGGCGAGCGATGGAGCAGGGTCGGGGTCGGGCTCCGACGCGTCGCCGGGCGGTTCTGCGGGTTCGTCCTCCTGCGGTTCCGGCTCCGCGCCGGGACTCGCGGCGGGCTCGGCGTCGTCCGCCTCATCCGGTTCCGGTTCGTCGTCCGGGCGGTCGTCAGGCGGACTAGCCGCCGGGGGCCACCCGCGTCCGAGACCGTCGACGATCTCGGGGTCGCGCTCGGAGATGAGGTCGTTGAACAGCGGGGTGTCCGGGTCCTGCTGGTCGCGCATCGCGGCGATGTCGGGTGGTTCTGCGGAGGTCATCGAACGGCCTTTCAGGCGAGCAGCAGGACGGCGAGGACGGCCAGCCCGAGCAGCAGCACCGTCTGTGCAGCCGAGAGCAGGACCAGGCGTCGTTGCACGGTCGGGGATTCGCGGTAGTTGCGGGCGGCGGAGCCGACCTGGCCGCGTGTGCCGTTCCAGGCTCGGTCGAGGCCGTAGGCCAGCCGCCAGAACAGCCACAGCGGTGCTTCGACCACGGCGGCGCGGACGGTTTGGGCATGCGAAGGGCGTTCGCCCATGGTGGATTGCCTCTCGGTGAGGAGAAGGTGGGAATGGCGGCCCGCCCGCAGGAGCGGGGGCGCTCACTGCGGTGCGGGCACGCCTGCGCGGCCTGTGCGCTGGTCAGGCCGCGCGCGTCGCCTGCCGGGAACGCGGGCGTTGGGAGCCGCCCCGCGCGCTCGGGGCATCGGCAGGCGGAGGAACGGGCCGGATCACCGCCGCAGCACGAGCGAGAACGACCTCAGGTATCGGTGGCGCAGCGTCCACATTGGTCTCGATCGCGGCCCAGGTTTCGCCGGTCATCGTCTGGCCGCGCTCGGCGAAGAACCGCCCTGTCCACTCGCGATTCGAGGCCGTGCTCATGCCGCGTCCGCTTCGTCGCGGGCGTACGGGCCGACCAGATCGAGGTCGGTGAACACGAACAACGAACCGCGTGGTGCCTCGAGCGCGTCCTCGATACCGGCGGCGGTGTTCACCCGGACCGTGGTCCGCTTGCCCTGCATCAACAGGTTGATCGCGGTCGGGCTGATCCCGATCCTGCTCGCGAGCCATCGCTGGCTGCCTGCCGCGTTGACCTGCTCAGCCAACGCCGGCAGGTCGCGAACGCGCACGGAGACCGTCATGGCGAACTGCCCTCCATTCATTCAGGGGCGCAGCGAAGGCAGGAGCGGGCATCTGCGGGGTGCGCGGTGGATCCGGACCAACGGGGTTCTGGCGAGCCAGCCTATGCATTGCCCGTCGACCCCGTCAACCGCTCTCTGACATTTCGCGGCTCGCTAGTCGAATGGGCGATACGGCAGATACTCCGGACGAGTGATAAACACGGCGTTGAGCCTGCTGATCCGCAGGTGAGCGCTACCTAGAGGCCCTGTCTGTCAAGGGTGACAACTCTCAGGAACTCCAATATCTATCTACCCAGATTGATCCTTGACCTGCCTTGAATCTATGGGTGATGCGCGGTCTTTTAGATGCATTGAATGTACGGATAGTTCGTCGACAAATGATTGCGCAGGTCGGATAGTTGACTCGGATGAATAACCGTAGAAATATGCACTCAGTGGGAGGGGTTCCGGCCGGTAGGCCGGGACCCCTCCGTTGCTCTCAGAGCGTGGTCAGGACACGAGCCGCCACGCCACTCCGGCCATCCGCAGGATCGGGAGCGCGGCGAACTTCTCCCGGAACTCCGGCATGGCCTTGACCGCGTCCGCGTCGTACACGGTGAGGATCGCGTTCGCGGTCTGCGGATCGATCGGCACGCCGTCGATCTTGCGCATCGTGAACTTGTCTAGCACCTCCCGGAGGATCGCGATGCGGTCCGGCTCGGTCTCCGTCGCCTCGGGCAGCATGTCAGTGAGTTCGGCTATCTCGGCGTACGCGGTCCAGTCCTCGGAGTCCCGGCAGGACTCGCACGTCACCGCGCGCGGGTCGTCGGTCAGGGCCGGGTCGGCCGCCCTGCTTGGGCACGCGGTGTCCCCGGGGCTGACCGGCGATCCGAAGTGGACTGTGATCCCGGCTGCGATGCAGGCTTGGGTCCATCCCTTCTGGAACGCGAGCATGATGTCCGCCGCTCCGGTGCCGACCGCCATGTCCTTGATCGCCTCGCGGACGACAGCGTTGAGCGCGGGGGCAGCGGGTTCGCCCGCGAGGAATGCCTTCCGGCCCACCTCGGCGAAATCCGGCTCACTGGTCATCGGAGACCTCCCCGGCGGGGCCGCCCGGTTCGACGGTGTCGGCCAGGTTCAGCGCCGCTCGCGCCAGGGCGACGGCCGCATCGTGCTCGGCGTCGTCGCCCTCGCAGTCCGCCGCAGCCTCTAACATCGACACCGCGCGCCGGACTTCCTCGGCCTCGTCGCCGGTCGGCATGTCCGGGCCGGAAGCGTCGTCTTCCTCCGGCTCGGGAGCGGCCGCCTTGACTTCGAGCACCAGTTCGCGCCGGATCTTGTGCGGCCACGGGAACCCGGCATCGACGCCGACCGTCACCTTGTTGACCTTCAGCAGCTTGAACCAGCCATCTTCCGTGCGCACGGCCACCGCCGTCCGCAACTGTTCCTCGGTGTAGGGCACCGGGGCCGACTGGCGCAGCCGCAACGCCCGCGAGGCGCAGAGCTTGTACTCCCGCTCCGCGGCCTCGTATGCCTTGTACGCCTCCATGTCCAGCTCGAACTTCTTCTCCGCTTTCCTGGCCTGACCCGACGTCCTGCGACGGAACGCGCTGGCCGGATCGGTCTCGGCCTCCGAGCGCGGGGCGACCCGCTGGTCGTACGCTTGCTTCAGCCGATCCCGTTTCGCCTCGGCGGGCGGCACGGCGGCTTCGGCCTCGGCCAGAGCGGCGGCGTAGTTGTCCGGCGTGATCCTGCGGTACACAGTCGCCATCACGACACCCGCTTCTTCTCGGTGTAGTCGTGCAGGGGGATCGGGAGCACATGCCCGAACAGCGTGTACCAGCCGTCGAAGCAGCCGGTCTGGACGATGTACGCGCCGCTGGCCATGTAGCCGTTGCAGTTGCTGGGACACGGATTCGCCGGACGCGCGACCGGTTCTCCCGGCCACGTCTCGCCGAGGACCACCATCGGCTTGTCCGGGTACACGGGATACGTGCGCGGGACCCTGTCGCCCACGAGATACACCTCGCGGACCTTGGGGTCGCCGCTGATCACTCGGTCCGGGATCGGCTGTGTGCCGTTCCATGGCCGCAGGACCAGCGCCTTCAATCCGTAGAGCACAGGTCTGTCGCCGTTCACCGGCCTGCCTCCCGCTCCGCCGCTGCCACAGCGTCGACCACCAGTTCCCGGCGGTCGCCCTCGGACAGGAGCGCGTCCACGTCGGCGTAGCCGACATGCAGGAACCGCGGTTCGGTTTGCCGCCACGCGATGCCGTCGACCTCGACGTTCGCCAGATTCCCTTTGCCCTCGCGCACCTCGGCCGTCACGACGACGAACGTCAAGCGCCTCGCGAGGAACGCGGCATAGTCGTGCGCCGAATACACCCCGGGGTCGAAGTCCAGCGGGCTCCGGCCCAGGTCGAACCGATCCGGCCGGATCGTCACCGTCCATCCGGTCGGCAAGACGATGCCCCACTCGCGCAGAAGTTTGGCCGGGACGACCTTCTCGCCCGACTGCAATTCACCGTTGATCACGCCTCGGCCCCCCGCCTCTGCGCAGGGAGAACCGACTCCTCGTCCACGAGCGTCGTGTGGAAGTGCGTGATGAAATGCCCGTCCTTGACGATCTCGCGAAGCCGCAGGCCGGCGGCCTTCGCCGCCTCGTCCGGGCCTGGCACCTCCACGAGCGCGACGAACACGAGGCTCGGGTCCTCCATAGACAGCTCCACCCGGTAGGTGTGAACAGCCTCGGCAACGACCGGGGCCGGGCCTGCCTTCTCGGACCGCGACGGCACCGCCAGAACTACCCGGCTCCTGCGGCGCTGGTGGCCTCCGACCGGCACCGCCTCCGCCTCGTCTGATTTCGGGCGCGCTTCAGCCCCGCGATTTCCATGAACCACTTTTCGGGTCCCTTCACTACTGTCCGGGTCAACACCAGGGAACCCCCTGGCTGGGTGCGCGCGACCCTACCCGGAAAGCAGAAAAAAGACCTCCTACCTGCGCAAACGAGGTACTTAAACGATCATGGGAGAAGAACTTCGGTAATTCGGTCGGGTGGCGCGGACTGCGCGCGACCGTTGTCCGAGGCGACCATTAGGAAATGAGCGGCGATGCTATTCGCGAGGTGGGGTTCAACGGGTCAGCGTCAACGGCGGGTTCTGCTGGCTCTGTCGGCAACCCGCGGTTAGCGGCGAGAGGCTGCCCGGCAAGCGCCGCAAGACGCGGCTTCTCTGCAAGCGGCATGACCGTCTGGTCTTCGGCGAACCCGTGGAGACCATGCACGCCTGATCCGCCCCGAGGTCGGCTGTTAGGCGCGCCTGGCAACCTGTGGACCTGGGAAAACCCGGTTTCGTGAGCCAAACGGGTGAAAGTGTGTCAGTTTCAGGGTTTGGGCAAGATGCCTTGACAAGCACCCCCGCGCCGTGTTTTTGGCTTCGTATCGGGGTGCGGGGGGTGTGGCTGCGCTGGGGGAGTTGGGTGCGTCTGCTGCGGTTGGGTGGGTGGGTTCGTGGGCGGGATGACTGGGCGGCGTGGCTGGCGGGGTGGTTCCCTCACGGAAGCTTTTATTGACCGGCCCGGCCTCAATCGTTGGCCGGTCCCGCCCTCGCCGTCGACCAGCCCGCCTCAAGCACTGGCGGGCCTGGCCTCGATGACCGATCGGTCCCGCTTCGGTCGTCGACCGGCCCGTCTCAATCACTGGCGGCCCCGGCTTCGATCATCGACCGGCCCCGCCTCGATTACTGGCGGACCGGCCCCGATCGCTGACCTGTTCTGCCCCAACGTCGGCCGGCCCGGCGTCGATCAATGGCCGACCCGGCCCGATCATCGACCAGCCCGCCCCATCGTCGACCGGCCTCGCCTGAATCACCGACCGGCCCACCCCAATGCCGCTTGGGCCGCTAGCCCTGCCACCCAACCGGCCGCCGGGAACCTACGTACGCGAAGGCCCCTCACGACCCGAGAGTCGCGAGGGGCCTCTTCACAACCAGCCGAAGGTCGTGAGGGGAACCCTGGGGGAATCAGAGTCCCTCAGGGTTCCCCTCACAGCCGACAGAACCCCAGGCGGGGAAAGGGTTTACGGCAGAACCAGACCGTAGGCGCTCAGGGCCGCGGGGACTGGCTGGAAGAAGGTTTCTCCGCCGGAGTTGCAGTCTCCGCTGCCGCCGGAGGTGAGGCCCAGTGCGGTGGCTCCGTCGAAGAGCGAGCCGCCGCTGTCGCCGGGTTCGGCGCAGACGGTGGTGTCGATCAGGCCGTTCACCGCGCCTTCCTGGTAGTTCACCGTGGCGTTGAGCGCGGTGACCTGGCCGTCGTGGACGCCGGTCGTCGAGCCGCTCCGGGTGACCGTTTCGCCGACCGTCGCGTCGCCCGCGGCGGTGATTTGCTGGCCGGTGTTGATGGCGCTCGGGGCGTCCACGCCGGAGTCGTAGGTGGCGTACGAATAGTCGGTGCCGGGGAAGTTCGCTCCGGACGTGCTGGCGATGTGCTGCGAGTTGCCCTGGTCTGCCCACCAGTCGTTCGTGGCCACGCCGCAGTGTCCGGCGGTCAGGATCGCGGGCTGGCCGCTCGAGGTGTGCACGTTGAAGCCCAGCGAGCAGCGCAGGCCCTGGCCCCAGATCGCGTCGCCGCCGCTGATCAGCGGGCGCAGTTTGCCCTTCGTCTGGGCGAAGCGCGCCTTGTCGCCGAAGCGGTGCACGGCGCCGGTCACCTGCGCGAGTTTGGCTCCGGTGACGGACGAATCGGCGGTGACGAGCACCTGTCCGGTTCGCGGGTCGACGCGCCACGCGGTGCCGGGGACGCTGGCGGTGCGGGCGAGTTCCGAGGTGACGGCTTTCAGTTGGGACGCACGGTATTTCACGAACTTCGGCGTCGCGCCGGCCGCGCGGACCTGGTCGGCGGCGGCCTGGTCGGTGACGGTGACGGTCAGGCGCGAAGCGGCCTGGTCGTAGTACGAGCCCACGGTGCGGTCGCCGAGCGACTTCGCGATGCTGGCGGACATGGCGGTCGCGGCTCTCGCGTTCAGCGGTGCCGTCGAGGGCTGGGCGGCCGCGACGCCCGAGGCGGCGAAAACTGATCCAGCGGCCAGAACCGCCGCGGCGAAGGCGATACCGCCGCGTCCGCCGTGTCTTTGACTGAGTGCTGGGATCATGCACATCTCCGTTTCTTGCGAATAGGACGATGGCGCACCGCGGTCAGCTAATGCGGGCGCAATTCGCAGTTTAGGGATCCTTGGCAATCGCTTATACCCACGAAAGTCGCGAATCCCGTTCGGCTTTGCTGTCCAGCGGCGGGGCCCGTCCGCTGAACGGAAGTCCGAACTCGCCGCATCCGATCCATTAGCGGCTCGTTGAACAGCGCGGACGCCCAACCGGAACGCCTTATTCCGCGTTCGGTTCATCCCGGTAATCGACGTTCGTGCCGCCGCGCACGGTTCGGCGTCCGGGGCGTATCCCTCCTTTCGACGGTGTTCGGACTCCGGCGGCCCTGGGACTCTGTGGTTTCCATAGCGGGCCCGGCGCCCGCGAAAGTGGTCCCCCCGGCCGTATCCCCGGCCGAACTCCTGCCTCTCCCGCGATTGGCGGGATTGGTTGCTATGGAAGGGAAAGAGATGCGGAAAATAATGCTGGCGGTGATGGGCGCGGCTGCCCTGCTGTTCGGAGTGGCCGCACCGGCGGTCGCGGCGCAGCCGGCCATCATCGGAGGCAGCGACGCCAGCGAAACCTACTCGTTCATGGTGTCGCTGGACAACGGCTGCGGCGGAAGCCTCGTCGCGCCCCAGTGGATCATCACGGCGAACCACTGCGGCCAGGCCTCGACGGCGCGGATCGGCGCCATCGACATCAACGCGGGCGAGGTCGGCCAGATCGACAACGTGATCACCGACGACGGCACCGACCTCACCATGATGCACCTGAGCCAGCCCGCCCAGTCGGCGCCGGTCGCGATGGCGCAGAGCAACCCGTCGCCGGGAACGGGCGCGCGGCTGCTCGGCTGGGGCTGCACGAGCTGGCCCAACTGCCAGACGGCGCAAACCCTGCAGCAGATCGACCTTCAGGTGCTCGACAGCAGCGCGTGCGCGGCGGGCGGCGGCGGTGCGGGCGACGTCTGCATCTCCGGCGACTACGGGCATTCCGCGTGCCACGGCGATTCGGGCGGCCCCGCGATCGTCGGCACCACCGGGAACTGGACGCTGGTAGGCGAAACCCACGGCCCCGGCGACAACGGCGGCGAATGCGCCACCACCACCCTCTACACCGGCATCGCCCAGTACATGTCGTGGATCCAGCAGCAGATCGGAAGCTGAACCCTGTCCCGGAAACCCTCCTTCGGAGAGGAAAAACCATGACCTTGCAACGCTTTGGCCGGCTGGCCGCCGGCGCGGCCGCCGCGTTGGTGCTGCCGCTGACCGGAGTCGGGACGGCCGCCGCCGCGCCGCTGGACGCGGTGGAGCTGTACTACGACGCCAGCGGATTGCCCGACTACCAGGCCGAAGCCACCCAGGCCGCGGCGAACTGGAACAGCTCGGTGCACAACGTCCATCTGAACAGCGGCGGTTCCGCGACCATCATCATGCACGAAACCACCGGCGGCGGGTCCTACACCCAGACCGACGGGCACGGCACCGGCGACATCTACATCGACACCCAGCAGGTCGCCGAGGGCAACGACCCGACCCGGATCATCGCCCACGAGATCGGCCACAACCTCGGCCTTCCCGACCATTACGAGGGACCCTGCTCGGAGCTGATGTCCGGGCACGGGCCGGGAATCACGTGCAAGAACGCGATGCCGGACGCTCAGGAATCCGCACAGGTGGAGCAGAACTTCGCCAACGGGTTCGTGACGGTTCGCTTGCCGGAGAAGCACATCTTCCGCTGAGACGTCGACGCTCGCCGGGGCTGTTGCTTCCGGCGAGCGTTGCCGTGCCCTGGAAGTTCGCTTGCCTGGCAAGCAGATCCTCCGCTGAAACGTCGATGCTCGCCGGAAGCAGTGCGCTCCCGGCGAGCATCGACGTGGCACGCAACCCAGACCCGCGCTCAAGCCCGGGCGACCTCGACGTCGTCGAGGATCCCCAGCGCGTCCGGGACGAGGACCGCGACGGAGTGATAGGCACTGACCAAATAGGACGACACAGCGCGGTCGTCGATGTGCATGAACCGCACGTTCAATCCCGGCCGGTATTCGTCGGCGAGGGATTTCGGCCGCAATCCGATGACGCCCGCGTCGTCTTCCCCGGTGCGCATCGCGAGCACCGAGGTGGTGCCCGCCTCGCTGACCGGGATTTTTTCGCACGGCAGGATCGGGACCCCGCGCCACGCGGTGACGCGTTTCCCGTCCACCACGACCGGCTCGGGATAAACGCCGGCCTTCGTGCATTCCCGCCCGATCGCCGCGATCGCCCTCGGATGCGCGAGGAACAGGCGCGTTTTGCGCCGGCGGCAGAGCAGTTCGTCCAGATCGCCCGGCGTCGGAGGACCGGTGCGCGTGGTGATCCGGGATTTGAGGTCGGCATTGTGCAGCAGGCCGAAATCCGGGTTGTTGACCAGCTCGTGTTCCTGCCGTTCCCGCAATGCCTCGACGGTGAGCCGCAATTGCTGCTCGAACTGGTTCATCGGGTCGTTGTAGAGATCGGTGACGCGGTTGTGCACCCGCAGGACCGTCTGCGCCACCGCGAGGTCGTACTCGCGCGGCGAGGGCTCGTAGTCGACGTACGTGCCGGCGAGGACCGGTTCGCCGTCGTGGCCTGCGGAAAGGTCGATGCTCGCCTCTCCCTTGCGGTTCTGCGGTTTCCGCGGCCGGGAAGCGGCCTGCGCGACGTGCGCGCGCAGGGAATCGAGCCTGCCGTTGAGCCGGGCGTACGAGCCGCCGGGCAGCACCAGCGCGACCACCCTCGTCGCGGCGCGGGCGGTGAAACCCCAGGTGGCGTCGTCGGCGGCGAGGAGTTCGCCGCCGAAATGGTCGCCGTCGGTGTCGGTGCCCAGGTGGGTTTCCGCGCCGTACTGTCCCTCGCCGTGCCGGGTGACCTTGCCGTGCACGATGAGCACGAGCTGGTCCAGCGAGTCCCCGGCGGAGACGAGCGTGCTGCCCGCCTCGTACTCGCGCTGTTCGAACGCGTCGGCCAGCGCGCCGAGCGCAGCCTCGTCGGCGAACCCGCGCAGCAGCTCGATCTCGGTCAGTTCGAGGGGGACGACCTGCACCTGCGCCCCGGTCTGGAAGAAGCTCACCTTGCCGTCGCCGACGGTGTAGGCGAGCCGCCGGTTGACCCGGTAGCTGCCGCCGGGCACCTCGACCCACGGCAGCTGCGACAGCAGCCACCGCGGGGTGATCGAGCGCATCTGCGGCAGCGACTTGGTGGTCGTGGCGAGGGTGCGGGCCGCCTTGACGCCGAGGGAGAGCTGCTCCTGTTGCTGCGTGATCGGCACCGGGCTCAGCCCTCCCGGCCGATTTCGGCGGCTTCCAGCACGGCGAGCGCGTCCGGCACGAGGACGGCGGCGGAATAGTAGGCCGAGACCAGGTAGGACAGGATGGCCTGCTCGCTGATGCCCATGAACCGCACGTTGAGGCCCGGCTGGTACTCGTCCGGCAGCCCGGTCTGGTGCAGCCCGACGACGCCCTGTGCCTGCTCGCCGGTCCGCATCAGCAGGACCGAGCTGGTGCGGGTCTCGGTGACCGGGATCTTGTTGCACGGCAGGATCGGCACGCCGCGCCACGCGGGCACCTGGTGGCCGCCGAGGTCGACCGAGCCGGGGTAGATCCCGGCCTTGCTGCATTCCCGCCCGAACGCGGCGATCGTCTTCGGGTGCGCGAGGAAGAACCCGGGGTCCTTCCACACCAGCGAAAGCAGCTCGTCGAAATCGTCCGGCGTCGGCGGGCCGGTGCGGGTCGGCACCCGCTGGTCGAAGTCGGCGTTGTTCAGCAGGCCGAAGTCGGGGTTGTTGACCAGCTCGTGCTCTTGCCGTTCCCGCAGCGCCTCGACGGTGAGCCGCAACTGCTGCTCGGTCTGGTTCATCGGCTCGCTGTAGAGGTCGGCGACCCGGCTGTGGACCCGCAGCACGGTCTGCGCGACGCTCAGCTCGTACTCGCGCGGGGACGTGTCGTAGTCGACGAAGGTGCCCGGCAGCTGCGGTTCGCCGTCGTGCCCGGCGGCGAGGGCGATCTCGGCCTCGCCGTGTTCGTTGCGGGCCGTGTCCCCGCCCGCGACGAAGGCATCGAGGTGCTCGCGCAGCGAGTCCGAGCGGTTCAGCACGCCTTCGAACTCCTGGCGCGACAACGTCAGCACGGTCACCGCGGTGACCGCCTTGGTGGTGAACTCCCAGATCCCGTCCGCGCTGACGAGCACGTTCTCGCCGAAGTAGTCGCCGTCCACGAGCGTGCCGAGCACGGTCTGATCGCCGTAGGCTCCGACGCCCGCCTTCGTGATTTTGCCGTGCGCGACAAGGAACACCTGGTCGGCGCGGCTGCCGAATTCGGCCAGCACGTCGCCCGGCTGGTACTCGCGCTGGGCGAACCGCCCGGCGAGCTCGGCCAGCGCCGCCTCGTCGTCGAATCCGCGCAGCGGCGCGAGCTCCCCGAGCTCGGGCGGGATGACCCGGACCTCGGAGCCGCTGGTCACGAACGTGACCCGGCCGTCGCCGACGGTGTAGGACAGCCGCCGGTTGACGCGGTACGTGCCCGCGGAGACCTCGACCCACGGCAGCACCTTCAGCAGCCACCGCGTGCTGATGCCCTGCATCTGCGGGACGGACTTCGTGGTCGTGGCCAGCTGCCGCGCCGCCGCGCGGCCTAGGCTCAAGGGTTCCCGGTCTTCCACGTCCGCGGAGTCGACCGGATCGGTGACAGTCACAGCGAAACCACCTTGTCTGGGGAACGTTGGCTTGGCTCAGGAGTCTGGGATCAGGAGCGGTAGCGAGGGTTCGTGGCGTGCCATTCGAAGCCGCCGCCCATCCAGTCGCGGACGCCGGCGAGGAAGCGCTGCAGTTCCGGCGACGGGATCGAGAGCAGGGCCCGATGCCCCTCCTCGAACTCGCGCACGATCTTGTTGTGCAGCGCGACCGTGGCCTCGACCGCCTCGGAGACCGGGCAGTTCCGGTCGGCGGCGATCTGCAGCACCATGTTGCAGACCGGGTTCTCGTCGGCGGCGTCCTTGGCCACCGAATGGAGGTCGTTGACCAGGACCGTCGCGGTGCCCGCGCGCATCATCGCCTCCCGCACGCGCGGGTCGTAGTAGAACGGCGCGGGCAGTTCGTACCCGCCGACGGCGTCGATGAGGGTCATCGAGGTGTAGAAGCTGTCGTGCTGGCGTGCCGCCAGGTACTCCCAGGCCGGGGGATAGCGGCCGGTGTGGCGCCACGCGGCGTAGGCGCCCCAGCTGACGAACATCGCGAACGTCGAATAGCAGACCCGCTGGACCAGCACCGGCGAACCGTGCCTGCCCAGATGGTCGACCGCGGAACGGAACCCGACCCGGATCGGATCCGCCCGCAGCGCTTCCTCCAGCGGCTCGGAGAACTCGCCCGCGGGCGCGACCGGGTCCATCGCGGCCATCACCAGCGCCAGCCGCGGCGGGAGTTCGGTCGGCGAGGCGCCGAGGGCGCTGTCGTCGGCGTAGTAGTCGTCGGCCGCCCACCACACGGCGTTGAGCTGCGCGGCGATCAGGAGGCGGTCGGGATCGGAGGAGTCCGGGTGGGCGAGCATCACGAGCCTGCCGAGCGTGGCCCGCGCGATCTGGTCCAGCCCCTCGCCCTCGAACCCGCAGTCCGCCGCCCACGCCACGAGCCGCCGGTCGACCTCCTCGGCGAGCGGCTCGTCCACCCGCCGCACGGCCGGGCAGTACAGCGGCGACGCACTGCCGTCGCCCCATTCCCGTTCCGCGTACGCCGGATCCTGGCCGCGCGGCGGCTCGGACCGCGGCGCGAACTGCTCGGCGATCCGGGCCGCCGAGGTGCCGAGGCCGAACGGGCCTGCGAACGCGAGGTCCGGGCGGACCGCTGCGATTCCGGACATGCCGTCCCGCCCGGTCAGACGCGGTCGGCGGCGATGAGCAGGTAGTGGAAGCTGCCCTCGCGATAGGCGGTCAGGAACGGCCCTTCGATGCCGGTCGCGACGGACGACTGCTCGCGCAGCTCCCAGTACGGGATCGTCGCCTCGGTGAGGTCCACGACGCTGATCGGGACGAACCCGTTGGCGCTCAGCGCCTTGAAATAGTCGCCGCGGGCGTGGATATTGCAGATGTAATGCTGGTCGATCTGGCTCACCGCGCGCGAACGCCCGCCGGTCAGATCGTTGTAGCAGCCGGTGATGGTGACGAATCGGCCGCCCGGGGCGAGCTGCCGCGCGTGTTCGGCGAAGAGTTCGTGCAGATCGACGTACATCGTGCTTTCGTTGTTCCAGATCCCGGCGAAATCGCCGCTTTCGAATCCGGTGTCGAGCATGTTCCGGAGGTGATAGCGCACCGCTCCGTCTATTCCGCGCAGCCGCGCCTGTTCATTGGCGAATTCGACCTGCTGCTCGGAAATGGAGATCCCGTCCACCCGGCAGCCGAACCGCTGGTGCGCCTGCACGCTCGTGCCGCCCCGCCCGCAGCCGGCGTCGAGCAGCCGCGCGGTGGGCTCGATGTCCCCGAGGTGCTGCAACAGGAACTGCGACTGCGCGGTCTCCAGCCGGTGCATTTCGGCGATGATCGCCTTGTCGCGCTTTTCCCCGCGTCCGTCCAGAACGGACGGGTCGTACTCGCCGATGCCGTAGTGGTGGTGGTAAAGCCCGTCGACGTCGCCGAGGCGCAGGTTGACCGGATCCTTTTCGGCATTCCAGTAGTCGGCGACCGACTGCTGATACGCGGTGCGGGCAACCGGACGGGCAACAGACGTCATCATGTACTCCCTTTTCGGACCGCAATTTCCGGTCGGCGCGCGGTGAACTGCGCCGTCCCGCTCCCGGCTGGCGCGGGGCGGTCGGCATTTCTCCCTCGGGGTCCGAGGCTAGCGAGAATTCTTTTCCCCGGACAAGACGATTAGCGGGAATTCACTCGCGGGCTGGCGGGAACCGTTCGGCGTGCCTCTTCTGGCCTAGGAAGCCACCCTTGCGGGGTGTTCGCGCGCCGGTCGCCGGGGCACGAACGATGCCGCCGCGGACACGGGAGGATGACGGCGGGCGACAGTCCGTGGACGATCCTGGCAGACGGGTGATGCCCGATGGGCTGAAGCGGTTCCGGGCCGCGGAACTTCGGGGGAGCCGGTCCCGGGCCCGGCGGCTTGTTCCGGGACCGGCTCGGCCGTTACGCGGTCCGTGACGTCAGCTGAAGCAGGACGACCCCGCCGGCGATCAGCGCGAGCGCGAGGATCCGCGGCAGGCTGACCGGTTCGCGGAGCCAGAAGATCCCGACGACAGCCGTCCCGACCGCGCCGATCCCGACGAACACCGCGTACGCCGACCCGACCGGAACCGTCTTCATGCCGAGGTTCAGCACGTACAGCACGAGGACGGTGAGCGCGCCGCAGACGAGCGTCGGGACGAGTTTGGCGAAGCCGTCGGCGAGGCGAATGCTGTGCGCCCAGGCGATTTCGAGCAGCCCGGCCGTGAACACGGCGATCCAGCCCATCGTCAGGCCTCGTCGAGCGCGGCGCGGACGGCCGAGGGGATGGCGAGTTCCCGCGCGGCGACGAGGTCGGCAAGGTGGTCTGGGTTGCTCGTGCCCGGGATGACAGCGAGGTTGGGCGCGAGGTCCAAGAGCCAGGCGAGGGCCAGCGTGGCCGCCGAAACGCCAAGCCGCGCGGCAGGTTCGGTCAGCGGCGACTTCGCGCCGGCGAGTGCTCCGTTGCCGAGCGGACGGAACGCCAGATACGGAATCCCGGCGGCGGTGGTGGCGTCCAGGACGTCCCGGCCGCCGGAGTGCCCGACGTGGTGCTCGTTCTCCACCGACGCGATCGTCGTGACCGCACGCGCCTGGTCCAGCAGGTCGCGAGTGACGTTCGAGACGCCGACGTGTTCGAGCAGGCCCTCCTCGCGGAGTTCGGCGAGCGCGCCGACGGTGTCCGCCCACGGCACCGTGCTGTCGGGCATGAACCTGGCGTGCACCAACGGAAGCCGTTCGACGCCAAGCTGTCTGAGGTTGTCCCGGACCGCGGCCTTGACCGCCTCCGGGGCGGCGTCGGCGAGGAACCCGCCGTCGGGACTGCGGCGCGCGCCGACCTTGGTGGCGATGAGCAGGTCTTCCGGGTACGGCCGGAGCGCCTCGGCGAGCAGGCGGTTGGCCGTCTCGGGCCCGTAGTAGCCGGACGTGTCGATCAGCCGGATGCCCGCGTCGACAGCGGCGCGGACGGCGGCCTTGGCGCGCTCCGGATCGGCCGGTCCGCCCAGGGCTTTCGGCCCGGCGAGCTGCATGGTCCCGTAGCCGATCCGGTCCACGGTGCGGCCGGCGAGCGTGAACGAGTGCATGGTCTGCCCCCATCTCGGTCATGTGGACACTGTGTCCGCTTATGACTGTACTCGATCCGGACACGCTGTCCAGATACAGTGACGGGGTGAACGGCAAGCCAGTCACCGAACGAGCGGACGCCGCGGCGAACCGGCGGCGGATCCTCGCCGCGGCCGAGGACCTGTTCGCCGCGAAAGGCCCGGACATCACGATGGGCGACCTGGCGGCGGCGGCCGGGGTCGGCCGGGGCACGCTTTATCGGCGCTACGACAGCGTCGCCGCGGTGGCGGTCGCGCTGCTGGACGAACACGAGCGCCGGTTGCAGGAGGCGATGCTGTCCGGACCGCCGCCGCTCGGGCCGGGTGCTGCGCCCCGGGAACGGTTGGTCGCGTTTTACGACGCGATGATCGATCTGCTGGAGCGGCATCTGCCGTTGGCGCTGGGCGCGGAGACGGGGGCTCGGCGGTACCAGACCGGCGCGTACGCGTTCTGGCGGGTTTTCGTGGCCGCGCAGGTGCGGGAAGCCGGGTTGCGGGACGAGGCGCTGCCGGATGTGCTGCTGGCTCCGTTGGCGCCTGATCTGTACCAGAATCAGCGGCATGAGCGGGGAATGTCGGTTGCGGCGGTGAAGAAGGCGCTGCATCGGCTGGCTTGTGCGTTGCCGTCGGAGTGAGGTTAGTTCGGGCGGGGTTGAGCCCGCTGGGCGGATTTGTGGTGGATTGGCTGGGTTGTTCCGCGTTGGCGGGTGAACGGCTGGCTTAGCGCTTTTCGGCGGGCGGCGGCTGAGCGAACCGGGCTTGGGGCGCGGGTTCGCCGGGCGGATAGCGGTGCGCTGGTGCGGATCGACCGGTTCATGTCGTGCTGGAGCCGGTGCTCAGGCTGAAGGGCGAGCACTTCCGCCGCACGAACCCCGGCGCGCCGATACGAAGCGACTGCCTTGCGTCCCCTCCGGAAGAGCGGCGACTGTACGGCCCGGAACCGGCCGAAGCGGAGTAAATTCGCCGGATGAACAGCGGCGCGCCGATGCGGATCGGCTGGATCTGCCTCGCGGTGGTCAGCGCGGGGATCCTCGGTTTCGGGATCGTGGTCGCCGTCGCGCCGCCCGCCGGGGACGCGCTGCTCTACCGCACCGACGCGCTCGCCACCGCCGGGCTCGGGCTGTTCGGCGGGCTGACCGCGGTCATCCCGTTCCGCGCGGGCGAGCGGTGGGCGTGGTTCGCGCTGTGGTTCTACCCGGTGTTCTGGCTCGCGCACCTGATCTTCCGGCTGCCTCCGGGCACTGATCACGTGCACCAGATCGTGTTCATCGTGCTGTCGCTGGCCGGGTTGCTGGTGCCGGTGCGAGCGTTCTTCGGGGCTCCGGCCGAGGGGCATCACGCTCGCCGGTAGTCCGTAATCGGGTACGGCGGCGGCCCCGCCGTGTCATCATTCCGGCGTGTCCACCACAAAGCCCACTGTGGCAAGGGATTCCGCGCGGAAGACGACTCCGGCGAGCGGTCGAGTCGTCGCGCTGCGTGCGGGGCTGTGCTGGCTCGTCGTCCTGGTGCTCGGCGGCGCGGCGGCGGTGGGATTCGTCAGCACCAGCTCGGTGGCGGCCGCGGCGGGCTTGCTCTTCGGGCTCCTGCTCGCCGCACTGGCGACGTCGGCGGTCTTCATGTTCTCCGGCCGCGGCTGGTTCCTCGTCGGAGGCTTCCTGCTGACCGCGTTCTACCTGGTCTGCGTCGGGGTGACGGCGGTCGGCTACCTCGCGGCGGACGGCAGCCGGTACAGCGCGATCGCGGTGTCCTCCGAATGCCATCACGTCAAGGGCGGCACCGCCTGCTCCGCGCGGGTCAACCGGCCGGACGGCACGCTGCTGGCCGAGGAGCTGTCGGTGGAGTCGCGGATGAAGGCCGGCAAGACGGTCGACGTGGTCGAAGACCGGGCGGGCATCGTCAAGACGCATCGCGCGGACGAACTGGATCCGGACGCGCTGCCGGCCGACCTGGTGTGGCTGGGGGCGTCGGCGGCGCTGCTGGCCGGGTTGTTCGGGTCGAGCGCGTGGCTCGGATACCGGAGGCCGTTGCCCAGGGCGCGCCGCTGACTCCGCGGGGATGTCTGCTCGTTCGTCTCTGGCCCCGGTCCGCGGTCCTGGTCATGCTCCAGTCGGAACCGTTGGACGCGGGAGGACGCCTTCATGACCATGCAGCCTGAACGCGGCGCGGACGTGCCGTTGCCCGATTTGTGCGTGCACGAGCTGTTCGCCCGCTGCGCCGCCGCGGCTCCGGAAGCCACGGCGGTGCTGTACGGCGACGAACGGCTGGACTACGGCGAGCTGGACCGCCGCGCCAACCGGTTCGCGCATCTGTTGCGAGCGCGGGGAATCGGGCCGGAGACGCCGGTCGCGCTGTGCCTGGATCGCGGGACGACGCTGCTGGTCGCGATGCTCGGAATCCTCAAGGCGGGCGGCTATTACGTCCCGCTCGACCCGGGTTATCCGCCCGAGCGGCTCGCGTTCATGCTCGGCGACTCCGGCGCGACGGTCGCGGTCGCCGAACGGGCGCTGGCGGACCGGGTCCAGGCCGCGCAGACGGTCGTTCTCGCCGACGAAGCCGACCTCGGCGAATGGCCCAGCACTCCGCCGGTCGTGAATGCGGTGCCGGACAACCTGATCTACCAGATGTACACCTCCGGTTCCACCGGCCTGCCGAAGGGCGTGCAGGTGACGCATCGCGGGGTGGTCCGGCTGGTGCACGGCTCCGGATTCGCCGATTTCGGTGCGGGAGAAGTGTTTCTGCTCCTGACGTCGCTGTGCTTCGACGTCTCGACGTTCGAGTTGTGGGGCGCCCTCGCCACCGGCGCGGCGCTGGCTGTGTTGCCGCCGGGGGTGCCGACCGCGGCGACGGTGGAGGAGGCGGTGCGCCGGTTCGGGGTCACGACGGTGTGGCTCAGCTCCGGGCTGTTCGGGCACGTCGTCGACGACCGGGTCACCGCGCTCGCCGGGGTGCGGCACGTGATCGCGGGCGGCGACGTCGTGCCGCCGGTGCAGGCGCGGCGGGTGATCGAAGAACTCGGGGCCGAGATGAGCAACGGCTACGGCCCGACCGAGTGCACCACTTTCGCTTGCGTGCACAGGGGAATGACGGTCGCCGACACCGCCGGGCCGATCCCGGTCGGCAAGCCGATCGCGAACACGCACGCCTTCGTCGCCGATGCCGACGGGGTGCCGGTCGAGCCGGGCGAGCGGGGGGAGCTGCTGCTCGGCGGTCCTGGCGTCGCGCGGGGGTATTTCCGTCGCCCCGCGCTGACTGCGGAGCGGTTCGTGCCCGACCCTTACTCGGCCGGCGGACGGCTTTACCGTACTGGCGACGAGGTCGCGCTCCGGCCGGACGGGACGTTCGCCTTCTTCGGACGCCTTGATCAGCAGGTCAAGATCCGCGGCTTCCGGGTCGAGCCGGGCGAGGTGGAAGCGGTGCTCACGGCGCATCCGCTCGTGCGGTCGGCCGTGGTGGTGCCGTATGAACGCGACGGCGGCGACCGGGTTCTGGCGGCACACGTGGTGGCTGATCGGCCCGCGGTGGCCGAGCTGCGGGAATTCCTGCTCGCCCGGCTGCCCGCGCATTTGGTGCCCTCGCGGTGGTCCTGGCTCGACGAGCTGCCGATCACGCCCAACGGCAAGGTCGACCGCGCCGCGTTGCCGGAGCCGGAGGAGGCCGGGCCGGCGGCGGAGTTCGTCGCGCCGCGGACGCCGGTCGAGGAGGCTGTCGCCGAGGTGTGGCGGGAATTGCTGGACCTGCCGCGCGTCGGCGTCCACGACGATTTCTTCGCCGACCTGGGCGGGCATTCGCTGCTGGCGACCCGCGTGGTGGCGTTGCTGGGGGAGCGGTTCCCGGTGGAGGTGCCGGTGAGCACGGTTTTCGAGGCGTCGACGGTGGAGCTGCTGGCGGCCGAGGTGCATCGGGCGGTGACGGAGTACGTGGCCGGACTGTCCGATGTGGACGTTGAGCACGCGCTGAGTTGATGCTCTTGAAACCGGTCGAGGAGGTGCAGCTGCACCTCCTCGACCGGTTTCAGGCTTGTTCGATGACTGTGGCCAGTTCGGCGACCGTGCGGGCGGCGAAGAGGTCCCGAAGCGAGATCCGGACGCCGAGTTGCTTCCGGATCCGCGCGAGGACCCGGGTCGCCAGGAGGGAATGCCCGCCGATGCGGAAGAAGTCGTCGTGGACGCTGATTTCCTCCACGCGCAGCACTTCCCGCCAGATATCGGCCAGCGCGTGCTCCACCGCGGACGACGGCTGAGCGACGGGCTCGGCTCGTACCGCGCTCTCAGCCGACGGATCCGGCAATGCCGCGCGGTCCACCTTCTTGCTCGGCGTCAGTGGCAGCGCCGCGAGAGCGACCCACTGAGCCGGGACCAGATAATCCGGCAGCTGCGACCGCAGGCTCGCCCGCAGCGCGGCGAAATCCGGCTCACCCGAAGCCGCGACGACATAAGCGACCAACGTCCGCTCCGGCAGATCCTTCACCACCACGGCAGCGGCGCGCACCGCGGGATGCGCGTCGAGGGCGGCTTCGATCTCGCCGAGTTCGATCCGGAAGCCGCGGATCTTCACCTGCCGGTCGAGCCGTCCGAGGAACTCCACCGTCCCGTCCGAGCGGAAGCGGGCGAGGTCGCCGGTGCGGTACAGCCGGGCGCCGGCCGAGCAAGGGTCGGGCACGAACTTGTCCGCGGTGAGCCCGGGGCGGCGGAGGTAGCCGCGCGCCACGCGGAGTCCGCCGAGGTGCAGTTCGCCGGGCACGCCGACCGGTGCCGGCTGCCCGGCGGAGTCGAGGATGTACGCGCTGGTCGCGGCCACCGGGCGGCCGATCGGCAGGCTGGGGGCGTCGAGGTCGGCCTCGTCGGCCCACTGCAGCATGCTGGAGATCGTCGCCTCGGTCGGGCCGTAGCAAGCGACGAAGCGGCCGGGCAATCGCAGTTCGCGCCAGCGCCGGGCGTCCTCGGTGGTCACGACGTCCGCGCCGACGTTCACCATGGTCAGGTGAGCGACTCGCGGATCGCGCGGAGCGAGCACGCCGAGCAGTTCGCGGTAGTAGGCCGGGGTCAGGTTGACGCTGGTGATCCGGTGCCGGCCGAGCTGGTCGGCGAGTTCCTCCGGTTCCCAGAACAGCGGATCGCTCAATACCACCGATGCGCCCGCGAGCAGGGGCGCACCGATCTGCTCGAGTGAGCCGTCGAAGGCCAGCGAGGCGAGCGAGAGCACCCGGTCGGCCGCGGTGATCCCGTACTCGCGGGCGATGAGCTGCGCGTGTTCGGCGTAGGAGCCGTGCTGGATCTGGACGCCTTTCGGACGTCCGGTCGAGCCGGAAGTGTAGATGACGTAGGCGAGATGGTCCGGGTCGACCGTCCAATCAGGACTGTCCGAAGAGGTCTCAGCGGTGTCGTCGAGGGTGACGACGGGGCAGCCCGCGAACAGTCCGGCGTAGCGTTCCTCGGTGACGACTGCGGCGGCGCGGGCGTCCTCGACGAGATAGGCGAGCCGCTCGGGAGGGTTGGCCGGGTCGAACGGGACGTACGCCGCGCCGGATTTCAGCACGCCGACCAGTGCGACCACGGCGTCGACGCTCCGTTCGAGGCAGACGCCGACCGTCGATTCCGGGCCGAGCCCGCTCTTGCGGAGGTATCGGGCGAGGCGGTTGGCTGCCGCGTCGAGCTGGGCGTAGGTCAGTTCCCGGCCGCCGCAGTGCACGGCGAGGCGGTCCGGGGTTTCGGCCGCTTGCTGGGCGAACAGCTCGGGGAAGCAGCCTGGTGACACCTCATCGCCGGGCGCGGAGCCCCAGCCGGACAGCAGAGCGAGTTCCGCGTCCGGGGTCAGGCGCAGTTCGCTCAGGCGCTGCGCCGGATTGTCGGCGACGCTTTCCAGCAGGCGCTGGAAGCGGGCGGCGAACCGGCGCGCGGAGGCGGGTTCGAACAGGGCGGTCGGGTAGGTGAGGGTCCCGGTCAGCGAACCGTCCGGGCGGTGTTCGAACTGCAGTCCGAGGTCGAACGACGCGGCCGTCCAGTCCACATCGGACTCTTCGACGTCGAGCCCGGGCAGCCGGAACCGCTCCCCGGGCACCTCGTGCAGGCCGAAGAACGCTTGCACCAGCGGATTGCGGGACAGGTCGCGGTCCGGTTCGAATTCGCCGACGAGCCAGTCGAAGGGGACGTCCTGGTTGCCGAAGGCGTCCAGGGCCGTCCCGGCCACCTGGTCGAGGAACGCCGTGAAGGCCGGGTCGCCGCCGAGATCGGCCCGCAGCACGAGGGTGTTGACGAAGAAGCCGGCCAGTCCCTCGACCTCGGCGGGGGTGCGCCCGGCGACCGGGCAGCCGACGGCGATGTCCGTGCCGCCGGTGTGCCGGGCGAGAAAGACCTGGTAGACGGCCAGCAGGACCATGAACGGCGTCGCCCGGCGGGACCGGCCCAGCGCGGTGAGGGCTTCCGCGAGCGCGGCGGGGACCTCGATCCGGACGGCGGCCCCGGCCGGATCCCACACCGGCCCGCGGGGGCGGTCGGCCGGCAGCTCCAGCGGGGTCAGTCCGGCGAGCCGTTCGCGCCAGTAGGCGAGCTGGCCCGCGAGCCGGGTCTGGGCGTCCTCCCGTTGCCAGAGCGCGAAATCGGCGTACTGGACCGGCAACGCGGGCAGGTCGGGCAGGGCTCCGGCGTGGAACGCGCGGTAAAGCTCGGCGAGTTCGGCGGCGAAGACGTCCCAAGAAGCGCCGTCGAACGCGATGTGGTGCACGACGATCAGCAGCACGTGCTCGCGCGCGTCGAGGCGGAGCAGCCGGGCCCGCAGCGGCAGGTCGGTGGCGAGGTCGAAGGGCACGGTCAGCTCGGCCGCGACGACAGTGTCCAGTTCGCTTTCCGTGACGCCTTCGATCGGCAGCGGCACCGGCTGCGGCTTCCTGACCACCTGAACCGGCACGCCGTCGCGGCTGCGATACCGCGTCCGCAGCACCTCGTGCCGGGCGACGAACGCGTCGAGCGAACGGCTCAGCGCGGCCACGTCCAGCTTGCCGCGCACCCGGAGCGTCAGCGGGAGGAGGTATTCGGTCCCGCCGGGCCGCAACGCGTCGAGGAACCACAGTCTTTCCTGCGAGAAGGACAGCGGCAGGTCGCCGGGCATGGTCATGGCGCCAGGGTGGACTTTCTTCGACGGCGGGCCCAGAGCCGGGACGGTGCGCGCGTTGCTGCGCGTTCTTCTCTGTCGCGCCGCCGTGCGTGCGGGAAGGCTCGGCTCGCGACGGGACGGGTGTGCCCGGCGCGAGGACGAGGAGGACCGGATGAGCGAGGACGAACGCACTTACGGCGTCGTGCTCAACGACGAGGAGCAGTACTCGATCTGGCTGGTCGACCGCGAACTGCCGGCGGGATGGCGGTACGAGGGGAAGCGCGGCCCGAAACAGGAGTGCCTCGACCACATCGACGAGGTGTGGACCGACATGCGCCCGAAAAGCCTGCGCGAGCGGATGCGCGCGGACGCTTCGGCCTAGCCTCGCCCGCCGTGTCCGTGCGGGACTCAGAGTCCATTGCGGACACGGCCCGTGAGGGGCCCCTTCACGGACGTCCGCCGACCAGCCCCGCCGATCGACCCGCAGGGGGAGCGATGACCACCGAACAGTCCCGGCGCGACGAGCTGCTGGAGCGCTACCTGGCCGCGGCCCCGACCCCTGCCCCGGCCCGTCCGGCGGCGGCGATGCGGGCCGATCGCAGCGGCCGGTTGCCGCTTTCTCCGGCGCAGCAACGGGTCTGGGTGCTGGACCGGCTCCGGCCCGGCGGCACCGAGTACGTGGTGACCGCGGCGTGGCGGCTGCGCGGCCCGCTCGACGTGCCGCGGCTGCGGGCGTGCTGGCTGACGATCGTGGAGCGCCACGAAATCCTCCGCACCACCTACGTCGAACGCGACGGCGTGCCGGAACAGCTCGTCGGCGAGCCCGGGGTTGATCTGGCTGTCCAGGACGTCGCGGCGGAGGACGTCGAGGAGGTCATCCGGGAAGCGGCGGCGGTTCCGTTCGACCTGGCGCGGGATCGGCCGTTGCGGGTGCGGGTGTTGCGGCAGTCCGAGGACGAGCACGTCTTGCTGCTCGTGGTGCACCACATCGCGTACGACGGGTGGTCGACGTCGGTCGTCGCACGGGAACTCAAGGCGCTGTACGGCGGGGAGACCTTGTCGGAGCTGCCGGTCCAGTATGCCGATTTTGCTTCCTGGCAACGGAAGCACGCAGCTGGCGAGCGGGTGGCGGAGCAGGTCGAGTTCTGGCGTCACCGCCTCGACGGGGTCGCGCCGCTGACCCTGCCGACCGACCGACCGCGCCCGCCGGTGCATGATCCGCGCGGGGACATCCTTCGGTTCACTGTGGACGCTGGAATCGGGACTGCTGTCGCCGCGCTCGGCCGGGCGCACCGGGCGACCACTTTCATGGTTCTGCTGGCTGCGTATCAGATTCTGCTGAGCAGGTATTCGGGACAGGCGGATATCGCGGTCGGCACCCCGGTGGCCGGGCGCACGCGTGCTGAAGCACAGGAGTTGATCGGGCTCTTCCTGAACACTCTCGTGCTTCGGTCCGATGTGGACGGTTCGTTGTCGTTCAGGGATTTCCTCGACGGCGTCCGGCAGAACACCCTTGACGCTTACTCCAACCAGGACGCGCCGTTCGAGCGGCTGGCCGACGAGCTGGCGCCGGAGCGCGATCTGTCGCGCAATCCGCTTTTCCAGGCCATGCTTGTGCTGCAGAACACCGCTGACGCCGGGTTCGAAGCAGGCGGAGTGCGCGGCGAGCAGATCCATTCTCCTTGGCACAGCGCGAAGTTCGACCTGACGCTGGAGCTGACCGAGCGGCCGGACGGCAGTCTGGACGGCGTCCTGGAGTATCCGGTCGCGCTGTTCGACCGGGCCACTGTCGCGCGGATCGGCGGGCATTTCCTTGAGTTGCTGCACGGGATTGTCGCGAATCCTGATGCGCGATTGTCGGATCTGCCTTGGCTGAGCGCTGCCGAAAGCGCCGAGCTGGCGCGGTGGAACGAGACCGACGTTCCCTTCGCGGCCGGGACATTGCTGTCGCTCATCGCCGAAGGTGTGGCTTCCGGTGGAACCGCGGTCGTTGCGGACGGTCGCGAAGTGTCCTATGCGGAACTGGACGAGCTCTCGAATCAGGCGGCGCATTGGCTCCGAGCTCGGGGGGTGGGCTCGGAGTCGGTGGTCGGGGTCCGGCTGGAGCGCGGTTTGGAGATGGTGGTCGCGCTGGTCGGGATTCTCAAGGCCGGGGCGGCGTATTTGCCGTTGGATCCGGACTATCCCGAGGACCGGCTGCGGTTCATGATCGAGGATTCCGGTGCTGAGGTGGTGATCGAACCGGGCGACCTCACTGCTCTCGATAAGCCGCGACAGCCGGTGAAAGTCGTAGTGCGGCCGGAGAATGCGGCGTACGTGATTTACACGTCGGGGTCGACCGGCAAGCCCAAGGGCGTGGTGGTCGAGCATCGCGGGATCGTGAACCGGCTGCGGTGGATGCAGGACGAATACGGTCTCACGCCTGAGGACCGGGTGCTGCAGAAGACGCCGTTCGGCTTCGATGTTTCGGTATGGGAATTCTTCTGGACGCTCTCCGCCGGCGCGACGCTCGTCATGGCGCGGCCCGGGGGACACCGCGATCCGGCCTATCTCGCCGAGGTCATGGCCGGAGGAATCACCACGGCGCATTTCGTGCCGTCGATGCTGCGGGCGTTCCTGTCCGGGCCGGTGACGTCGCTGCGCCGAGTGCTGTGCAGCGGCGAGGCACTGCCGGACGAATTAGCGGAACGGTTCCACCGGCTGATCGGCTCCGAGCTGCACAATCTTTACGGGCCGACGGAGGCGTCCGTGGACGTCACGGCGACCCGGTGCCTGCCCGGCGAGACCGTGACGATCGGCCGCGCGATCGCGAATACCCGGGTGTTCGTGGTGGACGCCGAGTTGCGCGAGGCGCCGGTGGGCGTGCCCGGCGAGCTGGTCATCGCCGGGGTGCAGCTGGCACGCGGATACCTGAACCGGCCGTCGCTGACCGCCGGGAAGTTCGTCCCGGACCCGTTCGCGCGGCAGCCCGGCGAACGGCTGTACCGCACCGGCGACCTCGCCCGGCGGCTGCCCGACGGCCGGATCGAGTACCGGGGGCGGCTCGACCACCAGGTCAAGATCCACGGCAACCGGATCGAACTCGGCGAGGTCGAGGCGACCCTGCTGACCCACCCCGGCGTGCGCGCGGCCGCGGCTTCTGTGCATGACGACCGGCTTATCGGCTACTTCGTGCCCGAATCCGGCCGTACCCCGGATCCTGCCGAGTTGCGCGCCCATCTGGCTCGCACGCTGCCGGAGGCGATGCTGCCGTCGGTGTGGCTCGCGATGGAGGCGCTGCCGCTGACCTCCAGCGGAAAGATCGATCGCAATGCTTTGCCCACGCCCGAGGGCGGACAGACCGCGCGCTACGTCGCGCCGCGCACCCCGGTCGAGGCGGCAGTGGCCCGCGCGTTCGCGGCTGCGACCGGCGTCGAGCGAGTCGGGGCGGAGGACAGCTTTTTCGCGCTGGGCGGGGATTCTCTGCGCGCCATCCGTGCCGTCGGACTGCTGAACGCGGAGGGGATCGAGGCGAGCGTCGCGGACCTCTTCCGCCGGCAGCGAGTGGCCGACTTCGCCGCGGGTCTCGGCGGTCTGACGGAGGCGGTCGAGGCGGTATCGCCGTTCGCGCAACTTGATGCTGCTCAACGGCAAGCTTTGCCAGACGACGTGACCGACGCTTATCCGTTGTCGCTCTCGCAAGCGGGCATGGTGCACGAGATGCTCGCCGGCGCCGACCGCGGGCTCTACCTGAACCACCTCGGCTATCCGGTGCACGAGGAGTTCCGGCTGGACGCCTTGCAACAGGCGGCGGACCGGCTGGTCGCGCGGCACGAGATCCTGCGCACTTCCATCGACTTCGCCGCCGTTCCGCCGCTGCAGCGGGTGCACGAGACCGCCGTGCTGGAGGTGACCTGCGACGACCTGCGTGCGTTGTCCGTTGACGAGCAGGCCGCGCAGGTGCGGCAGTACCCGGCGGAGGACCGGGCTCGGGGCTTCGACCTGCTCCGTCCTTCGCTGCTGCGCCTGCACGTCCACTGGCTCGCCGATCGCGAGTGGCGGCTGTCGTTCGGCTACGTGCACGCGATTCTGGACGGCTGGAGCCAGAACTCGCTCGTCGCCGAGCTGATCTCGGAGTACCGGGCCGGTGCTGCCGGGCCGTCCGAACCGCTGCTGCCGCCGCCAGTCCGGTTCGCGGACACGGTCGCCCGGGAGCGGGAGTCGCTGGAGTCCACTGTGGACCGCGAGTTCTGGGCGGGCCGGGTGGATGCGGCTGAGCGCTTCGCCGTGCCGACCGGCTGGGCAGGCGAAGACGACGGGGCGTACCGCACCGTGCGGGCGCCGTTCGACGACCTGACGGCCCGGCTCCGTGCGGTCGCTTCGTCGGCGGGGGTCCCGCTGAAGAGCCTGCTGCTGGCCGCGCATCTCACCGTGCTGCGCACGATCGCTGGTCACGACCGGCCGTTTCATACCGGGGTCGTCACCAACAGCAGGCTGGAACGCGCCGGCGGCGACCAGGTGCGTGGCATGTTCTTGAATACCGTGCCGTTCGTGACTCCTACTTCGGATGCGCGGGACTGGCCGGAGCTGGCCCGCGCGGTTTTCGCGGAGGAGACCGCGATGTGGCCGCATCGGCATTTCCCGCTGCCCGCGATGCAGGCCGCTTGGGGCGGACAGGCTCCGCTCGTTGATGTTTTCTTCAACCACACGGATATGCACGTGCTCGCGGACGCGTCGGTAGACCTGGCCGAGGTTGCCGACAGCACGCCGAACGAGTTCGGGCTGTCTGTTTCGACTGTGCCTGGTGCTTTCGTGCTGGAGGCGTTCACCCATCGGGTTTCCTTGGCGCAGCTGGAGTTTCTCGCGCGGTTGTACCGGCATGTGCTGGAACGAATCGTCGCTGAGCCGGCTGGCCATCCGCGGCTGTGCGGTCTGCCGGCCGCCGATCGCGTCGCACTGCTGCGGAATCCCGCGCGGACGGAGCCCGCTGGCCGGATGCTGCCGGAACTGTTCGCGACCACCGCGGCGGCGCACCCGGACGCGCCAGCCGTGCGATGCGGCGAGGAGACGCTCACTTATCAGGAATTGTCGGTGCGGGTCGTTAGGCTGGCCCGGTATCTGAAGGAACACGGGGTGCGGCGCGGGGCACTGGTGGGCGTCCTGCTCGACCGCGGGCCGGGGCTGCTGGTCGCGCTGCTCGCGGTGCATCGGGCGGGGGCTGCGTATCTGCCGATCGATCCGCGGTATCCGGCCAAGCGGGTCGGTTACGTGCTGGCTGATTCTGGTGTGGAGGTGGTGCTGAGCGAGGAGCCGTTGGCCGAGCTGCTGGAGGGGACGGGCTGTTCGGCGGTGCTGCTGGGCCGAGATGCTGCGGTGGTTGGGGTGCGGTCGGGGGTGTCGTTGGGCCGGGATGCCGCGGCTGCCGAGGGTCGCTCGGGAGTGTCGCTGGACCGCGATGCCGCGGTGGTTGGGGCACGCCCAGGGGTGCCCTTGGACCGCGAAGCTGCGCGGAGTGAGTCCGGTCCCGTGGTGCCGCCAGGCCGGAATGCCGCGACTGCCGAGAGCCACTGGGCAGCGCCGCTGGATCAGGAAGCCGACCAGGTCGCAGCGTGCCCGTCGGTGCCGCTGGACCGCAACCCCGCAGCCATCGAGGACCGCCCCTCGGACGTTCCGGTTCCCCAGCCGGACAGGGACGAACTCGCCTACGTCATCTACACCTCCGGCTCCACCGGTCAGCCCAAGGGCGTCCAGATCTCCCACGGCGCGCTGGCGAATTTCCTCCTGTCCATGCGCGAACGGCCGGGCCTCGCGCCAGGCGCCGCGGTGCTTGCGTTGACGACGGTTTCGTTCGACATCTCCGCGCTGGAGCTGTATTTGCCGCTGCTGGTCGGCGGTCAGGTGATCGTCGCGACCGCCGAGGAGTGCATCGACCCGCAACGTCAGGCCGCGTTGATCGGGCGGACCGCGCCGTCGGTTGTCCAGGCGACGCCGTCGGGCTTGCGGCTGCTGGTCGATTCGGGCTGGACTCCGCCCGCGGGACTCGCCGTCTTCGCCGGGGGCGAGAAACTCCCCGGCGACCTGGCCCGGCGGCTCACCGCGGGCGGGGCGCGGCTGTGGGATCTCTACGGCCCGACCGAGACGACGATCTGGTCGACCGTCGCCGAACTCGACGGGGATGCCGTCGTCGGCTGGGAACCGGTCGCCAACACCGACGTTTACCTGCTCGGCGACGATCTGGAGCCAGTCCCGCTCGGGGTCGTCGGCGAGGTGTGGATCGGCGGCGACGGCCTCGCCCGCGGCTACGCTGGTCGCCCGGGACTGACCGCGGACAGGTTCGCGCCCGATCCGCACGGACTCCGGCCCGGCGGGCGGCTCTACCGCACCGGCGACCTGGCCCGGCGGCGCCCGGACGGCTCGGTGGAGATCCTCGGCCGGGCCGACGACCAGGTGAAGGTCCGCGGGCACCGGGTCGAACCGGGCGAGGTCGAGGCTGTGCTGCGGGCCGACCCGCGCATCCGGGACGCGGCGGTCCAGCCGACTCCCGTTCCCGACGGTGGCCTGGAGCTGACCGCCTACGTGGTTGCCGAGACGGAACTGTCCATTGCGGACGTCCGGAAAGGACTGTCCGGAACTTTGCCGGACTACCTGGTGCCCAGCGGTTTCGTCCTGCTGCCGGAACTGCCGCGGACTCCGGCCGGGAAACTCGACCGGGCCGCGTTGCCCGCGCCGGAGCCGGCGGTGCGGGAACGTCCGTATGTCGCACCGTGCGGGCCGGTGGAGGAGCTGGTCGCGGGGGTGTGGGCGGAGGTGCTCGGGGCCGAACGGATCGGCGCGCGGGACGATTTCTTCGACCTCGGCGGGCATTCCGTCGCTGCCACGCGAATCTCGGTACGGCTGCGCGCCGCCTTGGACGCCGACGTTCCGGTGCGGGCGCTGTTCGACCATCCGACGGTCGAGGCGCTCGCCGCTGCGGTCGCCGGGTATCCGAGGCTCGGCCCGGAACCGGCTGCCCGGGCGACGATCCGGCCGCGCGCGGTGGCGCGTTCTGTGAGCGAGGACGCATGAGCGGGATGTTGGGGGACTTGGCTGCCGTCGTGGGGGATCCGGGGCGGCTCCGGAGCGGACCGCTCGGGTGGAGATCCGGCGGCGTGCGGTGATCCGGCCAATGAGCGGGGGCGTATGAGCGAGACGTTGCTGGACCTGCTAGCCGAAGGCGTCACCGCAGGCGGGGTGGCGGTGGTCGCGGACAACCGGGAAGTGTCCTATGCGGAGCTCGACGCCCTGACGAACCAGGCGGCGCACCGGCTCCGGGCATTGGGCGTCGGGCCGGAGTCGGTGGTCGGAGTGCGGCTCGAGCGCGGTTTGGAGATGGTGGTCGCGCTGCTCGGGATTCTCAAGGCGGGGGCGGCTTACCTGCCGTTGGATCCGGACTATCCCGAGGACCGGCTGCGGTTCATGGTCGAGGATTCGGGCGCCGGAGTCGTGCTCGGGCCGGGCGACGTGACGGGCCTCGACGAGTCGGCGGAGCCGGTGGACGTCGTGGTGCGCCCGGAGAACGCGGCGTACGTGATCTATACCTCGGGGTCGACCGGGCGGCCCAAGGGCGTCGTGATCGAGCATCGCGGGATCGTGAATCGGCTGCGGTGGATGCAGGCCGAGTACGGGCTGACGCCGCAAGACCGGGTGCTGCAGAAGACGCCGTTCGGGTTCGACGTTTCAGTATGGGAGTTTTTCTGGACGCTTTCCGTCGGCGCGACTCTCGTGATGGCCCGGCCGGGCGGGCACCGCGATCCGGATTATCTCGCGGAAACTCTTGTGGCAGAAGGGATTACGACGGTCCATTTCGTACCGTCGATGCTGCGGGCATTCCTCGCCGGTCCGGTGCCGGCATCGGCGCTGAGGCGGGTCTTGTGCAGCGGCGAGGCGTTGTCCGACGAGCTGGCGGAACGGTTCCATCGGGTGATCGGTGCCGAGCTGCACAATCTCTACGGGCCGACGGAGGCATCGGTGGATGTCACGGCGACCAGGTGCCTGCCGGGGGAGGCCGTCACGATCGGTTACCCGATTGCCAACACCGATATTTACCTCGTCGACGAAGAATTGACTATTGCCGGGGTGCAGCTGGCGCGGGGCTATCTGAATCGTCCGGCGTTGACTGCCGAGAAATTCGTGCCCAATCCGTTCGCGCGGACCCCGGGCGAACGGCTGTATCGCACCGGCGATCGCGCCCGGCGGCGTGGGGACGGCGCGTTCGAGTACCTCGGCCGGTTCGACCATCAGGTCAAGATTCACGGCAATCGGATCGAACTCGGCGAGGTCGAGGCGGCGCTGCATTCGCATCCTGCGATCGGCGCGGCGGCCGCGGCGGTGCACGGAGATCGGCTCGTCGCTTACTGTGTTTACCGCGACGGGGCCGCGCCTTCGACGTCTGAGTTGCGAGCGCATCTGGCTCGCACCTTGCCGGAGCCGATGCTGCCGGCGGTGTGGACTTCGCTGGCCGCATTGCCGCTTACGCCGAGCGGCAAGATCGATCGCAACGCCTTGCCCGCGCCCGATAATACCCGTCCCGCGTTGGCGGTGGCGTACGTCGAACCTCGGAACGCGACCGAGAAGGCGATCGCCGGGATTTGGGCGGACGCGCTCGGGATCAGTCCGGTCGGCGTCCGTGATCCGTTTCTCGAACTCGGCGGTCGTTCGTTGGCTGCCACCCGGATTTGCGCGCGGGTTTCGCGCGAGACTGGCCGACGGTTGTCCGTCGCGGATCTGTTTACCGCGCCGACTGTCGCCGAGTTGGCGGAGCTGATCGCTTCGGCTCCGGCAGTAAATGTCCACAGTGGACAGCAAAAGATTTCTGCTGCACAGCACCGGATGTGGTTTCTCGACCAGTTGTCGGGACCGTCCTCGACCTACACGATGTACGAGGCCTATCGGTGCACCGGAGAGCTGGACGTCGAGAAGTTGCGGCGAGCGTTGGCTGAGGTCGTTCAGCGGCACGAGGCCTTGCGCACGACGTTCCGGAGCCGTCGCGGCGAACCGGAACGCCACGTTTCCGCCGAATCCGAGGTTGCGTTGACGGTGATGGACGGGTCGGCGGAGGAGATCGTCGACGCCGAGATCTCGCGGCCCTTTGATCTGGCCTGCGGGCCGTTGCTGCGGTGCACGGTGATCCGCGGCGAGCCGGGCCGGTTCACGGTGCTCGCGGTGATCCACCACATCATCGCCGACGACACCTCGATGGAGATCTTCTGGCGCGACCTCGCCGAATGCTATGCCGGGCGGGCTTCTGCGCTGCCGGAGCCGATCGCGTTCTGCCCTTTGCCGGATCAATCCGGGCTCGAGTACTGGAAGTCGGCTTTGGCGGGCGCGCCACGGGTTCTCGAGCTTCCGGACAGCCTTCCGCGGCCGGCTCGTCAGGCGCAGTCGGAAGGCGCTGTCGAGTTCTCGTTGCCGCAGCACGTGATCGCTGCGCTCGACGAGGTCGCGACCAAGGCGGGTGCGACCGGGTTCATGGCTTTGCTGGCCGCGTTCGTCCTCGAGCTGCGCAGGGCCACCGGCCGGGACGATCTCGTGGTCGGGACCCTCGCCGGCAACCGGCCGTCGGTCGAGGCCGAGGACCTGATCGGGCTGTTCGTGAACACGCTTGCGCTTCGGGTGCGGGTCCCCGGCGATCCGGCGTACCGGGAGGTGCTCCACGCGGTGCGGGAGGCGGTGCTGGGCGGGTTCCGGCATCAGGACGTCCCGTTCGACCAGGTCGTGACGGCGCTGCGGCCGCCGCGCGATCTGAGCCGGAATCCGGTGGCGCAGGTGGCGTTCCAGTCGCTCGGGTCGCTCGCGGACCGGGTCCGGCTCGAGGGCGTTCGCGCGGAGCCGTGGCGTGCCGGGCAGGGCGGGAATCCGTTCGACGTGCTCGTGACGGTTCGCGAGCATCCCGACGGGCTGGCCGGGACGTGGCATTACGACCGGGCGTTGTTCACCGAAGCGGCCGCGAAGACGATGGCTGATCGGTTTGTGCAGGTCGTGCACGCGGTGGCGGCAGCTCCGGCCACGCGCGGTTCGGAGCTGCCGGGGTGAGTGGATCTCCTACACTGGCCGGGTGGACGGGGACGCGGCGTACCGGCCGCAGCTCGGCGAGCGCGAGCTGCGGGTGCTCCGGCTTGTCGCCGACGGGTACAGCAACAGCGAGATCGCGGCTGAACTCGGCTGGTCGGAGCATACGGTGAAGAACGCGCTGTACGACCTGATGGCGACGCTGGGGGTGCGGAACCGGGCGCACGCGGCGGCTTATGCGGTGCGGAACGGTTTGATCTAGGGCGGGTCTCGGGGCGCCATCGGCCCGGCGCGGTCGGCGGGATCCGGCGTGTGTTCTTGCCTGCCGGGACGGTATCGCTCGCGCGCGCCAAAACCATCAGGATCACTTCAGACAGCCGTACCCGCCGCCCAGAACGGACGGCGGACACCTCGGCGCACCCTTAAATAAGCCCCTGCCGAAGCGCGAAAGCAACCGCATGCGCGCGATTCCGCAGCCGCAACCGGTGAGTGATGTCGTGCACGATCGTCGTCACCGTCCGGGCCGAATAAGCCAGCGCGGAGGCGATCTCGGCAGTCTCGTGACCGTCGGCGACCATGCGCAGGACGTCGCGTTCCCGGGCGTCGAGAGTCGGCACTTCGGGGGTTGTGTTCTGCCGTGCCTCGAAGAGGCCGCTCAGCAGGTCCGGCGGCATGGTGCCGTGACCGGTCGCGGCCGCGCGCACGGCGGAGACCAACGTCTGCTCGCAGGCCTGTTCCCGCCGCAACACCCCGCAAGCGCCCGCCTCGATCGCGCGCGCGGCCTGGGTCGCGTCGACCTTGCCGGTCACCAGCAGCACGGTGGCGTTGCGCTCCTTGGCGGTCCGGATCGCGTCGACGGCCGCGTCGTCGACCTCGTCGACAGCCAGCACGGCGACGCCCCCGTCGTGGTCGCCGGTGAACTCGGCGCAGCCGTAGAGGGTGCTTTCCAGTCCGGCGCGCAGGAACGGGTCGGCGGCGAGCACGCGTACCGGGATGGTCCGTTCGAGGGTGGTCATTTTCCCTTGTCCTCTCGGCTTGACGCCACCGCGGCGGGTTCGGGTTCGGGTTCTTCGAGCAGGTCCGGAAGGTCTTCGACACGGCGCAGCGAGGGACGGGCGGCCAGCGCGCCCAGGACGACCAGCAGCAGCCCGGCGAGCAGGAACATCAAGGCCATGCCGCGGCCGGGGCCGGTGCCGAGCAGGTGTCCGACGGAACCGGCCAGCGCGCCGTCCGGGCGCATGAGCGGCTCGAACACGCCGTCGGCGAGCGGGCCGGCGACGAGGTACGCGACCGGGCTCGCGGCCTGCGACACCGCGCGCGAGGTCGCCATGACCTTGCCGAGGTTGGCCGGGTCGACCTTGCTCTGCAGCACGGTCTGGGCGGTGCCGGTGATCACCGGCAGGGTGAAGAGGAAAAACGGCCCGATCGCGATGACCAGTGCCAGCGACGGGGCCAGCGAATGGATCGCGAGCGCGACTCCGCCGAAAGCCATGAACGCGGCGATCCCGCGCATCCGCTTCTTCGGGCCGCCCCAGACGCCCATCACGAGGCTTCCGGCGAACAGCCCGCAGCCGCCCGCGAACACCTGGAAGCCGAGGCCGGCGGGACTGGCGAAGGACAGCACCAGCGGGCGGACGAGCGTTCCGGCGATGCCGAAGCAGAAGTAGAACCCGGCCAGGACGCCGAGCAGTCCGGTCAGCCCGGGACGGCGGCGCAGCTCCGCCCAGCCTGCCGGGACCTGCCGCCAGATCGACGGCCCGCCCGGCTCCGGGGCGGCGGTGCGCACGGCGGCGCGGGGGAGCGGGACCAGCAGCACGACCAGCAGCGACGCGGCGAAGGTCACGAGGTCGATCAGCACGACGCCGCGCAGCCCGGCGAGCGCGAGCAGCGTCCCGGCGACGACCGGTGCGGCGATCTGCGCGCTGAACACCACCTGCGACAGGCCGTTCGCCCGGCTGAGGTGCTGTTTCGGCACCAGCAGCGGGATCATCGCGCTGAAGGTGACTTGCTGCAGGGTTCCGCACATGGCGGTCAGTGCGGTGACGACGTAGACGTGCCAGGTCTGCAGCTGGTCCGCATTGATCAGCAGCGCCAGCGCTCCGACCGAAACGAGCGCGACGCAATCCGCGGCGACGAGGATCCGGCGGCGGTGCAGCCGGTCGGCGAGCGCGCCCGCGAACGGCGCGATCAGCAGGGCGGGGATCGCGCCGGAGAGCATGATCAGCGCGAACTGGGTGGCCGAGCCGGAACGCTCGTAGGTCCAGACGCCGAGCACGAACCCGGTCAGCGCGGAGCCGACGATCGAGACCAGCTGCGCCGACCAGAGGAGGACGAATCCCCGCGTTCCCATCGTGGTCAACGGTGCTCCTTCCGGGTAGCCGCCGGGCGGGGTGCGCGGGTGCGGCGGGACGGGTGGTCCGTGAGGGTGGCTCTCACGGACCGTTTCGCCGGGACGGCGGTCAACGGGACTCCCTCCCGGCGGCCGCCGGGGCGGGCAGGTGTCCAATGTGGACGTAATGCGCCAGATACCGCTGCAGCAGCGCGCGATCCGCTGGCGGGCAGACCAGCCCGCCCGCCGCGACTACGACCTCGGTGTGCGAACAGTCGAACACCGTCCGCCGGGGCGGTGACGTGCGTTCGATCATCGCGGTGATCGCGCTCAGCGCCGGGTCCGCCGTGTCCGCGGCAGCCGCGGTCAGCGCGGCGTGCCAGTCCGAGAACGGCACCGCTTCGATGGGATAGCCGAACGCGCGCATCCCGGCGACGACCTCGCCGAATCGGATGGTGCGCTGGTTGTGGAAGTGGAAATCGCAGCCGTATCCGGTGCGCCGTCGCGAGAGGTGGCCGATGGCGGCGGCCACGTGGTCGACCGGGGCCATGTCCTCTTCGATGTCGAAGTCCTCCGCCGGCGCGGTTTCCAGCAGCGCGAGGCAGCGCAGCAGGTTGGCGAACCGGTCGCCGAGCGGGCCGATGCCGGTCCGGCTGTGGCCGGTCACCCGCGCCGGGCGGTGGACGGTCACCGGCAGGCCGCGTTCGCGGGCGGCCCTCGCCAGCCGGTCGGCGGCCCATTTGCTTTGTTCGTAGCCGCGATCCAGGCCCGTGGGGTCGTCAGGCGGGAGGTCTTCGGTGATGACGGCGTCGCGGTCGAGCGGGTAGACGCCTAGCGACGACACCAGGTGCACTGGGGTTCCGTCGCTTCGGCAGGCCAGCCGGAGCAGTTCGACGGTGCCGACGACGTTGCCGGGCCGCAGTTGGGCGTACGGGCGCAGGAAGTTCGCTTCGCCGCCGCAGTGGAAAATGACGTCCAGGTCAGCGGCGACCGCGTCCAGATCAGCTGAGGACAGGCCTAGGCGCGGGGCGCTGAGGTCGCCGGGGACGGCGACGATCCGGGGGCGGAAGAGGTCGTCCCACAGGAGATGGTCGCGCAGTACTTGCTCGATCCGCGCCGCGCCCTCGGCAGCATCGGCGGCCCGGACCAGGCAGCGCACCACGACGTCGCTGTGCCGCAGCAGGTCAGCGAGCAGGTGCGGGCCCAGGAATCCGGACGCCCCGGTCAGCAGGGCGATCCGCGGCGACATCGCGCGCTGGATCGCGGCCTCGGCTTGCGCGGGGGTGCAGCGCGGGTCGAGGTCGGCGGGCAGCACCGCGTCGGCCAGGACTTCGGCAAGGCGGTCGTCTTCGCGGTAGCCGGGAGAGCGGACGGCGTCGGCGAAGGCGGCAAGGGTGCTGGCTTCGAAGAGAGTCCGCACGGGGACCTCGACGTCCAGTTCCGCGCGGACCTTCGCGATCAGCGTCCCGGCGAGCAGGGAATGGCCGCCGCGCAGGAAAAAGTCGTCGTCGCGGCCGATGCGGTCTACGTCCAGTACTGCGGCCCAGATCGCGGCCAGCCGTTGCTCGAGTTCGCCTGCCGGTTCGGTAAACCCAGTCGTCGTCTCTGTCGGCTCCGGGAGCGCGCGGTGGTCGACTTTGCCGTGTGCGTTCAGCGGCAGCTCCGGGAGAACCGCGAAGGCGTCCGGGACCAGGTATCCGGGCAGGGCGGCGCGCAGGGCGGAGCGGACGGACAGCGGGTCGAGGTCGTCGTCGCCGACGAGGTAGGCGAGCAAGCGGTCCGCGCGGGCGGTGACCAGGACGTCCTGGACGCCGGGGTGGCGTCGGCAGGCTGCCTCGACCTCGGCCGGTTCGATGCGGTGGCCGCGGACCTTCAGCTGCCGGTCGACGCGGCCGAGGAATTCCAGCCGTCCTTCGGCATCAAGGCGTGCGAGGTCGCCGGTGCGGTACATCCGCGCACCGGGCATTGGGGAGAACGGGTCTGGCACGAATTTCTCCGCGGTCGCGCCAGGGCGGCCTCGGTAACCGCGCGCCGGGGCTTCGCCGCCTAGGCAGAGTTCGCCGGGGGCGCCGGGCAGTACTGGACGCAGCAGAGCGTCGACGACGTAGGCGCGGGCGTGGGGGAGCGGGGTGCCGATCGGCAGCTGTACCCGGCCGTTGAGTTCGGTGGCGTCGAGGGTGCGGTAACTGGTCGTGCAGACGGTCGCTTCGGTGGGGCCGTAGTGGTTGTGGAGTTCGACCCGGCCGTCGGTGAGGGCTGCCCACGTCTGCACGGCGGTCGTCGGGACAGCTTCGCCGCCGACCATCATTGTCCGCAGTGGACAGTCGAACGGAGTGTTTTCCGTTGCCAGTTCGGCAACCCACTTCTGCCAGAGCGCGGAAGGGGCGTCGGCCATGGTGATCCCGCGGTCGCGGCAGAGCTGGACGAAGCCGGGGCCGGTGAGCGACGCCGGATCGCGCCAGGGCAGGACGGCCGCGCCGGAGACCAGTGCGGGGAAGATGTCGCCGACGGCGGCGTCGAAGGTCAGCGGCGGGATCATCAGCACCCGCTCGCCGGGGCCGAATCCGTGCAGCTGACGGAAGGAACCTGCCAGTTCGGCGAGCGCGCCGTGGCGGACGGCGACTGGTTTCGCGGCGCCGGTGGAGCCGGAGGTGTAGATGACGTACGCCAGGTCGTCCGGTCCGAGGTCAACCTCTGGCGGGGCGGCAGTAGCGGGGAGATCGTCGGTGTGCAGGACCGGGCCGTCGAACGGGAAGGTGTGTTCGCGGCTGGTGACCAGGGCGGCGGGAGCGGCGTCGGACAGCAGTTCGGCGAGTCGCGCGGGTGGGTGTCCGGGGTCGAGCGGCAGGTACGCGGCACCGGCGAAGAGCACGCCGAGCAGGCCGGTGACGGCGTCCGGGCTCGCGGGCAGTCCGAGGGCGACGACGTCGCCGCGCCGCACTCCGGAGGCGTGCAAGGCCCCGGCGATTCCGCGCGCACGGGAGACGAGGCCGGCGTAGGTCAGACCTTCTTCGACGGCGATGGCGTCGGGAGTCTGTGCGGCTTGGCGGGTGATGAGCGTGGTGACCAGGGTTCCGTCGGTGACCGCGGGAGGAATCGGGTGACCGCCGTTGCGCAGCCGGGCGCGGTCTGCGGCAGGCAGTGCGTCCACTGTGGACACCGGTGCGTCCGGGTCGGCGATGATGGCCCGCAGCAGGTGTTCGTACTGGTCGGCGAACCGGGCGACTGTGGCGGCATCGAACAGATCGGTCGCGTAGTCGAACTGTGCTTCGATTCCGTCCGGAGTGGTGGCCAGTGCCAGGGTCAGGTCGAAGCGCGCGGTGGCGACCGGGAGGTCGAGCCAGTCCGCGCGGACGCCGGGCAGGTCGAGCCCGGCTCCGGCGGAGTTGAGCACGAACATCACCTGGAACACCGGGTTGTGGCTGAGGTCGCGGGCCGGCCGCAGGTCTTGCGCCACCCGTTCCCACGGATAGCTCTGGTGCTCCAGCGCGCCGAGGCAGGCGTCCTGCACTCGCGCGAGCACTTCGGCGACGGTCGGGTCCCCGGCCAGCCGGGTCCGGACGGCGACGGTGTTGGCGAACATCCCGACGCACTGTTCGATCCCCGGCACGGTCTCGTCGCGCATCGGCATGCCGACCACCACGTCGTCCTGACCAGCATGGCGAGCCAGCAGCAGCACATACGCGGTCAGCAGCACGGTGTTGGCGGTGACGCCGTGGCGGTGGCAGAAGGCAGTGAGGTCGGCTGCGGACAGCTGGAAGGAATGGCCGTTGCCGCGGAAGGATTCGGCGGGCGGGCGTGGCCGGTCGGTCGGCAATTCCAGCAGCGCGGGGGCGTCGCGGAGTTGCTCGCGCCAGTACTGCGCGCCTGCTTCCAGCGGCTTTGCCGCGTGCCAAACCGCGTAGTCGCCGTAGCGCACCGGCGGTTCGGGCAGTGCCGGCGCGTTGGCCGGGTAGAGCGCGGACAGTTCGCGCAGCAGGATTCCGACGGACGCGGCGTCGGCGACGATGTGGTGCAGCGTCAGCACGAACAGGTGCACGTCGTCGGCGAGGGCGACGACCAGGCCGCGCACCAAGGGCGGCCTGGTCAGGTCGAACGGGCGGGCTCGTTCGGCGGCGAGGACCGGATCCGCGGACTCCGGCGTGCGGCGAAGGTCCGCATAGGACAGTTCCGGAGAGGTTCCGGGCAGAGCGAGGATCGGTACCGGTTCGCCGTCGGATTCCGCGAAACCCGCTCGTAGCGCTTCGTGCCGGTCGACGACCGTGGCGAGTGCCCGGCGCAGTGCCTCGACATCGAGTGCGCCGGTAAGCCGCCAGGACTGGGAGATCGTGTACACGCCGTCGCGCGCGCCGAGCCGGTCCAGGAACCACAACTGCCGTTGCGCGGGCAGCAGCGGGACGGGGGTGTCGCCGGTCCGGCGGGGGATCGAGCCGGGTGCGGCGCCGAGCCCGTCGCGCGCGGCGAGCAGCCGGAAGAGCCGCTCTCGCTCGTGCTGTGTCATCGATGCGCTCCTGGAGGGGAATCGGCTTGGAGCAGGGCGAGAACCTCGTCGTCGGGCAGCGCGGCGATCCGCTCCCGCAGGAGCGCGATCTCGTCGGTGACCCCGGGTTCGCCCTCGGCGGCCCGCAGCGCCGCGGTGAAGGCGGCGATCGTGCGCGCGGCGAACAGCGTCCGCAGCCCGATCCCGGACTGGAAGTGCTCGCGCACCTTGGCCAGCAGCCGCGCGGCGAGCAGCGAATGCCCGCCGAGGTGGAAGAAATCGTCGTGCACCCCGATGCCCTCGACGGCCAGCACCTCCCGCCACAGCCCGGCCAGCTCCCGTTCGACGGCGTCGCGCGGGGCGACCCGGTCCGTTTCGCGGGACTCCCAGACGGGATCCGGCAGCGCGGTCCGGTCGGTCTTGCCGTTCTTGGTCAGCGGCAGCGCGGACAGGAAGACGGCGGTCTGCGGGACCAGGTACGCGGGCAGCTGGGCGGACAGCCGGTCCCGGAGCGGGGCCCACTCGGTGTCTTCGGCGACGACGTAGGCGACCAGCCGCACATCGTCCGGACCGGCCGGGCGGGCCAGTACGACGGCGTCCGAGACCGCCGGATCGGCGCGCAGCCGGGCTTCGATCTCGCCGAGTTCGATGCGCAGGCCCCGGATCTTCACCTGGTGGTCGGTCCGGCCGAGGAACTCCAGGGTCCCGTCGGCGCGCCGCCGCGCGAGGTCTCCGGTGGCGTAGAGGCGGCTTCCGTCGGCGGCGAACGGATCCGGCACGAACCGTTCGGCGGTCAGGCCGGGGCGGCCGCGGTAACCCCGGCTGATCCCCGCGCCGCCGACGTAGATCTCGCCGGCGACGCCGGGCGGGACCGGGTTCAGTCCGGCGTCGAGGACGTGCAGCCGGGTGTTCGGCAGCGACGGGCCGAGCGGCACCACCGGACTGCCCGGGCCGACCGCGCCCGCGGAGACGATCATCGTGACTTCCGTTGGGCCGTAAAGGTTCCAGACCCGGCCGTCGGACAGCGCGTCGACGAGTTCGCGGTCGAGCGCCTCGCCGCCGCACAGGCGTTCCCGGACGTTCGCGGGCACGCCGCCGGACGCCAGCAGCATCCGCCAGCGCGTGGGCGTGGCCTGCAGGATCGTCGCGCCGCAGTCCGCGAGCCGCCGCGACAGCGCGACCGGCTCGGCGGAGTCCTCGGTGCTGATCACCGCGACCGAGCCGCCGCGGATCAGCGGGATCAGCAGTTCCCGCACCGACATGTCGAACGCCAGCGTGGTGACCGACGCCCAGACGTCGGTCTCGGTCACGCCGAGCCGGTCCGCGAACCCGGTGAGCAGGTTGACCACGCCTCGATGCGGCACCGCGACGCCCTTGGGCCGTCCGGTCGAGCCGGAGGTGTAGATGAGGTACGCCAGATCGGCCGGATCGTGCGTAACGGCCGGCGCGGTGTCCGGCTCGGCGTAGTCCAGGTCGACGTCCAGCACCGTTTCGAACCGGGGCAGCCGGCCGGCGTTTTCGCGGTCGGCGACGGCGATCCGGACGCCGGCCTCCTCGATGACGTAGGAGTGCCGTTCCAGCGGCCATTCCGGGTCGAGCGGGACGTACGCGCCGCCGGCTTTCCAGACCGCCAGCAGCGCCACCACCATCTCGGCCGAGCGGCGGACGCAGAGCCCGACCGGGACGTCCGGGCCGACGCCGTGGCGGCGCAGGGCGTGGGCGAGCCGGTTCGCCCGGGTGTCCAGTTCGCGGTAGGTGAGCGAACCGGCGATCGCGGTGGCCGAACCGCGATCCCTTACGTGCGGCGCGATCAGCTCCAGCGCGGTGGCGGCGGTGGGGAGAACGGTGCCGGGCGCTTCCAGGAGTCGCGCGTCGTCCAGCAGGGAGACTGCGTTGATTCGCTGCGTGGAATCCGCGGTGACAGAGGTGAGGAACGCGCACAGGTGCTCGGCGAAGCGGACGACGGTGTCTTCGTCGAACAGGTCGGTGCGGTATTCGAGGTATCCGTGCAGGCAGTCGCCTTCGTCGCGGACGCCGAGCATCAGGTCCAGCTTCGCGGTGGCGGTGTGCGGGCCGGCGAAGTCGGTGACGGTCAGCCCGTTCAGCTGCGGGAGTGCGCCGCCGCCGTGGCCGTTGAAGCCGACCTGGTAGATCGGCGAATGTCCGAGGCTGCGTTCCGGGCGGACCGCCTCGACGACGCGCTCGAACGGGACTTCCGCCCCGCCAAGCGCGTCGACCAGCGTGTCGCAGACGTCGACGAGCAGGTCCGCGAAGGTCGGTTCGTCGGCGGTCGAGATCCGGACCGGGACGGTGTTGACGAAGAAGCCGATCAGGCGCTCGGTGTCGACCTGCGAACGTTGCCCGACGACTGTGCCGACGACGACGTCGTCCTGACCGCTGTACCGGGCGAGCAGGGCGTGGTAAGCGGCCAGCACCGTCATGAAGACCGTTGCGCCGGAAGCGTTTGCGAGCTTGCGGACCGCCTCGGTGAGCGCGGGCGGGAACCGGAACTCATGGATGCCGCCGGAATAAGCCGCGGTCGCGGGCCGGGGACGGTCGGTCGGCAAGGTGATCAGCTCGGGCGCGCCGCGCAGCCGGTCCGCCCATTCCCGCAGCAGCTCGGCGCCTTCCGGGCCGTCGAGGTGTTCTCGTTGCCACCGCACGAAATCCGCGTACTGCATCGGGAGCGGCGGCAGGTCCGGTTCGGCGCCGGACAGTTCGGCCCGGTAGCCCTCGGCCAGTTCGTCCAGCAGCAGCGAGACCGACCAGCCGTCGGCGATCGCGTGGTGCAGCGTGACGACCAGAACGTGCCGGTCCTCGGCCTGGCGCAGGAGCAGCACCCGGGCGAGCGGCCCGGCGGTCAGGTCGAACGGGGTGCGGATCTCCGCCGAAGCCGCTGCTTGTGCGGCTGTGTCGCCGCTGACCGCGCGGACAGCGAAGGAGAAGCCGTTCTCGGTGACGACCTGCTCCGGAACGCCGTCCCGCTCGCGGAAAACGGTCCGCAGCGCCGCGTGCCGGGCCGAGATTCTCGCGAAGGCGCGACGCAGGGCTTCGACGTCGAGCGGTCCGGACAACCGCAGCGCGGTGGGCACGTGGTAGGCGGGCGAACCGGGGTCGAGCCGGTCGAGGAACCACAGCCGCTCCTGGCCGGGAGAGCACGGGAAGACGTTCACGGCGCTCCGATCCCGGCCTGATCGGCCTCGGTTTCGTCCAGCTCGCGGGCGAGCCGGTCGTGCTCCACCAGCTCGCGCAGCTGGACCGGCACCTGGTCGCCGAACAGCCGCAGGTACGCGCGCGCCTGGTCGGGGTCGGCGCGCAGGAACGGGTAGTCGGTCGGCACCATGTGCCGCACCACGAGCATCGGGACCGGGCTGCGCAGCGGACGGAACGCGGGATTCCACAGGCCGCCCTTGTCCGGCGGGCCGTTGTGGAACTCGCCGATCATCAGGCCCTCGGCGACGTACTCCGACTTCAGCGCGTGCTGCACGGTGTCGACCACGCCGGAGCGGTCGTCCGGCGGCGCGTCCGGGAACAGCAGCAGGATCGTGGTCAGCTGCGCGCTCGGATGCCCGCGCGGCGCGAGGTCGAGGAACCAGTCCCGGTAGCAGTGCAGGGTTTCGGTCAGCCGCGGGCCGGCCGCCGGGACGCCCGGTTCGACGGCGAGGTAGAACCGGCCGCGCTCCAGCGACGGCTGCGCGAACGGGCAGACGTTGCCGCCGCGGCCGAGGTCCGGATGCGGGCCGGACAGGTAGCCGCGGCCCCAGTCGAAGATCGCCCGCAGGTGGACCTCGAACCGCAGCAGGCGTTCGGGGAGGGCGAGCGGGTCGAGGTCGTGCCGCTCCACCAGGACGCGGCCGGGATCGGTCGGATGGGTGAGCATCAGCTTCGGTCTCCAGGCGAGTGCGGTCCGGCGGTCCTCCGGCGGGCGAGCGCGCCGCCGGTCAGGGCCAAGGCGAGCGCGGCGGCACCGCCGCCCCAGGCCAGCGCGGCGTGCTGGCGCCGGGCGCGGCGCAAGGCGTCCGCGTACGGGATCGTGGTGTGCGAAACCATGGTGTAGAGCGGCATCCAGCGCTTCGGGAAGACGCGGCCGAGCACCAGGTCCGCCTTCTTGCGGGCCAGGAACAGCGGCGAGGCCACCCGGGTGCGCAGTTCGTCGAAGTTCTGCTCGGACAGGTCCGCGAGGACGTCGGTGTGCGGCTTGCGCAGCTGTTCGAAGGTGCGGAGCGCTTCGGCCCAGTCGTCGTTGGCGAGGCAGTCGCGCAGCACCGCGCAGTCCTCCAGGGCCGAGTTCATGCCCTGGCCGTAGAAGGGGTACACCGCGTGCGCGGCGTCGCCGATCAGCACCACGCGGCCTTCGTGCTGCCACGGTGAACTCCGGACGGTCACGAGATGTCCGGTCGGGTGCGCGAGGAACTGCTCGACGATGTCGGGCACCAGCTTCCGGACGTCCGGGAACCGGGTGTCGAACAGCGCGCGCACCGACTTTTCGGTGGTGAGCGCGGCGAAGCTCTGCTCGCCCGCCAGCGGGAGGAAGACGGTCGCGGTGAGCGAGCCGTTGATGTTGGGGTGCGCGACGATCAGGCCGTCGTCGCCCGGCCAGACGTGCAGCGCGTCCGGACTGCTGCGCACCTCGCCGGACGGGCCGGCGGCGATCGCGAACTCCTTGTAGCCCCAGGGCAGGACCCGCTGCCGGAAGTCGGCGGGCAGGCCGCGCAGCAACCGGGTGCGCACGGCCGAGAACGCGCCGTCCGCGCCGACGACGAGATCGGCGGAAGTATGGTATAGACCACTTTCGCCGTCGAAAGTGCAGACCGGTTTCGCGGTCGCGGACCCGCGGTCGAGGTCGGTGAGCGTGACGCCGAAGCGGGCGCTGACGTTCGGGTATTCCAGGGCTTTGGCGAGCAGGATCCGGTTGAGGTCGTCGCGCAGCACGGAGCGCAGGATCTGGTCCTCGTGGCAGCCGTAGGGCTGGAAGTCCAGCTCGCCGTCGCGCTGGTGGATCACCCGGCCGCGCATCGGGGCCGCCGCGGCGAGCACCGGGCCGAGCAGGCCGACCTGGTCCAGCGCGCGGATTCCGCGCTGGGAAAGGCCGAGGTTGATCGACCGCCCGCCGCCCGCGCCGGCCCCGCGCGGGTCCGGCCTGCGTTCGTGGATCTCCACGCGGTGCCCGAGCTGGGCGAAGTGGATCGCGGCGAGCGAGCCGGACAGCCCCGCTCCCGCCACCAGAACCCGTTTGCCGTTCATTCCGGCCGCCGCCGTCCCGCGTGAGGGCAATTGTGCCGTCGCCGTTCGGAGCGCTTTTCCGTTGAGCGGTTATCGGCGGCCGGACGCGCAATTCGGCCGATCGGAGCAGTTGTGCGAGCACTTCCGCGAGAGCGCTCACCAATGGTGATCCGCAAGAACGCCGGAGTAATCGCGGGCGAAGTGTGTCCGTCCGGCTGCGGAAAGTGTCCGGGCCATTTCGGTAACGATCCGGCGGCGCGTTCCGATCGAACGCCCGGCCCCCGTCCCGGTCGCGGTAGACGCCCAGGTCCGCTGCTGCTCACCGATCCTCCTGCGAGATTCGTGGCGGGTTCGGCGCACGGCCGAGGTTCTCCCTGTTGGCCGATAGCCCGGGCCGGGGCGCGGGCACTAACCTGTTCCCGCTTGCCCGGCTCATTTGCCGGTTTGTCCCGGGCATCAAATAAACCGGAAGATAACGGGTGCGAGCATCCGTAGAATTACCGCAATTCGCTGGTCGGGCGAAGGGGGAGAGCGTGCTCGAGAAGGAGTTTGTCGGCAGGTCGGCGGAACTGGCCGCGTGCCTGGACCGTTCGGCCGCGGTGACCGTGGTGGAGGGGCGGCCGGGGATCGGGAAAACCCGGCTGCTGGCCGAAGTCGCCCGGCGCGCGCCGGATCCGGTGTGCGCGGTGCCCGCGGCCGGACCCGGGGGACCGCCGGGGTTCGCGCGTCGTCTCGCGCAGGTGCTCGGATCGGAATCGCTGGTGGTCGTCGACGACGCGCAGTGGGCCGACGAAGAGTCCTTGCGGCTGTTGATGTCGCTGGTCCGAAGACCGGACGGCGACCGGCGGCTGGTGCTGTCGGTGCGCGACGGGCAGCAGCAGCCCGCGCTGACCCGCCTGCTGCACGCCGAGCGAGTCCCAGCCCGTTACGTGACCTTGCCCGCTTTCACCGACGACGAGGTCGCCCGGCTTTTGCCCGGGCACGACGACGTCGAGCGGGCGCGGATCGCCGCCGCGGCCGAGCGCATCCCGCTGTACCTGTTGCTGCTGGCCGATTTGCCGCCGCACGAGTGGCCGGGACAGGACGACCGCCTGGCGGCCGAAGACCGGCCGATGCTGCCGGCGGAACGTGTGCTGTTCTCCGAAGTGTCTGCGCTGCCGGAGCCGGAGCGGCTCGTCGTGCAGGCGGCGGCGTGCGGCGGCACCGCGATCGACGCGGACCTGGTCCAGGCGATGACCGTGCTGCCGAGGGCCGAGGTCGGCCACGCGATCGAACGGCTGCTGTGCCGCGGCGTGCTGGCCGGCGGGGCAGCGGGGCTGCGGTTCCGGCATCCGCTGGTCCGGGCCGCCGCCGCGCGGCTGGCCGGACGAGGCTGGGCGGCGGGCGCTCACCACCGTGCGGCGGCGTACCTGCGCGAACTCGACGCGCCGCTCACCGTGCGCGCCTACCATCTCGAGAAATCCTTGTACCGCCACGATCTGGTCGCGGTCGGAGAGCTGGCTTCGGCGGGCGAGGAGGTGCTCGGGACCGATCCGGCGGCGTGCGCCCGCTGGCTCGGCGCGGCGGTGGCGAACCTGCCGGAGCGGATGCGCGGCGGGCACGAGCACTGCCGCCTGTCGGTGCTGCGCGCCGAAGCGCTGCTGGCCTCCGGGCAACCGGCTGGGGCGCGTGCGCTGCTGGCCGCGTTGCCCGAGTCGCCTCGCGTGCTGGCGCTGCTTTCGCGGTGCGAGCACGCACTCGGCCGGACCCGGCGCGCGCGGGCGATCGCCGAGGCCGCGATCGCCGCGTCGGGGAAGGCGGACGCGCGGGCGCAGCTCGAATTGGCACACCTGGAGCTGCTGGACGGAGACGCCGCGGGCGCGCAGGAACGGCTTCGCCGGACCGCGGCTGACCCGGGCGCAGGGCCTGCGGTGCGATCCGCGATCGCGGCGCTCGCCGCCATCGGGCTGGCCTGCGCCGGGCGGACCGCCGAAGCCCGGCACGCCCAGCAGGCCGCGGCCGACGGATTCGACCTGCTCGACGACAGCGAGCTGCGTTCGGTGCTCTACACCGTGCCCGCGTTGTGCTGGGCCTCCAGTTTCCTCGACGACGACCGGCGTGCGCTCGCCCTGGTGGACCGGGCGCTGCCGCTGAGCGCTGCCGGGCTGCCGTTCCTGTATTCAGTGCGCGGCTTCGTGCTCTGGAAACTGGGCCGGCTCGCCGCGGCGGCGGAGGCGGCCACCGAAGCGGAAAGCGCCGCGACCCGGTTCGGCCACCACGACGTCGTGCCGATGGCCGCCGCGATCCGGCTGCGGGTCCTGCTCGCGACCGGAGATCGCACGGCGGCCGAACAACAATGGCGAGCCGTGGAGAAGATGCCGCGACCGGCTGTCGAGTGGTGGCGGCGGACGGTGGAGCACATCCTCGCCGAGGCCGGCTTCGACCTCGGGATGCTGCCCGGCGCCGTCGAGCAGCCGGTCGAGCGGACCGCGAATCCGTTGCTGGTGGCCAGATTGGCGCGGGATTGCCGGGTCGCCCTCGCCGAAGGAGCGCCCGCGGAGGCGCGCCGGCGGGCGTCCGAGGCGATGGAACGGGCCGCGGCGACCGGCCTGAACAGCGACCTCGGCATCGCGCTGCTGGCGCGCGCGACGGTGCTGGCAGCGGAGGCCGACCTCGCTGCCGCGCTGACGGACGCTTCGGCCGCGGCGGTCGCGTTCGGCCGGGCGGCGATGGCGCTGCACCGCGGCCGCGCGGTTCTGCTGGTCGCGGAAGTGCTGGGCAGACAGGAAAACTTCGATGCCGCGACCCAGCGGATCGGCGAGGCTCGGGAGGTGTTCCGGAGCGCGGGCGCCAGCGCGTCGCTGCGCGAGACGACGAAGGTGCAGCGGCGGTTGGCCGGGCGGCGCAAGCTGGAGTCGCCGGCGGGCGGACGGGCTCTTTCGCGCCGGGAGCGTCAGGTGGCGGAAATGGTGGTGCGCGGGTTGACGACCAAGGAGATCGCGGCGGAGCTGTTCCTCAGCCCGCGCACGGTGGACGCCCATGTGGCTCGGGTGCTGAACAAACTCGACCTCACCACCCGCGCCGGGATCGCCCGCCGGTTGATCGGCTGACGCTGGCGATTCGAGTCCCCGGATCGAAGCCCTCGAGGATGTTTTCCGATTATTACCCCGTTTCCGGGGGCCGATCCGGGACGGGACAGTGGTGTCCCGGGGCATGGAACAAGCGGCCGGTCCCGGACCCGCGCCGTTGTACTGTCAGCCCGGAAAATCGCGGAAAGCGCTCTCAGCGGGGCCGTTTTCGTGGATGCGACGGATCAGGGTGAACTCATGAACTGCTGCGCGACGAAATACGCCATTCTGGACTTGGACGGAACTCTCCTTCCCGGGCACACTTCGAGGCATTATCTGCGGGTTCTGCTCGACGACGGCACCTGCGACCGGCAAGCGGGGCTGTCCTGCCTGGAGGCGATCGACCAGTTCGCCGCCGAGGAGAAATCGCCGCCCGGGCTGATGGACGAGATCTACCGGCTGTACGCGCTCGCGATGAAAGGGGCGTCGGTCGCGCAGGCCCGCTTCGCCGCGGAGAAAACCTGGCGGGCGAGCCGGGGAAAGCTGTTTTCCTTTGTCCCGGAACTGCTTTCGCTGCTGCGGGCGAGCGGATACCGCGTCCATCTGCTGTCGGGCAATCACGATTTCCCGGTGCAGGAGGCGGCGATCGACCTCCGGCTCTCCGGCGGGCACGGCGCGGTCGTGGAAGTCGCCGACGGCAGGTTCACCGGACGTCTCCTGTCCGCGCCCGGCGCGCCCGGCGGCAAACTCGCGTTCGTGCGCTGCCTGGCCGAGGCGGCCGGGTTCGGCGCGGAGAACTTCCTCGCGATCGGGAATTCCGCCTCGGACGCGGAGATGTTCCCGTGCGTAGGCAAGGCCGTGGTCTTCGAACCGGACGCGGAGCTTCGGCGGCTTTCCGCCGGCCAGCCCTGGCCCGTGGTCGACCGTCGCACGATCCTGCGGGTCTGCGAGCGAGTGGTCGCCGGCTCGGAGGCTGCGTGACGGACACTCCGCTCGCGTCGGGAAGACCGCGCGCCCGCTTCGGATTCGCGGGCCGGTCGCGCGATGGCGGAGAAGAACGCGTTGCATGCCACCATGATCGCGATGGATAGCGTAGCTGGCTGACGCGGTCCCGCCGGTTGCCTGTTCGTTCGTCGTGCGGAAGTCAAGGCCTTGTTCCGGGAGCTGGAACATCGCTCTGCGTCCTCGTTTGGTCGCTCGCCGTCGACCGAGTGCTGGTATGGTCTTTCGGCGGAGGCGCGGCGGGAGCCGGAACCGGTCCCGCTGATTCTCCCGAGGCCGGCACGGACGACGCCAACCCCCGCCGTCGTGGCCGGCCCGCCTGATCGTGGTTTCGGAGCCGGATTCGCCCGCCGATCGCGGGGACGCCGGGGCCGAAGCGGCGCCGCCCCGGAATCCGCCGCCGCGTCCCGGCGAAAACGCGGGATTGCCCGGAATATTCTCCGGCCTGGTGGACGAGGCGCCGGGTTTTCGTGCGATGTTTCCGTCAGGTTCTTCGACGGACGAAAACAGTGGGATGCGCAATTGTCACGGTCCGCGAACACGATGGCGCGCAAACGCGCAATGGTCACGCAGGGTGACCAGTCGCGCCCGGTTCAGGGGACGGGCAGGTCGCCTGGCGAGGCGTGCAGGCCAACGCGCTGCGCCACTGGGGCGATCTGTTTCAGTGAACGGGTGCGTCCGGTTGTGCCGGACGCGCTCCTGGGCAAGCATGAAGCTTGCGCGCGCCCGGCGCGAGAACAGGACTGCATCAGGAAAGACGCCGGTCGCGGACGAATCGGGCGGCAGCGAGGCGCGGTGCCGCCCGGGAGCGGCGGAGCGCGACGGGACCGCACTGGGCGGCGGTGCCGGGACGGCGCCCCGCGCGCGGGAGCGGGACTCCCCGGCGTCGCGCGCACGAGGGACTTGTGGATTCGGTGGAGGTTGCGGTCGTGACTGTGAGCGACGATAACGGACGGTGGGCTTGTACGAGCGTGGTGCCGCGAAGGCCGATTCCCCGCGCGCTTTCGATCCTGAGCGCCATTCGCGATTCGGGCGGGATCGAAACGCTGAGCGAGATCTCGCGGTCGACCCGGTTGCCGAAAAGCACGGTGCACCGGCTGCTGGCCGAGATGCAGGGATACGGAATGGTCGTGCGGGCCGGATATCATTACCGGCACGGGGAAGCCGTGTGCCGGCTCGCGAGACCCGGTTCCACGCAGGAACTGCAACGTCTTCGAAGAGGCATTCTCCCGTCGCTGATCGACATTCACTGGCGGACCGGCTACCTGGTCGGCCTCGGCGTGGCCAGCGGCAATGTCGTCGATTTCGTGCATTTGATCTACAGCAGCGGCTACTGTTCGCTCGCCGAACGGATAGAAAACGATTCCCAGCTGGCGAACAGCGCGGCGGGAAGAGTGCTGATGGCGTTCGACCCCGGCCTCGCCGCGCGGTTCGCGGTGTTCGCCGGCTACCGCGGCGAGGACGAGAACGGCGGCGGGCTCCCGGCGTGGCTGAGCACGGAACTGCGCGAGATCCGGCGGCGCGAGGTGTCGTTCAACCCGCGAGTCCCCGGCGCCCTGCTCGCCGCGGCGGTCCCGGTCTTCAACGTGACCGGGACCGCCGTGGCCGCATTGAGCGTCGCGGCCCCGCGCCGGGTGTTCAATTCGCGGGAAGCGCATTCGTCGCTGCAGGCGACCCGGATGACGGCACAGCGAATCCTCCGCGAAACGGTGGCGGCTGATTGGCGGAGTGCGAAACCCGGCCGTCCGGTGGAATAGCGGCGACGCCGAGGTGGGCCGGAAGGCGGAACTTCGCGCGGGGGAATGGAGCAATGCGGCGGGCGGCGCGCTGAGCTGTCGGTGAGGCGGCACCGCATGGGCTTTCGGGGGGCCTTGTTCGGCGGCGGCGAAACTGGCGGGGCGGTGCGTTTCTGCTGGGCTGGTTCTCGGTCCGATGACGGCTGGCCTGTGCAGGCTGTGTTGTCGCGCGGGGCGGTGGGGTGTCCGCGGGGCGGTGTGCTTGTGCCGGACTGGTTTTTGGCTGGACGTCCGCTGGACAGGAACGGCATCGCAGGCGGAATGCTCTTGCTGAGCACAGATTTTCGGCCCAACATCGGCTGATCGGGCCACGCCGTGCCCTCGCTCGGGTCGGCGGGGTGTCCGCTGGATGGCGGGGAAAGCGGGCAGATTCTGTTGTACCGGAAGGTTTTCCGGCGTCCCGTCCGCTGATCGGCGCAGGCCGTGCCAGCGGGCGGAGCCGCGACCTGCTCGCCGAACCCGCGCGGAGGGCCGCAGCGCCTTTCGCGCTGGGACCAAAGACTCCCGTGCCGCGGACGTCCGCCCGCAGTGGGGCCGGGGCGCGGCGGCCTAGCGTCGGCCGCTGGACGACCAGTGACCGGCCGGAGGAGGCATGTGATGGACGAGGAGCGGAGGTCCCCCTCATCGGGGGCTGCCCGCGGCCGGCCCGCCGAACGCGGCAAGCACGGCGCCGCGATCTGCCGGCGGACCGGAGAACAGCGCGGGGACAAGGAGAACCAGGAGCCATGGCGGTGAGCCGGCCGGTGGTCGCCGGGGTCGACGGGTCCGCGGCCGCGCTCGCGGCGGTCCGCTGGGCGGCGGTCGAGGCCGGACGGCGCGGCACCGGGCTCGTGGTGTTCCACGCCGAGCTGTGCGACGACCCGGACCTGCTGCCGCACGGGAAACCGCCGGGCGACGCCGAGCTCCTGATGGAGCCCGCCCGCCGGTTGCTGCGGCAGGCGGCGGAAACCGCCCGGCAGGCCGCGCCCGCGGTTCCGGTGCGGATGTGCGTGCGGCTCGGGACCGCGGCCGAACTGCTGGCCGCGCTGTCCGACGAAGCCGGGTTGCTCGTGCTGGGCGCGCACGGGCTCGGCGGGGCGCGCGGCGGGGCGATCGGGTCGGTGGCGCTGCGAGCGGCCGCGTCCGCGCGCTGCCCGGTGGTGGTGATCCGGGGCAGCGCGGCGGTGGGCGGGCCGGTGGTGGTCGGCCTCGACGATTCCGACGGCGGCGAGCGCGCACTCGCTTTCGGCTTCGAGGCCGCCGTTTCGCGCGGAGCCGGGATCGAGGCGGTGCACGCGTGGCACGACGGTCGCCCTGGCCGGGAAGCCGGACTGCGCGAGCAGGTGGCTGCGTGGTCTCGCAAGCATCCGGTCGTGCCGGTGCGCGTGCATGTCGTGCGGGTGCGCTCGACGGCGCGGGCGCTGTCCGGGATTTCCGCTGGTGCGCAGCTGATCGTCGCGGGGGCTCGGGCGCGCGGTCCGGTGGCGGGCGGGCTGCTCGGCTCGACGGGGTATTGGCTGCTGGCGCACGCGGCCTGTCCGGTGGCGGTGGCCCGCTGAGCCAAGTCCTCAGTGGACAGTGCCCGGCATTCGCGGAGCGAGGTCCGCCCGGTCTGTGACTTTCGGCCTTCGTCTTCGGGCAGTCCGGCCGCGTCGCGGCGGCGGGCGGAAGCGTTTCCTGGAAGGGCGACACCGTTTCCGAGAGAGGAGTGCGCACATGACGTCACTGTTGCCCGGTTCCCGGATGGCGCTGCCGAACATCGCCGCCTGGCTCGACCGGCCGTGGCCGTTCGCCGACCACAACCCGGTGCGCATCGAGGAGTTCACCGACGGCGGGACCTACACCGTCCGCGCCGAACTGCCGGGATTCGACCCGGAGAAGCACATTTCCGTGACGACCCACGACGGGATGCTGACCGTCGAGGCGGACCGCGAGGAGCGCAAGCACCTCGACGGCCGCAGCGAATTCTCCTACGGCAAGTTCAGCCGCACGGTCCACGTGCCGGCCGGGGCGGTGACCGCGGAGGTCGCCGCGCGCTACACCGACGGCATTCTCGAGATCTCCATGCCGCTGGCCGGGCAGCCGCACGAGAAGCGGATCAAGATCGACGTCGAGTAGGGCCGCGGAGCCGTCTGGTCCGCTGTGGACAGTCCGGGTGCCTTCGGTCCGGGCAGGTCGCACGCTGGCCGGACGCGAGAGGAGCAGTTCATGACCGTCGCCGGCGGGACGGCCCGGCGGGCCGGTCGGATGCGAGGAGCGGACCATGACCGCCGCTGACGAACACGAGATCGTCGTCGGCGCCGACGGCTCGACAGGCAGTTCCGCCGCGGTGCGCTGGGCGCTCGCCGAGGCTGCGGCGAGCGGCCGGACGGTCGCGGTCCTGCGCGCCTGGACTTTCGACCTGCTCGCGGACCTGGAATCGGCAGTCGCCCGCTCGCACGAAGAGATCGCGGCCCGGTACCGGCACGAGCTGGACGCGACGGTCGCCAGGGCGTGGCCCGGCGCGGATCCGGCCCGGGTGCGGACCGCCGCCGTCGACGGCGCACCCGGTCCGGCGCTCGTCCGCGCGTCCGCGGGCGCGGCGATGCTCGTGCTGGGCAGCCACGGGCACGGCCGGGTGCTGCACCTGCTGGTCGGCTCGGTTTCCGAGTACTGCCTGCGGCAGGCGCGCTGCCCGGTGGTCATCGTCCCGGCCCGCTCGGCCGAAGAACGCGGGCCGCTGCCGGACATTCGCCCCGATCCCTTGCTGTGAGGAGACCGAGATGAAGAGAACCCGCGAGGTCCGCGCGGTGATGACGGCCGACGTCGCCGCGGTCGAACCGGGGACGCGCCTCACCGCCGCCGCCGCTGTGCTGGAGCGGCGGGGCGTGGGCGGCGCGCCGGTGGTCGGCGAGGACGGCCGGGTTCTCGGCTTCGTCACGCGCGGCGATCTGTCGCGGCGGCAGTCCCGCCGCTTCGGACGCCTCGTCCGGCGCAAGGCCGGTGCGGTGGCCGAGGTGATGTCGACGCCGCCGGTGACCGTCGGGGCGGACGACGACGTCGTGTGCGCGGTCCGGCGGATGAATGCCGCCCAGGTGCACCGCCTGCCCGTGCTCGGCGCCGACCGAACCCTGGCGGGCATCGTCTCGCGCGGCGATCTCGGCAGGCTGTTCCTGCGGCCGGACGACGAGATCCGCGACGAGGTGCGCGACGAGGTCCTGGACCGGGAGCTGTGCCTCGACCCGGCGTCGCTGGACATCGTGGTGCGCGACGGCGTCGTGTCGCTCACCGGCACGGTCGAGCGCCGAAGTGTCTTGCCGGTGATCCCGGTGATGCTGGCGCTGGTCGGCCGCGTGGACGGCGTGGTGGCGGTGAAGGAGCATTTGCGGGTGGGAGTGGACGCCCGGATCGCCCTGGCCGACGAACCGGCCGCGGGCGCAGTGCCCGGGTGACTCCCGGTTCCCCGTCGCCCGACGGGAAGAGCGGCCGCTGTCCTTTTCGGACGGTGGCCGCTTCCCGTGCCGGGCGGAGCGGCCGGACGACGGAGTGCTGGCGGCGATACCTGGCACGGACTTGCTCGCCGGATCGCGCACGGGGAGTGTGGGGCCGGAAGACGGGCATCGCGGAGCGGGCGGCGATCCGTGACCGCATCTGTCCACAGTGGACCGGTCGTGAGACGCCTGGCTTGTGGCGGTGGGTTGGTCGGTTCGGTTGACGTCCGTGGTGCGTCTTGAGGCCGTGGTGCCACTGAAATCTGTCCACAGTGGATCGATGCGGATCCGGTCGTGGTGTGCCCGCTGGGCATGATTCCTGGCCGGGAGTCCGGCGGCTCGGCAGCGAGGCGGTGCGGCGGCCCGGCTGGATGATCGGAGCGGTCGGCGGCCCGGCAACCCCATCGCCTCCGCGCAGCCGCCGGAATCCGCCCGCCACGGAACGCGCCCCGCAGCTCGCCAGCACGGTCCCGCTCGCACCTGCGGCCCCGAGCCCGGCCCCGGCTTGAACGCCCGTCGGAAAAGACCCCGGCTAAAAGACCCGTCCCACCACCCCCACCCACCCCGGAGATGCGCTTTCGTCCCTGCGGGAAGGGACTTCGGCCCCTGACGGAGCCCACCAGGGTGGGCCACCGTGGACGCGGCTGCCGGAACCGGCGGCGGGAAGGGGCGGCGGCGGTGTCCCGGAAGAAACCCGGCAGCGCGGTGCTGGTCGGGGTCGACGAGTCGGAGGCTTCGCTCGCGGCGGTCCGCTGGGCGGCCGGCGAAGCGGTGCGCCGCGGCTGTCTGCTGCAGCTGTTCCAAGCCGGGACCTCGGCCGAGGACCAGGAAGCTCGCGAGCGGTTCGCCCGTGCGCACCGGTGGCTGAGCCGCGCCGCGCAGGTCGCCGAGGAGTCGGCGCCGGGGGTGGAGACTCAGCCGGTCGTCCGGGCCGGGCTCGCCGTTGACCTGCTTGTCGAGAGGTCGCGGTCGGTGTCGCTGGTGGTGCTGGGTGCGCACGGGCTCGGCGGGTTGCGCGGGGCGGCGATCGGCTCGGTCGCGCTGCGGGCGGCGGCCTGCGCGTACTGCCCGGTGGTCGTCGTGCGCGGGCGCGCGGCGGCGGGCGGGGCGGTCGTGGTCGGGGTGGACGCCGACGAGCGCGTCGGGGAATTCGCCTTCGAGGTCGCGGCGAGCAGGCAGGTGCCGCTCGTGGCGGTGCGCGCCTGGCGGTCCGACCGGCCGGGACGGGCTGCCGAGGAGGATCGCGCGCTGCGGGAGTGCACTGCCGCGTGGGCGGACAAGTACCCGGAGGTCGCGGTGCGGATCCGGGCGGTGCGGGAGCGTTCGCCGGGACGTGCGCTGCTGGCGGTCGAGGGCGCGCAGCTGGTCGTGATCGGCAGCCGGGGCCCGGTCACTGGCGGGCTGCTCGGGTCCACCGGGAACCGGCTGCTCGCGCACGCGGCGTGCCCGGTCGCGGTCGTCCGCGGGGAGCTTCGGTGAGAGAGCGGGGAAAGCCTTGCGAGCACGGGACATCACGACCCGCCCGGCACCCTGGTCGAGAACGCGGTCGCGGCGCTGCCCGCAGCGTTCCGGGAACAGCAGGCCGGGATCGTCAGCCGCCGTGAGGAGGCCATCGCCTCCCGGCCGCGCTGCTGAGCGACTGCGCCGGGCACCGGAACGACTGGGCGAGGCAGGCCGCCGTCCTGTCAAAGCGCTCGCACTGACCGCACAAGGCGTTGCCGCGGCGGAACTTTCCCCGCGGCGGTGATCCGTCCGGACCGAGGAGGAGCGATGCGCGCACAGCCCGGCGACTGGCTGGTGGTGAAGAGCGGCCGGGCGGAATTCCCGGACCGGCACGGCCGCGTCGTGGCGGTCGGGACCCCGGACGGCGGCCCGCCGTTCACGGTCCGCTGGTTCCTCGGCGGCTACGTCTCGACGATCTACCCCGGCCCGGACGCGGTCGTGCTCACCGAGGCCGAACGGAACGCCCCTGCGCCGAACGGCGGAGCGGCCCGGCGTTCCCGCCGCGCCGGGAACCGTCCCCGGCGCGGCACAGATGACGTTGGTCCTTCGCGCCGGTGACTCCGGACCGGCGTGCCCGGTGCCGTCGGTCGCCTAGTTTCGAGCCAGTGCCAGGAAAGGACGGGTCTGATGCGCGCACGCGATCTGATGTCCTCGCCTGCGGAGACGGTGCGTCCGTGGACCTCCGCCGACGAGGCTGCCGAGCTTCTCGCCGAGCGCGGCTTCCCCGCGCTGCCGGTGGTGGACGACGACGGGCGGCTCGTCGGCATCGTCACCCAGGCCGACCTCGGCCGCGACCGGGGCCCGGGACGGTCGTGGGCGTCCCGGTGCCGTCCGTACCACCCCGGCGCGATCGAGACGACCGTCGGCGCGGTGATGACCTCGCCCGCCTCCGGGATGCCGCCCGGAGCCGGCCTCGCCGACGTCTGCCGGGAGCTGGTGGACTCCAAGAGCCAGGCGATGCCCATCGTCGAGGGCTCCCGGGTGGTCGGCATCGTGACGCGCGGCGACGTGGTCCGCGTGCTCGCCCGCGCCGACGCCGCGATCGCCGCGGACGTCCGGCACCGGCTCGAGGTCTACGGCGGGACGGGGCGCTGGAAAGTCGAGGTGCACGAAGGGATCGTGCGCATCACCGACCGTTACGACGAGGAAGCCGACCGCGATGTCGCGAAGCTGCTGGCGCTCGCGGTGCCCGGCGTGGTGGCGGCGGACCCGGCGGGCGACGGGTCGGACAGGTGACCGGCCGGAACCGCACGGTGCTCGTCGGGATCGGCGGATGGGACGGCGCGGCCGAAGCGGTCCGGTGGGCCGCCCGGCTCGCCGCGGGCCGCGATCTCGAACTGGAGCTGGTGCACTGCCTGCAGACCGCGGTGCCCGCCGGATTCGCCGGGCCTGGACCGCTTTTCGAGGACGTGCCCTCCGACGGCGGGCTCCTCGCGCCCGCCGGGGAGGACCTGGCGGCCGACGCGCTCCGCGTCCGCAACGAGGTCTACACCGATTCCGCGCCCGCCCTGCTGATCGACCGGTCCCGGGAGGCCCGGATGGTCGTGCTCGGCCGCACCGGGACCGACGGGGTCGCCGGCATGCTGGCGGGCGCGGCGACCGCGGCGGTCGTGAGCGGCGCGGGCTGCCCGGTCGCGGTGGTCCGCGGCCGCCGCGGCGACGGCCCGGTTCCGCTCGACGGCCCGGTCGCGGTCGGCGTCGACACCAGCCCGAACAGCGAGGCGGCGATCGCGGCGGCGTTCGAGGAGGCCAGCTTCCGGCGGGTCCCGCTGGTCGCGGTGCACGCCTGGGCCGACGTCGTCTGCGACGCGATGGAGCGCACCGCGCGTCCGGTGCCGGAGCGGGAAACCCGCCGCCAGCCGGTCGAGGAACGGCTGCTCGCGCACCGGCTCGACGGCTGGCAGGAGAAGTACCCCGACGTCGAGGTGCGCCGGAAGCTGGTCCGCGACTGGCCGCGGCAGGTGCTGCTCGACGAGTCGGAGCGGGCCCAGCTGATGGTCGTCGGCAGCCGCGGCCGGGGCGGGTTCGCCGGGATGCAGCTGGGGTCGACCAGCCAGGCGCTGATCCACCACGCCTCGTGCCCGGTCCTCGTGGTGCGGCCGGAGGCGCGTCGCTGACCGGCTGCGCCGACATCTGGCGAAATGGCAACAACCGCGGCGATACGGGAAATACCCGGATGGCGCAACGGCAATTCCGCCAGGGCCGGTCCGAAGACCGGGATTTCCGCCGGAAGAACCATTCCGCCGCCGTTCGCGGCCCCGATCCGGGGCAGGCCGGCCACTCCGTCCGGCCTTGCGCCGCACCGCCGGACGCGCCCGATTCCGCCGGTCGGCCAAGGGAATCGCGCCCCCGGGCCGGGTGCGGCCCCGACGGTTCCTGGTGTGATTTCCCGGCCGGGAGAAACCCGGCACGCGCGTTTTCCCGTGCAGCGCCGAAAATCGCCGCCGGTACCTTTTCGCGCGCTTGACGGCCCCTCGCACGAGCCGCGAGACTGAATTCCCAGTGGCGCCGCGCGGACGGGACGCGGGGGCCGGACGGGCAGGAGCCGGGGTGAACCAGCGGGACGCACCCGAAGAAACGAGGCTGACGTTCCCCGATCAGCCGAGGATGGAACTGGACCAGCTCCTCGGCGAGCTGGTGGAGCGCGCCCAGGAGGTCATCAGCACGCAGGGCAGGCTGCGCGGGCTGCTGCGCGCGACCCAGTCCATCACCGGCAGCCTCGCGCTGCCCGCGCTGCTGCGCAGGCTCGTGGAGTCCGCGTGCGATCTGGTCGGGGCGCGGTACGCGGCGCTGGGGGTGGTCGGAACGGACGGGCGGCTGGCCGAATTCGTGCACACCGGGATGGACGCGGAGGCGGTCGCGCGGATCGGCAGGCTGCCCGAAGGCAAGGGCCTGCTCGGCGCGGTCGTCGAGGACCCGCGCCCGGTCCGGCTGGCGCGGCTGCAGGACGACCCCCGCTCGACCGGGTTCCCCGAGGGGCATCCGCCGATGACGAGCTTCCTCGGCGTCCCGGTCCGGGTGCGCGGCGAGGTCTTCGGCGACCTCTACCTCGCCGATTCGGCGCAGGGCCGGTTCAGCGAGGAGGACGAACAGCTGGCGCTCGCGCTCGCCGCGGCGGCGGGCAGCGCGATCGAGAACGCCCGGCTGTACGAGACCGCGCGGAACCAGCAGGAATGGCTGCGCGCGTCCGCGGCGGTCACCCGGGAACTGCTGTCGGCGGACCTCGGCGATCCGCTCGGCCGCGTCGTGGACTACGCGCGGTCGCTCGCGTCCGCGGACCTGGTTTCGGTGACGCGCCCGGCGGAGCGGGACGGCTACCTCTTCGTCGAACGCGCGGTCGGGGCGGGCGCGGAGCAGCTGGCCGGCCGGGAACTGCCCACCGAGTCCACTGTGGCCGGCACGGTGTTCGCGCGCGGCGAGCCGCGGATCGCTTCGTGGCCGGACGAGCTGTCGCGGCTGTCCGTTCCGTCCGTGCTGACCTTGAACCTCGATTCGGTGATGCTGGTGCCGCTCGCCGGGAACGGGACGGTGGCCGGGGTGCTGACCGTCGCCCGGCGGGCGGGCCGCCCGGCGTTCACCGCCGACGACCTGGAGATCGCCGCGTGGTTCGCCGATCAGGCGGCGGTGGCGCTCGAACTGGCGCAGGTGCGGGCCGAACGCGAGGACGCCGCGCTGCACGACGAACGCGACCGGATCGCGGCGCGGCTGCACGGCGAGATCCTGAACCGGCTCTACTCCGCCGGGCTGTCGCTGCAGACCACGGCAGGGCTGGCCAAATCGGCGGTGGTCGCGGCCCGGCTGCGCGAAACGATCGCCGACCTCGACGACGTGATCAATCACGTGCAGCAAACCGTTTTCCGGCTGGACGACGTCCTGCCGCCCGCCCCGGAGCCGATCCGCGACCAGGTGCTGCGGGTGCTGGCGGAGGCGCGCGAGGAGCTGGGGCTGGCGGTGTCCACGCAGCTGACCGGGAAACTCGACCGGGCGCCCTCGGACGTCGTGGTGCGGTTGCTCGCCGACGCGCTGCGGCTGGTCGCCCGGCACACGCCGGCCGAATCGGTGGAGGTCGAGATCCAGGCGGAAGCGGCGCGGACGACGGTGACCGTCCGGTACGAGGGCGCCGACGACCTCGCGGTGGCCGCCGCGCCCGGGCTGGCCGCGCTGGCGGAGCAGGCGAGCCGCCGCGGCGGGACGCTGACCGTGGCGGGCGGTTCCCGGCTGAGCTGGTCAGTGCCGGTGAAAACCCCGCCTCCGCCGGGGGATTGACGACCTCCGAAAGCGCCGGAGCGCCGTACTCTCGACGGACGGACCCAAGGTGGGAGAAGAACCGATGCTGCGGGTATTCCTGGTGGACGATCACGAGGTGGTCCGGCGCGGGGTCGCCGACCTGCTGGAGGAGGACCCGGGGATCGCCGTGGTCGGCCAGGCCGGCGACGTTTCGCAGGCGCTGGCGCGGATTCCGGCGCTGCGCCCGGACGTCGCGGTGCTTGACGTGCGCCTGCCCGACGGCAACGGCATCGAGCTGGCCCGCGAACTGCGGACGCTGTCGCCGGACCTGAAGTGCCTGATGCTCACCTCCTACACCGACGAACAGGCGATGCTCGACGCGGTGCTCGCCGGCGCCGCCGGGTACGTCATCAAGGACATCAAGGGGCTTGATCTGATCTCGGCGGTCCGGGACGTCGGGGCGGGGAAGTCGTTGCTGGACGCGCATGCGGCGGCGGCGTTGATGGCGAAGTTGCGCGACAGTGCGGAAAAGCAGCGGGGTCCGTTGGCTCAGTTGTCCGAGCAGGAGCGCACGTTGCTGGGGTTGATCGGGGAGGGGCTGACGAACCGGCAGATCTCCGAGCGGATGTTCTTGGCGGAGAAGACGGTGAAGAACTATGTGTCGCGGTTGCTGACGAAGCTGGGCATGGAACGGCGTACGCAGGCCGCAGTGCTCGCGACGGAGTTGCGCGGCCGTCCGCGTCGGCCGGGTGGTTAGCCGCTGAACGGCGAGGGAGTCCGCGGGACAGGCGCGGCGTCGTGGCCGAGGTACCGGACGAGATGGGGCCAGAACCGGCGGTCTGTCGCCGGGTCGGGGGCCGGTTGCGCGGTGAAGGAGGATTCGATCGGCGGATCGGCCGGATCAGACGCTGAGCGGAGACGGCGCGACGAGGACGTCCTCCAGCGCGCGGCGCGGCGTCCGGGGCACCGGGGCGCCGTAGCCGAGGCGGAGCACGATCTGCGGCCAGAGTCCGCCGCCGAGCAGGTCCCGGAGGCGGGCGCGGATCGCGGGCACTTCGACCGGCTGGGAGATGAACGAGGCGTCGATCCCCTCGGCGGTGGCGGTGAGCAGGACCCGCTGCATGGCTTGTCCGGCGCGAAGCCGGTCGATCGGCTGGTCGGCGAACGTCCCGACCACGACGACCAGCGGCTCGGCGCCCGGTGCGCGGGAGCCGCCGCCGTAATCGCGCAGGACCCAGGTGTCGTCGGCGGTGATGGCTCCTCCGGCCGCGAACGGGACGCCGTCGCGCCGGTTGCGCCCGCGCCCGGTCCAGCGCTGCCATTCGGACCGGAAAGCCGGGTCCCCGGTCTGGAGCCGGTGGCTTTCGCGGATCAGCTCCTTGAGCCCGGCGAGCTGGTCCTCGTCGAGCCGCGGCAGCCAGGCGTGCTCGACCTCGGCCGCGTGCCGCAGCGCGCCCAGCGTCCCGCCGGGAACCGGTTTGGCGGTGAACGGCGTGCGGTTGGTGTGCCGCAGCGGGATGGCCTCGGCCAGGGAGGCGAGCTTGCGGTCGGTCGCCGCGGCTGCCCGCGGGCGCACGAGAGCGAGCAGGTCGGGATCGCCGCGGCGGGGGAAGTAGCTGACGGCCGGATGGACGCCGGTCGCGTGGATCGCGGCGCGCAGGTTGAACAGGGCCGCGCCGCAGGAAAGCAGCAGTTCGCGCCGGTCCGGGTCGGCGACGGGCAGCGTGCGGTCGGCGTCCGCGTGCACTTCGATGCCGGTCGGCCCGACGCTGAACAGCCAGGGCTGGGTGTTGTGCGTGGAGGGGGCGAGCGTGGCGCTCCGCAGCACCGACACCACTTGTTCGGCGCGGAGCCGGCCGGACGGCGCCACCTGAAGGGTCATCCTTCTCCCCGGGACCGCGAAACGCGGGACACTGTGTCGTGTGTGGTCATTCGCTCCAGCATGCGTCCGCCGGGCGAGGGCGCACAGGGGCGAAAGTCATCTGTCTGAGGACGCCGAGCTCCGAAAGCAGGTCTGATGCCGGAAACCGGAGAGGGCGCCCGGAAGCTGTCCGGAACCCTGTCGCAGCTGCGGCTGCGGGAGACGCTGCGCGACCTGCAGGAGCGGATCGAGCTCTTGATCGGCACCCGGGACAAGATGGACGGCCTGCTCGAAGCCGTGCTGGCGGTGGCGTCGGGACTCGAACTGGACGCCACGCTGCGCCGGATCGTGCAGGCCGCGGTGGACCTCGGCGAGGCGCATTACGGCGCGCTGGGCGTGCTCGGCGACGACGGCACGCTGGCCGAGTTCGTGTACCTGGGCATCGACGCCGAGACGCGGGAGCGGATCGGGCATCTGCCGGAGGGCCACGGCCTGTTGGGGCTGGTGATCGACGACGCTAAACCGTTGCGGCTGAAGGAGATTTCGGCGCATCCGGCGTCGGTCGGCTTCCCGGCGAACCATCCGCCGATGCACTCGTTCCTCGGCGTCCCGGTGCGGGTGCGCGACGAGGTGTTCGGCAATCTCTACCTCACCGAGAAGAAGGACGGGGCGGATTTCACCGACGACGACGAGGTGGTCGTGCGGGCCCTGGCCGCGGCGGCCGGGATCGCGATCGAGAACGCGCATCTCTACGAGCAGACCCGGCTGCGGCAGCGCTGGCTCGGTGCGACGAGCGAGGTGACCACGGAACTTCTCGGCGGCACGGATCCGGTGGACGCGCTGGAGCTGATCGCTGGCCGGGCTCTGGAGCTGACGGGTTCGGATGTCACGATGCTGGCGTTGCCGGGCACGGGCAGGCTCGGCGCCGACGAGGACTGGGAAGCCGATTCCGTCGAGCTGACTGTCACCGTGTGCGCGGGCGGCGGCGACCACCTGATCGGGCTGCGGATGCCCGTCGCCGGGACGGTGGCGGGCGCGGTGTTCCGGGACCGGACCCCGCGCCGGATGGCCGAGCTCGAGCTGTTCGCCGGCCGCGGCCGAGGTCCGGCGCTGGTGGTGCCGTTGCGCGCGGCCGATCACACCGCCGGGGTGCTGATCGCGTTGCGGGATCCGGGGTCGGCGTGGTTCGAGACCGCGCAGTTGCCGGTGCTGGCGTCGTTCGCCGACCAGGCGGCGTTGGCGTTGCAGCTGGCGGCGCAGCAGCGGGCGGCGCGGGAGCGGGACGTGTTGTCCGATCGGGATCGGATCGCCCGGGATCTGCACGACCATGTGATTCAGCGGTTGTTCGCGGTGGGGTTGTCGATGCAGAGCACGCAGCGGCGGACGAAAACGCCGGAGCTGCAACGGCGGTTGCAGGAGAGCATCGATCAGATGCACGAGATCGTGCGGGAGATCCGGACCGCGATTTTCGATCTGCACGGCGGTGCGGCGGGCGGGGTGCGGTTGCGGCACCGGTTGCACGACGCGATCGCGGAACTCACCGACGACGCACCGCTGCATCCGACCGTCAGCATGGCCGGTCCGCTCGACGCGATGCCCGCCCAGCTGGCCGAGCACGTGGAAGCGGTCGTGCGAGAAGCGGTCAGCAACGCGGTCCGGCACGCGGACGCCTCGGCGCTGTCGGTTTCCGTAGCGGTCCGGGACGAGGTGGTGCGGATTTCGGTGGCCGACGACGGGAAGGGACTGCCGGAGGACGTTTCGCCGAGCGGGCTGGGGAATCTGCGGGAGCGGGCGGAATCGGCGGGCGGGGAGTTCACGGTGGGGGCGCGTCCGGGGGGCGGGGTTCGGCTGGACTGGTCGGCGTCGTTGAGCTGAGCGGGAGAGGGCGGTTTCGCGGGAGATCGCGTCAGGCGCGTCCCGCGAGCGAGGGCCGAGCGGTGCGGACCCCAGTGCCGGACGAGCGGTGTCGCCGGAGGGCTTTTCGCCTGGCGGGCAGGGGAATCCGCGCCAGGGGAGGTCACGCTCGGAGGGGGTCCGGGCGGTGGTCGGCGGCCCGGACGGCCTGCCCCGCCGCGCTGAGCTGGTTCAGTTCGGCGTCGACGTCCATGGCGACCGCTTCCATCAGCTCCTGGGAGAGATCGCAGAGGGCGCGCCCGGCGGCGAGGTAGCCGGCGACGTGCGTGAGCCCGCGCCCCTCGACCGCGCCGTGCGCGAGGCCGTGGCCGGAGAATTCGTCCCCGTCGGCGGTTCGCAGCACCGCCTGGGCACGGGTGTAGTGCGCCGTCTGGTCGAACGCGATCGCGAGTGTCCATTGCCGCGGGGTCTCGGTCATGTCAGCTCCGTTCCGGGTCCACCGTCGCAGGCCCGTCCGGGGAGGAAAAGGGCCGGAAGTCCTCTGCGCGCACCGCTCGGCACGACGGGCGGGACGGGGCAGCGCCGGAGGCCGCCGCCCTCTGACCACGTTTCCGGTCCGTTGATCGTCCACTGTGGACTCTTCGGGGTGCGGCCGGACGGCGCTTCGCGCGGCGACTGTCCATTGCGGACGGAACGCCGCCGGCCGTCCGCAGCGGCTCCCGCTCCGGCGAGGCTCCGGCGGCGGGCGGCCGGACCGGGGTAGACTGGGGAAGCCGTTCAACGCTATTGCGGAACTCGGCAGGTGCCGGATCCGGGAGGGCGGTGAACATGCGGTGACGGGAGTCGGTGATTTCGCCGAAGCGGTTTCGCCTTTGCTTCCCGAGCTGCTGGCCGCGCTGCGCGAAGGGCGCGACGCTACGGTCCCGCTGGCCGGGGTGTGCCGGTCGGTCGTCGAGCTGATGCCGGTCGACGGAGCCGCCGTTTCGCTCATGGTCGAGGGAAGGCATCGCATGCTCGTGCTCGCCACCGATCCGGTGATCGAACATCTGGACGCGGTCCAGTTCAGCCTGGGCGAGGGCCCGTCCTTCGAAGCGTTCGGAAGCGGCAGGCCGGTGCTGGTCCCGGATTTGGCCCGGAACCTTCCCGCGGCGTGGCCGGTCTTCGCCACGGAAGCGGGGTCCGCCGGAATCGGAGGCATATTCGCGTTCCCGCTGCGGCGCGGTGCGGTGACGCTCGGTGCGGTGGACACCTACCGGCGCGCCCCGGGGTGGCTCTCGGACGACGATCTGGCGACGATTCTGCGCGGGGCCGACCTCGTCACCAGCGTGTTGCTGGCCGTGGTCTCCGACGGACTCGACGGGCACGCCTGCGACGGGCTGGCCCGGGAGGGGGCCGCGGTGCACCAGGCCACCGGGATGATGATCGCGGAGTTCACCATCCCGGCGGAACAGGCACTTGCCCGGCTGCGGGCGTACGCGTATGCCAAGGGAAGGCTGCTGGACGAGGTCGCGCGCGACCTCGTCTCCCGGCGATTGCACCCGAGAGAGCTCGAAGCGTGAAAAGCCGCGCGGACCGCCGGGTTCCCGGCAAGGCAGGCGGGCGGACGCCGCCGAGAAGAGGGAAGAGGTACCGATGAACGACAGGTTCGCGGGCGTGGTCGCGTCATCCAGCGAGAACGAGCTGTTGCGCGCGTTCGTGGACATGGCCGACACGCTGGTCGACGAATACGACGTGGCGGATTTGCTGCACCGGCTCGCGGAATACTGCGTGACGCTGCTCGGCGCCTCGGCGGCCGGGCTGCTGCTCGCGGACCAGCGCGGCGGCCTGGAGGTCGCGGCGTCGTCGGACGAGAGCAGCCGCGCGCTGGAGCTGCTGCAGCTGCAGACTGAGCAAGGGCCGTGCCTGGACGCCTACCGCAGCGGCGAACTCGTGCGCATCGAGGACTTGACGGCGCACACGGCCCGGTGGCCGGTGTTCGCCCCGGAGGCGGCCGCGGCGGGGTTCCGTTCCGTCCAGGCGCTGCCGTTGCGGCTGCGCGGGCAGGTGATCGGCACGTTGAACCTGTTCGGCCGGGGCACGAGCCCGGTGTCCGGGCCCGCGCTGGGCGTGGCCAGGGCGCTGGCGGACATCGCGACGATCGGGATCCTGCAGGAACGCGCCATCCGGCGGGGAGAACTGCTGACCGAGCAGTTGCAGTACGCGCTGAACAGCCGCGTCGTCATCGAACAGGCGAAGGGCGTGCTGGCGCATGCCGGCGGCCTGGAGATGGAGACGGCGTTCGACCGGTTGCGCGCCTACAGCCGCAAGAACCGCGAGCGGCTCAGCGAGGTGGCCGCCTCGGTGGTGCGCAGCGAACTCCGGCCGGAGCAGGTCCTCGGCGACGGCGACGCCATCTGACTCCCGGTCGCGCAGCGTCACCCTGACGCGCGCGAATCCACCCGGAACGATGCCCGCGGTCCCGCTCTGTGCACCGGAATCGCGGGCGGGCGGGCGCGGCGGCCCCAACGGACGTCTTGGCAATGCCGGGCGCTCGCGGTTACGGTGGGTTTCCCGGGGCGGGGTCACGGCGGCCCCGCCTGGGACGCGCAGATGCCGCGTGCCCTAGCCCCTGGCTTTCTGACATCTGCGACATGGAACCCGTGACTGTTCGGAGTGTCTGATGTCGCATTCGTCCCCTGAAATGATTTTCCGCGCCCCGCGCCGGAAAGCCTGCGAACATTGCGGCGAGCAGGTCCCGCTCGGGAAGCTGCAGACCGCGCTCGTTCCCGATTCCTCGCGCGTCGATTCCGCGGATTTCGCGCGGCACGGCCAGCGGCTCGTCCACGCGTGCGGCGACGAGCACATGGCCCGGCTGGTGGAGCGCGCCCGCCGGAACTGGGTCGACGGGCAGTGGTGGTTCGGCCTGCTGTGCCTGGCCAGCCGATCGGCCGGGCAGGTTTCGCTGCCCGAACTCGCCCGCCTGGCCCGGCTGTCGGACGGACAGCTCGACGCGGCCCTGGAGTGGAACGCCGGGGAGGTGCATCCGCTGCACCGCTTGCCCGGCGGGCAACCCTGCTGACCGCCGGTGTCCCCACCGCTCGCCTTCGGCTTCCGGCGGGCGCGGAAGCCTGCCCTCGAACGCCGGGCAGTCCGGTTCTCGTCTTCGAGATTCCGCCTACGGTAGGGCCGCGCCGTTCCCGGCGGGAGGGCCGGAGGTCCCGGACGTGAGGGCGGGCGGCCCGAATCGGACTGCGGACCGGACGCCCGCCGGGTCCGCTCGCGTTTTCCCGCGGATTCCGGCGTCGCCGCGACCCGGAGCGACCGCATTCGTCGAACGGGATGCCGACCCCCGACAAAGACCATTCTGCCCGGGAATTTGACACCTTCCGCGCGACCGAACGGAGGTTGTGCGTTTTCCCGCCGCGCCCAGACTGGAAACCGGGCGGGAACGAGGGTGTCCGTGCCGTTTTCGGGCGAAGGCCGAGCGCACGCCGGTCCGGAGCGCGGTCGCCGCTCGTCTTTCGTCCCGGCACCCGGCGAGGCAGGGCGAGGGAATCCGGACGACCGGGTCGGGCCGTGGCGGCGACCGGCCGGGTGAAGATCCGTCCCGCGCCGCGCCGGCCGGGCTCCGATCACGCGTTCGCGGTCGTGGAGCACCCAGTCGGAGAAGCCGAATCCCCTTTCCCCGCCGGGGAAATGACGGAATCCGGTCCGTCGCGATCATTTCCCGCTGACGCGGGCCGATCGCGACGGTGCGCACCGGATCCGAATCAGCGGCCAGGGCATCCAGCCCGGAGAACACCGACTCTAGGGAGGACGGATGAGACTTGACGGGAAGGCAGGCGTCGCGCTGGCGGCGGTCGCGCTGGCGGCGACATCGCTGGCTGGCGCGGCGGCTGTGGCAGGCCACCGGGCCGAGGCCGCGCCGCCACCGGCGCCGTCGTGCTCGCCGAACACGACGGTGGCGACCGACGACGGCCCGGTGTGCGGGATCGCCGGCCCGGACGTCCGGTCGTGGGAAGGAATCCGGTTCGGCGCGCCTCCGGTGGGCGCCCTGCGCTGGGCTCCGCCGCAGCGGCCGGCCAAGTGGACCAAGCCGTTCGCGGCGACCGCGCCGGGCAACGCGTGCCCGCAGCCGGCCGGCCTCGGCCCGGGATCGGAGACCGAGGACTGCCTGAACCTGAACGTCCGGGCGCCCGCCGACGCCGGGCACGGGAAGCTTCCGGTGATGGTGCAGCTGCACGGCGGCGGATTCCTGTTGCTGCAGGCGCAGAACGCGAGCCGGCTCGTGACCGAGGGGCGCGTGATCAGCGTCGAGGTCAACTACCGGCTCGGGATTTTCGGGTTCCTGGCGCACGCGGCGTACGGCGAGCACTCGGGCGATTACGGGCTGCAGGACCAGCAGGCCGCGCTGCGCTGGGTGCAGCGCAACATCGCGAAATTCGGCGGGGATCCGCACAACGTCACGATTTACGGCGCTTCCGCGGGCGGGTCGAGCGTCTGCGACCACACCGTCTCGCCGACCGCGGCGGGGTTGTTCCAGCGCGGCATCAGCCAGAACGGCGAGTACAACTCGTTGCTGGGCACGGACATCCAGTGGCAGCCGCAGGACTGCAAGGCGGACCTGCCCGACGAGGAGCAGGCCCAGCAGGCCGGGGCGCGGTTCGCGAAAGCGCTCGGCTGCGAGGCCGACGCCGGTGCGTGTTTGCGCAAGGCCCCGGTGGCGGCTCTGCTGAAGCAGGCGGGCAACGGGATGAAACCGGACAGCGGGACGATCGCGCCGATCGTGAACGGGACGACGCTGACGCTGTCGCCGGGTGAGGCGTTCGCCAAGGGCCGGGTCAACAAGGTGACGCTGATGCACGGCGTGGCCCGCGACGAGGTCCAGCTGCCGTCCGCCTCGACCCCGGAGGACTACCGCAGACTGGTGGCGCAGCAGTACGGCGAGCACGCCAAGGAGGTCAGCGAACTCTATCCGCTGAAACGATTCCCGAACCCGGCACCGTTCCTCGCCTTCCGGACCGTCGTGGCCGACTCCAACTCGGTCTGCCCCGCGGTGCTCAACGACGAGCGGCTGTCGCGGCACATCCCGGTTTTCGCCTACGAGATGGACGACACCGACGTGCCGCCCGTGTTCTTCCTCGACCCCACCAAGCCGAACGGCGCTTACCACGTGGCCGAGGGGATGCTGCTGACGCCGCCGCCGGGAATGAAGCTCACCCCCAACCAGAAGGTGCTCTCCGACCAGCTGGTGGCGCAATGGACCGGCTTCGCCCGCACCGGCAACCCCACCGTGGACGGCACTCCGCGGTGGGATCCCTTCACCGAGAGCAATCCGGTCGTGATGTCCCTGAACGCGGCGGGGGACAGCCAGCTCACGACTGAGATCCCGCGGCAGCACCGGTGCGACGGGCTGTGGAACCCGTTGTCGCCGTTCGTCCGGCCTTGACGATGTGCCGGTACCGGCGGGCTTCCGCCTGCCGGTACCGGTTCTTCCGGCATTCCGGCATCGCGCTCAGGGGCGGCCGCCTTCGAGGTGGATCGTTTCGCCGGTGAGGAATTCGGCCCGCAGCATCCAGAGCACCGTTTCGGTCACGTCGGCAACCGTGCCGGTGCGGCCGACGAGGGTTCGCCCGGCGGCGTTCGCGAGGAAGTCCGGTTTGGCGTCGCCCTTGGCGTCCCAGGCTCCGGAGTCGACGATTCCCGGCGACAACGCGTTGACCCGGACCGGCGCGAGTTCGGCGGCGAGGTGCCGCGCGGCGAACGAGGCGGCGCCGTTGGTCACGCCCGTCACGACGCTCCTGCGCGCCGGACGCCAGCCGACCTGCCCGGAGAACAGCAGGAGCGACCGCCGGATCGTGAAGTGCTTCGCGAGCAGCAGAGGCCCGATGACCTTGGCGGCGAAGGCGTCGACGGTCTTGTCCCGGTCGAGTTCGCGAACCGGAACGGCGTGGGGCGCCGCGGCCGTGTTGACGACGTGATCGACCGCCCCGAGTTCGGCCGCCGCGGCGGCGATGGTCGCCTCGTCGCGCAGGTCGACGTGCAGCCCGCCGGGCCGATGGGACGCGACGCGCACCTGCGCGCCCTCGGCCGTCGCGGCCTCGGCGATCGCCGTGCCCAGATGCCGTCCGCCCAGCACCAGCACCGTTTGCCCGGCCAGCCCGTTGCCCATGGTCCTTCTCCGTTTCCTCGGTTGTCGTGGCCGACGTAGGCTATGGAAAAGTAACCAGGTACTTCAACGTAACCGGACCCGGAGGATCGCCGTGGGCTACAACGTCATGTCCGCCAGCTGCCCGTCGCGGGTGGTGCTGCACCGGATCGGGGCGCGGTGGACGGTCTTCGTGGTCAACGCGCTCGAGGACGGCCCGCTGCGCTTCACCGCCCTGGCGGAGAAAATCCAGGGCGTCACCCCGAAGGTCCTGACCGAAACGCTGCGCGCGATGGAAGAGGACGGCCTGCTCGCCCGCGTCGACTACGCGGAACAGCCGCCCCGCGTCGAATACGGGCTCACCGGCCTCGGCCTGTCCCTGCTCGGACCGCTGCGCGCGGTCCGCGAATGGGCGGAAACCCACGTCCCGGAAATCCTCGAAGCCCGGGAACGCGCCCACTCCGCACGGCAGGACTGAGACGGCCGATTTCCCTCTGGCCGCCTCGGCCACGAGGAAGCGGGCTCGCGGTTCGTCGAGGTCTTTGCCGACATCCCACTGGAAACCTGCGCGGTCCGTGACCCGAAGGGTCTTAGGCGAAGGCGAGGCGAGATCGACCACTTCATCGGGGTTGGACGACTCGTACGAGGTGCCCCGCAGCCCAGACGTCGTACCGCGCTCGGATGACGGGGGTCCTGCCGCACCGGCGGAAATCTTGCTGGAGCGGTGAGTGGCGGAGATCTCGCGTCCCGGTCAACAGTCGCCGTGGGCGAACGAAGACGTCGTTGACCTAGCCGGTGCGGATAGCCGCGCAATACCGACCCCGCACCGGCGAAATCCCCCGTCTCGACAACCGCCCGCCTGTCGGCGAAAATCCCGTCACCCACAGCGCCCCCGCACGCATAATCTCCTGGCACCGCCAGGTCGTGATCGACAGCGGAACCCATTGACGAGTAGGGAAAGGCTGCGGATCGTGACGCTGCGGGAAAAGGTCGAGAGCCGCCTGGCCGGAGAGTTCGCGCCGGGGGAGCGCGTGCTGAACGCGCTCATCGCCTTCCGTGTCGGCGGCGTGCGGAAGACGATGATCGGCGGCGCGGCGGGCATCGCCGGACTCGCGGGCGCGGCCGGCATGGCGCTTGCCGCGCGGCGCGGGCAAGCCGAAGCCCCGCAAGTCCCGATCCCGACGCCGGGCCGGTTCGTCTTCTCCCTCACCTCGCACCGGGTCGCCCTGTTCACCGTCGGCGGCATCGTCCGCGCCGCTCCCGGGAAGCCGGTGCACTCCTGGACTCTCGACCAGCTCGCCTGGGTCTCCGAACCCGAGCTGAATTCCGGGGTCGCGCAGGCGCTCCGGGGCCAGATCGGCATCACCGGCGAAGGCGTCCTCGGCTACGAATTCGCCCGCCTCCAGGTCGACGACGGACGCTCCATGATCAAGCGCCTGGCCCGCGCCCTGAAGGAACTCGAAACGGGCACTGCTTCCTGAATTACCGCTCCCGGATCCGCGCCAGCTCGGCAGGCACCGGTCCAAGATGGACGATCCCCAGCCGCCGGGTCGCGCGCGTCATCGCGACGTAGAGATCGTTGCGCCCCAGGGGAGCGTCGAGAATCCGCCCCGGATCGACGATCAGCACCGAATCGAACTCCAGCCCCTTGGCCTCCCCAGGTGTCAGCACCGTCGCGCCGCACTCGTCCCGCAGTGCGGCGAGATGGCACGCCGGAGCAATGACCGCCAACTGCCCGCCACGACGCGCACCTGCAATATCACGGATGACCCCTGCCATCTCAGCAAGCGTGCTCTGCTGGCGCCACGGCGATTCACCAGCAGACCGCACCGACCGCGGCGGCTGGAGCCCAGGGTGCTGCGCCGCGAACAACTCGCTCGCAGCTGCCATGATCTCCTGCGGAGTCCGGTAGTTGACGCTCAACTCCGCCAACCGCCAGCGATCCGCCACATGCGGCTCCAGCACCTGCTCCCACGACGTGGCTCCCGCCGGATCGCTGGTCTGCGCAAGATCTCCGACGACAGTCATCGACTTCGCGGGACAGCGCCGCATCACCATCCGCCACGCCATCGCGGACAGTTCCTGCGCCTCATCGACCACCACATGCCCGAACGTCCCCGCGGATTCGCCGAGCACCGCGGAAGCCTCGTCCAGCAACGGAATATCCGCCGCACTCCAGCCCCCGCCCGGCTCGCCCGTTTTCGGCGCCTCATCGTTTCCCGCACTGGTTTCTCCCGCCGCCTCGTCCGCAGGCCGGACGTCGCTCAGCTCGCCGAACACCTCAGCCACCACCCCCTCCGCCGTCAGCGCGGGCCACAGCTCGTCCAGCACCCCGCACACCGCGACGTCGGCCAGCAACGCCTTGCGCAGGTCAGCCAGATCGACCTCGTCCAGCAACCGCCGAGGCCCGTCGTCCTGATCCGGCCCGAGCACCACCCCCGCCGCAGCCAGCGCCCGCAGGTCGGCCGCGCTGAGCCGACCGTCCGCGCTCCCGCCGTCGAGGGCCTGACCGCTCTCGGTGAACACCACGTCCTCCATCTGATCGGCCAACCGCCGCGCGAGAAGTTCCACCATCCGCTGCTGAAATACCAACCGCGCCGGGTGGTACGGCAGCCCCTTGCCGGAAGCGAACTCCACCGCCTCTCGCCATTCGGCGGGCTCCAGCCGCACCACCTGCTGCTCGAACTCCACCTCCACCGCCTCGCCGGTCGCCCCCGCCCGGCCCCACACCGCCGCGACGATCCGATCCGCCGCCTCCGCCCGCCCTTTGGCCTCCGCGACCTCGGCCGGATCCACCCGGCTGACCTCGGCGTCCGGCCGCAACCGGGCGATCGTCGCGGTCGCCACGGCCTGCTCGCCCAACCCCGGCAGCACCTGCCCGATGTAGTCGAGAAAGACGTCGCTGGGCCCGATCACCAGCACCCCTCGCGTGCGCAACGGCGGCCGGGTGTACATCAGATACGCCAGCCGATGCAGCGCCACCGCGGTCTTCCCGGTCCCCGGCCCGCCCTGCACCACCAGCACCCCCGCGCACCCGTCGCGGACGATCCGGTCCTGCTCGACCTGCAGCGTCGTGACGATGTCGCCCATCCGCCCGGTCCGCTCCGCGGTGAGCGCCGCCATCAACGCGGCCTCGCCGACCAGCGTCCCGGCGCCGGCGGCGTCGGGATCGAGCAACTCGTCGTCCAGCGCGGAAACCGCCCGCCCCCGGGTCGTGATGCGCCGCCGCCTCCGAACCCCGTCTGCCTCCGCCATCGTCGCGGTGTAGAACGGCTGCGCCGCCGGAGCCCGCCAGTCGAGCAGCAACGGCTCGTCCGCCCCGTCGCGGAACAACCCCACCCGGCCGATGTACCTCCGGCTCCCGTCGTGCATCTCCAGCCGTCCGAAGCAAAGCCCCTCCTCGACGGCCTCCAGACGAGCCAGTTCAGCCCGCCAGAGCTCTGCCGCCTCCGGGTCTGAGCTTTCGAGACCGTTTGCCGCCTGCTCGCGCAGCGCGTCGAGCCTCCCGTACAAGGCGGTCACGTACTCCTGCTCGAGAACAAGCTCACGATCGACGTCATTTTCGGTCGGCACCCCTGAACTCCCCGCTGTCGGGCGAACGATGGCATCGAGGGTGCGCGGCAATCCGTCGAAAGAACAGTCTTGTCTTTGCCGGCGGCGTCAGCCGAGCGGGTTGAGGCCGCACAGACCCGTCGGACGGCAACCGCGCGAGACTCGCGCTGGCCAGGTTCGCCGCCCGCCGCTCGCTGTAATCGAACGCCGCACCCCTGCCCCGGGCCTTGACGAATTCGCGCCCGGAAGCGGCAATCTCTATTTCCGCCACGGTGCGAGACGGCAGCATTCAACCGGCACGCATTGCGCAAATCTCTTCGGATTCCACAGACGATCAGGACTCGTCCGGAATCAGCTGCGGGCACACCGACGCTCACGCTCGCCCGGCGAGTCGCGCCAGCTCCTCCAACAGTCCGCTGCCTGCTTGGCGCTTCATCGCCCGATCTTCCCTTTTCGCGACACGGCGCGTCGGCGGATTCGCGGAACCGAATTGCCGACGGCTGGAGCGAGCATTCCGGAAAAGCACGTGGAGAATATTCCCGGCTGCACTGGCGAGGTGGCGCCGAGGCCGCGCAGACCATCCGGAACAACCGCCGCGCCGCTCCGGCGAGGCCCGAGCGGCGGACCTGAACCGCCCGCCGTCCCCCTGTCGTCCTGACCTCCCGGTTTGAGTCGGAGCCGGGTTTTGTCGGTGGGGCCAGGTAGCGTTCCGGGTCGTGGACGTTCGGGAACGTATTCAGGAGCTCGCTGATCAGGTCGTAGTGCTGCGCGACGCGTACTACCGGGGTTCGCCGGTGGTGGCGGACGCGGAGTACGACGCGATCGAGGACGAGCTGCGCGGGTTGATCGAGGCGAGCCCGGAGCTGGCCCCGGACCCGAATCCGCTGGACCAGGTGGGCGGGCCCGCGGTGCTGCACGCGCCGATCCGGCATTCGCGGCCGATGCTGTCGCTGGAGAAGGCGACGAAGCCGGAGCAGGTCGAGGCGTTTTTCGGCCGGTTCCCCGGCCAGCCGGTGGTCGTGATGCCCAAGCTCGACGGCCTCTCGCTGGCCCTGGTGTACGAGGACGGCCGCCTGGCCCGAGCGGTCACCCGCGGCGACGGGACCACCGGCGACGACGTGACCATGCTGGTCCGGGCGCTGGCGGACGGCATCCCGCATCAGGTCGGCGCCCCGGGACGGGTCGAGGTCCGCGGCGAGGCGGTGATGCTGCGCTCGACGTTCGCCGCCTACAACACCGCGCACCCCGACAAACCGCTGATCAACCCCCGCAACGCCGCGGCGGGCACCCTGCGCGCGAAAGACCCGGCCGCGGTCGCCGAGCGCCGGCTGCGGTTTTTCGCCTTCGACCTGGACACCGAGCCCGGCAGCGCGGAGACCGACCTGGGCAGCGGCCTGCTGGCGCTCGGGTTCACCGCCGCGGACATGCGCCGCTGCGCCGACGCGGCCTCCGCGCAGGAGGTGATCACCACGATCGAACAGCAGCGCAACGACCTGGACTACGACATCGACGGCGCCGTCCTGCGCCTCGCCGACCGCGCCGCGTACGCCGCCGCGGGCACCCGTTCGAGCTCGCCGCGCGGGGCGCTGGCGTACAAGTTCGCCGCCGAGGAGAAGACGACCGTACTGTCCGATGTGGTCTGGGACGTCGGCAAGACCGGCAAGATCGCGCCGGTCGCGTGGCTGGAGCCGGTGTTCGTGGGCGGGACCACGGTCACGCGCGCGACCCTGGCCAACCAGGAGGTCATCCGCGCCCGCGGCATCAAGATCGGCGACACCGTGCTGGTGCGGCGCGCCGGCGACGTCATCCCGTTCGTCGCCGGGGTGCTCGACGAGTCGAAGCGGACCGGCGCGGAGCAGGAGATCGTGCCGCCCTCGACGTGCCCGTCGTGCGAGCAGCCGCTCACCGAACAGGGCAACAGCCGGGAACTGTTCTGCACCAACGTTTCCTGCCCGGCCCAGACCGTGCGCCGGCTGATCCATTGGGCGTCCAGGGCGGCCGCGGACATCGACGCGATCGGCGGCGTGTGGATCGAACGGCTGGCCGAGGCCGGAATCCTGGAACACCCGTCGGACTTCTACCGGCTGACCAAGGAACGCCTGCTGGAATTCGACCGCATTGGCGAGGTCTCGGCGACGCGGATGATCGAGTCGATCGACGCCAGCCGCCAGGTCGGGCTGCGCCGGGCGCTGATCGGGCTCGCGATCCCGATGGCGTCGGAAGGCACCGCCGCGCGGCTGTGCCGGGCCGGATTCGCTTCGCTGGAAGCGGTCCTCGACGCGGGCGTCGACGGGCTGGTCGCGGTGGAGGACATCGGACCGAAGGTCGCCGCCTCGCTGGTGGAACACCTCACCCGGCTGCGCCCGGAACTCGAGCGCCTGCGCGAACGCGGGGTGTCCCTCGACGTGCTGGAGGAAGACCTCCCGCCCGCGGTCGTCGCGGGAGCGCCGCTGGAGGGCAAGACCGTGGTGGTCACCGGCGCGATCAGCGACCCGCGATCGGGGGAGAAGGTGCCGCGCCCCACGTTCCAGCGCCTGTGCGAGACCGCGGGCGCGACCACCGCGTCGTCAGTCTCGGCGAGCACGGACCTGCTCATCACCGGCGCGGACGTCGGCGCCAGCAAACTCACGAAGGCCGAAAAACTCGGCGTCGAGGTAGTGGACCAGGGGGTGATCTGGGAACAGCTGATCGCGGCCGGAGTGGTCTGACCCGCACAGGACCGCGTCGCCGGTACGAGACCGGCGCCGCCCCGGGGACTTCACGCATAATCCCGCGCTGCACGCTGCGGCCACGTACGATTCCGCCCAGAATCGACCATCCCTGGGGGAAACGCCATGAAACGCATCGCCATCGGTCTTGTCCTGTCCGCAGTCGCCGCACTCGGCGGCGCGGGCGCCGCGAACGCAGCGGGCTACCCGACGTCGGACTTCGGCGGCAGCATCAGCGGCGGCCGCACCGGCGGCACGCTGACCTGGTACAACCGCGCCGTCGGCGTCAGCGGATTCGTCATCGACGACCCGACGGCGGGCAGCACCACGGTCACCTTCGAGTTCCGGCAGGCGGGCACGCTGTTCGACGTCCAGACCCGCACCGCGTCCGACGCCCCGAAAACCTTCGGCTGGACCGAACCCGGCCCGTCCGGCGGCTTCGGCAAGGTCGACATCTACCTCGGCCGCAACGGCAGCAAGACCCTCATCGCGTCGGTGCCGCGCAAGGTCTGAGCGGGGTTCCGTCGGCGGCTGGTCGCGGGGGAGGTTCGCGACCAGCCGCGTGCCGGTGATGCGGTATGCGCTGGGGGACAGGCGAAACGGTGAGCGACGGCAGGCCGTGCGGTGTCGGGACCTGCCGTTGGCGAGGAACATCAGGACCTCGACTGTCACGCCCGGTCGGATGCGTTGGCTTTGCTGAATCTCGACTGTCGCGCCCGGCCGGATAGCGTTGGCTATGCCGGACCTCGGTTGTCGCGCCCGGTGAGGCGCGCTGCTTTGCTGGACCTCGGCCGTCGCGCTCAGCTGGAGTGCTGGCTTTGCCGGACTTCGGTCGTCGCGCTCAGCGGGATGTGCTGCCTTTGCCGGACCTCGGCTGCTGCCATGGCTTCACCCTGACTCCGGCGAGGTCTGGCACCGTGCACAGCGTCGAGTCCCTGAGCCTGGGCCGCGGCCATGGCCTAACAGCAGAGGCGGCGGAGCAGACATTCAATCGGCTGCTGGCATATCCGCGAATGCCCCCGCTCAACGCCCCCACTCAACGCCGCCCACTCAGCTGGCCTCGAGCCGTGACCCAGCCTGTTCCGGCAACCAAGCCCGCATCATCTCCGCATACCTCGGTGCTGCGGCGAGAAGTTCGTCGTGGCGGCCCAGCAGCGTGTCCCGCCCGTCCATCAGCAGCACCCGCCGCGCCCGGACCGCGGACGACAACCGGTGTGCGATGACCACCAGGGTGCCTCCCCTGGCGGCGAAAGCGCGTTCCGCGTGGACCTCCGCCGCTGGGTCCAAAGTGGACGTCGCCTCGTCCAGGACGACGACTCCGGCCGGCGACGCATAGGCTCTCGCCAGGGCGAGGAGCTGTGCCTCCCCGGCGGACAGGCCCTCCGCGCCGTGGCCGAGTTCGGCGTCCAGGCCGCCGAGGCGGGCCAGCAGCGGGGCGGCGCCGACGGCTTCGGCGGCTGCGACGAGACGCCGGTCGGAGGCTTCTGGGTGGAACAGCGACAGGTTTTCGCGCAGCGTCCCGGCGAAGACGTAAGCCTGCTGCGGCACTAACACCAGATGCCGAGGCCGGTCGGCCAGTTCTCCGGCTCGCACGCCGCCCAGCCGGACTTCGCCGTGTTGCGGCACCAGCAGGCCGGTGAGCAGACCGGCCAGCGTCGACTTCCCGATGCCGCTCGGACCGACCACCGCCAGATGTTCGCCCGGGCGCAGATCGAGGTTCAGGCCTCGGACGACCGGTTCCGGAGCCGCACCCCAACGGAACGTCAGGTCGCGCACGGTGAGGCCGATTCCGGCGGGGCTCTCGGTCGCCGGAGGGCGTTCCGGCGGGGCGGTGGTTTCGGCGAGCCGCCGCAGCGCGACGAGCAGGCGAAGGACGACCGTGGACGCAGTGGCGGCGAGCCCGCGCAACGCGGGTTGCAGAGTGGTGGCCAGATAAACGAGCGCGCCCAGTGCGGCCCCGGCGGTCAGCTCGCCCCGGGCGACCATCGACGGCGCGAGAGCGAGCGCGAGCACCAGCGGGACGAACCCGCCGAGCGCCACGATCAGCGACCGCAGCGCCGCCGACCGAGCTACCCGTACCGCCGCGGCGGCTTGACGGTCCACCGCCTGGTCGGCAGTCAGCGCGGCGACCGGTTCGGCTCCGCAGGCGACGACGTCCCGCATCCCGGCGAAGATCGAACCGGTCGCGGCCGCAGTGCCTTCGTCGGCCAGCGTGAGCGCGCGTTGCCTCCGGGCAAGGGAAGGCAGCAGCGCGGCGAACCCGGCCAGCGCGAGCACCACCGGGACTACGACCGGCAGCGCCAGCGACCCCGCGACTGTGATCAGTCCCGCGATCGCCGCCGCGGTGGTGACGATCATGCCGCGGGCCTGCACCAGGAGCCCGCCGGTGGCGTCGCGCACGACCTCGACGTGCTGGGTGATCCGGGCGACCCCGCGCGCGTCCGGCCCGCTCCGCGGCGGTGCGGGATCGTGCAGCACTCCGCGGACGACGGCGGTCACCAGCGCGTCGCGAAGAGGCTCGACGACCTTGCCGAGCTGCCGCCACACCAGCCGGGACCCGAACGCGCCCGCGAGAGCGGCGAGGCCGAACACTCCGAGCCAGACCAGGCCGACGCCGGGTTTGCCCGCGGCGAACCCGCTGTTGACGGCCAGTTCGACGAGGCGTCCGGAGAAGAACGCGGGCAGTCCTTCGAGGACGGAGCAAGCGAGGAGAACCAGCCCGCCGCGCCATTGCCCGGCGAGGGCGTTCCAGTAGAGGCGGCCGACAGTCATGGCTGCTCCGCGAGCACGCTGTGGTGACGCTGCGGCAGGTGCGGGCGGATCATGCACGCTTCGTCTGTCGACGTGACGTCAGCGAATCGCCGCGCAGCGCTTGGTTTGGGGAAACTCCGCAGCTTGGGTTCTGCGTCGTCGCAGCATTGCCCTGCGACGCTATTCCGCAGCATCACGTCTCCTCCGTGAACACCGCGCGATACCCCGGCATCTGCCACAACCGCGCATGCGGCCCGACCGCGCGGACCTGCCCCGCCGCAAGCCACACCACCACATCCGCCCGCGCGGCCATCGCGGCCCGATGCGTGACCACCACCCGGGTCCGGCGGCCCAGCTCCGCCGTCACGGCGCGTTCGGTGATCGTGTCCAGACTGGCGGTGGCGTCGTCGAGCAGGAGCACCCGAGGGTTCCGCGCGAGCGCACGAGCGAGGCCCACCCGGGCGCTTTCCCCGCCGGACAACGGAGTTTCGGAGAGCAGCGTGTCGTAACCCCTGGGCAACCGCACAAGGACGTCGTGAATACGCGCAGTCCGGCAGGCCGCGTCCACCGCCGGGACGCTGGCCCAGGATCCGTAGCCGACCGCATCGGAAACGGTGACACCAAGCAGCGCGGGCTCAGCAGAGGCATACCCGACAACGGCCCGGAGTTCGTCGGGACGCAGCACGGCGAGGTCGCGACCGTCCAGCAGGGCCTGTCCGGCGTCGGGGCGGCGGAGACCGGCCAGCAGACTGACCACAGTGGACTTTCCCGAGCCGGAACTCCCTACCACGGCGGCGAAACAACCACCGGGAATAGTGAGGTCGACGTCGGCCAGCGCACCGTGCACCGTGGCGCCGCGAAGTTCCAGCGTGCCGTTTCCGGGCAACAGTCCGAGGGCGCCGCGAGGCGGTGGCTCGGTGTCGAGGACCTCGGTGATCCGGTATGCGGCCGAGCGGATCCGGGAAAGGGTGGTGAGCAAAGGAATCTGCGTCACCAGGCCGAGGCCGAGAGCGACGTAGCCGAGTGCGGCGAGGACGTCCCCGGCGCTCAACCGTCCGTCCAGGACACCGAAACCGGCGGCGGCGAGGGTGACGATCTCGACCGTGGGAAGCAGCAGGCCGGCCCGCCACACCATCCGGGCTTGGGTCCGCCACATGCCCTGGCCGGCGAGATTCAGCCGCGGCAGCGGTCGCAGCACCCGGGCGGCCTCGGCGTCGGCGGTGCCGGACGCGGCGATCGTCCGTAGTCCGGCGACCGCGTCGAGCAGCCGGGCGGACAGTTCGCCGGAAACCTGTTGGTAGGCGAGAACGTCCTTGGCTGTTCCGCGCAGGTGCGACCGCGCCAGAAACAAGGCGAACGGGAGGCTGCCGAGGAACACCAGCGCCAGCCGCCAGTCCAGAAGCGCGAGCAGGACGACCGCGCCGGAGGACATCAGCCCGGTCGCGATCAGCTGCACCATGACCGCGGCGATGCCGCCTGCCGCCGCGCAATCGCCGCTCACCCGGCTGACCGCGTCGCCGGGGGCGAACGGCGAATGGGTGCCGAGGGCGAGCAGCCGGTCGGTCACCCTGCGGCGCAGCCAGGCGCTCGCGTTGCTGGTCAGCCGGGCGGGAAGAAGCATGGCGACGGCATCGGCGGCGATCTCCGCGACGCCCACGACAAGCAGCCACACCACCGCGCCGGTGCTGCTTCGTCCGCCGAGCACCGCGTCGGTCGCGGCGGCCAGTGCTCCGGGCAGGAGCAGTCCGGCTCCGGCGGAGATCAGCGACGTCAGGACGACTGCGGCCAGCCGGGGGCGGTCCAGCAGGGCGGCGGAGAGCAGCAGGCGATCGGCGGATCCGGCCATGTCGCTCCTCTCGCGTGGTTGCCGTTGAAAGTCCGCTCGCGTGGGTGTCGTCGGGCTTGTGGTGGGCCAGGGCTGCGGCGGTGAACGTGTCGAGGTGGCTGGCGTGATTGCCGTCGAAGGTCCGCTCGCGTGGTGATCTTCGTTGGGCCCCGCCGGGCCCGTGGTCGGCCAGACGCGCGAGGCGAACCAGCCGCACCCGCGCTGCCGGACCGTCGACGTCCGCCTCGACGCGACCGCCGCGGGCCGTCGGGGCAGAATGAACGGGGCGGGAACGGCGCACTTGGCCTGCGCCGTTCCCGCCCCGCCCGCGGTCAGTAGCAGAGAAGCAGGCTGAGCGTGCTGTCGCCGCAGTACGCGCTGTAGTGGCTGTGGCCGTGGTGGTCCAGTCCCTGGCCTTCGAGGGCTTCCGGGGCCTCCAACGCCTGCAGCTCCAGGACGTGTTCCATGGGTGTTCCCTTCTCTCGGGGTCCGCCGGCGCTCATCGGCCGGAGGTGTGCGGGGACGGCGCGGTGCCCAGGAAGGGCAGCAGTTCCGCGCGGTCCAGTAGTGCGGCGAGCGTGCGGAGGACCCCCGCGCTGCCGGTGCTGACGTCGGTCGACAGGCGAAGCAGCTGGTTCCCGGGGAAGGCCAGCCCGCCGTGGTACGGGATGCCGTGCCAGGACAGCCGGGACAGGTGCAGGTCGATGGCTTCCCGGTCCGGCTCGTCGGCGAAGGACAGCGCGGCGGCGAGTCCGCACCGGCCGTACAGCAGGCCGGGGTGGATCACGAACTCGCCGCGGCACGCCGCCCGCAAACCGGGCAGGCTCCGGGCCGTCGCCGAATCCGGGAGGTGCCGGGCGACCTGCTCGGCGACCAGCAGGATTCCGGCGCTGCCGATCGCGGCGTAGGGGAGCGTGCGCAGGGCGCCGTCGCGGACCTGCAGCGATCCGTCGGACGCCGGGGCGCATTCCTCCAGGTCGCGGGCCAGCACCCGGTCGGCGAGGGTGAGCCAGGACGGCTCGCCGGTGTGCTCGTACAGGCGCAGGAACAGCAACGCCGGTCCGGACCAGCCGCTCAGCAGTCCGGCTCTGGCGAAGCGGCCGGGCGGTTCGGCGGTCTCGAATGCGGTCGCGAGCCGGACGGCGATGTCCAGGGCTTGGCGGCCGAACTCGTTGTCGCCCCGGGCCGTCGCGAAGTGCAGGCGGGCGAGGCCGATCCCGGCCAGCCCGCTTTCCAGGCCGTGGTCGGTGGTCTGGCCGGCCAGCGACTGCGACGCGGCGAGCAGTTCGTCGGCCTCCGCCGCGTAGCCGAATTCCTCCAGGACGTACGCGATGCCGTGGCTGCCGTCGAAGAAACCGGGCCGAGAGGGCGGTTGTCGCCGGACCGCGGCCAGCAGCCATTGCTCGTATTCGGGATAACGGCCTGCTCCGGCGACGTGCAGCGAGTGCAGCACGCCCGCGGCTCCGACGCCGAATCCCGCGCCGCCGGAGCGGAACTGTTCGATGTCGCCGGGGAACAGCCGGTCGACGCGGTCCGGCGTGGCGCTCGCGAGGATGGCTTCCGCGATCTGCTTGCGCACCAGCGACCAGTCCGGCCGCGGCTCGTCCAGCGCGGTGTGCGTCGCGGCGGGCGGTTCGGCGCGCGGGGCCAACGTGGCGACCACGCGGTCGGCGTACTCCTCGGGAAGGCCGAACCGCCGCTGGGCGAAGTCCGCGATCCCGCGCAGTTTGCTCGGCGCGAGTTCCAGCAGCATCACCAGCGGCAGGAAAAGCCACAGCCGGAGCGCGGCCAGCGCGTGCTCGTCGATCTCGAACCCGTGCCGGTCGGCGGGGGCGCGGAAGCCGGGCGCGCCGAGCCCCGGGCGGTCGCCGGAATCGGCGTCGACGGCCAGCTCGAAGTCGACCAGCGACACCCGGTCCTGCTCGTCCACGAGGACGTTCTTCCCGTGCAGGTCGCCGAAGACGATCCCGTGCCGGTGAATGTCGGCGAGGATGCGCTCGACCTGCGCCAGCACGGCCAAAGCGCGTTCGCGGTAAGCCGCGAGATCGGCCTCGCCGCGCGAACCGCTGGTGAGCGGGTAGTGCCGGGCGAGCCAGCTGCTCAGCGCGATGCCGGGCAGGTGCTCCATCGCCAGGTAATGGTGCTCCCACACGGTGAACTGTTCGTACACCCGGGGGATCCCCGGAACGTCCGCCAGCCGTTCGAGCACCTCGCGCTCGTGGTTCAGCCGGGCGACCGCGTCGGTGCCGTCCCGGTCCAGCCCGGCGTGCGGGCGCGCCTCCTTCAGCACGACGGTTTTCCGGTCGACCCCTCGTTCGGCCAGATAAACGCCGCCGCCGTTAGAAAAGTGCAGGGAACCGGTCACCCGGTACGGGAACCGGGCGCCGTTCTTGCGCGCGGCCAGGCTGTCGGACAAACAGGCCGGAATGGACACCCAGTCCGGCACGGAAAAGGACGGTTCCCGCCGGTCGGGCACGAGCGTGCCATCCGGATGGCGGATTGCGAGCACCCGGGTTCCGGCGTGTTCGGTCCACTGTTCGGCGAATCCGCCGTACCGGACGTAAAGCGGGCCTTCGCGGTAGCGGAGATCGCTCAGAATATACGCGCCGTGCTCGCCTTCCAACTCGGCGGAAAGGTTGCGCAGTATCCGGGCTAGCGCCTCATCGGACTCCGGGTAAATCGTGATCAGCTTGCCGCTTCCTTCGCGCGGCGCGTATTTCGAATTGCGGCTGATCAGGATCGCCCGGGAGCGCAGGTGCTTGTACGCGACCCGGCGCTCCACACAGTACTGATGCACCTTGGCCAGTACGCGCCCGGCGTTGTCCAGACCTGCGGAGACGTGGATTTTCCAGCCCTGGGCGGGAAGTTCCCGGCCCGCCGGGCGCAGCGAACGCCAGATCCCGTGCTGCTCGGCCGTCCACTCGGGTCCCGGCAGCGGCAGGCTCGCGGCCAGGTCTCCTGCCGCGCCCGGGGTTTCCCGCGGTTCGTCGAAGAACAGCGGATCGGCGAAGCAAAAAGCCTCGTACCGGACGTCCATGAAAGCGAACCCTTCCCTTTCCCTGAGGAAAACCGGGCGACTTCGATGTCGGACGGTGACACCATTCCCGCACGGAGGGGGTCCCCCGGCCAATCCGCCAACCCGGGGGTTCGCCGCTCCTCGTCAGGGTGACGGAGGCGGGTTTGGGCCGCGTTAACGAGGACTGCGCGTGAGTTATCCCTACCCGATCGGGGTGTAACGATGTCGGTTTCCGGTCGGCCGCCCAGGTCGGCGCGGAAAGAGCCGGAGAAATTGGCGGAAGGCCATCAACCCGTTCCGGTGAGCCCTCTTCCACCCGTCGTCCGGCGCGAACCCGGTACCGGCTGGTCCGTTCGGGGTCACGGTCGCGCATTCGCGTCGGGAATGTGGTGCATTCGTTACCAGGGAAAGCCCGGTTGCCCGATTCGCGCCCCGGTCACGGTGCCGTGAAGGGCCCCTTGAAGGAATCAGATTCCCTCAAGGGGCCCTTCACGACTCCCTCGGCAGCAGATTCCCCGGAGGGGCGGGCGGAACCCTCGGCGTTCGCGACTCGGCCGTCCGTGAGGGCCACCTTCACAGACGCTGATTCCCTCGGGGTTCCCCTCACGGCTTTCGGGCGGCGGGGGAGAAGTCTCGGCGATCTGGCGAGCCTGGCTGTCCGTGAAGGGGCCCCTCACGGACTCTGATTCCCTCAAGGAGTCCTTCACGGACTTCGGCGGCACGCCGGGCATCGGGTCAGGCCCGGGAGGTCAGCCGACGCTGGTTTTCTCCGGGCACACCAGGCTTTTCAGCAGTTCCACCGCGCGCCGGGCGGCCGGGTGGTCCGCGATCGGCTTCTTCACCGCGAGACTGAGGTGCCGGACCGGCGCGGGGGAGGACAGCGCGACGGTGGCGAGGCCGTCCGGCAGTTCGCCGATTCCCAGCGCGGGCACCACGGTCAGCCCGATTCCCGTTGCCACGAAAGACATCGCGGTCCGGTAGTCGTGCGTTTCGACGACGAAACTCGGCGAGAACCCGGCTTGCGTGCAGGCGTTGAGCAGCACCTGCCGGCACGGGCCCTCGCGCAGGTCGTTGTCGACCCAATGCCGCTGCGCGAGCGCGGCCAGCGGGACTTCCGGCAGCCCGGCGAGCGGGTCGTCGAGGCGGACGACCGCCAGGTACGGGTCCTCGGCCAGCCGGTGCACGACGACCGACCCGGGGTGCTCGGCCCCGGTTTCCTCCACGAAGATGTCGATGTCCGGGTCGCCCGGCGCGAACTCGGTCAGCATCAGGTCCAGCCGCAGGCCGGGGAACTCGGCGCGCAGCGCGGCGACGGTCGGGGCGAGCCACGTCGAGCCGGCCGAGCCGAAGTAGCCGATCGACAGCCTGCCGACGCGTCCGGCGCGCAGTTCGGCGACGACCTGCTCAACCCGGCTGAAGGACTCGAACAGCGCCTCGGCTTCGGCGGCGAGGGTCCGGCCGGCCTCGGTGGGCTCGATGCCGCGGCCGGACCGTTCGAACAGCTGCAGCCCGGTCTCCCGTTGCAGCGTGGTGATTTGCTGGCTCACCGCGGACGGCGTGTAGCCGAGCGCGGCGGCGCTCGCGCGGATCGAACCGGAGGCGACGACTGCGCGCAGCACGCGGAGGCGGGGGAGGTCCAGCATGGTTCGAATGTACAGCGGCCCTTAACGGAGGTACAGAACTAATCGCTTGTGCTGTACGTACGGGCGAGGTGACGATGGCCAGGTGACCGATCTCGTGGAAACCGCCCAGCCCGCAGTCAAGAACGACCTCGGCAAGATCGCGGCCGCCGCCGGGCTCGCCGTGGTGCTGTGGGCCTCGTCGTTCGTCGCCATCCGCAGCGTGGGGCACGCGCTGTCGCCGGCACCGCTGGCGCTGCTGCGGCTCGCCGTCGCGGCCGTGACGCTCACCGTGTTCGCCGTGGCCAAGGGCGCGGTTCGAGTCCGGCTGTCGCGTAAGGCGTTTCTGCTGGTTGCGGCGTACGCCGTGCTGTGGCTGGCCGCGTACACCGTCGTCCTGAACGCGGGGGAGCGGCACGTTGACGCCGGGACGGCGGCGTTGCTGGTGAACCTCGCGCCGTTGATGGTCGCCGTCGCCGCCGGGAAGTTCCTCGGCGAAGGCTTCTCGCGTTCGCTCGTCATCGGTTCGCTCGTCGCGCTGGGCGGAGCCGCGCTGATCGCGACCGGAGCCACCGGAAGCAACGACTGGGCCGGCGTCCTGCTGTGCCTGCTGGCTGCCGTGCTCTACGCCGCCGGAGTCATGGTCCAGAAGATCACGCTGCGCCACGTCGACGGGCTGACCGCGATCTGGCTCGGCTGTGTCGTCGGGACCGTGGTGCTGCTGCCCTGGGCACCGCAGCTGATCAGCGAAGTGCAGGTGGCGCCCACGGGCGCGGTGCTCGGCAGCGTCTACTTGGGAGTGTTCCCCACCGCGGTCGGCTTCACCGCGTGGGCGTACGCGCTGCGCCGCACGGACGCCGGTCGCCTGACGATGGTGACCTACGCCGTGCCAGCGGTGGCCGTGCTGCTGTCGTGGCTGCTGCTCGCCGAAACCCCGAGCGCGTACGGGCTCATCGGCGGGGTGCTGTGCTTGGCGGGTGTCGCGATCTCGCGTCGTCGTTAACGGCGTCCCCACACCGACACGAGGGGATAGGACGACACAGTGAACCGCGGATCGGCGAGCACCCGGCGGAATTGCTCAAGCTCCTCCGGTCGCATGCCGTCCGCGGCCAGCTTTTCGGCCAGTTCCACCGAATTCGCGGCCAGCAACCGGATTTCCGGCCCGCCGCCCGGCCACCGGGTCGTCACCCGCGCGCTGCCGACCTCGCGCAAACCGGCCCCGGCGAGCACGTCCGGCAGCCGCCCGGCCCACTCGACGTCGCTGCCCGCTCGTTCGAGCAGATCCAGGATCCGGCCTTGCACAGACCCGAAAACCGCCGCGCTCTCGTCGTCGGGCGTGGCGAGCACGGTCTGCCCGCGCGGCTCGATCTCCTCGAGGACCAGCCAGCCGCCGGGGGCGAGGGCTCCGGCGAGTTTCGCCACCAGTTCGTCGCGTTCCGGGAAGTGGATCAGCACCAGCCGGGCGTGGATCAGGTCGAATGTCCGGTCCGGCAACGGCTCCTCGCGCACGTCGTGGTGCACCGCCGACGCGTTCGCGGGCAGGTCGGCGAGCAGCCGCGTGTCGAGGTCGGTGGCCAGGACGTGGCCGTCCGGTCCGGCCCGCTCGGCCATCCATCGGGCGATCGATCCGCCGCCCGCCCCGATCTCCCAGCAGGACCAGCCCGCGCCGACCCCGAGATTTCCCAGGTGCCGGACGGTTGTCGCGTCGTAGCTGGCCTCCAGGGCGGACATCCGGTCGCTCGCCGGGGCGCTCGCGTTGTCGAACGGGTACTCGTCGTCCATTCCGCCACCCTGCCAGCACTCGCGCGGCGGCGCTGGCAGGATGACGGAAGTCTCAGCAGGTTTCGCGGACGTAGGCGGAATCGCCCTTCGGCGTGACGTCCCGGTCGCGGCGGACGACGCTCAGGGTGTCTCCCCACTTGGCGCACGCGTTGCGCAGACCGTCCTCGGAGTATTCGATGACGATCACCCGGTCGCCGAAATACGGGGTGTACTCCGCGCAATTGTCCTGCTCGCCGCATTCCTCGGCGACGGCGAAGTCAAGACCGTTGTCCACTCGCGACGAAGCGAGCTCCGACGTGTTCTTCTGGCCGATCGCGAGGCCTTTTCCGTGCGCGCGCTGGGAAAGCAGCTTGACGAGGTCCTGAGCGTTGCGCGCGCTGAGCAGGCCCTGGGACCGGGTGTAGCTGTCGTAGTTGTCCGGCTCAATAGCCTGGTAGCCCTTGCCGGCGCACTCGTCGATCCACGTGCCGACCTTGTCCGCGATCCGGCCCCGCTTGTCCGCGGTGCGCAGGTCGAGCAGCGCCTCGTTCCAGTCGGGATCCATGACGACCTTGCCGTCGCCGTCGCGCAGAACCAGGTCGCCCCAGTCCTTTTCGGCCCCGGGCTGGGCCTGGAAAGCGTTGACGTAGCAGATGTTGTACAGCCCGGCGGCCGCCGGGGCGCTGTGGTCGCGGCTGACGACCTGGACGCCCGCCGGCGGCTGGTAGGGGCCGCCGATCTGGTAGTCGAACCCGGCGTGCGGGGCCGGCAGCGGAACGTCCTCGACCTGGCTGTGCGGCGAGGGCAGCGGCGCGCTTTCCGCGGTGCCGCCCGCCCCGAGCGCGCACGCCGAACTGCCGATCAGCAGGGCGGCGGCCACGGTTCCGCGAGAAATCCGACCAGGAAGCGAATGCATCTGGTGACTCCAGCGTTGGTGAGTACGGCCCCGCCTCGGATATGCCGAAGACATCCTGGCGACTGGGTCCGGGCTCGCGGGAACATCCGCATTACCGGCTGGGCGTACTTCTGGCGCCTGCCCGTCCGGCAGGCACCAGAAGTTTAGCGGATCACCGCGCCGCGCCGTCAAGAGTCGTTAGCTGCCCAGTGTTTTCCGCAATCCCGGCTGGAGCGCGTCGCCGTGCGCGAGCACCATTTCGTCGCACAGTTCCCAGATGCGTTCGACCGGAAGCGCGGCCGCGGTGGCGGGGTCGGCCATCGCGGCGTGGCGGATGTGCCGGGGATCGTCCTCGACCGCCGCGCGCACCACGAGTTCGGTGGTGCTCAGGTAGGTGCGGTTGAGCGCGGCGAGCTGCGGCGGCAGGGGAGCGACCCGCGTGGGACGGATGCCGGTGGCGTCGGCGAGGCACGGCACCTCGACGGCTCCGGTCGCCGGGAGATTCGGGATCAGCCCGCGGTTGAGCACGTTGCCGTAAACGGTGCGCGGCGTGCCGGTGACGACACTGTGGATGATCTGCGGCGCGTATTCGTTGGTGCCTTCGACGGTGAGCGGTTCGTCGTGTTCGACGGCCTGGCGCGTGCGTTCGTATTCGGCCTCGTTCTCCGCCACGACGTCCAGATACGCGCCGATCGGCAGCCGCAGTCGTTCGATTTCGCCGGGGTGGCCGAGATACCACGGCACGTATTCGGAGGAATGCTCGCTGGTTTCGGTGGGGTAGTAGCCGAGCCGCCGGAACATGTCGAACCGCACGCGCCGCCGCAGCTGCGGGTCCTCGGCGAGTTCCGCGAGTCGCGGGTACAGGTCCGCGCCCTGGTGTTCCAGCCGCAGGATCCACGCCTGGTGGTTGATGCCCGCGGCGTGGTAGGTGACCTCGGACAGCGGGACTTCCAGCAGGGCGGCCAGGTCGTGCACGGTCCAGTACACCGAATGGCAGAGGCCGACGACGCGGTCCGAGCCGAGCGTCTCGGAAAGGTACTGCACGTTCATCGCCATCGGGTTCGTGTAGTTCAGCAGCCATGCCTGCGGGCAGACCTGCGCGATGTCCTCGCCGAGTTCGCGCAGGAACGGGAAAGTGCGCAAGGCGCGGAAAATCCCGCCGACGCCGAGCGTGTCGCCGATGGTCTGCTTCACGCCGAAGCGAGCGGGAATGTCGAAGTCGACGCGGGTGGCCTCGCCCATTCCGATTTGGACCATGTTGACGACGAAGTCCGCGCCTTCCAGGGCTTCGCGGCGGTCCGCGTGCGCGGTGAGGACGGGCTTGGCCCCGCGGGCTTCGGCGATGCGACCGGCCGCCGCGTGCGCGATCCGCAGGCGTTCCGGGTCGATGTCGTGCAGCGCGACGTGCACCTCGGCCAGTTCGGGGTAGGCGAACAGGTCCGCGAGCAGGCCCTGGGTGAACACGACGCTTCCGGCGCCGATGAAGGTGATCTTGGTGGTCATGCGGTTTCCGTTTCAGTGGTTTCGGCGAGATTGAGGTCGTTCCAGGTCGGCTGGCCGTCGATGCCGCCGCGCGCGAGCGTCGAACGGCCGCCGCCGTAGACCCCGGCCCGCAGCGCGTCGGACAGCGGCAGACCGCGCAGCGTCGCGGCGAGGAATGCGGCGTTGAAGCTGTCGCCGGCACCGACGGTGTCGAGCGGGGTGATCGGGGACGCGGGAGCCGTGACGGTTTCGCCGCGGCGGTGGGCGATCGCGCCGTCGGCGCCGTTCTTGACGACGACGGTCGGACCCTGTGCGGCGAGGTGCGCCGCGGCGTCGAGCAGGCTGGATTTCCCGGACAGCTGCAGCGCTTCGGCGGCGTTGGGGAGGAGGAAGTCGGTCTCCTGAAGTACCAGCGGGATGCCGCTGGGATCCCACTGCCGCGCAGGGTCGTCGTTCGTGTCCAAAGAGGTCGTCGCGCCGTGTGCGCGGGCGGTGCGGAACAGCTCCGGCAGCCCGGCGGCCAGCTTGGGCATCAGGAAGTACGACGAGGCGTGCACGTGCCGGGCGTTCGCCAGCAACTCAGCGGGGACGTCCGCCGCCGACACCGCGTCGAGCACTCCGGAACTGGTGATGATGGCCCGGCTGTCGTCGCGGGTCAGGATCGCGGTGAGCGGGGTCGGCAACGTCGGATCCACCGTGAGGGCCCGCGTGTCGACGCCGCGGTCGGCGAGGATGTCGCGGACGAAGCGACCGGCGGCGTCGTCGCCGATCCGCCCGGCGAAGGCGACTTTCAGCCCCAGCCGGGCGGCCCCGGCGGCGGTGATCGCGGCGGACCCGCCGAGGGTGAGCGAACCGTGGCCGACGAGGTTCTCCCGTTGCCGGAAGTCGAGATCCTCGGTCAGCGGCCCGAGGACGACGTCGGGGTTGGCGTCGCCGAGCACGAGCAGGTCGAAGCGGTGCGGCATGCGTGGTTCCTCTGGAGGAGTGCGGTTCAGCCTTTGAGGCCGCTGGAGGTGATGGACTGGATGAACGTCTTCTGCGCGCCCAGGAACGCCAGCAGCACCGGCAGCACGGTGATGACGTTCCCGGCCATCACCGCCGCCCAGTTGGTGTGGTGCTGTCCCTGGAAGGTGGTCAGGCCGAGCTGCAGCGTGTACTGGGTGTCGTGGTTGATCGCGATCAACGGCCAGGTCAGGTCGTTCCAGGTGCTCAGGAAGGTCAGCACGGCGACGGTGCTCAGCGCCGGCCGCGACAGCGGGAGCACGATCCGCACCAGCACTCGCAGCCGCGAGCAGCCGTCGATCCAGGCCGCTTCCTCCAGCTCGCGCGGGAGCGACAGGAAGAACTGCCGCAGCAGGAACACCGCGAACGGCGTGACCAGCGACGGGACGATCAGCGCGCCGAGCGAGTCGATGAGGCCGAGCTTCTTCATCACCAGGAACGTCGGGATCATGGTGAGCTGGAAGGGCACCGCCATGGTCGCCATCATCAGCCCGAGCATCACCTTCGAACCGCGGAACCGCATGCGCGCGAACGCGTACCCGCCGAGCGAGCCGAAGACGAGGTTGGCCGCCACCGTCACGAACGAGACGATCAGCGAGTTGGAGAACCACCGCAGGAACAGCGCGTTCTCCAGCACGTACCGGTAGCCGGAGAAATCGATCCCGGACGGCCACAGCGACGGCGGGAACCGGTTGATCTCCGCGTTGCTCATGACCGAACTGAGCAGCAGCCACACCAGCGGGGCCGCGAACACCAGCGCCAGCGGGGCCAGCAGCAGATGCCACGGGCTGAACGGAAGCCGCCAGCGCCTGCGCTCGCGGATCACCTCGGGCAGATGAGACGCGGAAACCGGGGCAACGTGCGCGCGGGTCGTCATCGGACCTCCTTGTTGCGGCGCAGCAGCCGGACGCCCAGCCCGAGCGCCAGCAGCACGACGGCGAGCACGTACGCGGCGGCGGCGCCGTATCCGGCGGTGAAGTTCTGGAACGCCTGCTGCCAGATGAAGTAGACGATCACCGTGGTCGAGCCGAGCGGCCCGCCTTTGGTGGTGACGTAAGTCAGGTCGAACACCTGCAGCGATTGGATCAGCTGCCACAGCGTCAGGAACGTGGTCACCGGCAGCACCGCGGGAAGGGTGACGTGCCGAAGGATCCGGAACGGACCGGCTCCGTCCAGCCGCGCTGCCTCGACGAGCGACGGCGGCACGTCCTGCAGCGCGGCCAGGAAGACCACCATGCAGAATCCGGTGCCGCTCCACAGCGTGATGGCGACCAGGATGAGCAGCGCCTGCGACGGATCGGTCAGAAACCCTTGCGGGCTCAGGCCGATCCGGTGCAGCAGCGAATTGGCGACGCCGAATTCGGGGTCGAGGATGAACGAGAACAGCACGCCCTGCGCGGTCGCCGACAACACGAACGGAACGAACATCAGCGTCCGGTACACGCCGATGAAGCGCACCCGCCGGTTCAGCGCGAGCGCCAGCGCGAGGCCGAGCACGATGCTCAGCGGGACGTATAACGCCGTGTACAGCAGCGTATTGCCGACCGCTTGGCCGAAGTGCGGGTCTTGCGCGAGCGCCGCGTAGTTGTCGACGCCGACGAACCGGGACGGCGTGACGAGGTCGTCGGCCTGGAACGACAGGACCAGCGACCACACCACGGGCACCAGCCCGAGGCCGATGATGACGACGACCGAGGGACTCAGGTAGGCCCAGGCGGCGGCGGTCTCGCGGCGGCGCCGGGTCTTCGCCGCGGCGGCCGGAGCGACGGTGATCGGGCCGGGATGTACGGACATGAGCGGGGGTCCTAACGGGGGATGATGAGGGCGGCGTTGGCCGCGGAAGCGCAGTCGCGCATGGCGTCGGCGGGGGTGGCGCGCCCGAGCAGCACGGAGACGATCGCCGCGGCGACGGCCTGCGAAACCTGCGGGTAGGCGGGGTGGTTGGCGCGGACGTGCGAGTTCTCGAGCGACTTGACGAACACGGAAAGGCCCGCGGTGTCCTGGGTTTTGCGCTGCCATTCCGGAAGGCGCTGCGATTCGGCGCTCAGCGGGAGGCTGCCCGCGCCGACGTCCCAGACGACGTCTTGCGCCGGGGCGGTCAGCCACCGCAGGAACGTCTTGGCCGCGGCGAGGCGCCGGTCGCCGTTGTCGAACACCGTCCAGGTGTCCGGTCCGGAGATGGTGATCGGCTTTCCGGTGAAGGTGGGCAGCGGGACGATGTGGTAGTCGAGCCCCGCGTCGACGATGTCGGGCAGCTGCCACGGCCCGGTCGGCACCATCGCGATCCGGCCCGAGGCGAAGGCCTGGTACATCTGCTCGGAGCCGGGTTTCGGGTCGATGTAGACGCTGCGGTCGGCGGACAGCTGCCGGAGCACGTCCAGCGCCCGCACCCCGCTGTCGGCGAAACCGATGCTGCGGCCGTCCTGGCCGACGATGGTGCCGCCGAGGTCCCAGATCATCGGCCACAGCCGCCAGACCGTGTCCTCGTCGCCCGCGCCGGGCCAGGCGGTGCCGAACTGCCCCTGGTCGCGATTGGTCAGTTTCTTCGCGGCAGCCGCGAAATCCGGCCATCGCCAGCTTTCGTCCGGGAGCGGGACGCCGCGGTCCTGGAACAGTTTCTTGTTGCAGGCGACGGCGAGCGAGTCGAGCATCGCGGGGACCGCGCGGACGCGTTCGTTCACGGTGACCGCTTCGAGGGCGGGCTTCCAGAACTGGCCGTGCACGACGTCGTCCATGTCGGCTACGCGCGGGCTGCGGGCGATGCTGGCGAGGTCGGAGCCGAAGACGTAGGCGATGTCGGGGTAGGAGCCGGACGCGAGTGCCGCGGTCACCTTCTGCAGCATTGCGTCGGCGAGCACGCCGCCGCCGAGGTCGATCCGGATGTCGGGGTGCTCGCGCTGGAACGAGGCGACCAGCTGCTTGAGGACTTTGAGGCCGGTGTCGTTCTGGCCGTGCCACATTTCGACGGTGACCGGTCCGGACGTGGCGGCGGGGGCTTCGGCGCAGGCCGCGGCGGCGGGCACCAGTGCCATGGCTGCCGCGCCGCGGAGAAACCCGCGCCGGGTCAGGGTTCGCACGCGCATGGGGTCTTCTTTCCTTCCCTCGCGCTAGCGGCGCGGGCGGGGACGGCGGGAGGGCGAGGTCATCTGCGGTTTCCTTCCGGCGGGGAGAAATAGGCGGCTACCGTTGGGGGGAGAGGCGGAATATCGATCGGCACGGAGCCGGAGCGCAGGGATTGCGTGGCGAGTGCGCCCGCCGCCACGGCTTCGCGGGCGGCGATCGGCGACAGTTCCGGCGGGTCGCCGTGCACGACGTAACGCAGGAATTCAGTCATGGTACGGAGATCCGCGTCCTCGTGTCCTGATGCGACACCGTCGATCGGGTGCTCGCGGTCTCCGTCCAGCGACCATTCGCGGCGGCGATTCCACACCTTCACCACGCCGCCGCCGGTGTCGCCGAAGTTCTCCGCGCGGCCTTCGGTGCCGATCACGGTGTAGTTGCGCCAGTAATCAGGCGTGAAATGGCACTGTTCGTAGCTGGCGAGGACGCCGTTGTCGAGTCGCATGTGGACCATCGAGAGGTCTTCGACGTCTACGACCGGGTTCAGGCCGGTTTGCGCGGCGGGGGGCCAATTGTCGAAGGAAAACCAGTCGTCGGCCAGCCGGTCGCCCTGGCCGCTTCGGTCGGCGATCTCGCCGTAGACGGCCAGGTCGCCCATCGCGGTGACGCGGCGGGTGAAGCCGCCGGCGAGGTAGTGGATGACGTCGAGGTCGTGGCTGGCTTTCTGCAGCAGCAACGAGTTCACGCGGCTGCGGTCGGCGTGCCAGTCCTTGAAGTAGTAGTCGCCGCCGTTGCCGACGAAATGGCGGCACCACACGGCTTTCACCTCGCCGATCTCGCCGCGCGCCACGACGTCGCGCAGTGTGCGGACGACGCCTGCGTGCCGGAAGTTGTGTCCGATGTAGAGCGGGGTGCCGGTCTCCTGCGCGGCGGCGAGGACCGCGTCCGCGTCGGGAAGCGTTGTGGCGAGCGGCTTTTCGAGGTACACCGCCACTCCGGCGCGGAGCAGGTCGACGGCGATCTCGGCGTGTGTCCAGTCCGGCGAGGTCACGATCGCGGCGTCGACCAGGTTCGCGAGTTCTCGGTGCCCGGACACGATCTCGACGGCGCCGAACATCTCGCGTGCTCGTGCCCGGCCGCGCTCGTCGGGATCCGAAGCGGCCACGATCTCCGCCGCGACCCCGGATTCCGCCACGTGCCGGGCGATCTCGGCCCGCAGGCCGACTCCGGCCACACCGACCCGCAGCACCCCGCGGTTCACCACGTCGCCACCTCACCTCTGCGTGATATTGATCTGCATGATGGCAAATCAATCAGAAATGCGCAACGGGCTGCCTGATTATCCGGCGACGACGAGCTTCACGGAGGCCGCGGCCAGGTCGGCGGCGAACGAGGCGGGCACCTCGGCGTCGGTGACCAGGACGTCGATCGCGTCGAGGCGGCAGATGCGGGCGAATGTGGCCTTGGCCAGCTTCGTCGAGTCCGCGACTACGATCACGCGCCGCGCGACCTGGCTGAATTGCCTGCTGACCTCGGCTTCTCCCTCGTGCAGCGTGGTCGCGCCGTACTGGGCGCTCAGGCCGTCGACGCCGAGGATGACCGTGTCGAGCGCGAACGCCGAGAGCGCGTCCGAGACGAGCGAGCCGACCAGCTCGTAGGACTGCCGCCGCGCGACGCCGCCGGTCACGACGATCTTGACCTGCGCGCGGACGGACAGCTCGTAGGCGATGTTGAGCGCGTTGGTGACGACGGTCAGCCCGGTTTCGCCGTCGGCGCGGACGAACCGCTCGCTCTTGCCCAGCGCGCGGGCGACCTCGGTGGTCGTGGTGCCGCCGTTGATGCCGACAGTTTCGCCTGGCCGCACCAGATCCGCGGCGCAGACGGCGATCGCGGTCTTGGCCTCGGCCTGCCGGGCGATCTTGTACTGCAGCGGCAGCTCGTAGCCGGTGCCGAGCGCGGCGGCCCCGCCGTGCGTCCGGGTGATCAGCCGCTGGTCGGCGAGGATCGAGAGGTCCCGCCGCGCGGTCGCGGGGGAGACGCCGAGCGCGTCGCCGATCTCCGCGATCGTGACGTTGCCCTGTTCGCTCACCAATTCGAGCAGGGCGTTGAGGCGTTGCTGGGGCGTCATGCCAGGTCTCTCGTTCCTGGTCGGAGGCGGGTCGGCGCTCATCCTAAAGGCCGGTCCCGCGCAACTGGATGATTGAATCTGCTCTGTAGCGCATGGACCAATCAAAAACACTCAAGTAGAGTGCCGACTGCGATCACGCTTCCCGCCCTGGATCGAAAGGCCTCCATCCCGTGTCCTCCCTTCCGGATGCCCCCGGCTCCTTCGTGGCCGCCGAACTGGCTTCCCAGCCCGAAATGTGGCGCGCGGCAGCCGCCCTCGCCCCGTCCGCCGCTCTGCCCCGGCCGGGCGAACGAGTGGCAGTCGTCGGCTGCGGCACCAGCTGGTTCATCGCGATGAGCTACGCCGTCGCCCGCGAACAACGCGGCCACGGGAGCACCGACGCCTTCGCCGGCTCCGAATACCCGGCGTCGCGCGAATACGACCGCGTCGTGGCGATCTCCCGCTCCGGCACCACGACCGAGATCGTCGACCTGCTCGCCGCCCTGCCTGCGCAGCGGACCGTGCTGATCACCGCGGTCGGCGAGAGCCCCGCCGCCGAACACGCGGACGAGGTCGTCGAACTTTCCTTCGCCGACGAGCAATCCGTCGTGCAGACGCGTTTCGCCACCACCGCACTCGCCCTGCTGCGCGCCGGTCTCGGCGACGACATCGACCAGCTCGCGACGGCCTGCTCGGAGGCGTTGGCCGAACCGATCGACGACCTGCTCGACGCCGAACAGGTCACCTTCGTCGGCCGCGGCCCCGCCGTCGGCCTTGCCTGCGAAGCCGCGTTGAAAACCCGCGAGGCCGCCCAATTCTGGGCCGAGTCCTATCCCGCCATGGACTACCGCCACGGCCCGATCGCGATCGCCCAGCCGGGCCGTCTCGTCTGGTCGCTGGGCTCGCCGCCCGCCGGCCTGGCCGAGGACGTAGCCCGCACCGGCGCGCGATTCGTGCACCACGACTTGGACCCGCTCGCCGCACTCGTTGTCGCGCAACGCTTCGCGGTGGCGCTGGCGGCCCGGCGCGGCCTGGACCCCGACCGCCCGCGCTCGCTGACGCGCTCGGTCATCCTCGTCTGATGATCGTCGCCGTGACGCCGAACCCGGCCATCGACGTCACCTACCGGATCGGCGTCCACGCTCCCGGCGAGACGAACCGGGTGCTCGAGGTGCAGCGACGCCCGGGCGGCAAGGGCGTGAACGTCGCCCGCGTGCTCGCCGCACTGGACGTCCCGGTCCGGGCGGTGCTCCCGCTGGGCGGCGATGCGGGCCGGTGGCTCGGTTCCACTGTGGACGTTCCGTTCGACGGCGTCCCGATTTCCGGCGAGAACCGCACCACCGTGACGGTGACCGGGGACGGTCACCCGACTGTCTACACGGAACCCGGCCCGGAAGTGTCCGAAGTGGAATGGGCAGCTTTCGGCAGGCGCCTGGCCGAATGTTTGTCTGGTGCGAGGTTCCTGGTAATTTCTGGCTCCCTGCCGCGCGGTGCCTCGCCGGAGCTGGTCGCTGAGTGGGTCCGCATCGCCCAGAAAGCCGGGGTGCGGACACTGGTCGATGCGTCCGGCCCGGCGTTGCTGGCCGCAGCGCGGGCTGGTGCTGTGGTGAAACCGAACCAGGCCGAACTGCTCGCTGCGACCTCTGCCGCCGACGAGGCTGCCGGTGCGGGAATGCTTCTCCGCCTTGGCGCGAAGTTGGTCGTCGTTTCGCGCGGGGCGGACGGTATTGCCGCCTATACCCCGGGCGGTGTCTTCACGGTCCCTGCCATCCCCGACGTGCACGGCAACCCAACCGGTGCCGGAGACGCCGCAACCGCCGGACTTGCCGCCGCCCTCGCCGCCGGCCGTCCCCTGATCGAAGCCCTGCGCGCCGCCGCCGCATTGGGCGCCGCAGCCGTCCTCCGCCCCGTCGCCGGCGAGGTCGACCTGCCCGCCTACCACCGATTCCTGAACGGAGCCCCCGCATGATCACCCGCCCCGACCTGCCCCGGCTACTCGCCGCCGCCCGCGAGCGCGGTTCCGCCGTGGGCGCTTTCAACGTGATCATGCTGGAACACGCCGAGGCCATCGCCGAAGGCGCGGAGCAGGCCGGATTGCCGGTGGTGCTGCAGATCAGCGAGAACTGCGTCCGCTACCACGGCGGCCTGGCCCCGATCACCGTGGCGTCGCTGGAAATCGCCCGCCGCGCGTCCGTCGACGTGCTGGTGCACCTGGACCACATCGAAGACCCCGAGCTGATCCACGAGGGAATCGCGCTGGGCGTCGACAGCGTGATGTACGACGGATCACGCCTGCCCTACGCGGAAAACCTGCGCACGACCCGCGAAATCGCCGACCTGTGCCACGACGCGGGCGTGGCAGTGGAAGCGGAACTAGGCGAGGTCGGCGGCAAGGACGGCGTGCACGCCCCCGGCGCCCGCACCGATCCGGCCGAGGCGGCGGACTTCGTGGCCGCAACTGGTGTCGACGCACTGGCGGTGGCCGTGGGGACATCCCACGCGATGGTGGAACGGACCGCTCAGGTGGACCGTTCGCTGGTAGCCCGATTGCGAGATACCATCCCGGTCCCGCTGGTATTGCACGGCTCGTCCGGGCTGTCCGACGAAGAACTGCGCGGTGCGGTGGTGAGCGGGATGACGAAGGTTAATATCTCAACGCACCTGAACGGCCTGTTCACGCGCTCGGTCCGGCAGTTCCTGGAGGAACAGCCGGAGGCGGTGGATCCGAGGAAGTACGTCCGGCTGGGGAGGACCGCGGTGGCGTCGGAGACTGCCCGGCTCCTCCGCCTGCTTGCCGGTTGACTTGTAATGCTGTAACCAGAAATGCGATCCCCCGGTCAAAGATTTGCGGACTGATGCTGGCCGGAACCGGGCGGACCTGGGTTACTTCAGAATAGTTTACGTCGTTTAGCCCAGCGGGATCCGCCGATCGGTCGCCCATGCGGGGCACGGTGTTCGCGGTGCGGCCGAGTGCTGCCGAAGAGGCGGTCACGGCAAGATAACTAACCCGTCCGGGTGAATCGCGCACAAAGGGCTGCGATACCTTTCTTCGAAGAAAGACAGCTTCGAAGAGGGGGAATCATGCCTGACCACAACCAGATCGAGCACCGAAGACTCCGGCAGGTGGCCCAGGTCATCGCGGACGGTTCTTGTTCGGTTGTTTCGTTCGATGTTTTCGACACCATTCTCTGGCGGCGCACGCCGCGCCCCGCCGACCTTTTCGGCGTCCTGGGCTCCCGCCTCCGCCGCGGAGGACAGTGCGAGGACTGGATCTCCGACGCCGCCTTCCGGCGGATGCGGATCGTCGCGGAGCGGGACGCCCGGCGCGAGGCCTCCGGCGGCGAGGTGTCGCTCTTCGACATCTGGCGCGCGATGCCGCTTCGGCAGTTCCGGGGCGCCTCGCTGAAAGAACTGGTCCAGGCCGAGGTCGACGCAGAGCGGGACTTCACGGTTGTCGACCTCGACGTCGCGGCCGTCATCGAATCGGCGCGGGACAACGGCATCTCTGTCGTCCTCGTTTCCGACACGTATTTCACCGAGGACCAGCTGGCGCACCTGCTCGACCGGCCGGGGCTCGAAGCGCTGAAAGGCGCCCAGGTCTTCCGGTCCCACCAGCACGGCAAGGACAAGGCGTCCGGCCTGTGGGAGATCGTCCTGGCCGAACTCGGCGTCAGCCCGGAGCAGGTGGTGCACGTCGGAGACAACGAGATCGCCGACTGCGAAGTTCCGGAGAAGCTCGGCATCCGGACCGTTCACTACGAACGGGTCGACGATGCCTACGCGCGGATCCTCGAGCGGGAGCAGGAACCCGTCGACCCGTTCGGCGCGTACGCCCCGCACTTCGACCCTGATCGCGGCGACTTCGGCATCACGAGCCTGCGGGCGAAGACGCTGCAGAGCTTTTCGCCGGAGGGCACCGGCGGGACGAAGACCGCCTGGCGCTACGGCGCGTCGATCGTCGGGCCGGTCCTGACGGGATTCGCCGAATGGGTCGCGTTCAAGGCGCACCAGGCGGGCACTCCCGTCGTGTGGTGCCCGATGCGCGAAGGCGAACTGCTGTCCGAGCTGGTCAACAACGCGGCGCGGGCTCGCGGATGGGACGTGACCGCGAAGCCGGTCTGGCTTTCGCGCCAGGTCACCTCGATCGCGGCGCTGGAGAGTGCGGACCGGGACGAGATCGTCAAGTTCGTGAGAAAGCGCCACGAGCTGACCGTCCGACAGCTGCTGGCGATGCTGCACCTGCGAGTCGGGGACGTGCCGCACCTGGCCGAGGACCTCGACACCGTGCTGGACAACGACGAGATCGCGGAGCGGCTGGGAGTCGCGCTGACCGAGATGCCGCACCTGGTCAACCGGCTCGCGGTGACCGCGACGGCGTCGCGCGAGCGGCTTGTCCGGTCGTTGCGCGACGCCGGGGCCCTGGACCGGCCGGACCTGACGCTGGTCGATCTCGGCTGGGGCGGCACGATCCAGCTGCAGCTCGCCCGGGTGCTGCGGCTCGCCGGAATCGGCATCGAACCGGCCGGCCTCTATCTCGCCACCGACGACCGGTCCGTCCAGGTCCTGCTCGCCGGGCTGCGCGCCGAAGGCTATCTCGGCCAGTCCGGGCATCCGGCGGACGCGGTCGGCGCGGTGGTCCGCAGCCCCGAGGTCCTGGAACAGTCGGTCAACGCCCTGTGCGGTTCGCTCGTCGACTTCGCCGAGGACGGTTCGCCGGTGCTGGGCGTCGCGGCGGGCCGGGAGGCCCAGAACCTGGAACGGACCGCCGTGCAGAACGGAATCCGGGCGTTCCAGCAGCAGTGGAACCGTTACGTCGCAATGAACGACACGACGTGGCCCGCTCTCGTGGACACCGCGAAGGAGCGCTTGGCCAACATCCTCGTCTCCTCGCTGAAGCTGCCCACCGCCGAAGAGGCCTCGGTGTTCGGCAACTGGGAACACGAGGACAACTTCGGTTCGGAGGTGGTCACCCGGGTCCTGCCGGACGACCTCGTCCCCGCGATTCCGTACCTTTCGCCGAGCGACCTCGACGACCTGCAGATGCGCGATTCCTTCTGGCCCGCGTTGCTCGCGGCGGCGGACCCGCACCTCGGAGCCGCGGCCCGGGCGATCCACAATGGACTCGTCGACCCGGCCATGTTCGAGCCCTCGGGGGAGTCGTCGGCCACGACCCTGCGCTACCGGACCGCGGACGGGCAGTGGCACGACGGGACGAGCCGTCGCGTGCGGATCAACCACAACGGTCTTTCGTTCGCCCGGATGGAGGTCTACGACACGGACATCGAGCTGGTCTCGCTGGCGGTCCCGGGCAGGCCCGCGCTCGTGCGGGTGGACTGGATCGAAGTCAGGGCCATCGCGGGCGGACGCCCTCGGACCTTGCGCTGGAACAGCACGGACGACTTCGCCCGGCTGCACTACGAAGACTGTGCCTGGCTGGGCGCGAACATGGTCGAGTTCCATTCGCCGCTCGCCGCGATCTGGCTTCCGCTCGCGGAACAGGCGGGGGCGGCTGTCAGCTCCCTTCAGGTGACCGTCGCGTTCGCGATGCTGCCGCGGTCCCGGTCGGGGCTCGGCTACCGGATGCCGGCCGCCGACCGGACGGCCCGGCTTTCCGCGAAGGTGCGGGACGAGTTCCGCGAACGCGGCGTCATGGGCGTGACCGCGGGCGCCGCCCGGATCGCCGCGCGTCGGCTGAGGAGGCACTGATGGACGGCCCGTCGTCGCTCGCCCGGCGTGCCGGAACGAGGAACGATCCGTACGCCCAGACGCGGGAAGCCCGGAAGCAGCCGTTGCTGCTGCATTCGATGGCGGTGTTCCGGGAGATTTTCGAGGTCGTGTTCGCGCATCGCGAGATCCGTTCCGTCGTCGAGGTCGGCGTCGAATCGGGACAGGTCAGCGGCATGTATGCGGAACTGGGAGCGACGACCGTCCACTGCGTCGATCCCGGCGCCACCGGGCAGCTCCGCGCCACGCTGGCCGAGAATCCCGCTTTGCACCTGGTGACGACGCCTTCGCCGGAGGTGTTGCCGGAACTGCCCGTCGCCGACCTCTACGTGCTCGACGGCGACCACAACTACGCGGTCGTCGAGCGCGAGCTGACCTGGATTTTCGAGAACGCGCCCGGTGCTGTCGTCGTCATGCACGACCTGATGTGGCCGTGCGCGCGGAGGGACCTGTACTACGAGCCCTCGCCGCTCGCCCCGGCGGACAAGCACGCGTCGAGCTCGGACGGCCCGACCGCTTGGCACGACGAGCTGACGCCTGCCGGGTTCGTGGGAGCGGGAGCGTTCACGGTCGCGCAGCACGCCGGCGGCGAGCGCAACGGCGTGGCTACCGCGGTCGAGGATGTCCTTGCCAGAAAAGGGAACGAGCAGTGGCGGTTCGGGCTGGTGCCCGCCGTCTTCGGGATGGGCGTGCTGTATCGCGCGACTCCGGACGCTGACCAGCGGCTAGAGGACGCGTTGCGCCCGTACACGAATTCGAACCTGCTCGCCATGATGGAAAACAACCGCATCGCGCTCTATACCCGCGTGTTGCAAATGCAGTACGAGGCGGCGGCGCAGGCCGGACACGCCGACCAATTGGCTGAGACTGTTTCTGCGCAGCGACGCGAAATCGATCGATTGACAGCGGAGCTGCGTCGGGCCTGGGACGCACTTCGTGTTCACTGAAACGAGCCAGCGCGGGTGGTTGTGACCTGACCTGGCTATCGGATCGCCCGGCATTGCGGCGCGCACCTGTTCGACACGGTGCGCGCCGCGATGCTATTTCCGGAGCGCGGAACAGGGGAGGACGACTCCGAACAAGAGCGGTTCGCCGGGCGGCGGTTCAGGCGCCACAACGATGGTGACGTCGTCGGGCCCGGGGAAAATCGGGGCGGAGGTCTTTCCGTGTCTCTCGGCGACGAGAGGCGCCGGCTGCGGGGCACGCTCTCCGGGCGGCTTCTCGCAGACAGCTTCGGCGGACCGCAGGCTGGCGCTCCAGGAAGGCCCGAACGACCGGACCGTGGGCATAGTCCAGTCGCTGAGCAACTGGACGCCGAGGAAGGCGGCCGTCACGATCCCGATCAGCGCGGACGGTCCGGCCCCGCGAACATTCCGGACGGGATCGGATCGGGCGGGATCGAATCGGGCCGCCGCCTGGTCGAGGAGGACGATCACCGCGGTCCACAACAGCAGAAGCGGGACGATCGTGTACCGGGAATCGCCCAGCCCGAAGGATTCCCGGGGGAGAACGCCGCCGGTGCCGCGAAGCCCGACCGAGACGACCAGATAGGCGACGGACGCCAGGAGGGACGCGATGGCGACGACCCGCGCCGGCGGGGCGGCGGTGCGCAGGAGGAGCGCCAGCCCGGCGAGCACGAGAACGCAGACGGCCACGACGATCGGCAAGCCAAGGGGCACGTACACGGACGTGAGCTCGCGGTCGCCGACGACTGCGCTCAGGACGACGCGGAGCCCGTAGATCTTGGGGAGGTCCCACACATTCGTCGGGCTCGCGCGGAACGGCACTGATTGCGTGAAGTGCACCCAGGCCTGGACTGCCAGCGCGGCGCACATCGCCGCGGGGGCGAGCAAGGCGAGGCGGCGGCGCGAGGTCCGGAGCACGCCGATGATCGCGATCGGCAGGACCAGTGCCGTCAACGGATCCGAGAGCGCGGCCAGGACGACCACCGCCGCTGCTCCGAGCTGGCCCCGAAGCGACTTCGGCGGAACCAGCAGCACCCAGAAAGCGGCGTACGCGAGATGCCAGTGCAGGTCGCAGATCGCGCCGTTCACTTCGAATCCGGCCTGCGGCAGAAGCGGCACCAGCGCGGTCAGCAATGCGCGCGCCCACAAGGTCTGGACCACCTTGCCGCTGCGGAACCAGACCAGCAGGGAGACCAGCGCCACGACGAACGCCGCGCTCGACGCGAGCCAGACCGCGAACCATTCGACGGGGAGATGCCGGACCGGCTGGGCGAGCAGCCGGGCGACGACCTGGAGATATCCGGCGTGCTGCGCGAAGAGGTTGTCCCAGAACGAATGCCGCAGCGCCTGGTTGACGAAAACGCTGGCGTCCTCGGCCCACGGCACGTCCGGTGCGCGATGCCCGGGGCCGCGGATCAGCTGCAGCCAGGTCGCCGCCAGCAGCCAGGCGGCGCACAAGGCTCCGGTGCGCCAAGGCCGGCGGCGAGGGAGTTCAGCGCGGGGAGAGCCGACGTTGTCAACGGGCCCGGCAATGTCCGGCTGGACGATCACGATCGAACTTCTCCTTGTGAAATCTTTTCCCGCGGAACTCGAAGCAATGCACGTCTTGAACGGGTGTGACTGGGCTGAATGCAGTAATCGAGTGCCGAGCGGCGGTCGGGCGGCACTGCACCTATCGGGAAAGCGATGCGATTTCTTACCGGTATTACTTGTGTCGCGCATCACATGACAGTTTTGCTGGCGAGTGGAAAGAGTCCGCGTTTGTCTCGCTGCTAATCGAGGTGGTGGTCGTCGATTGGCGTCCGGCGGATCTGTTCCCGGTCGGGCGTGAGCGCGGCGGCGCACCCGTGCCGGGTTCGGCGTCCGGACGACAGTGCTTTGGGGTGCGCCGCTGAGACGTCCGGTACTCTTGGTATACCAAAGTGCTCCCGCTGAGAAAGGTGCTCTCCGTGTTGATCCGTGACGTCCGTCCCTGGGGCGGTCAGCGCAGCGACGTCGAGGTGGCCGGCGGCCGGATCGCCGCGGTCCGGCCGCATGATCCGGCGGCGGTGCCCGGTCAGGATGTGGTCGAGGGGCGCGGGCGATTGCTGTTCCCGTCGTTCAGCGACGTGCACGTCCACCTCGACTCGACGCGGATCGGGCTGCCGTTCCGGCCGCACACCGGCGCGCCGGGGGTGTGGGTGATGATGCTGAACGACCGCGAGAACTGGCGGAACGCCGAAGTCCCGCTGCCGGAACGCGTCGCGGGCACGTTGGAGCGGATGATCGCGAACGGGACCACCCGCGTGCGCACTTACGCGCAGGTCGACGTGGACTGTCAGCTCGAGAAGCTCGACGCCGTCCTCGCGGCCAAGGAGCGCTTCGCCGGGCACGCGGATGTCGAGGTGATGGCGTTTCCGCAGGCCGGGATCCTGCGCGAGCCCGGCACGGTCGACGTGCTGGAGGCATCGCTGCGCTCGGGCGCGTCGGTCGTCGGCGGGATCGATCCGTGCTCGCTGGACAAGGATCCCAAGGGGCACTTGGACGTCGTCTTCGGGCTGGCCGAGAAGTACGGCGTCGAGGTGGACATCCATCTCCACGAGCCGGGGCATCTCGGCGTGTTCTCGACGGACTTGGTGATCGAGCGGGTCCGCGCGCTGGACATGCGCGGCAAGGTGACCATGTCGCACGCCTACGAGCTGGGTTCGGTTTCGGAGGCGGTGAGCCGTCGTCTGATCGACACGTTCGCGGAGCTGGACATCGCGATGGCGACCGTCGCGCCGTCCGTCGATCGGCAGTTGTCGCTCGCGGACCTGACGACCGCGGGCGTGCGCGTCGGGCTGGGGGAGGACGGCCAGCGCGACTACTGGAGTCCGTACGGCAACTGCGACCTCCTCGACCGTACTTGGCAGCTGGCCTTCACCCACGGCTTCCGCCGCGACGAGCTGATCGAGATGGCCCTGGCGGTCGCGACGATAGGCGGGGCGTCGATCATGAGCCACGACGTCCCGCGGCTGGCGGGCATCGCCGACCGGCCCGGGGTGGCGATCGGCGACCGTGCGGACCTGGTCCTGGTGGACGGCGAAACTCCGACGAGCGCCGTGATGGACCGCGGCAAGGACCGGACGGTGCTGCACGACGGGATCGTGGTGGCCGATGGGTTGGCGGTTGTCGACCTCTGACGGGGCGGGGGTCCGGCGGGGGCGGGAGAGCCTGCTGGACTGATGCCGGGTCCCTGGAGATCTCACAGGGCACGCGCGGTACCGCCCCTGAGATCTCAACGCCGCCGGACTGGATGGCGTTGAGATCTCACCAATGTCAGACCGTCCACAACGGAGCGCGACTGATATCTCACCGGCGCAGGTTGATCGAATCGCGATAGGACGTGGGATATCGCGACCAGCCCCGCCGCACCCAGCAGCTCCTGATATCTCACCAACCTGCGCATCCCCGCACAGCAGCGTCGAGACCCCGGCAGAGTGCATCGCCCGCCCCACCGCGCCGCAATGCCCCGCAACTCGTCAAACCCCGAGATCCAGCGAGCGACGCAAATTCACCCCGCCGAAGCGGCTTCCTCCGCCGGATGCCGCCGCGCCGCCTCGCTGGTGCCCGTCGCGAGGTGGGCCAGCACAAGGCGTTCCACCCGTTCGACATCCCGGTCCACGATCGCCTCGTACAGAAGCTCGTGCTCCGCCGCCATGGCTTCCAGGTCGTCGTGTTGGCCGAGCAGCCATCGCATCCGGCTGCGCAGCGTCCGCTCCAGTTCGCCGAGCAGTTCGTTCGCCGACAGCGACGTTACGACCTCGTGGAAGTCCGCGGCCGCGCGGCGAGCCGAAACCGCGTCGCCTGCTCGGGCGGCGCGCAGTTCCGTGTCGAGAACCTCCCGCAGCCGCGCCAGGCCCTCGCGCGTCCGGCGCTGCGCGGCGAGCCGGAAAGTGAGGCCCTCGAAGGCCGTGCGCACCTCGTTGAGATCCGCGACATCCGACGCGGTGAACTCCCGCACCACCGACCACGACCGCGGCCGCGGCGTCACCAGGCCCTCGTTTCCCAGTGCGCGCAACGCATCCCGCACCGGCACCCGGCTCACGCCCATCTCGGCGGCCAGATCCCGTTCGACCAGCTTGCTGCCGGGAGCCCGCGTGCCGTCGAGGATTTCGTTGCGCAGCCGTTCCGTGACGCGCTCCGATTCCGAGGCGAAACCCGGCTCCATCCGATGCCCTCCCGCCGCCGTCACCGACAGTATCGGCGAACCTTCCCCCAGGTTCCCGGAAAAACCCGTACCCGGCAAGGTCTGGTAGCCAGGTTCCGCCGTTTGGTATACCTAAATGCACCGACGGAAGGAACCCGATGCGTACTCGCTGGCGCGCGCGCCATGTGCTGGCCCACCAGAACGGACAGCACGCCCTGCTCGAAAACGGCGAGGTCGTCTGGGAGGACGACGTCGTCACCTACGTCGGCCCGCGGTGTGCCGGAACGACCGATCTGGACGTCGACCTCGGCGAAGCGCTCGTCCTTCCGGGCCTGATCGACCTCGACGCGCTGACCGATGTGGACCATCTCGTCCTCGATTCCTGGGCCGCCGCGGACCGTGCGACTGGGCTGCAGTGGTCCGAGGACTATTTCGCGCACCGCCGTCACGACGTCTTCACTCCGGAAGAACGGCAGACCATTCGCGAGTATGCGCTCGTTCAGTTGGCGCTGCACGGCATCACGACATTCATGCCGATCGCGTCGGAGGTCCACTCGTCGTGGGCCGAGCCGTACGAGGAACTTGTCGCGATGGCGGACTTCTCGCGGAACCTCGGGCTGCGCGGATATCTCGGCCCTGCTTACCGTTCCGGCATCAATGTGGCCACTGTGGACGGTACGCGCACGGTTGCCTTTGACGAGCCACGGGGGGAAGAGGGACTAGCCGACGCGTTGCGGTTCCTCGACCACGTAACGGAGTTGGCGGATCCGCTCGTCAACGGAGTTCTGTTGCCGTGCCGGATCGAAACCCTCACCGAAGACCTCATGCGCGCCACCGCAGACGCCGCGCGGCAGCGTGACGTCCTGGTTCGGCTCCATTGCCTGCAAGGCGTGCTGGAGCGGGAACTGATTCTGGACCGTTACGGCGCAACGCCGCTGGAAATGCTCAACCGCACCGGCCTTCTCGGCGACCGGCTGCTGATCCCGCACGGCCAGGTCCTCGACCGCCATCCCGACGTCTACGGCGAGGACCGCGGTGATGTCGCGACGCTCGCCGCAGCCGGCGCGTCGGTCATCCACTGCCCGCTCACGTCTTTCCGCTACGGCCACGCCCTGCGCTCGTTCCGCGACTACCGCGAAGCAGGCCTGAACCTGTGTCTGGGCACCGATTCCTTCCCGCCGGACCTGGTGCGCGGCATGGACGTCGGCGTGCACCTGGCGAAGGTCATGGACGACCGCGCCGACGCCGCTCCGGCGGAGTGGTACATCGAAGCCGCGACGCTCGGGGGTGCCCGCGCGCTCCGTCGCGACGACCTCGGAAAGCTGGCTCCGGGTGCGCAGGCGGACCTCGTCGCGTTCCATGTCGGCGACCTTCGCGACGGTGTGCGGGACGACCCGATCCGGACGTTCCTGCTCAGCGGAACCGCCCGTCAGGCAACGCATTCCGTCGTCGCGGGGCGGCCGGTGCTGGTCGACGGACACGTGCCCGGCGTCGACGAGCAGGGCCTCCGCCGTCGTGCGCAGGAGTTGTTCGAGGAGATGCGCGCCGCGTATTCGGAGCGGGATGTCGAACGCCGGGAGGCGGGGGAGTTGTTCCCTCCGACCTTCCCGGCGTTCCAGGAGTAACGAGGGGGCGGGGCTATCGCCGCGAGACGACAGCCCCGCCTTTCACCACGAGCCGCCGCGGAGGATGGGACACGACGGCCTCGGCCGGGTACGCTGTGTCTATCAAGAAGAAATCAGCGTGGTCGCCGATCTTGAGGCCGTAATCCTTGAGCCGTAACGCTTTCGCGCCGCCGTACGTCGCCGCGTGCAGCGCGAGTTCGATCTCCGGGTCGGTCCGGAACGAGCTGCGGTACGCCAGATGCATCGTGCGCGTCAGCATGTCGCCGTCGCCGTAGGGGCCCCACAGGTCGCGGATGCCGTCGTTGCCGCACGCGACGTTCGCGCCCGCTGCCCGCATTTTGGCCAGCGGCGGCACCGGCCGGTCGTACACCGCCGCGGTGGTGAGCGTGATCTGCTGCTCCGCGAGGCCCTCGATCAGCCGGTCCTGGTGCGCGTCCGGGATGCCGCAGATGCCGAACGCGTGTCCGATCGCGACTTTCCCGGCGAGGCCGAGCGCCTTCGTCCGCTCGATGATCAGCTCGATTTCCCACGCCCCGAGCGGACCTTCGTCGTGCAGATGCAGGTCGACGCCGCAGCCGTGCCGTGCGGCGATGTCGAAGATCGCGTCGAGGTGCCCGCGAGGATCGCGGTCGTAGCCGGCCGGGTCGATGCCGCCGACGTTCTCCACGCCGGATGCCACGGCCCGCTCCAGCAGCTCGAGCGTGCCGGGCCGGGTGAGCAGGCCGCCCTGGGGGAAGGCGACCTGCTCGACGGTGACCCGGCCGCGATGCCGCGCCGCCGCCTCCCGCACCGCCTCGATGCCGGACAGCCCCAGTTCGGGGTCGACATCGGTGTGCGTGCGGACGAATGAAGTGCCGTTCGCGATCATCGCGTCGAGCAGCGCGGCGGCGGGTTCGGGCGAGGGAAGCCCGAATTCCTTGCGGCGCCGCTGTTCGTTCGAGATCCGGTCGGCGAGGACCGAACCCGAGGTGTTCGGCACCCAGGGGAGGCCCCACAGGGTCTTGTCGATGTGACAGTGGGCGTCGACGAGACCGGGCAGCAGCAGTGCGCCGCCGCCGTCCTCGACCGGGAATCCGGTCGGCAAGTCGGCGGGCCCGAACCCGGCGATCCGCCCGTCGCGCACCAGCACGTCCGTCGGATCGCCGCCGCCGGGCCGGACGTTGCGCAGCAACAGATTCACGCGACACCCTCCACGGCCTCGGCGCGGACGGTCGGCTCGCGCCGCTCGGAAGTGGCGAGGCTGACGCCGACGGTGAGCACGACGTTGACGATGATGGCGAGAAGTCCGGGATTGAGGCCCCACAACGTGTTCTTTGAAGCAAGGACCGTCCACGCGACGATCGCAACGCCGACCACGAGACCGGTCGCCGCGCCCGCTTTGGTCAGCCGCCGCCACACCAGCCCCAGCACGATGGCCGGGAAGAACTGGGACACGCCGTTCTGGCCGGTCAGCAGCAGGTTCACCAGGAGAGCGGGCTGGAAGATCGCGAACAGCAGCGCCACCGCGGTCACCACGACGACCAGGCCGCGCGACAGCCGGAACACGCCCAGCTCAGAGGTTTTCGGCCGCAGGACGCCTTGGTAGACGTTGCGGGCCAGCAGCGTCGCGGACTGCAGGAGCAGCAGGCTGATCGGCACGATCGCGGCCAGCGCGCCCGCGCCGCCGACGAGCCCGACCACCCACGACGGCATGGTCTTCACTGTCAGCGAAAGCAGCGCGCCGTTGGTGGCGCTGCCCTTCAGACCCGGCACGACCAGCACCGCGGCGAAGCCGACAAACAGCGTCAGCGCGATCAGAATTTGGTACAAGGGAAGGTAAATCGCGTTGCGGCGGATCGTCTGCTCGGACTTCGCGGTGTACATCGCGGCCAGCGCGTGCGGAAACATGAAGAACGCCGCGCTCGTGACGAGCAGGGTCGACATCATCCACGGCACGCCGAGCGGACTGCCCGGCGCCGGTACGCCGAGGAAGCCGGGGTGCTGTGCCTGCACGGTGTCGATGAGATGTCCGAAGCCGCCGAAGTAGTGCACCGGAATCGCGATGCCGACGATCAGCACGGTGCCGATCAGCAGGATGTCCTTGAGCACCGACACCCACGCGGCGGCCTTCATGCCGGACGCGTAGACGAACACCGCGATCAGCACGACCGCCAGCACCATGCTGGTGACCCGGTTGATGCCGGTGGTCGTCTCGACGATCTGGCCGAGGCCGAGCAGCTGCGCCTCGATGTAGGGGATCATGAACGCCACGCCGACGATCGCGGTCAGCGCGCCGAACCACGGGCTGCGGAACCGGTGGGTGAAGAAGTCCGCTTGCGTGACGAGGTTGTGCTTCTTCGCGTACCTCCACAATGGAGGGAGGAAGAAGTAGGACAGGACGAAGGCGCACGTGCCGTAACCGGCGATGTAGAACGCCGCGCCGCCGTTGGCGTAGGCGAACCCGGAGGCACCGAGATAGGTGAAGGTCGAATAGGTCTCGCCCGCGGCGAGCACCCAGAACAGCAGCGTCCCGTACGACCGGCCGGCGACTGTCCACTGTTCGAGGTTCATCTGCTTCCGGCCGCGCGCGGCCAGTCCGATGACCACCGCCAGCGCCACTACGGCCAGCGCTACCACCGCGCCCGCGTTCATCGCTGCTCCTGCTCGGTTTCGGCGGCGCTCGGGCGCCGGATGCGGTCGGCGACGCCGAGGAACACGGGCGTGAGGGCCACCCAGAGGAGGATCCAGAACCCGATCTCGGGCAGGAACCAGATCCGGCCGTCGCCGCTGAACCAGGGCAGGCCGCCGATCATCGCCACGTAAGGGGTGAAGGCCACCGCGGCCACCACTGCGGAACGCTTCATCGCACACCCTTCGTTGTTTGGTATACCATAAGCGCGGCGGGTGGCGGGTTGTCAAGGGCGCGGGCGGGAACGATGCGGGCTCGCGACCGTTCCGGGCCGTGGGGCGGCAGCTGGTGATGGCGGAAAGCGGTCCGGTGAGGTGCGCGCAGGCTCTTGGCTGCTTGTCCTATTTGGACGCTGTCCGCCGAGCGCCGGTGCCCGTGGATCGCTTTGGTAGACCGGACTGCCGCGTAAACCGCTCGCTCGCGCTTCCTCTCGGCGGTTACCGCGCCGTCGAGAGGGGGACGTGATGGACAACCCGACGACGGAGCTGTGGCGTCCGACCGGCCCGGCCGAACTGGAGCTGGTGCGCCAGTCCGGCTGGCGCGCGTGGCCGCCGCGGCTTCCGGAGCGGCCGATCTTCTATCCGGTGCTGAACGAGGATTGCGCGGTGAAGATCGCGCGGGACTGGAATGTCCGGCACGACGGCGCGGGTTACGTGACCCGGTTCCGCGTCGAAACGGCGTTCCTGGACCGCTATCCGGTACGGCAAGGCGGGCGGCGAAACGATCCTGGAGCTGGGGGTTCCGGCCGAGGAGCTGGCGGAGTTCAACGCGCATCTGATCGGGGAGATCGAGGTCGTGCACGAATTCCGCTGACCGGCGGCTCGCGAGCGCGGTGCTAGCCGCTCGCGAGCCCGGCGGACAGCCCGCGGAAGCACCGGACCGCCAGTTCGACGGGCGCCGCCTTCTCGTCAGTCCCGGCCCAGATCTCCAGCGAAATCCGGATCGCGTCCGTCGCCGCCGCCGCGACCAGGTGCACCGTCACCTCGTCCGTGTCCGGCGCCAGCCGTGCCAGCACCGGCCGCAGCCGGGTTTCGGATTCGCCGTTCACCCGGTGCCACACGGCCGCCAAGGCCGAATCGTCGCCGCTCGCGGCTCGCAGCAGGCCGCGCGTCCAGGAGAACTCCCGGGTGGCGTCCGCGGCGGAGATCGTCTTGTGGATCGCGTCCTCGACCGCCTTCAGCAGCGGCGTGCCCTCGGGCGTCGACGCGAGGTGTTCCCGCCACGAATCGGCTCCGACGACCAGCAGCGGTGCGACTGCGTCCTCTTTGGTGCGGAAGTAGCGGTAGAACGTGCGCGGTGCGACGCCCGCCGCGGCGGCGATCGCTTCCGCGGTCGTCCCCTGTGCGCCATGCTCGGTGAACAGGCGCGCGGCGGCGCGGGCGATGTCGAGTTGCGTCGCCGCTTTGCGCCGTTCGGTCAGGGTCGGGGTCTTTCCGCTCACCACGGCCACGCTACCCGACTCCTGCCAATGGTGCCCGTCTCGCCAGAGTGGCACATTGTGCCACCTAGGCGTAGAGTGACGGATGAGGAAAGGAGCGGACCATGAACCGTTACGAAGGACGCCGGGTGCTGGTCACCGGAGCCGGCTCGGGCATCGGGCAGGCGACGGTCCTGCGGATGCTGGCCGAGGGCGGGCGCGTCGTCGCCGCTGACGTGAGCGAAGCGGGCCTGGCGGACACCGTCGAGAAGGCGGGCGACGCGGCGGACCGGCTCGGCACGGTGGTCGTGAACGTCGCCGACGAAGCGTCGGTCAAGGCCGGGGTCGCGTCGGCCGTCGAGCAGCTCGGCGGGCTGGACGCGGTCGTCAACGCCGCGGGCATCCTGCGGTCGGCGCACACGCACGAGATGCCGCTGGAGGCGTTCGAGCAGGTGCTGCGCGTCAACCTGGTCGGCACGTTCCTGGTGATCCGCGAGTCGATCCCGGCGCTGCGCGAGGGTTCCGCGCCCGCGGTGGTGAACTTCAGTTCGACGTCCGCGATGTTCGCGCACCCGTACATGGCGGCGTACGCGGCGAGCAAGGGCGGCATCCAGTCGATGACGCACGCGCTGGCGTCCGAGTACGCGAAGGACGGCATCCGCTTCACCGCCGTGCAGCCCGGTTCGATCTCCTCCGGGATGACCGACGGCAGCGGCAAGAGCAAGCAGAGCGTCGGCCCCGGCTTCCCCGAGGACGCCGATTTCACCCTGCTCGGCAAGCTGCTTCCCGCGCTGGGCCAGGGGTTCGCCGGTCCGGAGACGGTCGCGTCGGTCGTCGCGATGCTCGCCAGCGAGGACGCGGCGTTCATCACCGGCACCGAGGTCCGCATCGACGGCGGCACGCACTTCTGATGCGCGATTTGTTCAAGAATCAGCGGGTGGCCGGGCCGTAGCGTCGCGGCATGACAAAGTTTTCGACCGCGTGCTGCGAGGTGCCGCGGTGATCCTCGTGACTGGCGGGCTCGGCATGATCGGCGCGCACACGGCCAAGGCGCTCGCCGATCTCGGACAAGACGTGCTGGTCACCGGGCACCGGCGGACGGACGTCCCGTCGTTCCTGGAGGGCCGGGTCGCCGTGGAGACGCTGGACGTGACCGACCGGGACGCCTTCCTCGCGCTCGGCGACCGGTACGACATCAGCGCGATAGTCCACCTGGCGGGCAGCATCCCGGGCGACGACCCGGTCGCGTTCTTCCGGACGGACTTGGCCGGCCTGACCAACGCCCTGGACGCCGCCCTGACGTGGCAGGTGCGGCGGTTCGCGGTCGCGAGCAGCCTCGGCGTGTACATCGGACGCGACGAGCCGTCCTGGCATGAGGAGCTGCCGCTGCCGACCGCGGAACTGCCGCATCTGATCGTGGCGTTCAAGAAGGCCGTCGAACCGCTGACGACGCACAGCCTGCAGGGGAGCGGCGTCGAGCCGGTGGTGCTGCGGATCGGGACCGTGTGGGGACCGCTCGTGGACCCGGAATCTCCGTTCTTCCCGATTCCGTCATATCTCAACGCGGGGCTGTGCGGCGCCACGCCGCGCTCGCTGGTCGCCGACGAGGGATTCGACTGCTGCTACGCACCGGATGCCGGCCGCGCGATCGCGTTGCTGACGACGGCGCCTTCGTTGAGATATCAGACGTACAACGTGTCGAGCGGACAGCCGGTGACGAACCGGCAGTTCGCCGAGGCGCTGGCCGAGCTGGTGCCGGGCGTGCCGGACCGGCTGCAGCCCGGCGGGGAGACCGGGCCGTATCTGGATATTTCGCGGCTCAGGGAGGAAACGGGCTTCGCGCCGGAGTTCGACGTGCGGGCGGCGGTGGCGGATTACGCGGCGTGGCGGAAGGAGAATCCTCGCTGAGCGGCACCGGCCACAGTGGACGGTCCGGGCGGTGGTGCGAGAATGGCCGGATGGCAGCGGAACAGGGCGTCGAATCCGAGACGGACCGGGTCGTCCGGCAGCTCCGGGACGAGATCCTGGACGGGGCGCGCGCACCGGGCAGCAAGCTCGTCGAACGGGATCTCGCCGCGGATCTCGGCGTGAGCCGCGTGCCGGTGCGGGACGCGTTGAAGACGCTGGTCGCGGAAGGGCTGGTCACGCCGCGGCCCCGGACGTGGGCGGTGGTGCGGGAGTTCACCGCGAGCGACATCGCGGACCTGCAGGAAGTGCGCGCCGCGCTGGAAGTCCTGACGTTCAAGCTCGCCGCGACCCGGCATTCGCGCGCCGGACTGGACCAGCTCCGTTCCGCGCTGGAAGAGGAGACGGCCGCTGCCGCCGCCGGGGACGCGGTCACCGCGCACCGCGCGGCGGCGGACTTCCACGAGGCCGTGACGGCGATGGCCGGGAACGAACTGCTCAATGAACTGGAGCTGACGCTGCGCAGCCGGATGCGATGGCTGCTCGGACAGCACGAGGATCTGGAGCGGGTGGCGGGGGAGCACCGGGCGCTGTACGAGGCGATCGCCCGGCGGGACGTGGACACCGTGGAATCGCTGCTGCTGGAGCACATGGAGAGCGGTCGGCATTTGCGCGGGCTGGGGCGCGGCGAGGGCTGACGGTCCCGGCGCTGGCGGGCAACGGAAGCTGGACTGCCGGACGCGGAGGCGCCCGGGTCGCCGGGGAAGCTGGGCGGCCGTCGGCCTGAACTGAGGTGGGCGTGTCCCGCCTCAGGCGCGAAGACGTCCGGTCTGCGCGGTAGTGAGGCAGCGCAGGGAATCCGGGCGGCTACCGGGGTGAATCCGGTCGCGGGGCCGGTACTCGGGCGCGAAGGCGACGGCCGGAAACCCGGTTCCGGCCCACCGCGCCCACCGCATTCCCAGCGTGCGCGGCGGCGTTGCCGGTGCATCTCGCCGCACTGTCCTTTTCGGACGCCATAGTCCGGCTCCCGGCATCTCCGGCGATCGAGTGGCCGCGCGCCTCCTTCTCGGCCGACGCTTCGAAACTCTTATTTGGTAGGCCGCACGTCGCCCCGGCGACGTGCGGCCATTTCGCGCTGCGCCAAGAAGTACACAGCACGGCAACAATCCTCGAAGACACTCTTGTGATCTTGGGCGAGCACTTGGTATACCAAACGCCATCGTTTCGCTCTCGCTGAGGAGAACCCCGTGCAAGGTGTCGACACGGCCGCCGCCGCGCCCGCTCCGGTCGCGGCTGTCCGCACCGGCCGCACCCTCGTGGGCACGGCCTGGCTGCGGATCCGGCGCGGCCGCGTCGCGATGGCGGCGCTCGTCGCGGTGTGCCTGATCGTGCTGTTCGCGATCCTCGCCCCGGTGCTGACCGGCATCGAGGGCTCCGACCCGTTCGCCGCGCACACCGGCCCTGACTTCCTCGACGGCTTCACCACGCCCGGCCTGCCGCTGGACTACTACCGCTACCCGTCATCCGAGCACTGGCTGGGCCTCGAACCGGGACTCGGCCGGGACATCTTCGCGCGGATGGCTTACGGCGCGCGGGTTTCGCTGACCATCGCGCTGCTGGCCACCGTCGTCTCGGTCGTGCTGGGCACCGTGCTCGGCGCGGCGGCCGGCTACTTCGGCGGCAAGACCGACATGGTCATCAGCCGGATCATGGACCTGTTCCTCGCGTTCCCGCACCTGCTGCTGGTGCTGTCGCTGACGCCGATCCTGCAGTCCCGGCTGCGCGGCACCGCGCTCGATTCGGGCAGCCTGATCCCGATCTCCTCGCTGGTGATCATCCTCGGCTTCTTCGGCTGGGCGTACCTGGCACGGGTCGTGCGCGGCCAAGTGCTCTCGATCCGCGAGCAGGAGTACGTCGAGGCGGCGAAGGCGTTCGGCGCGAGCCGTCGCTCGATCATCCTGAAGCAGATCATCCCGAACGTGCTGGGCGTCGTGCTCGTGTACGCGACCATGCTGATCCCGATCAACATCACCGCCGAGGCCGCGTTGTCGTTCCTCGGCGTCGGCGTGAAAGACCCGACGCCGTCGTGGGGCCAGATGCTCAACGCGGCACAGGCGGGCAACTGGTATCTCTCCGACCCCTGGTTCCTGGCGGTGCCCGCGGGCGCGCTCGCGATCACGGTGCTGGCTTTCAACCTGCTCGGCGACGCTGTCCGGGACGCACTCGACCCCAAAGCGTCCCGTCGCTGATTTCCCTTCTGCATAAGGAGTATTTCGTGAAGAAGAGCACCACTGCGGCGGGAGTGCTGGCGCTCGCCGCCGGGCTCGCCCTCACCGCGTGCGGCGGCCCGAAACCCGCCGCGGGCGCGGGCAACGGGCAGCAGGACGTGACCAAACGCGCCGCCGTCAAGGTGGCTGAGGGCTCGAGCGCCAAGGGCGGCGACATCCACGTCCTGATGTCGTCGGACTTCCAGACTCTTGACCCGGGCAACAGCAACTACGTCCAGACCGCCAACGTGGGCCAGCTGTACTACCGCACGCTGACCATGGCGAAGGAGACCTCCGGCAAGCCGCCGACGATCGTGCCCGACCTGGCGACGGACCTCGGCAAAGCGTCGGCGGACGGCCTGACCTGGACCTACACCCTGCGCCAGGGCCTGAAGTACGAGGACGGCGCGCCGATCACCGCGCAGGACGTCAAGTACGGCGTCGAGCGCACCTACGCCCGCGACGTCTACACCCAGGCTCCGCAGGAACTCGACTCCGCGCTGACCGACGACGGCTACAAAGGCCCGTACAAGGGCGGAGACTTCAAGGCCATCGACACTCCGGACGAGCACACGGTCGTCTTCCACCTGAAGCAGCCGTTCGCCGAGTTCCCGGCGCTGGTGTCGCGGTCGAACACCGCGCCGGTGCCGCAGGCGAAGGACACCAAGCTCGACTACACCAACCATCCGGTGTCGAGCGGTCCGTACAAGATCGCGTCCTACGACCGCGGCCGCAGCCTGAAACTGGTCCGCAACCCGAACTGGGACGCGGCGACCGACCCGAATCGCCCGGCGCTGCCCGACACCTTCACCTTCACGTTGTCGACCGCGCAGGCGACGATCAGCCAGCAGCTGCTGTCGAACGCGGACCCGACCGCGCTCACCTTGGACACCCAGGGCGCGCTGCAGCCGTCGGACATCGCGAAACTGTCCGCCGCGGACATCTCCCAGCGCACCGCCGCCGGTCTGCTCGGTTGCACTGACGTGCTGAACTTCAACACGACGACCATCACCGACCCGGACGTCCGCAAGGCGTTCGCGTTGGCGCTGGACCGCAACGCGATCCTGCTGCAGTACGGCGGCGAGCGGTTCGGCAATATCCCGCAGTCGTATATCAACGACGCGCAGAAGGGATATGTCGAGCAGCACACCGCACTGGACCCGAAGGGCCAGCCGAAGCTCGACGAGGCGAAGAAGCTGTTGCAGGGCAAGAACTATCCCAAGTCGCTGGTGTACGGCTACGCCGAGGCGTCCTCGAAGTACAAGGGCGTCGGCACCGTCCTGCAGCAGAACCTGAAGGCGCTGGGTGTCGACGTGCAGCTGCGCCCGATCCCGACCGCCAACTACTACACCGTGCTCGCCGGCGACCAGATGCCCGACATCGCGCGCTCCGGCTGGTGCGGCGGCGCGGACAGCGCGTCGGTGCGCTTCACGGTCGACCCGAACATCGGCCCGAGCCTCGACGGCAAGACGTACGGCTTCTCGAACATCCCGCGGTACTACGACGCCAAGCTGTCGGGCGACCTGTACCAGCTGCGCGGGCAGAACGGGTCCGCCGAGGAACTCGGCCGCAAGTGGGCCACCGCGATGGACCAGATCATGCAGCAGTACCCGCTCGTGCCGCTGGTGCGCAACTACACCTACAGCGTGGTCGGTTCGAAGGTGCGCAACGCGCAGGTCGGCTACTTCTTCGGGTCGATCGACCTGTCGGCCGTCGGCGTCGGGCAGTAGCACCCCAGCGAGTACCTCGGCAGCACTCGAGCAGGAGAGAGGATTCCCCGGCGATGCGGTGTCCACAGTGGACCAGGCGGGTGCGGACGTGACCGGATTCCTGGCGCGGCGCGTGGCCGCGATGATCGTCCTGCTGGTCGTGATCAGCTTCGTCACGTTCGCGCTGTTCCAGATCGGCCCGGCCGACCCGGCTGCCGCCGCGTGCGGGCAGGAGTGCACGCCGGAGCGGATCGACCAGGCCCGGATCGCGCTGGGCATGGACAAGCCGTTCTTCGTGCAGTACCTGGATTACCTGTCCGGTTTCGTGCACAGCCGGATGATCGGCGCTCCCGGCGCGTTGACGGTGTGCGCGTGGCCGTGCCTCGGAAAGTCTTTCCAGACCAACGAAGCGGTGACCGACGTGCTCGCCCGCGCGCTGCCGTACACAGTGTCGATCGCGGTCGGCGCGGTTCTGTTGTGGACGGTCGCCGGGGTGTCGCTGGGTCTCCTCGCGGCGCTGCGCAAAGGGCGGGCCGCCGACAAGCTGATCGTCGGCGCCGCCTCGGGCGGGGTGTCGCTGCCGATCCCGGTGACGGGGTTGTTGCTGCTGCTCGTGTTCGTGAGCACGCTGCACCTGCTTCCGTTCACCAGCAACGAGATCTCGTCGCCGTTCGGCCCGGCCGGACCGCTCGGCTGGTTCGGCAACTACCTGCTGCCGTGGGTGGCGCTGGCGCTGCTGTTCAGCGCGCAGTACATCCGCGTCACCCGGACCGCGATGCTGGAGACCTTCGGCGAGGACTTCATGCGCACAGCCAGGGCGATGGGGCTGCCGCGCCGGCGCGTCGTGTTCAAGCACGGCGTGCGGGCGGGCATCACCCCGATCGTCACGATGCTCGGCCTCGACATCGGCAGCCTGCTGGGCGGCGCGGTGCTGACCGAGCAGATCTTCTCCGTGCCGGGCGTCGGATTCACCGCGGTGCACGCGGCGCAGTCCGGCGATCTGCCGGTGACGATGGCTATCACCATGATGGCCGCGTTCTTCATCATCGTGGCCAACGTGGTCGTCGACCTGTGCTACGCGGTGATCGACCCCCGAGTGAGAGTCTGAGGGCACGTGTCTGCAACCGAAACGCCGCCGCTGCTGGCGGTCCGCGACCTGCGCGTCAGCTTCCCGACCGACGACGGCGTGGTGCACGCGGTCAACGGGATGGACCTGACGCTGGGCAAGGGCGAGACGATCGGGCTGGTCGGGGAGTCGGGGTCCGGCAAGACCGTGACCAGCCAGGCGCTGCTGGGCCTGTTCAAGGGGACTCCGGCGAAGGTGACCGGGGAGATCCTGCTCGACGGGACCGACCTCAACGCTCTCTCCGAACCCGCGATGCTGGCCTACCGGGGCAAGAGGATCTCGATGATCTTCCAAGATCCGCTGTCGGCGATGCATCCGTTCTATCCGGTCGGCTCGCAGATCGCCGAGGTGTACCGGACGCACAACCGCGTGTCGCGCAAGGCCGCGGCCGAGGTCGCCGTCGACATGCTGGGGCGGGTCGGCATCCCCGACCCGCGCCGTCGTGCGGCCGGCTACCCGCACGAGTTCTCCGGCGGGATGCGGCAGCGGGCGATGATCGCCATGGCGCTGGTGTGCGAGCCGGAGCTGCTCGTCGCGGACGAGCCGACCACGGCGCTGGACGTGACCGTGCAGGCGCAGATCCTGGACCTGATCGGCGAACTGCAGGCCGAGACCGGCGCCGCGGTGATCATGGTGACGCACGATCTCGGTGTGGTGGCACAGGTATGCCACCGCGTCGCGGTGATGTACGGCGGGATGTGCATGGAAGTCGCGTCCGTCGGCGACCTCTTCGCCGAGCCGGGCCACCCTTACACCCAGGGGTTGCTGGCGTCGATGCCGTCGCTGGCCGAGGAAACCGGACGGCTGCGGCCGATCCCCGGCTTCCCGCCCGCGCTGCTCGAGCTCCCCGCGGGGTGCCTGTTCGCGGACCGGTGCCCGCAAGCGTCTTCGGTCGCCGACGACCGGTGCCGTACCGAGGTGCCGTCGCTGTCCGGCTCCGGACATCTGTCGCGGTGCCATCTCGGTCGGCTCGGGGAGGCGGCGTGACCGAGCTGCTGGAGGTCCGCGACCTCGTGAAGCATTTCCCGGTGCGCTCCGGGCTGTTCCGTTCGGCGGGCGCGCTGAAGGCCGTGGACGGGATCAGCTTCTCGATCGGGGTCGGGCAGACGCTCGGCCTGGTCGGCGAATCAGGCTGCGGCAAGTCCACGACCGGCAGGCTCGTGATGCGCCTGCTGGACCCGACGTCGGGCAGCATCCGGCTGGCCGGGGAGGAAATCGGGACCCTGCGCGGGGCTGCTCTGCAGGAATACCGGCGACGAGTGCAGATCGTCTTCCAGAACCCGGCCTCCGCGCTGAACCCGCGCCAGTCCGTGGGCGCCGCGATCGCCGCGCCGATGCTCGCGCAGGGCATCGCGCCGCCCGGCGGGGTGAAGGCGCGGGTGCGGGACCTGATGGACCGGGTGGGCCTGCGGCCGGACCACTACAACCGGTTCCCGCACGAGTTCTCCGGCGGGCAGAAGCAGCGGGTGGGCATCGCGCGTGCGCTGGCGCTGGATCCGCGGCTGATCGTCTGTGACGAGCCGGTGTCCGCTTTGGACGTTTCGGTGCAGGCTCAGGTGATCAACCTGCTGCAGGACATCCAGCAGGAGACCGGGGTGGCGTATCTGTTCATCTCGCACGACCTGTCCGTGGTGCGCCACTTCGCGGACCAGGTGGCGGTGATGTACCTGGGGCACATGGCGGAACACGGCCCGACTTCGGACGTTTTCGCGGCTCCTCGGCATCCGTACACGCGGGCGCTGCTGTCGGCCGTGCCTTCTCCGTCGCCGGGCGCGGACCGCTCTGGTCGGATCCGGCTGGCCGGCGACTTGCCGAGCCCCTCGGACCCGCCGAGCGGCTGTGTCTTCCGGACCCGGTGCCCGGTCTATGCGGGGCTGGGGGAGGAGCAGCAGCGGTTGTGCCGGGAAGAAGTGCCCGCTCCCGCATCGGGCGCGGCTTGCCACCACGTGGAGGCGGCGAGCGCGGTTTTGGCTTCGGTTTCGTCCGGCTGAGGTGGTTTCCCCGGCCTTTCCGGCCGGGGAAACCCTTTCCGGCTCAGTTCGTGTGCGAGATTTCGATGTAGTGCTTGCCGTTCATGGGAATGCACTCGGCGCCGTCGACCGTCGGGTCCGGCGGCAGCGCGCGCAGGGCATGGACGCAATCGTCCGGGGTTTCATACGGCCCTTTGTACTCGAGGTGGCTGGCGAACGCGGTGCCGCTGAGCAGCAGAGAACCGCCGGTGGCGGCGACGCAGACGGCAGCGGTGGCCCAGAATTTCCGCATGGTCATTTCGAGCAATCCCTCCGGTTGCGGCGATCGTGCCGACCGCCCTCAGCACCATCCCTACCCGCCCGGATGTGCGCCGAACCGGTTCTTGCCTGTTCGGCTAAAAGGAATTGATCGAACGGGCACCGGACGCAACCCCTTGCCGGAACGGCAAGTTTCCGTGCCATCGCCGGGGCGGCCTGGCGAAACTGGGCCGCATGATCACCGCATCCCGGCTGGTGCCTCGCTCTGTCGCGGCGCTTGCTCTGTCCCTTGTGCTCACGATCGGCACCGTCGGCTGTTCCGCGCCGCCCGCCGCCGCTCCCTATGCCGTCGCCACCCAGAACGACCCCGCGTTCCAGGGCGCCTTCCGGCACGAATTCGCCGACGTCGACGGCGTCCGCATGCACTACGTCACCGGCGGGAGCGGAAGCCCGGTCGTCCTGATCCACGGCTGGCCGCAGACCTGGTACGGCTGGTGGCCGGTCATGCCCGCGCTCGCGAAGCACCACACCGTCTACGCGATCGACCTTCCCGGGCTGGGCGACAGCACCGGCACGCCGAGCGGATACGACAAAGCCACGCTGGCGCGGTACGTGCACACCCTGATCGCCGAGCGGCTGAAGATCCGGGACGCCGCCGTCATCGGGCACGATTTCGGTGCTGCGGTGGCATTCCAGTACGCGAGTCAATTCCCCGGCGACACTTCCCGGCTCGGCTATTTCGATCTGCCGCTGCCTGGTCCCGCGATCAATGCGGCTGCTTATCGGACGTTGAGCTGGCACATCGCCTTCCATTCCCAGCGCCGGGTTCCCGAGGCGGTGGTCGGGGATGATGTCCGGGAGTATCTCTCGCTGTTCTATCCGCAGGTTTCCTTTGGCGGGACAGCATTCGGCGGCACCTCCGAGAAGTCTCCGTTCACCGACGCCGAAGTCAATGAGTACACGCGGACCTATAGCCAGCCCGCGGTCCTGTCCGGTGGCTTTGAGCTCTACCGGGCGCTGGACAAGGACGTCCGCGACACGGTCGCCGCGGCACCGGTGAAGGTGCCGACGTTGCTTCTGACCGCCCAAGGCCAGCTCGACGCCATCCGGGCGACCGTGGCTCCGCGAGTGACCGACATCGTCCAGGCGGCGGATGTGCCGCATGCGGGGCATTGGCTGGTCGAGGAGAATCCGCAGTTCGTGAGCGGGGAGTTGGAGCGCTTCTTGAGCCGTTGACCGCGGTTTGTCGGCTGAGGTTCGATCGGGTCTCTGAGCGTGTCGCTGTCGCGGGCGTGCCCGAGGTGGCCGTTTCAGCTCCCCCGCGTGAGATCTCAACCGGTCCAGCCCTGCCGGATGATGCGTTCCAGTGCGTCCAGATGCGGCCGGGCCTCCTGCGCAGCCGCAGCATCGGCCGTGTCGAACACCCGCTCCAGTTCGAGGAGCGAGGCTTGTGCCCGCTGCTCCGGCGAAACCGATCCGCCCGCCCACGATTCGCTCCACTGGCCGGACCCCTCGCGGCTGACCGCGGACCGGAAGATCAGCTCTTCCACAGTGTCCGTGGTCAGCCCGAGTTCAGCCGCCCAGGACGTCAGCAACCCGACATACCTTTCGTAGACCGCGGGCCGCCACTCGTCGATCATCAGGTGCAGGCCGGTGTGCGTCGCCAGCCAGCGGCGGACTACGGCGTCCAGGATCGGGGCCCTGTCCGGGGAATGAGCGGCGGTGACGAACCGCAGGTACTTGGTGCCGAAGGCGACGCCAAGGTAGCGCAGCGGCTTCTCCGACAGGTCGCGGAACGCCGCCAATCCGCCGTGCTCACGCGCGACGGCAGCCGCCTCCGCCAGCCGATCGAGCGCGTGCGGGTTTTCGGTCAGCACGCGGGCGGTGCGCCAAGGGCCGTAGCCGACGCGTCCGTATCCCCAGATCATCGCGGCCAGGAACGCCCGTTCAGCACCCTCCGGAGTCATCGCGTGCGCCGCGTGGCGGGTGGCTTCGGCTCGGTCGATGCGGTCGGGCAGAGCGTCGAGGAACGCGCGGTGGCTCGGGAAATGCCTGCGCCAGGCCTCCCGGGACCAGCGGATCGGCGGCTGGTCCGGCGCGCCCTGCTCCCTCCAGCGGTTGATGGTGCTGGTCAGTGCCGCCGGAACTGAGATCTCACCCGAAGCTGCTGCCATACCTTCTCCCTTGTCTAGGTGACCGTGGTACTACACGGAGATCCATCAGATCACTGGGCCTTCGTTGCAGCCGCCGCCGAGATCCAGGCAGAGGGCTTGGAACAGCGCTGATCCAAGCCTCGACGCCTGGGTGAAAGCTGGACCGCCTCCGCCGATCAGGTCTAGACATCCGATGGATGCCCGACTTACGCTCCCCGCCGTCACTGTTCGGTCACGGATCCGACAGGAGGACCGCCGTGTCGATTCCCGCGAGCCTGGCGCTTGCCGCGGTACTGGCGGCCGGGGGAACGGCCGCTCCCGCCGCCGCGGACCCCGCTGGCTGCCACGGACCGGTCCGCCCGGCGGCGATCCAGGCCGTGCAGTCGTGCGACGGCATGGACCGGATCCTCGCCAAGGCCGCCGCGACCGTGCCGCGCGCCGGGCAGGTCGCCTGGCAGCAGCGGCCGGTCACCGCATTCACGCATTTCGGCATGAACACCTTCACCGACCGGGAATGGGGCTCAGGCGCGGAAAAGGAGTCGACGTTCGCGCCGCCCGCAGTCGACACCGACCAGTGGATGCGGTCGATGAAGGCGGCCGGCGTCACGCAGGTGATGCTGACCGCGAAGCATCACGACGGTTTCGTCCTCTACCCGACGCGCTACACGAACCACTCCGTCGTCGCGAGCCCGTGGTGGGTCACGCCCGGGTGCGCCGACGACGCGGTGGCAAAGGCCCGTGCGTCCGCGCAGGGCAGCCGGGCGCAGGATCCGTCCGCGTATTGGCAGGTCCGTGCCTCCGGATGCGCGAATCCGAGAGGGGACATTCTGCGCGATTACGTTGATTCAGCGCGGAAAGCCGGGCTGAAAGTCGGCGTGTACCTGTCGCCAGCCGACGGTGCCGAGTTGCCCGCGCAGTTCTTCGCTGACCAGGTGAAGCGGGTCGAGGCGAAGGTGGCCGCAGGGCAGCCGTTGAGCATCGAGGAGCAGGCGACCTACGACGACCGGGCGAATACGCCTGCTGGCCAGGGTCGATACGGCACCGGCAGCGCGGCGAAGGTCCGCACGATCCCGTCGCTGGTCCCGAACGACGACCGGGCGGCGGCGCTCGCGGCCGGAAAACTGCCGAAGTTCACGGTCTCCGAGGACGATTACAATACCTACTACCTGAATCAGATATACGAGTTGTTCACGCAGTACGGTCCCATCGACGAGCTGTGGCTGGACGGGGCGAATCCCTGGCGGGGCAACGGAATCAGCGAGAACTACGACTTCACGACCTGGTTCCGGACGATTCACGCGTTGTCGCCGGACACGGTCACGTTCGCCGGACCGGCGGGCGTCCGCTGGGTCGGCAACGAGCAAGGCCAGGCCCGCCAGACGGAATGGAGTTCCCTGCCTGCCACCGGCGATCCGAACACCGCGCACAACGAGGAGTTGTTCGTCGGCGGTGCGGAGGGCGCCGACCTCGGTTCGCGGCAGGTGCTCGCCGACCCGTCCGTGCGGTACCTGGAATGGGCGCCGGCCGAAGCTGACGTATCAATCCGGCCGGGCTGGTTCTACCACCCGGACGAACAGCCGAAGACGCCCGCGCAACTCGTCGATCTCTATCGCGCCTCGGTGGGACGCAACGCCTCGCTGCTGCTGAACGTTCCGCCAGGACCGGACGGCCGCGTCGCTCCGGCGGACAGTGCGGCGTTGGCGTCGTTCGGGCAGGCGATCGCGAGGACGCAGGCGCAGAACCTTGCCGCCGGTGCGCGGGGCCTGAACGCGGTCACGGATTCCTCGCTCACCACGTCGTGGTCGCCGCCGCGCGGTGCGCTCGCCGGGACGATGGACGTCGTGCTGCCTTCGGAGGTCGCCTTCGACCAGATCCGGCTGGGGGAGGACATCACCCGCGGTCAGCACGTCGAAGGCGCGACCGTGCAGGCCGAAGTGGACGGTTCCTGGCGCACAATCGCGACCGTCACCACGATCGGCGCCAACCGTCTCGTCACCCTTCCATCGCCGATCACTGCCCGGCACCTGCGCGTCGTCGTCACGCAGTCGCGGGCGACGCCGTATCTGGCTACCTTCGCGTTGTACCGCACTGTCCCCGCCGCCTGAGAGGAAGTCATGACTCTACGCCGCAGAGCCTGGCTCGCCGCTGTCGTCGCGACGAGTGTCCTCACCGTCGTCCAGCCGGCTGCCGCCAGGCCGGGCTCGGTGCCGGTCGTTTCCCCGACGCCGCAACAGATCACCCGCGCCGCCGCCGACGTGCCGTTGCCGTCCTCGGTGACGCTCGTAACGGACAGCACCACTGACGGTCCGGCCAAGGATCTCCTGATCTCCCTGCTGAAACAGCACGGGGTGAAGAAGATCGGCGCCGGCGGGTTCGTCGTCCGTCTCGCCAATGGCGGGGACGCGCCGACGCAGGCGGAGGGCTATTCGCTCGCCGTGCGGCGCGGCGGGGTGACGATCAACGGCCGTGACGGTGCCGGACAGTACTACGGCGTGCAGACCTTGCGGCAGCTGTTTGTCCGAAGTGGACACGGCTGGGCGGTGAGCGGTGTTGCGGTGCAGGACTGGCCGAACATGGCGCTGCGCGGGTCGATCGAAGGCTTCTACGGTCCACCGTGGACTAACGCCGACCGGGTTCGGCAGATCAAGTTCCTCGGCGAGACCAAGGCGAACACCTATATTTACAGCGCGAAAGACGACGCGTATCTGCGCGATCGGTGGCGGGATCCGTATCCGCAGCAGGAGCTGGAAGCGCTCGGCCAGCTCGTGCGCACGGCGAACGCGAACCACGTCGACTTCACCTACGCGTTGTCGCCCGGTGTGTCGATCTGCTTCTCGTCGCCGCAGGATGTCGCGGCGGTGAAAGCGAAATTCCAGGCTGTCTACGACCTCGGCGTGCGGTCGTTCTCGCTGCCGTTCGACGACATCTCGTACACCAAGTGGAACTGCGCTGGCGACCAGACGGCGTTCGGGGCTCCCGGGCAGGCTGCCGCGGGCAAGGCGCAGGTCTCGCTGCTCAATGAGATCACCAAGAATTTCGTCAAGAACCACGACGGTGTCCGTCCTTTGCAGACAGTGCCGACGGAATACAGCGACCTCAAGGATTCGCCGTACAAGACTCAGTTGCGGGAGAATCTCGACCCGTCGGTCGTCGTGCAATGGACCGGAACCGCGGTAGTGCCGCCGAGCGTGACGAACGACGAAGCCCAGCAGGTGTCCACAGTGTACGGACGGAAAGTGTTCCTCTGGGACAACTACCCGGTCAACGACTACGAGCAGTCGGCCGGACGGTTGCTGCTCGCGCCGTACGCGCATCGCGAAGCGGGACTGTCGAAATATCTCAACGGGATCGTCTCGAATCCGATGAACCAGGAAGCAGCCAGCGAGGTCGCCGAGTTCGGTGTCGCCGATTTCTCCTGGAACGACGCGGGATACTCGCCGGACCGGTCGTGGCCGCAGGCGTTGGCTCGGCTCGCGGGCGGCGACTCCCGTGCGACGGCGGCGCTGAAGGTGTTCGCGGACCTCGAACACCTGGCACCGGTCTTCGGGCCGACACCGTGGCAGCCGCAGGCACCGGTTCTCGCGGCTAAGGTGGCCGACTTCTGGCAACATTGGAACGCTGGCGATCGTCGTGCACTGGACAAGCTGCGTGCGTATGCTGAACAGATCCGTAACGCTCCCACGGTAATCCGGGCCGGACAGGTTCAGAGCGCTTTCGTCAGCGAGGCGGGTCCCTGGCTGGACGCGACCGCGTTGTGGGGCGACGCGATGGTGACCCGGCTGGACGCGCTCGCCGCAGCGACCCGCGGAGACGACGCCAAAGCCGAGCAACTGACGGCTGCCGCGGACGCGCTGGTCACGCGTGCGGAGGCAGTGAAGACGGGCGACAGCAACCGGTGGGGCGTGCGGCAGGCTCTTGTCGGCGACGGCGTGCTCGATGCGTTCCTCGTCCAGGTCCGCGCGGCGACGGTCGGCTGAGCGGAGGAGCGATGGACGTGAGCAGGAGGACCTTCCTAGGCGGCGCGGCCGCAGTCGCCGCGAGCACGGTGTTCGCCGAACCGGCGGGCGCGGCAGGCCGTCGCGGCCTGACCGTGTCCGGCGACCACTTCCTGTTGGACGGCAAGCCATTCCAGGTCGTGTCCGGCGCGATCCACTATTTCCGGCTGCGGCCGGACCAGTGGCACGACCGCCTGTCGCGGCTCAAAGCGCTCGGCCTCAACACCGTCGAAACCTATGTGGCCTGGAATTTCCACCAGCCGACGCCGGGCCGAGCCGATTTCCGCGGCCCTCGCGACCTCGCGGCGTTCATCCGCCTTGCCGGGGAACTAGGCTTCCAGGTCATCGTCCGCCCGAGTCCCTACATCTGCGCGGAATGGGAATTCGGCGGCCTTCCCGCTTGGCTGCTCGCGGACCGGAACATGGAACTGCGTTGCGCCGATCCGGCTTACCTCAAGGCTGTCGACGCGTGGTACGACCAGCTGATCCCGCAGCTCGCCCCGCTGGAAGCACAGCACGGCGGGCCGATCGTCGCCGTGCAGATCGAAAACGAATACGGCAGCTACGGCAATGACACGAGCTATCTCGCGCACTTGCGGGACAGCTTGCGTTCGCGCGGAATGACCAGCCTTCTTTTCGTCGCCGACGGTGCTTCCGAGTTCTTCATGCGCTTCGGCGAACTGCCGGGTACTTTGGAAGTCGGAACCGGCGACGGCGACCCGGCTCCGAGCATTGCCGCGCTCAAGGCCTTCCGCCCCGGAGCGCCGGTGATGATGGCCGAATACTGGGACGGCTGGTTCGACCACTGGGGCGAACCGCACCACACCACCGATCCGCAGCAAACTGCTGCTCACATCGACCAGCTGCTGGCGACTGGTGCGTCGGTGAACCTGTACATGGCTTGCGGCGGTACCAACTACGGCTTCACTGCTGGCGCCAACACGGCTGGTCTGCAATACCAGCCCACTGTGACCAGCTACGACTACGATTCCCCGGTCGGCGAGGCGGGCGACGTCGGCGCGAAGTTCACCGCGCTGCAGGCTGTGCTCACGAAATACACTAAGCAACCGGTCGTTCCGCCGCCCGCTCGATCGCCGCGCCTGCCCGCGCAAACCGTGAGTCCGTCCGAGTCAGTGTCCCTTTTGGACTCTCTGCCCGCACTGTCCACAGTGGCCCGGTCGGTGCAACCGGTATCCATGGAACGGCTGGGCCAGTCGACCGGCCTGATCCACTACCGCACGACCGTGCAGGGACCGCATTCCGGTCCGCTGAGCATTCACGGGCTGGCGGACCGGGCGCTGGTGTTTGTCGACGGTGTGCAGCTGGGTGTCCTGGACCGCAACCGTCCGGACGCGACGCTGAACCTGAAACTGACCCAACCGCGGACGCGCCTGGACATCCTGGTCGACGCCATGGGCCGGGTGAATTACGGGCCGTATCTGGCGGATCGCAAGGGCATCGACGGCTGGGTCGCGATGAACGCCCAGCAGAAACTGTTCGGATGGGAGATCCGGCCGCTGCCGCTGGACGACCTGTCCCGGCTGAGGTTCTCGCCCGGACCGCCTGGCGCCGGCCCGGCGTTCCATCGCGCGAGTGCTGTGGTCGCCGATCCGGCCGACGGTTTCGTGGCCCTGCCCGGCTGGGAGAAGGGGGTCGTGTGGCTGAACGGCTTCAATCTGGGCCGGTATTGGAAGATCGGGCCGCAGAAGACGCTCTATGCGCCGAAGTCGTTGTGGCGGAAGGGGAAGAATGAGCTGGTGGTGCTGGAGTTGCACCAGCCGGGGTCGGGGATCGAGATCCGTCCGGAGGCGGAGCTGGGCTGACGGCTGAGGGGTTGTGCGGCGGGCTTGGGCTGACCGCTGAAGGGTTGTGGGGCAGGCTCGGGCTGGCTGCTGAGGGGTTGTGGGGCGGTCTGGCTGCGGAGGGGTTGTGGGGCAGGCTCTGCCGACCGCTGAGAGGTCGCCCGGCAGGCTCCGGCTGGTCGCCGAGGGGCTGCCCGGCAAACCTCCGGCGGCGGGCCGGACCAGGCTCGCGTGACGCGGTGGCGACCGCGCCGTGGTCAGCGGAGGACGAGGTGTCGAGCGTCGGCGGCCCCCTCTCGGCGTCGGGTCCAAAATGGACTGTCCCATCGCTGCTCCGCCCGATAGACCTCGCGTCGTTGCCGAAGGTAGGCGTCGAACCGGCGGCGCAGCTGGCGCTGGTGCCGGAGCGAGTCGACGTGCCCGGCCGCGATCAGGTCCGCGACGGCCAGCCCGGACTCGATTGCCAGCGTGACTCCGGCGCTGCTGAGCGGATCGAGCGCCATCGCCGCGTCCCCGGCGGCCACCCAGCCCCGCCCGGCGCTCGGGGTGAGCAAGTGGGAGCGGGCGTCGCGGACGGTCAGGGACGGTTCGTCCGGCGGGACGTCGAGGTGGCGGGTTTCGCCGAGGGCCGTCAGCCAGCCTGCTGGCCTGGCCCAGCCTTCGCGGCGGACGAGGTCGGCGTCGGAAAGCAGGGCGAGCGTGAGCTGGTCGCCGGGTTGTGGGGAGGCGTACCACCAGCCGTTGTCCGCCGCTTCGAGGATGACGTGCCCGCGGGCGGCTGGATCCGGAACCGTTGCGGCGATGCCGACTAACCGGTCGGCGAAACAGCGTCGGGCCCCTTGCGCGGTGCTGAACGGGGCGCGGCGGCCGGTGGCGTCGACCACGACGTCGGCGGTCAGGCGGGTTTCGTGGCAGGTGAGCGACCAGCCCGTCGCGGTGCGGCGGGCGGAGGACCAGCGGTCCAGGAGCAAGACGGCTCCGGCGGCGACCGCGGCGGTGCGCAACATCCGGTCGAACCGGGTGCGGTCGAGGTGCCAGCCGGGGCCGAGCCCGTCGCGGAGGTAGTCGCGGTACTCGAGTTCGGGAGTTCCCCAGGCCGAGGCGGTGCCGAGCGAGCGCAGGTGGTCGCGGTCGAGGGCGGCGGTGCTGAGGCCGAGCCGGGCGAGGGCTCCGGCGATCGAGGGCGGGACGGATTCTCCGGGTGCGTGCGGGGCGCCGGGGCGGAAGGGTGGTCCGGCGATCGTGGGGGCTCCGGCGGCAAGGGGGGAACCGGTGCGGTCGAGGTCGAAGGGCGGCCGGGAGACCGTGGACGGTACGGATTTTCCGGACGCGCCCAGCGACCCGGTCCCGAACGACGTGCTGCGGGACGTATCGGTGGTTTCGCGATTGCCGAGCGGGCCGTTCGCAACAGGCCGAACGGAGGCGTCGGTCGCCGGGCAAAGTGATCCGGCTGCAGCAGGACCGAACTCGCTGGTCCGGTGGCGAACCCCCGCCCGCGAACCGTCGACGCAAACCGCCCCACCCGCCCACGAGGAACCGTCCGGGTCGATCAGCACGACTTCGCACCCAACCCGTCTCAACGCGATCGCAGCGCTCGACCCAGCCGGTCCCGCCCCCAGCACCGCCGCCTTGAAAACCCTAGGCATGCGGCTGGTTGTGGTCGTCGAGAACGTACCCGGGGCGAGGCAACGTCCGCCGTACCTCGATGAATTGCGGTTCCGGCGGCTGGGTGTCGTCGGACGGCCGGGGGCGGGTGTTGCGGGCGACGAAGCCGAGTTCGTGCCAGTGCTGGGCCATGCCCAGGTTGTCGGCGAAAGCCACATAGCCCTTCATCGTCTGGTCGCGGACCGTGCCTACCCAGCCGACGTGGTTCCAGTCGGCTGGGTCGGGCTTGTCGCGCCGGGCGTAGACGAACATCGGGCGGTGCGCCGGCCACCACCAGAGGTAGTGTTCGTCGACCCGAAGGACCGAGCAGGTGTTGAAATCCCCTTGCCACGGAACGGAAAGGTACTTCGTGACGTCGCCGGGTTCGAGTCCGCGCGCGGGGTCGGCGATCAGGCTCAGCCGGCCTGCTTCGACCGGCAGGTGCGGGACCGGGCGGAGCCGGAACGGCGCGGCGTAGACCGCCGGGACGCGGGAGAGCCACGACATCTCGATTCCGGGCGCGAACGGCGGGCCGCAGCAGTTGCCCAGTGCGGCTTCGGTCAGGTGGTGGCCGGGCCGGCGTTCCGCCGCGGAGCCGGGGTTCGGGGGCTGGTCGGCCGTCCGGAAATTGCCGTCGGCCCATTGGCCGAGCAGGAAGTACTGGGTCGCGGTGAGGGAGTGGAACTTCGCGGTCAGCTGGCTGTCGCCGGCGGCGTCTTCCCCGACGATGTAGGGCATCATCCGGTAGCCGGTTTTGGCCGAGGCAAGCGTGTTGGGAGCGGTGGGCGGGCGCAGGACCTCGAAAAGCCGCCTGCGGATCTGGTCGTAGCGCGGGTCTTTGGCGCCTAGCTGGGCCAGGTCGAAGGTGTGCACCTTGGGCGGGACCGCCACGACCCACGGGAGCACGACCGCGCGGCGCAGGATCGGTTCGATTTCCGTCGGGTAGTGCGGCTGGTACGTCTCCTGCCACTGGCCGTTGTCGTAGAGGTCCGGGCGAAGGCCGGTGAACCGGACGGCCATGTCGAAGATCGTGTCGTAGAGGGTGACCACGTTGACGATCTCCGGGGCGTACGCGGGCGGCGCGACGATCGCCCACGCCTTGTCGTCCAGGCGGATCTCCTGGTCCGAGCCGAGCACCGTGCCGTGCTGATCGAGCACGCGCACGACGATCGTCGCGGACACCGGGCCGTCGGAGACGTCGTCCCACCAGCCGTCGTTGTTGTCGTCGTCGGGGATGCTCGGCTCGGCGGCGGTGGAGTAGGAGATTCCTGAGCCGCCGAGGAGAAGAAGGCTGCCGTCGGGTTCGGCGGTGATCCGGCCGAGCGTGGTGATCCGCTGCCTCGCCGGATCCGGGCTGTCCGGCGGGAACGTGCTGCGGCCGTGGCCGTCGTTCCGGTCGAACTCGCCGATCCTGGCCCCGCGGCTGCTCACCGTGCGCGGGCCGGGGTCGATGATGAGCTTCTTGCGCGCCTCGCCCTGGACGTCCTCGTTGCGCAGCGGGTGCCCGGCCGGATAGCCGGTCTCGCCGATTCGGTCCTGGATCTGGTACCAGGAGGGCTTTTTGTTCGCCAGATGCGCTGTCCAGACGATGTCGACGATCGTCGCGGTGCTGCCGTCGGACAGCGGCAGCCGGGTGCCGATCGTGAGGGGTTCCTGGCGGTCGGCGGCGTAGAGGGCGAAGGTCGCGGCCTGTTTGCGGAGGCGGCCGTGCCGGTCCCGGAAGCCGGCCGGTTCGAAGGGCAGGTCGCCCGTGCTTTCGCGGGGCAGCCGGCCGATCCCGTCCGGCGGCAGGTAGTAGTCCTCGGTGCTGTCGCCCGGACCGGTGTTGCCGAGCCTCGCGACGCCGATCGCCGGGAAGATCGACACCGTGCGGCCGAGCTGGGCCGACGCTTCAGACATGGTCCGCCTCCGTGCTCGTCCCGGGCCGGTTCTCCTGGATCCGGCGCAGGGTGGCGGCGAGCGTCGGCGACCCGCCTTGGGCAAGATCCTCGACGAGCTGGTCGAGTTCCTGAGGTTTCCGGCGGTCTTTCACCGGGAGATAGCGGAAAGCCGGCCCGGCGGTCGGATCGTCGGAGGTGTGGCTTTCGGCGGCGATCGGGGTCTGCATCAGCTGCGCGGCGAGCGACGGAAGGCTCACCCGCATCGCGGGCACGACGCCGGTGAAGAAGAGATCCCGGTCGCCGCGCAGCGCTTTCTGCAGATCGTCGACCATCGCGCTGTAGGCGTGGTCGAACAGGTCGCTGAGCGCGGCGGCCGTCTGGTTTTCGTACTTCGCCTTGGCCGGATTGGCGATCATCGGATACGTCGGGGGCAGCGGGACGGTGCCGTCGGCTATCGCCTTGAACTTGAAGTAATGCGACATTTCCAGCGGAGTGCCCAATACCGGACCGTAGGTGCCGTCGGCGCGCGGGCCGTAGTACTCGTACTGGCCCCACGGCTCGCGGACCCGGTATTTCGGATCGTTCAGTTCGCCGCTCATGTCGGCGCCCTCGCCCTGTTCGACGATCTCGTTGACCGCCTTTTTCGCGGACGCGAGATCTTTCACGAGGACCACCGTTCCGCCGCTGTTGCCGAAGTTCCACTGTTCGCTTTGCCGGGAGACGTCGTAGGTGCGCCCGGGCGTGCGGTCGTATTCCTCGAGTTTCTTCAGGATCGCCGAGTACAGCTGGCCGATGGTCGAGAAATCCTCCTCCTGCGCGACCGCGTCCGGCTGGGCCGGCTGCTCGATCCGCATGAAGGTGCCGCGGAACAGCTCCGGCGACGCCGCCATCAGCTGCAGATACGGTCCGCCGTCCTCGGCGTCTTCCGAAAGGTAGGTGGGATAGCTCGGCGGAAACGGATGCGCCGCTCCTGCCTCGGCGACCAGGGTCGGTGTGCCGCCGACGGCATTGAGCAGATTCGCGGCCAGATTGAGGTGGAGCATTTCCTCGAGTGCGACTCCGCGCACGAATTGATAGGCCGGGGAAGCTTTGTCTTTGATCGAGTACATCGCGGTGAGGTAGGGCGGAATGGTGGCGAACTCCACTCGCAGGGCGATGTCCAGAAGTTCTCGAAGTGTCTTGCGGCGGGGCTGGGACGGAATGAGATAGCGATGTTCGGGCACGGTGACAGCGGTCATGCCGACTCCCTCGGAGGCTCGATTGCGCCAGTGGCTGTTCCGGGCAATTCCGCGCGACGGCGGCCCCCTGCCCGTGCTGGCGACACTAGCAGCGGCCGGATTGGCCTTCCAACGTCCGAACGGGCGCACTTCGGCATGGGGAAACAGGTAAAGAAGCGCACGCGACCTAATGGTCGGGAAAGCTCTAAGGTTTTCTTATGGGGAAAGCGGTTCCGCGAGGCAGGTTTCTTGTGGCGCGGCGGATTAATTGGTCTTTACGAAAGGCTGGCGACCGGATTGGCGAGTTCGGCCGGGGAGGTCGGGGCGCGCCCCGGTCACTGCTCCCCGGCGAGGTTTTCGATCGCCCGCTTCCCGCTGTGGTCGAACACGATCGAACTGCGGAACTGCACGACCTCCTTGCGGCTGCTGAGATCCTCGACGAGGAACGTGTGCAGCCGCGCGACGTCCGGGACCGCGACGTGCAGCAGGAAATCGTCGCCGCCTGCGAGGACGAAGACCGCCATGACCTCCGGCATCGCGAGCGCGTCGCGGCGGAAGCGGTCGATGATCGGCTGGCTGAGCGGGCGGATCTGGGCGAAGACCATGGCCTGCACCGACCTGCCCAGCGCGGGCAGGTCGACCTCGGCGTGGAAACCGGTCAGCACGTGGCGGGCCTGCAGCCTGCCGATGCGCTCGGAACAGGTGGACGCGGCGACGCCGACGCGTTCGGCGAGGTCGCGCATCGGGATCCGGGCGTCCTGCTGGAGTTCGTGGACGATGAGGCTGTCGATCCGATCCAGGTTCGGAAGTTCGGGCATTTGCCGAACATATCACTGTCAGTATCCCAGGACTGGGGACGGAAGGGGCAGGCTGGCGGCCATGAACCGAACAGGGAGTTTCGCTGGGGAAGCACTGCAAGTTGTTCGCGGCGCCCGGTCGGGGGTCGCGATCGCCGTCGCGATTCATTCGACGGAGCGGGGGCCCGCGATCGGCGGGTGCCGGATCAAGCCGTATCCGTCGTGGCGCGACGGAGCGGACGACGCGCTGCGGTTGTCGGAGGCGATGACGATGAAGTGCGCCCTGGCGGGGCTTCCTTACGGGGGCGGCAAAACTGTCGCGGTGCTGCCTGCGGACGTAGTGCCGCGGCGCGACTTGATCGCCGACATCGCCGACGCGATTTCCGCGCTGGGCGGGCGATATCGCACCGGTCCGGACATCGGGTCGACCTCTGAGGACATGGCCGAGATCCACCGCCTCGCGCACGGCTGGGCGTTCTGCCGTCCGGAGGCGCAAGGCGGCAGCGGGACGTCGAGCGCGGCCACTGCGCGGGGAGTCTTGGCGGCGCTTCGGGCCGGGGTCGCGCCGGGTTCGGTCGCGGGGTTGCGGGTGGGCGTGATCGGGTTCGGGAGTGTCGGGCGGCTCATCTGCGAATCGTTGCTCGAGCAGGGCGCGGACGTCGTCGTGACGGACGTCGACAGCGCGCTCCGCGGCCGGTCGCGGAACGACTCGGGGCGACCTGGACCACGGCGGATCTGGTGCGGGAGCAACTGGACATTCTCATGCCTGCCGCGACGGGCGGACTCCTGACGGCGGAGTCGGCGGCGGCCTGCGGGGCAGCGCTGATCGTGGGTCCGGCGAACAACCAGCTCGTCGCCGAGGAGGTCGCGATGGTGTTGCGGGACCGGGGAATCACGTGGATTCCGGATGTGGTCGCGAGCGCCGGCGGCATCATCCACGCGGTCGGCCGCGAGGAACTCGGGTGGGACGAGGCGGCGGCGAAGGCGAAGGTCGACGCGATCGCGGACACGACGAGCGCGGTCCTGTCGCGCGCCCGCGAACGGGGGTTGACGACGGTGCGGGCCGCGCGGGAACTGGCCGCTTGTCTGACCGAAACCGGTTGAGGCTCCGGGACGAGTCCCGGAGCCTCAACCGCCTTTTTCCGTTTCCGCGGGATCAGTACCAATGCGCGCGGCCGCCGATTCGGCGCCCGGTCCCGCCGAGCACCGCCAGGATCGCGCCGATCACCACGAGGGCGATCCCGATGCTCCACAAAATCTGGATCGAGGAGATGAACCCGATCACGAGCAGAATGACGCCGAGAACAATCACGGGGAGAACCTCGTCTTCCTTCTCTCGGTGGGGAATGAGACGTGCTTGCTCTCGGATACCCTCACTCGGTCGAGTGAAACATGGGATCCGCGGGGAATTCCGGAAGGCCGCGGACCGGGCGGCGGGCATTTCCCGGTCCCGCGACGTGAATTTATCACCGCATTGATCGATTCGAAGGCAAGAGATCAGGCAAATGGCGTAAGGAAGAGCGCCGGCGTCACTGCCGCGGCGGAACCGGACGAAGCGGATCGATCGCCGCTCGCCTGCGTCGCGGCGGGAGGACGGGCATCATGGTGGGGCGGCCGGGCATCCCGGCCGCGCGCGCCTCCCGCCTGCCCGGCCGGGCAGGGCGACCGACGACGGGACCATGACGATGGACGAGCCGATCGACCCCGGCAGCGACCCGGTGCGCGAATTCCGTGTCGAGCGCGACGATCGGCCCCCGGCCGCGGTGCTGACGGTGTACGGCGAGGTCGACATGGTCACCGCGCCGCTGCTGACCGCGGCGGTCGACGAGGTGCTGGCCATGGCTCCGCAGGTGCTGGTGCTGGATCTCGCCGCGGTGGAATTCCTGGCTTCGGCCGGGCTGACCGCGCTGGTGACCCTCACGCAGGACCGGGCTTCGCACGCCGTCCTGCGGATCGTCGCGTCCGGCCGGGCGACGATGCGGCCGATTCAGCTCACCGGCCTGGAGCAGAGCCTCCCGCTGTACCCGACGGTCGCGGCGGCGCTCGCCGGGTCCTGACCGGCAAAGTCTCTTTCGAACGGACGGGACGGGTGAACCGGGCCGGGACAGGGTAACCGGGCGGGGAGAAAGAGGTTCCGGGGCGGTCGCGGCCGCCCCGAGAAGAGCCCGTTGAACGGGGAGAACATGCGCATCGGCTACACCTTGATGACTGAACAGACCGGACCGCGCGAGCTGGTCGGCTGCGCGACCGCCGCCGAACAGGCCGGATTCGATTTCGCGGCCTGCAGCGACCACTATTCGCCGTGGCTGGCCGAACAAGGCCACGCGCCGTACGCGTGGAGCGTGCTCGGCGCGGTGGCCCAGGCGACCGAGCGAATAGAACTCATGACGCTCGTGACCTGCCCGACGATGCGCTACCACCCGGTGGTGGTGGCGCAGAAGGCCGCGACCGTGCAGCTGCTGTCCGAAGGCCGGTTCACCCTCGGGCTCGGCTCGGGGGAGAACCTGAACGAGCACGTCGTGGGGCAGGGCTGGCCGTCGGTGTCGGTGCGGCACGACCGGCTCGCCGAGGCAGTGCAGATCATCGGCGGCCTGTTCGACGGCGGGACCTTCACCTACACCGGCCAGCACTACCGCGCCGACGGGGCGAAACTGTGGGACCTGTCTCCGACGCGCGTGCCGATCGCGATCGCGGTGTCCGGCCCGAAATCGGTGCAGCGGTTCGCGCCGGTGGCCGACGCGATGGTCGCGGTCGAGCCGAACGCGGAGCTGTGCACGGAATGGGACCACGCCCGGCTCGGGCCGCCGACGCGCAAGATCGGCCAGCTGCCGGTCAGCTGGGACCCGGACCGCGGCGCGGCGATCCGCCGGGCGCACGAGCAGTTCCGGTGGTTCGGCTCGGGGTGGCCGGTGAACGCCGAGTTGCCGGGGACGCGGGCGTTCGACGCGGCGACGCAGTATGTCCGCGAGGATGATGTGGCGGCGGGGATTCCGTGCGGTCCGGACGCGGGGCCCATTGTGGACGCGGTGAAGGAGTTCGCGCAGGCCGGTTTCACTGATCTGGCGTTGGTGCAGATCGGCGGGGCGGAGCATCAGCCGGGGTTTACGGAGTTCGCGGAGCGGGAGTTGTTGCCTGCGTTGCGGTGACCGTCCGCTGTGGACAGAACGCTGGGCCCGGGTGTCGAGGCACCCGGGCCCAGCTGTGTGCGTCACGGATGCCGCAGCAGCGCACCGAATCCGTCGGCCAGATCAAGCCGCTCGTCCATCACCACGACGTCCGCACCGACTGCCACCGCCGCGTACGGCAGTGCTTCGTCCGCGCGGTGGCGGGCCGGATCGTCGGCGCCGAGTGCGTCCAGCCGCGGCCGGGCCACGCCGACCTGGGTCGGTTCCGTGCCGGTGTACACGCTGGCTTCTCCGGAGTCTCCGACCAGCAGCGTCGCCACGTTCGCCTCCGCGAGCGCGGCGGTCACGGCGGACAACCCGCTCACCGCCAGCGCCGATTCGCGTGCGGCTTCGGCACGGAAGCGGTCGGCGAGGTCGTCCAGTTCGCGCAACCGTTGCCCGGTAAGCAGTTCGTGGACGGCCCGGTCCAGTTCGGAGCGGTCGGCGCCGGAGGCCCGGCCGCCCGCGTCGACCTCCGCAGCAAGCGAGCGCGCCGGTTCCGGCAGGCGCTCGCGCAGTTCGGTGCGGGCCTGGACTTCGCCGGCCAGGACGATCGCTCGCGGGTGCACGCGTTCGGCGGCCTTCGCGACGTGGCCGGCGACTTCCGAGATGTTGCGGTGCGCGGTCTGCTCGGCGTGCGACTGGATGTCGCGGTGCGCGGGACCGCCGCCGCGGACCTTGTGCACCGGGTGTTCCTGTCCGCGCACGGTTTCGGTTTCCACGCTGCCGTCCGGTCGGTGCACCTCGATGTCGGCGCCGGTGCGGTCGACGAGCACCACGAGATGTGCGGGGGCTTCTTCGAGATGGCTCACCGTCGGCAGGAAGTACGGCAGGTCCGAGTAGCGCGCCTCCTGCGCCGGCGGCGGAGCGGCGAGCCGCCGGTCGAGCAGGACGGTGCCGTGCGCGGCCACGATGGTGCGTCCGGCCCGCCCGACCGGCGGAGGGCTTTCCTCCACGGTGCGGAGAACTTCCTCGACGGTCGGCCGGTCGGCGCCCTGGTCTCCGAGCGCGGCCTCGATTTCCTTGAGCCGCAACCGCAATTGCTTGGCCGCGTCCTCGGTGTCGTGCGATTCGTCGAAGTGCACCGAGACGAACGGTCCGTCGGTCAGCAGCGCGCGCAGTTCGTGTGTGTCCATTATGGATTCTTCCTCCCCACGTTCGGGAACTTCTCACCTGGTCCGAGGCAGCTCGGGCGACGCGGTGTCGAGCGGCACCTCGCCGGAACGGACCAGCCCCAGTTGCACGGTCTGCCGCCGGCCGGCCTTCTCCAGCGCCCAGTCGGCGGCCGTGCGCAGCCGGTTCCCCGGCAGGGACAGCAGGTGGTAGCCGCGGGTCACCAGCCGGGCGGGAAGCCCGGCCAGCGGGACGTGCAGCGGATTCGCCGCGCCCTGGCCCGAGCCGAGGTCGACCGCGAAGCCGAGATCGTGGTGCCGGTACCGGCGCCGGGTGCCGACGCCGAGCGAAGCGGCGACGTTGTTCCCGGCGAGTTTTCCTTGCCGCTGCGCGTGTTGCGCGGTCATCGGAGTGGTCTCGCCGGGACGGGTCAGGTCCGGTACCGCGGCCGCGTCGCCGCAGGCGAACACGTCGTCGCGGCCGGGCACGTTCAGCTCCGGCGTGACGACCAGCCTGCCCTTCACGGTTTCCAGGCCGAGGTCGGAGACCAGCGGATCGGGACGGACGCCCACGCACCAGACGAGCGTGTGCGTCGGCACCGCGTCGCCGGTGGTCAGCGTCACGCCTTCGACGTCCGCTTGGTCCACCGACGTCTTCATCCGGACCTCGACGCCGCGCTCGCGCAGCACCCGGTCGGCGGTGGCGCCGAGCCGGGGGTCCAATTCGGGCAGCACGCGGTCGGCGACGTCCAGCAGCAGCCAGCGAATCGGCTGCCCGTCGAGTTCGGGGTGGCGGCGCGCGAGGGCGGCGGTGAACTCCGGTCCCTGCGCGGCGACCTCGGTGCCGGTGTAGCCCGCGCCGACGACGACGAACGTGCACCGGGCGTCGCGTTCGGCCCGGTCGTCGGTCGCGGCGGCCAGTTCGATCTGCCGGGTCACGTGGTCGCGCAGGTACAAAGCTTCGGGCAGGCCTCGGAAACCGTGCGCGCGTTCGGCGACCCCGGGGATCGGCAGCAGCTTGTTGACGCTGCCCGCCGCGAGGATCAGCCGGTCGTAGTGCAGCTTCCGCTCCTGGTACTCCGGGTCGGCGAAAGCGACGGTGCGGGCGTCGAAGTCGACCGACTCCGCGGTGCCCAGCACCAGCCGCACGCCGCGCAGAGTGTCCGGAATGGACACCGCGACGTGCCGGGGGTCGAGGATCCCGCTGGCCACCTCCGGCAGCAGCGGCAGGTACAGGAAGTAGTCGGTCGGGTTCAGCACGACGATCTCGGCGCGGTCGCCGAGGGTGCGCAGCAGTTTCCGCGCGGCGTGGTATCCGGCGAACCCGCCGCCGACGATCACGACTCGCATGGGCGCCTCCTTTCCGCTGAACGGGTACCCGGTGCCCGGCCGGGCAATCGTGCCGGTTTCGCCCCTCCGCGCCCCGGGCACCCGGGTCCGGTACCCGCACTGCGAGGAGGAGTGGATGAGCAGCACGATCACCGAAATCGTGGACGTCGACGTCCCGGTGTCGACCGCGTACAACCAGTGGACGCAGTTCGAATCGTTCCCCGAGTTCATGGAGGGCGTGGAGGAGATCCGCCAGCTCGACGCGACGCACGTGCACTGGACCACCCGGTTCGGCGGCGTCGGCCGGGAGTTCGACGCGACCATCACCGAACAGCACCCGGACGAACGGGTCGCGTGGCGCTCGGATTCCGGGCCGGACCACGCCGGGGTGATCACGTTCCACCGGCTGGCGGACGCCAAGACACGGGTCACCGCGCAGATGGAGATCGACCCGGAGGGGTTCGCCGAGAACGCCGCCGACAAGCTCGGCATCCTGGACCGGCGCGTGAAGGGGGACATGCTGCGGTTCAAGCAGTTCATCGAACAGCGCGGACGCGAAACGGGGTCGTGGCGCGGCGACGTCGAAAGCCCGGGCTGACGCGGTTTCCGCGGTTGCGCGAGGGCGTCGCGCAACCGCGGGAAGCGTTGTCGTGGGACACCGCACAGGCGGGCATGGCCCGGCCGGACGGCGGGTAACCGGGCGGCAACGGACCCGTTCAGAGAGGAGACCGGCATGGCCCGCGTGGCAGTGCTCGTGGACGAAATGACCGAGGACGACGAATTCCTGGTGCCGTGCGAACGGCTGCGCGCCGCCGGGCACGAGGCGGTGGTCGTCGGCCTGGCGCGGGGCAAGAAGCTCACCGCGTTGCACGGCACCGAAATCACCACCGACCAGGCCGTGGACGACGTGGCCGCGGCGGACTTCGACGCGGTCGTGGTGCCCGGCGGGTATTCGCCGGACAAGATCCGCACCAGCGAGCCGATGGTCGCGCTGGTCCGGGAAACGGCCGCCGCGGGCAAGCCGGTCGCGGCGGTGTGCCACGGCCCTTGGCTGCTCGCGGAGTCCGGGCTGGCGCGCGGCCGGACAGTGACCTCGTGGCCGTCGCTGCGGACCGATTTGCGCAACGCCGGCGCGGAATGGGTCGATCGCGAGGTCGTGACGGACGACGGAGTCATCACGTCGCGCAATCCCGACGACCTGCCCGCGTTCTGCGACGCGCTCCTCGAGCGGTTGAAGTAGTAAGCCTCAGGAGAGCGCGAACCGGATACCGAAGTGGTTCAGCGTCGCGGGGAGCCGTCCCGGCTGAAGGTCGGCGGCGGTGCCCCGCGGCGCGAAGCCCGCTTGCTGCAGCAATGAGGCGAGCAGTGTCGAGGCCGTGAACAGCACGACGTCTCGGCCCGGGCACACGCCGGGTCCAGCGCTGAACGGCACGAGCGCAGGGTTTGCTTGCGCGCGGCCGTCGAGCCAGAGGTCCGGGACGAAGGAGTCCGCGTACGGCAACGTTTCCGGGTCGCGGTGGAAGAACGGCGTATAGATCAGGAATGCCGTGCCTGCCGGGCCCCAGGCGGTGTCCTCGGTGCTTTCGCGCAGCAGCGCGGGCGTCGTCGGCCAGAGCCGGACGGACTCCAGAACGCAGGCGCGGAGGTACGGAAGCTCTTGTGGCTTCGAGAGATCCGCTTCGGCGACTTCGCGGCGGGCTTCGGTCAATTCGTCGGGATGCGTTGCGAGCAAGGCGAGTGCGCGAAGAGCGGCGATCGCGGCGGCGTCGAAAGCGAACAGCCAATGCGGGACTTGGCCAGTCGGGTCGGCTTCCGGACCGGCTGGTTGATGCGCCATCGCCGCGCCGAGGCTGCCGGGGCGGTTTAAGCCGAGCTGACGGTCGAGAAGGGACTGGAACTGGCGGCGCCGCTCCTCCCGGTGCGGGTGCGCGAACGCCCAGTTCGCGTCGAGCCGCAGCTGGTCGAGGAGATCGGTGACGCGCCGGTCGGCGGTGGTGTCGCCGCCGAGCACGATCTTGCGGATGATCGTCCGGAAATGCTCGATGAACTGGGCCGCGTCCAGATCGGGAAAACCGGAGAGCATTTCGTGCGCTTCGGTGCGGACGGTTTCCGCCCAGCAGCCGGCGAGTTCGTGCGCGGCGCGGCCGGGTTCGAGGACGGTGTCGGCGAGTTTCGCCGCCGGGCGCGGGTGGCCCCGCTGGAGATCAGGACCCCGTGCGGCTGGAAATGGCGCAGGGCCGCGGCTTTTTCGGCGGTGTCCGGGCTGAACGGACTGGGGGTGCCCGCCAGCAGCGCGCCGACGTGGTCCGCGTTGAGCACCAGGCGGAACGACCGGCCGGGGATCGGCAGGTCGAGCGGGCCGGGGCCGTAGCGTTCGCGCAGGTCGTGCAGCAGGCCGATCGCCGAGCGGTCGAACCCCAGTTTCTGTGCCGCGGCCATCGCGCGCGGACGGCGTTTGACCAGTCCGTTGCCGACCGTGGGGGCGACCACCCGCGCGACGATGCGCCCGGTGTCACGGACCGACGCCCGCTGCGGGCGGACGTCGGCCGGGGGCAGATCGGACAAGTCCGGGCTCGCGGTCGCGCGGGTGGTCGCCATGCTGTTCGGGTACCCGGGCCGGTTCGGGCGAAACCTGGGCGGACAGGGGAGTCCGCGTGTCCGCTCCGGCGACGTGGTTCTTAGGGTCCATTATGGACTTTCAATAGTTGTTGGCATGGAACGGTTTCATTCCGGTCCTGGTGGGCGAGATTGTCCATTGTCCACAGTTCCTCCGGCGAGCTCGATGCCCTCGGCGGGCCGCGGGCAGTGCGGCTGCCTCCGTGCTGCGGTAGGGTCTTGCCAGGAGCGGTTCAGCCCACGTGCCGTCGCCTGATCCCAGGGGCCCGTTCGTTTCGGGCCCAGGGCCGGGCCGCGAACGGCGGCCCGGTCTCGCGTCTGCGAGGAGGGCTCCATCGTGCATGAAACGCTTTCGTATCTGCCGGGGACACCGGCGAGAACCCTGATCACCACCACCGCGAGCGAAACCGTCGTCGCGGTCTCCGCCGAACTGGACCTGCGCTCCACCGGCCGGCTGCGCGAGGCGCTGGCCGACGAAACGGCGCTGCGTCCGCCCGCCTTGATCGTCGACGTCGCCGAAGTGACGTTCTGCTCGGTCAGCGGGCTCGAGGTGCTGGCCGAGGCCGCGCGGGAGGCGGAAGCGGCGGGCGTCGCGTTCGTCGTGGTCGCCCGGCAGCGCGCGATGCTGCGACCGCTGCGAGTCCTCGGGCTCGACCGGGAGATGCGGGTGGTCGAACGCCTTGCCGACGCCGTCGGAGGAGGCTCCGCCGCGCGGGACCTGGCGGCCGGGATCGGCTAGCGATCCGCTTTGCGCCCAGCTCCCGCGGTCTCCGGGGAGCCGGGCGAAAAGTGCGCCGTCGGGCCAGGTCGCGGCGGTTGTTCCCCAGCACGTGCACCTGGCGGCACTGGTGCTTGTCCAGTCCGGGATCCGAGTAGCTAGGCGGGGACGACTGCTGGCGAACCGGGTCGGCCGGGAGGGAAGCGTGGAAGCGTCGATCGACTATGCGGCCGTGGTGCGGCTGAGCGGCGACCCGGCCGAAGTGCGCGCCGAGGTGGGCGAGGTGCTGTCCGCGGGGCCGCGGACGGTGGTCTTCGAGCTGAGCGAGCTGACCTCGTTCTCGAGCCAGGACCTCGCCGCGCTGCGCAAGACGGCCCAGCCGAGCCAAGCGGTGTTCGCCTGCCGGGAGGGCGGAGTTGCCCGCCGGGTGCTCGAAGAGGAGGGCGTGCCGGTCGCCGATTCCGCGTCGGCGGCGCTGGCTTTCGAGGACGAGTCGCGGCCTTCCGGAGAACAGTTCCGGACGCTCACCGAGATGCTCCTGGCCGCGCGGACCGTCGGCGAGGTCCTGCAGGTGATCGTGGACGCGACCGCGTCGCTGGTGCCCGCCGCCGAACTGGTGTCGATCACGCTGCGCGCGCCGGACGGGCATTTCCACACCGCCGCCTACACCGATTCGGCGGCTGCCGACCTGGACCTGCTGCAGTACGAACTGGGCGAAGGCCCGTGCCACGACGCCGCGGTCCCCGGCCGGCCCGAATTCATCGAAAGCGCCGACCTGCGCAGCGACGAGCAGTGGCCGCGATGGGCCCCGGCGGTGGCCGAGGCGGGCTGGCGCGCGGTGCTGGCGACGGCGCTGGCCGACGACGCCGCGGCGCGGTTCTCCGGCGCGCTCAACCTCTACTCCCGCACTCCCGGCGGCCTGACGGACGCCGACCGCGACGTCGTGCTGCTCCTGGCCAGCCACGCGACCCTCGCGGTGGCCGAAACGGACGCGGTGACCCGAAGCGAACTGCACCAGGCGCAGCTGCGGCGCGCGCTGGACAGCCGGGACGTGATCGGCCAGGCGAAGGGCATCATCATGGCGCGCCGGGGGCTGGACGCCGAAGCGGCGTTCGACGTGTTGCGGCGGACTTCGCAGCAGCTGAACGTGAAGCTGGTGCATTTGGCGGGGACGCTCGCGTCTCGGCACGAGGAGCTGGACGTGCCGGTGGAGCAGATGGGGGAGCCGGACCCGGTGTGAGGGGCGGCTGAATCGGCGAGGTCCAGGCCGCGCCGCTCAGGCTTGTGCCCGGTGGAGTAGATGGGGACCCGTCTGAGGGACGGCTGAGCCGGCGAAGTTCAGGCCCCGCCGCTAAGGCTTGTGCCCGGCGAGGAGGAGCCCGAACCGAGCGAGTCCGGACCGCATCGCGTGCGCAGGTCTTTGCCTGCTGAGCAGCGAATTGCCGCGCCGGGGGCGCGAAACGGAGCACTGGCTCGCCTTTCGGCGCCTTTCGCCGGGATCCGACGTGTCCGGTAGCACCGCACCGGGTAACCCGGGGATTCGAGCCGACTGAGGAAGGAGCCCGTCATGGTGCACCCCGTGCCGCCCGGACCGGAGCCTGTCCCGTCGCCGCCGCCACCGGTGCCGCCCTTCCCTCCGGAGCCCGCCCCGCCGCCGCGTCCGGGGCCGGGTCCGCTGCCGCCGCCGGAACCGCCCGTGCCTCCCGCGCCTCGCTGACCAGTGTGGAAGCAGCCGGGCCGGGCGGAGCCCGATTGCCGCGCCGGGCGACCGGGTACCTAGCGCACAAGCGCGCGAACGGAGGCGGGTGATGGACGAGGAGAACCGGGCCGAGCCGGGAGTCGTCGTCGGGGACGACGGTTCCGAAGGCGCCCGGCTGGCCGTGGACTGGGCTGCCGCCGAGGCCGACGCGCTCGGGACGTGCCTGGTCCTCGTGCGGACGATGACGTTGCCGATGCCGAACGTGGACTTCGTTCCCGGCGTGATCACGCCGGTCGCGGGCGAGATCGTGGCGGACCAGTCCGTGGTGGACTACGCGGAGAAGGAATTGGCCGGCGTCGCCGCCGAGGTCGTCCGGAAGCGGCCGGGGCTGCCGGTGCGCACCCGGGTGCGGTTCGGGCGCGCGAGCTGGGAGCTGGCCGACATCGGGCGGCAGGCGGAGCTGATCGTCGTCGGCGCGTCCGGGCGCGGCGGGCTGCCCCGGCTGCTGCTCGGGTCCACGGCCTCGCAGGTGGTGCACACGAGCGCGCGCCCGGTCGTCGTGGTGCGTCCGGGGAGGGAGAAAGCCCGGCGGGTCGTCGTCGGGGTGGACGGATCGCCGGCCAGCGTCGCGGCAGTGCGGTACGCGTACGACTTCGCCGACCGGCATGGCTGCGGCTTGCACGCGGTGCATGTGTGGTCGGAGCCGCCGGAGGACGTCTTCGGCCCCGCCCGCTCCGGCGGCGAGGGGCAGCAGAGCCCGCAGGACGAGGGGCAGCGGCTGCTCGCGGAATCGCTGACCGGTCTCGGCGAGCTGCATCCGGACGTCGTGGTGCAACGGGAAGTGGCGCTGGGAAGCGTGGCCGAGGTGCTCCTGGACCACGCGGAGGCGGCGACGCTGCTCGTGGTCGGCGGGCATGGCCGCGGCGCGCTGCGGGGCGCGTTCCTCGGATCGGTGAGTCACGCGATGGCGTACCACGCGCCCTGCCCGGTGGCGATCGTGCGGGAAGGCGTCGAAGAGCACCCGGGCTAACGCTGCAGGCTTCGCCGTACCAACGCTGCCGCGAGCCGGGCGAGATCGTCGCCGGGAACCAGCTTCGCCAGTCGTCGCGGATCGTCGGGCAGACCGGCTTTCTTCGCGCCGGCCAAGGCTTTGCGGTCGAAATACGGGCGCAGCCACGGCCAGACAGCCTGTGCTTCCCGGCAAAAGATCTGCGCGCCGGTCGGGCCGATCCGCGGGAACTCGGCGAGGAGTTTCTCCAGCCGTCGCGGATCTCTGTCGGCGGCGTCGGCCATCCGGCGCAGGTCGTCGCCGTAACGGTCGCGGAGGAAATCGGCGCCTTCCCCGAGATGGTGCGAGGTGCTTTCGTCGTACCGGACGTAGTGCGCGCGGCCGAGCGCGTCAACGCGTTGCTGCCACGTGGAATCGCGCATCGCCGCCGGGGAACGCCAGCCCGAACGCGAGAGTTCCCGCGCGGCGGCTACGGCCAGGTCGGCGCTGATTCGCGTGGACAGCAATGTGGCGAGGACCAGCAATCGGTACAGCGGCTGGGGTTTGTCGGACAGCTTGATGCCCGCCTCTTCGGCGAAAGTGGTGCCGTGTTCGGCGAGAAGTTCGTCCACTCGGCGCATGCGGGACGGATTTCCCGTTCGGACGGAAGCGAAACTCAGGGCATCGCGGGGTACGGCTCCTTGGCGAATTCGACGCACAGCCGCCAGCCGTCCGCGCCTGGCGCGGGTTCGGTCCAGGCGTCGAGCGAATCGGTGAGCGCGCGCAGGACAAGCCAGCCGACCTCGTCCGGTCCGGGCGGGAACGCCGACGACGACGTGGTGGTGACGGTGACGGTTATCCGGCTGCCGCAGCGGAACGCGCATTCCAGGACCGCGCCGTCGTCCGCCCGCCGCGCCTGCGCCGCGACCGCTTCGTCGACCGCCAGCCGAAGGTCGGCGGCCTCGTCGAGCCGGAATCCCGCCGAGGAAGCGAGGTCCTCGGCCACCAGCCTGGCGAGGAACAGCAGTTCCCCGTTCGCCGGCAGGCGCAGCTCGACCACTGGCGCAGCCGCGGTGAGCATGCCTTTTTCGTCCGCTTCGCGCTGAACCATGCGCTTCTGGTTACCCGGCGCGGCGCCGGGCCAATCATCGCCCGCCGGACGCGCGGGCGGCAGCGGGCGGCACCCGAAAGGCCCGTTTCCGGCGCCGCGCGGCGGGTAACCAGGGAACTGGAGCACGGCAGGGAAAGGAGCACCCGGCATGAGCACCAACGCCTACCTCTCGTTCCTCGCGATCGGGATCGCGCTGGTCCTGGTGGACGGCCAGATCATCTACCGCAGCGGCCGCCGTTACCTCGCGAACGCCTACGGGGACCCCGGAGCCGGCGCCTCGATGACCCGCCTGGTGACCGTGTTGTTCCACCTCGGGACACTGGGCATCCTCGCCCTGATCTCGACGATCGACATCGGCGGGAGCGACCTGCCCGGCGTCGTCGGACGGGTGGGCGTGCTGCTGTTGATCCTGGCGCTGGCGCACGCGGCGACGCTGGGCGCGCTGGCGCGGATCCGCGGCGAGCAGGACGTGGCGGACGCGATCGCGCACCGCGACGAGCGGCTGGCGCGGAGGTCGGAGACGGATTTGCAGGCTCCGACGGTCACGCCGGTGCCCGGTCAGGAGGGCCGGCGTCCGGACGTGAGCCCGTCGCTGGAGCAGCGGTCGCCGTATACGGCGTGAGCGGGTGAAACCGGTGCGTTTTCGCGGTATCGGCGAAAACGCACCGGTTTTGCGAGCCTCGACTGTCTACAAGCGAGGGTCGACCGGCTCGGATTCCAGTGCCAGCACGGCGAAAACGCACTCGTGCACGCGCCACATCGGCTCGTCGCGCGCGAGCCGGTCCAGTGCTTCGAGGCCGAGGCTGTACTCGCGCAGCGCCAGGGAGCGCTTGTGCCCGAGGCCTCGTTGCCGCAGCCGGGACAGGTGGCGTTCCTCGGTGTAGTCGGGGCCGTAGATGATCCGCAGGTACTCGCGCCCGCGGACCTTCAGGCCCGGCTGAACCAGGCCGCGCGACCCCCGCACCAGGTTGGCGGCCGGTTTGACCACCATGCCCTCGCCGCCCCGAGCGGTGAGTCCGGTCCACCAGCCGACGGCCGCCTCGACCGAGGCGGGATCGGTGGTGCTGACCGAAATCCGCCCGGTCGGGGCGAGGAAACCGTCGCTGCTTTCGACGAGCCGGTCGGCCAGCGCCAGGTGCCAGTCGTGGCTTTGCTTGTGATGAGCGCGACCAGCCGACGCCAGCACCTGGAAGGGCGCGAAGCGCACACCGTCGAGGCCGTCGGTCGGCCAGCAATAGCGGCGGTACGACTGGGCGAACGCATCCGCGTTGGCCGCGCGGGAAGTCGTGCGCTCCAGCAAAGCGGACACGTCGAGGCCGGAGGCGTCAGCGGCGGCCAGCGCGCTCGCGGCGGCCGGAAGCGCGGACCGGGCAGCGGCGCCGACAGCCGCGTACTGCTCGCGCAGCAACTGCTCGGCTTTGACGCTCCACGGCAACAGTTCGCCGTCGAGCAGCAACCAGTCCGAGCCGAGCTCGTCGAACAGGCCGGCTTTTTCCGCGGCAGCACGGATCCGGTCGACCGCTTCGGCGGTCAGCGTTTCGTCGAAGAAGTGGCGTCCGGTCCGGGTCCACACCGCGCCGAGCGCGTCGCCGGGCGCGCCGAAGCGGGCGCGGGCCGCGTCGAGCGAGCGGCACACGAGTGCGACCGCGCGCGAACCCATGTGCTTTTCCTCGCACACCACGGAATCCACGCCTTCCGCGCGGAAGTAGTCGAACGCTTGGCTCGGATGCTCCAGCAGCCCGTCGGCCGTCGCGGTGGCGACCGGCGACATGGTCGGCGGCAGGTAGACCAGCCAGCGCGGATCGATCGCGAACCGCGACATCACCTCCAGCGCCGCGGCGGCGTTCTCCTCGCGGACGCCGATCCGCTTCTGGTAGGCGGTCTCGATCACCCGGCGGCCCAGGACGTCGGTGACGTCCAGCACGCCCGGGTCGCGGTGCGCGACCGGTTCCGCCGCCGGGTTGGCGGGGAACGGTTTGGCCGGCTCGTAATAGACCTCGGCCGCCGGGACGGAGACGATCTCCTTTTCCGGGTAGCGCAACGCGGTCAGGGTTCCGCCGAAGACGCAGCCGGTGTCCAGGCACAGGGTGTTGTTCACCCACTCCGGCGAAGGCACCGGGGTGTGGCCGTAGACGACCATGGCGCGGCCCCGGTACTCGTTCGCCCACGGATAGCGCACAGGCAGGCCGAATTCGTCGGTCTCGCCGGTGCTCTCCCCGTACATGCAGAAGCTCCGCACGCGCCCGGACGCGCGGCCCTGGAAACGTTCGGTGAGGCCGGCGTGCGCGACGACCAGCCGTCCGCCGTCGAGGACGTAGTGGCTGATCAGTCCGTCCATGAATTCCTGTGCCTCGGCACGGAATTCGGCCGGTTCGGCGGCGAGCTGCTCCAGCGACTCCGCGAGCCCGTGCGTGACTTGCACATTCCGTCCGCGCAACGCGCGCAGCAGCTTGTGCTCGTGGTTTCCGGTGACACAGAAGGCATTCCCGGCGCGCACCATGCCCATCACGAGCCGCAGCACGCCCGGCGTGTCCGGGCCGCGGTCGACGAGATCGCCGACGAACACCGCCCGCCGCCCCGGATGCCGCGCCCCGATCGCGCGGCCCTGGTCGTCGCGGTCGACGGTGTAGCCGAGCTCGGTGAGCAGCGCCTCGAGCTCGACACGGCAGCCGTGGATGTCGCCGACGATGTCGAACGGTCCGGTCTCGTGCCGCAAATCGTTGTACAGCGGGACGCGCGTAATCGTCGCCTCGGCGGCCTCCTCCGGGGTGCGCAGCACGTGCACCGTCCGGAAGCCCTCCTTCGGCAGGCTCCGCAACCCGCGGCGCAGCTGGTCTCGCTGGCGCCGGATCACCTGCGCGCCGAAGGTCCGGTCCGCGCGGCTTTCGTTGCGCGCGGCGCACAGCGACTCCGCCATGTCCAGCACGATCGCCACCGGCAGCACGTCGTGTTCCTTGGCCAGCGCGACCAGCGATTTGCGCGCGTCGGGCTGCACGTTGGTCGCGTCGATCACGGTCAGCCGCCCGGCGGCGAGCCGTTTGCCGACGATGTAGTGCAGGACGTCGAAGGCGTCCTTGGTCGCCGACTGGTCGTTCTCGTCGTCGGACACCAGCCCCCGGCAGAAGTCTGACGAGATCACTTCGGTGGCCTTGAACCGCTCGCGGCCGAAAGTTGATTTGCCCGACCCGCTCGCGCCGACGAGCACGACGAGGCACAGATCGGGAATCTCAAGCGTGCTCATGCCGCACCGCCTTTCGTGAACAGGGCCAGCTGCGTCGCCGGGCCGACTTCGGGGTCGTCAGAGCCGACGGGCAGCATCCGCACGCCGTAGCCGTAGCTGTTCGCGACCCGGTCCGCCCACGCGCGGAACTCGGCGCGCGTCCACTCGAAACGGTGGTCCCGGTGCCGCAGCTTGCCCTCGGGCAGCGATTCGAACCGCACGTTGTACTCGCGGTTGGGCGTGGTCACGACGACCGCGCGCGGGGCGGCGAACTCGAACACCGTCCGCTCCAGCGCTTCGAGCCGCGGCGGGTCGACGTGCTCGACGACCTCCATCAGCACGGCCGCGTCGAGCCCGGCGAGCCGGTCGTCGCGATAGGTGAGCGAGGACTGCAGCAGTTCCAGCCTGGCCCGGTCCCTTTCGGGCATCCGCTCCAGCCGCAGCTTCCGCGCCGCGACCTGCAGCGCGCGAGCCGAGACGTCCGCGGCCACGATCCGCTCCACCGACCGCTCGGCCAGCAGGTCGCGCACCAGCGCGCCCTCGCCGCAGCCGAAGTCGCCGACCGAGCGCACATCCAGCGACCGGAGCACGGCCATGATCGTGCCGCGCCGCTGCTCGGCCAGCGGCACCGGACGGTCCGGCGCCTCGAGGACGGCGGGCGCGGCGAGCGCGTTGTCGATCTCCTCGGGCTCCGAATCGTCCACTTCGGCCAGCCGGGTCAGCGCGGCGGTCGTCAAGGCGCGACGGTGCGCGAGATAGCGGCGGGTGATGAGCTCCTTCTCCGGATGCCCGGCGAGCCAGTCGCCGCCGGCCCGCAGCAGCTTGTCGATTTCCTCTTCGCCGACCCAGTAGTGCTTCGCGTTGTCGAGGACCGGCAGCAGCACGTAGACGTGGTTGAGGGCGTCGGCAAGCCGGAACTCGCCGGTGAGCCGGAGGTCGACATAGCGTGAATCGCCCCACTGCGGGAAGTGCGGATCCAGCGGGAGCACCGTCGCCTCGACCGTCCAGCCGAGGGGCTCGAACATCCGGCGCGCCAATTCCTCGCCGCCCGGGCAGGCGGGCACCCGGATGTCCAGCGGGATCGGTCGGGCCGCCAGCTCCGGATGCGATTTGCAGCGGCCGGTGAGCGCGGTGCGGAAGACTTCCTTCATCGCCACCGAAAGCAGGCTCGACGCCGCGTAGGGGCGGTCGTTCACGTACTGGCCGAGGGTGAACCCGTCGCCGGCGCCTGCCTTGCCGCGAACCAGGGCGACCGGGTCGACTTCGAGCAGCAGCGCGGCGGTGCACCGCTCGTCGGACGCCTCGGGGTAGAAGACGTGCGCCTGCCCGGCGGAAAGCTCGAACGACTGCACCCGGCCTGGGTGCTTGTGCAGCAGGAATCCCAGGTCGGAGGCGGGATGGTGAGTGGTGGTGACGGTCAGGAACACCAGGGGAGTATTCCGTACGGCTTTTGCCCGTGTCGCGGGAGTTTCGGCGTGGCGTGCACGAAATGTGCCGAACGCCGCATTGAGGTTTTTCTCCGTAACGGCGGTGTCCCCGTGCCCGATCACCAGGGGCTGACAACCGTATTCAGGCGAACGCAGAAGCAGGAACGTGATGAGTGACCGGGATCTCGGTGCGGAACGTGAACCCGAAAGACCGGCCCCGCTATTGTCCGCGACGCCGCGTTCGGCTCGCCGGTATCGGCTGGGGACGGCGGCGGTCGTAGTGGTTGCCCTCGCGGTGCTGGGCGGTCCCGCCTGGTGGCTGCTCGGCGGACGCGACGTGGACGGGTATGCGTTGCCGGACCGAGCGATACCGATCGGCGACCGTGACGTCTGCGCCAACACTGTGACCGTCCTGCTCCGCACCGATACCGAGATGGCGGCTGTCGCCCGGGCGCTGCGCGGCGATCCCCGGCTCCTGCGGTCCTATACCCAGACCCGGAAAGACGGCTACGCGAGGTTCCGGGAGATGTTCGCGAACGAGCCGGAGCTGCGTGAGCTGATGTCGGAGGACGCGGCACCGGCCTCGGTGACCGTGGTGCCCAAGGACCAGACCGACATCGAAGGCATCGCCGAGCAGCTCCGAGTCCAGTTCCCCGAGGCCCGGAAAGTCAGAGACGACACCGACTTCCGCAGCAGGATCACCGGCCCGGGCTATCGGGACCCGACGTGCCCGCCCAGCGGAGAACGCTCCCCCTGACGGGTCCCGGCGCTCCGGACGCTCCGCACACAGCCAATCACCGGGAATAAACTTCCCATTAACTGGGAATACCCGCTAGGAACCCGCCCGGCCGCGACGTAGCGTGCCCGCCATGACAAGCGCGGATGCCAACCGGAAGGCCGGGACCAGGGCGGCGCGGATCCTGGCGGTGTTCGCCGAGCGGGAGAGCGCCACGGCGGAGGAGATCTCCGTCGGCACGGGCATTCCCTCCAGCGCCGTCTACCGCTACCTGACGACGTTCGTCGAGATCGGCCTCGTGCATCAGGCCCGCACCCGCGGCCGGTACTGCGCGGGCTCGCTGACCGTCCAGATGGCCGAGAACTACCGCCGCGAGGCGCTCGGCCAGGGCGGCGTCAAGCGGCGGCTGCGGCAGCTCGCGGCCGACACCGACGAACTCGCCGCGTTCCTCATCGCTCGCGACAACGACGTGCTCTGCGTCGAAGCGGCCGAGGGGACCCGGGTCATCCGATGCAGTTTCTCGCCGGGGCTCAGCAAACCGCTCGTCTTCGGGGCGAGTGCGCAGGCCTTGCTGGCGTACCTGCCGGAGGACCGGGTCGCGGCGACGGCCGAGGTGCACGGGCTGAACGGCGAGCAGGTCGGGAAGCTCGAGAGCGAGCTGCGCCGGGTGCGGGACCAGGGCTTCGCGGAGAGCGTCGGCCAGGTCGACCCGGGGGTGTGGGGCGTGAGCGTGCCGGTGCTGGACCGGCACCGGAACCTCGTCGGCACGGTGAGCACGATGGCCCCAGATTTCCGCGTGCGGCCGCGCCGCGATTCCCTCGTCACGCTCACCCACGCCGCCGCGCAGGACATCAGCCGATTGCAGGAGCACGTGTGAGCACCACCCCATGGACCGGACGCGAGGACGGCCGCGGTCCCGAACATCGCCGCTGGCACCACGCCGTCAACGAATTCTCCAGTGCCCCAGGCGTTTCGCTGCTCGGGTTCGCCAGCGACGCCGGGGTCCGGCGCAACGGCGGACGGCCGGGAGCGCAGGCCGGGCCGGACGCGATCCGCAAAGCACTGGCGTCGTTCGCGATCCAGCCCGACGTCGTAGTAAGCGACGCGGGGGACGTCTCCGTAGAGGGCGATGAGCTGGAAGCGGGGCAGGAGAACCTCGGCGAGCTGGTCGCGAAGCAGCTCGCCGACGGGCATCTCCCGCTCGTGCTCGGCGGCGGCCACGAAACGGCGTACGGCTCCTACCTCGGCCTCGCCCGCAGCGGCCTGCTGGACGGCCGCCGCCTAGGCATCCTCAACCTCGACGCGCATTTCGACCTGCGGACCGCCGACCGCGCGTCCTCGGGCACCCCGTTCCGGCAGATCGCCGCCCGGGAAGCCGAACGCGGCGCGGAATTCGCCTACGCCGTGGTCGGAATCAGCGAGCCGGGCAATACCGCCGCGCTGTTCGAGACAGCCGCCGAGCTGAACGTCCGCCACCTCCTGGACGTCGATTGCCAGGAACGCCATCTCGAGCAAGTTCTCGACTTCGTCCGGGCCTTCGTCGCGGACGTCGACGCGCTGTACCTGTCGATCGATCTCGACGTGCTCCCCGCCGCGCAGGCGCCAGGGGTCAGCGCTCCTTCGACTCTCGGCGTACCCGCCGCGGTCGTCCTCGAGGTGTGCCGGCTGGTCGCGAGAGACCCGAAGCTCGCCCTCGCCGACATCACCGAACTGAACCCCGTCTACGACGTCGACACCCGCACAGCCCGGATCGCGGCCCGCCTCGCGCACACGCTCGTGACGAGCCGTCCGGTCCCGGAAGGACACTGAAATGCCCCCTCAGCGAATCTGGCCGCGGCTCGGCGCCGTGCTGCTGGCCTGTCTGCTCGCGTTCTTGCCGACGAGCGCGGCGAGCACGGCGAACGCGGCCGAACCGCAGAACGGGAAGCTCGCCGCGCTGCGGTCGGGGCAGACCTCGCTCCGGGTCGGCACCGACGCCACGTTCCCGCCGTTCGAGTTCACCGACGCCAAGGGCGGCCAGCTCGGCTTCGACATCGACCTGGTCCGGGACCTCGCGCAGCGGGCGGGCATCAAGAAGGTCGACTTCGTCCAGATGCCGTTCGGCAACATCGTCCCGGCGCTGCAGGCGAACCAGATCGACGTCGGCGCGTCGGCGATCTACATCAGCCCCGCACGGCAGAAAGCCGTCGACTTCTCGGACATCTACTATCCGGGCGGTCTCGCGGTTTTCGTCAGCGACAAGGACAATTCCGTCGGCTCCCTCAAGGATCTGGCCGGCAAGCGGGTCGCGGTCCAGGTGGGCACGAAGTCCGTCGACTGGCTCGCCCAGCACCAGCCCGCCGCGCAGCTGATCACGGCGCAGACCAACGAGCAGATGTTCTCGTCGGTGAAGCTGGGCCAGGCGGACGCGGTCGTGACCGGGGCTCCGGCGGGCAAGTACTTCATCGCGCAGCAGGGCGGGCTCAAGCAGGTCGGCGACCGGCTGACCGAGGAGAACTACGGCTACGCCTTCCAGAAGGCCGACACCGAACTGCGGACCGCGTTCAACACCTCGCTCAAGCAGATGCACGACGACGGTTCGTACAAGCAGGCCACCGAAAAATGGTTCGGCGCGGAGAGCACCGCGGCGAAGCCGGGCGGGCACTCGCTGTTCAACTTCTCCACCATCGTCGATTCCTCGGGACAGCTCTGGCAGGGCCTGCTGGTCAGCCTCCAGGTGATTCTGCTGGCGCTGGCGCTGAGCCTGCTGCTCGGCACGCTCGGCGGATTCGCCAAGCTCAGCAAGATCGCGCCGATCAGGTGGATCGGCAACGTCTACGTGTCGGTGATCCGCGGGACGCCGTTCGTGGTGCAGCTGTTCTTCATCTACTTCGGACTGCCGCAGCTCGGCGTGCAGCTTCCGCCGATGACAGCGGGAATCATCTCGCTCGGCCTCTACAGCGGCTCGTACGTCACCGAGATCTTCCGCGGCGCGGTGCAATCGATCGATCGCGGACAGCTGGAAGCGGCGCGGTCGTGCGGCATGTCGCAGGTGTCGGCGATGCGGCACGTGATCATCCCGCAGGCGTTCCTGCGGATGCTTCCGCCGCTGGGCAACGAATTCGTGTCGCTGACGAAGAACTCGGCGCTGGTGTCCTTCGTGACCATTCACGAGCTGTTCCTGGTGGGGCAGACCATCATCTCCCGCACCTTCGACGCGCTGACCGTGTACCTGTTCATCGGCCTGCTGTATTACCTGCTCACCAACCTGATCAGCTTCACGACGCGCACCCTCGAGAAGAAGATGGCGGTGTACATCTGATGGCGCTCCTGGAAGTCCACGGGCTGACCAAGTCCTACGGCGACGTCAAGGTGCTCGACGGCATCGACTTCGCGATCGAACCCGGCCAGGTGGTCGCGGTGATCGGGCCCAGCGGCGGCGGGAAGTCCACCTTCCTGCGCTGTCTCAACCTGCTGGAGACGCCGACGTCGGGCAGCGTGTCCTTCGACGGCGAAGAACTGACCGGCCGCGGCGTCGACCTCGACCGGCTGCGGTCCCGGATGGGCATGGTGTTCCAGCACTTCAACCTGTTCCCGAACATGACCGCGCTGCGCAATGTCGTGCTGCCGCAGATGAATGTGCTCAAGCGGAGCAAGGAAGAGGCCGAGGCGAAGGCGCGTGCTCTGCTGGAGCGCGTCGGCATGCTGGAGCGCGCCGGCGCGTATCCGAACCGGCTGTCCGGCGGCCAGAAACAGCGCGTCGCGATCGTCCGTGCGGCCGCGATGGACCCGAAGCTGATGCTGTTCGACGAGCCGACGTCGGCGCTGGACCCCGAAGTGGTCCAGGACGTCCTCGACATCATGTCCGAGCTGGCGAAGGACGGCATGACGATGCTTGTCGTCACGCACGAGATGGGCTTCGCCCGCAAGGTCGCCGACCGCGTGGTGTTCGTCGACGGCGGGAAGATCGCCGCCGACCTGCCGCCGTCGGAGTTCTTCTCCGAGAGCAACGCGAATCCTCGCGCCCAGGCCTTCCTGCAGAAGGTGCTGTAGGGCCTCGGGAGGGGGGGAGGCCGGTTGGGAAGGGAGGGGCCACCCCCCGGAGTTGGGGATAGCTGGAAACCGGCCTCTTGAAAGGGGGGAGGGAGGGAGAAAACCC
>NZ_JBVKDT010000002.1:0-368752 GCF_055633655.1 Amycolatopsis sp. NPDC114503 | reverse complement strand
GTCTTGTGGGTTTTTTTTCAGAGAAAAACGCAACTCCTCCCCCCCGTCTTTTTCTGAGGAGGGTGTTGGGGGTCTTGGGGGGGGGGGGTGAGGGCGAAACCCGGCATCGCCACTCACGAGGCTGCGGCGCCGCGCGCGCCGCGCCTGCCGACGGGGGCGAGGGGATGAGAACCCCGCGCGCTGCTGAGAAGACCTCATTGGGGCGCTCGGCGCCGTAGGCAGCCGCTTCGGTATCCGCTCTCACCGGCATCGCCGCTCACGACCCGGGCCTTCTTGACGCGCTCGGGTTCGCCGCTTAATCTTGCGTTCTCAGACAGGCACAGACGAAGAGCCACTGTCAGCGGTCTTCGTCGTGTCTGTTTTTTCGTATGCCGGGATCGCTGACAGCCAGCGCAGAAAGTTGGCGGTCCATGAGTTCACCCACGGTCGCAGCGCCGCGATCGATCGCGAATGTTTCGCAGGTCACCGCGCTGATCAACACGTTGTCGAAGTTGCCGCGCAAGGCGAACCTGCTGTGGTACCTGGTCCTGGGCGGGCTGTTCCTGGACGCCTATTCGAACGCCGCGCTCGGCGCCGGTCTCGCGCCGATGACCAAGGAACTGGGGCTCGGCGCGGGCCAGGTCGGCCTGCTCACCGCGACCGCGCCCGCGATCGCCATCCTGTTCAATCCGGCGGGCGGCTGGCTGGCCGCCCGGATCGGCCGGGTCAAACCGCTGATCGCGGCGAAGGCGATCGCCGGGCTCGGCGCGGTGCTCACCGCCACCGGCGGCAGCTTCGAGGCGGTCTGGGCCGGCCGCGGGCTGGTCGGTGTCGCCTACGGCATCGACTTTGCGGTGGCGATGGCGCTGCTCGCCGAGTACACCCCGGCGAAGCTGCGCGGACGGCTGAACCTGTGGCAGTCCGTCTGGTACGTGGCCACCACGGTGAACCTCGCGCTGACGCTGGCGTTCTACCAGGCCGGCGTGTCGGTGGAGATCTGGCGCTGGTCGGTCGGTTCGGCCGGGGTCTTCGCGCTCGCGCTGCTGGTGCTGCAGATCGCGTTCCTCGCCGAAAGCCCGTCGTGGCTCGCGGCGAAAGGGAGGCTGTCCGAGGCGGCGAACAGCCTCCGCCGGATCTACGGTTTCCAGGTGACGCCGGGGACCGCGAGCGCCGAAGACGTCGCCGCCGAGCAGCGCAAGATCGGGTTCCGGCAGGCGGGCGTGCTGTTCCGCAAGCCTTACCTGCAGCGCACTTTCCTGTCCACGGCGATCTCGCTGACCCAGGCGATGCAGTACTTCGCGATCGGCTGGTACCTGCCGGTGATCAGCCTCGCGATCTTCGGCGACAAATTCGAAACGGCCACGCTCGGGTCGATGATTTTCAACGTCGCCGGGATCGTCGGCGGCGCGCTGTCGGCCTGGTTCGGCCGCAAGATCGGGCTGCGGGTCAGCTCGGCGATCGGCTACGGCTTCGCGTTCGCCATCCTGCTGGTGATGGGGCTGGGCTTCGGGAAGCTGCCGATCGCGATCGGGTTCCTGCTGCCGTTCCTGTTCATTTTCTTCCATTCGGCGGGCCCCGGCGCGAACGGCAAATCGATCGCGGCGCTGTCCTACCGCAGCGACATCCGCACCCTCGGCACCGGCGTGACCGGCATGCTCGGGAGCTTCGGCAGCGTCGTCGGGCTGTACGTCTTCCCGCAGATCAAGGAGGCGATGGGCCTCGGCCCGACGATCGCGCTGCTCGCCGTGGTGCCGCTGCTCGGCCTGGTGTCCTGCCTGATCGTGCGCTGGGACCCGACCCGCAGCGGCGTCGACCCGGACGACGAGGAGATCTCGCTGCCGGGGAGGACGGCGTGACGCGGCGCGGAATCCTGGCCGTCGACGAGGGTTCGACCGGCACGCGGGCCGCGGTCGTCGGCGAGGACGGCGGGTGCGGGCCGTCGTTCTACACCTCCGTCGATGTCGTTCATCCGGAACCGTCGCGAGTGGAGCAAGACGCGGCGCAACTGCTGGAGCGCACTGTCGACGTCGCCCGCCAGGCGATCGCCTGGGCGGGGGAGAACGGCGTCGAGATCGTCGGGATGTCGGTGTGCACTCAGCGCGCTACGGCGATCCTGTGGGACCGCGAGACCGGGCAGCCGCTGGCTCCGGCCGTGGTGTGGCAAGACACCCGGTATGCGGACGAACTGGCGAAGCTGTCTCCGGACTGGGATCCGGTGCTGTGGGAGAGGGCCGGCCGTCCGGTCGGCACCCGCGCGCCGTTCCTCTGGGCCGCGCGACAGCTCGATCAACTCGACGTGCCCGCCGACCGCGTGCTGTTCGGTTCGGTGGACACCTGGCTCGTGTGGCATCTCAGCGGACGCACCAGATATGTCATGTCGGCGACCAACGCCGTCGCGTTCGGCGGGTACCGGCTGCGTGAACACGCTTGGGACCAGGAATGGCTGGCAGCACTGGGTTTTCCGGCCTCGCTGGCCCCGCCGCCGGTCGACGACGACGGCGATTTCGGGTACACCGACCCGAACCTGCTCGGCATCGAGGTGCCGATCGCCGCGGTGATGGGCGACCAGCACGCCTCGCTGATCGCGCTCGGTGCGCTGACTCCGGGCCAGGGAACGTGCGTGCACGGCACCGGCACCTTCGTCGGCGCGCTGGCCGGTGACGAACCGCCGGGCGGGCTCGGCAAGGTCGACGGTGTGCTGTGCCTGGTCGGCTGGCGCAGCGCGGGACACAGCCGGTTCAGCCTGGAGGCCTATACCTCGACCACGGGTTCTGCCTTGCGATGGCTCACTGAGGATCTCGGGCTGTTCCGTTCCGCTGCCGAGATCAGCGAACTGGCGGCGGCCCAGCCGAGGAGCGCCTCGACCTGGTTCGTGCCGACGCTCGCCGGGCTGCGCACACCGGTGCAGCGGCCAGGTGCACGCGGGCTGCTGACCGGGCTGAGCCTGGCCACCACGCGCGACGTCGTGGCGCGTGCGGTGCTCGACGGGATCGCCCACGCGGTGAGTGACACCGTCGACGCGCTGCGGACGACGATGAACCGTCCGGTGACGCGGCTGCGCGCCGGTGGCGGATTGGCCGCCAGCGACGTTCTCCTGCAAAGCCAAGCCGATTTCGCCGGCGTCGAGATCGAACGAGCAGCTGATTCGGCGACTGCCAGCCTGCGGGGTGCCGCGTATCTCGCGGGCGTCCGGCTCGGGGTATGGCCGTCGCTGGCCGAAGCCGTTGCGCACCAGGGGAAAGGCGAGGTCTTCGAACCTCAGCTGCCCGAGGACGAACGGCGCGAACTGCGCGCACGCTGGCAGGACGTGCTCGCGGTGTCGCTGTCCTGACCGTTCTGTGTGTCCCTTGTGGACGTTTTCAACTTTGGAGTGGAGAGACAAGCTCATGTTCACACTGCCGTCCCGACGGCCGAACGCCGTCGCCGCGAGGGCGACCTTGTCCGCGCCGTTGCGGCTGGACCGCCGCGCGGCACTGACCGACCTCGAAACCGGCACGTTCGATGTGCTGGTGATCGGCGGCGGCGTCACCGGCGCCTACACCGCGCTGGACGCTGTCTCCCGCGGCTTGAAGGTGGCGCTGGTGGAGCGCGACGACTTCGCGTCCGGTACCTCGTCCAAGTCGTCCAAGATGGTGCACGGCGGGCTGCGCTACATCGAGCAGGGCAACCTCGACCTGGTCCGGCATTCGCTGCTGGAGCGGCAGCGGTTCCGCCGCAACGCCCCGCATCTGGTGCAGCGGCTGCCGTTCCTGTTCCCGATCCTGGCGAAGGACGGGGTGTTCGACGCCCGCATCGCCAAGGCTTTCGAGAGTCTCTTGTGGACATACGACCTCGCGGGCGGCTGGCGGATCGGGAAGCTGCACCAGCGGCTCACGGTCGACGAGGTGCTCTCGCACGCCCCGACGCTGCGGGCGGAGAACCTCAAGGGCGGCCTGATGTATTACGACAGCCGTGCTGATGACGCACGGCTGACGCTGGCGATCGTGCGCAGCGCCGCCCGCCACGGCGCGGTGGTGGTCAACGGTGCCGAAGTGACCGGACTGCGCACCGCCGGCGGACGGGTCACCGGTGCGACGGTGCAGGCCGGCGGCGAGCAGATCGACATCCGGGCGCGCGTCGTCGTCAACGCGACCGGCGTGTGGGCCGACCGGGTGGAGGGCATGGCCGACCACGGTCACCAGCCGCAGGTCCGTCCCGCCAAGGGCGTGCACATCGTGCTGCCGTGGTCGAAGATCCGCAACGACTGCACGGTGACGGTGCCCATTCCGGGCCGCGCGCGGCGGGCCACCTGCACGCGCTGGGGCGACGTCGTCGTGGTCGGCACCACCGACACCGACTACACCGGCTCGACCGACGACGTGCACTGCACCCGCGAGGAGATGGACTTCCTGCTCGAAGGAGCCCAGATCGCCTTCGACGCCAAGCTGGACGCCAGCGACGTGCTGGGCAGCTACGCCGGCCTGCGCCCGCTGGTCGGCGGCAAGGAGGGCGCGACGCTGGACATGCGCCGCGACCACCACATCACCGTGTCCGCGGGCATGGTCACGGTGACGGGCGGCAAACTCACCACGAGCAGGCACATGGGCGAGCTGGTCGTGGACAAGGCGCTCGGGCTGCTGGGTCGGAAAGCCAAGTGCCGCACCAAGAATCTGCCGCTCGTCGGCGGTGCCGGATACGACGCGGAGGCGACTGCCGCGACCGGCGGCGTCGCCGCGCACCTCGGCGGCCGGTACGGCACCGAGGCGCGGTTCGTGAGCGCGCTCGTCGACGAGAACCCGGCGCTGGGGGAGCCGCTCATCGAGGGGCAGCCGTTCCTCAAGGCCGAGGTCGTGTTCGCGGCACGGTCGGAAATGGCGCGCTCGGTGGACGACGTGCTGTCGCGGCGGACCCGGCTGCGGCTGTTCGCCCGGGACGCGTCGGCCGAGGCCGCGCCGCTCGTGGGCGAACTGCTCGGCGCGGAACTCGGCCTCAGCCCGGAAACCGTTGCGGCGCAAGTAGAGCAGTACCGGGCGGACGTCGCCCGGGAGAAGTCGATCCTGTTCGGAGACAACCTGTTGGGAGCCAACGCATGATCAGCCGTCAGACCATCACGCACCCGTTCAACCGGGGCAACTACGTGGTCGGCGCGCCGACTCCGCCGCGCTGGGGCGGACGCACCGAACCGGGCGAGGGCGACGCGTCGCTGCAGACGGCGGCCGTGGCCGTGCCCGCCGCGCTGACCGAGGCGCTGCGCAAGCTGGCGGACGCGGTGCACACCGAACGCGACGAGGTCGTGCTGCGCACCCGCGACTGGTGGGCCGGCTCGATGATCGGCGAGACCGCGGGCGCTCCGGCGACCCCCGACGCGGTGATCGCCGAGGTGAGCACCGTCGAGCAGATCCAGGCCGCGGTCCGGCTGTGCGGCGAGCACCGGGTGCCGCTGACCGTGTCGGCGGGACGCAGCAACGTCACCGGCGCCGCGCTGCCGGTGTACGGCGGGGTCGTGCTGGATGTGTGCGGTCTCAACAAGATCGTGTCGTTCGACGCTGAGTCGCAGATCGTCGAAGTGCAGGCGGGCATGTTCGGCGACCTGTTCGAGAAGGAACTGCAGGAGACGCACGGCGCGACCACCGGGCACTGGCCGTCCGCGTTCGCGATCTCGACGGTCGGCGGCTGGGTGGCCTGCCGCGGCGCGGGCCAGCTGTCCACCCGGTACGGGAAAATCGAGGACATGGTCGTCGGCCTCGACGTCGTCCTCGCCGACGGCACCCTGGCCCGCTTCGGCGACTACCCGCGCGCCGCGACCGGCCCGGACCTGCGGCAGCTGTTCGTCGGCTCGGAAGGCACGCTCGGCGTGATCACCGCGGTGCGGCTGCGCACGCACCCGTTGCCGACGTATTCGAAGGCGATCGCGTACGGCTTCGAGACCTTCGCCGCCGGGCTCGACGCCTGCCGCCGGATCATGCAGCGCGGCGCGACCCCGGCCGCGATGCGGCTGTACGACAAGCACGAAAGCGGCACGCACTTCGGGCAGCCGGGCACCAACCTGCTGCTGATCGCCGACGAGGGCGACCCGGTGCTGGTCGACGCCATGATCAAGGTCAGCGCCGAGGAATGCGCGGCGACCGGGTCCGAAATGGACGGTCAGCCGGTGTTCGAACGCTGGCTGGACGAGCGGATGCTGGTCGGCAAGTCCGCCGACGGGTTCACGCCGGGGCCGGGATTCGTCGCCGACACTCTGGAGATGGCCGGTTCGTGGTCCGCGCTTCCGGCGATTTACGACGAGGTGGTGGCTGCGATCGAGGCGGTGCCGGGGACGTTGGCCGCGTCGGCGCACCAGTCGCATGCTTACACCGATGGGGCTTGCCTGTACTTCTCGCTGCGCGGCGACGTGGAGCCGGAGAAGCGGCGGCACTGGTACCGGTCGGCCTGGGATGCGGCGAACGCGGTGCTGGTACGGCACGGGGCGGCGTTGAGCCATCACCACGGGTCGGGGCTGCTGCGGGGGCCGTATCTGGCGGATGCGCTCGGGAGCGGGTTCGGGACGTTTGTCGAGGTGAAGCGTGCTTTGGACCCTGCCGGGTTGCTGAACCCCGGCAAGCTCGGCCTGCCGAGTGACCTGGGCCCGAACCCGCTGGACTCAGCTCGCTGACCGGTGCCTTGAGGTCCGTGAAGGCCTCCTTGAGGGAATCAGATTCCCTCAAGGAGCCCTTCACGGACGGTGCCGGGGCGGGAGCCCGCTGGACCCGGCGCGGGCGACGGGGCTGGGGTTCGAGAGGCCGTGAGGGGAACCCCGAAGGACTCTGATTCCCCCAGGGTTCCCCTCACGGGGCGGAAGGCCGGTCGGGGAGTCGCGGAAGGCATGAAACGGTGGACGGCATGAACGAGAAAATCACGGCGGCGTTCGAGGACGTGCCGGTGTGCGCGTCGGTGGTCGGCGTCGCGAAGGTGCCGGATTTCGTGGCCGCGGCGTCCCGCGTCGGGATTCTGGCGTCGGTCCCGGTCGGGCAGCTGCCGAAGATCGTCGCGGCGCTGGCCGGGCGGGACAAGCTCGTGTTCGTCAACATCGATTCGTGCCCCGGCCTCGCCACCGACCGCGCGGGCGTGGACTTCCTCCAGGAGATCGGGGCGGCCGGGGTGGTCAGCACCCGGGTCGCGCCGATCGAACGCGCGCGGGCGCTGTCGATGCTGACGATGCACAAGGTGTTCGTCACCGACCGGTCGAACCTCAACCGGAGCCTGGAGGCGGTCAAGCGCAGCGGCCCGGACCTGGTGGAGCTGATGCCGGCCCCGATCATCCCGTGGATGTCGGAGTCGGCGAGGGAAGTCATGTCGCCGTTCGTCGCGGCCGGTTTCGTCACCGACCGGGACGGCGTGGCGCATTCGTTGGCGATGGGCGCGGCGGCTGCCGCGTCCTCCGATCCGGGGCTGTGGTCGCTGACCCGGTCCCGGCCGCGTACAGGAGAACAATGAGTTTCGTAGTGGTGGCCCGGTATGCGACCGCGGAGCGGGACCGGGTCGTGGAACTGCTCGGCCCGATGGCGGAGGCGTCGCGGCGCGAGCCCGGCTGCCGGCGGTACACCGTCCACACGGGAATCGAGGACGGGGTCGTAGTGATCGTCGAGGAGTACGACAGCGAGGCGGACTTCACCGCGCACTGCGCGTCGGAACACTTCACGCGGATCGTGCTCGGCGAGGTCGTGCCGTTGCTGTCCGAGCGGCTCGTCACCCGCTGCGTCCCGGTCGGCGCGTGATGGAGGTTCGCGGCGCGGTCCTGCGCGAGGTCGGGAAACCGCTGGAGATCGAGACGCTGACGCTGGCCCCGCCGGGACCCGGCGAGCTGCTGGTCCGGGTGCGCGCGGCCGGGCTGTGCCATTCGGACCTGTCGGTGATCGACGGATCCCGGCCGCGCCCGGTGCCGATGGTGCTCGGCCACGAGGCGGCCGGCGAGGTCGTCGAGGCCGGACCGGGCAGCGATTTCCGGCCCGGCGAGCACGTGGTCCTGACGTTCGTGCCCTCGTGCGGCGACTGCGCCCCGTGCACGGCGGGCCGCCCCGCGCTGTGCGGTCCCGCCGCGGCGGCGAACCGCGAGGGCACGCTGCTCGGCGGGGACGTCCGGTGGTCGTCGCCGGCCGGGAACCCGTTGCACCACCTCGGGGTTTCCGCGTTCGCCTCGCACGTGGTCGTGTCCGACCGGTCGGCGGTGCGGATCGACAAGGAGCTGCCGTTCGAGATCGCGGCGCTGTTCGGGTGTGCGGTGCTGACCGGTGCGGGCGCGGTGTTCAACGCGGCGGAGGTGCGTCCCGGCGACAGCGTGGCCGTGTTCGGCCTCGGCGGAGTCGGCCTTTCCGCGCTGCTTGCCGCGAAAGCCGCGGGTGCCAGCACTTTGCTCGCGATCGATCCGGTGCCGAGCAAGCGGGAGCTGGCGCGTTCACTGGGCGCTACGGTGCTGACCGGTGACGTCGCGGAGATCCGCGAGCGGACCGGCGGCGGGGTGGATTACGCCGTCGACACCACCGGCGTGGTCGCCGCCCTGAGCCAGGCGTACGAAGCGACCCGGCCGGGCGGGACGACGGTCACCGTGGGCCTGCCGGATCCGTCCGCCGGGTTGACCTTGCCCGCGCAAAGCCTGGTGGCGGAGGAAAAAACCCTGCGGGGGAGCTACCTGGGCTCGTGCGTGCCGCGGCGGGACGTGCCTCGGTTCATCGCGCTGTACCAGGCGGGATTGCTGCCGGTGGAGGCGTTGCTGACGCATTCGATCGAGCTGGAGGAGATCAACGCGGGGTTCGCCCGGTTGCGGGACGGGGGCGCGGTCCGCCAGGTGATCACCTTCTGAGGTCACGCCCGGTCCGGGTGCGAGTCGCAGCAAAGCGGTGCGCTCGCCGGGGTGCCCGCGGAGCCAGGGTCGCGATCATGGCCGACGCGCCTGCGGGCAGCGACCCGGGTCCGTGCGCGCGGCGGCTTATCACGTTGTGCCGGGCAGTTCCCAGCGGAAGGCGGGGCGCGGTCCAATAGGTGAGCACCTTCGGAAACCGCGCCCCCGAACCGGCTATGAGTTGCCCCGCAGCGAGGCAGTCGCGATGGTCGCCGCGTCGATGGCAGTCTCCGCGGCCTGGGTGGTCGAGTTGGAGTCAAGCTCGGTGAGCGATTCCTTGTTCAGCGCGTGGACCGCCCACTCGTACGTGTGGTTCGTCGTGCACGGCCCCTGGTATCCGAAGAAGTTCGCGCTGCCGCGGTAGTAGGCCTGCCGTGACCCGGCAGGGACCGCCGGCTGATACGCGTGGTCGACGTTCTGCGGCAGCTCGGCGGTGGCGGCCGGGATGTCGTAGATGACCCAGTGGATGATGCCGTTGTCGAGGTCGTGCATGACGATCGCGTAGCTCTTGGCCTGCTCCGGCGCTCCGGACCAGGCCAGCGGCGGCGACTCGTCCTTCTTTTCGGGGTCGCCGTCGCCGCTGCTGGCGCAGTCGTGGACCTTGGGGATCATCCCGCCGTCGGCGAAGGCGGTGCTGGAGAGGGCGAAGGCGTCGCGTCTCGGGTTCGCCGACGCGGCGGCGGGGCTGAAACTCGCGGCGCAGAGGACGAGCAGGGCGAAGAGAGCGATTCTGGTGCGTCTCACTGGAGGCTCCCGAGGCTGCTGGTGGTCTCGTGTCCTTTCGTGGGGAGAGTGTGCGCCGGAACCGGCGGGGACCGTCGCGCCAGCGGCAGTGAGTACCACGTTTCCCGCCAAGAGTGACATCCGGCGCGGCAGTAGGGTGCGGAAGTGAGCGAAACCCGGGGGCGGCTCGGCAATCAGGACCTGGCCGGGGTGGTGCGCGCGAATTGGTGTCAGTGCAGCGGCTGCGCGGAGGTTCGAAAAAGGGCGGCTACCGGCTGACGTTGGACGACCGCACGACCAGCGTCGCCTGTGTCTGGAACGCCGACGAGGACTACTGGCCGGACGCGGCATCGCCCGACCACAGCGATCCCTTCGGGCACAGCACCGGCATCGGGTTGTTCGAGGCCGCGCATGCAGCGTCGTCCGAGGCTGGCGTCCGGGTTCCCGGGGTTGTCCTGCTCGACCGCAGCAAGACCCTCATCGCCGGTGACGTCGCGGTGGTCGAGTACGTCCGCGGCGGCACGTTGGAAGCCCTCGGGGACCGGCGCGCGTGCTGGCCCGCCTCGGCGACATCGTCCTGGCCCTGCACCGCACGCGGCGTGCTCACCACGGCCGTCCGGGCGCCGACAAGCCTGGCGACCCGGTGCAAGACGTTGTGCTGCGCCGCGCGCTGGATCACCTCGCCGAGGCCGCCGCCCGGGTGCCGGAGATCGCGGCCGCCGAACACCGCCTCGCCTCCCTCCTCGGGAAACGGCACGCTGCGGTGACCCCGCGCACCGAATACGGGTTGATCCACGGCGAACTGGGCCCCGATCACGTCCTCGTCGACGAGCACGACCAGCCGGTGCTCATCGACATCGAGGGCGCGATGTTCTTCGACGTCGAATGGGAACACGTCTTCCTGGAATTGCGCTTCGGCGAACATTACCGCTGTTTCCGCGATACCGGCCTGGACGACCGCCGGATGCGGTTTTATCGGCTGGCGATGTATTTGTCCCTGGTCGCGGGCCCGCTGCGGTTGCTCGACGGAGACTTCCCGCACCGGGAAGCGATGCTGGACATCGTGCGCCAGAACGTCGTCCGCACGCTCGGCCAGCTTGGCTGACCGCGCAGACATTGTTGTGGCGTCCCACAATCCGGCCCGGCGCCGCCGTTCGCGCGGGTATCGTGGGACGACCGGCCGATCCCGGTGACTTCCCGTCGGACGATCAAGCGGAGGACAGGTGCCGGTGGCGACCTCGGCCGCAGCCGCGCGCTCGTTCGACGGCGGCGAATGGTGGCATGCCGGCAGGGTCGCGGCCGGGCTGCTGATTCCCGGGCTGGCGCTGCTCGCGGCGGGCCGTCCGGATCTGATCATTTTCGCCGCGTTCGGTTCGTTCGCCGGGATGTACGGCCGCGCCGAGACGCGGGCTCTTCGCTTCCGGCACCAGCTCCAGGCGGGCGCGGTGCTGCTGAGCGGAGTCTCGCTGGGTGTCCTGCTGTCGGCGTCTCACGCCCCGGCCTGGTTGCTGGTGGTCACCGAAGCGGCGTTCTCGTTCGGCTGTGCGCTGGTGACGAATCGGCTGGATTTGAGCCCGCGCGGGCCGTTCTTCGGCATCTTCGCCCTCGGTGCGATCGCGTTGGTTCCTGCTGGGCGGGTTGAACCGTGGGCCGGAATTGCCTTGTGTGCGGGCACAATCGCCGGATGTGTCCTCATTGGACTGACTGGCCCGGAACGCCCGGCCGCTCCCGGGACGCCGATGTGCGCGCCGGAGTGCGGTGCGGTGTGCGCCGTGGTGCATGCCGCCCGGTACGCGCTGGCGATCGCCGCCGCGGGTGCGGTCGGGCTGCTGCTCGGCGTGGACCACGCGAACTGGGCGATGGCGTCCGCGGCGGTTCCGCTGGCGGCGGCCGGCCCGCGCAGCCGGTTGCATCCGGGACTGCGGAGCGTGCTGGACCGCAGCGCGCACCGGGTCCTCGGGACGCTGGCCGGGCTGGTCGTCACGGCTTTGCTGCTGCTCCCCGGATTCGGGGCCGCGCCCTTGGCGTCGGCGGTGATCGTGCTGCTGTTCCCGACGGAGTTGTTCATGTCCCGCCATTACGGAATCGCGCTGGGGTTCTTCACTCCGCTGATTCTGGTGATGACGGAGCTGGCCGCGCCCGCCGCGCCGGAAACGCTGCTGACGGCACGGGTGGCCGACACCCTGGTCGGCGTCGCGGCCGGCATCGGGGCGGCGGTGCTCGTCCGCGCCCCGTGCCGGACCGCCGGTCTCACGCGGAGCGTTCGACCGTGACCTTCAGATGCTTCATCAGCGGCTGATCGCTCTGCGTGCTGTAGTCGCCGATCGCGCACAGCACGTTCATCTCCGGCATGTACCCGGCCGCGCAGCCGCGCGGGATGTCGTACGGAATCGCCCGGTAGCGCTGCACCGAACGCGTTGTGCCGTCCTTCGCGGTGGCGGTGATGTCGACTTCGTCGAACTCGCTCAGGCCGCGGTCGCGCATGTCTTCGGTGTTCAGGAACACCAGCGTGCGGAGGTTTTTGATGCCGCGGTAGCGGTCGTCGTCCGAGTAGATCGTCGTGTTCCACTGGTCGTGCGAGCGCATCGTGCCCAGCGCGAGCGTGCCGGCGGCGGGCACGACGTCCGGCAGGTCCGCGGTGGAGAACTCGGCGCGCTCGGACGGCGTGTGGAAGACCCGTTCGCGCGCGGCTTGGTGGATGCGGAAGCCCAGCGGCTCGCGGACGCGGGTGTTGAAGTCCTCGAAACCTTCCAGGACTCGCGCCATGGTGTCGCGGATCCGGTCGTAGTCGCCGACGTAGTCCGCCCACGGCGTCGCGCTTTCCGGCAGGGTCGCGCTGGCCATTCCGGCGATGATCGCGGGCTCGGACAGCAGATGCGGCGAGGCGGGCTTCTTCATGCCCGTCGACAGGTGGACCATGCTCATCGCGTCCTCGACCGAGGTCGATTGCAGTCCGGCGGTCTGGAAGTCCTTTTCGGTCCGGCCGAGGCAGGGCAGGATCAGCGCCTGTTTGCCGTGTTCGAGGTGGCTGCGGTTGAGTTTCGTGCTGACCTGCACGGTCAGCTCGCAGTTGCGCAGCCCGGCCGCGGTGTAGGGGGTGTCGGGCGCGGCGAGGGCGAAGTTGCCGCCCATGCCGACGAACACGCGCACGTCGCCGCGGTGCATCGCTTCGATGGTGCCGACCGTGTCGAGCCCGTGGTGGCGCGGCGGGTCGATGCCGCAGATCTCGGCGAGCTTGTCGAGGAATTCCGGCGCCGGGCGGTGGTCGATGCCGCAGGTGCGGTTGCCCTGGACGTTGCTGTGCCCGCGCACCGGCGACGGCCCGGTCCCGGGGCGGCCGATGTTTCCGCGCAGCAGCAACAGGTTCACGATCTCGCGGACGGTGTCGACGCCGTGCTCGTGCTGGGTCACGCCGAGGCACCAGCTGATGATCGACCGGTCGGCGTCGCGGTAGATCTTCGCCGCCGCGCGGATTTCGGCCTCGGACAGCCCGGACTGCCGCTCCAAGTCCGCCCAGGACGTGGTTTCGCAGACGACGCGGTACTTCTCGACGCCGGAGGTGTAGGTCTCGAGGAAGTCCGAGTTGATCGCGTCAGGGTCGGTTTCCGCCATCTCGAGCAGGGCTTTTGCCATCCCCCGGACGAACGCGAGGTCGCCGCCGATGCGCGGCTGCAGGTTGAGCGTGGAGGTCGGGGTCGCTCGGAAGGTCGCCATCCGGACGAAGTCGTGCGGGATGATCGTGCGCGTGGCCCCGGCCTCGACCAGCGGGTTGATGTGCACGATCTGCGCGCCGCGCCGGTGTGCCTCGGCGAGCGCGGTGAGCATCCGGGGCGCGTTGGACGCCGCGTTGACGCCCATGATGAACAGCGCGTCGGCGGCTTCCCAGTCGTGGATGTCCGCGGTGCCCTTGCCGGTGCCGAGAGCGGCCTGCAGCGCGCGGCCGCTCGCCTCGTGGCACATGTTCGAGCAGTCGGGCAGGTTGTTCGTGCCGAACTCGCGCGCCCACAGCTGGTACAGGAACGTCGCTTCGTTGCCCAGGCGCCCGGAGGTGTAGAACGCCGCCTGGTCGGGGGAGTCGAGGCCGCGCAGCGTGGCGCCGACCAGCTCGAACGCCTTGTCCCACGAGATCGGGACGTACCGGTCGGTCTTCTCGTCGTAGCGCAGCGGTTCGGTGAGCCTGCCCTGCGCCTCCAGCGTCGTGTCGCTCCAGCCGTCCAGGTCGGACACCGTATGCGCGGCGAAGAATTCGGCTCCGACGCGTTTCCGCGTCATCTCCCAGGTGACGTGCTTGATCCCGTTTTCGCAAATGTCGAGATGCAGGCCCTTGGTGTCGTCCGGCCACGCGCAGCCCGGGCAGTCGAATCCGCCGTTCTCGTGGTTCATCTTCACGATCGCGCGCGGCCCGGCGAGAAGTTCCCGTTCCCGGACGAGGAACTGCGTCACGCTTTTCGCCGCGCCCCAGCCCGCGGCAGGATGGTGGTAAGGCTTGAACTCCGGCTGGTCCTCGCGCTGCTCGTCCACCGTAACCCTCTCGCCCGCGACTGTGCTTCCCTTCTGATTCAAGCACGACGGCCCGCGCCGGGCATCCGGGCGGGGAATGCGACCGGCTCAATTGTGGGCCGCGACAAACATTTCTGTGGCCGCGCACAAAATGCGCGGGAAATCGGTGCTCGGTTTCCGGGGAGGGAAATCCGCGTGCGCGGCCGCGGCGGGACGCAGGTAGCATCCCGGACGTGGCCGACCGGGAGGAAAACGCTGTGCGGACCGCCGCCCTGACCGAGCTCGTCGCCTGGGCCGACGAACGGCTGCCCCGGCTGATCGACGACGTCTGCGCGGCGAGCTGCGAGCGGATCGGGATGTACCGGGACGAGAAGATCGTCCCGCGCGCCGACCTGCACCGCTCGATCGCGGTGAACCTCCGGTTCATGGTCGACGCGCTGGGCGGCAGCGAGGCCCCGGACCAGCGCGCGCCGAAGGAGACCGGCCGCCGCCGGGCGCACCAGGGCGCGCCGCTGCCCGAGGTGCTGCAGGTGTACCGGATCGCCTGCGCGATGCTGTGGGACCTGCTGGTGGGCCGGGCCCGCGAGGCGGGAAGCACCGACGTGCTGATCGACGTCGCCAGCCTGCTGTGGCAGGTCACCGACGAGCACGCGGTCCGGGTGACCGAGGCGTACCGGGCGGCGAGCGCGGAACTGCTGGTCGCGCAGCAGCGGCGGCGGTCCGCGCTGGCCGAGGCGCTGCTGACCGGCGCGCGCGGATCCGACTCCGGGCCGTGGGAGGCGGGACGGCTGCTCGGCCTGTCGCTGGACGGGAAGCTGACCGTGGTCGCCGCCGAGACGCGCGGGCTGGCCGAGGAGAGCCTGGTCGGCGTCGAACGACGGCTCGGGAAGCTCGGCATCGTGTCGGCGTGGCATCTCTCGCCGACGCTGCAGGCCGGCGTGGTGTCGCTGCGCGAGGAGCAGTACGACGAGATGCTCGCCCTGCTGCGCGAACTGGCGCTGGCCCGCACCGGCGTCAGCCCGCTGTTTCGCTCCCTGACCGAAACCCCGCGCGCGGTCCACCTGGCGCGGACCGCGCTGTCCGGCATCCCGCCGGAACGCGGCGAGGTCCGTGCGTTCGATCCGAGCCCGCTGGCGGCGTTCGTCGCCTACGACCCGGACGAGGGCCGCAGGCTGGGGGAGCAGGTCTTCGGGGCGGTGCTGGAACTGCCCGCCGAGGAACGCGACGTGCTGCTGGAGACGCTGGACGCGTACTTCGCGCACGGCGGCTCGTCCGAACGCGCGGGGCAGGCGCTGCACTGCCACGCCAACACGGTGCGGTACCGGCTGCGCCGGATCCGGGAACTCACCGGCCGGACGCTGACCGATCCGCGGGACCTGGCCGAACTGGTCGCCGCGATGCAGGCGCTGCGAGTCGATTCCGCTCGCTCGATCGATCCTCTGGGGAGCTGACGATGTCCGAAGAGTGGTACTACAACACGCGCACGAACGAGGTCGAGCGAGGCCGCCAGTCGCGCGGCGTCGACCGGCTCGGCCCGTACCCGGACGAGGCCACGGCCCGGCGCGCACTGGAACTCGCGCGGGAACGCACGGCGGCTGAGGACGAGTCCGACGCGGAGTGGAACAACCCGCAGTGACGGCACCGGATTTCCGTGGCGCGTCGACGGTCGGCGAGGCGATGCTCCGGGCGCCGAAGGTGCTCGACGCGTCGGCGACCGTCGGCGAGGTTCGCGGGCTTTTCGAGGACGATCATGTGCATGCCGCGCTGATTGTCGCCGGAGAGACGTTGCTGAGCGTGGTGGAGCGGCCGGATCTTGACGGGCTGGCGGAGGCGCTTCCGGCGTATCGGGCAGGCCGGTTGACTGGGCGGGTGGTCGGCCCGGAAGCGGATTTGCATGCGACGTGGTTGGGGATGTCTCGTCGCCGGTTGGCTGTGGTGGACGCGAGCGGTCGGTTGCTGGGTTTGCTGTGTTTGAAGCGCAGCGGTCGCGGCTTCTGTTCGGACGCCGACGTCGCGGCCCGGGCTCGGGATCTGGAAAGCGGGTGCCGGGGCGGCCCGTCGCGGACCGCCCCGGCAGGCCTCAGCGCCAGTCCACTTTGAACACCCAAGCGTGCTTCCCCGCCGCACGCGCCGCCGCGGGAACGTCGATCACCAGACGGCCGTCGCTCTGACTCCAGTGCAGCGGGCCGCCGTAGCCGAGCAGGCTCACGCGGTCGCCTTGCCGGATCGGGACCGGGGCGTCGACCACCAGCTGCGAGCCGGGCGCGACGAGCGACATGAGGTAGAACGCCGAGCCGGGCCGCACCGTGAACCGCAGGTCACCGAGCTGGGCCATGCGCGACCAGTAAGTGGTGCCGTAGATCGCTTCCCCGTTGGTGCGCAGCCAAGCCCCGGTCTCGCGCAGCCGCTGCTGCATCACGGCGGGAATGGTGCCGTCGAAATCCGGGCCGATGTCCAGCAGGAAGTTGCCGTTCTTCGACACCACGTCGACCAGCGTGTGCACCACGTCGTCGGTCGTCATGTACTTGTCGTCCGGCGTCGCGCGGTTGTAGCCGTACGAGTACGGGTCCAGGCCCCGGCTCGACTCCCATTTCGCGACGACCGTGTTCGGGTACGTCGTGTACTCGGGCGTGGTGAAGTCGTGGTCCGGGATGCCGCCGCGGTCGTTGTACGTGACGTCCTTGGGGCGACGCCGGTTCTTGGCCCGGTTGAAATACTCGGTGAGCACGTCGCGGCTGTCGTTCACGCCGCCGATGTCGAACCACAGCACGTCCGGGTCGAAGCCGGAGATCAGCTCCAGCACCTGCGGCGCCTGGAGGTCCTTCACGAAATCGCGGCCGGCGGTGTAGCCGGTGTAGGGGACCGGCGCGCCGGTGTACGGATTGCGCGGAGGATGGCCCATCCACGGGTTGTCCGGGTTGAACCATTCGGGCAGCGAGAAATACAGGCCGTTGCGCAGGCCGGGCGTGTACTTGCGCGAGGCGGCGAACAGATCGGCGACGAGGTCGCGGCGCGGGCCGAGCTTCTTCGCGTTGCGGCCGCTGACTTTGGTGTCCCACAAGGCGAAACCGTCGTGGTGCTTGGACGTGAGCACGTAGTACTGCGCGCCCGCGTCCTCGATCAGCTGCACCCACGAACGCGGGTCGAATCGCGCGGCGGTGAATTTCGGGATGAAGTCGTCGTAGACGAACGATTCGCCGTAGGTCTTGGCGTGGTAGGCGTAGGTCGGGCCGTTGGGATCTTGCTGGTTGTTCCAGTACCACTCGGCGTACTGCTGTCCGACCGGAGCCCACGCGGGCACGGAGTACACGCCCCAGTGGATGAAGATGCCGAATTTGGCGTCGCAGAACCAATACGGCGCGCGGTGCGTGGACAGCGACTCGTCGGTCGGCCGGAAGTCCGGGATGCCGAGCGGCACCGGCAGCGACCGGGTGGCGATCGTCGAACGGTCGGCGAGCACGCGGATCCGGCCGGTCGCGGGGGTTCCGGCGGGCAGGCCGCGGTCGGGGGCGAGGCCGAGCCGCACCGTGGTCTGTTCGCCCGGCGCGAGGCGGGGGATCGGCGCGGGCGTGCGGACCCGGCCGCCGGGGACGTCGAGCGTGACGGTGATCCGGTCGCGCGTTTCGAGCCAGACGGTTCCGGTGTTGACGATCGTCGCCTCGACGGCCTGCGGACCGCCGTCCTGCAGCAGGTTGGCGGTGGCGCGGGCGTCCAGGACGGTGGCCGAACGACCCTGCGCGACCGGTTGCAGCGTAAGGGCGAACACGTGCAGGCTGGCCACGTTCGCCGCGGGCGGGGCGGTCTTGGGCAGGGTCAGCGCGACCGCTTCGCGCGCCGGGTCGATCCACACCTGCGCGGTGCCGATCGACACCGGGTTCTGGTCGGTGACGCCGCCCGGACCGTAACGGAAGGCCGAGGCGACGGCACCGCCGGAACCCCACCAGTCGGAACCGGACAGGGCGGCGGTGCTGGTGCTGCCGTCGGCGTAGTGGACGGTCGCGTCGCCTCCGGTGCTGCCGTAGCTGCACGCGACGAGGAACGCGGCGCCGTAGTAGCGGCCTTTCGGCAGATCGATGCGCTGGCCGAGCGCGATGACGTTGTTTTTCGCTCCAGCGGCGGCCGAGCCGAGCAGATAGGGCACGCCGCCCGCGGTGACGGTGCTGCCCGCCGGGATCTGCTCCGCCGGGAAGGTGTAGCCGGAGCCGTCGAAGTTCCCGTCGTGCGCGCCCGCGGAGTCGATGCCGTCGTTGTCGAACCACTGGTCGAGCGGGACGGGGACGGGCGGGGGCGGCGGCACGACCGGTGTACCGGGGCCGCCGGTGACCACCGGTTGCGCCGGCCCGCTCGCGGCCGCCGCGGTGCCCGCCGTCCCGAGCAGCACCGCGCCGCCGAGTGCCATGCCGAGCGCGTGCCGACGAGGAAAGGTCGTCATGGAACCTCCACAGTGAAGTCCAGTGGTCCGATGCCTAGTGGGGAATTTCTCGATCATCAGGGGGATCGGAGCAAGCGAGGGGCCGATACATCTGATGAATCATCGTCGGCTCGCACTGTGGTGCTGTCAAGGAGATCCCGCTCAGCGGAGCACCGCGAAAGCCGACCACCCGAGCCTCCGGGTGATCGGCTTTCGCGTGAGGGTCAGGAACGCAGCCAGACCGCCGTGTCCGCAGGCAGCTCGGCGGTCACCGCGTTGCTGGCCAGCAGGACTTCCGAATGCGGCGGCAGCGTGATCGGCGCGCCGGAGAAGTTCAGTACGAACGCGAACCCCGCTCCCCGGCGGAAGGCGAGCACGTCGTCACCGAGCGACAGCCACTCCAGATCCCCGGTGAGTTCCGTGCGCAGCCGCAGCCCGGCGCGGTAGAGGCTGAGCATCGACGCCGGGTCCGCGGCCTGCGCTTCCGCCGTGTACGCCTGCCATTCCGCGGGCTGCGGCAGCCAGGCCCCGCCGGGGCCGAAGCCGAACGGCGGCTCGTCGCCGGACCACGGCAGCGGCACCCGGCAGCCGTCGCGGCCGGGGTCGGCGCCGTTCGTGCGCGTCCACACCGGGTCCTGCCGCAGTTCGGCGGGGATGTCCTCGACCTCCCACAGCCCCAGCTCTTCGCCCTGGTAGACGTACATCCCGCCGGGCAGCGCCATCGTCAGCAACGCTGCCGCGCGAGCGCGCCGGGTGCCCAGCACCAGGTCCACCGAGCTGCCGTGCAGCCGATCCGCGAACGAAAACCCGGTGTCGCCCGCTCGCCCGTACCGCGTGACGTGCCGGGTGACATCGTGGTTCGACAGGACCCAGGCGGGCGGCGCGCCGACGGCGTCGTGCGCTTGCAGCGTCCGCTCGATGACCTTCCGGAAGCGCGCGGAGTCCCACGGGCAGACCAGGAAATCGAAGTTGAACGCCGAATGCAGTTCGTCGCGGCGCAGGTACCGCGCGGTGCGGGACAGGTCCGGCAGCCACATCTCGCCGACCAGCACGCGCTCGCCCGGGTAGCTGTCGGCGATCTTCCGCCACGACCGGTAGATCTCGTGCAGCCCCTCCTGATCGGAGAACGGCGTCTCGTCGCCCTCCTCGACGTCCGGCAGCCGCGCGTCCTTCACCAGCCCGTCGGCGACGTCGATGCGGAAGCCGTCCGCCCCGCGGTCGAACCAGAACCGCAGGATGTCCTCGAACTCGGCGCGGACGTCCTGGTTGTCCCAGTTGAAATCCGGCTGCCGCGAGCTGTAGAGGTGCAGGTACCACTCGCCGTCGGGCACCCTGCTCCACGCGGATCCGCCGAAGCGCGACTTCCAGTTGTTCGGCGGTTCGGCGCCGTCCGGCCCGCGGCCCGGCCGGAACCAGAACCGTTGCCGCTCAGCCGAACCCGGGCCGGCGGCCAGCGCCTCCCGGAACCAGCGGTGCTCGTCGGAACAGTGGTTCGGCACAATGTCGATGATCACCCGCAGGCCCCGCCCGTGCGCCTCGGCGATCAGCGCCTCGGCCTCGGCGAGCGAGCCGAAAAGCGGGTCGATGCCGCGGAAATCGGCGACGTCGTAGCCGCCGTCGTCCATCGGCGACGGGTACCACGGGGTGAACCAGAGCGTGTCGACGCCGAGCGCGGCCAGGTGGTCGAGCCGCGCGCGGACACCGGCGAGGTCGCCGATGCCGTCGCCGTTGCCGTCGGCGAAACTGCGGACGTAGATCTGGTAGATCGCCGCGGCGCGCCACCAGCCCGCGGCGTCTTGTCTTCCCGATGCGGTCACGGAAACAACCTTCCTCGTGGTGGGGGAAAGCCAGGGACGGGGCGGGTCAGCCCTTGAGGCCGCCCGCGGTCAGCCCGGAGAGGATCTGCCGCTGGAACACCAGGAACAGCGCCACCATCGGCAGGCTGGCGAGCACCATCCCGGCGGTCAGCACGGTGAGCGGCATGTCGATCGCCACGCGCTGCAGCATCACCGAGAGGGTCTGCTTGCCGGTGTCCGGGAACACCAGCAGCGGCCAGATGAAGTCCTTCCACGCGGTCACGACCGCGAGAATCGACACCACGGCCAGGATCGGCCGCGAGATCGGCAGCACGATCCGCCACAGCGTGCGCACCGGCCCGGCGCCGTCGAGCCGCGCGGCTTCGATCAGCTCGTCCGGGATCCGGTCGAAGAACCGTTTCAGCACATAGACGTTGAACGCGTTCGCGGCGGCGGGCAGCCACACCGCGGCGGGGGAGTCGATGAGGTTCAGGTGCAGCAACGGCAGATCGCTGATGGTCACGTAGGTCGGCACCAGCAGCGCGGCGGCGGGCAGCATCAGGGTGGCGAGCATGAGCCCGAGGACGGCGTTGCCGAACTTCGGCCGCAGCTTCGACAGCGCGAAGGCGGCGGGGACGTCGACGGCCATCTGTACCAGCCACGCCCCGCCCGCGACGACGAGCGTGTTGAGGAAGTACTTGCCGAGGTTCAGCTGATCCCAGGCCTCGCCGAAGGTCTCCGGATGCCATTCGTGCGGGACGAGCGTCGCCGGGGTCCGCGCCAGTTCCTGCGGCGTCTTCATCGCCCCGGTCACCGCCCAGTACAGCGGGAACAGGAACGCGAGCACGAAAACCAGGAGCGTGCAGGCGAAAACGACGCCGTAGACCGCCTTGCCGCGTCGGCTGCGCAGCGCACCGGGCGAGACGAGGGTCCTCATGCCTGGTCCGCCTTCCTGGTCAACCGGACGTACAGTGCCGAGAACACGCCGAGCGCCAGGAACAGCAGCAGGCTCATCGCGCTCGCCGAGCCGAAGTCGTTGTAGACGAAGGCATAGCGGTAGAGCAGCAGGAGCACGGTCACCGTGGAGTCGTCCGGGCCGCCGCCGGTCATCACGTACGGTTCGGTGAACACCTGCATGGTCGCGACGATCTGCAGCAGGAGAAGCATCAGCAGGACGAACCGGGTCTGCGGGAAAGTGACGTGCCGCAGCCGTTTCCACATCCCCGCCCCGTCGAGTTCCGCGGCCTCGTACAGTTCGCCGGGGATCGTGCCGAGCGCGGCCAGGTAGATCAGCGTGGTGCTGCCCATGTTCGCCCACGTCGAGACGAACACCAGCGACAGCATCGCGGTCCCGCTCGAATCCAGCCACTGCGGGCCGGACAGGCCCACCGCGCCGAGTGCGGAGTTGAACAGGCCGGAACCCGGGTCGTAGAACCATTTCCACATCAGTGCGGTCACCACCGGCGGCAGCATCACCGGCAGGTACACCGCGAGCCGGAAGAACGCGCGGGCGTGCCGTAGTTCGTTGAGCAGCACTGCGGTCAGGAACGGGACCGCGAAGCCGAAAACCAGCGCGAGACCGGTGAACAGCAACGTGTTCCGCCAGGCGACGCCAAACAGCGGGTCTGAGAACAGCCGGGCGAAGTTGTCGAGGCCGACCCACGTGGGCGGGTTGACGAAGTCGACCTGCTGGAAGCTCAGCAGCACCCCGCGCACGATCGGGTACCAGGAGAACATCGCGAACACGACCAGCGCGGCGCACAGCAGGCCGTAGGCGGTGAGGTTTTCCTTGAGCTTGCGGCGCAACCGGGCCCGGCGCTGCGCGGCGGGGGAGGCGGCCGGTCGCCTGGCCGGCGACGAGGACGTCGCGGGCCAGGCGAGGAGGCTACTTGACCTGGGCGAGGACACTGGTGACCTTCGCCGCGGCGGACGAGAGCAGCTGGTCGATGTTCGCGTTCCGGTCGGTGAGCACCGCCTGCATCACGCTGTCCAGGATCGCGTACACCTGCTGTGCGTTCGGCGGCTCGACGCTGCCCTTGATCTTGCCTGTGGAGTCCACATAGGACTGATAGTTCCGCGCGGGCACGTTGGCGTATTTGGCTTTCAGCGCCAGCTGCTTCTCGCGCACCGCGCCCTGCCAGACGTCCGGAGTCGGCTCGGCCGGGAGCCCGACCGGCTGCTTGCCGTCGACGTACTGCTTGATGTGCTTCTCGAAGCGGTCCGGGTTGAGATACTTCCACTGGATCCATTCGAGGCCCGCCTTGATCTTTTCCGGCGACGCCTTCGGGTTGATCATGTAGCCCTCGCCGCCGAGCAGCGTGCCCTTGCCGTCCGGCATTCCCGCGATGCCGTAGTCCTCGTACTTGCCGGCGAACTGCTTGACGAGCACGGGCACGTTGTCCGGGGCGGCCATGTACATGCCGAGCTGGCCCGCGCCCATCATCCGCTGCACGTCCTGGGCCTCCAGCAATTGCTTGCTGCCCATGGAATCGTCGGTCCAGCGCAGATCGTGGAGCAGGTTCAGGGCCGCCTTGCCTTTTTCGTTGTCGAAATCGGCGACCCATTTGCCGCCGTCCTTGCGCGCGACGGAGCCGCCCATCGACGCGAGCCAGCCGGTGAGATGCCAGCCGCCCTGGTTGTTCCTGCTGTAGTCGGCGTACCCGACGATTCCGTTGCCCAGCGCGGAAATCTTCTTCGCCGCCGCGCGCACCTCGTCCCAGGTCTGCGGCGGCTTGTCCGGGTCGAGCCCGGCTTTCTGGAACAGCGGGCGGCTGTAGAGCAGGCCCATCGTGTAATTCATCGTCGGCAGGCCGTAAAGCTTGCCGCCCGCGCCGCGGAAGTTGTCGAGCAATTCCGGCTTGATATCGTTGACGTGCGGGACGTTCTTGACCGCCTCGGTGATGTCCGCGGCCTGGTGGCGGGCGATGATCTGGGCGGGATCGGTGAAATAGACGTAGTAGACGTCCTCGAGCTGCCCGCCCGCCAGCTTCGCGCCGAATGTCTTCGGGTCCATGAACCCTTCGTGCGGTTCGATGCGGATTTTCGGGTGCGCCGCCTCGAATTCCTTGACGTCGGCATCGAATACGCCGCGTTCGAACGGCTGGCTCGTCGGCGGCTGGCCGGTGACGGTGATCGTGACCGTGCCCCCGGCGGAGCTCCCCGGATCGCCGCCGCCCCCGCAGGCGGAGGTGCCCAGGAGCAGGCCCGCCGCGGCGAGCAGGGCGAACATCCGGCGGGGAGCGGCGGGGGACCAGGGTCTGCTCATCTCAAGCCTCATCTCGCGGAGGAGCACAGCAGGTGACGGCGGTCACCCTAAGGCCGCGAACCGCGTCTGCGCAAGAACTCGACGAGAATCTGCAACTTGTGAACAGTAGGCTGATCTCAGGGGGTCCGGCGGGCCGTGGAGCCGCGCACCACCAGTTCCGGCGCGAACAGCAGCTCCTCCACCGCCACCTCGCCGCCGTTGATGCGTTTCACCAGCAGTTCGACCACGGCCCGGCCCATCGCCTCGATCGGCTGGCGCGTCGTGGTCAGCGGCGGGTCGGTGCAGTTCATCAGCGCGGAGTCGTCGTAGCCGACCACCGAAATGTCGCCCGGCACGGACAAGCCTTGCCGCCGGGCCGCGCGGATCGCGCCCAGTGCCAGCGGATCGCTCGCGCACAGCACCGCCGTCGCGCCGCGCGGGTACAGCCGCGCCGCGGCCGCGTGCCCGCCTTCGATGGAGAACATCCCGTGCTCCACCAGTTCGTCCAGCACGGGGAGCCCGAGTTTCGCGGCGTGCTCCCGGAACGCCTCGAGCTTGCGCTGCGACGGCACGTGATCGTTCGGTCCCAGCACCAGGCCGATCTTCTCGTGGCCGAGGGAACTCAAGTGCCCGACGGCCTGCTCGACGGCCACCGCGTCGTCGCACGAGACCTGCGGCAGGCCGAGGTGGTCGACCGCCGCGTTGATCAGCACCGTCGGCAGCCGCCGTTCGGCCAGGTGGTGGTAGTGCGTGTGCACGGCGTCGGCCTGCGCGTACATCCCGCCGGCGAACACCACGCCGGACACCTGCTGCTGCAGCAGCATCTCGACGTACTCCGCCTCCGACACCCCGCCCGCGGTCCGCGTGCAGAGCACCGGGGTGAAGCCCTGCTGGGCGAGCGCGTTGCCCATGACCTCGGCCAACGCCGGGAAAATCGGGTTCTGCAGCTCCGGCAGCACCAGCCCGACGAGCCGGGCCCGCTCGCCGCGCAGCTGCGTCGGCCGCTCGTAGCCCATCACGTCCAGCGCGGTGAGCACGGCGGCCCGGGTGCTCGCGGACACCCCGGCCTTGCCGTTGAGCACCCGGCTGACGGTGGCTTCGCTGACCCCGACCTGGCGGGCGACTTCGGCAAGGCGACGTGTCATGAGTGAAAGTTACCGCAAACCATCGCAAGTTTCCGACGGGACGAGCGCTTCGCTTGCTCTCGCGGTGAAAGCGCTGGTGGGACGTGATGCTCCGCGGGGCTCGCTGTTGACTTACCGCTCCTAGAAGGCTGTAATTCTTGAACGAATCAGTGAAAATATCTGACTAGGTCCCGGGCAAACGCGGCAAGCGCCCGGCCCAGCCTCAACGAAGAGGTGCCATGTCGACTGTTCCGTGCTGTTCTCGTGCGCCCCCGGACGGGATCCCCGCCTGTCCGCTCCCTGGTCCCCGCCGTCCCGCGCCACGCGGGGCGTTCTCGATCGAGTCGTCTCCCTCCTCCTTGGATCAGAGGAAACCCATGAGAACGAAGCGACTTTTCCCGCGCGCCGCGCTCTGCGCCGCCCTGTCCCTGCTGGTCGCCCTGCCCGCCTGGCCGGCGACTGCGTCAGCCGCTCCCGCCCCGCCAGTTGCCGTCCAGCCCGCCGCACAAGCGGCCACCGCGACCTACACCGCCAGCAGTCAGCTTTCCGGCTATCCCGTCGCAGGCGTCGGCGACGGCAACCAGGCCACCTACTGGGAAAGCACGAACAACCAGTTCCCGCAATGGATTCAGGCTGATCTCGGCACCGCGACGAACGTCGCCCAGCTCGTGCTGAAGCTGCCCGCGAACTGGGAGGCCCGCACCGAAACCTTCGCGGTGCAGGGCAGCGCGAACGGCGCGAGCTTCAGCGATCTCGTGCCCTCGGCCGGCTACCGCTTCGACCCGGCGACCGGCAATACCGTCACCGTGAACCTCACCGGCAGCACCCGCTACGTCCGGCTGAACATCACCGCCAACACCGGCTGGCCCGCCGCGCAGCTGTCGGAGTTCGAGGTGCACGGCCCGGCCGGCGGCGACACCCAGCCGCCGTCCGCGCCCGGCAACCTCGCCTACACCGAACCCGCGAGCGGCCAGATCCGGCTGACCTGGTCGGCTTCGACGGACAACACCGGCGTGACCGGTTACGACGTCTATGCCAACGGCCAGCTCCGCGGCAGCGTCGCCGGGAATGTGCTGTCCTACACCGACAATCAGCCGGCCAGCGCGAGCGTCGCCTACTTCGTGCGCGCCCGCGACGCGGCGGGCAACCAGTCGGCGAACAGCGACACCGTGACCCGAGGCGGCACCCAGAGCGGCACGAATCTCGCGCTGCGCAAGCCGATCACGGCGTCGTCGACCCAGCAGACCTACGTCGCGGCCAACGCCAACGACGACTCGGCGACCACGTACTGGGAGGGCAGCGGGGCGTATCCGAACCTGCTGACCGTGGCGCTGGGTTCGCACGCCGACCTCGACCGGGTCGTCGTGAAGCTCGACCCGGACCCCGCGTGGAGCGCGCGGACGCAGACGATCGCCGTCGAAGGCCGCGACCAGGGCGCGACCGACTTCACCACGCTGGCGCCCGCCCAGACGTACAGCTTCGACCCCGCGAGCGGCAACACCGTGACCATCCCGGTCAGCGGCCGGGCTAGTGACGTCCGCCTGCGCTTCACCGCCAACTCCGGCGCGGGCGGCGGTCAGGCCGCGGAATTCCAGGTCTTCGGCGTCCCCGCGCCGAACCCGGACCTGACGGTCTCGGACGTGTCCTGGACGCCGCAGAAACCGGTGGAGACCGACGCGATCACGGTGTCGGCGACCGTCCGCAACGCCGGGACGGCAGCCTCCGGTGCGACCGACGTGAACCTCTACCTGGGCAAGACAAAAGTCGGCACGGCAGCAGTCGCCGCGCTCGCGGCGGGAGCGTCCGCGACCGTCTCGGCGAACATCGGCCCCCGGGACACGGGCAGCTACGACGTGACCGCGAAGGTCGACGAGGCGAACGCCGTCATCGAACAGAACGAGGACAACAACTCCTACACCAGCTCGACGCCGCTGGCCGTCAGCCCGGTGCAGAGCTCCGACCTCGTCGCGGCTACGGCCTGGTCGCCGAACAATCCGTCGGCGGGCAACACGGTGACCTTCACCGCGACACTGCGCAACCAGGGCACAGTTGCTTCGGCAGACGGTGCCCACGACGTCACGGTCACGATCGCTGACCAGAACGGCACGGTCGTCAAGACACTGAGCGGTTCCTCTGCGGGAGTCCTCGCGCCCGGAGCCACCGCGCCGGTGACCGTCGGGAGCTGGACGGCAGCGAACGGCCGGTACACGGTGAAGACGGTCGTCGCGAACGACGCCAACGAGCTGCCCGCCAAGCAGGGCAACAACACCAGCACCCAATCGCTGTTCGTCGGCCGCGGCGCCAACATGCCCTACGACATGTACGAGGCCGAGGACGGCGTCGTCGCGGGCGGCGCGGCCGTGATCGGCCCTAACCGGACGATCGGCGATCTCGCGGGCGAGGCGTCGGGCCGCAAAGCCGTGACGCTGAACGCGACTGGCTCCTCGGTGGAGTTCACCACGCGCGCGGCGACCAACACGCTCGTCACGCGGTTCTCGATGCCGGACGCTGCGGGCGGCGGCGGGCAGAACTCGACGCTGAACGTGTACGTCGACGGCACGTTCCTCAAGGCCATCGACCTGACCTCGCATTACGCGTGGCTCTACGGCGCCGAAGCCTCCCCGGGGAACTCGCCGGGCGCCGGACCGGCGCGCCACATCTACGACGAGGCCAGCATGCTGCTCGGCACGACCGTGCCCGCCGGGCACAAGATCAAGCTGCAGAAGGACGCGGCCAACAGCGCGAACTACGCGATCGACTTCGTCAACTTCGAATTGGCCGCCGCGACCGCCAACCCGGACCCGGCGCACTACGCGGTCCCGGCCGGGTTCAGCCAGCAGGACGTGCAGGCCGCGCTGGACAAGGTCCGCCAGGACCCGACCCTCACCGGCGTCTACCTCCCCGCCGGGCAGTACCCGATGACCAGCAAGGTCACCGTGTACGGCAAACCGGTCACGGTGCTCGGCGCCGGGCCGTGGTTCACGAGGTTCACCGCGCCGGCCGGGCAGGAGAACACCGACATCGGGTTCGACGCGCAGGCCAGCGCGAGCGGGTCGACCTTCAGCGGGTTCGCCGTCTTCGGGAACTACACCTCCCGCATCGACGGTCCGGGCAAGGTCTTCAACTTCACCGGCGTCGCGAACATGACCATCGACAACATCTGGACGGAGCACCAGATGTGCCTGCTCTGGGCGACCAATGTGGACAACTCCACGGTGAAGAACTCCCGCATCCGCGACACGTTCGCCGACGGCGTCAACTTCACCAACGGCAGCACCGGCAACCACGTCACCAACAATGAGGCCCGGTCGACCGGGGACGACAGCTTCGCGTTGTTCGCCGCCACGGACATCAATCAGGGCAACCAGTACGACAACGTGTTCGAGAACCTGACTGTGCTGCTCCCGTGGCGCGCGGCGGGCATCGCGGTGTACGGCGGGTACAACAACACCTTCCGGAACCTTTACGTCGCGGACACGCTGACCTACTCCGGGATCACGCTCAGCTCGCTCGACTTCGGCTATCCGTTCCTCGGGTTCGGGCCGCAGCCGACGACGGTCCAGAACGTCTCGCTCGTCCGCGCCGGCGGCCATTTCTGGGGCAAGCAGACGTTCCCGGCGATCTGGATGTTCTCCGCGTCCAAGGAGTTCCGCGGCATCCGGGTGTCCGACGCGGACATCCAGAGCCCGACCTACAGCGGCATCATGTTCCAGACCAAATACACCGGCGGCCAGCCGGAGAACACGGTCCAGGACACGGTGCTGACGAACGTGTCGATCTCCGGGGCGCACCGCAGCGGCGACGAGTTCGACGCCAAGTCCGGGATCGGGATCTGGGCCAACGAGCTGCCCGAACCCGGGCAGGGCCCGGCGGCCGGGTCGGCGACGTTCTCCGGGCTCGCGTTGAGCGACAACGACCAGGACATCCGGAACACGACGTCCACGTTCACGATCAACCGCACTTGAGCGCACGGGTGCCCGCGCGGTTTTCCCGGCGGGCACCCGTCCATACTCCGCAAAGAACGGAAGACGCCATGACACGTACGCGTTTGTCCCGTCTTCTCACCGGTTTCCTCGCCGCAGGTCTTCTCGCGGCGGGGCTCACGCCCGCCGCCGCAGCCGGTGGTCCGTCGCCTGGTCCCGCCGCGAGTGCCGCTGATGTGCCCTTGACCCGAACGGTGTCGGCGAGCAGCGTGCAGCCCGGCTATCCGGTCGCGAACGCCTTCGACGGCAACCAGGCCACCTACTGGGAATCGGCCAACAACGCCTTCCCGCAATGGATCCAGGCCGACCTCGGCTCGGCCAAGCCCCTCTCGCGCATCGTGCTGAAACTGCCTGCCGCCTGGGAATCGCGCACCCAGACGCTCACCGTGCGCGGCAGCGCCGACGGCAAGTCGTTCACCGACCTGGTCCGGTCGACCGGGTACGCATTCGCCTCCGGCACGGTGACCATCCCGGTGACCGCGTCCGCCCGCTACGTGCGGCTGGACATCACCGCGAACACGCAGTGGCCCGCCGCGCAGCTCTCGGAGTTCGAGCTGTACGGACCGGACACCGGCGACACGCAGGCACCGACCGCGCCGGCGAATGTCGCGCTGACCGAGCCCGCCTCCGGACAGGTCCGGCTGACCTGGTCGCCGTCGGCCGACGACGTCGGCGTGACCGGCTACACCGTCTACCGCGACGGCACGCCGATTACCACCGTCACCGGCACCGCCTTCACCGAAAACCGGCCCGCGGGAACGCGGATCGAGTACTTCGTGCGCGCCAAGGACGCGGCCGGGAACGAGTCCGCGGACAGCAACCACGTCGTCCGGGCCGGGACGCAGACCGGCCAGAACCTCGCCGCGGGCAAGCCGATCGAGGCGTCCTCGACGGTCGGCGCGTTCGCGGCCGCCAACGCGAACGACAACAACACTGGCACTTATTGGGAGTCCGCCGCAGGCTACCCGAACACCCTGACCGCAAAGCTCGGCGCCGACGCGGATCTCGCCTCGGTCGTCGTGAAACTCAACCCGGACCCGATCTGGAGCGCGCGGACGCAGAACTTCGAGATCCTCGGCCGCGCCCAGGACTCCGGCGAATTCACGACGCTCGCCGCGCGGGCCGACTACCGCTTCGACCCGGCCGCCGACCAGAACACCGTGACGATCCCGCTCGCCGGCCGCGCCGCCGACGTGCAGCTGCGGTTCTTCGCCAACTCCGGCGCACCCGGCGGGCAGGCGGCGGAGTTCCAGGTGTTCGGCACGCCTGCGCCGAACCCGGATCTGGTCGTCACCGGTACCGCGTGGACCCCGTCGAACCCGACCGAGGCCAGCGATCTCGCCGTATCGGCCACGGTTCGGAACGCGGGTTCCGCCGCTGCTGGCGCGACGACGGCCAACGTCAGCCTCGGCGGCACCGTGGTCGGCTCCGCGCCGGTCGGTGCGCTCGCCGCCGGTGCGTCCGCCACGGTGACCGTGCAGGCGGGCAAACGGCCGCAGGGCAGCTACCCCGTGACCGCCACCGTCGACCCCGCCAACACCGTCGTCGAGCAGGACGACTCCAACAACACCTTCACCTCGCCGACGCCGCTGGTGATCGCGCAGGCACCGGGACCGGACCTCGAGATCACCGGCATCACGTCGAATCCGCCGAGCCCGGCCGTCGGAGCGCCGGTGTCGTTCACCGTCGCCGTGCACAACCGCGGCACCAGCGGCGCGGGAACCTCAGTGACCCGGCTGTCCGCCGGCAGCAGCGCTTTCAACGCGGACACACCCGCGATCGCTGCTGGAGCCACGGCAAACGTCGCGATGCCGGGCACGTGGACCGCTGCGAACGCGAACCTCACCGCGACGGCCGACGCGACCGACACGGTCGAGGAAACGAACGAAGCCAACAACGCGCTCTCACGGGCGATGGTGGTCGGCCGCGGCGCAGCGGTGCCGTACGTCGAGTACGAAGCGGAAGCTGCGCAGTATCAAGGCCAGCTGCTGGAGACCGATCCGCTGCGCACGTTCGGGCACACGAACTTCGCCACCGAATCGTCCGGCCGCAAGTCCGTGCGGCTGGCGAACCAGGGCCAGTACGTGGAATTCACGTCCGCGAACCAGGCGAACTCGATCGTGGTCCGCAATTCGATCCCGGACGCACCCGGCGGCGGGGGACAGGACGCGACGATCAGCCTGTACGTCAACGGAACTTTCGCGCAGAAGCTGAACCTGTCGTCCAAGCACAGCTGGCTCTACGGCACCACCGACGACCCCGAGGGCCTGACGAACACTCCCGGCGCGGACGCGCGGCGGCTGTTCGACGAATCGCACGCGCTGCTGGCGCAGTCGTATCCGCCGGGCACGAAGTTCAAGCTGCAGCGCGACAACGGTGACACCGCGGCGTTCTACGTCATCGACCTGATCGACCTCGAACAGGTCGCGCCGGCCCTGCCGAAACCGGCGGAATGCACGTCGATCACCGACTACGGCGCCGTGCCCGACGACGGGATCGACGACTCCGCGGCGATCCAGCGTGCGGTCACCGACGACCAGAACGGTGTGATCGGCTGCGTCTGGATCCCGCCGGGCCAGTGGCGGCAGGAACGCAAGATCCTGACCGACGACCCGAACGTGCCCAACGGCGGCGGGCAGTACAACCAGATCGGCATCTCGAACGCGACGATCCGGGGCGCCGGAATGTGGTACTCGCAGCTGTACTCGCTGATCCAGCCGCAGGACGCGGGCGGCATCAACCATCCGCACGAGGGCAATTTCGGCTTCGACATCGACAAAAACGTGCAGATCTCCGACCTCGCGATCTTCGGCTCCGGCCGGATCCGCGGCGGCGACGGCGGGGCGGAAGGCGGCGTCGGCCTCAACGGGCGGTTCGGCACCGGCACGAAGATCTCGAACGTGTGGATCGAGCACGCGAACGTCGGCGTGTGGGTCGGCCGGGACTACAGCAACATCCCGGCGCTGTGGGGCCCGGCCGACGGCCTGCAGTTCAGCGGCATGCGGATCCGCGACACCTACGCCGACGGCATCAATTTCGCCAACGGCACCCGCGGCTCGAGCGTGGTGAACTCGTCGTTCCGGACCACCGGCGACGATTCGCTCGCGGTGTGGGCGAACCAGTACGTGAAGGATCCGGCGGTGGACATCGCGCACGACAACGTCTTCCGCAACAACACGGTCCAGCTGCCGTGGCGTGCCAACGGGATCGCGGTCTACGGCGGGTACGGGAACAAGATCGAGAACAACCTGGTGTCGGATACGATGAACTACCCCGGCATCATGCTGGCGACCGACCACGACCCGCTGCCGTTTTCCGGGCAGACCCTGATCGCGGGCAACGCGCTGTACCGCTGCGGCGGGGTGTTCTGGGGCGAGCAGCAGAAGTTCGGCGCGATCACGTTCTTCGCCCAGGGCAAGGACATCCCGGGAATCACGCTCCGGGACACCGAAATCCACGATTCGACCTACGACGGAATCCAGTTCAAAACCGGCGGCGGATCGATGCCGGGCGTGACGGTCGACAATGTGACGATCGACCGGTCGAACAACGGCGCGGGCATCCTCGCGATGAGCGGTGCCCGAGGCAACGCGACGCTGACGAACGTGACGATCACGAACTCGTCGACCGGTGACGTCGTCCGCGAACCGGGCTCGCAGTTCACGATCACCGGCGGGCCGGTCCCGGCGGTGGCGGCCTCCGCGCGGGGTCGGCGCGGGACGAGATAGGGGAATGGTCCGGTGCCGGGGTGTCGTCTTTCCGGCACCGGACCGGCTCCCGAGGCGGCGGGCGAGAACCGGCCAGCGCCACGCTGGTTTCCAGAAAGGCCCGGCGCTGTTCTCCGCCTTCCCGATGCTTTCCCGATGTTTCCGGGGCAAGCGCGCGGCCGGGAAACAAGGTGTTCTGTGAGCAATCCATTGGTCGCGGCGGAGCTGGTCGAGAAGGATCCTCGGGACTGGCGGGGCGAGACGGCCGACGCGTACCGCAAGCGGGCGGAAGACACAGTGGAAGCCGACGCAGTCCGGGGAGCGAGCGCCGGGCGCGGCGGGCCGATCCGTGGTCGACTGTCGGGTTATGACCGACCTGATCTTCACCGGCGGCCCGATCCTGACCGTCGGCGGCGGACAGCCCGAGGCCGAGGCGATCGCGGTCCGTGACGGGATCATCACCGCAGTCGGGGACCGGGACGAGTTCGTGGCGCGCCGCACGCCCGCCGCCGAGGTCGTCGACCCGTCCGCGATCCGCGGCATCGCCGTCCAGGCCACCTCTCTGAACGGACGCCGCACGCACGGGCGAGATCCGGTGTCGAAATCCCGCGACCAGGTTCGTACCTCGGGGTGAGCAGCCATCCGAGGGCAAGGAGCACACGATCATGACCGACCTCAACGAGGAATTCACCGCGACCCTGCGCAAGAGCCCGGCCAAGGGCGGCCACACCTACCTGATCTGGCCCGGCTCGGCGGAGTTCTTCGGCACCCGCGGCCTGGTGAAGGTCCGCGGGACCGTCGACGGCGAGCCGTTCCGCAGCTCGTTCATGGCGCTGGGCGACGGCACTCACAAACTCCCGGTCAACGCCGGGCTCCGGAAGGCGATCGGCAAGGAGGCCGGGGACACCGTGACCGTCGTCCTGCTGGAACGGCTCGACCGCTGAACCCTCGGGCCCCGGGAATTCTGCCGGGTAGTTGAACGTTTGACGATGCGTGAAGAAGATTGGCTTCCTCTCGTTCGGCCACTGGTCGGCGAGCGCGCACTCCGAGACCCGGTCGGCCTCCGACTTCCTGCACCAGTCGATCGACCTGGCGGTCGCGGCGGAGGAGCTGGGCGTCGACGGCGCGTACTTCCGCGTGCACCACTTCGCGCGCCAGGCGGGCAGCCCGTTCCCGCTGCTCGCGGCCATCGGCGCGCGGACGTCGAAGATCGAAATCGGCACCGGCGTGATCGACATGCGCTACGAGAACCCGCTGTACATGGTCGAGGACGCGGGCGCCGCCGACCTCATCTCGCGGGGCAGGCTCCAGCTCGGCGTGAGCCGGGGGTCCCCCGAGCAGGTCATCGACGGCTGGCGCTACTTCGGCTATGCCCCCGCTGAGGGCGAGACCGAGGCGGACATGGCCCGCGACCGCGTCGAAGTCTTCCTGAAACTGCTGGAAGGCGAAGGCTTCGCCCAGCCGAACCCGCGCCCGATGTTCGCCAACCCGCCGGGCCTGCTCCGCCTGGAGCCGCATTCCGAGGGCCTGCGCGACCGCATCTGGTGGGGCTCGGGCTCGAACGCGACCGCCGTCTGGGCGGCGAAACTGGGCATGAACCTGCAAAGCTCCACGCTGAAGGACGACGAGACCGGCGAACCGCTGCACGTCCAGCAGCGCAAGCAGATCGAGGCCTACCGCGAAGCGTGGAAGGAAGCGGGACACGAGCGCGAGCCGAGGGTGTCGGTGAGCCGCAGCATCTTCGCGCTGACCAACGACCTGGACCGCGCGTACTTCGGCCGCGACCGCAACTCGCGCGACCAGATCGGCATGATCGACGAAAACACCCGAGCCATCTTCGGCCGCTCGTACGCTGCCGAGCCGGACGAACTGGTGCGGGAGCTGAAGGAAGACGAGGCGGTGCAGGCCGCGGACACGCTGCTGCTGACTGTGCCGAACCAGCTGGGCGTGGACTACAACGCCCATGTGCTGGAGAGCATCCTGACCCACGTCGCCCCGGAACTGGGCTGGCGCTGAGCGCGGACTGACCGAGGGGACGGCGGTTGCCGTCCCCTCTTTCCGCACGTCGGGTCGGCGATTCGGCCAGCCCGTGCCGGGCCTGCCTGCCGGTCCCGCTAGCATCACTGAGTTTTCAGCGGGGCGGGACACAAGGGGCGGAAATGGGCACGGGGACGTTGAGCGGGCCGGTGCGGCCCTCGCAGTCGTCAGGGGAGCGAAGACCGGCATTCCGGCCGGACATCCAGGCGCTGCGCGCGGTGGCGGTCGGGCTGGTGGTGCTGAACCATCTCTGGCCCGCCCGGTTGACCGGCGGTTACGTGGGCGTCGACGTCTTCTTCGTCATTTCCGGCTTCCTGATCACGTCGCATCTGGTCCGCGAGGTCGCGAGCACCGGGCGGATCCGGCTCGCGAAGTTCTACGCCCGCCGCGTGCGCCGCCTCCTGCCCGCGGCGTTTCTCGTCCTGGCGTTCGTCGTTGTCGCCGCGTACTTCCTGATGCCGTATCCGCGCTGGGAGTCCAACGCGCAGGAAGTCATCGCGAGCGCGCTTTACTGGGAAAACTGGCTGCTGGCTGCGAATTCCGTCGACTACTCGCATTTCACCCAGTCGGCGAGCCTGTCCCAGCACTACTGGTCGCTGTCGGTCGAGGAGCAGTTCTACCTGTTCTGGCCGCTGCTTCTCCTGCTGCTGTTCAAGATCCGCGCGCGGCGGGTGAGGATCGCCGGCGTCGCGATCGTCGGGATCGCCTCGCTGGGCTTCAGCATCTGGTTCACCGACGTGTCCAAGAGCCAGGCGTATTTCGTGACGCCGGTGCGGGTGTGGGAGTTCGCGCTCGGCGCGTTGCTGGCCTTCGGCGGTGCGAAGCTCGTGCTGTCCAAGGTCGTCGCGAACGTGGCCTCGCTGGCCGGTTTCGCCGCGATCGCCGCCGCCGCGATCCTGTTCGACGATCAGACCGCGTTCCCCGGCGCGACCGCCTTGCTGCCCGCGATCGGCACCGCGCTGGTCATCTTCGGCGGCAGCCGCGAGGGACGGCAATGGCACACGCCGCTGTCCTCGTCTCCGCCGGTGCAGTGGCTGGGGAATGTCAGTTATTCGCTGTACCTGTGGCATTGGCCGCTGATCATGCTGGCTCCGTTCGCCTTCCCCGGCGCGCTGGCCGCCGGCATGCTGACCTGGCAGGTCAAGGCGGGCATCGTCGGTGCGTCCCTGGTCGCGGCGTACGCGTCGAAGCGACTTGTCGAGGACCCGGTCCGGACCTGGCAGCCGTTGAGCCGCACCGCCGGGGTGACCTTCGCCGGCATGGTGGCCGGAATGCTCGTCGTATGCGCCGCGGCAGGCGGCTTGACCTGGACGTACGAGCGGCACGTCGACCAGGCGGCCCGCGATCTGGCGGCCGAGACGACCGGCCCGTGCCACGGCGCGAGGGCGCTGATGGCGGGCAACGCGTGCGCTGATCCGTTCGGCCCGGCCAGGAGCGTCGAGATGGGCCCGGCCAACCGGTACTACACCGCGCCCGCGGACTGCCCGCCGCCGCTGTCCCAGTACGCGGCGAGCGACGGCACGAAGACGACCACCAAATGCGATTTCAGCCAGGGCGCGGCGAACCCGACGGTGGTGTGGCTGGTCGGTGACTCGCACGCCCAGCAATGGCAGGGCCCGCTGCTGAGCCTCGCCCGCAAGAACCACTGGCTGATGTACACGAGCTACCTGGGAGGCTGCCCGTTCGCCGAGATCCAAGCCCTGAACTACCACGGCACCGCACTGGACCGGCGGTGCATGGCCTGGACGAAGGCGATGGCCGGCGACATCGCGAAAACGCGGCCCGCGTACGTGTTCACGTCGTTCTACAGCAGGCACGAACGAGCCGACGACCGCAGCGGACGGTCGCAAGCGGAGCAGTACCAGGACGGGCTGAACTCCTACTGGGCACAGTGGACCGGCGCCGGCGCGACGGTGTTCGTGATGGCCGACCCGCCGCTCAACGGACTCGTGCGTGCCACCGACTGCGTCGTGCTGAATCCGGACGACCCCCGGCAATGCGCGGTCGCTCGCTCGGTCGCGCAACCGGCGGACCCGCTGACGGCGGCGGCCAAGGCGAGCACCGACCCGAAGGTCCGGCTGCTCGACCTGACCGACTACTTCTGCGACCGGCAACGCTGCTACGCGGTGATCGGAAAGGTCAGTGTGTATTACGACGCCGACCATATGAACCTGGACTACAGCCTGAGCCTCGACCAGGGCATCGCCGCGGCCGCGGGCCTCCCGGGTTAGCGGAGGGAAACGCGAGTCCGGCAGGAAAGGAAAGCGAGAAGTCTTCGCGGACAGGCTCGAATTCGGCCACAAGCCGATCGGGCAGGGAGTCGCCTGGCTGATGTGCAGAATTTGTCGGCCGAATAGCGGTCGTGGCGGGCGGCGCTGAAGGTTTCGGCAGAGTGTGGAGGGGTTTTTCGCACTCTGCCAATAAACCGCCCTCTCCCATCGCGGCACTGTGTCAACACTTTCGAGCCGGTAATGGCTCGAAAGAAGGATTACCGCGTTCTGCCGTGTTCTTTCCCGCACCGCCGCTTCTAGGCTCGCCGCATGACCATTCCTTCCGAGCCCATCGGCAGCATCCCCCGTTCGCCCGAATTGCTCGGCGCTCTCGCCGCGCGGCAAAGCGGGCAGCTCGGCGACGCGGCGTTCGCCTCCGTTCTCGACCGAGCCGTTCGCGAGACCATCGAAACCCAAGCGGCGATGGGCGCGACCGTGGTCACCGACGGCGAGCAGCGCAAACCCAGCTTCGTCACCTACCCGATCGCGGGCGCGGCGAACCTTTCCGCGGACGGCGTCGTCATCCCCTTCGCCGACGGGCACCAGCGGCAATTGCCCTGTCTGACCTCCGGGCCCTTCCGCTACCAAGAACATGCCGAACGCTATTTACGGGCCGCCAAAGAGTGCACGAACCTTCCGGTGAAACAAGCGGTGATCGCGCCTTCCGCGCTGTCTCTGGTGTACCCGGCATCCGGGATCGACGGCTATTCGCGCGAGAATTTCCTCGACGACCTGGTCGACGGCGCCGAGGCCGATATCCGCGGATGCCTGGACGCGGGCGCGCACGGTGTCCAGCTGGATTTCACTGAGGGGCGCTTGTCGCTGAAGCTCGACCCCAGCGGGCGGATTCTGCGCGATTTCGTCGAGCTGAACAACCGGGTCCTGGAGAGGTTCAGCGAATCCGAACGGGCGCGCATCGGCGTCCACACCTGCCCCGGCGGCGACCTCGACTCGACGCACAGCCTCGACGTCGACTACGCCGGCCTGCTTCCCGAGCTGTTCCGGCACGCCGCAGGCAATTTCTACCTCCAGCTGGCCAGCGAGTCCGACCCGGACCGCGTCCTGCGCGTCGTCGCGGACCAGCTCCGGCCGGGAATCCGGGTGTTCGTCGGAGTGATCGATCCGATCGACCCCCGGGTGGAGACCGCCGAGGAGGTGCGCGACCGCGTTCTGCGCGCCGCCCGGTACATCCCGGTGGAGCAGCTGGGAACCTGCGACGACTGCGGATTCTCCCCGTTCGCCGACGACCAGTCGACGTCGCGCCGGACAGCGTTCGCCAAGATTCGCGCTCGGCTGGAAGGCACTGCGCTCGCGGCGGATCAGCTCGGGGTGGGTTTTCCCGCTGCCCGCAGCAGCCAGGAAGCGCAACGGACCGCCGATGTCGACTGAGTTTCGCGCCGCGTAAGCGAAAGCGGCCAGGTGACGGCTACGCAGGGTGTTTCGCCGTGCCTGGATCGGGCCAGGCACGGTCACGACCGAGTCAGCGGCCGTGCCCCGCGGCCTAGTGGCTGTAGCGGGCCGAGCCGGTTTCCCGGCCCCGATAGGGAAAAACCTTGTCCGGCCGAGTGTTCCGCGCCGGTTTCGCTGGAACGGATGGTCTTGTGGTCACGCGGAGCATGTCTCGCGCTACTGGTTGTAACGTCGGTCGTCGGGCAATCAGCCCGGACGGCGAAGGGGAGAGATGACGTTGTCGAGGGGAGGCGCGGTGGCGCTGAGGACCGCACGTGCGTTCGCGGTCCTCGCCGGCCGGTCGCTGCTGCTGGGACCGGCGACGGCGGCGGCGTGGCTGCGCGGAGAACGGTTCGAGCGAGACGTCTGGCTGGCGGACACTGTGGTGGCGCTGGGCCCGGCGTTCGTGAAGGCGGCCCAGCTCTTGAGCACACGAGCGGACATCCTGCCGCCGCGGGTGTGCCGCGCGCTTTCCCGGCTGCACGACCAGGTCCGCCCGGTCCCGCTGCGCACGATGCCGCCCGCGCTGAGCCTGGGGGCGGGGGAGCCGCAGCTGGTCGGCGCGGGCAGCATCGCCTGCGTGTACCGGGTGGTGCTCCCGGACGGCCGGGCGGTCGCGGCGAAGGTGCGCAGGCCGGGCATCGTCCGGTCGCTCTCGGCTGATCTCGCGATGCTGGAACGAGGTGCTGGGCTGGCGGCGAGGTTGCCGATGCTGCGCGGCGTGCCGGTCGCCGCCGTCGCCGCGCAGCTCGCCGAAAGCATTCGCGCGCAACTGGATTTCGCGAGGGAAGCGGAGCGGCTCGAAGGCTTCCGGAAAGCACTGGGCGCCGCGGACGGAGTGACCGTTCCCGGCATCTGTCCTGGACTGTCCACTGAGGACACTCTGGTGATGGACTTCGTCGACGGGCTGGTGCGCCGCCGTCCGGAGGATCTCGGCGAGGAGCAGCGCCGGAACGCGGTCGTGCGGGCGTTGCGCGCGGTGTACCGGATGCTTTTCCTGGACGGAGTGGTGCACTGCGACCTGCACCCGGGCAACCTCTACTTCCGCGAGGACGGCTCGATCGTCGTGCTGGACGCGGGTTTCGCCGTTCAGCTGTCGGAGTCCGCGCGGGAGAAGTTCGCCGCGTTCTTCTACTGCATGAGCCAAGGCGACGGCGAGGCCTGCGCCGACATCGTGCTGTCGACGGCGAAGGCGCCGCCGGGCTCCGACACCGAGGGATTCCGCGCGGAGCTGGCCGCGCTGGTGGAGAAGCACACCGGACGCAACGCCGCCGACTTCGACCTGGTTTCCTTCTCCGCCAAGCTGTTCGACATCCAGCGTCGGCACGGCCTCCACGCCGACCCGCAGTTCGTGTTCCCGATCCTGTCCCTGCTGGTGCTTGAGGGCACGGTCCGGGAATTCCATCCCGACGTCGACTTCCAGCGGGAGGCACGGCCGATGCTGGTCACCGCCCTGATGGAAAGCGTCGTGGCGGCGCCGCGGGAAGCGAGGTGAGCGCCGGGATCCTGGCCAGGGCGCTGCGCCAGGACTCGAGCCAGGTCGACTTCGGACTGCGCCGGTTCCGGCTGCGGCCCGGCCCGGCTCGCGGCGTCCTGGAATCGGCCGGACGCGCGTTCCTGACCGGATTGAACGCCTCGGTCGAGCCGGACGCCGATGTCCTGTGCCGGCAAGTGTCCGCGCTCGAACCAGAACTGCGCGGGTTCGCGTTCGAGGGCGCGGGAATGGGCTGCGCCCTGCTGGACGTGCTCCTCCCGCTCCGGCGCGGCCGGGTCGGAGCGCTGCTGAGCGGACCGGCCGCGGAGTATCCGCACCTCGTGCACGTCGGCGTCGGCTGGGCTTATGCCCGGCTGCGGCTGCGCCCCTTCCGGAGCACGGCGACAGATCCGTTGCTGCGCTGGCTGGCCTGGGACGGATACGGCTTCCACCAAGGCTTTTTCCGCACTGATCGGGTCGTCGGACGGCACCGCCTCGAACCCGGGCTCGGCCGCGGGCCGCGGCAGATCCGCGACCAGGGGCTCGGCCGGGCGCTGTGGTTCTGCGAATGCGCCGACCCGGACGGTGTTGCCCTGAGGATCGCTGAGTTCCCCGCCGGACGGCAGGCAGACTTGTGGAGCGGGATCGGCCTCGCCGCGACCTACGCGGGAGGGGCCGACGCCGCCGAACTCGCCCGCCTCGCCGACCTGTCCGGTGCGTACCGCGCGCACCTCGCCCAAGGGTGCGCGTTCGCCTGTGCCGCGCGGCGGGTCAGCGGGATCGTGCCCGCGCACACCGACAAAGCCGCGGAAGTGCTAGCCGGAGCCAGTACCGATGACGCTGCGGACTGGACCGACGAGGCGCTCGGACAGCTCATGCCCTACCCGTCGACGCTCGCGCATTACCAGCGCTGGCGCGCGGAAATCCGGTACCTGTGGGAGAGGAAGAGCCGATGAGACCCTTTCTGCGCCGACACCTGGCCCGCATGGTCGCGTTGTTCGGCTGCGCGGCGGTATTCGCGTTCACGGTCGTTCCGCAGTCGTCCTCAGCGGAGGAAACCGAGCTGGCACACCAGTTCTCGTTCACCGCCGCACAAGCCAGCCCGGACAACGCGCCCGGCGGACGGCACGTCCGGACCGTTGCCCCGGCCTACGAACAGATCCGGTCCTGGATCTCCTCGGTGGGCGCGGCGACCGCGCTGTTCGCCGCGGACGGCGGTCCGGTCGCGCACGACGTTTGCCTGGTGGATCCCCGCACGGACACCGTCACCGTCGAACCCGCTCCCGGCACCGGCGCGCGGTACCAGCCGTTCACGCTGGTCCCGTCGGGGCTGGAGATGCCGTCCTTCGCGGCCCCGATGGGCTGCCTGCCCGCCGACGCGGACGAGAACGGCCGCCAGGACGTCGTCGTCTACTACTGGGGCCGTTCGCCGGTGATCTTCGAGCGACTGCCGGGGAATACCCCGTCGGCAGCGGCGTTCCGGCCGCGCGAGCTGGTCAGCCCGTGGCAGGTCTGGAACACCAACGCCGCCACGATCGGCGATTTCGACGGCGACGGGCACCCCGACCTCGTGTTCGGCAATTACTTCCCGGACGGCGCGCGCGTGCTCGACCCCACCGCGCACCAGCCCGAACTGACGATGAACGATTCGCTGTCGCACGCCGCGAACGGGGGCACGCTCCGGCTGTTCCGCTCCGCTGGCGCTGGCCGGTTCGCCGAGGAGCCCGACGCTTTCCCTCCGGGCACGCGGACCGGATGGGCGCTCGCGCTCGCCGCACAGGACATCGGCGGCCGGGGGCGGCCGGATCTCTACGTGGCCAACGACTTCGGCCCGGACCATCTGCTGGTCAACGAATCCTCCCCGGGCCACGCGGCGTTCCGCACGGCGACCGGTACGCGGCACGCGACGACGCCGAAGTCGAAGGTGCTGGGCAACGATTCGTTCAAGGGCATGGGCGTGGCCTTCGCCGACCTCGACGCGAAGGGCGTCCCGGACATCCTGGTCAGCAACATCACTGAGCCGTACGCGTTGCAGGAAAGCAACTTCGCCTACCAGTCGACCGCGGACCGCGCCGAAACAGCCGACAAGTTGCGCAACGGCGTCGCACCTTACGACGACCACAGCGAGGAGCTCGGCCTGTCCCGCACCGGATGGTCGTGGGACGTCAAAGCCGCCGACTTCGGCAATTCCGGTTCCGAGGAAGTCATGCACGCGACCGGTTTCGTCGCCGGCGAGGTGAACCGGTGGGCGCAGTTGCAGGAGACCGCGATGTCGAACGACCTCGTGCTGAGCCATCCCTCGCTGTGGCCGCGATTCACCGAGGGTACCGATCTGTCCGGACACGACCGCAACACGTTCTTCGCCCGCGGCTCGGACGGCCGCTACGTGAACGTCGCGGACCAGGTCGGGGTCGGCACCGACGCGGTCAGCCGCTCGTTCGCGGTCGGCGACGTCGACGGGGACGGCCGGCTCGATTTCGTCGTCGCCAACCAATGGGCGCCGTCCACGTTGTACCGCAACACCTCGCCCGCCGGTGCTTTCCTGGGATTGCGCCTGCGAAAACCCGTCGGCGCCAATGCGTGCCGCGCGAATGCGCCGGGGCCGACGTCGCCCGCGATCGGAGCCGAGGCGGAGGTCGCCGCGCCGGGTGGCGGGAAACGGCTGCAGCAGGTGTACCCGGCCAACGGCCACAACGGCGTCAACGCCCCCGACCTGCACTTCGGCCTGGGCAATCAGCCACCGGCCTCCGTGCCGGTCCGCCTGGCGTGGCGGGACGGCTGCGGACACCGGCACGACGGTTCGGTGGCGCTCCCGCCCGGCTGGCACCAGCTGCGGCTCAACCCCGACGGCACCATCGAGGAGGACCGGTGACCAAGTCGCCGAGCGAACGCCGTTCCGCCGCCCTGCGCCGGTTCGGCGCGTCGATCACCGTGCTGACCGTGCTCGGGCACACCGTGCTCGGCTTCGAACAGGCGTATCTCACCCCGGTGGTCGCCGTGTTCGCGGCGCTGACCGCGGAGATCGTGCTGGAGTCGGTGGAGGCCGCGACCGCCGGACGCCGTCCGCGGTACCTCGGCAAACCGGGCGCGGTGGCCGACTTCCTGCTTCCCGCCTACATCACCGGCATGGCGTGCGCGATGCTCCTGTACGCCAACGACCGGTTCATGCCGACGGTGCTCGCCTCGGTCGTCGGCGTCGCCTCGAAGTACGTCGTCCGGGTGCGGATCGGCGGCAAGAGCAGGCACGTGCTCAACCCGAGCAACGTCGGGATCGTGGTGGTCCTGCTGCTGTTCGGCTGGGTCGGCATCGCGCCGCCGTACGAGTTCACCGAATGGGTCGCCGGCTGGTGGGGCGCGGTCGTGCCCGCGTTGCTGCTGATCGCCGGGACCATGCTCAACGCCAAGCTCACCGGCAAGATTCCGCTGATCCTCGGCTGGATCGGCGGTTTCCTTGGCCAGGCCGTGCTGCGCGCGCTGTTCACCGACATTTCGCTGGTCAGTGCGGTGCTGCCGATCACCGGGACGGCGTTCGTCCTATTCACCAACTACATGATCACCGACCCCGGAACGACGCCGTCGTCCCGGCGGAACCAGGTCTGTTTCGGCCTCGCCACGGCCGCGGTCTACGGCGTGCTGGTGCAGTTCCACGTCGTCTTCGGCCTGTTCTTCGCGCTGACGATCACCTGCGCGCTGCGGGCTGTGGTGCTCGCGGTCGCCGCCCGCAAGAGTCCTCAGTGGACCGTCTTGGTCCCGGCGCAACGCACCGCCGCCGAGCCGGCGCCGGCCCGGGAACCCGCGTGACCCGCCGCGAACCCGGCGAGCCGATCGCGATCGTCGGGATGGCCTGCCGCTATCCGGACGCGGACGGCCCGGCGCAGCTGTGGGAAACCGTGCTCCACCAACGCCGCGCGTTCCGGCGGCTGCCGCCGGGCCGGCTCGACCTCGCCGACTACTGGAGCGCCGACACGAGCGCCCCGGACCGGACGTACAGCACCCAGGCCGCGGTGCTGGCGGACTGGGAGTTCGACCGGGAAGCGTTCCGGATCCCCGGCTCGACGTTCCGCGCGGCGGACCCCGCGCACTGGCTGGCGCTGGAAACCGCGGATCGCGCGCTTGCCGACGCGGGTCATCCGGCGGGCGCGGGCCTGGACGCGGACCGCGTGGCCGTCATCGTCGGCAACAGCCTGACCGGCGAAATCACCCGCGCCCGGACGCTGCGGCTGCGCTGGCCGTACGTCCGCGACGTCCTGCGCGCCACGCTCGACGAGGAGAACCTGGCGGAGGTCGAAAAGCGGTACCTGGCAGCGTTTCCCGAAGTAGGGGACGAGACGCTGGCGGGGAGTCTCGCCAACACCATCGCGGGCCGCATCTGCAACCACTTCGGCTTCCACGGCGGCGGGTACACAGTGGACGGTGCGTGCGCTTCGTCGATGCTCGCGGTGATCACCGCCTGCCGGGCACTCCGGGACGGCGGAGCGGACTTCGCGCTGGCCGGGGGAGTGGATCTGTCGCTGGACCCGTTCGAGCTGGTCGGATTCGCCAAGACCGGCGCGCTCGCCGCCGAGGAAATGCGGATCTACGACGAGCGTTCGGCCGGATTCTGGCCGGGCGAGGGCTGCGGGATGCTCGCGCTCGCCCGCGCCGAAGACGCCCGCGCGGCGGGAGTGCCGGTGTATGCGGAAATCCTCGGCTGGGGCGTCTCGTCGGACGGTCGCGGCGGCATCACCCGGCCCGAGGCGGACGGGCAGCTGCTCGCGTTGCGCCGGGCGGGCGAGATGGCCGGGGTCGGGCACGCCGAGATCGGGCTGTACGAGGGACATGGCACGGGGACGGCGGTCGGCGATCTCGTCGAGCTGACCGCGTTGAACCGGGCCCGGTCCGGAGCCGGTCCGGCCGCCGCGCTCGGTTCGGTCAAGGCGAACATCGGGCACACCAAGGCGGCGGCCGGCGCGGCCGGGGTGGTCAAGGCCGCGCTGAGCGTGTCGTCCGGGATGCTGCCGCCGACCACCGGCTGCACGACGCCGCATCCGGCGCTCGGGGAGACCCTGCGGGTGCTGCGCGCTCCCGAGCCGTGGCCGGACGGCCGCCGGCTCGCCGGGGTGAGCGCGATGGGCTTCGGCGGCATCAACACCCACGTCGTGCTGGGTTCCCCGGCGCGGCCTCGCCCGGTGCGGTCGCCGGCGCCGAGCCGTCCGGCTCCGGAGTTCGACGTCATCGCTGTCAGCGGACCGGATCCCGCCCGGGTTGCCGCTGAGCTGACCCGGATCGCCGAGACGGCACCGCTGCTGTCGCGCGCTGAGTTGCACGACCTGGCCTGCCAATACGGACGCCGGGACCCAGCCGGGCCAGTCCGGGCCGCGCTCGTCGCACGAACCCCGGCCGAACTTGCCGCGCTCGCCGCCCGCGCGGCGGCCGAGGCGCCGTCGCTGACGCGCGGACAGCTCTCGACGTCGCCGGGCTCCTGGCTGGGAAACGCCGTGCCGGGCCGGGTCGCGCTGCTGTTCCCCGGACAGGGCGCGAGCGGCGCGGAACCGGCGGACACCACGCTGGCTCAACCCGCGATCTACCGCGCGTCCCAGGCAGCGCTGTCCCGGCTCGAGGAGCTGGGCGTGGCCGCCACCGTCGCGATCGGGCACAGTCTCGGCGAACTGGCCGCGCTCACCTGGGCGGGGTGCCTGTCCGCGGAGGACGGCGAACGGCTGGCCGTCGAACGCGGCCGGATCATGGGCGAATACGGGACGTCCGGCACCGGGATGCTCGCTGTCGCGACGAGCGAGGCCGAGGCGCTCTGCGCGGGGACGGACGTCGTGCTCGCCGCCGACAACTCCGCCGAGTCGCAGGTGCTTTCCGGCACCGTGGCCGAACTCCAGGCGGTGGCGCGCGAGGCCGAGCGGCACGGCTTTCGCGTCGCCTGGCTTCCGGTGTCTCACGGTTTCCACAGCCCCGCGATGGCGGACTGCGTCGCCCCGTGGCGCGAATTCCTCGGCAGCATCGAGCTTTCTCCGGTGCGGTACACCGTGATGTCCACTGTGTACGGTCGGCAACTCGCCGAGGACGACGACCTCGTCGAACTGCTCGTCACGCAACTCTGCGCGCCGGTGCGGTTCCGGGCCGCGATGCGGGCCGTCGACGTGGATTTGTTCTGCGAAGCGGGTCCCGGCCGTGCCCTGAGCGCCTTGGCCGGCCAGAAGACCCCGACGGTCAGCCTGGACGCCGGCGACCGCGCAGCCGCCGATTCCGCCGCAGCGCTGTTCGCCGCCGGTGCCGCCGCGAATCTCGTCCCGTGGTTCGCCGGACGCTCCGCTCGCCCCCTCGACCTCGACCGCGAACCGGAGTTCCTGACGAACCCGTGTTCCGTGGCGCCGTCGGTGGTTCCCTCGCCAGGGGAAGCCATGGACGCCGCTCCGGCGCGCGACGCCGCCGCGACGGTCACCAGCCTGCTCGCCGAAGCCACCGAACTCGACGCGGCACTCATCGGCTCTGACGCCCGCCTGCTCGCCGACCTCAACTTGAGCTCGCTACGGGCGACCCAGCTCGTCGTCGAGGCGGCTTCGGCGCTGGGCCGGACGCTGCCGTCGGTGTCGATGGCCTTCGCCGACAGTTCGGTGGGCGAGGTGATCGCGGAGATCGAACGACTCCCGGAGACCTCGGAATCCGACGCGGAGGCGCTGGGCGTGCGGCCGTGGCTCGGCTGTTTCGCCGAGACGCTGGTCCCGGCTCGGACGGAACCCTGGCGTCCGACCGAAACCGTGTACCTCGCCGACCCCGAAGACGTCGAGGCGCTGCTCGATTCCGGGCGGAAAGCGTTGTGTCACAAGGCACTCGTAGTGGTGACGCACGACTGCGCGATCAGCGGCTTCTTCCGTTCGCTGCACCAGGAACATCCCGAGATCGGCGTCACTCTCGCTCAAGTCCCGGTGCGCACCAAGGATTTCTCCGCGCTCCACGCCGAACCCGGCCGCTTCCGCGAACTAATCCTCGGCGAGGACGGCGCCTGGTACGAACCGCGCGAACAGCTAGTGCCCGCGGTGCCCGCCGAAACACCGCTCGGCGACCAAGACGTGCTGCTGGTCAGCGGCGGCGGCAAAGGCATCGGCTACGCCTGCGCGCACGCACTGGCCAGCGCGACCGGCCTCGCCCTCGCCGTACTCGGCCGTTCCCACCCGGAGACCGACGCACTCCTCCAGTCCAATCTGGACCGGCTCCGCGCGGACGGCATCCGCGTCGCCTACGAGGCCGCGGACGTCGGCGACCCTGAGGCCGTCGCGCTCGCCGTGGAAAAGCTCACCGCCGAAACCGGTCCGGCGACCGCGCTGCTGCACGCGAGCGGCATCAACGAACCCGCCCGCTTCGCCGACTTGACGCCCGGCCGCGTCCACGCTCACCTGCGCCCGAAGATCACCGGGCTCCGCGCCTTGCTCGCCGCTGTCCCGGCCGAATCGCTGAAGCTGCTGGTCACGTTCGGCTCGGTGATCGGGTCGGCTGGGATGGCGGGGGAGTGCCACTACGCGCTGGTCAACGGACTCCTGCGCGCCGAGGCCCGACGGCTCGCGCGAGAACTGCCCAGCTGCCGGGTGCTCGACATCGCCTGGTCCGCCTGGTCGGGCACTGGCATGGCCGAACGCATGGGCGCGGCGCAGGCCCTCGCCCGCTCCGGTGCCACGCCGATCTCGGTCGAGGAAGGGACGGAGCTGTTCCTGCGCCTGCTGCGCACGCAGTCGACGTCCGCCGATGTGTCAGTGCACGGACGGCTCGGCGGGGAACTCCCGGCGGGAACGGGCCGGTTCCTGCAGCGGATCCGGGCTGGCCATCCCGGCGTCGAACTCGTCGCCGACTCGACGCTTTCCCTGCGCACAGACCCTTGGCTGGACGGCCACCGCGTCGACGGAGCCGCGCTGCTGCCCGCCGTCGTCGGACTGGAAGCCATGGCGCAAGCCGCCTCGACAGTCGCGGGCCGGGCCCTGACGACCGCCTGCGACGTCAGATTCGACCGCCCCGTCGTCATCGCCGAAACCGGCGAGCACGTCGTCCGGGTATGCGCGCTGCGGGAGGGCGACGTCGTGACCACCGTGCTGCGCTGCGCGGAATCCGGTTTCCTCGTGGACCACTTCACCGCCACTTTCCCTTTGTCGGCACCGGAAAACGTCGCCGCGCCGCCCGAAGTTCCCGATCGCGGCCGGATCGAACCAGCCGACCTTTACAACCAGCTCCTATTCCACAATGGACAGTTTCGCCGAGTCGCCGCGGCGGCCGTCCCGGACCCGTGGTCCTGCCGGGCCACGATCACCCCGAACGACGAACCCTGGTACACCTCGGTACTCGGCGACCCCGCCGCCCACGACGCCACCGTGCACGTCCTGCAGTCGTGCGTCCCGACGCGTCGCCTCCTGCCCGTCGCCTGCGACCGCGTCGACTTCGACCCGCGCGCGACCGGCCCGTGGGAACTGCACGGCACCGAACAACACGCCGCCGACGGCCGCTACGCCTGGAACGTCCTGGCCACGGACGCGCAAGGCCGCACCGCTGTCCGATGGACCGGCCTGCGTCTGGCCGACACCGGACCGCTGCCCGACGACCGACCTCGGCCCCCGGCATTGCTGTCCGTCGCGATCACCAGGACGGCCGTCGCGCTCGGACTCGATCCGTCGTTGCGAGTGTCGATCGGCGAACCGTTCACTGTGGACGCCGACAGCTCCTGTCCGGTCGCCAGTGCCTGGGAGTTCGCCGGACCGCACGGGCCGCCGGACGCTGGGTTGCTCCGCGTCATCTCAGGCCCTTGCGACGAGTCGTCCGAGCTCCTGGCCGCACGAGCCTCGACAGTGACGCGATGCCTGACTGAGGTGAACGCAAGTCCTTCGGACGCAAGGCTTTCCGGAGCCTACGACGGAGGATGGCTCGTCCTCGCAGCGGGCAGCGCCAGAATCGCCTCCGCCGTGTTCACGGTGGACGGATACCGGCTGCCAGTCGCCATCGCACTGCTCACGGTTGGCGGTGCCGGATGACCCCGGCGTACCGGTACCGCCATCCCGTCACGCTGGAGGAAACCAACCTCGTCGGCAACGTCTACTTCGCGCATTACCTTCGCTGGCAAGGACATTGCCGAGAACGGTTCCTCGCCGAACACGCCCCCGACGTCCTCGCCTCGCTCACCGACGGCTTCGCTGTAGTCACCACCGGCTGCGGCTGCGAATACTTCGGTGAACTGACCGCCGGGGATGTCGTCGAACTGCGGATGACTCTGACCGAACTCGAGGGCCACCGGGTCGCGATGGCGTTCGACTACTACCGGACCGAGGTCGCGGTGCCGCAGCTCGTGGCCCGCGGACACCAGGCCGTCGCCTGCATGACCCGCGGACCCGCCGGACTCGAACCGGTCCCGGTCCCCGGGCAACTCCGGACGGCCCTCACGCCGTACTTGAAAATCCAGTAGTAGGCTGGGGTGGTGACGACCACCGCACGAGGGGAGCGGCAGTACCGGCAGTACTGCGGGCTGGCCGCTGCTCTCGACACTGTCGGGGAACGCTGGACGCTGCTCATCGTCCGCGAACTGCTCCTCGGCCCGCGCCGCTACACCGAGCTGCTCGCGGACCTGCCCGGCATCGGCACGAATCTCCTGGCGGACCGGCTGAAGAAACTGGGCGCCGCCGGAATCGTCGAGCGCTCCGAAACCGGCGCCGGACACGCGTACCGGCTCGGCCCGCTGGGCGAACAGCTGCGGGAACCGGTGCTGGCGCTGTCGAAATGGGGCATCGGCCTGCTGGGCGAACCGAGCGCGGACATGGTCACGCGGCCGCACTGGGCGCTGCTGGCGGTCCAGTCGATGGCGGACGCGAGCCGGCTGCCGGAGGCGGCGGAGACGTACGAGTTCAGAGTGGACGAGGAGATCTTCCACCTGACCATCGACCACGGCGCCCTGACCACGGCGCGCGGGCCTGCCGAATCGCCGGTGCTGAGCATTCGCACGGACGCGACGACGTTCGTCCGCATCGGCGCCGGTGCGCTCGGGCCGTTCGAGGCGCTGGCGACGGGGAAGCTGACTTTCGCGGGAGACGCGCAAGCGGTGATGCGGTGTTCGACGGTGCTGGGATTGACGGAGGGGGATGGTTCGCGCGCAGGCGGATGAACCGGGTTCCGTTCGACGCATCGGATCCGATGAAGCGGCCCGGTTCGCACGGGGTGAACGGGGCCGCCCTGCGGCCTGGCACTCGAAGAAGCGGCTGGTCGGTCCTGCGCCCGGGGCGAGCCGGGTCGTTCTGCGGTGCTGAACTGGAAGAAGTGGCTGGTCGGTCCCGTGCACGAGGTGGACGGGGCCGTTCTGCGGTGCTGGACCGGAAGTAGCGGCCGGTCGGTCCCGCGCCCGGGGTGAGCCGGGCCGCTCTGTGGCGCTGAACGGGAAGTAGCGGCTGGTCGATCCCGCGCCGAGCAGAACCGAGCCGCTCTGCAACCGCGAACCCGAAGAAACAGCCCGGTCCGCCCCGCCGCACGGAGTGGACCGGGCCGCTCCGCAACCCGGAACCTCAGAGTCCGCCCACCTTCACCGGGAATTTCTGGATCGTCGCGATCGTCGTGTCCGGGTCGTCCGGCAGCACCAGGTCGATCGGGTTCTGCAGCTGGTAGAGGTCCCCTCGCGGAGGGAACTGCGTGAGCTGCCCGACCAGGATCCCCGGCTCCTTCGTCGTCAGCACCAGCGGCTCGTAGGCCTTCCGGGACTGGATGCCCGCCCGCCGCAGCATGTCGCCGGGCTGGTCGATCGTCATGGTGAAGCTCAGGACCATGACCTGCTCGTAGCGCGGCGGGAACCGCTGCGTCAGCTTGAGCAGGCTCTTCGCGTCCACGTCGACGTCGTTCTGCTCGATCGTGATCGTGCCGCCGCCCTGTTTCGCGCTGTCGCCGCCGGGCAGTTCGGCCGACACCCGGTGGCCGACGACGCGCAGCCGCACCGAGTTGAACGGGTCGTCCGGGTTCACGTCGACCCGGACCTTGATCCCGCCCCGGAAATCGACGCTGACCAGGGCTGTCCGGATCTGCAGCGGGGTGTTGATCGCGAGGCAGCTGCACGGGATCTCCGCCCCGATCGGCGGCAGTCCGGTCTGCTGCGGGAAGGCCTGGGCCTGCTGCCCGCCCAGCAGGCCGCCGGCCGCGACCCCGCCCACCCCCAGCGCGGCCGCGGCGGCGGCTCCCTTCAGGAAGTCCCGCCGGTCCTTGCCGGAACCGGGTTGCTCGGGTTTGTCGTCGTTCGGAGCAGGCATCCTCTACCTCCGCAGGTGCGTGTCGAAGACTCTGGCTCGCTTGAATTTAAGGTAGTGCCGGTCCGGTCGGACAGGGGCCGGAACAAGATCGACCCGCTCGTGTCCGCCGCCGATGACCCACGGCGACCGGACCCGGGAGGCGGGCCAGCCGGACAGGCGACCCCGGTCATCAGATCGGAGGTCGCCCGACAGCAACAGCCTCGTCCCGGCCAGTCAAGACGGAGCGCGCTTCGGGACCGGCGGCCGTCGAGAACGGGCTTATCGAGGCATCCGCGAGCAATTCCGGAGAACCGCAGCCGTATCGACGACTGGCAAGCCGTGCGCGGCGGCGAAGGCAGCTGATTCGTCCGGCGTAGCCATCCTCCTCGGATCTGCCGGGCTGACCAGGGCGGCGAACGCAGCCGCGGCGGGCAGCCCGGCCAGCAGGCACAGTTCGACGGCCGCTTCGGGGATCGCGAGCCTGCCAAGGATTCCTCGCGGGTGCGTGGCGTAAGGCAGTACGTGTCCGGGCCGGTGCAGGTCCTCCGGCCGGGTGTCGCGGGAGGCGAGGCGACGGATCGTCTCCGCCCGGTCCGCGGCCGAGATCCCGGTGGTGACGCCAGTCGCGGCATCGACCGCGACGCACCAGCCGGAACCTCGGCCGAAGTTCGGGCGCATGGGCGGCAGTTCGAGCGCGTCGCACCGGTCGCTGGGCAGTGCGACACACACCAGTCCGGAGGAATGCCGGACGACGAACGCCAGCGCGGTCGCGGATGCCTCGGCCGCGGGCAGGACGAGGGCAGCGTCGCTGTCGGAGGAGAGCACGACCGGACGTCCGGGCGCGAGCAAGGCGTCGAGCGGGCGGACGTCGACGGAAGTCATGGCCGGCGTCACGCGACGGTCCGGATCTCCGCCGTCGCGAACCGGGCGACCTGCTCGGCGACGGTGGCGAGCTGCGCGGCGAGTTTCCGGTCGGCGACCCGGCCGTCGGCGGAGAACGGCCGGCCGGCCGAGTCGACCACGACGCCGAGCGGGGTCGGCCAGCCGCGCAGGGCGTGGACGGTCGAGCGCAGCGACGTCAACGTCGTCACCCCCGCCTGCGGCCCGTACGCGCTGACGATGCAGCCGACCGCGCGTCCGTGCAGGTAAGGACGGTCGTCCTCGGCGAGGTCCTGGAGGTAGTCCAAGGCGTTCTTGAGGAGGCCGGACAACCCGCCGTGGTATCCGGGCGTCGAGATCAGCACGCCGTCGGCGCGGCGGATCGCGTCGAGGAACGCGGTCGCGGACGGACAGCGATGGGCGAGATCCGGTTCGTACATGGCGAATCCGAGGTCTCGCGCGGTGAACAGTTCGGTGCGGGCCCCGTGCGCCCGCACGTCTTCGAGCACCGCTCGGAGGGCTCGTTCGGAAGAGGAATCGGGGCGGACAGTGCCGCCGATGCCCACGATCAGGGGGTTGTGCATGGTGGACCGGCTTCCTGCGGCGAAGGGACTGGACTAGCGCGTCCGTGCGGAATCGGGGAAGTCGAAACGTGCGACCTCCGCGAGCTGGTCGCCGAGAGTGCCTGCGAGCGACTTGAATCCGCGCGCGCCCGCCTCGGCGCTGGCCAGTGTCGGGTCCCCGAGGTAGCCTTCCGGGCCGAAATCGTTGGCCAGCCATCCGAAACTGACGCTGCCGCCGAACCGGGCGTGCACGTTGTCGGCCATCTGCGCGGGGATCCGGCGTTCCGCGGAACCGAGGTCGACCAGGTCGGGACGCAGGTGCAGCATCAGGGACGTTTCCGCGGCCCCGCCGTGGATCCCGAGCCCGTTTTCGCTCGCCGCCCAGGCCGGGTCGTGCTCCTCGGGGAGGAAAACGTTGATGGCGAAGGTCAGGAGTCCGTACGCCAGGCGCAGGTCGCGCAGCGCGGTTTGGATTTCGGACACGTTCCCGCCGTGCCCGTTCACGAGGGCGAGCCTGCGGATGCCGGCGGCGGCGACCGAACGTCCGATGTCGTCGAGCGTCGCGGCGAAGGTCGACGTGGACAGGGAAAGGGTGCCCGCCGCCCAGATGTGTTCGACGGACCGACCGTAGCTGATCGTCGGCAGCAGCCACAGATCGAGGTCTTCGCCGTGCCTGGCTACGACTTCTTTCGACACCGCTTCGGCCACGAGCGCGTCGGTGGCCAGCGGAAGGTGCGGGCCGTGCTGTTCGATCGCGCCGACGGGCAGCACCGCGACCGAAGACGGTCCGCAGGCCGTCTCGACTTGCGAGGCCCTCAGTTCGGCGAAAAACCGTGAAACCATAAGGAATTCCTCTTCCTTCAGGAGCCGAGATAGGCGACGGCCCGGATTTCCACCCGCATCTCGGGCGTGGCCAGCGCGGGATAGATCAGCAGCGACGCATACGAACGCTCGGACAGCAGCTTCGGCGCGTGCTCGGCGAGCCAAGCGTCGCGCACCCGCATGTACTCCGCGCGGTCGGCGGGATCGGCGAGAAACTGGTCGAACTGCACGATGTCCTCGAACTCCGCGCCCGCGTCGGCGAGCAGCCGGCGCACCCGGTTCAGCGTGACCAGGGTCTGCGCGGCGACGCCGTGGGCAGGCTGGCCCTGTTCGTCCGTCACGCCGTCGATCCCGCTGAGGAAGACGAAGCCGCCTGCCGCGGCTCCTCTGCCCCAGGGCTGGACTGTCGTGCCGTACTTCAACGGGCCAAGCGCTTGTTTCGTCACTCGTCGGCCTTTCGATAGCGTCGGATGAGGTAGTAGGCCAAGGCGGCCACCGCGCCCGCGACCCACGGCGTGAGGTCGCCGAACTGCGGGAAGCGCGCCGCGAACGCGCCGGTGTAAAGGCTTTGGTCCATGAACGGCACCGAAACCGCGATCGCGAGCACGAACGCCGCCAAGCCCGGGCGGAACCGCCGGGTGCGGTCGAAATACCGCCGCGGGTCGATCTCGCGGCGGCCGAAGACCAGCGTGTCCACGACGACGATTCCCAGCCAGGGGCCGATCCAATAGCCCATCAGGAACAGGAAATTCTGGAAGGTGCCGAACACGGACCCGGCGTTGTGCCCGGCGACGAACCCCACCGCGGTCCCCAGCACGCCGATGATGACGGCGGAGATCCAGCGGCGCACCTTGGCCCCGACCATCAGCAAGCCCAGCGAGGCGGTGTAGATGTCCAGCACGCTGCCGGAGATCGAGGCCGCCAGCAACGCCACCAGGATCACCGCGGCCAGCCCGGACGGGATCAGCTTCGCCACGAGGTCGGTCGGACTGTCCACAGTGATCACGGTGCCGATCGCGGCCCCGACGACCGCCATCCACAGCCCGGCGAGCGAGGCGCCGGAGAACGCCGCGAGCAGCACCCGTCGCCGTGAGGTGTCACGCGGCAGATAACGCGTGTAGTCGGAACCGCCGATGCACCAGCCGAACGTCCTGGTCGAAGCGAGCGCGACGGTGGTCAGCATGCCTCCGGCGACCCCGCCCGCACCCCGGTGCAGGACGTCGCCCGACGCGGCGAGATCGCCTTTCGCCAGGCCGTACCAGGTAAGGATCAGGAACAGCACGGACGCGACGACCGCGAGGAAGCGCTCGGCCTGGTGCACCAGATCGTGCCCGACGATCGCGATGACGATCTGCACCGCCGCGACCGCTACGAGCGAAACCAGGAACGGCAGCCCGAAGAGTTCGCGGACGATGTAGGCCCCGAGCACGGTGTTCACCGCGAAATAGCCGAGGCCGGTCAGGCACAGGAGCAGCACCGGCAGGAAATTGCCGTAGTAGCCGAACGGAATGCGCGACTGGATCATCTGCGGCACCCCGGCGCGCGGCCCCATCGAGGCGGCGAAGCCCAGCAGCACGCTGCCGATCAGGATGCCGATGGCCAGCGACAGGACGGCTTCGCCGAACCCCAGGCCGAGGAACGCGGTGGGAATGGCGCCGACCGCGAGCGCCGAGTACTGCAGATTTCCCGCGAACCACAGGGAAAAGGCGGATCGCGGCGAACCGTGGCGCTGGTCGTCGGGGATCCTTTCGACGCCGTGGTGCTCGACGGATACGGCGGGTGCGCGGACTGCGTGGGCGTCTTTGACCATCTGTCCTCCAGCGGAAGAACCCCCTGCGGCGGATTCACCGGCCATGTTGATATAGGTAACACTGCTGCCACAGCCTGCGCTGAGCCTTCCGGAGATGTCAAGGGCCTGTTTGGGCTTGACACTCCGCAGGTCGAGCCGCACAGTGTTGATATTAGTTACATTTTGCGTCTGCTCACAGCCCGGCCCAGCCCGGGAGGGATGGAGGCCCTGTGCGCCACGGAGTGTTCTTCTTCGGCTCGGTCGAGATGCCGGACGTGCTAGCCGGGAACCCGGTGCCGGCCGCGCGCCGCCGCGCGACCCGCGAGCAGGTGTGGCACGCGCACGAGCGGCTGGTCGGGATGGGCGTGCTCGCCGAGGAATTGGGATACGACAGTTATTGGCTGGCAGAGCACCATTTCCAGCACGAGGGCTACGAGGTCGTGCCGAACGCGATGATGCTGGAAGCGCATCTGGCGGCGCGGACCGAGCGGATCCAGCTGGGGTCGATGTTCAGCATCGTGCCGCAGTGGAATCCGCTGCGGCTGGCCGAGGACTTCAGCAGCCTGCTCAATCTCTCCGGCGGACGAGCGGTGCTCGGCGTCGGCCGGGGCACGGTCTCTCGAGAACTGCGCAGCCTCACCGCGCACCAGGCGGACATCGGAGTGATGTCGTCGAGCGAGGAACGCAAGGTCATCGACGCGCACAACCGCGAGGTTTTCGCCGAGTACATGGACATCGTGCGCACGGCACTGAGTCAGGAAACCTTCTCGTACCAAGGAAAGTTCTTCGAGCTTCCGCCGCCGGACAACCGCGATCCCGACCACGAGGCCGACACGCTGACCCTGGTGCCGGGCCCGCTGCACCCGGTCGAGATCTGGCAGGCGGTCACCAGTCCGCCGACCCTGGACTACGCCGCCGAGGTGGGCCACGGATGCGTGTGGTGGAACCAGTACCACGGGTACATTCGCGACCAGTGGGAGCGCTACGCCGAGCTGTACGAACAACGCCACGGCGTCGGGCTGGCGCCGGGGGAGAAGCGCATTCTGGTGCTGCCCGTGCACATCGCCGACACCCACGAGGAGGCTTGGCGCACCGGGCGGATCGGGCACGACGAGTTCTGGAACCTGCTCGCGCCGTTCGGCTGGAGCAGCGGCTACCAGGGCGACGACGGCAACCGCGCGCCCGCCGGGCTGGTGCCGACGCTGGAGCAGTCCACGAAGCAGAAGTGCTGGGCGGTCGGCACGCCGGAGGAGGTGGCCGAGATCGTGCAGCACCACAAGGACACGCTCGGCCTCGAACACCTGGTGGTGTTCCCGCATTTCCCCGGGCACACCTACGACATGGCCGCCGAGCAGATGCGGCGCTACACCGAACAGGTCGTGCCGCTGCTGCGCTGAGCCTCGTTTTCCGGACCGCGCGGCTCTTCCCCGGCCGCGCGGTCCGCCGTCATTCCCCGGCGTTGATCAGCAGGACCCGGACCGGTTCGTCGCCCAGCCTGCGCCAGCGATGCGGCCGCGACCCCGGATAGGTCGCCACGTCGGCCTCGCCGAGCTGTTCGCGGCGCCCGTCGGCGAAATCCAGCTCGATCCGCCCGGTGACGACGTACAGCATCTCCTGCCCGACGTGCTCGAAATACTCGCCGAACTCCGCCGGGCCGCCGGTGTATTCGATGGGCTGCACCGGAAAACCCGCCCGCGACAGCGCCCGCGCCGTGGACCCGGTCGGGATTTCGGCCCCGGGCATCACCATTCCCTCGTCGGCGCGCAGCAATCCCACGCCCTGCTCCGCGGGTCCGGCGAGAAGGGCCGACACCGTGGTGTCCAGCGCGACCGCGATCCGCTGCAGAGTGCTGACGCTCGCGGCGGCCAGTCCGCGCTCGAACTGGCTGAGAAAGGCATGCGACAGGCGGGAAACCTCGCCGACCTGCTTGAGCGTCAGCCCGCGTCCGCGCCGCAGTTCGCGCACCCGCGCCCCGAGCACCCGCGCCGGATCCGGCGCGGATCCGGAACCGGGGGAGGGAGGGGTTCGCATGGGGCCGACTATACCGGAGCGGGGGTGTTCCGAAGTGGACTCCGCGGGGGAAACGCCATAATGCGCAAGGGAAAGAGTCCGGGGACTGCGGGGGATGACGTCGTGGTCGCGGTCGTGCTCGGCGGAGTGGCGGCGGCAGTGTCCGGTGAGCCTGCCGCTCCGGGGCCGCAGGCTCACCAGCAGGCCCCGGGGTGGGTGCGTCCGGCTCGGTAGACACGTTCGAAAGCCTTGACCGAGCTGCAGAAGCCGTCGAGGACCTCGGCGTTGACGGCGTCCTCGACTGTCGCGCCGTCCGGTAGCGCGGTCCATACGCCCGGTGTGAGCTGCACGGCTCGAGTGGTGCCTTGCATTTGGAACCCATTACACCTGGCGGGCAATGACGAGACCTTCACGGCCTTCAGGTAGTCAGCGGGCTGCGGTGCTTGCGGGGCGCTCGTTGTCGGCGCTTCCTCGGAAGAGGGGAAAGCCGTCGTGTCCGATGGCGGCGCACTGGCGAGTGACGGAGCACTGGAGGGTGCGGCCGACGAGGACGGCGTAACGGGCGAACTCGCTGATGGGGTGCCGGAGGTCGCGCACGCGGCACAGGCAATGGCGCAGAGCGCGATGAGGAGCATGGGCTTGCCAAGTCGTTTTCGCTGCGTCATCGCTCCTGGACCTCCTCGACCGGATCGGCTCGCCTCCGAAAAGCGATCCGGCAAGGCCGACGCGACGCAGTTGACACACTTAGTACACTAAGTTGTATGACCGGTCGACCAAGCCGTGCGCCGCTGTATCGCACGATTCAGAGCGAGATCCAGCGCGACATCCTGAGCGGCAGGCTGAAGCCGGGGGACTGGCTTCCGTCGGAGAGTCAGCTCCGGGCGCAGTACGGCGTGTCCCAGACCTCCGTGCGGCGTGCGTTCCAGGAGCTGCAGCGGCTCGGCCTCGTGGAGCGGTTCCACGGCCGGGGCAGCATCGTCGCGTCGAACGAGATCCGCGCGATGAGCCCGATGCTCGGCCTGGGGCGCGAGCTCCGGCAGCGCGGCTTCGCGATCCGGCCGGAATTGCTCGGCAATGCCGAGGAAAGCGCCGACGCCGCGGTCGCCAAGGCGCTCGATCTCGAACCCGGCGACACGGTGAGCCACATCGAGCGGCGCTACTGGATGGGCGACGAGCCGTTCGTCTTCCTCGACCACTATCTGGTGCAGCAGCCCGGAATCGACTTCGCCGAGTTCACCGGGGATTCGCTGTACGCCTTCCTCTCCGGCCGCGACGCGCAGCCCACGCACGCGCGGGAGCGGGTCAGCGCCGTGAATCTGTCCGAGGCGGAGGCCGAGCGGCTCCAGGTCGAGCCCGGCGCCGCGGCGATGCTGCGCGAGCGCACGTCGTTCGGCGCGGATCAGCGTCCGCTGGAGTTCACCCGCTACATCCTGCGCGGCGATCGCTACCACCTCGACATCGACCTCAGAAGCGAGCGCTGAGCAATGAGCACCGTGCCGCGGCTCGTCGTCGTGGGGGACGCGAGCATCGACTACTTCGTCCAGGTCCCGCACATCGCGGGCAACGACAACAAGGCCATCGGCTCCCTGTCCGGCGTCTACGGCGGCGGGATGAGCGCCAACCTCGCCGCTGCGGCCGCGCAGCACGCCGTCGCGGTCGACTTGATCACGAAGACCGGAGCCGGGCCGGACACCGACGCCGCGCTGGCCGAACTGACACGGCTCGGGGTATCGCTCGAACATTCCCTGCGCGACCTGGACCATCCGACCTGGATGTGCTTCGTCCAGCTCGACGCGAGCGGGGAGAAGGCGCTGACCGGAGCCGACACCGGGATCAAGATCCCGGCGATCGAGGAGATCGACGTCTCGGTCCTGGCGGGCGCGGACCTCGTCGCGCCGCTGGCCGACGATCTCGAGTGGGCGGCTGCCGTCGCCGAGCTCGCGCGGGAGCGCGGAGCACGGGTGGCGGTCGACCTCGAACCGGACGCGTTCGAGCCGGATCAGCCGGAGTTCGCGCGGCTGCTCGGGCTCAGCGACATCGTTTTCCTCAACGCCGCCTCGGCGACCAAGCTCGCTGCCACACCGCGCGCCTCTGCGCATCGGCTGATCGAACTCGGCGCGGAACTCGTGGTCCTCAGCGAAGGAGCGCACGGAGCGTCCACTGTGGACCGAGACGGCGTGGTGCATCGCGCGCGATTGCGCGGCGAGGTGACCGCTGTCGACACGACCGGTGCCGGCGACGCGCTGGCCGGGGCGTTCCTGGGTGCGCTGCTCGGCGGGGCCGAAGTGCGCGAAAGCCTTCGCCGGGCGGTGGCCCAGGCGACCCGTTGCGTCACCGCCGTCGGCGGCCGCACCTATCTGTCCGGCTCGCAGCGCGGCGACTGGCCAGACGACCTGATCACCATCACGACTGAGAGGTAACCGAGTTGAATTCTGTGCTGCGTTCCAAGATCCACGGCAGTCTCGCCGCGGCCTGCCTGGCCGACGCGCTGGGCGCGCCGACCGAGGAACTGAGCCGGGACCAGATCCGCGCCGCGTTCGGCGGCTACGTCACCGAATTCCACGCCCCGCTCCCCGGCGCGCCCTACGCCAAGGGCCGCGCCGCCGCGCAGATCACCGACGACTCCAGCCAGATGATCCTGCTGGCCCGGCTGCTCGCCCGCACCGGGGCCGCGCTGAGCCCGGACGACATGGCGCACCTGCTGATCGAGTGGTCCAAGAACGAGAACTACTTCCCGCATTTCGCCGGGCCGACGACCCGCGAGGCCATCGCCCGGCTGGAACGCGGCGAGGACCCGCGCGAGGTCGGCCGGACCGGGACGATCATGACCCAGGGCGCCAGCAACGGCGCCGCGATGCGGGTCGGGCCGGTCGGGCTGTTCCACCACGGCGACCCGGAAGCGGCGGTCCGGACCGCGTTCACCACCTGCGTGCCCAGCCACAACACGCCGCCCGGCGTCGCGGGCGCCGCGGCCATCGCCGCTGCGGTCGCGCGGGCTTGCACTCCTGGAGCGGAGATCGTCGACATCGTCCGCTCGGCCGTCGACGGCGCGCGAGCCGGTGCTGAACTCGGCCGCACGGAAGGTCGTGACGTGCCGGGCGCGTCGGTCGAACGGCGGATCGAGCGTGCGGTGGCACTGGCCATCACGGCCCGCGACGACGAGCACGCCATCGATTTGATCGCCGGGGAGATCGGCGTCGGCCTGCCCGCCGCGGAGGCAGTGCCGGCCGCGCTCGGGTTTTTCGTCGCCGCGGGCGGAGATCCAGTGCGCGTCGCGCGGCTGGCGGCCAACGCGGGCGGCGACAGCGACACCATCGGCTGCATGGCGGCTGCGATCGCGGGCGCCTACCGGGGGATCGAGGCGATCGACGAGGCCGCCGTCGCCGAAGTGGAACGCGCGAACGATCTCGACCTGGCCGCGCTCGCCGACGAACTCCTGGCTGCCGCGCAGCGCTGACCCTCTCTCCCCACCCCGATCCGAAGGGACGCTCGACGATGAGCGCACGAAGCGAAGAATTCGCCACGGTGAACTGGAAGGAACGCCTCTCCTTCGGAGGCGGTGACCTGGCCACGAACATCGCCTGGGGCGCGCTGGCCACCTACGTGGTTTTCTTCTACACCAACGTGATCGGGGCGGCGGCGTCGGCGGTCGGCACGATCGTGCTCATCGCGCGGCTGTTCGACGGCGTGGTCGACGTCGGGATGGGCGCGATCGTCGACCGGACGTCGACCCGCTGGGGCAAGGCGCGCCCCTGGGTGCTGTGGGCCGCCGCCCCGTTCGCGATCGCGCTGATCCTGGTGTTCACCGTGCCGGGCATGGAACCGGCGCCGACGCTGGTGTACATCGCGGTCACCTACGCGCTGATGAACATCGCCCTCAGCGCGGCGGTGATCCCGTACGGAACGCTGAACACCCGGATGACGCGGGACTTCACCGAACGCTCCCGGCTCAACGTCACCCGGATGTTCGGCGCCACCCTCGGCTCGCTGGTCGTCACCGTGCTCACCCTGCCGTTGGTGAGCGCGCTCGGCGGCGACCAGCGGGCGTGGATCGTCACGTTCTGTCTCTTCGGCGCTCTCGCGGCGGTGCTGTTCTTCGTGACCTTCCGCAATACGCGGGAGCGCATCGTCGACACCGCGCCGCCGAAGGACCAGCCGGGAATCGCCGAATCGCTCAAACTCGCGGCACGGAACCGTTATTGGCTGCTGCTGTTCGCGATCTTCATCGTGTTCAGCGTCGCGGAATCGCTCTACACCGGGGCGACTGCGTACTTCGCCCAGTACTTCCTCGGCAACGCCGGATTCGCCGCGCTGATGTCGTTCATGCTCTACATTCCGGCGCTGCTCGGAATGCTGTTCATGCAGCCGGTGTACAACCGCTTCGGCAAGATCGCCCCGATGATCGTCGGCGCGGCGATCTTCGTCGCGGGTTCCCTGGTCATCGCCGTCGACCCGACGAACATGACCCTGGCGGTCGCCGGTTCGATCCTCCGCGGCATCGGGCGCATCCCGATCTTCGGCGCGATCTGGGGCATGCTCCCCGACACCATCGAATACGGCGAATGGAAGAACGGACGCCGTTTGGAAGGCGTGCTCTACAGCGCGGGCAGCATGGGCCAGAAACTCGGCTACGGCCTGGGCGCGGCGGTGCTGGGCTGGGTCATGGGCGCGGCGGGCTACAACGGCTTGAACCACACCCAGCCGGATTCGGCGCTGGCCGCGATCAACGCGCTGTTCGTGTACGTGCCGATGGTGCTGTTCGTGCTGCTGATCGTCCTGTTCTGGGCCTACCGGCTGGAGCGGATCTACCCGGCGGTGGAGAAAGACCTGGCCGAACGCCGGGCCGCGGCCGGGGAGCGTTCGTTGTCTCTCGGGGATTCCCGGGGAGAACAGTCCTGAGGGAGTCCTCGGGGGTGGGGTTGTCCCTACCGCGCTCGGGCAGCCAGCGGTATCGCGCCTGACCGGATTGTTCGCGATGCTGGGGTTGAGCGGGCTCTTGTGTCCACAAAGGACATACGGAGCGCCGTTCCTGGTGCGCGGAGGGGGATTCGATGGCTGTTTCCGGTGCCCGGCGGGGAGGATTCCGTCGGCCGCTCGTCGCCGTGGCGGCTGTGGTGGTCGCTGCGGGCGGGCTGGCCTCGTGCAATGCCGAGGCGGATCCTCCGTCGGCCGAGTTGCGCCTGGTGCCGGTCAACGGCCGCGCCATGGCGTTTTCCGTCACGCCAGGCCGGTCGCCCGCCATCGTGCTCGACGCGGGCGGCGGGATGGATTCGTCGGAATGGGGCAAGGTCGTTCCGGAACTCGCGGCGAGGACCGGATCCGAGATCATCTCCTACGACCGGGCAGGGGAAGGCAAAAGCGACGAATCGCCCGGCCCGTGGCGAGCGGACAACGCCGCCGCCGACCTTGCCGCCGGGCTGACGCGATTAGGTGCCTCTGACCGCGTGATCCTGGTGTCGCATTCATTGGCCGGCGAAGTCGCTTTCTCCTTTGCCTGGAGCCACCCGGATCGGGTCGCGGGGGCGGTGCTCGTGGATGCCAATCTGCCGCAGTTCTTCACTCCGGCCGAGACCGCGAAGCTGGTGGCGTTGAACGAGAAGCAGGTCGAAGATCTCAAGAAAGCGCCGTCCACCCGGCAGACACGTCAACTGCTCGCCCAGGCCGACGATTACGGGCCGGTGCACGCGGCGTACCACGAGCTGACCTGGCCGGCCGGCATTCCCGTGACTGTGATCGTGTCCGCCGAGACGCCGTTTCCGGCTCCCGAGGACGCACAGTTGTGGCGACAGGCCCAGCGAGACTTCACGCACGCCGCGCCGAACCGAACGCTGGTCACCGCTGAGCACAGCTCCCACGACGTCCCGCTCGATCGGCCGGACGTGGTGGTCGCAGCGGTCGAGAATGTGCTGAAGCAGGTGCGCTGACCGGCTGAAAAGCGAAGCGGGGCCCCGTCGTCGTGCCGGGGCCCCGCGTGCTCACTGCGAAAAGTCAGTCTTTCTTCAGCGCGTTCTTGACTTTGCCCGCGGCGTCGCCAAGAGCGTCTTTCACGTTTTCGGCGGCTTCCTTGATCCCGGCCTTCGCCTGGTCCGCCTTGCCTTCGTTCTCGAGTTTTTCGTCTCCGGTCAGCGAACCGGCCGCTTCCTTGGCCTTGCCGCCGAAGTCGTCGGCCTTGGCGCCGATCTTGTCGCCCATGGACATGAATGTTCTCCTTTGTCGCCGAACAACGAACGCGAGAATGCGTCAAGCCTAAAGACACCGCGAAGGCAAAACCGTCACTCACCCGATGATGTGATCGTCGCCACTCGATCGGGGAGTGATTTTTGGGCCGCCCCCGAGTCGTACCGATGAACTGAACAACCGGAAACGACTGGAGGAGAAACGATGGCTTCGACGACTGACGCGGCGGCCAAGTCCCAGGACGTGGAGAAGGTCAACGCGGGACCGCTGACCAGTTCGCAGGGGACGACCACCGTCGCGGACGTGGTGGTGCAGAAGATCGCCGGGCTGGCGACGCGCGAGATCCACGGGGTCTACGACCTCGGCGGCGGCGCGGCGCGGGCGTTCTCGGCGCTGCGGGAGCGGATCCCGGGCGCGACGGCGTCGGCCGGGCAGGGCGTTTCGGTCGAGGTGGGGGAGAAGCAGGCCGCGGTGGACCTGCAGATCGTGGTCGAGTACGGCGTCGCGATCGCGGAGGTCGCGCGCTCGATCCGGCGGAACGTGATCAGCGCGGTCGAGGGGATGACCGGGCTCGAGGTGGTCGAGGTCAACATCAACGTGGGCGACCTGCACCTGCCGTCCGACGACGAGGGGGAGGACGCGTCCGGCGACAGCGGCCGGGTGCAGTGAGCGTGCTCGCGGCAGCCGGCCGGGCCGCCGCGGCCGTCCGGCTGCCCGCGGTGCACGGCCGCCGGGCGGCTGCGGGCGGTCGCGGCGGGAGACGGCGTTCGGGGGCGCTGAAGGCTCTCGCGGAGGCCGGCCGGGTCGCTGCCGCGGTGCGGGACCTGCCGGTGGTGCACGACAGCGAGGCCGGGCAGGCCGCGAAGGTCGCGGTCCGCCGGGCGACCGGCGATGGAGGTCGGGTGCGATGAATCTGCTTGCGGAGGCCGGTCGGATCGCCGCCGCGGTGCGGGAGCTGCCGGAGGTGGCAGACGTGCACGGCGGGCAGTTCGGCCGGGTCTCGACCCTCGGCGCGGGCGGCCGGGTGAGCGGGGTGCGGGTGACCGAGGAGGACGTCACCGTCGGGGTGACGGTCCGGGCCCCGTTCTCCGCCGGGGACGTGGCGGCCGCGGTGCGCGCGGCCGTCGCGTCGCCCGGCCGCCCGGTGCACGTGCTCATCGCCGACGTCGAAGAACCGGCGCCGGCGGAAACCGAGTCAGAAAACCGGAAGGAGACGGTGTCGTGAACGCGACTGCTTTGGGATTGATCACCGGCCTCGTGCTGGGCCTTGCCGCCGCGATCGGCGGGTTCGGCGCGTTTCTGCTGGTCCTCGTGCTGGGCGCGGTCGGGCTGCTCGTCGGCCGCCTGCTGGACGGCAAGCTCGACCTTTCGCAGCTCACCGGCCGCGACCGGGGGTGAGCCGTGGCTGTCGTGATGGAGGGCGCGGCCACGGCCGCGCCTGAGGAACGAGGGAGCCTCACGATCAGCGAGCACGCCGTCGAGCGGCTGGCTGCTCACGCGGCGGGCGAAATCGACAGGGTCGGCGGGGCCGCCGGGCGCGCGCTCGGGATCAGCCTCGGCGGGGAGGCGCTGGACCGGTCGGCGAAAACCGCCGTCCGGATCGCGGGCGGCGAGGTGGAGCTGGACGTGCGGATCTCGCTGGAGTACCCGGCCCCGGTCGGCGCGACGACCGAACGGGTCCGCGGCCATCTGCGCGGGCGCGTCGAGGAATTGACCGGAATGCCGGTCAGCCGCGTCGGCATCACGGTGACGGCCTTGCACGCCGAGGCCGCCGGGAGGAGGATCGAGTGAAACGCCGTACCCGCCGGTCTCTTCCGGCGAGCTTGACCGCCGGTGCGCTGCTGGCCGCGGGCGTCTTGATCGCGGTCGCGGCCATTCAGCGGCTCACCGGGCATCAGCCGTGGCTGGACTATCGCGCGGTCGCCGGGGGCGTCCACGACGCGCGGTGGACCGATCTCGTTCCGGCGCTGATCTCGGGCGCGGTCGCCGTCGTCGGGCTGGTGCTGCTGTGGGCGGCGCTCCTGCCCGGCAAACGCCGGATCCTCCCGCTCACGGGAGACCCGGATTCCGGCGCCGAGACCGCGGGCTACCGGACCGCGTTGCGCACGGCGGCGGCGAATGTGGACGGTGTCGAGCGAGCCCGGCTCTCGACCGGCCCGCGCAAGGTCAAGGTGCGGGTGAAAACCGCGCGCACCCGGACCGACGGGCTGGCCGACGCCGTTCGTGCCGCCGTCGAGTCCCGCCTGGACCGCATCGCGCCCGCCCGGCGGCCCGCGGTGTCGGTGCGGGTCCGTGCCACCAAGGAGGCGTCATGACCAGCGTCAACCGCCCGGCCACGCTCAATCGCTTCCTGCTCGCGGTGATCGGTCTCGTGCTGCTCGCCGCAGGCGGATTCGGGCTGGCCGCCCACTTCCGCGTACTGCGGCTCGTCGACCCCGCGGCGCCGATCGTGCCGGGCACCGGAGAGCCGCCCACCTGGGCGTTCTACGTGATCGCGGTGGCGGCGATAGTGGTGGGACTGCTCGCGCTGCGCTGGCTGCTCGCCCAGCTCGCGCACCGGCCGCGCACCAAGCTGTGGAGGTTCGAATCCGACCCTGCCCGCGGCCGCACCGAATTGCACGCCGACACCGCGGTCGCGCCTTTCACCGAAGAGCTGCGCGGTTATCCCGGCGTGCATCAGGCTCGCGCGTCGCTCGCCGGATCGCGCGACAATCCGGCCCTGGCCCTGATCGTCACGTGCGAACAGGACGTGGACCTCGGCGAGATCCGCAGCCGCATCACCGGGGAAAGCCTGCCGCGGCTCAAGGAAGCGCTGGAGCTGGACGACATTCCGGTCGCCGTCGAGTTCCGGTTCACCGGCCGCGCGCCGTCCCGCGTCGGGTGAGCACCACCACCGGGATCTCGCGGTCCGTCCAGTCCTGGTATTTCGCGAAGTCCGCGTAGAGATCGACCAGCCGCGGCCACCATTCGCGCCGTTCGTCCGCCGGGGCGACTCGCGCCGTGACCGGAACATCGCGGCGGCCTTTGAGCCGCACGCGGGCTTCCGGCTCCGCGAGCAGATTGAAATACCACTGCGGATGCTTCGGCAGCCCGCCCTGGGAGGCGACGACGACCAGGTCGTCGCCGGAGCGCAGGTACAGCAGCGGGGTGACGAACAGCCGCCCGGACTTGCGGCCGCGGTGTTCCAGCAGGAGCGTCGGCACCGGCTTGCGAAAGCCGGCGCCGACGCGCCATGCGCTGCCGATCCGGCCGCCGGTCAGGGTGAAAACCTTGGTCTGGATTCGGGCCATGCACTTCATGAGCGCCGCCGTCACCGGCGAGTCCAGGCCCTTCGGCGCCTGTGCGGGAAGGGAAAAGCGTCCCATCGCGACCTCCTGGCGGGGCGAAAGCGTCAGCGGGCGGGCGGTTGCGGGTCGGCGGTCGATCCGGCGAGCGGCATCGGGGGCAGGCCGAGCTTGCGGTGGTCCCACAAACGGATCCGCTCGACGTCGACGCGGATCGCGACCCTCTTGCGGAGCATGAACTCCACCATCGGCTTCGCCTCGTCGGTGTACTCGCCGTGGTATCGCTCCCAGACGTTGACCCCGACCGCCCAGAGCGCCTCCGGGTCGTCGACGACCTCGGCCCGCCCTTCGAGCGAGACGCCGCGCAGGACGTCGTAGGTCAGGCCGTCCTCGATCAGCACCGTGACGCGCGGGTCGCGGCGGAGGTTGACTGCCTTCTGCGCCTTGGCTTTCGTCTCGAACCACAGCACGCCGTCGATGACCGCGAACCACATCGCGACCGCGTGCGGATGCCCGCCGGGGCCGAGCGACACCAGCGTCGCGGTGCGCTGGGCGGCGAGATAGGCCGACACCTCCTCGGGCGTCATCTCGATCTGCGCTCGCTGCTTGGTTCCCATCGGTTCCTCACTTCCTGCGGCGGGCCCCGGGCGGGCCGGCGAGTACGGAGGTCACGACGTCGACGAGGTCGTCGACGATCTGGCCGGTGGTCCAGTCCGCCGCGTCCGGGCCGTGCAGGCGGCGGGTGCGGCCGACGTCGCCGAGGACGTTCAGCGTCACGGTCATCGCTTGGGACAGCCGGAAATCGAGCGTCCGGCGGGGGACGCCCGGGCTCAGCCGGTCGAGCAGTCCGACGAACGCGGCGTTGCGCTCGAAGAACGAATCGGCGACCGCGTCCAGGCCGTCGCCGCCGGTCGCCAGCAGCCGGCCGACCAGCCGGATCCAGCATTCGCCGCCGGATTCGAGCACCGCGACCACCGGCTGCACGAACGCGCGGGCCAGTTCGTGCGCGGAGACGTCCTTTCCGGGGAATTCCCGCAGCACCGCGTTCCGCTCGCCGGTCACCTGGCCGAGGCGGCTGCGCAGGACCGCGTCGAGCAGCCCTTCCTTGGAACCGAAGTGGTAGTGGATCGCCGCCACGTTCGTCTGCGCCGCCTGCATGACGGTCCGCAACGACACCGCGCCGACGCCCTGTTCGGCGAAAAGCCGTTCCGCGGCGGCGATCAGGCGCTGCTCGGTCGCCGCCCCGCGACTGGCGGGGATCCGCGCGGCTTCGGTGCCCATGGCGCGGACTCTATCAGCCGTTTCAATCAGGTGATAGAGCTTGCCGTGCGCTTCAGAGACGGTCGTACAGCGCGGCCAGCCGGTCGAGCACCGTGCCCGCGGCGTCGATCGCGTGATCGTCGAGGTCCTGGGCCAGCTCGCGCAGGCCGGCGGCGAGGACCTGCTCCCGCTCCTCGTGTCGCCGGCGGCCCGCGTCGGTCAACGCGACGATCGACGTGCGGCGGTCCCCGGAGTCGGCCCGTTCGCGCGTGACGTAACCGGCGCTGGCCAGGCCGTTCACCAGTTGGGTGACCGCCGCTCCCGTCGTTTCCGCGTGCCCGGCCAGCTGGTTGACCGTCATCGGCCCGTGTTCGGCGAGGCTCTTGAGCGCGCGGGCGTGCGCGAGGGAAAGGGCTTCGGCGCTGCGGGTCGCGCGGCCGCGCAGCCGGGAATCGGCCGCGCTGAGCCGGTAAGCGGCTCGCGCCAGCCGGGTGATCGCCTCGTCGCCCATCGGTCCGCTCTCCTGTGGTGCCCGCCGCATTCCTTGCCGGGCGGAGTCTAGCCGTGGCACATTAGCTAAGTACTTAGTTAATTGAGGAGGCGATCATGACGACACGTTCGGCCGGGCAGAGCTGGGCTTTGGACATCGCGCTGGCGCAGGGCGGCTTCGACGCGTTGCACCCGGAAGGCAAGGGCACGCTCGAACAGCTCGGGCACGATCACGCCGACTTCGACAAGGTGTTCGCGATGGTGCGCGCCGGTGCGATGCTGCCGAAGGCGTGGGCTGTCGTCGCGGGACAGGCGGAGGAGCGGGCCGCGCACCACGAGCGGCTCGGCTACCGCAGGACGGCGTCGGATTTGTATCTGCGGGCAGCGGTGATGTACGGCCGCGCGCAGTACTCGATCTTCGACTCCGCCGACGGCCGCAAGGCGAATTTCCGCGAGCGCTGCGATTCGTGCGTGGCACGGCTGGGAGAGCTTCGCGGAAACACGGTCCGCCGGGTCGAGCTGGACTTCGAAGGCGGCAAGATCTTCGGTCTGCTGCACTTGCCCGCGCAGCCGGTTTCCGGTGTCCCGGCGGTGATTCTCGGGCCTGGCATGGACATGATCAAGGAGGACTACATCTTCGCGGCCGAGCGCTACTACACCTCGCGCGGAGTCGTGGCGCTGTCCATCGAGGGGCCGGGGCAGGGCGAGACCCGGGCGCGCGGGCTGACCGTGACCCTGGACAACTACGAACGCGCTCTCGAAACCTACGCGGCGTACCTCGCCGGTCTGTCCGAAGTGGACGAAAACCGGATCGGGATGTTCGGCATCAGCATGAGCGGCTACTGGGCACTGCGCGCCGCGGCGGTGCAGGGGACCCGCTTGCGCGCGGTGGCCGCCTTCGAGGCGGTGTCCGGTGATTTCGAGACGATCTTCGAGCGGGCGCAGCCGAGTTTCAAGAACAACTACCTGTACATGGCGGGCTATGCCGACGAGGCGGCGTTCGACCGGGACCTCAAGGAAAAGATGCCGCTGGGCGACCTCGTGACCGGCATCCGTTGCCCGGTATTGCTCGGCATCGGCGAGTTCGACGAGCTGACGCCGGTGGAGAGCGCGCTCGAGACTTACGAAAAGATCCGTGCGCCCAAGGAAATGCGGGTCTACGAAGACGAATTCCACCCGCTGGGCGGAACTGCGGCGGAGGTCTTCGCCTTCGGCGCGGAATGGCTGACGCGCGGTCTGGACGGGGAGTTCGACACGCCCGGGCGGGATGAACGGTTCTTCGTCCACCGCGACGGCCGCACGACGGAGGGGACGGCGGACCCGCGTTGGTGGCTCGGTGCGGTGCCGGCGGGTTTGGCGAAGGCCCGGAGCTGAGCCTGTGCGGTTCGAGCGCTGAAGGCGGGGTCCTCCAGCGCTCGAACCGGACTTTCAGGGAATGAGAACGGTCTTGCCGACGAGCCGTCCCGAGGCTGCTTCCTCGTGCACAGCCGGGAGATCCGCCAGCGGCCGCCGGTCGGCGACGGTGATCCGCAACGTCCCCGCGTCGACGCGCTCGACGAGTTCGGCCAGCTGCTCGGCCTTGCTGGCGACGAACACCCGCGCCGTCCGGATCCCGCGTCCGGGGTTCTCCGGCGGGGGAGTGGTGGTGCTGACCAGCGTTCCGCCGTCGGCGACCAGGCTGACGAGCGCCGCGGTCTCCTCCGGAGTGGTGGGCACGAGGTTGAGCACGACGTCGAACAGTCCTCCGTCGACCGCGGGCGCGCCGGAAGAGAAGTCGAGGTGTCCGATGATCCGGTCGGCTCCATACTCGCGGAGGCGTTCCTCGGTGCGCGGGCTCGAGGTCGCGGTGACTGCCGCGCCCGCTTGATGCGCGAGTTGAACGGCGTAGCCGCCGACCGCTCCGCCGGCGCCGTTGATCAGGATCGTCTGGCCTGCTCGCAGGTGAGCGTCGTCGAAGAGCGCCTGCCAGGCCGTCAATCCGCCGACCGGCAGCGCGGCGGCGTCGGGCAGATCGACCGTCTTCGGGGCGGCGGCCAGCGCGTCGGCGGGAACGACGGCGTACTCGGCCGCGGCGCCGTCGGCGTTCATCGGCAGGAAGGCCACGACCGCGTCGCCGACCTGACGGCCGTCGGTCCGGGGACCCAGCTCGGCGATCGTTCCGGCGACCTCGATGCCCGGAATGTGCGGGAACGCCAAGGGAAATACCTCCTGCAGACCGCCCGCGCGGATCCCGAGGTCGACCGGGTTGAACGACGTCGCGGCCACCTTTACGAGCACCTGTCCCTCGGCGGGCACCGGTCGCTCGGTTTCTTCGAGAGTCAGGACTTCGCTTCCGCCGTAGCGGTGGTAGCGCACTGCTTTCATGACATCCTCCGTAATGTGTTTCGACATCGAAGCATCTGGGAGCGAGTATGCTTCGATGTCGAAGCAAAGTCTCGGAGACGTGAGGACGGCCACAATGATTCGACTTCGAAGCATCTAGACTGACGGCATGGCGGACGCGCTGGAGCCCGGGCAGCTCACTACCTACTTCTCGCTGATGGAGGCTGTGAGCCTGCTGCAGCACGCCGTCAGCCAGCAGCTGCGGGCCGAGGGAGACCTCAGCTACGTGCAGTTCGAACTGCTCGCCCGGCTCTCCGATTCCGGCGGGCCGTTGACGATGACGGAGCTGGCCGACGGCGTCGTCTACAGCCGCAGCGGCCTGACTCATCAGGCGGGCTTGCTCGAAAAGGCGGGCCTGGTCACCCGCGGTCCCAGTGCGGACGACCAGCGGGCCACCGTCGTCGCCATCACCGAGGCGGGCCGGGAGCTGGTCGCGAAGGTGCTTCCCGGGCACGTCGAGGTCGTCCGCCGGTTGCTGGTCGCCCCACTGTCCACTTCGGACCTGGACGCGCTGGGCGGCATCATGGCCCGCGTCCGCGACCACATGCGCGCCGAGCCGCCGCGGTCGGTTGCGACGCGGCGGGCCTCGAAGGGGAGCGGCGTCCTCTAACGCGCATCCTCGTTGTTCTTAGACTGGCGGCGTGGAAGACATCGAGGCGATCGCCGTCCTGCAGGATCCGGTCCGGCGGCGGCTGTACGACTACGTGGTTTCCCAGGATCACGACGTGAGCCGGAACGAAGCGGCCGAGGGGGCCGGGATCCAGCGCACGCTCGCCGCTTTCCATCTCGACAAGCTCGTGGACGCGGGCCTGCTGGAGACGGAAAGCAAGCGGCTGAGCGGACGTTCGGGTCCGGGCGCCGGCCGTCCGGCGAAGCTGTACCGCCGGTCCGGCGCCGAGCGGCAGTTCTCCGTTCCGGCGCGCGACTACCGCACCGCCGCCGATCTGCTGGCCGAGGTCGCCGAGGTCGCCCGGCTGGACACTGAACTGCAGGCCGCCGCCCGGCGGGAGGGCCGTGCTGCCGCGGGACCGGTCGAAGATCTCGCCGCCGCGAAGGAACTGCTGGCCGCTCGCGGGTACGAGCCTCGCCTGGACGACGACGTCCTGCGTCTCGTCAACTGCCCCTTCCACGTCCTCTCGCAGCGGCATCCGGGGCTGGTGTGCGGCATGAACCTGGCGCTGCTGGAGGGGCTGCTCGAAGACGCTGACGGTCTGACCGCGCGCATGGATCCGCGCCCCGGGCTGTGCTGTGTCGTCGTCGAGTCTTCTAAAAATAATGATAGTTGACATAGAAGGCCCGGCGATGGTGAGGTGAAGGAGTGACGGAACACCACCTCGCCCAGCTCAACGTGGGCATCCTCAAATTCCCGCTCGCCGACGCCCGCATGCACGGCTTCACGTCGATGCTCGACACGCTGAACGAGGTCGCCGACAACGCGCCCGGCTTCGTGTGGCGCCTGGTCGAGGACGGCGGCAACGACGCCACGGCGATCCGGACCTCGCTCGGCGACGACGTCCTGGTCAACATGTCGGTCTGGGAAACCCGCGACGCCTTGTGGGACTACGTCTACCGCAGCGGTCACCTGGACATGCTGCGCCGCCGCTCGGAGTGGTTCGAACTGCCGAAGTCGCCGTTCCAGGTGCTGTGGTGGGTGCCCGCCGGGCATCTCCCGACGGTCGAGGAAGCCGTCGAGCGACTGGAACTGCTGCGGGGGAACGGGCCCTCGCCGAGGGCGTTCGGTTTCCGGGACAGCTACTTGCCCGAGGGTGCCGCCTCCGCGCCGTGACGTTTTCCGCGACACGTCCGGTGGGTCGCCGGGGCGGGTCCGCGGAATGGCTAGGGTGTCCGGCGTGGCGAACATGTCCCGTTGGTCGGATGAGAATGGCGGCTTGGACTTCGGTCTGCTGGTGCTGCGGCTGATGCTGTCGGTCGCGATGGGGGCGCACGGGCTGATGCAGGTCTTCGGCCTCTTCGGCGGCTCCGGGATGGAGCACTTCGAAAACCTGGTGCGGGGCTACGGTTTCAGCCACAACATCGAGTTCCTGACCTGGCTGACCGGAATCACCGAGGTCGGCGGCGCCGTCCTGCTGGCGCTGGGCCTGCTGACCCCGCTCGCCGCGGCCGGACTGCTGGGCGTGGCCCTCAGCGCGGTCCGGGTGAAGTGGTCGGGCGGCCTGTTCGGAAGCACCGGCCCGGGATTCGAACTGGAACTGACGCTCGCGGCGATGGCGCTGGCCCTGCTGCTGACCGGGCCCGGCTGGTACGCGCTGGACCGGCATACGGCATGGCGGCAGAAACCGCTGGGCTTCGCGGTGGGCGGGCTGTTCCTGTCGGTGTGCGCGGCTGTCGCGGTGGGTTCTCTTTTCTGATCGTGCTTCGCCGGGACGGGTGATCAGCGGGCCGACCTGGTTCAGCGGCGCCGCTTTCCCGCGAAAGGCGAATTTCCGGAACGCGACCAGCCCTGGCGTGTTGGCGTTGGACGGAGCGAGGGCGTCGCCCGCGAACGCCACGCCTGAGACGCGGTGCTCCGCTCGTGCGCGGGTCGCTGGAGCCGGGGCCTCCCCGAAGCCGCAGTAGGGTCGGAGCATGGACGAATTGGTCTATCAGGTCGCCGGTGCGGCAGCCGAGCGCGCGACTCCGATCACCTTGGCCCAGGCCGGGTTGAAGGAGCGAGACCACTTGCAGGAGTGGGTGCTCGAGCACTCGGAGATGCTCGGCGACGGCCTGCTGGTCGTCACCAGCGAATGCGATCGGTGGACTTCCGCGCGCGGCCGGGAGCGGGACCGGCTCGACGTCCTGGCGATCGACACGGACGGGCACCTGGTGGTGGCTGAGCTCAAACGCGACGTCGCTCCGGAGACGGTGGAGATGCAGGCGCTGAAGTACGCGGCGTACTGCAGCCGGTTCACCCCGGAAACGCTGGTCGACGAGTACCGGGCCTGGCGCGCGAGCCGGGGCGAAAACCTCAGCGGGGACGAGGCGTCCGCGCGGCTGGAAGCGCACCTGGGGGAGGACGTCGGCGGGTTGGCGGGCGCGCCCTTGGGGCAGCCGCGGATCGTGTTGCTGGCGGGCGGGTTCACGGCGTCGACCACGGCAGTCGCGGTGTGGTTGCGGGAAATGGGCATCGACATCAGCCTGCGCGCGATCAGCGCGTACCAGACCGGCGGCGGGCCGGTCGTTTCGGTCAGCGCCCTCTACCCGACGCCGGCGGTCGAAGAATTCACCGTGTCGCCGCTGCTCGCCAAGCGCCAGCGCGACGAGGACGTGCGCCGGGCAGCCCGGCAGGAGCCCGCCGTGCGTCAGTTGATCGCCAGCGACGTTCTCCCTCCGGGCACTGAGTTGCGGGTGCTGGCGGGAGGGCCGGACGCGGCGCAATTCGCGGAGTGGGCCGCTGTCGCGCACCGGGACCGCGCGGTTTGGACCGGCACCGCCAGCAGGCCGTTGCGCTGGACCGGGACAGAGGCCGCGGAATGGGGCGCGACCGGCAACTTCACCGTCACCGGACTCGTGAAATACCTCTACCGGCAAGCGCAGGCGGCGGTGCCAGCCGGTGCCGCCACTCAGTTGGTCGCCGCTCCCGACGGGCAGACTCTCGCCGCCCTCGCGGGCACGGGTGCCGGGGCCGGTCCCTTCGACTGGTCGGAGCTGCACCGGTTGCTCGCCAAGATCCCCGCCGGGCGCTGGACGACTTACGGGGATGTCGCGACCGTGGTCGGCACCGCCGGGCAGCCGCTGGGCCGCCACCTGAGCACCTGCCGGGAATGCGAGAACGCTTGGCGGGTGCTTTCGGCGGACGGCAGCCCGTCGCCGCACTTCCGATGGGAGGACGGACGCGACGAAACCGTCACTGACGTGCTGCGGCGAGAAGGTGTGCGGTTCTCCGGTGGTGCGGCCGATCCGGCGCGGCGCCTTTCCTCCGAGGAACTCAGGGCCTTGCTGGCCGCCGAATGAGGATGGCTGTTCGGAGAGTCGGAGACCGCCCGCTCAACGCGTAGCGCTTCCGGCTCCTGGGTGCTATGTTCCTCCCAACCGCTTGCAAACCGCAATCACTCGGGAGGTTCGCCGTGCCGGAGACGACCTGTCACATGTCGATGTCGCTGGACGGTTTCGTCGCCGGGCCGGCGCAGAGCCGGGAGGACCCGCTCGGCAGACGGGGGACGGAGCTGCACGGCTGGCACATCGGCGACCCCCGGGCGAACGACGCCGACCAGACCGCGAGTGAATGGCTGATGCGGCCTCGCGGCGCGTATGTCATGGGGCGGAACATGTTCGGCCCCGTCCGCGGCGACTGGGACGAGGACTGGTCGGGCTGGTGGGGCTCCGAACCGCCGTATCACGCGCCGGTTTTCGTATTGACTCATCATCGCCACGAGCCGATCGAGATGGAGGGCGGGACGACGTTCTACTTCGTCACCGACGGCTTCGACGCTGCCTACGCGGCTGCGTGCGAGGCTGCGGGGGACAAGGGCGTCGACATCGCCGGCGGGGCTTCGACGGTCCGGCAGGCGCTGCTCGCCGGGGTGATCGACGAGTTCACGCTCGACATCGCGCCCGTCCTGCTCGGGTCGGGCGAGCGCATGTTCGACGGGGTGGAGTCGTTCGGCTTCGAGCCCGTCGAGGTGCTGCATTCGCCGCTCACCACGCACATCCGCTATCGCCGCGTTGGCCCGAGCTGATCAGGCACCTCCAGCGTCGCCGCGAGCAGGCTCCGCGTGTACGGATGCGACGGCGAAGCGAGTACCCGGTCAGTCCGTCCCGATTCGACGGCCCGGCCCTCGCTGAGCACGACGACCTCGTCCGAAATGCTGCGCACCACCGCGAGATTGTGCGTCACGAAGATCATCGACGGTCCGTCGTCCATCAAGGAGCGCAGCAGTTCCACCACGGACGCTTGCACTGAAACGTCCAAAGCGGACGTCACCTCGTCGCAGATGATCAGCTTCGGTTCGCACGCCAGCGCCCGGGCGATCGCGACTCGCTGGCGTTGTCCTCCGGACAGTTCCGACGGGTAGCGGCCGGCCAGCCGGGCCGGGATTTCGACGCGGTCGAGCGCGGCGCGGGCCCGGCGGCGGCCTTCGCGGGCGTGCACGCCGAAGTAGTGGCGCAGGGCGACCAGCAGACCGTCCTCGACTGTCCGATGTGGACTGAGCGAGCCATAGGGGTTCTGGAAGACGTACTGCAGTTCGCGCCGCGTGCGGGAGTCTCGCCGGGCAGCGGCGGGCGGGACTGGCTTGCCGTCGAAGGTCACCTCGCCCTGGTGTTCGGGGTGCAGCCCGGCCAGGCATCGTGACATGGTGGTCTTGCCGCTGCCGGATTCGCCGACGACGGCGAGGCATTGGCCGGGTCGCAGGTCGAAGGAGACGTCGAAGACGACCTGCCGTCCGCGGTAGCTGGCGTTCAGGCCGGAGACCGACAACAGCGCCGCCTGGTCCGCAGCAGGTACGTCCGGCTCGGGTGCGCGCGGCACGCTTCGCGCAGTCCGAGCTACTTCTTCCGCGAGAATGCACCGTGCGAGGGTTCCCGAAGTCGAGCGGGTCAGCGCCGGATGCGTTGTGCTGCAAGAAGAAGCGGCGTAATCGCAGCGTGGTGCGAAGGCACACCCAGCACGAGGATCGCCGATGCCGGGTGCCCGTCCGCGGATGGGGACCAGCCGGTGCCGGTGGGTCGCGGACGGCACGGCCGCCAGCAAGGCGCGGGTGTAGGGGTGTGCGGCGCGGCTGAGCACAGAGCGGGCGGCGCCGTGTTCGACTACCTCGCCGCCGTACATGACCATCACCTGGTCGGCGACGTCGGCGACCACCGCGAGATCGTGCGAGACGTAGATCGCCGCCAGATCGCGGGTCCGGCACAGTTCCCGCACCAGGTCGAGCACGCGGGACTGGGTGGCGACGTCGAGCCCGGTCGTCGGCTCGTCGAGCACGATCAGCCGCGGTCCGGCCGCGATCGCCATCGCGATGGCGACCCGTTGCTGCTGGCCGCCGGAAAGCTGGCGCGGGCGGCGGCGCAGGAACGCGTCGTCGCCGGGCAGCCCGACGGTGTCCAGCAGCTGCCGCACGCGGGGCAGCGCGGGCGGGTCCAGCCCCTCGGTCAGCTGGGTCGAGACGCGCAGGCTCGGGTTGAGCGCGGTGGCCGGATCCTGGGGCACATAGGCGACTTTCCGGCCTCGTGCGCGGCGTAATTGCGCGGGTGGCAAGGAAAGCAGGTCTACTCCGTCGACAACGACCTGTCCGCTGGCGATTGTCGCGCCGGTGCGGGCGAAACCCAGCAGCGCGAGCGCGAGAGTGCTTTTGCCGGAGCCCGATTCGCCGACCACGCCGAGGACTTCGCCGCGACCGAGTTCGAAGCCGATGTCTCGCACGATGGTGTGCCCGGCGGCCTCGACGGTCACGCCCGACACCGCGACTTCCTTGGCCACGTCAGCTCTTTCCTTCCGTGCGGCTGACAGTCCTGGCGACGGATTCGGCCACGAGGTTGCCGCCGAGCGCCATCATGAGGATCAGCGCGATCGGCGCCAGCACCGGCAGCGGCGCTGCGGCCAGGCCGTCCTGGTTTTCGCTGACCATGAGCCCCCAATCCGGAGCGGGCGGGGCGATGCCGAAGCCGAGATAGTTCAGTGAGGCGATCGCGGTGACTGCCCACACCAGCCGCATTCCGGTCTCCACCATCAGCGGTGACGTCACGCCGGGCAGCACTTCGCCGAGGACGATCTGCCGACCGGGCAGGCCGTTCGCCTTGGCCCACAACACGTATTCGCTGTCGAGCACCGGAAGTGCCGCGCCGCGCAGCACTCGCGAGACGCCGGGGGCGAACGCGACTCCGACGAGCGACGCGGTGAGCAGCGGATGGCGGCCGAACGCGGCCACGAACACCAGCACGAAGATGGTCTCCGGGAAACTCAGCACGATGTCCGTCGCTCGCATGAGGACGGTGTCGGCGATGCCGTCGCGATAGGCGGCGGCCAAACCGATGAGCGCCCCGAGCACTACGCCGATTCCGGTGGCGAGGAGCGTCATCCAGGTGAGGGTGCCGCCGCCGGACAGCAGGCGGCTGAGCACGTCCCGGCCCAAAAGGTCGGTGCCCAGCGGGAAGTGCGCGCTCGGTCCCTCCAGCGGAGGCGCGACGATGGCGGTCGGCGGCCACGGCGCGAGCAGCGGGCCGAAGACGACGATGAAGGCGATCGCGGCGAGCAATCCGAGCCCGAGCCGTGCGCGACCGGTCCGCGCCGCGCGGCGCGCCACCGAAACGCTCATCGGGTGCGCCCGGCCGCGGCGAGGACGTCCGCGAGGAGATTGCACAGGTAGTACGTGGCCGCGAGGATGAGCACGCACGCCTGCAGTACCGGCAGATCGTGCGAGTTCACCGCGCTGACCAGCGCCGTGCCGAGCCCGGGATACGAGTAGACGTATTCGACGACCACGACGCCGGTGATCGTGACGGCCGCGACCAGACCGGCCGCGGGCAGGCTCGCCGCGATGGCGTTGGGCAGCGCGTGGCGGAACAGGATGCGCCGACGGCTCAGTCCTTTGAGGACAGCCATCTGCACGTATTCGCTGTCCAGCGCGTCGATGACCGAAGCGCGCACCAAGCGCCCCAAGTACATCACCCCCATGAACGTGAGCGTGGCGACGGGCAGCACGAGTTCCGCCGGATGCCACCACGGCAGGTCGCCGGGCGGGATGTCCGAGACCCCTGGCAGCACCCCGAGCATCGAGGTGGCGAAGAGCGCGATCAGCAGCATCCCCACGACGAACGGCGGCAATGCCATGCTCAGCGACGTGACCGCGACGAACGCTTTGTCCGCGAAACTGTCGCGGCGCGCGGCGCTCAGCACTCCGGCGACCACCGAGAGCGGCAGGATCAGCGCCATCGAGATGAAGCCGAGGGCAAAGGAGTTCACGATCCGCGGCCCGAGGATTTCCGAGACGGGTTCCTTGTTCTGCAGCGATACTCCCGGGTGGCCGGTGAGCAGTCCGCCCAGCCAGCGGCCGTACTGCTCCAGGAGCGGCTGGTCGAGGCCGAGCTGGTGACGCAGGTTCGCCACCTGCTCGAGGGTGGCGTCCTTGCCGAGGACGATCCGCGCCACGTCGCCCGGCAACGCTTGGGTCACCAGGAAAACCAGCACCGAGACCAGGAACAGCACGAGCACGCCGAGCGCGAGCCGGCGCGCCAGCCATCGTGCGGTCATCCGACGGTCACGTCGGTCAGGAACGACAGCGGGCGGCCGTTCACGTCGGGCACCAGTCCGTGCACCGTCGCCCGGTGCGGCATGAGCACGTCGGAGAACGCGGGCGTGATGTTCGGTCCGCTCGTGTACTCGATTTCGTGCATCCGGTTCATGAGCGGGCACTGGTCCGGTTCGGGCGAGGAGAACAGCTGGCCGGCGAGCTTCACGAACGCGGCGTCGTTCCAGTGCGAACCGTTGCCGATCCGGTCCGGCAGCAGCGAGCCGAGCACGGACGGCAGGTAGGGGACCGGGTTGTAGTCGACGAAAGCAGGCCACTGGCCCCATTTCGCCAGCAGCTCCGGCGTCGGGACCACGTTGACGCTCACCTTGACCCCGGCCTGCGCGGCGTTCTGCGCGAAGACCTGCGCCAGCTCCGACATGCCGGGCAGCAGGCCGTCGGTGGTGATCGCGAACGACAGATCGCTCTGCCCGGCCTCGGCCAGCAGCCGTTTCGCTGTCGCGACGTCCGGGGCGCGCTGCGGGATGTTCGGCGCGGCGCACGGCGGCGCGGTGGTTTCGTAGTCGTTCGCGATCCGGGCGTAGCCGCTGAAGACGTTGGACACGATCTGCTGCCGGTCGACCAGCAGCCGCAAGGCCTGGCGCACCCGGACGTCGCTGAACGGCGCGACGGCCGTGTCGAGCCCGATCCGCAGGCTGAAATTCCCTTTGCTGTCGAGCAAGCGGATCCCGTCCCGCCCGGCGAGCGATTTCGCGATCGTCGGCGTCGTGTTGGACGCGATGTCGACCCGGCCGGACAGCAACGCGTTCGCCTGCGCCTGCTGGCTCTGGTACTCGATCAGCCGGACGACGGAAAGCCGGGGTTTCTTGCCCCAGTAGCCGTCGAATCGCTCCACTGTGGACTCCCGGCCCGCGGCGAACGACCTGACCGCGAACGGCCCGGTGCCGATCGGCTTCGCCGGGGCCGAACCGGTTTCGGTCATCGGCAGCAGCACGCTCGCCCAGATGTCCTTGAACGGGCTGAACGGCTCGGTCAGTCCGATTCGGACGGTCAGCTTGTCCACCGCCTGGATCGAAGCGGGGTCGATCATCTGGATCAGCGCGAGGCCCTGCGCGGCATGAGCCGGATCGCGCAGGTACTTGATGCTCGACACGACGTCGGCGGAGGTGAAATCGGTGCCGTCAGTGAACTTCACGCCGGGCCGCAGCGTGATCGTCCACTGTGTCCGGTCGTCGTTCGGCGTCATGCCGGTCGCGAGCCGCCATTCGGTTCTGCCCGCCGGGTCCAGCGCGGTGAGCCCCTCGAAAAGCAGGGAGCTGCGCAGTTCCTGGATCGGGCTCTGGGTGCCGACGTAAGGATTGAGGCTCTCGCCGGCGTCGGCGGAGACGGAGACGCGAAGCGTGTCGGCGCCGCCGGCGGCCGCGTCGTCCGGACGGCTGCAGGCCGCGAGCAGCGCGGCGGCGAGCAGGAGGGCGGGCAGGCATCGGGGTCCGCGCGACACTGGGAACCTCCAGGGAAGCCAGAAATCTAATCCGTTAGATCTGTCAGGCGTCGCCACAGGGTACGGCCAGTTCCGGCAAGAGGGAAGAGTCTACAAGTGGAGAAGCTAATCGTTTAGAGTGTGCCTGCAACCGGCTCGACCCCGTGCAGGGAGCAGAGGAGGAAGCAGCCGCATGACCAGTCCGTACGAGCGCCTGTTCGTGAGGAAAATGCCCAACTGTCTCGACGACCTCGTCAACGAGGGCGCGGCGGCGGGCGTCGTCGAACCGCCCAACGTCGGCGAATCGCTCGCCCTCATGCGCGCGAAGGAGGTGCCGGAGAGCAAGATCCACCTCACCTACACGTGGATCGGCGAATGCGACACTCCGGTGCAGTGGGTGAAGGAGCACCAGCACGACTACGACGAGGTCCTGATCTGGCACGGCAACAATCCGGAGGACCCCGACGACCTGGGCGCGGAGATCTACCTCGACGTCGAGGGCGTCCGGCACACGATCACCACGAGCGGTTCGGTGTATCTGCCCGCGGGCACCCGGCATTGCCCGCTCGGGTTCACCCGCGTGGACCGGCCGTTCCGGTTCAGCGCGCTGTCGCTGAACCCGGAGTACGCCTCGGACGAGCACAACACTCTCGCGCGGTAGCGACCTGCCCCGTCGCGGGTTTCTCCGCGGCGGGGCGGTTATCCGCGCGCGGCTGCTCCGGCGTGGGCGGCCTGCTCGGCAGCTCCGGGTTCGCAGCCGCACGTGACGCCGATGCTGAGCGTTCCGTCCAGCACGGCGGACGAGTCGCCTTTGCCGTCCAGGGCATCGAACGCCCGCACCGCGAATTCCTCCAGCGGAACGTGGACCGTGGTGAGCGGAACGTTGCCGAGACGGGCTTCCCTCGTCCCGTCGAAGCCGACGACCGCGAGGTCCTCCGGCACGCGCAACCCCAGGCTGTGCGCGATGCGGATGGTCACCAGCGCCTGCTCGTCGGTGGTCGCGTAGACAGCGCGGATCCGGCTGCCGCTCGTCAGCACGTCGCGCACCGCGCGGCCCGCCTCGACCTTGTCGAAGGACGTCCGGACGAGCCTGCCCTCGGTGGGCAGACCGGCGTCCGCCATCGCCTTGCGCCAGCCGCCTTCGCGACCTTCGGCCGGACCCACCGCGATTTCGCCTGCCACGCACAAGATGTCTTCGTACCCGTGCCCGAGCAGATGCTCAGTGACGAGCCGTGCGCCGTCGAAGTCGTTGAACACCACACTGGGCGAGCTGTCGTCCGGTGCGGCCCACTGCAGGAACACGCACGGAGTTTCGGCCGCCAGCCGCGGCTTTTCGCCGGTAGTCACGAAAATCCCGCGCGGCCGCAGTTCGGAGAACGCCTCGCCGTATTCGTCGGCGAGGCCCGGGCGGTAATCGGTGTTGCCGAGCAGGGTGAGCAATCCCCGGCGGCGGCCCTCCGCTTCGAGACAGCGCGACATCTCGCCGTAGAAGGCGTTCGCGGTGTCCGGCACCAGCAGTCCGACCAAATTGGACCGGCCGCCGCTCAACGCCCCGGCGAGCGGGTTGCGCCGGTAGCCGAGCAGGCGGATGGCGTCCTCGACCTTGCGCCGCGTCTTGTCGGCGACTGGACGGGGCCCGTCGTTGAGGACGTAGCTGACCACCGCGGTGGAGGTTCCGGCCAGCCGCGCGACATCGGAAAGGACCGGCCGGCGCGCGGGACGCCCGGCGCGGGGGAATTCGCCGGTTTCCGCTGCCACGGTGCCACTCTAAAGCACCGGCGTCCGGCACCGTCGGAAGTGGACAACCGCGGCTGGATGGCCGGTGCGGTGATTGGCGTGTCCGGGAGGGGAAGGTCAGCCGCGATGCCTCGCCGGCGCCTGGAGCGGTTCGAGCACGTCGTCGACGCTGGCCTGCGATCGCGTCCTCCGGACCCGCTTCACGCCGACCGGCGGCCGTCCCACCCACAGCACCGCCTGGGGCGCGTGGCCAAGCGTGACGCGTTCCGCGAGAGCCTCGCGCAACCGTCGGCTGGCCCGGCTCAACCGGCCGGACGCGAGTCCGTGCACGGTGGCGGTCAGCAGCACCGAACTCAGTGCCTCTCCCGCACGCAGCCAGGCGAGGTGATCGTCGCCGGGCGTGCTGAGCACCACCAGCGATGCTCCGTCGGCGCGGGGTTCCGTTTCGCCTCGGGGGAGCCGGTTTCCCGCCGATCCCGCAGCAGCGCGAACGAGAACACCCTGCGGAGCGGCCAGTGATGCGCTTCGCGCGTACGCCTCTTCATGACGCATCTGGGCGGGAACCCGTGCGCCGTCGCCGATCGCGGTCGTGAGGTATCTGCGGACTGCTCGGTCTTCCACTGGGTGCAATACCGCGCCTTCGCGGGCGGCTGCTTGCGAAAGCCGGTCAAGGCAATCCGACGGTACGGGCCGTCCGCCGCCCGGCCGTAGATCTTCTCGGCGGCGGGCGATCGACGTCGCCAGGGCAGCTTCCCCGGGAACCGGTTCGCCCGGCTGCGGCGTCACGACGGCCAGGTGGTCCGGTTCCGCCGGGAACGGCAGCCGGTCCACCGTGCAGGCCCAGCCGAGACCGGCGAAGGCGACCCGGAGGTGGTGCAGGGCCGCGCCGCTGGTGAGCGTCTGCCATCGCCCGGCGGGATCGTCGGCGGCTCGGCGGCGGGCCGGGTCCGCGTACAGGTGGAGGGTGCGGTAACCGATGCGCCAGTGCCAGAACGGGACGTCGGAGGCGCCCGGCGCGAGGAGAGCGGCGGCGACTGCCGCCTCGACGGTGGCGGGGCTGGGAACCCGCGAATTCGCCAGTGAATTCGGCCGTGAATTCGGCATTGTTGCTTCCCGCTCGGGTTGGGGGAGTGCGTCCGGTCGGTGCCAGGCTCTATGGTGCGCTCCCTCGATGGCCCGCGATAGGGTCCAAGGTTCATCAATTCGGAGCGATCTGCGGGCCGCGGTCGGCAAAGCTCGCGGTCCGCGCATTCGGGACGCCAGGCCGCCTATGCGTGTTCACGGGCTAATCCGCACGGCGTCTCACCCGGCGCGAACGGCTGCAGCTTCGGAGAGGCGGAACTGCGGAACGCGCGCGTCGTCCGGGCTGAGGCGCGCGTCGCGGGCGAGGAGGCGGCGCGCGGCGGCATGATCGACCGGCCGGTTCACCGATTCGACCGCGACGAGCCGGCGACGGTGGAAATGCAGGACGGAGAACGCGTCTTCCCCGGCGAGGCGCACCGCCTCGGCTTCGCTGTCCGGCAGCAGTCCGGCGATCTGCAGCTTGGCCGAGAACTGCTCGGTCCAGAACCACGGCACCGCGTCGAACGGCACTGTCCGCCCGGCGAGGCGGGCGGCGAGGACGCGGGCCTGATCGGCGGCGTTCTGGACCGATTCGAGCCGTCTGCGGCGTCCGCCGCCGACCGGAAAGGAGGCGCAGTCGCCGACAGCGGAGATCAGCGGATCCGACGTGCGCAGCGCGGCGTCGACCTCCACCCCGTCGCCGACCGCCAGGCCGCACTCGCGCGCGAGCCCGGCTTCGGGATCCACCCCGATCCCGAGCACCACGAGGTCGGCCGGGATCCGCGTGCAGTCGGCGAGTTCCACGTGCCGGACCCGGGCATCGCCGTCGAACGCCCGGACCGTCGTGCCGGTCAGGACGCGCACGCCCTGTGTTTCGTGCAGCGCGCGGAAATGCTCGGAAATCTCGGCCGACACGACCCGCTGCATAACCCGGGGCAGGCTTTCTACGACCGTGACCGCGCAGCCGCGGCGGCGCGCGGCGGCGGCTGCTTCGAGTCCGATGAACCCGCCGCCGACCACGACGACGTCGCCTGCCCTGGTCAGCGCGTCCCGGACGGCACGGGCGTCGTCGGGGACGCGCAGCACGCGGATTCCGGCGAGCCCGGCTCCCGGCACGGTCGTCTCGCGCGCCCGGCAGCCGGTCGCCAGCACCAGTTCGCGGTAGCCGAGCGACCCGCCCGACCCGAGCCGCACGACGCGCCGGTCCCGGTCGATCCGGGCGACCGTGTCGCGCAGCAGAGTGATGCCTCGCGCCGCGTAGAACTCCGGTTTGCGGAACTCGAGCCGCGGCTCAGTGTCGCTCAGCAGCATCGCTTTGGACAACGGCGGCCGCTGCACCGGCGGGCCGTCGAGCCGGTCGACGAGGACGATCGGGACGTCGGAGCCCTCCTCTCGCAGGAACAGCGCGACGTGGAAACCGGCGTGCCCGCCGCCCACGACGACGACCGGATCGGCGCCTGGCCCGCCGGTCACTGTTCTTCGGGCAGGTCGACGAGCACGTCGTGCTCCGGCGCCGGCAGCTGGCAGCTCAGCCGGCTGGCCGGGCGGCGCTCGGAAGCCGTGCAGTTCAGCATCTCGTCCTCCGCCTCGCTCATCGGCGGGAAGTCGTGCGCGAGGTCGGCGGGGACGTAGACGTGGCAGGTCGCGCACATGGCGTTGCCGCCGCATTCGCCGACGATTCCCTCGACGTCCCCGTCGACGGCGGCCTGCATCAGGGGAGTGCCCGGCGGCACGTCGACGGCCCGGTCGCCGTCCGGCGCCCGGAAGATCACCTTCGGCACTTCAGATCCTCTCCAGCGAGTGCTCGACGACGGGGGAGCGCATGCGGCCGAGCCCGTCGATCTCGGCCTCGACGACGTCGCCGCCGGCGAGGAAACGGGGCGGGTCCAGCTGGAAGCCGCAGCCCGGCGGAGTGCCGGTCAGCAGGACGTCCCCCGGGCGCAACGCCATCGACCTGCTGACCGACTCGATCAGCCCTGCGACCCCGACCGCCATGCCCGCGGTGGAGTCCCGCTGGCGGAGTTCGCCGTTGACCCACAGCCGCAGCCCGGCGCCGGCGGGGTCGAACTCGTCCGGGGTCGCCAGCCACGGCCCGGTCGGGCAGAACGAAGGGGACCCCTTCGCCCGCGCGATCTGGAACAGCAGCGGATGGCCGGCGCCCTCGCCGAAGGCGATGTCCCGCGCCGTGACGTCGTTGGCGACCATGTACCCGGCCACGTGCTTCGGCGCTTCGGCGCGCGGGATCCGTTGCCCGCCAAGGCCGATGACCACGGCGAGTTCGATCTCGTAGTCGAGCTGGCGGGTCTCCGGCGGGCAGACGATGGCGTCGGCCGGGCCGCACACGCTGCTGGCGGGCTTGAGGAACACGACCGGCTCGCCCGCGGGCCGTGCCCCGAGCACTTCGCCGCCGTGGGCGGGGTAGTTGAAGCCGATCGCGATGACCGTGCCGGGCCGGGGCACCGGCGGTCCGAGCCGCGTCCCGGCCAGCGGCATCAGGTCGGCGCCGGTGTGCCCGGCGACGGCGGACCGCACCAGCGGTTCGGCGACCGGCCAGCGCGACAGCAGTTCGCTCCATCCTCCGGCGAAAAAGGCTCCGCGCAAGGGAAGAATCGCGTCCGGCCGGACCAGCACCCCCGGTTCCTCGGCTCCGGGCGGTCCGAAACTGACGAGCTTCACGGGTTCCTCCTGGCTTCGGTGACGGCCGCGAACGACAGCGCCAAATCGGTGAACGACCGCACGTCGAGGCCGGTGAGCCGGTGCCATCGAGAGAGGCGGTACGAAACGGAGTTCGGGTGCAGCGCGAGCGCGGATCCGGTCCCGCGCAAGGTGAATCCGGACTCGGCGTAGGCGACGACGGCGTCGGCGAGATCGGGCTGCTCGCGCGCGATCCGGGCCGCCGGTTCGACGAGGGGGCCGATGAGCGGGGCGAGATCGGGGACCGTGGCCCGGAACCATTCGGTCTCGAACCGGACCGCCGCGCGGCCGTCGGCCTCGGCGAGCCGCAGTGCTCGCGCGGCGTCGCCGAGGCCGAGCCGGATCCCGGCCGGCCCCGTTCTGGCCAGCCCGATGCCGAGCGGCCGATTCTCGCCGCCCACCTCGGCGGCGAGAGCCACGACGTCGTCGATCGCCGCGCCCTGGGACACGACCGTCATCAGCCCCGCCCTCGCGTCGACGTGCAGAACCCCGGTGATCCTCCGTCCCGCGCGCTGCAGCGCGTCGACGGACTCGCGCGGCCACCGGCGGCTCCCCGCGACGAGGACGGTGAACTCCCCGTCCGGGTCGAAGGCGAGTTCGCGCATCACGTCGGCGATGCCCTCGCCGGGCCCGTCCGCGTGCAGGAGATCGAAAAAGCGCGCCCTCGTCTCCCGCTCGTGCTGCTCGCGGCCGCCCTGCTGAGCCACGTAAGCGTCCACCACCGCCTGGCTCATCGCCTGCGACCAGTGCGCCATCGGGCCGACCAGTTCGACCAGCAGCGCCTCCGAAGCCAGCTCCGAACGCCGCAGCGCCTCCCACAAATCCCGGTGCGCGTAATGGAAAGCCGCCAGCACGTCGTACACCGGCATGTCGTAGTAGGCGCGCCGCCGGGCGGAGGCGCGGATCGACTGCAGCACTTCGGGATCCGGCGGCGATCCGGCGGCGAGGCTGCGCGTCATCGTCCCGTAGAGCGCCCGGACGTTCCGGAAGTGCTCGTCCTCCGGAAGCCGCGCGTAGGACGGCAGTTCGGCCCGGATCCGCGCCACCAGCCCCCGCGCCAGCTCGTCCAGCGTGTCCTCGACCGACGCCCAGAACCGGTCGCGGTCCGCGGGCCCGGGCACCGCCGACAGCCTCGGCCGGGACGCCTCGCTCACCATGCCGGCGCCCGGTCGGCGTGGGCGGCGGCCGGGAAGTCCGCCGGATGGCGCCGGACCCAGTCCGCGATTTCGTCGGCCCGGGCGAGCCAGACGCGGTCGTCCGCGGCCAGCCTGTCCACCAGCGTCCCGATCGCCGCGACCCGATCGGGGCTGTCCTGCCACGGCACATGGAAGATCAGCCCTGTGCAGCCGCCGGCGGCCGCGGTGTCGTCCACGATCGCCGCGTAGCCGTCGAGGAGCCCGTCGGGACCGACCGGCTCGTCGCCGGGCGGCTGGCGGAGCCGGGTGAAACCGGGAACGTAGTAGGCGCCGTCGACGCCGTGCCAGAGATACGGCAGAAGCGGAAGCCTCGCCGCGTCGCCGACCGCGGTCCCGAAGGCCGTTCCGGCGAGCGAGACGTAGTCGAAGCCGTGTTCGGCCAGGAGGTCGATCGAGTGCGATCCGAGCAGTCCCGCCGGCGGCCGCGCGCCGCGCGGGCGGATGCCGAGCTCGGCGAAGGCGTCCAGGCTCAGCCGGATGGACTCGTCGATCTCCTCCGCAGACGACCGGTGCCAAGGCTCGTGCAGCCAGCCGTGCCAGCCGACCTCGTGGCCTGCCTCGGCGATCGCGCGCACCGCGTTCGGGTACTGCCGGAAATTCCACGCCTCAACGAAGAATGTCGCGGAGTACTGATGCGCCGCCAGCATCGTCAGCAAGGCCGGAAGCTCTCGCGTCACGCTGTGGTGATCGCCTGTCGGCCGGGCCGAACCGAGCTGGATCTCGGCTGCTTCGCCGAGATGGTCGAACGTGACCGCGACCGCGCACTGCGCGCCGCCGGGGCCCCATCGGCCGGCCATCACCGGCCCCGCAGTGCGACGTCGAGCCGGGAGATCATGGCGAAGGTCAGATCGGTCGTGCGAGGCGGTTCGGCGTCGCACAATTCCAGTGCCGGCAGCCGCCGCGGCAGTTCGCGCAGCAGGATTTCTCCCTCCAGTCGGGACAACGGCGCGCCGAGGCAGAAGTGCCCGCCCGCGGTGAACGCGAGATGCCGGTTGTCGGGGCGGCGCAGGTCGAACGCGTCGGGCCGTTCGAACCGGGCCGGGTCGCGGTTCGCGGCGGCCAGCCCGAGAAGCAGATGGTCCCCCTCGGGGATCGGGATTCCGGCCAGTTCCAGGCCTGCTCCCGCGTAGCGCCACACGAAATGCACCGGGGCCTCGAAACGCAGGTTCTCCTCCCACGCCGCCCTCGCCAGCGCCGGGTCGTCGGCCAGCTCGCGGAACTGGTCTTTGTTCGCGGCCAGCGCGTAGACCGCGTTCGTCATCGCGACCATCGTCGTGTGGTAGCTGGCCACGAAGAACCCGACCAGGGTCACGACCAGTTCCGTTCGCGACAGCCGCTCGCCGTCCGCCTCGGCGAGCAGCAGTGCGCCGACCGGATCGTCCTCGTCGAGCTTTCCGCGCAGCGTGTCGACGATGTCGCCGATGTAGTCGAAATAGAACTGGGCCGTCGCGTCGGCCTCCGCGAGCTGTTCCGGCGTGATGTCGCCCTGGCTGAGGACGGCGTTGAGGCCGGGCATGCGCTCCAAAACCGTTGCGGCGTCGGACAGCGGCGCGTGCAGCAGCCGGCACGCGATGAGCGCCGGAATCTTCATCGCGTACTCCCGCACGAAGTCGACCACGCCGTCGTGCCCGGCCAGTTCGTCCAGCCCTCCGGTGACGATCTCCTCCACCCACGCCCGCATCCGCTTGACCGACCGCGGCTGGAACGCGGGCGACGCGAGCTTGCGCAGCCGGGCGTGCGCGGGCGCGTCGACGTTCGGGAGGGAGAACCGGTAGAACTCCGACGCCGGGCCGGAGCCGATGTGCGCGGGAAACTCGCCGGGGCGCGGCTGCACCGTGTTCGCCGGGGACTTGAGGACCTTCTCGACCTCGGCGTAACCGGTGAGCAGCCAGGAAGCCTGCCCGTTGACCGCGGTCCGCGCGACCGGGGCGGCCTCGCGGAGACGGCGATAGACCGCGTGGCGGTCGGCTCCGAAAGCCGGGTCCGACGGGTCAAGGCGAACGGCTTCTGCGGCGTTGGTCATCACGAAATCCCCTTCGATCCCGTTCGGTCACCCGGGCTTCTGCCCCGACGATGCTAAGCAGCGGCCCGTCCCGGCGTCATCGGCGAAAACACGAAGATCTCTGCGGCGGTTTGTGACTTGTCCCGAAGCCGGCGCCGCTCGCGTTCCATCGAACGCTGCTCTTGGCCGCACAGGCCATGATTTGTCGGTGAACGGTGAAAAGCTGGTGTCGGTCGAGCTGGCTGATGACGAACGTGACGTCCTGTGTCGGGGGGCGAATGGGGCGGCCCGGCGAGCTGTACTGAAGCCTTCGCGGTGGCGATGGGCTTCAGGAGCGTGGCGGATCTCTGGGAGGACGGGCGCTGCTGAAATCGTGTTCGTCAGCGACGTGTTCGGGTCTGGCCGTGATTGGTCGATCACGACCGGCCTCTCGGACGAACAGACGATCAAGATCCTGCGGCGGGTGCAACGAACGCTCGGCCACGCGCTCCGTCGTCGCGATGACTGATCTCCCTGCGACCGGCAAGCGTGTCCGACCGGCCGCCTGAAGCGCTCAGCCACACCGGCGCGGCAAACGAGTGCAGCGGGCCGTGCCGCCTGCCGCCTGTCGTCCCGAGACGCCGGTCACCCGCGGTCCAGTCCAAGTTGACACTCCATGCGAACACATGTTCGACTCCCCTCTCGGGTCGCCGGGAACCGCGGGCTGCCCGGAGCGTGGAAGCGAGTGACCTGAGGTGAGCGAGTGGCCGTCGACCGTGCGGAGAGTGGACCCGCCGATTCCGGTGTGGGTGGGCGTGCGCAAGCTGCTCGTGCTCGGCACCGAACTCCTCGCGCCGCGCGACCGGGCCGGGCTGCGGATCGAGACCGAGCATCCCGGGCTGCTGTTCGAATGGGCGCGCCGCGAGGACGGCGGGCTGCTCGGCTGGGTCACCTACCAGCTCGTCACCGCCGACGACCAGTGGTCGCGGCCGGTCAGCCACTACGTGCCCGCACACCTGCTCCGCCGCCGGGGGCCTGCCCGGCGCCAGCAGTACGGCGACTACCGGCCCCGGACCCACGGATAGCCGCGCCCGGGTAGTAATTTCCCCTGGGGAGAGAGGGGAGCGGACGAGAAGTGGCACGTCTTCATGTCGGCTGCGCGATGTGGACGCACAAGGCGTGGCCGGGGCGGTTCCTGCCGCAGTCGCTGCCCGCCAAGGAGCGCCTGCGGGCCTACGCCGGCTGGTGCAACGCGGTCGAAGGCAACACCACCTTCTATGCGACGCCCGCCCGGGCCACCGTCGAGACGTGGGCGCAGCAGACCGGTCCGGACTTCCGGTTTGTGGTGAAGGTGCCCAAGACCGTCACGCACGAACGCCGGTTCGCCGGAGTCGAGACCGAGATGCGGGCGTTCCTCGACGCGATCGAACCCCTCGGCGAGCGGGCGGTGCTGTGGACCCAGGTGCCCGGCTCGTTCGGCCCCTCCGACGTCGACGCGCTCGGCCGTTTCCTGCGCCGCCTCCCGGCGAATCTCCGGCGCGCCGTGGAGGTGCGGCATCCCGAGTTCTTCGCCGATGCCAGCGCGACGTCGCTGCTGGAGGGGACGCTCGGCGCCGCGGACGCCGAGTGGGTGCCGTTCGACACCACGGTCTTTTTCCAGAGCCCTCCGACCAGCGAGGCGGAGCAGGACGCCTGGGGCAAGAAGCCGCGCCTGCCTCGCCGGACGCGGGCGCTGACCGACCGGCCGGTCGTCCGCTACCTGGGCCGGGACTCGGTGGAGGAGACCGTCGAGGGATGGCGGCCGTGGACCGAGGTGGTCGCCGGCTGGCTGCGGGAGGGCCGTTCGCCGACGGTTTTCTTGCACACTCCCGACAACGACGAAGCACCGGCGCTCGCCCGCCGGTTCCACGACGACGTGCGGGCGCTGGTGCCTGAACTGGACGCCTTGCCGGAGCCGGAGCCGGTCGAGCCCGCGACGCTTTTCTGAGCGAAGGCGGGCTCAGCCAGGCGCGGAATCCCGTGCCAGGGCCAGAACCCGTTCCACGGCCGGATCCCGTTGTCCCGCACGGACGGCCGCGACGACGGTCAGTGCCAGGTTGTCGTCCCGGCGCGCGGACTCCAGCGTCCGGAACACCACCCCGGGCAGCGCCCCGGCGGGCACCTGTTCGGGCACCAGGCACACGCAGCTTCCCGCGGCGACATGACTGATCAAGCCGGGCAGGCTGTCCGCCCGCGCGCCGTCGCGCGGGGCGAAACCGGCGGCGCGGCAGGCGGCGGCGACCTGTTCGGCAAGCCCGGCCAGTGCGGTCAGCGAGGGCAGGGCGAAGTTTTCCCCCGCGAGATCGGCCAGTCGCAGAGCGGTGCGCCCGGCGAGCGGATGTCCGGCGGGCAGCGCGACGGCGAGCCGTTCGGCCGCCACCGTGCGCAGGTCGAGGCCGTCCGGGTCGGCGAGCGGGCCGCGCACGAAGGCGAGGTCGAGCCTGCCGGAACGGACCATCGACGCCAGTTCGGCCGAGGTGTTCTGGTGCAGGTGCAGGCGCAGCCCGGGAAAGCGGTCCCGCGTCAGCCGGAGCACGTGCGGCAGGAACGTGTAGGAAATGCCGCTGATGAAACCGAGGTGGAGTTCGCCCTCGGCGCCGTCGGCGATCCGCCGCGCGCGGCCGACGGCGGCCTGCTGGGCTTCGAGCAGATGCCGGGCGTCGCGGGCGAACGCGGCGCCGGCCGCGGTCAGCCGCACGGCGCGGGTGCTGCGTTCCAGCAGCCGCACGCCGAGGCCGCGTTCGAGGCGCTGGATCGCCTGGCTCAGCGGCGGCTGGCTCATCGAAAGGCGTTCGGCGGCCCGTCCGAAGTGCTCCTCCTCGGCCAGCACGACGAACTGCTCCAGCAGGCGAGTCGTCAGATCCATATCCCCAAGCATATGGATAACGGGTCAAGAAGTATTGGCGGCAGATGAATGACCTCGTCTTGACTGAGTGCAGCAGCCGAGAGCACAGGAGGTGCGAGGGATGTCGCCTGGCGAGGTGGACGACGGGAAGCCGACGGGCCCGCTGACCGGAGTGCGGGTCGTCGAACTGGCCACCGTGATCATGGGCCCGTACGCCGGCGCGCAGCTGGCCGACCTCGGCGCGGACGTCGTCAAGGTCGAGGCTCCGGGCGGGGATCCGACCCGGCACTTCGAGCCGCGCCGGCACCCCGGAATGGCGGGCGCGGCGCTGAACTTCAACCGCAACAAGCGCAGCGTGTGCCTCGACCTGAAGACCGGAGCCGGGCGGGACGCGCTGCTCGCGCTGCTGGGGACCGCCGACGCGTTCGTCACCAACGTCCGGCCGGGCGCGCTGCGCAGGCTCGGGCTGGCCTACGACGACCTGGCGGCCGGCCTTCCCGGGCTCGTCTACGTGAACGCGCAGGGGTTCCGGAGCGATTCCGCGCTCGGCGACAACGCCGCCTACGACGACATCCTCCAGGCCGCCTCCGGTCTGGTCTGGCTGAACGAACAGGTCACCGGCGAGGCGTACTACGTGCCGACCGTGCTGGCGGACAAGGTGTGCGGCCTGTTCATCGTCCAGTCCGTGCTGGCCGCGCTGCGCCACCGCGACCGCACCGGCGAGGGCCAGCACGTCGAGGTGCCGATGGCCGACACCATGATCGCGTTCAACCTCGTCGAGCACCTCGCCGGAGCCTCGCTGGAACCGGCGGAGGAACCCGGCTACGGCTACCCGCGCGTGCTGAGCAAGCAGCGGCGGGCGTGCCGCACGGCGGACGGGTGGATGTGCATCCTGCCCTACAACGACCGCAACTGGCGCGACTTCTTCGCCCGTGCAGGCCGTCCCGAACTCGCCGCCGACCCGCGCTTCGCGAGCATGCCGGCCCGCGTCGCGCACGCCGACGACCTGTACGGCCAGGTTCGCGAACTCACGCCGCAGTTCACTTCCGCGCAGTGGCAGGAGTTCTGCGACCGCGTCAGCATTCCCGCGCATCCCGTGTACAGCCTCCAGGAGGCGGCCGAGAGCGAGTACGCCCGGCAAGGCGGTCTCGTCCGGACGGTGCAGCACCCGACCGAGGGCGCCTGCCGTCTCGTGGCCCCGCCGGTGCGCTACTCCCGCACTCCGCCCGGGATCTACCGGCATTTCCCGCCCGTCGGCGCGGACACCGAGCAGGTGCTGGCCGAAGCGGGCTTCGACCCGGCCCGTCTCGGCTGAACCCGGCCCGTCCCCACGACAACGCCGTCGTCCCGAGGAGAACCCATGGCTTCATCCGAACCCCTTGCCCCACGCCCCGGGCGGGCGTGGGCCGTCACCGCGCTCGTGCTGCTGTTCCTGCTGATCAACTACGCGGACAAGACCGTGGTCGGGCTCGCCGCCGAGCCGATCATGAAAGACCTCGGTCTCGGCGAGGAGCACTACGCCCTCGTCCAGTCCAGTTTCTATTTCCTGTTCAGCGTTTCCGGCATCGTCGTCGGCTTCGCCGCCGCCAAGCGCCGCACGACCCGCGTGATGGCCGTGCTCGCCCTGGTCTGGGGACTGACCGCGCTGCCCATGGCGGCCGGGCTCGGCTTCGGAGCCTTGATCGCTTCGCGGATCGCGCTCGGCGCGGCGGAAGGGCCGGCGGTGCCCGCGGCGACGCACACCGTCTACGGCTGGTTTCCCACGCGCGACCGGGCCCTCCCCAACGCATTGGTCCACATTGGACCGACCCTCGGCGTCGTGGCGAGCGCGCCGCTGCTCAGCTGGATCATCGCGGACTTCGGCTACCGGACCGCGTTCGGCGTCCTGTTCGCGCTTTCGGCGGTGTGGGCGGCGGCGTGGCTGCTGCTCGCGAACGACGGTCCGTACTCCAAGCCGGCCGGGCCGTCCGGAGCGAGCCGCGAACCGGTGCCGTACCGCGTGTTTTTCCGGTCGGGAACAGTGCTCGGCGCGATCCTCACCGGTTTCGTCGCCTTCTGGGCGACCACCACCGCGCTGGGTTTCCTGCCCCGCTACCTGTCTTCCGGGCTCGGGATCGGGCCTCAGCAGGCGGGCACTCTCTCCGCGCTGCCGTCTTTGCTCGCGACCGTCGTGATCGTGGCGATGGGCGCGGTTTCCACGAGGCGGCGGCGCCGAGGAGCGGGCAGCCGCCGCGCGTACTGCCTGCCCGGGATGGCGCTGCTCGCCGTCTCCGGAGCCGCGATGATTCTCTTCCCGCATACGGAAAAGGTCACGGCGATCGTGCTGATCACGCTCGCGTTCGGCCTGCCGAGCGCATTTTATCCGATGGTGTGGCTGCTCATCGGAGAACTGGTCCCGCCGGAGCGCCGCCTCGCCGTGACCGCCGCGACGACCGCCGTCGCCACTTCGGCGGGAGTGTTCGCGCCGCTGGTGATGGGCGGCTTCCTCACCGCGCGAAACGGTTATGCGGCGGGATTCGGGGTGTGCGGCGCGCTGTTGCTGGTGGGAGCGGTCGTGGGCACGGTGCTGATCAATCCGGAGCGAGACCAGCGGCGGCTGCCCGCATTCTCTCTGGAAAGCGTCAGTGCCGCATGAGGCGTACCGACGAAGGCGGAATCGCCACCCTTGTCCTCGACTCGCCGCACAACCGCAACGCCCTGTCGGTCCGGCTGGTAGCCGAACTCACCGCACAGCTGAGCCGCGCGGCCGAGGATCCGGCCGTCCGCGCGGTACTGCTCACGCACACCGGCGAGACCTTCTGCTCAGGCATCGACCTTGCCGAAGCTCGCGCGGGCACCGGCCTCACCGCCGAGCGATTGACCAGCCTGCTGCGCACTGTCGTCGAGATGCCGAAACCCGTGATCGCTCGCGTGACCGGGCACGCCAGGGCGGGAGGGCTCGGACTGCTCGGCGCGTGCGACATCGTCGCGGCGAGCCCGGCCGCGAGCTTCGCGTTCGCCGAGGTGCGCCTCGGGCTGGCCCCGGCCGTCTTGTCGACCACCGTGCTCCCGCGCCTCGATTCGCGCGCCGTCTCTCGCTATTACCTCACCGGAGAACGCTTCGACACCGCCGAAGCCGCCCGCATCGGCCTGATCACGCTCGCCGCCGACGACGTCGACGAGGCACTCGAACCGGTGCTCGCCGGGCTGCGCTCCGCCGCGCCCGGGGCACTCGCCGTCGCCAAGCACCTGACCACGACGGAAACCCGGCGGTTCTTTGGCGCTCACGCGAACGAGCTGGCGGAGCTCGCCGCGCGCCTCGGCGAGAGTGCCGAGGCAGGGGAGGGGATCGCATCCTTCCTCGAACGCCGAAGCCCCGTCTGGGCGGAAACCCGTTTCACCATCAGGAAGGAGTCGTGATGACGTCCACACCCGGCCTCGACGTCCGCGTCGAAGACCGCGTCGGCTGGATCGTCCTGGACCGGCCGCGGCAGAAGAACGCCTTCACCGGCGAAATGCTGCGTGCCTGGGCCGAGGCGTACCGCGCTTTCCAAGCAGACGACGAGGTTCGCGCCGTAGTCGTCACCGGAACCGGCGACGCTTTCTGCGCGGGGGCCGATCTCGGCGATCTCGGCCGGCCCCGCACCCCGCTGGGCAGCAGGCGGCTGATGACCGAGCACGTGCACCCGGTGGCCATGGCCGCGGAAGACCTGGCCAAACCGCTGATCGCCGCTGTCAACGGAGCGGCGGTCGGCGCGGGCATGGACATGGCCCTGATGTGCGATTACCGGATCGCCTCCGAACGCGCCCGCTTTTCGGAAGGGTACGTGCGGGTCGGCCTCGTCCCCGGCGACGGCGGCTGCCATTACCTGCCGCGGATCGTCGGCCGGTCGCGGGCGCTGCGGCTGCTGTGGACCGGCGAGTTCGTCGACGCGGACCAGGCGCTGGCCTGGGGACTGGCGGACGAGACCTGCCCGCACGAGGAGCTTCCGGCGCGAGCCCGGGAATTCGCCGGAACGCTGGCCTCCCGGCCGCCGGTGGCCGTCGAGCTGATCAAACGCGCGGTGCGGGCGGGAGAACACGCGGACCTGCGGACCTCGCTGGACCTGATCGCCTCGCACCAAGCCGTCGTCCAGGCGACCGCCGACTCCGCCGAAGCGCTCGCGGCGTTCGTCGGCAAGCGCCCGGCGCATTACCTCGGAGAGTGAGCCAGATGACCGAAGACCTTCGCTGCCGCGTCCGGGATTTCCTCGCCGCCCATCCGTTCACGCCGCGTTGTGACTCCTGGGCGGGCTCCTACGACCTGGATTTCAGCCGAGAACTCGGCAAAGCCGGGCTGCTGGCCGTCTCCTGGCCGGAACGCCTCGGCGGCGGTGGCGGCACTGCCGTCGACCGGCTCGCCGTCACCGAGGAACTGCTGCGCGCCGGTGCTCCGCTGGCCGCGCACTGGGTGGGAGAACGGCAGATCGGGCCGACCCTGCTCCGGCACGGCAGTCCCGAGCTGCAGGAGGAATTCTGCCCGCCGCTGGCACGTGCGGAGTGCACCTTCGCGCTGGGCATGAGCGAGCCGGACGCCGGTTCGGACTTGGCGTCGCTGCGCACGTCCGCTGTCCGCGACGGCGACGGCTGGCGCATCACCGGGCGCAAGATCTGGACCAGCGGCGCGCACCGGGCCAGCCACCTGTACGTGCTGGCCCGCACCTCCCGCGAAGCCGACCGCCACGACGGGCTCACGGAGTTCGTCGTGGCGGCGGATTCCCCGGGAATCACCGTCACGCCGATCTTGGACCTGCGCGGCGAACACCACTTCAACGAGGTCGTCCTGGACGAGGTGGCCGTCCCGGGCCGGTGGGCGATCGGCCGCGTCGGCGAGGGCTGGCGGCAGGTCGTCGGGCAGCTCGCGTTCGAACGGGGCGGCCCGGAACGGTTCCTCTCGACCTATCCGCTGCTGTCCGCCGTGCTCGACGCGGGGCTCGCCGACGGCACCGCACGGCGTGAACTGCGCGCACTGGCCGCGCGGTTGCAGATCCTGCGAGCCTGGGTGCTGGAGACCGCGCAGGTGCTCGACGCGGGCGGCTCGCCCGTCGTGCGCGCGGCGACGAGCAAATACCTCGGCCACCAGTTCGAGCTGAGCGTCATCGACTGGGCGCGGCCGCTCATGCCGCGAGCCGCTCCGGAGGTCCGCGCGCTCTACGACCAAGCCCTCGCCGCCGCACCCGCTTCCGGCCTGCGGGGCGGCGCGGCCCCAGTCATGCTGTCGATGATCGCTAGGGACAACTGATGACCACGCACACTCTGGAAGCCGACCTGGACGCCTCGGTCAGCGAGGTGATCGCGGGCTGGGAACGACCCGGCGACCCGCGCGAGCACTGGCGGATCGCCGCCGGACTCGGCTGGACCACCATCCTGGACGACCTCCGCACCGACGCACCGGAGCAAGACCTCGTCGATGCGGCCTGCGGTGCGGTCACGGCCCTCGGGCGCGGCGGGATAGCGCTCCCGCTCCGCCAGACACTGGTCGCCCGCGCCGCGGCGAAGACTCCGCTGTCCACAGTGGACGCCATCGCCGTGCACCCTGCCGCACAAGGAATCTGGGCGCCGGTCGCGGACGTCCACGTCGCCGCGGACGGCAGCGCGTTCGACGAAGCCGGACGAGATCTCGCGGACCGGCCGTATTCTCTGGCACCGCCGACGGAAATCCCGTTGCGGCTCACCGCGTTGTCCGAAGTCCTCCGGCACCAAGAGATGCTCGGCGCGGCCCAAGGCGCGGTCGCCGAAGCCCGGCGGTACGTGACCGACCGCGTCCAGTTCGGCAAGCCGTTGACCGCCATCCCGGCGGTGCGCACCACACTCGGACAGCTGAAAGTCGATGTCCGGCAACTGGAAACGGTCACGCACGAGGCCAGAAACCGCCTTTTCGGCGACGACGGCGCACTCGCCTTCGCGCTGTCCACCGCCCGGGAAGTCTCCGCGACTGTGGCCCCGCGCATCGCCCAAACCGCACACCAGCTGCACGGCGCGATGGGCATCACGTACGAGGCCGCACTGCATTGGCGAACCAGGCTGCTGTGGGCGGATTGCGACGAGGGCGCGCGATGGGGCGACGACGGCGTCGACGCGGTGCCGGTCGACGAGACAGCCCTCTGGTCGCTAACCGCTCCCTACCCGGCCGGGACGAGCGCGATCAGCCGCTGATGGGGATCGTCGAGCACCTGCAGCACCACCTGGTCCACCGGCTCCTCGACGCCTCCCGGCAGACGGAGCCGCACGCGGAGATGGGTGTGCGGCAGCACGACGTCGTTGCGTTCCCACAGGGCTTTGAAGCCGGGGTCCGTGCGGAGCAGTTCGTCGATCCAGTCCCCGGTCGGCGGGCCCGCCGGGGTGCTCGCGCGCACGATGCCGATCACGGTGCGGCGCATCGCTTCCAGGTCCGCGAACCGGCTCTGGAGCACCGGATCGGCGAACAGCATCTGCACGAACCGGCGGCGCTCCGGCGGCACCGCGCCGAAATCGGTCAGCGTCCGGGCGGCGGCGGAGTTCCAGGCCAGGATCGACGTCGCCGGTCCGACGAGGAGCGCGGGCACCTCGCCCATCGTCTCGACGAGGCGGCGCAGCGGATCGCTCGGCTCAGGGTTCTCCGGAGGGGCGGCGGGGGCGGCGACGAGGTCCAGGGCGTACCGCGTCTGGTCGGCGTCCAGCCCGAGCGCCTCGGCGACGCGGCGGATCACGTCGGTGCTCGGCAGGACCCGGCCCTGCTCGATCCTCGTGTAGTACTCGTCGCTGACGAAGGCCAGCGCCGCGACCTCGGCACGCCGGAGACCGGGCACCTGCCGCCGTCCCGGATCGGCTGCGGCGGGCGGCGGGGCCTCGTCGCGGCGGGCGTGCAGGAACGCTCCGAGCTGGGTGAGCCGGGGATCGCGCGCCATCAGCGAGGACTCCGGGGGAGGGGGATCGGATTCTGCCCCTCCCGGGCGCACCGCTCGCGGCGCACCGTGGAGGCATGACCGACCGCGAACGCATCGACGTCCACACCCACCTGGTCCCTCCGTTCTGGGGCGAGGCCCTCGCACAGCACGGCGGCGACCCGTCGGGCTGGGCACTGCCGCCGTGGACGCCGGACGACCACCTGAAGTTCATGGACGCCAACGGCATCGCCACGAGCGTACTGTCGCTCACCGCCCCGAGCGTCGTGGGCTGGGCCGGCGCGGCGCGTCGCGACATGGCCCGCCGTGTGAACGAATACACTTCCGAACTGGTGCGGGAACGCCCAGACCGGTTCGGTTTGTTCGCCACCGTCCCGCTGCCCGACGTCGACGGCGCGGTCGCGGAGGTCGATCACGCGTACGGAGCGCTCCAGGCCGACGGCGTGGTGCTGCTGTCCAATTACGACGGGGTGTACCTGGGCGACGACCGTTACGCGCCGCTGTGGGAGGCGTTGGACCGGCATCGCGCGGTGGTGTTCATCCATCCGGCGCATCCGCTCGTCCCGCTGCTTCCCGGGATTCCGGGGCCGCTGGTGGACTATCCGTTCGACACCACCCGCAACGCGGTGCACATGGTGTTCCACGGGATCGCCGAACGGTACCCGAACGTGCGGATCATCCTTTCGCACGCGGGCGGTTTCGTGCCGTTCGCGGCTTTGCGGTTCTGTCAGATCCAGGCCGCGCTGGAGCCTGCCGGGCCTGCCGCTGAGGAACTCCTGGCGCGGTTCCGGAGCTTCTACTGGGACACGGCGTTGTCGTCGGGGGAGTACGCGTTCGGGGCGCTCGCCCGGTTCGCCGACCCTGGGCGGATTCTCTACGGCAGTGACTTCCCCTACGCGCCAACGGAAGTGGGCACCCGGTTCACCGAAATCCTGGACACCGAAAGCGGGTTGACCGCCGAACGAAGCCGCGCGATCGACTCCGGGAACGCCCGCGCGCTGTTCCCTCGGCTGGGCTGAAACCCGGGCGTCCGGAAGGTCACCCCGCGTCGACGAGATCGACCGCGGTCGGCCCGTCCGGCAAGTCGGCGAGCAGCACACCGGCATCCACCGCGACCGTCCGGTCCCCGTACGGGGTGCGGGCCCGGTATTTCCCCGGCGGCGGCAACAGCGTGGTGCGCGGGGTGACGATTTCGCCCGCGACAGTCCCGTGCACGCGGTGCGGACGGCCGAGAATCGCCGCGGCGCCAACGAGATCGCCCGCGGTGACCAGCGTGCGGACCAGCGTCGAGGAACAGCCGGGAAGCAGGTCGACGGCGTGCGCGGTGAAACCGCAGGCAGGCCCGAGCTTCCGCAGCAGAGCGGTGTCCCCGGCTCCCCGGTGACCGAACCGGAAGTTGCTGCCCGTGACCACAGCGGTGGTGTGCAGGGCGCGCATCAGGACGTCCGCGACGAAGTCCTCGGCGGGTGTACGCGCGAGGCATTCGGTGAACGGGAGGACAAGCACGTGGTCGGCACCGTGCCGCCGGGCCAGTTCAGCACGGTGTTCCACCGTCGCTACCGGTGTCGTGTCGCGCGGGCGTCCGGCGATGGTCGCCGGATGCGGGTCGAAGGTCGTGAGGACCACCGGTGCGCCGCGCTCGCGACCGAGGCGCACCGCGTGGTCCAGAACCCGTTGGTGGCCGCGGTGCAGTCCGTCGAAAACGCCGAGCGCGACGACGGACCGGCCCCAGCCGTCCGGCACCTCGGCGGTGCCGTGCCAGAAAACCTTGCTCACGCGAACCTCCCGAGACCGGACAGCGGTGCTGGGAACCGCGGCGCCCCCGGGGGATGCGGGGGCGCCGCGGCGGGCCGGTCAGCGCTTCTTCAGGAACGAGACGTCGTCGTTGCCGATGAGGTCCGGCACGGTCCAGCCGTCGAGGTCGTATTCGGACAGGCACTGCTCGGCCAGTCCCTTCATCGACTCGGTGGTGCCCTGGGCCTCGGCGGCGAAAAGGAGCTCCGCCTTGACGTTCTCGTGGTTGCCGGAGTAGTTGCGCTCGTAGAGTTCGTGCCGTCCGCCGAATTCGGAGCCGACCGCGTCCCACAGCGCCTTCATCACCTTGACCCGGTCCACCGCCTCGTAGCCGTTGGAGCCGCGCACGTACTTGTCCAGGTACGGCCGCACCTCGGGGGTCTTGAAGTCGACCGAATGCGAGTTGAGGTAGATCAGGCCGCTGGCCACGTCGGATTCGATGATCTCCTTGATCCGCGGGTAGGCCTGGATCATCAGCATCCGGTAGGTCAGGCCGTAGTCGAGCTTGGGCAGCAGCGTCCCGTTGGTCCACTCGTCCGGATTGCGCGCCATCGCGTCGGCGAGCGCGAAGAACGTGTTGCGCCATCCGACGACCTCGCCGACCCGGGTCTGCACGCCGCGGAAGTCCTTGCTGCCGGTGATTTCCAGCGCTTTGAGCAGCAGACCGGCGATGAAATCGATCTTCGTCGCGAGCCGGATGCAGCCGTGGAAGGTGAAGCGCGGGATGAAGCCGGAGACCGGGAAGAACCCGTTGATCTTCTCGATGTCGCCGTAGAGGAACACGTTCTCCCACGGCACGAGCACCTTGTCGAACACGAAGATGGTGTCGTTCTCGTCCATCCGGGAGGACAGCGGGTAGTCGAACGGGCTGCCCATCACCGCGGCCTGCTGCGTGTAAGAGGTGCGGCAGATCAGCTTCACGCCCGGCGCGTCCATCGGCACCGTGCAGATGAGCGCGAACTCCTTCTTCTTGATCGGCAGTCCGTAGTGGGCGATGAAGTTGTAGTTCGTGATCGCCGAACCGGTCGCCACGACCTTCGCGCCGGAGACGATCAGGCCCGCGTCGGTCTCCTTCTCGACCTTCATGAACACGTCGCCGACCTCGTCCGGCGGCAGGTTCCGGTCGACCGGCGGGTTGATGATCGCGTGGTTCCAGTACAGGACCTTTTCCTGCGACTCCTTGTACCAGCGTTTCGCGTTGTCCTCGAACGGCGCGTAGAAGTCGGAGTTCGCGCCGAGCGTGCCGAGGAAGCTGGCCTTGTAGTCGGGGCTGCGGCCCATCCAGCCGTACGTCATCCGCGACCAGGTTTCGATCGCGCGGCGGTCGGCGAGCAGGTCGTCGACGGTGTGCGGGCTGCGGAAGAACGGGTGCGTGACGCCGCCGTTGCCGGTGTCGGTCGGCACGGTCAGCGCGTCGCGGGTGTCGGGCGAGTGCAGCGCGTCGTACAGCCGGGCGGTCATCCGCACCGGGTTGCGGAAAGCCGGGTGCGTCGTCACGTCTTTGACGCGCTCGCCGTAGATCCACACCTCGCGTCCGTCCTGAATGGACTGGATGTACTCGTCGCCGGTCATCGGCGCGGAAGCGGTGGGGGCGGCTGCCTCGGAGCGGTCCTGCTGGATGGTCATCGGGATGTCCTTTCGGATGGGCGGTCAAGCCGCGTGGGGGCGCAGCGGGGTGAACGTGGTCGAGGCGCCGAACCAGCCCGCCTCGGGGCAGTCGAGCGAGCCGCCCCAGTGGGTGCCGGTCTCGCGGGGGCCGAGTTCGCGGAACGCGCCGGCGTAGAACAGCAGCGGCTGCCGGTCTTCGACGGCGATGTCGACGACTTCGCCGACCACGATCAGGTGGTCGCCGCCGTCGTAGGTTCGCCACGGGCGGCACGAATACACCGCGGCGGAGCCGACCAGGACCGGTGCGACCGGCCCTTCGGCCCACTCTGGCCCGGGATCGGCCGGGCGTCCGGCGAAGTGCCAGGCGGTGTCTGCCTGGTCCGCGCCGAGCACGTTGACGGCGAACGCGGCGCCGTCGAGGTAGCTGCAGGCCTTCGATTGCCGGGTCAGCGTGACCTGGCACAACGCGGGTTCGAGCGAGACCGCGGTGAACGCGTTGACCGTGGCCCCGTGCGGGGTCCCCCGGTCGCTGCGGCAGGTCACCACGGTGACCCCGGTGGCGAACCGGCCGAACGCGTCGCGCAGCTCGCGGGACGAAACCGTCATCTCGCACCTCCTCGTGCGATGTACGCTATGCGTACGAAGTGAACGCTATGCGTGCAGTGAGAGGAAGGATGCATCAGGAGGCGGCGGAGGTCAAGGCCGGTACCGGAGCGGGTGAAATACTGCGGAGCGTGACGTCAGCCGGAAACGAACGCGACTTCGTGCAGAGCCTGGAGCGCGGTTTCGCCGTGCTGCTCGCCTTCGACGAGGAGCGCACCAACCCCACGCTCACCGAACTGGCGACGGCGACGAACCTGTCCCGCCCGGCCGTGCGCCGGCTGCTGCTGACCCTGCAGCGGATGGGCTACGTGACCAGCGACGGACCTCGCTGGTCGCTGACCCCGAGAGTGCTGACCATCGGCCAGCACTACACGGCGACCCGGGCGATGATCGACCTGGCGCATCCGCACCTGCTGCGGCTGGCCGAGGCGACGGGGGAGTCCGCGTCGCTGGCCGAATTCGACGGCAACGAGGCGGTCTACGTCGCGCGGGTGCCGGTGCGGCGGATCATGAGCATCAACGTCGCGGTCGGCACCCGGCTGCCCGCGCACGCGACCTCGATGGGCCGGGTCCTGCTGGCGTGGGCGGGCCCGGAGCGGATCACCCGCTACCTGGAGGAGGTGCCGCTGCGGTCGTACACCGCGCGCACCGTCACCGAGCCGGCGGAGCTGCGGACCGAGCTTTCCGCGGTGCGCGACGCCGGGCTGTCTATTGTGGACGGAGAGCTGGAGGAGGGCCTGCTGTCCGCGTCGGCCCCGGTGCGCGACCGGACCGGGGCGGTCGTCGCGGCGCTCGCCTCGTCCACCACCACCGGGCGGTTCGCCCCGGAGCGGCTGCGCAAGGAAACCGTTCCGGTGCTGCTCGAAACCGCCGCGGCGATCAGCACGGACCTCGGGTACGACCCGAGGCCCGCGCCGGTGCAGCGAGACGGCTTCTTCTGATCCCGCGCCGGGTTGCCCGATCAGGGACGGGCTTTGCGTGAGCGCCCCGTCGCGGGAACTGCAGCGCTCGCTGACCGACATCGACCTGGTTCGGCGGTGGAGGTGTGCCCAGTTTCCGCATGAGGCGTACCGGGATTTCCTTCGCCGATTGCTCTGCTGAGAGCGGAATTCCGTTCTCTCCTCGATGTTTTCCGGCGAATGACGTAGTACTGACCACATCGGACTCCCCGGTGCCGTCCCGCCGAGACACCGCGGGCGCCGAAATTGTCGGTGCCCGCCGCTACCTTTCTCGCCATGGCCCTTCTGGAGTTCTGCGAGGACGACGAGTACTCGCCCGAATACGGCACCATCGTGCTTCGAGACGTGTACCGCGACGAGACTTTGCCCGCGCTGGGCAACAAACTTCTCGGCGAAAACGAGACAGCGGCGCTGTCCGGCACAGTCGCGACAGCGGGCGACGGCTGGCTGCACGCCACGGCCAGCCGCTTCTATCAGGCAATTCGCTGCGAAGCGCACGACGGGCCACCGGAACTGCGACTCGGGAACTGGGAAGACATCGTCGAGTCGCCCTTTCGCAGCCGCTCGGGGATCGCGGGCCTGGGATGGTTGACGGGCGGCACGCTCAGCGGGGAACTGAGTCTGGGAGCGAAAGGGTTTTACCGCGTCCGGGTGTGCCGGAAACCGGCGGAAGCCGGCGAGGAAGGCGACGTCTGGCTGTTCCAGTTCTGGCCGGAGGAGGTCCGGGAACCGCCGCGGTGGCTCAAACGCACGCGTCCGGCGATTCATCGGGAGGAACCGGGCTGGCAGCAGGTATTCGGGTACGACACCATCGAGGTGTCGTGGTACTTCACGCTCGTCGGCATGCTGCGCCCGGACGGCTGGCTGGACGAGCCCTTGCCCGGCGAGGAGCAGCCGTCGGACGACGTGTGCGCCCAGTTGGGCGTCGACCCGCCGCGCACGCGCCGGGACACGATTCCGTTGCTGGTCGCCGCAGGGCTGCTCGTGGAGGACGGCGCCGGCGGGTACTCGGCGGGAACTCCGCGGCGGGCCACGGAGGTGCTCGACCTCCCGGACGAACTGGCGAACCGGATAGACGCCGCCGCGGTCCGTGCCGTCTACGCTTGGCTCGCGGCCGATCTCGTCAGCATCGCGGCCTGGTCGAATCCGGCGCAGGCAAGGGATTTGGCCGAGTTGCTGGCCGTCCCGGAGGAGACGATGGAGCCGTTGCTCGAGTATGCGGTCAGCGACAAGCTGATCCACCGGGCGAACGGTACCGTCGCGGCGCTTCCTCGCCCGCCGCAGCCGACTAGGCCGACACGCCGACGGGTCGAGGTCGTTCGCCGCGAGGAACCCGCGACTGTGGCCGGTTCGCCGCCGAAAGCGGGGTTCGTGTCCGGCGACGGCACGGTTGTCGTGTGGCGCGCGGGCGAACCCGTGGTCCTCGGCCGGGTCGAGAGCGACGACCGCTACCGCGCGTTCGAGACCGTGGCAGGCATTTACGTCGCCGCCTCCGGAGGACAAGGACAGCTGATCGACTGGGCCGGTGCTGCCGTCCAGGTGCCGGTGGACTTGGACATGCTGCCCGTTCGCAGCGTCGACGGACGGTACTTGGCGGGCGTGCAAACGCACGTCGGCCGGCGGACCTGGGACCAGGTGCATGTCTTCGACGCGGCCGCGGGGAAAACGTGGAGCCTGCCGAAATCACCGGAGCTGACCCGGAAAGTCCTGGGCATCCACGACGGCTCGGTCTATTTCACCACCAGTTCGGGATACCGGACGTTCACCGCTTCCCGCTGGACGCCGGGCGAGGAACCGGTGGAGCTTGCCTCTTCTTTGCACCAGCTCGACCCGCTTTCCGGCGCTCAAGTGCGCGACGAAGCCGAGGCGGCAACAGTGTTGACCGCGTCGGGGGAGCGGCGAGAGTTGCCGGAACCCCATCGCTGGCGCTTCGTTCCGGGCGGCGCGCGGATGTATTCGTTCGGGTACGACCCGCCCGTTGTGGAGGTGCTCGACCTGGCCGCCGGGACCACCGCCGACTATCCGCTCCCCAAGGGCTGCAACACCAGCGATACACCGTCGATCGCACCGATGTGGGAATCCCCCGGCACAGTGGTCTTCTCCCAGCCGTACCACGGGTCGACCCGCCGCATCGTCCGGTGGCATCTGGAGCGAAACGCGTTCGAGCATTTCGACCTGCCCGAGATCGCGGGACACCGCCCGCTCCTGATCGAACCGATCCTCGTCCGAAAGGCCGATCCCGGGCAGCCGGACGCTCCAGGCCGCCGCACTCGCGGCGACGGCCCGGAGCAGGTGCCCGATCAGGTTCAGCGATGAGCCGCCGCGACAGGCGCGGCCACGGCCAGCTTCCACACCGCGTAGCCGATCGCGTCGGAGTTCTTCTCCAGCGGCGTGTCCGGGATGTTCGCCGTCGTGTCGCAGGCGCGGTGGTAGCAGTTGTCGAACGGTGCGCCCGCGGTGCCGCCCCACTTGTCGGCCTGTTCGTCGCTCTTGATGTCGCCGGCTCCGGTCGCGAGGCCGCCGACCGGGATGCCCGCGCGCTTGAACGACGCGTGGTCGGACCGGCCGTCGCCTTCGGTGTCTCCCTCGGTCTCGATGCCGACGGAGGCGAAGTACTCGTCGAAGACGGCCTTGACCGAAGCGACGTCGTCGTAGACGAAGTAGCCCCAGTTCTTCGACCCGATCATGTCGAAGTTGAGGTAGGTCTTGATCTTCGCGCGCTCAGTGCTCGACAGCGTGCTCACGTAGTACCGCGAGCCGACCATGCCGGACTCCTCGTCGGCCCACCACGCGAAGCGGACGCGTTTGGCCATCGCCGGGTTGGTGCGGGCCAGCGTCAGCGCGACCTCGAGGATCGACGCGCTGCCGGAACCGTTGTCGTTGATGCCGGGGCCCGCGCTCACCGAATCGAGGTGTGCGCCGAGCATGAGGACCTGGTTCGCGTCGCCCTGCGGCCATTCCGCGATCAGGTTCTGCGACCGGCCGGTGCAGCTCGTGCACGTCTGCCGTTTCGTGGTGTAGCCCGCGTTCTTGAGCAGGTTCTCCACATAGGACACCGATGCCGCGTAGCCGCCGCCGCGCGGCGAGCGCGTGCCGCCGTTGTTGCGGGCGATGGTCTGCAGCTGGTTGAGATGCGTCTTGATGTTGGCCAGCGAGATGTCCGGCGCGGCGAGCGTCGACGCGGGCGCGGCGGTGGCCGCGGGCACGGTGACGACGCCCAGCACGGCCACCAGGGCGGTGACCCCGGCGCCGAGTCTTGTCTTCCACTTCATGACGATGCGTTCCTTCGGTTGGGGGAGCGGGGATTCGGACTGCCCGGCAGCTCTGATGCGCGGCCGGGTCCCGCCGGTCGGCGAGAAGCGGGACCCGGCCGCGTCAGGTCAGCGCGCGGGCCGCGCGGTGCAGGTCGGCTCGCCGGAGACAGCGGGCACGGAGACGGCGTTCCAGGCGGCCTTGGCGGCGTTGAACTCGGTGCAGCTGCCCGGGTAGAGCGCGATCGCGGCCTCCAGCGTCGCCTTGCGGGCGGCCCGGTGGTTCCACGACGAGGTCTTCTTCAGCAGGCCGTTGTAGAAGATCTTGGCGGCCTTCTGGATGCCGACCCCGGTGACGCTGCTGTTGTTGCACGTCGGGCTGGACGGCTTGCCGCCGCCCGGGTTCGAGCCCTCGGCGAGCAGGTAGAACCAGTGGTTCTGCGGACCGGCCGCGGCGTGCACCTCGGTGCTGGGGATCGACGACGAGTAGCAGTTCGGGTCGCCGACCTTCGACGGGTTGTACATGTAGCGGATCGGGCCCTGGCCGACGAGGTTGACGCCCTCGCCGACCTCGTAGTCCGGCCGGTCCTTCGCGTTGTTCGCGTACGCCTCGGTCATCGCCCCGAAGATGTCGCCGGTCGACTCGTTCAGGCCGCCGTTCTCGTTGCCGGAACCCGCGCCGCCCGGGGTGGTCTGGAAGATGCCGTGCCCGAACTCGTGGCCGACGACGTCCATCGAGGTGGCCTGGCGCCGGTTGTCCTGCGAGTGCCCGAAGTGCGTCGAAGACCCGTCCCAGTAGGCGTTGACGTCGTTCAGGCCGACGGACGCCGGGTAGCCGCGGCCGGTGCCGTTGATTCCGTTGCGGCCCAGCCAGTCCTTCAGCATCTTCCACTCGGTCTGGACGCTGAAGAGGGCGTCGACGCACCCGGTTTCGAGGTTCGTGCCCGAGCCGTTGCCCCAGCTGTTGTCCGGTCCGCTGTAGACGGATCCGCCCTCGCGGCCGCAGCTGAGGCCCGGACGGCCGGGGTCGCGCAGGGAGTAGGTGGAGCCGGACTGCGTCGTGTCGAGGGAGACGGTGCCGACGTAGTAGCTGTTTCCGGTGCCTGCGGCGTTCACCGCGTTCGGCTGGGTCTGGGACTTGGCTCCGGAGCCGAAGGTCTTGATGTCGTCCCGCTTGTCGAGCACCGCGCCGGTGGCGGCGTCGACGAACACGTGCAGCCTGCTCGGTGCGGTGGCAGTGCGCCCGGAGACGACTACCTCGTAGGCCAGCTTCGGATTCGTCCCGGCCAGCACCACCTTCTCCGGAGCGCTCACACTGTCCACAGTGGGCAGTTGAGTGCGCGCGGCGGAAACGGCCTTCGCGGCGTCGAGAACAGCTTGCGTCCCCACGGCGATGGGCGCGGTTTCCGCGGCGCTGGTGCCGCGGACGTTCCCGGCGCCGTCCGCGACGACGACCGCGTCCCCGCCCACGACCCGCAGGCCCTGGTAGGTGCGCTCGTAGGCGCCGTAGAAGAGTCCGGCGTCGCCCGCGGTCAGGCCGACGCGCCGGAATGCCTCCGCCGGACCGCGGCTGAGCGCGGCGATCCCGGAGGCGACCGCCTGGTCAGCGGCGCGAGCGGCGGCCGCATCCGGGGACAGGGTCTGGGCTTCCGAGGCCGCGCCGGCCGGAGCCGTCGGCAGTACGAGCGTCATTGCGAGCCCGGCGGCAGCCGCCAGGCCCGTCGTGAATCCGCGATGGGGCATCGAGGTCTTCCTTCCATGAAGGCAGGACGATGGGTGCGGGGAGAGGGAACGTGCCCGGCCGCTTACGGTGGGTATGCGACCGAACACAGTCGAGTAAAGGATCAGCGCATCGGAGCGTCAATGCTCCAAACGGACCAACGGAATGTTCCGGATTCGCCGGTCAATTGGGATATGCCTTGCCGGTGCTGGGATTCTCGGCGCGTGAGGCGCCGAGCCGACTTTCGTAGGGAATGTCCGCAGTGCCGTACGAATGTCGGAAAGGTTCGAGCGGGAATGGCCGGCCGGTTCGCGAGCGCGGCGCCTCCGAGAGCTATTCCTGGGCGATCGCGTCGAGGACGGCCAGGGCGAGTTCGACACTGCCCGCCGCGTCGGCTGTTCCGGCTTCCTTCCGTCCCGGGCCGTACACCCGGTAGCGGTCATCGCCCAGCGGCTCGATCCAGAGGCCCACCGAGGCGGTGTAGCGGATCGTGGGCCGGAAGCCGAGGTTGTCGTGGGAGGTGAACGGACACAGCGCGCGGAGCCGCGGTTGCCGGGCGGCGTGTGCGAGGAACGAATGCAGTGCCGTCAGGCGAGATGCCTGCGAGGGGGCGGCGAGGTACTGCTGCCAGGTGAACTCGATGCCCTCGCCGCGTTCGCATGCCTCGGACCAGGGGCTGAACTCCGCGAAGGGGCACGTGGCATTGAGCCGGCGGACCGGAACGCCGCTCAGCCAGACCTGGACCGACTCGCCGACGGAGGCCAGCCGCACGGTCTTCCCGTGCGCCAGCCGAAGCCCGGAGGCCCAGAACTGCAGGGTGAACACGCGTTCTTCGATGCCCATGCCGACGTCGACGCTGCGGTCTTCCTTGCGCACTGCTGCGGCGACGTCGCGCCACCCGGGCGACGACAAGAGCTGCGCCTCGAGGTCGTGGCCCGCCCGGTCGAATTCGCGCTGCAGAGCGATCTGCAACGACGAGGCTTCGGCGATGTCCGGGTAGAGACTCCAGTCCACCGAATCCCCCCAGGGGCCGCTGATTTCCCGACGTTTCAGCCTACCGGTCGACGGACCGGATTTCACTGTGCTGCCAACAGCTCCGGCACGTGGTGGGCACGACGATAAGCGAGAGGCGACATGCCCAGATTGGTGTAGAAGTGCTTGCGCAAGGCGACCGGATCGCCGAAACCGCAGGCGGTCGCGATCCGCGCGACGGGAAGGTCGGTCGACTCCAGCAGCAGCCGGGCGTGCGCGAGCCGTTGCTGCGCCAGCCATTTCAGCGGGCTGCTGCCGACCTCGCCGCGGAACCGCCGGGTGAAGGTGCGCGCGCTCATGTGCGCGTGCTGGGCCATTTCGTCGAGGGTGATCGGTTCGGCGAGCCGGTCCAGCGCCCATTGCCGGGTCGCCGAGGTGGAACGGCCGGTGTCCTGCGGAACCGGGTGCTCGATGAACTGCGCCTGCCCGCCTTCCCGCCATGGCGCGACGACGCAGCGCCGCGCGGCGGCTGAAGCCACTGCGGTTCCGTGGTCCCGGCGGACCAGGTGCAGGCAGAGGTCGATGCCTGCCGCTCCGCCCGCGGAGGTCAGGATGCGTCCGTTGTCGACGAACAACACGTTCGGATCGACCTCGACGTCGGGGAAAAGCCGCGCGAGGGCGTCGCACAGCGCCCAGTGCGTGGTGGCCCGCCGGCCGTCGAGGAGTCCGGCTGCCGCGAGCAGGAACGCCGACGTGCACAGGCTGACGATGCGGGCCCGCGGCCCGATCCGGTCCAGGGCCGCGGCGACTGCCGCGGGGAGTTCGCCCGTCTTGAGCAGGTGCTCGCTGGGCTCCTGCGTGGCGAGCACGACGGTGTCCGCGGTCTCCAGCGCCGACTCGTCGTGCTCGACGACGAGCCGGTAGTCCTCGTGCGTGCGCACCGGTTCTCCGCCGAGGGAACAGGTGGTGACGGAGTACAGGCGGGTGCCGTCCGGTTCGCAGGCTTCGTTGAACACCCGCGCGGGGATGCCCAGATCGAGCGGCAGGACTCCGTCGAGGGCGAGCACGACTACGCGATGCGGCATGGCTGGAATAGTACGATAGGTGTCTTCCCGGCCACTCACTCCTCTTCGCGAGCGCGCGCCATTCTGGTCCTGCGCCGCAGTCCGGGCGCAGGACCGGAGTAGGACGGGAATGAGCGAGAACACCATGAGCGAACACATGCGGGCAGTCGTGATCCGGGAATTCGGCGGGCCGGAGGCGCTGACCGTCGAGCAGGTCGAGCGGCCGGGGCCGTTGCCGACCGAGGTGCTGGTGCGCGTGCACGCCGCCGGGATCAACCCGGTGGACTGGAAGACCCGCGAGGGCAAGGGAATGGCGGGGATGCAGACGTTCCCGCTGATCCTGGGCTGGGACGTGTCCGGCGTCGTCGAGGAAGTCGGCTTCGGCGTCACCACGCTCGCGCCGGGCGACGAGGTCTACGCCATGCCGTGGTTCCCGCGCGCCGCGGGCGGTTACGCCGAGTACGTCACGGCGCCGGCCCGCCAGTGGGCCCGCAAACCGGCCAGCATTGACCACGTGCACGCGGCCGCCGTGCCGCTGGCGGCGCTGACCGCCTGGCAGGCGTTGGTCGACACCGCCGGCGTACAGGCTGGCCAACGCGTCCTCGTCACGGCCGCCGCCGGCGGCGTGGGCCACTTCGCGGTCCAGTTCGCGCGGCACCTCGGCGCCTACGTGATCGCCACCGCCAGCGACGCCCGGCATCCGTGGCTGAAGGAACTCGGCGCCGACGAGACCATCGACTACACCGCCACGCGTTTCGAGGAAGCCGTCGCCGACGTGGACGTCGTCATCGATCTGGTCGGCGACGCGCAGGACCGGACCAGCACCCGTTCGCTCCAGGTCCTGCGTCCTGGCGGCCTGCTGGTCGCCGTCCCGTCCGGTGTTTCGCCAGAACTGGCCCAGGCGGCCAAAGCGGCCGAGGTGCGCGTCACGCCGTTCTTGGTCGAGCCGGACGGTGCCGCGCTGGCCGCGATCGCGGGCCTGATCGACGCCGGCGAGGTCGTCGTCGAGGTGGAGGAACCTTCCCGCTCGAGCAGGCCGCCGCAGCCCACGCTCGCGGTGAGGCTGGCCGCACTCGCGGCAAGCTCGTCCTCGAAGTGGCGGAGTGATCCGGCTGTGTATTACGAAATCCGCCACTACCAGGCCCGGCCCGGGCGTCGCGCGGAGTGGGTGCGCTACATGGAAGACGTGGTCATCCCGTTCCAGGCCGCGCTGGGCATGGACGTGACTGCGTCCTTTGTGGACGCCGAACACGAGGACGGCTACGTCTGGATGCGCCGTTTCGAGGACGAGGCGCAGAGCGAGGCGCTTTACGAGGCCGTCTACCAGCATGCCCGCTGGAAGAACGAGATCGGCCCGGCGGTCCGGGAGCTGCTGATCGCGGAGAAGAGCGTCGTCACCTGCGTGGCCCCGACTTCAGCGTCGCCGCTGCGGTGAAACGCTTGCCGGACAAGGAAGTGCGATGAATACCTTCGCGAAATCAGTGCCCGCGCCGTCGGTCATCCAGGCCGCAGCCGCCGCGCTCATCGCCGCGGTGCGGGCCGCCGCTGCCTGGATCGGCTTCGCGATCACCGACCCGGGCGGGCATCTGAAGGCCTTCGAACGGGCCGACGACGCGCCGTTCCTCACCGCCGAGGTCGCGTTCGAGAAGGCTTGGACCGCGGCGTCCTTCCGCATCCCGACCCATACGTGGAACGAGTACGTCGCCGACCCGAAGGTCGCGCTGCTGGTCGGTCACCCGCGGATGACGGCGATGGGCGGCGGTTGTCCGATCGTGGAGAACGGCCAGTGCGTCGGCGGGCTGGGCGTTTCCGGCGGCAGCGACGAGCAGGACCGGGAGGCTGCCGAGGAGGCGCTGGCCGAGGTCGGATTCGAGATGTCCGGTCGCTGACTGGCCCACCGGGTGCTGGCTGGTGGCTGAGCGGGGGCCAGCACCCGCGGCTCTGTCGAGAAGCGTGCGCCAGGAAGGTCGCTGTCCAGCCGGTGCGGGCGGCAGGCAGATCGTTGCTGCGGCTGGGCGATCTCGGCAACGGGGCCGGGACGGTCGGCGATCTCGGCTGCGACCTTCCTGGGCTCGCGGCGGTATGCGCTTTTCTCGAGCGCTTCCGCCGCCGCCCGAATCCCGGCCGCCGAGCCCGCCGTGATCGACGTCCCGGACGAGGCCGCGCGGGCGGCGTCGATCGGCCGGTCGGCACCTTGCGGCCAGAGCATCAGGGGAGTCCGTGCGCGCCAGTTTATGGCGTCGGAGACGATCTCATCCCGGTCCAGGAGCGAAATCGTTGCGGTGCCGCCTTGTACGCGCACGGACGCTGCCCGAAAAGCCGCCCTCTCGATCTGTCCACATGAGACCCGCGAGCGGGCTTCGCCGCCCCGCAGGGCATCGCGAGGCGGCGAAGCCGGTCGCTCAGGCCAGGGAGTTGGCGGCGGGCGCGTCGATGCCGTGCGCGGCCACGACTTCGGCGCTGCCGTCGGCCAGGCGGTAGCGCAGGCCGACGACGGCGGCCCGCCCGTCCGCGACCCGGTCGGCGAGCACGCGGGAGCGGTCCAGCAACAGGTCGACGGTGTGCTTGACGTGCTCGGCGAGGATTTCGTGCGGCTCGACCCGGCCCGCCGCCCGTGCGGCGAGCACGCTGGGGGTCACCTTCTCGACGACGTCGCGGACGTAGCCGACCGGCGCGAGCCCGTCCTCCAGCGCTGCCCTGGCCGCGCCGACGGCACCGCAGGAGTCGTGGCCGAGTACGACGACGAGCGGGCAGTTCAGCAGGTCGACGCCGTATTCGATGCTGCCGAGGACCTCCGAGCCGATCACCTGGCCCGCGGTGCGCACGACGAACAGGTCGCCGAGACCGCGGTCGAAAATGATCTCGGCGGCGAGGCGGGAGTCGGAACAGCCGAACAGGACCGCGAACGGGGACTGGTTCGGTGCGATCGCGGCGCGCCGGGCAGCGTCCTGGTTGGGGTGTTCCGGGGCGCTCGTGACGAAGCGCTGGTTGCCGGCCATGAGCAGGTCGAACGCTTCCTGCGGAGTCGGCGGTGTCGTGTCGGCCATGGCACCAGCCTAAGCCGGGAAGGGCTGGCCGGGGTGTTGCGATCGTCTCGCCGCCGAGAGGTTTCGGCCCGGGCCGCGGCGGTCAGCGTCCGCGCCCCAGCGCCTCCCGTTTGGCGAAACCGACCGCGGCGGTCGCCACGAACAGGACCGCGCCGACCACGATCAGCCAGAACAGGCCCTTGATCACCACTCCGAGCACGATGCATGCCAGCCAGATCACCAACAGCAGACCGAGCAGCGCGAGCATGGGGTCCTCCTGACCGTCGCCGGGAACGTGCGGTTCACCCGACGGGTACCCCGCCGCGCCCAGACCATGCGGGCCTTGGTCGGTGCGCGGGCTGACGACGGCGGGTCAGCGCGCCCTTGCCGTCGATGAGCTCGGCTTGCACGGCATCTGGACAGCGACGCGCAGCCAGCGCTAAGACGGAACGGGACGAGCAAAGACCCCTGAGGTCGGCGGCGGGCGAGCAGATCGCCGGGAGGCCGCTTCGCGTCGCTGTCCGTCATCTCCTGCCGGTGCGGCCTGCGTTGGCGGCCTGCGGCTCAACCCCGTCGGTGCCCGCGCCGATCAAGGCTGACCCGAAGTACCTGCCGAGCTGGATGCGGGACGCGGCCGACCACCCGGCCGACACCGTGGCGCAGGACTCCGCCGCAGTCGCGCTGACCCGCCGGGCGAGCTGCAGGAACTGCCCGACTTCCCGCGACGCCCGGTAGTGCAACGCCCGCCTCGCCGATCCGGACGGCGAGGCGGTTCAGCGCTCCGCAGCGCCCGGTGAGCCAGTCCGAGGGCGCGCGGATCAACGCGGCCATCCGCCGGGACCGCGTCTGATCCGGACGGGCGCACGGCCGGGCCGGTCGGGGTCCCTGCCTGCGCGAGCGGATGTCCGTCGACAGGGCAAGATCCGCCCGTCAGCCGTCAGCGACCAGGTCCGACCAGCTTCCCGCCTCCAGTTGCGCCAGCAAGTCCTCGGCCATCTTCCGGACGTCGTCGCTTTCCGAGCGGTCGTCGGCCACGGCGCGCACCATCCCCGCCGCGCTGCGGATCTGGTGTTCCACCGCCTCGGTCAGGTCGACCGGCTGCCCGTCGTCGCCGTGGTAGCTGGCATATCCGGGCTCCGGGGCGAAACAGCCCCACCAGTCCAGCAACGTGTTCAGTACCGCGGCGCGCGGCTTGCCCGGCAGGTCTCGGACGACCCTCAGCAGAACGCGCACCGCCGGGACCGCGGCCGGGTACAGGGTCCCGGCGTGGTCGTTGCCCACCGCGGCGACCAAGCGGCGGACCGCCGAGGCGGCCTCCTCCGCGGACGCCGACCTGGCCAGATCTCTCGCGGCACCAGCGGCTTCGGCCGGCCGATACCACGTCGGTCCAGGCAGTGCGTGCCAATCCCGGGCGTCCATCGCGCCACCGTACTCACGACGCCGCAGTCGGTTCGGCCGGCTGGTCCGCTATCTTCCGCCAGTGGACATCGAGGTAGTGGAGGGTGCGCTGGTCGAGGTGCCGACCAGCGCGGTCACCGGCATGGACCGGCGGGCGTTCGGCGAGTTCGTCGGGCCCCGGGGAGAGCTGGCTTCGTACGCGCTCGGCTGGACCACCGGGGCGGAACCGCACGTCGCCCGCATTTCGGTCGGGATCGGGGCGGGCAATCCGGGCGGCGGAACCTTCCACGCCGTCATCTTCGACGACGGGGACGGGCACGCGTTCTCCCTGGTCGACGAGCCCTTCGAGCGCGTCCCGGAGGGCGGCCCGCACCTGACCGCGGAGAAGGCGCGCGTCCACGGGGACCTGCCGTTCGTCTGGGCGGTCGCCGACCTGGTCATGGAGCGCGACCGGCGCGCCTGGTGGCTGTTGCATTGGCTGCTGCGGACGGCCTGCGTCCAGAGCGCCGAGGTCTTCGAACGCCGCGAGCCGATTCTGCGGGTCCGCCACGGCGGTGACGGCGTCTGGCAACTCCTCGGCGCCTCGGACCTCGACCGCGGCACCGCCAAGACCGGGCACCTGCATCACGCCGTCGACGAGGACCCAAGCCTGCTCGGCATCCTCGACCTGCCGCCCGGCGGCAGCGCGACCCGAACGGGTGCCGGAAGCCCGTGGGACGGCCGCGGCTAGCACCGCGCCCGGTGCGGGCGGGTCACGACCCGGTGAACAGGGCTGGCGTGATCGACTTTTCCGGCGAATAGTTGATCAGCGGGCAAGCAGCCCCGGACAGCGAAGGTCTTGAAGGCAGTGAAGGCCTTGAGTCCCTTGAGGAAGTGACGTCCGGCGGTGGGCGTTCCCGCCCGTCGCGAGGTGGAATCGGGACACGGCGCAGGGGAGGAGCGGAGCGATGGACGACGTCGAGCTGACGCATCGCGAATGCGTCCGGCTGCTCCGGTCGCCCGAACGCGGCCGCCGCGGCATCGTCGCGATCGACGGCCTCCAGCCGGTCCCGCGCGTGTGCCTCCTTCTCGACGCGGGCGACGTCCTGATCCCGACCGGGCCGGACAGCGGGCTCGTGCGCGTGGCGGCGATGCGTCCGGTCTCGCTGGAATTCACCGACCTGGACAAGGACGGGCAGCCGCGCTGGACGGTCCGCGGAATCGGCCTCGCGCGGCCGATGACCGGGCTCGACGTTCCGCGTCCGATGCCGCACAGCACCGTCCTCGCGGCGATGCCGGACGCCTTCCGCAACGGGGTCCGGGTCGCGGTGGCCCGTTATCGCGGCAACCGGCCCGCTGACGGAGTCGTGATCCCCGCCCCGCGCGAGGGCTGAGCAGGAGCGGCGCACCGAAGCGCGCGATGCTGCTTGCCCGGCGTTCTTCGGTAACCATTTGGCGACACCGTTATATGGCCCCTCCAGGCAGGTTGCGACCGGATAAGATGCTTTTGCCTGAAATCAGTTGTTCACGCGTTTCGACGCGAGCGGCTGGGTGATCAGGAGGGGACCGCAAGGCAAGCTTGCGCTGCGAACCGGCAGCCGGGTTGCCGAGCGGGAGGCGTCATTCAGCCGGAAGGGAACATGAGAACAACTACTGTCAGGACCTTGACGTTCGTCGCGATCTGGATCCTCGTCGCCGGGGCCGTGCTGCAGGGCATGGGATTCGTCATGCGCATCACCACGCCGTTGGACGCCGGGTTCAATTTCGGTGCCGCTGCTGCCTTCACTTTCGGGATGGGCTTCACCGTGCTGGGTTTGGTGGCCGGCGTGATGGCGGCGGTGGCTCGGCTGCGAGTCCCGAAGGATGAGCGGAGCCCCGCGGCCCCTCGGCTGGTTTGGGAAAAACGCCTCATGCGCCTGACCGCGGCCGCGGTGGTGCTGATCACTGTCGGAGCCGTCGTGGAAGTCGCGGGGGTCGTCAGTTACATGCACGAAACGGCGTACTCCGATTTGAGCGACACTCATGCGATCTTCGGGACAGGCCTCGGCCTTTCCGCGGTGGGCTTGCTCGCCGGGATTCCGTACGTGGCGTTCTGGCTGTCCTGGCGGAGGACCGTGGCCCGTCTCAATCTCTCAGGCCGCGCGTAGCGGTCAGGCAGGCCGCATCGTCCGCATGGTGCGCTCGGCTTCCCAGAAGGCGCGCACGGCGGCGATCTTCCCCGCCTCGTCCACCCGGTAGACGAAAACGCCCTCGGCCTCGAGCACCTGGCCCTCGTGCAGGCTGCGGACGTGGCCGGTGAAGGCGACTTCGTTCCCGCAGGCGAAGGAATCGTCGAACAGGAACTCGATCGATTCGTTCGGCGCGATGGCCAGGTCCCAGAACGCCGAGATGGCGTCGCGGCCCCGGTGCCCGTTGCCTTCCGGGTCGAAATGCGAGGGGCCGACCGGGTCTTCGACCAGGGCGTCCGCGGCGAAAAGAGCCAGCCAGGCAGCCTTGTCCCGCCTCCGGACGGCGGCGTGCAAGGCCTGGGCTGCGGTGCGTGCGGCGGTCATGGAACCTCCTGGTGTCGAGCGTCGCTAGCCTGTGAATCATGGTGTTCGACTCCACGCGGCTGGATCTCCAGCCGTACGCCGGTTTCGAAATGGGCCGTTACGTGCGGCGGACGTACTGCAGCTGGGAGGATTCCGGCTGGGAGTCGCTGCTCGTGCAGCGGTTCGAGCACGTCGCCGCGGCCGAGGAAATGGAACTCCCGGCCGCGGCGGATCTGCACCTGGTACTGCCGGCCGGGGGATCCGCGGTGATGGAGACGCGCAGAGGCGGCCGGTGGGATCGCACGCCCTGGACGCCGGGACGGGTCGAGCTGATGCTTCCGGACCAGTCCGCCGTGCGCCGCTATCGGGCGGACAGGGTGCTGAACAGCGTGCAGGTCCACCTTCCGCGTGCCACCGTCGACGCGGCGGCGGCGCAGCTCGGCGGCGCCGCGGTGGACTTCGCTGCGATGGCCGCGTCGGTGGCAGCCGGGGATCCGCTGGTCGAGGAGCTCGTCCGAACCCTCGGCGGCGCGGCCGAGGCCGACGATCTGTACGCCGAGTCCGCGGCGGCGTTCCTGACGATGCAGCTGCTCACCCGCCATGCCGGCCTGTCCGCCGGGGCGCGGCCGAAGCGGGAGAACCCGCGGGTCCGGGCGGTGGTCGCGGCGATGCGCGAGCGGCTCGCCGAGCCGATCACCCTCGCCGATCTCGCCGGAGAAGTGCACCTGAGCGTCTACCACCTGGTGCGGGTCTTCAAAGAGGCGACCGGGGCGACGCCGTACCGGTATCTGACCCGGCTGCGGATCGACGAGGCGAAACGGCTGTTGCGCGACACCGATCTGACGATCTCCCAGATCGCCGGGCGATGCGGTTTCGCCGGTCCGGCCGTGCTGTCGACGGCTTTCCTGCGGCACACGGGGATGCGGCCTTCGGCGTACCGCGATTCCTGACCGGGACGGCATCAGGAAACGGCCCGGAGCTTTCGCGTGTGCCGGAACGCTTCCCTGATCTCGGACACCAGCAGATCCGGCTGTTCCAGGCCGGGGAAGTGGCCGCCGCGGTCGAGTTCGTGCCAGGAGCGCAGATCGAGGTACCGGCGCTCCGCCCAGTGCCGGACGGTCGGCCAGGGATCGGCCGGGAAGAGCGAGCAGGCGGTCGGCACGGTCACCGGTTGCGCGTTCTCCGCTTCGGCGCTTCGGGGCACCCAGCGCATCGCTTCCCAGTACCAGCGGGAAGAAGACGCTCCGGTGCCGGTCAGCCAGTACAGCGCGATGTTGTCGACCTGCTGCGAAATGCTTACGCCGCCGCCGGTTTCGGGCCGGTTGTCCGAGTAGGCGGCGAATTTCTCGCCCAGCCACGCGGCGAGCCCGGCGGGGGAGTCGACCAGCGAGTAACCCAAGGTCTGCGGGCGCGTGCTCATTTGCATCCCGAAGCCGTAGCCGTCGGTCAGGTGCAGCGTGCGCCGGTCGAGGACGCGTTGTTCGGCGGGGCTGGGCGCGAGCAGGTCGTCGGGCATCGGCGAGGCCACCGGCATCGTGAGGTGCAGGCCCGCGACGCGCTCGGGAACGATCCTCGCGAGTTCGGTGCTCACGAACGCGCCCCAGTCCCCGCCGTGCGCGCCGAACCGCGGATAGCCGAGCACCGTCATCAACTGCGCCCACGCTCGTGCGGTGCGGCCGGGATTCCAGCCTTGTTCCCGGGGCCGCTCGCTGAAGCCGAACCCGGGCAGCGCCGGGATCACCAGGTGGAAGGCGTCGTGCGCGGAACCGCCGTGCGCGACCGGATCGCTCAGCGGCCCGACGACGTTCTCGAACTCGAGGATCGAACCGGGCCAGCCGTGCGTCAGCACCAGGGGAACCGCGTCCGGCTCGGGGGAGCGCACGTGCCAGAACGCGATGCTCAGGCCGTCGAGAACCGCCCGGTAAAGGGGGATGGCGTTCCACTGCTCCTGCCGCGCGTGCCAGTCGTGTTCCCGCCAGGCGGTCAGCAGAGTCGCCAAATGCGCCAGCTGGATTCCCTGGGCCGCGTCGGGCACGGTCTCGTGTTCGGGAAGCCGGACTCGGTCCAGCCTGGCCCGCAGATCGGCCAGATCCTCGTCGGCGACGCGGAGGGCGAAGGGCTCGGGGCGGGGCAACGGGTCGTTCGCGGAAATATCAGCCACGGTATGAACCGTAGGGCCGGGCGGGCCCCGGCTCCATGTCCGAGATTGCGGTGTGCGAGTCAATAATTGCTCTGTGTCGATGCGTCCTCCTCGTCGGCGTCGGCAGCACACCGGGAGCGCTCGCAGGTCTCAATTATCCCGCTGCCGGAGCGGTGGAAAATAGTGCAATAATTTATCTGGTTGATAAGTTTCTCTTCTGGAAATGGCTGGCGGGCGAATGTAACGCCTGACGTTTCCGTCTCGATTACGAGGCATCGCGGGGCGGCCGGATCTCTGCCGTCTCGAAATGATCAGTCGAGCCAATCCCGGGGATGGGAAACGCATGTCGGCAGAAAATGATGTCCGTCTCGGAGATTCCGATTTTTCCGCGTCCGAAGCGCGCCGGCGCGTGCGGTGGCCGCTGCTGACGGTGACCGGCGTTGTCCTGCTGGGCCTGTACTCCTGGTGGCTCGGCCCGGTCGCGCTCGTGGCGCCGTGGGACAATTTCATCCTGCTGGACGGCGGCTACCGGATCGCGCAGGGGCAGGTTCCGGGAACTGATTTCTCGAACGCCATCGGCCCGCTGGTCTATGTGCTCGCTTCGCTCGGCATGCAGATGCAAGCGGTGCCGTCGCTTGCGGCGGTCACGTACGGCTGTTTGCTGTTTCTCCCGGTCGCGGCGGGGCTCGCCGGATACGTTTCCCATCGGCGGTTGCCCGGCGGGTATGCGACAGGATTCACCGTATTCATGGCCCTGCTGGTCATTTCCGTCCGGCCGCCGGGCTACTCGCCGGGCACGACGACCTACGCGATGCTCTACAACAAATTCGGCTGGCTGCTCTACTCCGCGCTCCTGCTCGCCGTGCTGCTCCGGCCGCGCACACGGCGGCCGCTGGCCGACGGCGCCGTTCTCGGCCTGTTGCTCGGACTGCTCGCCTACGACAAGGCGAACTTCTTCCTGATGGGCGTGGTCGCGGTAGTGCTCGGGCTTTTCCTGCGAACCCTCGCCGCGCGGGAGATCCTTGGCACGGTCGCCGGTTTCGGCTTGATCGCGACGGTGTTTTGGCTGGGTTTCGGGATCAGCCCGATCGGCTACGCGGGCGACGTCGCGACGGCGTTCGCCGCGCAGGGCAGCGGAAAACGGCTGAGCCTGCTGCTGCACGCCGTGGCGTACAACGCTCCGGTCGGCGCGCTCGCCTTGCTCGTCGTGGCCGGTCTCTTCTTCCTCGCCCGACGGCGTGGAGAACCGGCGCGGCCGTGGCGTCTTCTCTTGATCACCTTGTTCGTGCTCGGTTCGAGCGTCGTGATCTCCGCCGCGGACAGTCCGGAAAAGTCCGACCTCGCCGCACTTGTCGTCATCCCACTGGTGCTCGTGGCGGTCTTGAAACCGGAACTGCCGCGCTGGACCGGAGGAGACGGCAGCCGCCGGATTCCGGTGCCGTTGCTCGCCGGGCTCGTGCTGCTGCTCATCGTGACGACGGCTCCGATCGCCGGGAAGGACGCGCTGGCGCTCGGCATCAGCGCGGCACGCCGAGATGTCGTCGCCGTTCCTCCGCCGTCGCAGCGGATCGCCAGCCCGCACCTCGGGGACTTCGCCGTACCGGCGGACGCGACGTGGCAGACCGCGTACCGCAACGCCTCCGAGGTCCCGGCGATGCTCGACGACGGTCTCGCGTTGCTGCGCCGCCACCTCCGGCCCGGCGATCGCGTGGCGAGCATGTCCTTGGCCAACCCCTTCGCGTTCGCGCTCGACCTGGCGCCGGTGACCGGCGGCCCGCTCTGGTGGGATCTCGAGATCAGCTTCGACGAACGCACTCACCCGCCGGCGGACCAGGTCTTCCGGGACGCGCAGTGGGTCATCGTGCCCAAGCTGCGGGCCGGACAGGGCTGTTGCCAGGACACCGTCGAGGCGATGACCCGGATTTACGGCGGGTACCTGGCGCAGCACTTCCGCGTGGCCGAGTCCACAGCGGACTGGACGCTTCTGACCCGCGACTGATGTTCGGCGATGAGCTCGCTCCCACGGGCACGCGCGAACCGTACGCCGGAGTGTCCACTGAGGACGCCGGTGCTTCCGGATTCCGGGCGACGACCGTCTGGGCGGCGCGCCTCTCGGTCAGGCACTGGCGACGCTGGACGCCGCGGCGTGCCGGCAACGGGTGCCAGTCGGTCAAGATCGCCGGGCGCCGGGTGAGTGCCCGGCCCGCCGAGCCGGAGAGACGGGAACCCGTTCAGGACTCGCCGAGCGCCTGCCCCGCCTTGCCCCAGTTCCCGCGCAGAGTGTCCAAATAGGACTGTGCTTGCGGGCCGGGTTTGGTCCCGCGCGCGAAGGTCTTCATCGCGCCCGGCCCGGCGTTGTAGCCGAGCGCGAGGAGCTCGTCGGAGGTGATCGGGCCGGACCGGTGCGAGGGCAGCTGCGCGGCAAGGTCGTGCAGGTACCAGGCTTCGGCCTGGATCGCCAGGTCGGGATCGTCCGGCAGCTGGTCCCAGGCGCGCCCGGCGAACGCCCTGTCCTTTTTCGTGGCGTTGAAGGTCGCTTCGTGCATGTTCGCGACCCCGAACGCGGCTCCCGGTTTCATCCGTTGCCAGGCGCGCTCGAGACCCGGGTCGTGCGGTTTGTACGACTCGTTGAACAGGATCGCCATGACCAGCCGCGGCGACACTCCGGCCTCCTGCGCGCGCTTCCGGGCCGTCGCCGCGAACCGCGCCGTGTCCTGGTTTCCGCCGAGCGCGGGGGAGGAAACCTGCGTCGTCGGGGCCGCCGGTGCGGATTCCGGCTGGCTGGTGGCACCGGTGCAGGCGGCGAGGCACAGTCCCGGCACTGCCACCGCCAGCCGTCTCAGCCAAATCCGCATCGTGTCCGCCTTTCCGCCGCCTCGATGCTTCCACCTTGGCAGAAGTCGCCGTCCGGCGGCCGGGTTTCCGAAGCGACGGCACCGGCCGACGCTCATGAGTCCTTGACACTTCTTCGGCACCCTGTGCGGCATGACCTTCCTTCGCATGGCCCTCGCCGTACTGGCGCTGGCCTTGGTGACCGTCGCGGCGCCGCAGGCGTCAGCCGCGCAGGGTGTCGGCGTCGTCGAGTACAACCTCGGCGACCAGGCTTTTCACGACCCCACCGTGTCCGTGCCGATGGAGCTGGCCGCCGTCGTGCACTATCCGCGCGACCTCGGCGGCCGCCCGCATCCGCTGATCGTCCAGGAGCACGGCAGCTGGTGGAGCTGCCTGGACCCGGTCGCGAAAACCCCGGGCGGCGACTGGCCCTGCCCGCCGGGACAGCGGACGCTGCCGAGCTACCGCGGCTACGACTACCTCGGCGAGAAGCTGGCCGAACGCGGCTTCGTCGTCGTGTCGATCAGCGCCAACGCCATCAACGCGCACGTCCTCGGCGACGAGGGCTACTACGCCCGCGCGCACCTGGTCAACAAGCACTTGCAGCTGTGGCGCGACCTGGCTCGCGGCGAAGGACCCCTGGAGAGCGCTCTCGGGCGGTTCCGCGGACATGTCGACCTTTCCCGCGTCGGAACGATGGGCCATTCCCGCGGCGGCAAGGGCGTGATGTGGCAGGCCTCCGACAAACACGCGCCCGAGTGGCCCGCCGGCGTCCGGATCCGCGCGGTCGTCCCGCTCGCACCCGTCTACTTCAACTCCACTGAGGACGACAACAGCGATGTCCTGGTCACCCGGGTGCCGTTCAAGGTAATCGTCAGCAGCTGCGACGGCGCTGTCGGCACGGTAGGACTGCAATACGTCAAGGATGTTGTCGGAAAGAACCCTGACGCCAGCTCGGTGACGCTCACCGGCGCGAACCACAACTTCTACAACACTGAATGGTCGCCCGGCAAAATCGGCGGGGAGGACGACGCGCCCGCGAGCTGCGTCGGCAAGCTGACACCGGCTCGGCAGCGCGGCGACGCCGTCCGCGAGATCGTGTCGTTCTTCTCCAGCCGCTTGCGGTGAGGAATGGCTGAAGCGCCGGGATTTCCGCTTTCGTTCCCCGACATCGCCGATCCGGCAGTGAAGCGTGCTTTCTGCTGCGGAAAAGAGTGAGGAGACTTCGCTCGGCCGAATATTCGACAAATCAACCGGCCTTGGCACCCGACAACCGCGAATCTCCCCGGGCCGACGGCATCCGGCCGTCCGCCGGAGATCTTGGTAAGGCAACAGTGTTGTCTGCCGCCGGAAAGCTGGACGGTGAACAACGCGGCTGCCGACAATGGCATCGGTCGAGGGAGCGTGACGGTGCCGCGTAGTGAACGCCCGCTGGACGCGGAGGACAGCGCGCTGGGGAGGTTCGCCGCCGGGCTGCGCCGGTTGCGGGACAAAGCGGGCGCCCCCACCTACCGCGAGCTCGCCGGGCGGGTGAACTACTCGGTGGCCGCGTTGTCGACAGCCGCGAGCGGGCGCAGGGTGCCCAGTCTCGTGGTGACGCTGGCTTACGTGCGCGGCTGCGGCGGCGACGTCGAGGAGTGGCGCGAGCGCTGGCACGCCCTTGTCGCCGAGATCGCCGCCGAGCGGTCCGCCGGGCCGGAGAAGGAGCACGAGCCGGAAGAGCGGGCGCCGTACCTGGGGCTCGCCGCGTTCCAGGCGGCTGAGGCCGACCGGTTTTTCGGCCGGGACCGGGTGGTCGAGGAGCTGGCGGACCTGGCGGAGCGCCGCCGGTTCACCGGGGTGTTCGGCGCCTCGGGCTCGGGCAAGTCCTCGGTGCTGCGGGCGGGGCTCGCGGCGCGGGCCGGGCGCGGCGGCAGCCCGGTGGTCGTGCTGACCCCCGGCGCGCATCCGGCCGAGGAGTTCGCGGTCGCGCTCGCCGGGCCGACCGGGAGGTCCGCGCCCGCGCTGCGGGCCGAACTCGCCGCCGACCCGGCACACGCGCATCTGCTGATCCGGCAGGCGATGGCGGACCGGCCGTCCGATGCGGACTTGCTGCTCGTCGTGGACCAGTTCGAGGAAGTCTTCACGCTCTGCCGGGCCGAGGACGAGCGGGAATGGCTGATCGACGCGCTCGTCACCGCGGCGAGCGGGCCGTCGAGCAGGGCCCGTGTCGTGATCGGCGTCAGGGCGGATTTCTACGGGCACTGCGCGCGTTATCCCGCGCTGGTGGACGCGCTGCGCGGCGCGCAGGTGCTCATCGGGCCGATGACCCCGGAGGACCTGCGGGAAACGATCACCCGGCCCGCCGCGGCGGCGGGATGCATGGTGGAGGCGGCGCTGGTGTCGCGGCTGGTCGCGGACGCGGTCGGCAGGCCCTCGGTGCTGCCGCTGGTTTCGCACGCGCTGCTGGAGACCTGGCGGCGGCGAAGCGGCGCGACGCTGACCGTGGCCGGATACGAGGCAGCAGGCGGGATCGAACACGCGGTCGCCCGCACCGCCGAGACCGTCTACACCGCACTGACCGAGCAGCAGCGGGAGATCGCGCGACGGCTGTTCCTGCGGTTGACGGCGCTGGGCGAGGGGACCGAGGACACCAAACGCCGGGTCGACCGCAGCGAAGCGGATACCGGGGAGGACGACACTGCGGTCCTCGAAGTGCTGGCCGCGGCTCGGCTGCTCACCATCGACCGCGACACCGTCGAGATCACCCACGAAGCGCTGATCCGGAACTGGCCCCGGCTGAGCGGCTGGCTCGCCGAGGACCGCGAGGGGCTGCGCGTGCACCGGGAACTGACCGAGGCGACCAAGGCGTGGGAGGCGGTCGACCGAGACCCTGGTGCCCTCCACCGCGGCACCCGGCTCACTCTCGCCGACGACTGGGCCCGCGACCACGACGGCGCGCTGAATCCGGCGGAGCGGGAATTCCTCGCCGCCAGCCTGGCCGCGTGGACCCGGGAACAGGCCGCGGCGCGCCGCCGGACCCGCAGGCTGCAGCAGTTAGCCGGGCTTCTCGCGGTGCTGTTGCTGCTCGCCGCCGGGGCCGTCGTGGTCGCGGTGCGAGCGGAGAACACCGCGACCGAACGGCGCGACACCGCGCTCGCCCGCAAGGCGGTCGCGGACGCCGCCGCGATCCGCGCGACCAACCCGGCGCTTTCGGTGCAGCTGAGCCTCGCCGCGTACCGGCTGGCACCGATGCCGGAGACTCGCGACGGCCTGCTCAGTACGTTCGCGACGCCGTACGCCGCGAGGATCACCGCGCATGCCGACCGGGTCTACTCGGTGAGCTACAGCGAGGACGGGCGGCTGCTCGCCACCGCGAGCGCCGATCGCACGGTGCGGCTGTGGGATGTCGCCGACCCCTTCCAGCCGAGGCAGCTGGGCACGATCGGCGACAGTGCCGGTGCGGCACGGTTCCGGCCGGGCGGCCGGGTGCTCGCCACCGCGGGCGCTGACCGCGCGGTGCGGTTGTGGGATCTAGCCGACCCGGCTCGCCCGCGACAGCTGACTGTCCTCACCGGACACACCGCGGGCGTCACCGCTGTCTCGTTCAGCCGGGACGGCCGCCTGCTCGCCACCGGCGGCGAAACGGTGCGGCTGTGGGATATCACCGACCTTCGCGCGCCGAGAGAAGCCGGTGCCGTCCCGGCCTCGGCGGGTACGGTTCGCTCCGCCGAACTCAGCGCGGACGGTTCGCTGCTCGCCGTCACCGGCCCGGGCAACGGCACCGCGCTGTGGAACGTGCGCAATCCGGCCCAGCCCAGGAAAGTGTCTACTGTGGACGGCCGGAGCAGGTCCGCGTTCAGTCCGGACGGACGGCTGCTGGCCACCGCCGACGACCGGGACTATTCGCCGAACCTGTGGGATGTCAGCGATCCGGAACGGCCGCGGCGGGTGTCGGTCCTCGCCGGACACACCGCCGCCGTCAACGCGCTCCGGTTCTCTCCGGACGGGAAGCTGCTCGCCACCGCCGGCGACGACAACACCGTCGTGCTCTGGGACGTCGCGGATCCGGCCCGGACGCCGCGGATCGCCGCGCTGGCCGGCCACACCAACACCGTCTACGCGCTGGCGTTCAGTCCGGACGGCGGAACTCTCGCATCCGGCGCCGGCGACCGGACGGTCCGGCTGACGGACCTGGCCGCCCTCCCGCTCGCCGACCACGCGGACACCGTCAGCTCGGCGGCGTTTTCCGCGGACGGCCGCATGATCGCCACCGCGAGCATGGACCACGCGGTCCGCCTCTTCGGCACGGCCGATCCGCTGCGGCCCCGTCCGCTGGCGACGATCCGGCAGCCGGACGCGATGTTCACCGCGGAGTTCAGCCGCGACGGGCGGTTGCTGATCACCGCGAGCCGCGATCGGACCGCGCGGCTGTGGGACCTCTCCGATCCCGCCCGCCCTCGGCAACTGAGTGTCCTCAATGGACACACGGCCGCGGTGAGCCGGGCCGTGCTGAGCCCGGACGGGCGGCTGGCCGCCACCGCGAGCTGGGACGGCACCGCGCGGTTGTGGGACCTCGCCGACCGGTCCCGGCCCCGGCCGCTGGGCGTCGCCGCCGGCCATTCCGGCGGCGCGGATTCGGTCGCCTTCAGCCCGGACGGGCGGCTGCTCGCCACCGGGGCCGAGGACGGCGTGCTCCGGCTGTGGGACGTCGCCGATCCCGGGCGTCCCCGGCTCGCGGCGGCCGGAACGGGCCACACCGACGCGATCAGCCGCCTGGCCTTCAGCCCCGACGGCAGGCATCTCGCCACCGGAAGCAACGACCACACCGTCCGGTTGTGGGAGGTCGGCGACCCCAAGAGCCCCCGGACGACCGCGATCGTCGGCGGACATTCCGACGCGGTTTACGGAGTGGCCTTCAGCCCGGACGGCCGCCGGCTCGTCACTGGCGGCCAGGACCGCACGGTCCGGCTGTGGGAGATCAGCGATCCGGGCAAGCCGGTCGACCAGGGGGTGCTGAGCGGGCACGGCGACGGGGTGGCCGGGGCGGCGTTCAGCCCGGACGGGCGGTTCGTGCTGACCGCGTCGAGCGATCACACCGCGCGGCAGTGGGAGACCGGCCTGGAGCGGGTCGCGGCACGGGTCTGCGCGCTCGCCCGCCCGCGGATCAGCCGCGTCGAATGGGACGCCTTTTTTCCTGAACTGGACTACCAGCCGCCCTGCCCGTGAACGGCGGGGTGCCGCGTTGTCCTCCCCGCCCCGAGAGGGAGGACAACGCGGCGCGAGCCGTCAGGGAATCGGGAACGACTGCTGGCGGCCGTCTTGGGTGAGCCGGAGGTTCTCCGACTGCACGTTCTTCTTCCGGCCGTTGTCGAACTGCAGCTCGACATACATGGTGAATTCCCAGGTGTCGTGGCCCTTGGGGTCCATCCGGACGACGACCTGCCCGCTGGCGAAGTCGTCGCGCGAGGCGGGGTCTATGACTTCCAGTTCGAACGGGCCGTTGTCGCTGTTGTCCGGGAATCGCCCGAAATCGTTGTCGACGCGGGCGGCGATGGTCCCGTCCCGCTCCTTGACGAAGACGGAGACGTGCGAATCGCCGTCCTTGTCGTTGTCCGTGGTGTGGAACTTCACGAACGCGCGGGCCAGTCGGTCGTTGGACTGCACGTGCGCTGTCGTGGCGGCGGCCGCCGGCGCCAGCAGCAGCATTCCCGCCGCGGCGACAGCGAGCGCCCTGGTGACGATTTTCCGAAACATGATTCCCCTTTCCGGACCCGTTGCCGCGGCCGTCGCGTCGACGACCTCGGGTCCGTCCGGGGTCCGTTGTAGGGCGGCCCCGTTGTTCACCGCCGGAAGACGCCGACGCGAACAACCGGTTGTGAACAACGCACTGGGCGGTTCGCGCATTACGTCCCGAGTCGCGAGGCGTTCGTCGAGACTGGGGAACGGCCGGACGGGCGTGATGCGCGGGGCCTCGTCCAGCCGGTACCTCGGCGCAGTTCCCGTCAGCCGTGTTCCGGCTCCGGATTCCGGCGGCGGTGCCGGATTTCCTCGCCCGCGTGACGCAGAGCGGCGACCACGGCGGCGGTTTCGGCGCCGGGTTCGGGCGGGGTGACGGCCACCGTCGACCGGCCGAGCCAGTTCGGGTCGTCGACGTCGACGGTGGTCACTCCGGCCGGGATGGACAGCGCGGCGACCTCGGGCACCAGGCATACGCCCAGCCCCGCGGCGACCAGGCCGAGCCGTGCGGGCCAGCCGCGCGCGGCGTGGCCGACGACCGGGTCGGCGAGGGTGGGCCAGGCCCCGAATTGAGGATCGCCGCCGGCGCCCGACCCGGCGATCCAGGTTTCGCCGGCGAGTTCCGCCACGGGAACGACGCCGGTGTTCGCGAGCCGGTGGTCGGCGGGCACGGCGACGCACAAGCCGCCGGCGGACACGATCTCCTGTCCTAGCCCGGACAGGTCGTAGTCCGGCAGCCCGGCGCCGACGCCGATGACGGCTACCGCCAAGCGTCGCGCCCGCAGTTGCCGCAGGAGGGTGGGCGTCGGTCCTTCGGCCAGCGCTACTTCCAGGCCGGGGTGTTCGGCCCGCAGCCGGGCCATCGCCAGGGGGACCAGTACCGCGGTCGCGGCGGGGAAGGCGCCCAGTTTGATCCGGCCGGACAACCGGTCGTCCAGAGCGGCCAGATCCTGCTGCAACGCCTCGACCCCGGCCAGGATCCGGGCCGCGTGTTCCACCACGACGGCGCCCGCCGGGGTGACTCGCACGCCGCGGCCCTCGCGGAGGAACAGCGGGGATCCGGTCGCGGTCTCCATCGCGGCGACCTGGCGCGAGATCGCGGGCTGCGAATAGCCGAGCAGCCTCGCCGCCGCGGTGAACGATCCGGTCAGCGCGATTTCCCGGACGGCCCGCAGTCCGGGCACGGTCACCTCACCCATACGCCAATCGTATGGCTGCCATCCGGAACTGTCACCACCTGCATGGATTTTTGTTGGCATGCTTGAGGTTGTCGATTCACGAAGGCCAATGATGAGGAGATGACGATCATGCCGAAAAGCTGGTTCGTGACCGGAGCTTCCCGCGGAATGGGCCGGGAACTCGTCGAGCAGGCGCTGGCGCGCGGGGACCGCGTCGCGGCGACGTTGCGTCGTCCCGGGCAACTGGACGACCTCGCGGCGCGCTACGGCGACCGCCTCTGGGTGCGGGCGTTGGACGTGACCGACACCGCGCGGATGCGCGCCGTGGTCGACGAAGCGTTCGCCGCGCACGGGCGCATCGACGTCGTCGTGTCGAACGCGGGCTACGGCGTGTTCGCCGCCGCGGAGGACCTCGCCGACGCGCAAATCGATCAGATGATCGCGACCAATCTGACCGGCTCGATCCAGCTCGCCCGTGCGGTGGTGCCGCACCTGCGAGCGCAGGGCGGCGGGCTGGTGATGCAGATGTCGAGCATGGGCGGGCAGCTCGCTTTTCCCGCGTTCTCGCTCTACCACGTGACCAAATGGGGCATCGAGGGCTTCTTCGACGCGCTGGCCGCGGAGGTGGAGCCGTTCGGCATCCGCACCACCCTGATCGAGCCGGGCATGGTCCGCACCGGTTTCTTCGACGCGGCGACCCGGGTGCCGGTCAGCGCGCCGTACCGAGGCGGGCCTGCCGATCAAGAGCCGATCCCGGAGGAAGAGATGACCGACAGCGAGGAACGCACCGTCGCGGGCATCATCCGCGCCGCGGTGTCGCCGAATCCGCCGCGCCGCCTCGTGCTGGGTTCGGACGCCTGGCGGTTGATGACCGGAACGCTGCGGGAGCGGCTGGCGGAAGTCGAGGCCCAGCGGGAGAACGCCGCTACCGCCGACGCCGAGGACGTGCGCGCCGGGTCCGGAAGCCGAGGCTAGCCAGCTGCTCCGGCCGGATCAAGGGCGTGCCACGCGCTTTCCGGCATCCGGCGCCCCGGAAATTCCCCGCGCCGGGATGCCGCGCCAGGCGGTCCCCGGGGGAAGCTGCTCTCCCTTCATCACCAGGGACATCGCGTCCACCTCCGTGCGGGCGCCGACCACGCTGTCGTACAGCACCACCGACCGCGCGCCGACGCTCGCGCCGCTCCGGATGTCCACAGTGGACATTTTCATCACCCGGTCTTCGAAGAGGTGGGTCTGGAGCGAGGTCGCCGGGCCGACGCACACGTCGTCGCCGAGCCGGACCAGGTCGAATTCGGTCAGGTACGTCGTCGAGATCCAGCAGCGCTTGCCGATCCGCGCGCCGAACAGCCGCAGCAGCGGGCCCAGCATCGGGGTGCCCGCCAGCGATCCCAGCAGCGCGGGCACGGCGGCGGTTTCGTACAGCGCGGTGACGAATTCGGTGCGGCGCACGAACCGGCTCCACAGGGGCTCGACGCGCGGCCGGTACCGCCCGACGATCAGCCATTTCGCCGCGGCGACCGCGAGCACCACGCCGAGTCCGCTCAGCAGGACCGCGGCCGGGGTCACGAGGACGGAGGCGAGCACGCCGGAGGTTTTTCCGGCCTGCAGCTGGGCGAGCAGCACGAGGTAGCCGGCCGCGGCGAGCAGGCTGCCCGGGACGACGATCCGGAAGAATTCGATGACCAGTCGTTCGACGACGCGCAGCCGGGTCGGCCGGAAGATCAGCTCGTCGGCGAACCGGCCGCTGTCCTGGCGGCGGGGAAGCCGGATCGGCGGGGTGCCGAGCCAGGACGTGCCGTCCGGGCTGCCGTCCGCCGGCGCCGCGGTGTGCACGCCGATCAGGCAGCCGTCGCCGACCGTGGCTCCGGAGCGCAGGAACGAGGCGTTGCCGAGGAAAGACCGGGTCCCGACTGTCGTGCGGCCGACCGCGACCTGGCCGTGGCAGTACGTCGCGGCTCCGACCGCGGCCATGTCGGCGACGAAGCTTTCCGCGCCGAGCGTGAGCAGGCCGGGGTCGAGCTGAGAGGCCGTCGACACCTCGGCGCGCGGCCCGATGCGGGCGCCGAGCGCACGCAGCCAGCCGGGCGTGTACAGCGTGGAGTAGAGCGAGTTGGTCGCGGCGAGGCTCGCGCCGAGAAGCTTGTCCGCGATCCACTTGCGCAGCCCGAACGAGGAGGCGACGTACCGGACGCCGGGGCGGGTGACGGGGAGCACGAGCCGTTTGCCCGCGAAGACCACGAAGCACACGGTGCCTGCGGTCACCGGTCCGGCGAGCAGGCACGCCCACCATCCGCCGGCAGCGCCGTGCGCGAGATACAGCCAGCTGCCGAGTGCGACGGACGGGGCGAGGAACACCAGGGGCAGCAGTTCGACGCCCAGCCAGGCCGCCGCGAACCGGGCCCGCAACGCCCGGGACGGGGGCTGCCCGGGCCGAGCCCGCAGCGCCGCGACGAGCGGATCGGTCTCCGCACAGCGCTGCGCGGGCGAGCCGGCCCAGTACTGCCCGGCCGGGATGCGCTGCCCGGCCGTCGCGGCCGACATTTCCGCCAGTCCTGAGCCGACGTCGAGCCGGGCGCCCGGCTCGACGACCGCGTTCGCGCCGACGAAGACGCGGTCGTGCAGCATGACCGGGGCGATCTCGACCCGGTTGCCCCGCACCCGGAAAGACTGCAGGTGCGCGCCGTAACCGACGCTGACGTCCTCGCCGATCGTCAGCAGCGAGGGCAGGCCCAGATTCGCGGTCGCGAGCTGGCAGTGCCGGCCCACCCGGGCGCCGAGGAGCCGCAAATACCAGGGCAGCAAAGGGGATCCGCTCATCGACCCGAGCGGGGCCAGCGTCGTCAGCCCGCTCACGAGCCACACCCGGAAGTACGCGGCGCTCCACAACGGATACTCGCCCGGCCGGATCCCGCGCGACAGCAGGCGGACGCCGGCGATCGGCAGCAGGAACCGCGCAGTCAGGTACAGCGCGGGCGCGATTGCGACCAGCAGCCACACGGTGCCGAGCGACAGGACGCCCCCGCTCTGCCCCAGCACCGCCGCGGCCGGCCCGCCGAGCAGCAGGAAGAGCAGGCACAGCGTGCCGAGTTGCGCCGCGCCCCAGCCGAACAGCCGAGCCCGGCCGACGCTCGGCGTCGCCGGAATCTGTTCCCGGGACGGCTGTGCGGGCGCCCGGTTCTCGAAGGCCTTGGCGAGCGCGCGGATCGTGGGGTGGGCATAGACGTCGGCGACGGACGCGTCCGGTGCCACTCCCCGTTGGCGCAGCAGCGAAACCGCGCGCGCGGCCAGCAGCGAATGGCCGCCGATGTCGTGGAAGAAATCGGCGGTCACCGACACTTCGGCGGTGCCGAGCAGTTCGCCCCACACCGCGGCGATCGCCCGTTCCGCCCCGGTTTCCGGGGCCGCCGCGGCGACCGCGTGGAACCTGGCCCCGGACGGGCGCGGCAGGCGGGCGCGGTCGACCTTGCCGCTCGGCATCATGGGCAGTTCGGCGAGCGTGTCGACGTAGCCGGGGACCATCGGCGCGGGCAGCCGCCGGCGCAGGCTTTCCCGCAGCCGCGCGACGATCGCGTCCCGGTCGTGGCCGCCTCGGGTGAGCGCCAGGTACGCGACGAGGTCTTCGGTCGGAGCGGCGGGGTGCGGGGCGACCGCCGCCACCGCCACCTCCGCGTGTTCCATCAGGACGCTCTCGATCTCCTGGAGGTCGATGCGGTGCCCGCGGATCTTGACCTCGGAATCCGCCCGCCCGAGGTACTCGATCTCGCCGCCGGGCAGCACCCGCCCGAGGTCGCCGGTGCGGTAGAGCCTGCCCCCGCCGGTGATCCGCGGGTCGTCGAGGAACCGGTCGGCGGTCAGGTCCGGCCGGTTCAGGTAGCCGAGCGCGACGCCCGGCCCGCCGATGCAGATCTCCCCGACGGCGCCGTCCGGCACCGGCCTGCGCCGGTCGTCCAGCAGCCGGATCCGGTAGGTCGGCAGGGCGCGGCCGATGGTGACCGGACGGCCGGGAAGCAGTTCGCACCAGGTCGCGGTCACCGTCGCCTCGGTGGGCCCGTAGGTGTTGAGCATCCGGCGACCCGGCCTGCTCCACCGCTGGACCAGTTCGGCCGGGCAGGCCTCGCCGCCGACCAGCAGCGTGCGGATGCCGGGCAGGTCGCGGTCCACCGTGGCGAGCACCGTGGGCACGCAGCACAGGACCGTGACGCGGCTTCGTTCGAGGAAGTCCGCGAGGCCCGACCCGATGCGGTCGGCGCCGACCGGACCGGCCACGAGCGTGGCCCCCGCCGCCCAGGTGGGCCAGATCTCTTCGATCGAGAAGTCGAACGCGATCGTCATGCCCTGGTACACGCGGTCGGTGCGGCGCACGCCGTAGACGTCCGCGACGACCCCGATGAAATTGCAGATGCTCGTCTGGCTCACCGCGACGCCCTTCGGCCGTCCGGTCGACCCGGAGGTGTAGATGACGTAGCACACGTCGTCCTCGACCGGCCGGAGCCGAGGCCGGGCAGGGCTGGCCCGCGCCGCCTCGGCCGCGAGTTCGCGGGGCCGCAGCACCGGGCAGCGGACCTCGCTCGCCGCCGAGGCCAGTTCGGGGGCGACGAGCAGGAGGTCGAGCGCGGCGTCGCCGGCGACGTAGGCGACGCGGTCCGCGGGCGCGGCCGGATCGATCGGCACGAACGCGGCCCCGGTCTTCAGCACCGCGAGCAATGCGACGTACATCGGCGTCGCCCTCGGAATCAGGAGGCCGACCCTGCGGTGCGGCCCGATGCCCCGGCGGATCAGCGCGTGTGCGAGCCGGTTCGCGTGCTCGTCGAGTTGCCGGTAGGAGAGCTGGTCCGGCCCGCATTCGAGGGCGACGGCGTCCGGTGTCTCGTCGCATGCCCGCTCGAAGAATTCGTGCAGCCGGACCGGGGCGGGCGCGTGGCGCGGCTCCGGGCGGAGCTGTGCGGTGTCCTCGAGGGAAAGCGACAGTTCCTCGCTCACAAGGCTTCCTTCTGCGGTGGGATGCGGGGGAGGGCGTGCGGATCAGGCACGGGTGCGGGCTGCCCGGCCTCGGCGGAAACGCGCGGACCTGTCCTAAATCGACAGTCCGGCGGGCCTGACCTCGGTGCGGCGGGCCGGAACCGGCCGCGCCGGGCGGGCGCTCAGGCTTCGGTGATCGAGCACGACGTCGCGATCCTGGCCTGCTCGGCTTTCCGGCCAGCGTCTGGTGTCACGATCACGTGCTCCTCGTTCGTTCGGGACCCCCCCCAGGCGCGTCGCAGGCTATGAACGCGACGCTGTGAGAAGCCTGAGTAACCGCGATCCGGTGGCCCGCAACACAAGACAAAACGCTCAGCCGGGCATTCAGACCGGGCGTTTTTCCCTGGTGTTCAGCCGTTGTGCACCGATCCGGGCGACCGCTTCTCTCCGCCGCGGAGGCGAGTCGACAACTCCGCGCGTCCTCCCGCGGCGCGAGGAAGAGCGGCCATGCCGGGCGCCGAGTTGAACAGCGGCGGGCCGACGTGCAGGAGGCGCTTCGCAGATGCTGCGCGACGCCGGTTCGGCGTACGACTCCTCGGCAAGATCAACAAACACGCGGTGCCGTACTTCTCCGAACGGTGCGACGTGCTGGGCGTCGGTGCCGCCGCGTTCGGCTGACTGGCCCGGCACAGGTACGTCAACAGAGGCCGGTTGGCGGAGCACGAGGGCTGCGTGGACGGCGGCGATCTCCCAGGGCTGATCGGCTCGAAGGCCGACCGCACCGGGCTTGCTCGACGTCGCCGACGAGGCGATCCCGCTCGCCGACGAGGGCGCGTTCCGGGGCGACAACGTCTGCCGCGAGTTCTTTCCCGAGCGCTTCGTTCCGGTCGAGGCGATCCTGAGCCGCACCTGCGCCGGTATGTCGACGAAACCCGCGCCGCTGGTGCCTCGGCGATCGCCAGTTTCCACGGCGACGGGGTACCGGCCGCGACTTCGCGCGCTATCCGACGTTGGGCAAGCGCTGGTTGTGCGTGTTCTCGCTTTCAGGCAGCATCGCGCGCAGCCGAGGCCGGAATGCGCCCCGCCGCGGGGGCGTCGGCGGGGCGCTGACGGCCGACACGTCAGTTCTGGTGGTGGACCAGGGTCGCGCCGGTCCGGAAGTCGTCGAGGACCGCGGTGATCTCCTTGTGGCGCAGTACGCACGTATAGCCGGGATCGTGCTCGATCTTCACCTGGACGGGGAACTTGGCGGTCCCGGCGACGGTGCCGTTTTTGATCGCATAGTCCGCCGTGGTCAAGCCGGTCGCGGAAGCGTGGACGTCGAGAGTCGTCTCGCCGTTCGTGCAGAAGGCCTTCACATCGGCGGTCAACTTGGTGGAGATCGTTGTGGTGCTGCGTCCCAACACCACATTCACCTCTCGGAACGAGACGGTGGCGACGGTGCCGTCCCAGCCGACGACGGTGTCCTCCGGCACGAAATGCGCCTCGGCCGCCAGCGCGGCGGTGGAGCCGGCGGCCAGCAACGCCATCGTTGTCGCCGCGGCTACCGCGAATCTCGCCGGATTCCGCCAAGCCGCGCCGGGCGATCCGCGGTCCTCCGGCCGACGTCTGGCGAGCAGCGCGCGGGTTTCCTTGAAAAACATGCCGACTCCTTGTCCGGTGTTCGAGGCGGAGAAAAAGGGGGAATCCGGCGGCGGCCGGCGCCAGGGGAGGCATTGCGCCGGCCGCCGCCGTTGCCGGCTCGTCAGAAGGCCGGCGGCGAGTCCCGGTCAGACCTGCTGGAAGTCCACCGGGACGTCGTTGTTGTTCTGGTCCTTGGCGCCGCCGGACGCGCCGTTGACGACCGTGAAGTCCTTGGTCGTCCCGTTGAACTGCAGCCTCAGCGTCTCGAAACCGACCCGCAGGGACGACACGCCCCGCAGATTGGCGGCCGCGACGTGGAACTTGAGGTCGATGTTGACGTCGATCAGCTGCTCGTTGCGGAAGGTCTCCTTCAGGACGCTCCGGCTGCTGTCGTGCTTGAAGCTGACGACCCACACCTTCCAGCTGTCCGACGACGGAAGGTTGTAGACCTGGTACAGGGCCTTGAAGTTGTAGCTGCGGAGCCTGCCGTGGATCTCTCCTTCGAGGTCGAAGCCCTGCGACTGGATCACGAGCTTCTGGAAAGTGCTGAAGCCTTGGAACGCGGTGATCGGGTCGTCCGCCGGGGCCGCGCGTCTGGCCCCGGCGTCCGCGGAGACGAGAGTGAACGGGCCTTGGGTCACGTCGATCAGGGACGAACGCGGCGCGGCGGAAGCCGCCGTCACCCCCGTGGTCAGCGCCATGACGCCGACCGCGAGCGCGACCGCCGCCCGGGCGCATGCCTTCCAGGCACGATTTTCCATGTCCGCCTCTTTTCTGTTTCCTGTCCGGTTTGGGGCACGTTTCGAGAATTGGGCATTCGACGGCTGAAGGCCGCCGCCGATTACTTCATCAGGGGGTACTGGACGGCGACTGGACGGCCGTTGGACTGCGGATCGCGGCCGGAAACGGGTTGTCCGCAACGAGATCCGGGAAATCGGGCACGCGCGCCGACGGTTCGCGATGAGTCCACAAAGGACTGTCCGTGACCGGGAAACGGTCTTTCGCGGCGGCGGACGGCCCTGGCGTGCACCCGGCCGTCGGCGGTATTTTAGCCCGGGCGGAGCCACTTTCTTGTGCGCCGGCCGCCGAACCCATTACGTTTGTCCTGCAGCCGATAGCGTTTTGGCTCGCAGCCGATAGCTGGGGGCCACGGTGGCAACGAGATCGGTACGCATCCAGGTGCTGGGATCGCTGCGCGCTTGGCGCGACGGCGCCGAACTCGACCTCGGCCCGCCCGGGCGGCGCGCGGTGCTCGGGCTGCTCGCGCTCGCCGGCGGGGATGCCGTGGCGTTGCGGGACCTCGTGGACGCGCTGTGGGGCGACCGGTCGCCGCCGAGCGCGGTGAACGTCGTCCAGACCCACGTCAAGCACCTGCGGCGGTTGCTGGAACCCGGCCGCGCGCCGCGGGCGGGCAGCGGGGTGCTGCCGCATGTCGGTGGCGGCTACGCGGTGCGGCAGGACGCCGTCGAAGTCGACCTGTGGCGGTTCCGCGAACTCATCGCCGAGGCGAACGACGCGCACCGCGACGCCGACACCGCCCGCGTCGTGGTTTCGCTCGGCGAGGCGCTCCGGCTGTGGCACGGCAGGCCGCTGGCCGATCTGCCGCCGCTCGCCGGCCATCCGAAGGTCGTTTCGCTGGTCGCCGAGCGCCGTGAGACGTTTTGCCGGTACGCCGGGGCGATGATCGACACCGGCGCCGCCGCCGAGATCCTGCCCGGCATCGCCGAAGCCGCCGCGGAACAGCCCCTCGACGAAGCCGCGCAGGCGCTGCTGATCCGCGCGCATCACGCCCTCGGGCAGCGGGGCGAGGCGTTCCGGCTCTACGGGCAAATGCGGACGCGGCTCGCCGACGAGCTCGGAATCGACCCCGGGCCCGAACTGCAAGCCGCCCACGCGGCCGTCCTGCGCGACCCCGGCGCCGCGGTTCCCGCCGAACCCCGGCAGACGCACCGGGTCCCGAAGCAACTGCCCGCCGAACCGCGCGCGTTCGCCGGACGGTCGGCGGAACTGTCGCTTTTGGACAGTCTGGCGACCGGCGGCATCGCCGTGGTCTCCGGCACGGCGGGCGTCGGCAAGACGGCGCTGGCCGTGCACTGGGCGCACCGCGTCCGGGCCCGCTTCCCGGGCGGGCAGCTGTACGCGAACCTGCGCGGCCACGCTCCGGGCGCGCCGGCGTCACCGGCCGAAATCCTCGCGCAGTTCCTTGCCGCGCTGGGGATTTCGCCGTCCCGCGTCCCTTCCGATACGGAGACCGCGTCGGCCCTGTACCGGACGATGACGACCGACCGGCGGATCCTGGTCCTGCTGGACAACGCCGTCAGCCCGGATCAGGTCCGGCCGCTGCTGCCCGCCGGACCCGGATGCCTGACGGTGGTGACCGGACGCGACAGCCTGACGGGGCTCGTTGCGGTGAACGGCGCACGCCGGCTCACGATCGACGTGCTCAGCCCCGACGAAGCCGTCGAACTGCTCGCGGGCGTGCTGGGCGGCGCGCGCGTCCGCGCCGAGCCGGAGGCGGCCGCCGAGTTCGCGAAGCTGTGCGTCCATCTCCCGCTCGCGCTGCGGATCGCCGCGGCCAACCTCGCCGACCGGCCCGGTTCCGACATCGAGGACTACGTCGCGGAACTGCGCGAGGGCAACCTTCTCGCCGCGCTCGCGGTGCCGGGCGACGAGCAGACAGCGGTGCGAGTCGCCTTCGACCTGTCTCACGCCGCGCTGTCCGCCGACGCGCAGCGGCTGTTCCGGTTGCTGAGCCTGATTCCCGGCGCGGATTTCGACGCCGAGGCGGTGGCCGCGCTGGCCGGTGTCGAGACGGCGCAGGCGGTCGCGGTGCTGGACCGGCTCGCCTCCGCGCACCTGGTCGAACACCCGCCCGGCCGGTACCGCTTCCACGACCTGCTCCGCCGATACGCCGCCGAGCAAGCCGGACTGCTGGAGTCCGCCGCGGACCGCGAGCAGGCGCTGCGCCGCGTGTACGACTGGTACCTGGCCGCGGTGGACGGCGCCGCCCGCCTCCTCTACCCGCACATGCTGCGGCTGCCGGTGTCCGGCGCCCCGGCCGCGTTCGCCGGGCTGGGCGAGGCGTCGGCGTGGCTGGACACCGAACGCGGCAATCTGGTCGCCGCCGTGCGGTTCGCGGCCGAAAGCGGCCCGCGGCCCATGGCGTGGCGGCTCGCCGACGCGTTGCGCGGGTACTTCTGGATGTGCATGCGCCGGGTCGAATGGCTCGCGGTGGCCGAAGCCGGCCTGAGCGCCGCCGACGCGGACGGCGGACTCCGCGCGCGGGCCGCCGCCCGGCTCAGCCTCGCGGATCTGTACTTCCGCCAAGGCCGGTACCAGCAGGCAGTCCGGCAGTACACGGCGTCGCTGCTGCACGCGCGGAAAGCGGGCTGGGTCGAGGCGCAGGCCGCGGTGCTCGGCAACCTGGGGTGCGTCTACTGGCAGTCCGGGCGGCTCGCCGACGCCGCGTCCCGGTTCGGCCGCGGGCTCGCCCTCAGCAGGCGGATCGGCCAGCCGTCCGGGGAAGCGGTCGCCTTCGGCAACCTCGGGCTCGTCCACTGGGAAATGGGCAGGCTCGCCGAAGCCGCCGAGCACTACACCCAGGCGCTGCGCCGGTACCGCCGGATCGGGTCCCGGTACGGCGAAGCGATCAGCCTCGCCAACCTCGGGCAGGCACAGCACGCCCGAGGCCGGACAGCAGAGGCGGTGGAACTGCTCTGCCGGTCCCTCGACCTGCAGTGCGAGGCGGGAAACCGGGGCGGCGAAGCGGAAACCCGCAGCCGGCTGGCCCTGGCGCACAGCGATCGCGGCCACCGTGCCATGGCGCTCGAATGCGCCGGAACCGGGCTCGCGCTCGCCCGGGAGGCGGGAGACCCGCGGACCGAGGCGGAGGCGCTGGCCGCGCTGGCGGCCGTGCTCGCCCGCTTCGGCGACCGGCCGGAGGCGATCCGCCGGTACGAGCAGGCCCTCGGCCTCATCCGCCAGACCGGCGACCGTTACCCGGAGGCCGACGCGCTGATCGGCCTGACGACGGTCACCGCGGACCCGGAGCCCGCCCGGCAGGCGCTCGAGCTCGCCGAGCGCGCGGGCTACCGGGCGCTGCAGGGCCGGGCCTTGACGGCGCTGGCCGGGGCTCTGCTCGCCCGGGGCGAGCACGAGGCCGCCGCCGAGCACGCCATGAGCGCGCTCGCCGTGCACCGGGAGACCGGACAGGGGCCGGGGGAGACGCGCACGCTCGCTCTCCTTTCCCGGCTGCGCCCCGGCGAGTGATCACCAGCGGATGCCGCTCCGATCGACCGTGTAGGTGCCGTCCGGCTCGACGGTGACGGTCGACCACGGGTTCACGCCGTCCGCGCCGACCGTGCCCTGGCACGCGAATTGGCCCCGGACGTAGACCGTCCGCCCGATGCCGTCCTTCGCGGGCTTGTCGTACGCCGCGACCAGGCCCACCCACCGGCAGGCCTGGTTCAGCACCTCGTGCGTGACCTCCACTCCCACCGACGTGATCTTCGATTCCTGCGCACACCACGAGACCTGGTCGGAGTACTTCCACACCCCTTCGTTGACCAGCTCGATCGGCGCGGTGGACCAGCACCCGTTCCCGTGCACCGCCGCGCCCGTGACGAACGGGACGGCGGCGAGCAACCCCGCCGTGACGGCCGTGAGTGCGCCGGCTCTGAGCATGACAACCCCCTAGTTTCCGTGTCCTCCCAATGTGTTGGCTGTTCGCGAGGCACGCAAGACGCGGAGGCGGCGGTTCCAGTCGACGTTCAGTGGGTGTCCAGTCCTCCCGGCGTCGCACGCGAGGACGGCCGGGACTGTGTATTGCCCGAATGAACCAGCAATGCAATTTCGGCATTCCTCCCCGTCGGGGACATCGTCCGGGGTTCCTCCGGCGTCAACACCGGACAGCCGCACGAGGTCAGCAACGCGGGCGAAGGGAAAGTGAAGCAGTACTGCCCGTGGACCGTCAAAGTCGTCTCAGTCGCTCCGGAAACTGACCGGGTACGAACCGGGGACGGGATCGCTGAGCAGTCGGCGAGGACCCGGAATGGCAACGCAGATCAGCCGAGGTGGTCGTTCGTGCCGTCGACCCAGGCGATGTACCGCCGCGCGGAGCGGCGCACGGCCGCCTTCGCGTCAGCTTGCAGGGAGGCCCCGGTCAGGGCGTAGATCCGGTCGAATTCGTAGGGCTCGAGCCGGTCCGCGAGCCGCCGGACGAGCGCGGCGGAAAGCGGGATCTGGTTGGGGTAGCTGCGCATGAACGTCACCCAGCCCGGCGCGGCGACCGGCACGACAGTGTCGCCGACCAGCAGCGTGCCCTTGCCCGCGGCGACGTGTGCGACAGCGGCGCCCGGGAAGTGCCCGCCCGCTTCGATCAAGGTGATCCCGGGCAGGATCCGCTCCGTGCCGTGCCATTCGCGGATGACCGGATCTTCCCGCCGCACCCAGTGCCGGTCCGCGGAATGCACCAGTACCGGGACGTTCCCGAGACTGTGGCTGAGGCTCACCTGCGAGCCGTACATGTGCGGGTGGCTGGCCACGATCGCCGCGGCCCCGCCGAGTTCGGCGATCTTGCCGAGCAACGGCGGGTCGAGGGCGTTGGGCGGATCCCACAGCAGGTTGCCGGCGTCGGTCTGGACCAGGTAGGTCCACTGGCCGATGCCGAACTCCGGCTCGCGGTGCAGGCGGTGGATTCCCGGTTCCGGTTCCTCGTGGACCAGGTCGTGCGGTTCGGCGGCCAGTGTGTCCATTGTGGTCCACGCCTGCCCGGAGGCGCGGACGTACTGCCGTTCGTCCGAGCAGATCCGGCAGGTTCCGGCCGGCGGCTCTTCGGTGTCGGGATGCTCGACCCCGCAGGTCCCGCAAATCCAGATGGTCATGCGAGCACCCTGGTACCTCCAGTTTGCTGGAGGTCAAGACTTCGCGGCGCGCGACACCTGCCGCCAATGCTCGGCAGCGTCGATCATGTCCTGCCGGATGTGCCGGAGCCAGTGGCTCGTCGCGAGCAGCCTCGTGCCGACCAGCGTGTCCCCACCGAACAGTTCCGCGCCTTGACGGGTGAAATCGGCCCACTGCGCAATGCCTTCCATGCTGGCCAGCCAGGCCTGCTGCCACACGTCGTCGTCGATCAGGTAACGCTCGCGGCGGCCGTCTCGCTCACGCCGCAGCAGCCCGCGTTTTTCCAGCCAGGCAACAGCTTTGGAGACCGATGCCGGGCTGACGCGCAACCGGGCGGCGAGTTCGGTCGCGGTGCGGCTGCCCGACTCGGCGGTGAACAGGCAGATCAGGACCCGCGCCATCATCGAGGGCATTCCGGTCTGGGCGGCCATCAGCGCGAACCGCGTCTCGAAGTCGCTCCGGCTCCGCGGATCGGCCGCGGCCCGCGGCGGCGCGGCGGGCGGCGAAGCGGGGACGCGGCGACGAGCCCTGCGCCGGGCGGCCTGCTCGGCGCGGTCGGCCCGGTAGTCGTGCGCCCCGCCGTTGCGGGCGACCTCGCGGATCACTGTCGACTTCGGCCTGCCCAGCCGCCTGCCGATCTCGGCGTAGCTCAGTCCGTCCGCCAATCCGGCCGCGACGCGCTGTCGTTCCGGGTAGCTCAACCTGCCGGCTGGCATCTGATCGTCTCCGCCCTCGAACTCGCCTCGTACCGCCGCCGATGCGTTCAGCTGCAGGCGAGTGCATCGATAATGTGGCTCTGGCCTGGGTAAATACAGATTCGTCGTTTGCGAAACAATGAAACATCGCTCTACCGTTTCCCGCAAGAGGTTCACGGGAAAGGAGCCGGCGATGACCAGGACACTGCCGACCGAGCGGGAGGCCGGCCGGCCGTTCGACCCGCCGCCGGGGCTGGCCGAACTGCGCGGGAAGAGTCCGCTCAGCCGGTTGGACTACCCGGACGGGCACGCCGGATGGCTGGTGACCGGACACGCCCTGGCCCGGGAAGTGCTGGCCGACCGCCGGTTCAGCGCGCGAGTCGAACTGCGGCACCTGCCGATCCCCGGAGGCGTCGCCAGCGATCAGCCGGCGCCTCCGGGGATGTTCGGCAGCATGGACGCACCGGAGCACACCCGCTACCGGCGGCTGCTCGCCGGCCAGTTCACCGTCCGCCGGATGCGCCGGCTGACCGAGCGGATCCAGGACATCGCGGACGAATGCCTGAACGCCATGGCCGAGCGCGGCAGCCCGGCCGACGTGGTCCCGGCGTTGGCGCAACCGCTGCCGGCGCAGACGATCTGCGAGCTGCTCGGAGTCCCCTTCGCCGAGCGCGACCGGTTCCAGCGGCACGCGCTTGCCCTCTTCCGGCTGGGCAACACGCCCGAAGAGGTCGGCGAAGCCTACGGCGCGGTGCTCGGCGTCATCGGCGAATTGATCGCCGCCAAGCGAAAAGCTCCCGCCGACGACGTGCTCAGCGACCTGACCGGCAGCGACCTCACCGACACCGAACTGGCCAACATCGGCTTCTCGCTGCTGGCCGCCGGTCTGGACACCACCACGAACATGCTCGCGCTGGGCCTGTTCGCGCTGCTCGAACACCCCGATCAGCTCGCGCTGCTGCGCGCCGAGCCCGAAATCGCCGACAACGCGGTCGAAGAACTGCTGCGCTACCTGAGCATCATCCCGTTCACCGTGCGCACCGCACTGGAAGACCTCGAACTCGGCGGCGAACAGGTGGCCGCCGGCGAGTCGGTCACCATCTCGGTGCCGGCGGCCAACCGCGATCCCGAGCACTTTCCCGAACCGGAAAAGCTTGACCTGCGCCGCAAAACGAGCGGGCACGTCGCCTTCGGCCACGGCATCCACCAATGCCTCGGCCAGCAACTGGCCCGCGTCCAGATGCGCGTTGCCCTGCCTGCCTTGCTGACCAGGTTCCCGTCGCTGCGCCTCGCCGTTCCCGCTGAGGACGTCGCCGTGCGCTCCGACATGCTCATCTACGGCGTCCACCGCCTGCCTGTCGCCTGGGAGGCCTGAACCGTGCCGAGAGTCTGCTTGCTCACCGGGGCGTCCGCGGGAATCGGCCGCGCCACGGCGCTGGAACTGCTGAAGGCGGGCTATGTCGTGTACGGAGCCGCGCGGCGAGTGTCCAAAATGGATGAACTCCGCGCCGTCGGCGGGCATCCGCTCGCCATGGACGCACGGAGCGAGGCCGACCTCGAGCGCGCCGTCCGCACGGTCCTGGACGAACAGGGGCGCATCGACGTCCTGGTCAACAACGCCGGGACGGTGCTGCACGGAGCCGCCGAAGACGTTCCGCTGGACGCCGCCCGCGATCAGTTCCAGGTCAACGTGTTCGCCCCGGCCAGGCTCGTCCAGCTGGTCCTGCCCGCGATGCGCGCGCAAGGGTCGGGACGCATCGTCAACGTCTCCTCGATCGGCGGGGAAATCAGCCTGCCGCTCGGATCTTGGTACTACGCCTCGAAACACGCGCTCGAGGCTTACTCCGACACGCTGCGGATGGAAGTCCGGCCCTTCGGCATCGAGGTCGTGGTCATTCAGCCCGGCATCATCAAGACCGAGTTCGAGGACCAAACCGCCTCGCAACTCCGGGAATACTCCGGAAACGGCCCGTACGGGCGAATGGCCGAGGCGATGGCGAGCCAATCCGAAACCGGTCTCGCGGACGGCGCCGATCCCGCCGTCGTCGCCGAGACGATCCGGCGGGCGGTGGAGGCTGATCCGCCGGAGACCCGCTATGCGGTCGGTTTGCACGCGGAGGAGTTGTTGCGGCTCAACCGGACTTTGCCGGATCGGGATTTCGACGAGCTGGTGACCCGCTCGTTCCGGTAGCGGAGACGGACACGTCCTCGTGCCCCGCAGGACACGAGGACGTCTCAAGGCCTGAAGCCAAAAACTCAGCCGACGCCGAGAGCCCAGGGGTCGCCCTTCGCGGAGATGGACGAACCCTGCCCGGTCGCCAGCCAGAGGCTGTTGTTGGCGTCCCGGCTCTTCCACGCCACTTCGAACCCGCCGTTGGGCAGCGTGACGATCGACGGGCTGGCATTCGCGGCCACCCCCAACGCCCACGGGTCGCCGTAGGAGGAGAAGTACGTGCCAGCACCGGTTCCGAGCCAGAGGCTGTTGTTGGCATCGCGGCCCTGCCAAGCGACTTCCCAGCCGCCGTTGGGCAGCGGTGCCAGCGACGGACTGGTACCCGACGCCACCCCCAACGCCCACGGGTCGCCCTTGGCGGTGATGGACGAACCCCGGCCGGACGCCAGCCAGAGGCTGTTGTTGGCGTCGCGCCCCTGCCACGCCACTTCAAATCCGCCGTTGGGCAGCGTGACGATCGAGGGGCTGCTGTTGGCGGCGACGCCTAACGCCCACGGATTGCCGTAGGAGGACAGAGCGACGCCGGTGCCAGTGCCAAGCCACAGGCTGTTGTTGCTGTCGCGGCCCTGCCAGGCGACTTCCCAGCTGCCGTTGGGCAGCGGCGCCAACGAGGGACTGGTACCCGGTGCGACCCCGAGAGACCACGGGGCGCCCTTGGCCGTGATAGACGCACCTTGGCCGGTTGCCAGCCAGAGGCTGTTGTTGGCGTCGCGCCCCTGCCACGCCACCTCCCACTGGTTGTTGGGGAGCGGGACGATCGAGGGGCTCGTGTTCGGGGCGACGCCGAGGGACCACGGGGCGCCCTTGGCGGTGATGGAGTTGCCCTTGCCGGTGGCGATCCAGAGGCTGTTGTTGGCGTCGCGGCCTTGCCAGGCGGTGACCCAGCTGCCGTCCGGGAACGTGGCGATCGAGGGTTTGGTGTTCGCGGCGACGCCGAGCGCGTAGGGGTCGCCGTACGAGGACAGAGCGACCCCGGAACCGGTGCCGAGCCAGAGGCTGTTGTTGGCGTCTCGGCCCCGCCAGGCGACGGCGAAGCCGCCGTTGGCGTCGGCCGCGATTCCGGAGCCGCCTTGCGGCAGCGTGCTCGGCGGCGGGGGCGGAGGCGTGGACGCGCCGCTGCTGACGTAGCCGAGCACCCACATCTCGTAACTCTTGCCAGGGAACAGTTTGTCGTGCGGATTCCAGGGACCGCCGTTGCCTTCGTCCGTTTGGACCTTGCTGCTGGACCAGAAAGCGCTGCCGCTTCCGCTGCCGCCTTCGTCCCCGCCGACGTCCGAGAGCAGTCCGTTGCTGTAGTCGGTGACGACGGCGATGTGAGAACCGTCGGTCGGGTACCGGTCGTCGCCGAAGATGACGGCGTCCCCGGGCTGAGGGACGTATCCGCTGCTGAGCGAATGGTAGGAGGAGACGTCCATCCAGCTGGGGACCGAGGCGGGAGCGCTGGCCGGAACGGGCACCCCGGCCTGCTGCCACACCCAGGAAACGAAGTCGCCGCACCAGAATTCGCCGCCGCCGGTGCAGCTGTGGTCGAAGCCGGTGCCGCCTGCGCTGTTCGTGCTGCAGTATCCCTTGCCGAGATTTGCCTTGGCGATGCTCACGATCTGGCTGCCGGTGGCGGCCGAAGCGGGCGTGCCGGCGCACACCAGTGCGGCCCCGCCGAGAACGGCCCCGATCAGGCCGGCCAGGAGCCGGGATCTGAGGCGGTTGTGCGCGGAAAGCATGACTATTCCCCCAAAAACGTCGATCGTCGTCATAAGGCGCACCGCCGCGGCCGGGGCCGTGCGCTGTCCGCCTGCCGGTCTTCGGTGCCGGCGAGCGGGACGCTATGGACACGCTCCGGCCGGCCGTCCTAGATTTGTCCTAGCAGTGAGATCTGCCGGGGGCGGCGCTGTTCTGGGGGGAACATGCGATTCGGCGTTTTGGGGCCGTTGCACGCCCGCGTCGCCGGGCGCGAGGTCCGGTTCGACGGACCGCGCCAGGCCAAGATGCTGGCCGCGTTGCTGCTCGACGCCAACAATCTCGTCGCCACGGGCAGGCTCGTCGCCGTGATGTGGGACGGGAAAGAACCCGCCACTGCGGTGCGCCAGGTCCAGGACGCGGTGTCCGGGCTGCGCCGCAACCTCGCCGGGTGCGGCGCGCCCGCTTCGCTGATCAGCACGCGACGCGGCGGCTACCAGATCCGCCTGGCCCCGGACCAGCTCGACTTGCTGGAGTTCGAGCGCGAGCGGCGTCTCGCCGAACGGAGCGCGGCCCCGGCCGAGACCGCCGCCGCGCTGCGGCGGGCGCTGGCCTGCTGGCGCGGCAACGCTTTGGCCGACCTGTCCAGCCGGGTCCTGGAGTCGGAGGCGGCACGGCTGAACGACCAGCGCGTGGCCGTTCACGCGCTTTGCCTTGGCATCGAACTGGATCTGGGGCGGCATCGCGAAGTCGTGGAGGAGTTGCGGATCCTGGCCCGCGAGCATCCCTATGACGAGCAGATCGCCGAACACTTGATGGTCGCCCTCTACCGGTGCCGGCGCCAGGGCGAGGCGCTGCAGGCCTACGAACGGCTGCACCGGACACTGGCCGCTGATCTCGGCGTCGACCCCACGCCGCCGATCCAGGAGCTGCGCCAGCGCATCCTGACCGGCGACCCCGCGCTGGACGTCCCGGCGAGCGGATCCTCGGCCGCACCAACGGAAAGTCCCGAACCGGCGATGGCGCTGCCGGTGCGGCAACTGCCGCTGGACGTCCCCGATTTCGTCGGCCGGGCGGACGTCCTCGCCGAACTCGCCCGGATGCTGGAGACGTCGGCGCCGAGCCAGGTGCCGGTGGCGGTCATCGTGGGCGGCCCCGGGGTCGGCAAGTCCTGCTTGGCGACCCACGCCGCGCGACTGGCCGGCGCCGCTTTTCCCGACGGCCAGCTCTATCTCGACCTCGCCGCGACCTCGGACGAACCGCAGGACCCGGCCCTGATGCTGGCCGAGGCCCTGCGCGCGCTTTCGATCACCGGCAGCGGAATCCCGGACGGGCTGGCCGAACGGGCCGCGCTGTACCGGTCGCTGCTGGCCGGCCGCCGGATGCTGGTTTTGCTCGACGACGCGGGCCACGCGGACCAGGTGCTCCCGTTGCTGCCCGGGGCAGGCGGCTGCGCCGTGCTGATCACCAGCCGCACTCTGGTGACGCACCTGCCCGGCGCCCGCTACCTCGACCTGGACACGCTGAGCCCGCCGGAGGCGCGGGAGCTGTTCACCGGCATCGTCGGGCGGCACCGGGTGGACCGGGAACCCGCGGAGGCCGACGCGATCCTCGCCTGCTGCGGCAATCTGCCGCTGGCGATCCGGATCGCGGGCGCCAAACTCACCGGCCGCCCGGCCTGGTCGCTGCGGGTGCTGCGGGAACGGCTCGAGGACGAGTCGCGGCGGCTGGCCGAGCTGAAGATCGGGGACTTGAGCGTGCGCGCCAGCGTCGAACTGAGCCTGCGGCTGCTGCCTGACGACGCGGTGCGCGCGCTGAGCCTGCTGGGTCTGCTCGGCCCCTGCACCCTGCCCGGCTGGGTGCTCGGCCCGCTGCTGGACCGCGCCGACGCCGAGGAGGTGCTGGACGCGCTCGTGGACGCCAGCCTGGTACGGCTGACCGCGACCGACGCGCTCGGCCAGCCGCGTTACCGCCTGCACGACCTGATCCGGACCTGCGCCGTCGAGATCGCCGCCGGGCTGCCCGCGGAGGAAAAGCGGGCCGCGATCGCCCGGGTGCTGGCGTCCTGGCTGGATCTGGCCGGGCGCGGCACCGAGCGGTTGCCTGCCGGGATCCTGGTCCCGGCGCCCGCTTCCGCGCCGCGCCGGCCGTTGCCCGGCGCGGTCGCGGAGCGGCTCCTGGCCGACCCGGCCGGCTGGTTCGACGCGGAACGCGACACCCTGCTCGCCGCGGTGAAACTGGCCGCGGACTGGCGAATGGACGAGCTGGCCTGGGAATTGGCGGCCGCCATGGTCACTTACCACGACCACCGGTGCCGGTATCAGGACTGGGAGCACGGGCACCGGCTGGCGTTGGACGCGGTCGTGGCCGCGGGCAACGTCCGGGGCGAATCGGTGCTGCTGCGCGGTTTGGCCCAGCTGCACATCTACCGCGACGAGTTCGGCGCGGCGACCCGGGCACTGGAATCCTCGGCCGGGCTGTGCCAGGCACGGGGGGACAAGCGCGGCGAGGCGTTGTCGATGACGATGCTGGGCACCGTCAGCCGGGTCCGGGGCCACTACGCCGAAGCCCTCGACCGGGTCGAGCAGGCGCTCGCCATCGTGGTCGCCGAAGGCGACCGGCCCCTCGAAGCGCAACTGTCGTGCTCGATCGGCGTGCTGCGGCTCGTGCAGGGCGAACTCGACGAGGCGCAGTTCTGGTTCGACGCGGCGCTGCGCCAGGCCAGGGCACTCGGCGACGGGCATCGAGTGGCTGTCGTGCTGCGCCGGTGCAGCCGGCTGCACGATCAGCGCGGCGATCCGGACGAGGCGCTGCGCTGCCTGTGGCAGGCGCTGTCCGCTTTCGAGGAACTGGCCGACGAACGATGTGCCGCGTACACGCTGCTGGAAGTCGGCCGCGTGTACGCGGGCCAGCACGACCGGGACCGGGCGAGCCCGGCGCTGGAGCGGGCCGCCGAGGTGTTCCACCGGCACGGCGACCGTCAGGACGAAGCGGCGTGCTGGCACCTGATCGGCGACCTTGACGCTGCCGCTGGTGCTCCTGATCTGGCGCGGCGGCACCGCGAGAGGGCGTTGCGGTTGTGGGAGACGATCGGCGGTGCGAATCAGGTGAATGGTTCGGTGCCGCCGTCGTCTCCGTGACCCGGTATGCGTTGTGCCTGCCCGAAACCGTGTGGGGTCGCGAGCTAGTCGCGCGGTTGCCGGGCACCGTCCGAACGTGCTTGCGCGGCAATGGTTTGGAGGGCGGAGAGGTGCTTGGCCAGGGTGTCGCGGCCGCTGTCGGTCAGGTTGAGCCACGTGCGCGGCCGCTTGCCGACGTAGCCCTTGCGGACGTCGACGTACTCGTTCCGGGAAAGTGTCGAGACCTGTTTGGACAGTGCGGAATCCGACAGCTTCACCGCGTCTCGGACGAACCCGAACTCCGCCCATTCGGCGGCGGACAGCAGCGCCACGATGGCCAGTCTCGTCGGGTCCAACAGGAGCTGGTCGAGCTCGGCCACCGTTCAGTCCTTGTCTCGCCGGCGAAGCAGCCACAGCTGGAACCTGGGGCCGAGGAAGATGATGTAGAGCCCGGCCAGCGCGCCGTAGACGATCGTGCCGTGCGGGATGTGCAGCACCGGGACGGCGACGGCCGCGACGATCGCCAGGCCGATGACGGGCGCGACGCGCCAGGCGCTGGGCGGCAGGGCGCGGGTCGACACCGAGACCGGCCGGCCGAGCAGGCTGCCGCCGGTCCTGGTGCGCAGGAGCACGACCAGCACCAGCGCGACAGCCAGCACGGCAAAGGTCAGCCAGGGCCGCGTCCCGGGGATCAGGTCGATGGCGACGGTGTAGCCGAACACGACCAGACCGGCGACGACCGGAATCCACCGCGCGCCGAGCGCGGAGGCGAGCACCCGCTCCCGGCTTTCGCGGGCCGTGCGCAGCGCCGCCGCCGCTTCTTCGGGCGTCGGTTTGTTCAGGGGTTCGTTCACTGCTGCCACTCCTTCGCGGCGCAACTCCTCAGGCAAGTACTTGCCTGAGGAGAAAGTACCTCACGCTTTCCTCTTGGGCAAGTACTTGCCTGAAGGCTGAAGGCAGTGATGTCCGACGACGTGGTCGAGGCAGGTGCGTGCGCGGCCCGGGGTTCGTCGTGAGCAACCCGCGTCGCTCCGGGCCCGGACCAGACAGTCCTCAGTGGACGGTCAACGGCACGTCGTTCGGCGGGGGCAGCGTGCCGCCGCCGCGCAGCAGGATCGGCCCGACCGGCGCGGGTTTCGCGACCGGGGGCGGCGGCACCGGCGTCGGCGCCGGGGTGGGTTCGGGCGGCGCGGGCTGGGTGATCGCGGTGCCGTGCGCCGGGGGCGGCGGGTTCAGTTTCGCGCCAGGGGAGAGGTCGACGAGGTCGGCGAGCCCGTGGTCGCCGTCGACGCGGCCGACGCCGAGCTCCGGCAGCTTCAGCAGGTCGATGACGGTCTTCGGGATGCTCGGATGCCAGGACCAGCGGTGGTCGATGCCGGGTTTGACCCGTCCGCCGAACATCAGCAGCGGCACGCGCGGGCCGTAGGCGAGTTGCACGCCGTCCGGGGTGATCTCGACGTTCGGCGTGGCCACGTGGTCGTCGAACCCGCCCCAGTCGTCCCAGGTCAGCAGGAAGACCGTCGAATCCCAGAGCCCGGCCTTCGCGATCGCGTCGACGACCTGCCACACGGTGTCCTCGCCCTTGCCGACGTCCGCGGGCGGGTGCTCGTCGTAGGGCGAGTCGTGCCAGACCATCGACAGCGCGGGCAGCGCGCCGGCCTGGGCATCGGCGATGATCTGGGCGGAGCGCACGATATTCGGCGACCCCTTGAGCTGCTGGTAGAACTCGACGGGATACCCGCTGGCGCCGGTGTAGGCCTTCCAGCTCACCCCGTGGTCGGCGGCGAGCCCGGGCAGGGACGGCATATCCCACACCGGATCGGCCTGGCCGCGGGGCGGATTGCGCAGGGTGGGCGTCTGGCCGCCGACGATGAGCAGGTGGTTCGGCGTCGAGTTGGTGCCGTAGCCCGCGCAGTGGTTCTCGACGAACGCGCCGCTCGCGGCGAGCCAGGCGTAGAACGGCAGGTCGGCGACCGTGTCGAACTGGACGTGCGCGCCGGTGCTTTTCTTCGTCAGCCAGCGGTAGTAGGCCTTGCGGTCGTGCGGCTGGTCGGACTTCGGCGGGTTGGGGGAGACCGGCCAGCCGGTCGCGACGTTCGCGCCGAACGCGGCCATCGAGCGGAAATAGTTGTCGGTGGTGTGGTTTTCCTGGACCAGGACGACGACGTGGTCGATCGGGCCGGTGGCGGCCATGGCGATCCCTTCGGTGCTCCGGCGGGCGGGCGGCCGGGTGCTCCGGTCGCGCCGGTTCCGCTGAATGATCGCCCGCCGCCCGTGCCCCGGCCACCGGGAAACCCCGATGGGAGCAACCGGAATCCCTTGTCCTGCCCGGGATATCGCCGATTGCGCGGAAGGAGCCGTTCGCCGGGTTCGCGCCGGGCGTCCCGGCTGCCCGGCTCAGTGCTCGGCGGCGACCGCGTACCGGTGCGTCGGACGGCCCGCGCTTCCGTATTCCAGTTCGAGGCTGAGGAACCCGCGGCGGTGCAACTCGCTCAGATGGCGTTGCGCCGTGGGACGGCTGATGCCCAGCGTGCTCGCGAGCTCTCCGGCGCCGAGCGGCTGCCCGGCCCGGCGAAGCGCGTCGAGCACCTTGCGCATGGTCGGGGGAAGCGGGTCCGTGCGCGGTGCGGAGCCGCGCAGCACGGAATACAGACTGTCCACTGTGGCCTGATCGACCTCGCCGCTGCCGGAGGCGCGTTCGCACCAGCTCCGGTAGGCGCTCAGCTGCTCGCGCAGCTGCTCGAAACCGAAGGGCTTGACCAGGTAGTAGGCCGCGCCGAGCTGGATCGCGGAACGGACCGTGCCGAGGTCGCGGGACGCGGTGATCACGATGCACCCCGGCGGCGCGGCTCCCGAACGCAGGTCGCGCAGCAGGGAGAGGCCGTCCTCGTCGGGCAGGTAGATGTCGAGCAGCAGCAGGTCCGGCCGGACTTCCTCGACGCGGGCACGCGCTTCCGCCGCGGTGTGGGCCTTGCCGACGGCGGCGAAGCCGGGCACGCGGTCGATGCCGGCGGCGTGGATCGCGGCGACCCGGTAGTCGTCGTCGATGACGAGAGTCCGGATCGTCATGCGTGCTCCGCGGGTTCAAGCGCGGCGCGGGAACGGGAATTCGGGAGCAGCACGTCGAATCGCGCCCCTGCCGAGCCGTCCACCGCGATCGATCCGCCGGAGCGGCGCACCAGCCGGTAGACGAGGGCGAGACCGAGCCCGCGGCGCATGCCCGGGCGCGGGGTTTTCGTGGTGTAGCCGTCGGCGAAGATCTCGTGCAGCGCTTCCTCCGGGATGCCGGGACCAGTGTCGGAGACGACGATGCGGACGTCCGGGCCGAGAGCGTCGACGAGAACGCGCACCCGGCGTTCTCCCGGCTGCCCGGCCACGGCGTCGACGGCGTTGTCGATCAGGTTGCCGAGCACGGTGACGAGCGCGCCGGGGTCGGCGGTGCTGAGGTCGAGCCCGGAACCGGGGTCGACCTCGAGGCGCACGTCGCGTTCGGCGGCGATGGCGACCTTGGCCGAAAGCAGCGCCGCGAGTTCGGGCGGGGAAAACCGGGCGCGCAGATCGGTCGCCTGCGCGGCCGGGCCGTGCGCGATTTCGGTGAGGTAGCGGCCGGCTTCCTCCGCTTCGCCCAGGCCCAGGAGCCCGGACAGGACGTGCAGCCGGTTGGCGAATTCGTGTTCCTGCGCGCGCAGAGCGGTGGTCAGGCCGGTGACCGCGTGGAGTTCGCGCACCAGGCCTTCCATCTCGGTGCGGTCGCGCAAGGTGAGCACCGAACCGGCGTCCTGTCCGGAAAGGACCACCGGCATTTTGTTGACCACCAACAGGAATTCGTCGGTGAGCACGACCTCGTCGTCGGCGGCGGGCGCGGCGAGCAGGTCGCGGAGGCGGCCGGGCGGGACGAGTTCGCACAGGTCGCGGCCGCGGGCGGCGGAGGGGATCCCGAGCAGCCTGCGGGCTTCGTCGTTGATCACCTCGACGCGGCCGTGCCGGTCGAGGCCCACCATGCCCTCGCGGATGCCGTGCAACATCGCTTCCCGTTCCTGGAGCAGCGAAGCGATCTCGGAGACTTCCAAGCCGAAGGTCGCGCGCTTGATCCGGTGGGAGAGCAGCAAGGACGCCGCCATTCCGATGGCCAGCGCCAGCCCGGAGTAGAGGAGCACCCAGGGAATGTCGCTCGCCAGTTCGCTCGTGACCTGTTCTTCGAGGATTCCCACCGACACCTGGCCCGCGATCCCGCCGCCAGGACCCGAGATCGGCGCCTTGCCGTTGGCGGACCGGCCGAGGCTTCCGTTGTCGATGCCGAGATGGCTCCGGCCGTCGAGGGCCGCCACCGGCTCCTCGATGCGCTCGCCGACGAGTGCGGTGTTGGGATGGGAATAGCGCAGCCCGGACCGGTCGGTGACGACGACGTACGACGCGCCGGTGGCCCGGCGAACCTGCTCCGCGGCGGCTTGGATCGCGTGGCCGGGATCGCGCCGCACGAGGGCGTCGCGGACCGACGGCATCTGAGCGACGGTGTTCGCGATCCCGAGCGCCCGCTGCCCGTATTGCGTGTCGAGGGTCTGTCCGGCGAGCTTCACGTAGAGCAGGGCTCCGGCCGAGACGGTGGCGAGCAGGATCCCGAGAACGGCGACCAGGATCTGCGAGGCGAGGGGACGTGACCGCCACATGACCGCTCCGCTCTGCCACTTGTCGTAGGGGCGTCCCGCATGACACCACGAGACCGCGCGGATGCCAAGAAACCGCGGCCGGTACGCCCGGATCGTCCGGTCCGGCGCGCACTTAATGAGCAGAAACCGAGAAAAGCGCACTGATCGCAGGTATCGCACGCAATATTCCGCCGCCCCGCGGCGCTTCTTAGCCTCCTCGAACGGAATCGGCCCCGATCGAGAGGACGCCACCGTGCACGCACCCAGATCCGGACCGCCCGGCGCCGACGCGCCGGCCGCCATCGCCATGCGGGACGTCGCCAAGCAGTTCGCCACCGAGGGGCCGCAGCCCTACACCGCGCTGCGCGACCTGGACCTCGAGGTGGCTCCCGGCGAATTCTGCGCGGTCGTCGGACCCACCGGCTGCGGCAAGTCCACGACCCTGACCCTCGTCGCGGGCCTGGAACAGCCGTCGGCCGGCACGGTCCGGGTGCACGGCGCGGACGTCTCGGGCATCACGCCCGGGGTGGGGTTCATGTTCCAGACCGACGCGATCCTGCCCTGGAAAACGGTGCTGGACAACGTTTCCGCCGGCCCCAGGTTCCGCGGCGTGGCCAAGAGCGCGGCAGTTTCCGGCGCGCGGGACTGGATCCGCCGGGTCGGGCTGAGCGGGTTCGAGGACCGGTACCCGCACCAGCTGTCCGGCGGGATGCGCAAACGGGTCGCGCTCGCGCAGAACCTCATCAACGAGCCGCGGATCCTGCTCATGGACGAGCCGTTCAGCGCGCTGGACGTGCAGACCCGGGCGAAAATGTCCGACGAACTGCTGTCGCTGTGGGAATTGACCCGGCCCGCCGTGGTGTTCGTGACCCACGACCTCGAAGAGGCGATCGCGCTCGCGGACACCGTGGTCGTGCTGACCGCGGGCCCGGCGGCGACGGTCAAGGCCCGGTTCGCCATCGACCTGCCGCGTCCCCGGGTGGTGCAGGAAATCCGTTTCGAACGCCGGTTCGTCGACCTGTACCAGCGGATCTGGGACGCCCTGCGCACGGAAGTCGACCTGGCGTACGCGCAGACCACGCGGATCAGCGGGGAGGCAGGAGCATGACGACCGAAGCGGAATCGCCCGCGACCCCTGCCGCTGGAGCACAAGCAGCCGCTCGCCGTTCGCGCCGCCGGACGCGCACCGTCCTTGTCCACACGGTCCAGGCAGCGGTGCTGGTGGTGATTCTGGGCGGCTGGCAGCTTCTCGTGCAAGGAGACCAGCACGCGATCGTGCTGTACGGGCTTCCGTCGGGCATCTTCGACCGGTTGCGGTCGTGGGTGGCCGAGGGCACCGCGCTCGGGTCGCTCGGCAGCCAGATCTGGACGACCATCGAAGAGGCGCTGATCGGCTTCGCCATCGGCACGGTGCTGGGCATCGTCTGCGGCATCGCGCTCGGCCGGATCCGGTTCCTGTCGGAGGTGTTCGGCCCGTTCATCAAGGTGCTCAACGCGATTCCGCGGATCGTGCTCGGCTCGGTCTTCGTGCTGGCGTTCGGCCTCGGGCTGGAATCGAAGATCCTGCTGGTGATCGTGCTGGTGTTCTTCGGGGTGTTCTTCAACGCCTTCCAGGGCACCCGCGAGGTCGACCGGACGTTCATCGCCAACGCCGGCATCCTCGGCGCTTCGCGGTGGCAGGTGACCCGGCAGGTGGTGCTTCCCTCGGCGTTCACCTGGATCATCGCGAGCCTGCACGTGAGCTTCGGCTTCGCGCTGATCGGCGCGATCGTCGGGGAATTCCTCGGCGGCTACGCGGGTCTCGGCGTGCTGATCAAGAACGCGCAGGGCACCTTCGACGCGAGCGGCGTCTGGGCGGCGATGGTGATCATGGGCGTCGTGGCGCTCCTCGCCGAATGGCTGATCACCCGGCTCGAACGCCGGCTGCTGCGCTGGCGGCCCGCCCAGCTGTCCGGTCCGGACCTGTGACCCCCCGATTGTCCGCTCGAACAAAGGAGATCCCCGTGTCCGCGAAGAAATTGGCCGCCGTGCTCGCGGCGGCGCTGCTGGCCGTGGCCGGCTGCGCCTCGACCGCGAGCCAGAACGCCGGCACCAGCTCCACCGGCGGGACCGGCACGCCGGTGAGCATCATGGTCGGCGGCTTGAACAAGCAGATCTACCTGCCGTTCATGCTCGCCCAGCGGCTCGGCTTCTACCAGAAGCAAGGCCTGAACGTGACCCTGCAGGACGAGGGCGCCGGGGTCGACGCGACGACGAACATGGTCGCCGGAAAGGTCGACGGCGTCGGCGGGTTCTACGACCACACCATCGCCATGCAGGGCCTCGGCCAGTCGCTGGAATCGGTGGTGTCGATGCTGACCACGCCGGGCGAGGTCGAACTGTGCCGCAACGAGGTGCGCGGCCAGATCCATTCGCCCGCCGACTGGTCCGGTCGCAACCTCGGCGTGACCGATCTCGGTTCCTCCACAGACTTCCTGACCCAGTACCTGGCGCAGAAGAACGGCGTCGACCCGACGAAAATCCACCGGGTCGGCGTGCAGGCCGGAGCCACGCTGATCGGCGCACTGCAGCACGGCAACGTCGACTGCGCGATGACGACTGAGCCGACGGTGTCCACGGCCTTGGCCCAGGGCGCCGCGTTCGTCCTGCTGGACATGCGCACGGCGGCGGGCACGAAGCAGCAGTTGGGCGGCCAATATCCGGCGACGTCGCTGTACATGACCACGAAGTACGTGGACAGTCACCCGGACGTGGTGCAGAAGCTCGTGAACGCGTATGTCGAGGCCCTCAAATGGATCCAGGGCCACACCGGCGCGCAACTGGCCGACGTGATGCCGGCCGACTACTACGCCGGTTCCGGGAAAGACGCCTACGCCAAGGCCTTCGACAACGAGAAGGGCATCTACAACCCGACCGGCATCATGCCGCCGGACGGCCCGAAGACCAACCTCACGGTCCTGCAGGCGTTCAACCCGGACGTGAAGGGCAAGCAGATCGACCTCGGCAAGACGTACACCGACAAGTTCGTCCGCGCCGCGCATTGACGCGGACTCGCTGTGCCCGGGTGCCTTGCGGCGCCCGGGCACCGCAGTTCGGCGGCCGCACCGATCAGAAACCGTTCGCCCCGTCGTCAATTCTGGTAGCCCCTCGCACCGGTGGAAGGATTGACGACCATGACCGACGCTAAACCGCTGGGCGCCGACGAAGCCGCGTTCCTCGCGGCGGTCCGCTCCGGCGACCCGGCGCGGTTCGCGCTCGTCACCGAGCGCCACCGCCGCGAGCTGCAGGTGCACTGCTACCGGATGCTCGCGAACTACGAGGACGCCCAGGACCTGACGCAGGAGACGTTCCTGCGGGCGTGGAACAAGCGGGAGTCGTTCGAGGGCCGCGCCGCGTTGCGAACCTGGCTGTACCGGATCGCGACCAACGCCTGCCTCGACTTCCTGGACAAGCGCACCGACCGCACCCCGGCGCTGTACCCCGGTTCCGAACTGCCGTACCTGCAGCCCTGCCCCGACCTGATGCCTCCCGAGGATCCGCAGGAATCGGCGGTGGCGCGGGAGACGATCGAGCTGGCGTTCGTCGTCGCCGTCCAGCACCTGCCGCCACGGCAGCGGGCGGTGTTCGTCCTGCGTGACGTCCTCGGCTGGCCGGCCTCGAAGGCCGCCGGTGCTCTCGAGCTGACCGTCGCATCGGTGACCAGCGCACTGCAGCGGGCGCGCGTGACGATGCGCGAACGGTTGCCCGGCCGCCGCCTCGACTGGCGCAGCCCCGCCACCCACGAGCTGTCGGACGACGAGCGCGGCGTGCTGAAGGCGTACATCGACGCCCACGAACGCAACGACGTCGACAGCCTGATGTCCTTGCTGCGCGCCGACTTGCGCTTCGCGATGCTGCCCGATCCGGGCACCGTGGTCAGCACGGCCAAGGACGCGGTGGACGGCTGGGTCGCCGCCGGGCTTTTCCAGTGCGGTTACGACGATTGGCGCTGTGTCGCGACGACGGTCAACCGGATGCCTGCCGCTGCGTTGTACCTCCGGACGCCCGGCGACCCGGAGTACCGGCTGTTGAACCTCGCGGTCCTGCACATCGTGGACGGGAAGATCGCCGAGCTGACCGGATTCGAGGTCTCCGGCAAACCCTGGCTGGGCCTGCCGCCGACAATGTGATCAGGCGAGCCCCGCGCTGTTCACCGCCTCGTCTCGTAGCGGGCCAGCGCCACGCCGCCGGGAAACGTCCGCGTCTCCACCAGACTCAGGTTCACCCAGCTGTCCAGCGCGGCGAAGAACGGCGTGCCCCCGCCCACCAGGACCGGGTGGGTGACCACCGAGTACTCGTCGATCAGCCCGGCCCGCATGGCCGCCCCGGCGAGCGTCGCGCCGCCGATGCTCATCGGCCCGCCGTCCTCCGCCTTGAGCCGGGCGATCTCGGCGACCGCGTCGCCGGTCACCAGCCGCGTGTTCCAGTCGACCTTGTCGACCGTCGAGGAGAACACCGCCTTCGGGGTGTCCCGCCAGTTCCGCGCGAACTCGATCTGCGCCGGGGCAGCACCCGGCTGCTGGTCGCCGGTCGGCCAGTAGGAACTCATCGCCTCCCACAGCTTGCGGCCGTACAACGACAGGCTGTTGCCCAGTTCCTGGTCGAGCCACCACTGGAACAACTCGTCGCTCGGCTCGCTCCAGCCGATGTCGTCCCCAGGGGCGGCGATGTAGCCGTCCAGGGTCAGGTTCATGCCGAAGATCAGTTTCCGTGTCATGCCAGTCCTCCTGTGAGCCGATCTCACAGATACAGACGGGCGCGGCGCGAAAACCTCATCGGTGCGCCCGCTCGTCCAAGCCGAGCTGCCGCTCACACCAGGCCGCACCCCTGCCCGTCCGCATAGTGCACCGTGCACTGCCGCCCTTCCCCCGTTTCGTCGCCCTGCCCGAAGCGCCGCACCCGGCGCACTTCCTACGGTCGAGCCCAACGTTGTGACCCCGCACGACAGGAGCCCGCCGATGACCCGCCCCTCTCGCAGCCGGCTGGGGGTGCTGCTCGGCAGCACCACTCCGCCCGAACAGATCGGCAACCGGGCCGCGGCCGCGGAGGCCGCCGGTTTCGGGGAGTTGTGGCTGCCGGAGGACTACTTCTTCCTCGGCGGCATCGCGGGCGCCGCGCTGGCGCTCGGGGCGACGTCGCGGGTTCCGGTCGGCATCGGCGTCGTGTCGTCGGTCGTCCGGCATCCGGCGTTGCTGGCGATGGAGATCAGCACGCTCGCCCGCGCTTACCCGGGCAGGCTGATGCCCGGGATCGGGCACGGCGTCCCCGCCTGGACCGCGCAGATGGGCCTGACCCAGCGGTCGCCGATGAGCGCCCTGCGCGAAACCCTCACCGCCGTCCGGGGGCTGCTGCGCGGCGAGACGATCGACGAGGAGGGCCGGTTCGCCGCGTTCCGCGAGGTCGCGATCACCCACCCGGTCCCCGGGCGGGTGCCGTTGTTCACCGGGGTGCTCGGGGACAAGGGCCTCGAGCTGACCGGGCGCTTGGCCGACGGCCTGCTCGTGAGCGCGCTCGCGCCGGTCGAATACGTGCGGAGCGCGCGGCGCAAGCTGGACGAGGCGGCGCACGCGGCCGGACGGGACGAGCGCATCACGATCACGGTTCTCGCGGCGGCCAACGTCACGCGGGATCCCGGGCAGGCGGTCGCGGCGAGGGAAGCGCTCAAGGCGGTTCTCGCCTTCTACCTTGCGGCGACGGGGCCCGGCCCGTTGTTCGGCGCGGTCGGTGCCAACGAGCAGCTCGCGGACATGCTCTCTCGCGGCGGGCCCGAGGTGGTCGCTGCCGAGATGCCGGACGCCTGGCTCGACGTTTTCGGCGTCGTGGGCGGGCAGGACACCGCGCGCGCCCGCCTCAAGGAATACCTCGACGCGGGCGCGGACAACGTCGCCATCGCGACCGTCGTCGCGGACGGCGCGGAAGAAACCCTTGCCGCGGTCGGAGAACTGACCGGCGAATTCACTCACTGAAAGGGCACGACCATGAGCACTGACCGCGAGCGAATCCTCGAAGTGCACGAAGGCTGGTACGAGGCGAACGTCGGCCTCGTCGCCGACCGGATGCTGCAGTATTTCCCGGAGGGCGACGGCTACCACCAGTTCAACCTCAACGGCCACACCTACCACGGCGTCCTCGACAAGCACCGACTGTGGGTCAACGCCGCGAAAATCGGGCTGAGCATCACCGCGATCAAGGACACCGTCGGCCCGGACGTCCAGATTTTCGGGGACGTCGCGCTGCTCACCGCCGAGGGAACCGCGGACGTGCTGGCTCCGGGCCAGCAGGACGCGGTAACGACACCGTTCCGCACCACCGAATTCTTCCGTCGCGACGACGGCAAGGGCGGCGCGGACTGGCGCATCTGGCACATGCACGTCAGCGTCCAGGACCCGCAGATGCCCAAGCACGGAACGGAATGAGGATGGGTTCGGACCGCGTCAGCATCGAAGGACGGACCGGAAAGCTGTCGGTGCTGCGCACGGCGGACGACCGATCCGGGGTCCCGCTCGTGCTCCTCCATCCGATCAACTCCGCGGCGGTGGTGTGGGAGGACGTCGCCGCGCGGCTCGGCAGGCCCGTCGTGGCGCCGGACCTGCGCGGACACGGAAACTCCGGGCAGACCGGTCCGTTCACCGTCGAGGACGGTTACGTGCCGGACGTCCTGGCGGTCCTCGACGCTCTAGGGCTGGACGAGGTGCATCTGGCCGGAGGATCGCTCGGCGGCACGATCAGCGTCGCGCTGGCGGCGTTGCACCCCCGGCGCGTGCGCAGCGTCGCCACGTTCGGTTCGACGCTGGGCACCGGCGTGCCGGACGAGGCGATCGCCGCGATGGTGCGCGAGCTCGAGGCACAGGGGACTGCCGGGTATTTCGCCGGCCAGGTCCCGCAGATCGTGGGCCGGAAGCACCGGGACTCCGCTCGCGTCAAGGAGGTGATGGCGGAGGCGGTCGGCACCCGGCCGACGACGGTGGTCGCCGAGATCCTGTATGGAGCCTTCGGCGCGGACATCCGGCATCTGGCGGGAAAGGTTGCCACGGCGGGAATTCCGGTGCTTGCGGTGGCTGGCACCGAGGATCCGACGTGCCCGCCCGAGATGTCGCGCGAACTGGCCGAGACGACCGGCGGCACCGCGGAGGAGCTGGACGGCACGGGCCACCTGCCGATGCTCGAGGAACCCGGCCGGGTGGCAGACCTTCTCCGGAACCACCTCGCGACCGCCGAGGAAGGAAGGCCGTGACGTACTCGATCGTCGCGCGCGATCCGGTCACCGGATGGCTCGGCGTCGGCGCCCAGACCCACTTCTTCGGCGTCGGCGCGTTGCTGCCCTGGGCCGAGGCGGGCGTCGGCGCGGTGGCCACCCAGGCGTTCGTCAACGTCGGGTACGGACCTCGCGGCCTGGAACTGTTGCGGGCGGGCGTACCCGCACCGTCCACTGTGGACTTGCTGGTCGCGGAGGATCCGGATTCCGGGTACCGCCAGCTGGGAATCGTCGACGCCCGAGGTTCGGTCGGCGCGCACACCGGCGAGTCGTGCGCCCCGCACGCCGGTTCCGCGCGCGGGCATCAGGTGACGGTGCAAGGGAACATGCTGGCCGCCCCGGGCGTGTGCCAGGCCGCGCTCAACGCCTTCGAGACCGCGGACGGCGACCTCGCCGACCGCATCCTCGCCGGGCTCCTGGCCGCGGACAGCGCCGGGGGAGACGTGCGCGGTTCGCAGTCGGCCGCGCTGCTGGTGGTGTCCGGCCGTCGCGGGCCGGCGCCGTGGAACGAGGTGGTCGTCGATCTGCGCGTCGACGACCACCCGGATCCGCTCGCCGAGCTGTCGCGGCTTCTCCCGCGTTCGCGGGCGTTCGGCGCGGTCGGCGGAGTGATGTTCACGCCTGGGCTGACACTCGGGCCGTTCGAGGGGGTTGCCCCGGACGAACTGGACGAACGGCTGAGAGACCTCGCGTCGGCGGCGGAGGTCATCGGGCCGGACAACCGCGAGGCCGACTTCTGGCGCGCGGTGTTGCTTGCCCGCGCCGGACGGCATCGGCAGGCCGCAGACCTCTTCGCGGAGGTGGCGGCTTTCCGGCCCGCGCTACTGGGGTTCGCGAAAGGCCTGGCCCCGCTGGGCTTTCTCGACCGCGAAGCGCTCGCCGCGATGACCGCACACCTCGAGGAGCCGTCATGAACGCCGCAGCCGCGGTCCAAACCGCGAGGGTGACCGAACTGGCCGCGAGCCTGATCCGATGCGACACGCGGAATCCGCCGGGCGGCGAGCGGCCGGTCGTCGAACCGCTGTGCACGGTCTTGGCCGAGCTGGGCGCCGACGTCGAGATTTTCGAGCCCGAGCCGGGCCGTCCGTCGATCCTGGGCCGCATCGGGTCCGGCGGCGGCCCCACGCTGCTGGTCAACGGGCACGTGGACGTCGTTCCGGTGTCCGAAGAGGACTGGTCCGTGCCTCCCTTCGGCGGCCTGGTCCGGGACGGGCTGCTCTACGGCCGCGGCGCCTGCGACATGAAGGGCGGGATCGCCGCAGCGCTCGAAGGGATGCGCGCCTGCCGTGACGCCGGAATCGTGCCGCCCGCCGACATCGTCTTCCACCTCGTAGCCGACGAGGAGACCGGCGGCCGGGCCGGGACGGAGGCGCTGGTCTCCGCCGGGCTGGTGCACGCCGACGCGGCCGTCGTGCCCGAACCCAGCGAGCTGCGGGTCGGGGTGGCCGAGCGCGGCTCGCTGATGGCGGAGATCGTGGTGCGCGGCCGGGCGGGGCACGGCAGCGATCCGGCGGCTGGGCATTCCGCGGTCGCCGACGCGGCGAGGATCGTCTCCGCGCTCCACCTCGCCGATTTCGGCGACGGCGAGCACCCGCTTCTCGGCGCTCCCACGGCCAACGCGGGAACCATCGCGGGCGGCACCGCCGTCAACATCGTGGCGGCCGAATGCCGGCTGCGGATCGACCGGCGCGTGCTGCCCGGCCAGACCCGGGACGAGGCGCTGGCCACCGTCACCGGGCTGATCGACGCCGCGGGCGAGTTCGACTACGACGCGGACGTCCTCGCCTTCGCCGAGGGATCCGAACTGGACCCGGAGCACCCGTTCGTCACCGAGGTCCGGCGGGCGGCGGGCGACGCACCCGTCCGCGGGCTGAAGCTCGGCACGGACGCACGTTTCCTCCGCAACCAGCTCGGCATCCCGACCGTCGTGTACGGACCCGGGTCGATGACCGTCGCGCACACCGCCGACGAATACGTGCCGGTCGCCGACTTGGCCGCCGCCGCGCGGACGTTCGCCCGGCTGTATGCCGGTTTCCGGGGTGTCACGACCTCGTGAGCAGCCACGACGACGGTTAAGGTTTGCGCATGGAGCACGTCGCCGAGTCCGCGATCGACGACGTGGTGCGCGGTGCCGTGCACTTCGGGAGCGGAGGAGGCGGCGACCCGTACCTGGCGCAGCAGCTCCTGGTCGCCGCCGTCCGGCAGCACGGGCCGATCCCGCTCGTCACGGCGGACGATCTGGACCCGGACGCCCTCGTCCTCCCCGTGGTGTCGGGCGGAACCCCGCATACGCTCGTCGAGAAGGCACACAGCACCGTCGAAGCGGAGACTCTCCGGACGGCGGTGGAAGCGCGCGCCGGACGGAAGTGCGCGGCGATCCTGCCGATCCAGCTCGGCAGCGTCAACGTGGCCGTCCCGCTGGCCGTCGCCGCCGAGCTCGGCCTGCCGTGCCTCGACCTCGACCTGATGCGCCGCACGCTGCCCTCGATCGACCTGACCCTGCTGCGGCTGGCCGGGTTCTCCGTCTCGCCGATCACCGTCGTCGGCGGCTCCGGGGTCGTCGCGGAGTTCAGCCAGGGCTCCGGCGCCGTGCTCGGCGAGCTGGTGCGGGCTGTGCTGCCGCCGCTGGGTCTCGTGGCGCTGATCAGCGCGTATCGGGTGACCGCGGGGGACTGTTCGCGGCTTGGCGCCGTCGGGTCGATCAGCGAGTGCGCCAGGATCGGTGCGGCGCTCGCCGAGGATGGACACGACCCGTACCTGCGCGCCTGCGGCGGACGGCTGGTGTGCACCGGAACCGTCGCCGAAGTCCTGCAGCACTCATCGGACGGCTGGCCGCGCGGCGTGGTTTCCCTGGATGCCCCAGAGGGTTTCGTGCGGATCGACTTCCAGAACGAGAACCTGATCGTCAGCCGGGAAGGCACGGTGCTGGCGACGGTCCCGGACCTGATCGGCGTCGCGGACGCGGACACTGGCGCCTTGACGCAGACGGTCGACCTCGCCGTCGGCCAGGCAGTGCACGTGATCGCCAGCCCGGTCGACGATCGGTGGCACACGCCCGAAGGACACGCGGCGGCCGGGCCGCGCGCGTTCGGCTACGCCGTCGACCCGGTCCGGTTCGACGGCTCGACTCCTCTGGCCGGTGCTCGATGAGCCGGTTGCGAGTGGGCATCGACGCCGTCGCCGCCCGAGCCGTAGCAGTGGACGAGGGGAGCCGAATTGTGGCGTCCCACCGAGGACGTCCCGGGACTGGCCCGCCGTCGCGATTGCTCGACGCGCTTCTCGCGGAGGTCGATGCCCAAGCGGTCGACCGGGTCGTGGCGATCCTGCCGGAGCCCGTGCCTGCCGAAGCGGGATCTCCCGTCGGGGTGCTGCGCATCGGCGGCGCGACCGCGCTTCCGCCGCTTCTGGGCTGGCCGGTCGAGCTGTCCAGTGCGTTCGCGGGACCCGTCGCGACGGTACGGGGCGGGCACGAATACGACGGCACGGCGTCGGAGCCGCTGGACCTCGCCGCAGTGGCCGGTTTCGCCCGCCGGTGCGCCGGAGCCGTCCGCGCGGTCGCGGTCGCCGGAGTCCACGGACTGGAGAATCCCGACCACGAACAGCAGGCCGCGGCGGTCCTGGCCGACGTGCTCGGGCCGGACGTCCCGGTGCGGAAAGGCAGCGAGACCGAGGCGATCGGCCTGCTGGAGCGCGAGAACACCGCCGTGCTCGACGCCGCTCTGGCCGGGTTCGCCCGCGCTCGGATCGACGAACTAGGCACCGCGGTTCGGAAGCACAACCCCGGTGCAGAGCTGTATTTGGTTCGCGGGGACGGAACCGTGCTGCCCGAACTCGCCGCGCAGCGCCACACCACGGCTTGCCTCGGGGCGGCCCAGGCGGCGTCGCTGCACGGTGCCGCCCGGCTGGCCGGAGTGTCCGCGGCTGTGGTGGTGCAAGCGACCGGCAACCAGACAGTCGTCGGGGCGACGCGTGGTGGTTTGCTGCCCGAATCGAGCGCTCACCGTGAATTCGGCGGTATCCGGATCGGCTCGCGTCTCCTGCGGCTGATCGTGGTGGACCGCTCGATGTCCCTCGCCGCAGCGGTCGCCCGCGCGCGGTACGGATACGACGATCTCCCGGTCGTGCTTGTCGGAGACGGGTCCCTGCCCGACGCGATTCGGCCGCCGGACGGCGATCTCGCAGCCGCAGTGGGGGCGGCGATCGCGGAAGCAGCGGGCTCGGTCGACCGGATCTTCTGGCAGGGCACCGGCGGAAGGGAAGCCTCGGCAACGCGCGCCCGGCAGCTGGCCCGGGACGCCGCGGTCCGTGCCGGAGCCGATCCCCGCACCCTGCGGGAAACCCCGGTGAAGGAGGCGCTGATGACTTACGTTCCGGTGCCGGCCGCGCGTCTGCAGGCGACCGCGGTGGGACCGGTCCTGGAACCGGTGGCGCCGTGACGGTCACCCTGGCTCAGCTGCTGGACCTGGACCTGCTCGAGCACTACGAGGTGCTCGCGGGCGAATCCGGGCTGAAGAGGCCCGTCGGGGCGGTGGTCGCGGGTTCCGCGGTGCACGAGATTTCCGAACTCGCCCCGCGCAGTGTCGTGGTGTTCGGCCGGGAGCAGCTCGTCCTCGACGACCTCGCGGCGGATCTCGCGATCCGGCTGGCGGGCAGCGCGGGACTGTCCGGGATCGTCGCGGCCCGCCCGCACCGGCCGGTGCCCTTCGCCACCCGCAGGCTCGCCGACCGGCTGGCGTTGCCGCTCATCGGCGTCGAGGACATCACTCCCACCGGGGTGGTCACGGCGTTCGATCCCTACGTCAGCGCCCCCGAGGTCGCGGGCCTGCGCGTGCTCGGCGAGGCCTCGCGCCGCTTCCAGCGTCCGCCCGCCGACGCGAACGCGCTCGCCTCGCAGCTCACGGCGACGCTCGGCGAGCCGGTGGCGCTCGTCGACGCGGAAGCCCGTTTCGTGGCCGGTGATCCGGCGGTGCACGCGCTGTTCGGCAGGAGTGCCGACCCGGCGTTGCTGGCCGATGCGCGGCCGGTCGCGCTGACTGTCGGCGCGGACGGCGAGCTGATGCTGCACCCGGTCCAGGTCGTCGCGACCGGGCCGGCGGTCTACTGGATCGTGGTGCGGCGGCCCCGCTTCGCGGCCGGAGTGCTGCTCGAACCGGTCCGGCGCGCGATCGCGATCGCCGCGCTGTCGTTCGCGGTGCACGTGGCGGGGGAAGCCCTGCGCGACGAACGGGAACACCGGCGCCGTTCGCTCCTGCTCAGCGAAATCCTCGAACAGCCCGGCGAACCGGGACGCGGCACCGTCGAGCGGGCCACCGCGCTCGGCTGGCGGCTCGCCGGACGGCACACCGCGGTGCAGATTCAGGCGGCAGCCGTCCCGGCCGCGCTCCGGATGTCCGCGCTGGGCGCGGAAGTGGAGGCGCGGCTGGCCGAACACGGTGTGGACGCGAGGCTCGTCGAACGCGCCGAAGGATGGCTGTTCTGGCTGACCGCCGACACGGTGGATCCCGGTCCGCTGCTCGATCGGCTCGCCAGGACGCTCGCCGCCGTCGAAGCGGAACATCCGGGGCTGCGGCTGTGCGCGGGAGTGGGCCGCGCGCACACGGGCGCGGCGGGCATCGGCCGCTCCGCCGAGCAAGCCCGCCGCGCGGCCTTGCTCGCCCACACCTCGCACCGCCGGGCGGTCGTCGAGCACATCGACGCCAGCAGCGCCCGGAAGCTGATCGCGGGCTGGTACGGATCAGCTCCGCTGCGCGGTGCGGCAGCCGACCTGCTCGCGCCGCTCGACGAGGCCGATCCGTCCGGCGGCCTCGTCCGCACTTTGCGGTGCTACCTGGATTTCCAGTCTTCGGCGAAGGCCGCCGGAGCCGCCCTCGGCGTCCACCGCAACACCGTGATGCAGCGCATGGAGAGGATCGCCGAACTGCTGCCCGTCGACCTCGGCGATCCGGACGACCGCCTGGCCGTGCACCTGGCCACGCGCGCCGCCGGCGTCGACTGGGACGAGCCCGGCTGACGTCGCGCACAAGACAGCGGGCCGCGGTTCGTCCGCCGTGCACGATGACCCGGCGCGGCTCGGCCGGTTGAGTGTCCGGAATGGACACACGCACCGCGAGAATCACTATTGGCTACAAGGCATCGGCAGAACAGTTCGGACCGCGACCTCTGGTAGAGCTTGCCGTCCTCGCCGAACAGCGGGGTTTCGACTCGGTGCTGGTGAGCGACCATTACCAGCCCTGGCGGCACCGGAACGGGCACGCGCCCTTCTCGATGGCCTGGCTCGCCGCGGCGGGGGAACGGACCGAGCGGGTGCGGCTCGGCACCAGCGTGCTGACCGCGACCTTCCGCTACCACCCCGCCGTGGTGGCGCAGGCTTTCGGCACTCTCGGCGCGCTGTATCCCGGACGCGTCCTGCTCGGCCTCGGCACCGGCGAAGCGCTCAACGAGGTCGCCGTCGCCCGCATGGAGTGGCCGGGGTTCAAGGAACGGTTCGCCCGCCTGCGCGAGGCGATCGACCTCATCCGTCGCTTGTGGACAGAGGAGCGGGTGAGTTTCGACGGCGAGTACTACCAAACGGAGAACGCGACCGTCTACGACCGCCCTGCGCGGCCGGTGCCCGTCTACGTCGCGGCGGGCGGTCCGGTGGTGGCGAAGTACGCCGGCCGGACGGCGGACGGCTTCATCTGCACCAGCGGCAAGGGAATGGAGCTCTACACGGAGAAGCTGCAGCCAGCTGTCGACGCCGGAGCCGAGCAGGCGGGCCGGAAGCCCGGGGACGTCGCGCGCTCGATCGAGATCAAGCTGTCCTACGACACCGACGCCGAGTCTGCTGTCGCGAACACTCGGTTCTGGGCACCGCTGTCCCTGACCGCCGAACAGAAGCACGGCATCTCCGATCCGGTCGACATGGAGCGCGTCGCCGACGAACTCCCGATGTCCCAGGTCGCTTCCCGGTGGATCGTCTCCGCCGATCCCGACGAGGTCGTCGAACGGATCCGCCCGTACGTCGACGCCGGCTTCACCGACCTGGTGCTGCACGCGCCCGGCGGCGATCAAGCCCGCTTCCTCGAACTGGCCTGGCGGGATCTCCTGCCCCGGTTGCGAAGGCTGGGCTGAGAGCCCTGCCGAGCGGTCTTCGCAGTGCGGTGAGCCCACTGACTGCGCTGCGGGCGCTGCTTAGCCTTCCTCCGACGCAGCGTGGAGTGGACGGAAGGAGCGGCCGATGACGGCAGTCGATGCCCGGCCAGGAGAACCGAGTGCCGACCTTCCTCCGCCGGACGGGACGATCCGGCTGACGCTCCTCCTCGCGCGACGCGGCTGGTTCAGCGTCGCGGCCCCCGCTTCGGGCCTGGACCGGCCGTTGACCGGGTCTGCGCCGTGGGATCCTCTTCGGCGGCCCGGTCGTCACCAGCTGGTGCTGATGACGACACCCCGCCCGACTGCCGACGAACTAGCGCAAGCCTTGGCCGCTGCTGGTCGTGCGGGAGCCGCGGCGCTCGTCGTACGCGCGCTGCCCGCAGACCTCGACCTGACCGGTGCCGCCGTGCCGGTGCTCGTGGTGGAAAAACAGGCCGGATGGGTGGAGATCGACACCGTGGTGCGATCTCTGCTGTCCAGTGCCCGGTTCGGCGCCGTCACTCCGACTGCGAGCGGTCTCTACGACCTCGCCGAAAGCGCGGCCCTAGCGCTGGACGGCGCCGTAGTGATCGTTGACGCGGCCTTCCGCGTGCTCGCCTTCGGATGCGGCGAACCGGTGGACGCACTCACGAGCGAAATGGTGCTGGCCCGGCGTGTTCCGGCGGAATTGCGGGAGCGACTCGCCCAAGTCCGAAACGTCGTGCGCCTCGAAGGCCCCCGCTGGGCCGCCCCGATCCACTCCGGTCCGGCTGTCGGCGGCTATGTCCTCTGCACACCGCGCCGATCGTCCGCGTCCGTCGCGCGGGTGCTGGACGACGTGTCGACGGCCGCCGCTGCCTGGTTCGTCGACGAACCCGCCGGACGAGACGACGAAGACACGATCCGCGCCGAGCTGCTGCGCGGACTGCTGGCCGGTTCAGGATCGCTGGAAGCGCTGACCGAACGGCTCGGCCCTTCGCGACGGTGGCGTCTCGCCGCCCTCGGCGCGACCACCCCCGATCGCGAGGGCGCCCTCGCGCGCTGCGCACGGATGCTCGACCCGGCGGCCGCGACTGCCGTGCTGGGTTCCCTCATGTTCGTCCTGTTCCCCTCCACCCCCGGCTCAGGACCCGCCGATCTCACCGAACGCCTGCGCCGGCGTGCCTCGACAGGCGCGCCGCTGGCGGCGTGCCTCGGCCGCCCCTGCGCCACCGGCTCCGAAATCCGCGCCGAACTGGGCCCGCTCCGGCACGCGGCAGGTGTGCTGGCCGCCCGAAGGACACCGGCCACCGCCCACCTGACGGACCTGCTCCCGCACGTCCTGATCGCCGAACTGGCGGACCTCGCCGCCGAACACCCCGCCCTGCTCGACGGCTCCCTCGATGTGCTGCGCCGCGACCCGTCGCCCCGCGGCGCCGAGTACCTGAACACCCTGCGCTGCTGGTTCGACGCCGGCGGAGACGCCACCCGAGCCGCGGCCGCGCTTCGGATCCATCGCAACACCTTCCGGTACCGGCTGCAACGCATCGAAGAACTGTGCGCGGTCGACCTGGACGATCCTGTGCAGCGCTTCACGATCGAGCTGCAGACCCGGCTTTTGGTGTCTCCCAACGGACGCCCGCGAGGCCCCTGGCGAGACGGCTAGGGGTGGTCCGCAAACCGTACTGATCGGTATGTTTCGCCAGGTTTCGGGTCGGCGGACTGCGCACGCGAGCGAAGAATGGTGGGGAGAACTCGATGAAGGTCCTGTTCACGACGTTCGCGGCGAACGCGCACCTGTACAACCTGGTGCCGATGGCGTGGGCGCTGCGCGCGGCCGGCCATGACGTCCGCATCGCGTCCCAGCCGGACCTCTCTGATGCCATCACCCGCACCGGACTGCCCGCCGTCACGGTCGGCCCGGTGCTGAATCTGGGCGGACGGAACGGCAAGGACCAGGACCGGCCCGCCGGCAAGACGGTTTTCGACTGGGAGTTCGACATCACCGAAACCCGGGAAGATCGCCTCACCCTGGACTACGTCCGCGGCGTGTTCACGACGTGGTGCTCCATCGCGCTGGAAAACCTCGCCCACGACGCGGCGCTCGACGACGTCGTCGGGTTCGCGCGTTCGTGGCAGCCGGACCTGGTCGTCTGGGACGCGCTGACGTACCTGGGCCCGATCGCGGCGCGAGCCAGCGGCGCGGCCCACGTCCGGATGCTGTTCGGCCTCGACCACTGGGCCCGCATGCGCGCCCTTTTCGCCGACCTGGGCGGCGCCGGGGGAGCCGATCCCATGGCGGAGTGGCTGTCCGGAAAGCTCGAATGGTACGGCTGCGCCTTCGACGAGGAACTGGTCCTGGGACAGCGCACGCTCGACCCGCTTCCGCCCTGGACCCGATTCCCCGTCGGCGCGGACTGCCTCCCGGTGCGGCACGTCCCCTACAACGGCCCGTCGACGGTGCCGTCGTGGCTGTCCTCGCCGCCCTCCCGGCGTCGTGTCTGCGTCACCCTGGGCATGTCCCGCCGCGACCTGTGGGGCGACGACCAGTTCTCGGTCAGCGACCTTTTCGCCGCAGTCGCCGACCTGGACGTCGAAGTGGTCGCGACGCTGACCGCCAGGCAAGCGGAGTCGGCCTCAGCAGTGCCGGACAACGTCCGGCTGGACGATTTCGTCCCGCTGGACGCCCTGCTGCCCACCTGCGCGGCGGTGATCCACCACGGCGGCGCGGGAACGATCGGAAATGCCGTGGTGCACGGCGTTCCGCAACTGGTGATCCCGGGAAACATGTGGGACAAGGCGGGTTTGGCGGATCTGCTGGCCGCCCAAGGAGCGGGTCTGGTGCTGGAACACGAGCAGGTCACTGCCGGACAGCTGCGTGCGCAGTTGTTGAGGCTGCTGGACGAGCCGTCGTTCGCCACGTCCGCGGAGAAGGTACGTGCGCAGGTACTGGAAACCCCCGCGCCCGCCCAGATCGTGCCGGAACTGGAACGGCTGGCGGGTGTCCGAGACTGACGGCTGATGCACCCCGCCTCAGTTGATACGCTGGCGCTCCGGCAAAGGAGATATTCGCGCGCCAATACCAATGTGGACGATCGCCACGAAGCAGAGGGTCACGAAGCTGAAATTCTACGATCTCGAACTGTTCGCTGATGCTGGTGCTCTCGCACTCGCTCGTCCAAGATTGCTGCTCGCCGAGGGCGTCGTGTCGAGCGGTCCTTATCTCGATCGCGAGCGCCATGAGAAAGGCGTCCTGTCGACTCAGGGCAGTGTCGACTGGTTCGCTTCGGAACCCGTTGACGAGTTCAGGTTCGACCGGCGAACCGGCTTGCTGACCAGTGTCGCCTTGCACGTGCCGGACGCGCCGTTTCTGACTGGTCCCCACGGATCATCCGGCCGCCCGGCCAGCCGAGGCACAGTGCGGCTGGGGTCGGTTCGAGATTTCTTCGCACCTGCTACGCGCTATCGGCATTACCGGTCCGACGATACCTTGTTCTGCGTCGAGAATACCGTTGTATCGAACCTTTCGAAATTCGATGAGTTCGAGGTGGCGTCCGGTCTGTGGTTGCTCTTTGCTCCGGACGGCTATTGCGGCTGGCGACTGGCCGAGGCCTCTCGGGCGCTTGCTGATGCCGACGATTCTCCGATAGCTGCTTCATGCGACCTGCTGCGCGAGTGCCTGGCTGAATACTTCGACCTGACGTCGGAGGAACGGATAGACGAACTGATCTCCGGTGCCGGTAAAGCCTTGGGGCAGTTACGAAGCATCGGCGAGCGCCTGCAATCGAATGGTGGCCAGTCGTGCGACGGATGTCGAATTCTGCTCCGTCATGCCGAGGACCTGATGCGGGAATGGGGCAGGTGACCTGACGGGTTCATCGCCTCAGCGGGGCACGGCTGGGTATCGTGAGAGCGCCAGCCGTGCCTGGAGTGGCGTCCCCTGGCCGAGCGATGCACTCTGGATTCTGTGAGCGGAGGGAATGAGCGTGGCGGAGTTCTCGCCGGAGCTTGTGGCAGCTCTTGAGGCGGCAGGGTGGTATCGGGGGAGGCGGGTCGATGTCGAAGGCTGGCGTGCCGGTCTGACCGGCGAAGGGCTTCGCATGCCTGATGCGGCCGCGGAGTTCCTTTCTTCGTTCGGCGGCCTGAAATTCGATCTTGCTGGTCGGGGCATAACGCGTGGAAAAGAACCGGTTGACTTGGATCCGATGGTGGCTTCCGGAGAAGAGGGGCGCTATGTCGATTGGGGCTCGGAGATCGGACGGGTTCTCTTCCCGGTCGGCGATCTTGGCGGCGGCAGATTCTTTCTCGCGATCGACGATGTCGGCGAAATCTATTGTTTGGCGGATCGGCTCGGCTCGTTCGATTCCGGCGTCGACGGATTCGAAGGCCTGATTCTCGGTGTCATGCCGAAATGGCGGGACGCGGCTGATTCTTGAGTGTGTGAGCAAAGCGCACGACCTGATGCGGCTCGCCGGGCTTGCGCATCGAGCAGCTCCGCACCGAGATCTTCGAGGACACGTGTTCGTGTCCTCGTTTGCCCGCGAACCGGCCGTTCCGACTACGCGCGAGCCAAGTTCCTCGAGCTGGTTGCTTTACGCGGAGATGTTCTCGGGAAGGCGGGCGGCCGCCGGTGAGCTTCTGTCTTGGGATTTGCGATAAGGCCCGAGTGCGGCGGTGCGCAAATCCTGGCCGAAGAGAACTGAAGGCCTCCTTGCCCACGGCGACAAGGAGGCCTCCATCCGTCCACAATAGACTCAGAAACGCCCGTGGTACCGCGTCACCGGCACTTCAGGGCACCGTCGGCGATCGCCACTCCGGCGACCTTGCCGTCGGCCGTGGGGGTGAATTCGAAGCGCCAGCCCGGCTTCTCCGGAAGGGGCAGCTCGAACCGCCCGGCCGTGCCTTCCTTCAGGCCGCGCCCGTCGTACGCTTTGTGCAGGTCGGCCAGCGAGGATCCGACGCCGATCCCCTCCGCGGTCTTGGCCTCGGGCGGCGCGCCCAGCTCGTGCAAGCCGTTCTTGCCGAACGAGGCGCCACCGGCTGCGGCGAACGCCTTGTCGCGCTCTTCTCGCTTGCCCGCCAGATCGGCGCTCGCCATCGCGGCGTCCGCCGACAGCTGAGCAGCCTCCGCGTCCTTGGCGGCCGCCTTGGCCGAATCCGCGGCGGACTTGCCCGCGGGCTGCTTCGCGGCCTGGTCTGCCGCGTCCGCCTTGGCGTTGAGGTCGTCGGCCTTTCGTTGCGCCTCGGCCTCGGCGGCCAACCGGGCCTGGTCCGGAGCGGGACCTCCCTGCCAGCTCAGGACCGTGCAGCCGTCGAGCGCGGATACCGGGGCGTTGGCGAGTTTGCCGGTGGCGAGCGCCGCTTCTTTGGCCATGCCCGGGGCAATGCCGCGGTAACCGGCCGCGCCGAAAACCTCGGCTCGGGCGGCGGCGGTTTCCGACGGAGCGGAAGTGGCTTCCGACGAACACGCCGCCAGCGCCGAGACCGCGGCTATCGCCACGGCCGAACGGCCGATGGACATGACAAAACCCTTGTGCATCTGATTCCCCTCGTACCGGACCCAATCCCCTGGGTCGTCGTTCCCGGCGGACCGGGATATCGGATAACTTACCGGACCTTGGGGGCGGCCCCCATTGATTACCGGACGAGGCGACAGGGTGCTTTTGGCTAGCTGTCCGATCCGGAGGCTGGCCGGACGTGCTCGGCGGCCGTTTTGCGTGTTCCTGGGCTTGGGGTGCTCCTGAAAGCGCGGTGTGTGCGCGTCCCGCCCGTTCATCGGGTTTCCTTCGAACGGAGAGGACGTTCCTGCCGAGGGAACATCGGAGCCAAGAAAAGGAGAAGCCCGCGGAAACACGCAGGTACCACCGGTGCCACGCTGGCTTCGGGCTCGTCGGCCCCGGCGAGCCGCCCGCCGACGATCCAAGTGGGGGAGAAGCAGCGAGCGGCTCGACGGGAGCTGTTCGCCCCGAAGAACGTCGACCGGAGGCCGGAAGCGATGGAGCGGCGCGCCTGCGGCGGGAGGAGCCGAGGCCGCGTTCAGGAGGTTCCGGTCTCTCCGCGGGCTCAAGGATGACCGAAGCCGGGACCGTTCCCCGGCACCGGCAATACCCTTCCCGCTCGAGCCTCGGGAACGCGAACGTCGTGAGCCGGGCATCCCCTCGACAGAATGCTGAACGGGAACGCGGTCGAGAGGGTACACCTCGGCCCGGCTGCGCGGTTCCGACTTGGCGGGCACCATCGTCACCCAGTACCGCACGGTCAATCGTTCGGACGTCAGGATTCTCGAGAACGCGGTTGCTAGGGTGTCAACTGCTCCGCGGAGGTCAGGTGGCCTCGCCTGTCGCCGTCAGTCTCTGGGAGAGCCGATGACCGAAGCCCATGCCCCGTCTCTTGTCGACGAGATCGCTCGGCTCCTCGACTGGCGCGAAGAGTTCACGCCGGAAAAAGAGTGGTCAGACGTCGAACGCGAACTCGGCACACCACTGCCAGCCGACTACAAAGAACTGTTGAATCGCTTCCCTGGTGGCATATTTCGCGGGATCGTCATTCGCAGTCCTGTCGCGACTGAGCGGACGTGGATCAAGTACAAGCACGATCTTGACGTACTCCTGAACATCCTCGGCGACGAGGACCTCGAATACCTCACCGACGTCGACTACGGTCTCTTCCCCGAACCTGGCGGCTTGCTGCCTTGGGGAACTGACGGCCAAGGCGGAACCTTCTGCTGGATTACCGCGTCGACCGACCCGGACACCTGGAAGATCGCTTACCACGACCAAGGCGCAGACGAGTGGCGCGAGCATCCAGGCCCGACCGCCCGGCTTCTTCGCGAAATCCTGGCGAACACTGGCGAGGAAAACCTTCTGAAGTGGGATTTCACTGATATCGCCGTGAAGTTCATTCGATCAGCTACGCCGTAGCCGTGGCTGCACGATAAACTCATCCGGAAGGAACAGGATCCGATGGACGGTCACGAGTTCTGGGCACTCGTCTCCTTGGTGCGGCGGGACCCTCCAGCGACGGATCAGGCTGCTTTCGCCCCTCTGGAAGAGGAACTCGGCAGGCGCGGCGAAGAGGAGATCAAACAGTTCGAGGACATCCTCGCCCAGCGCCTGTACGACCTGGACCGGTCGGAGCTGGCCGCGGCGCCGTCCGCGGCCACCGGGTTGCCTCTCTCGAGCGATTCCTTCCTGTACTGCCGGGCAGCGGTGGTGCTGGCGGGGGAGCAGGCTTACCGGTCCGTTCTCGAAGACCCGGAGAAATTCGGTTCGTACACCGGGAGCGACGGACCTGAGGCTGAATTCCTGCTTTATGTCGCGCAACACGCCTATGAGATTTCGACCGGAAAAGAATGGGAACACATCAGTCCCGTCGACTACGAAACAGGATCGAACCCGGCGGGCTGGAACTGAAGCGGGATTCGGAGACGAAACGGTGAGGATTCGCCTCGTCGGAGAGCGAAGCACGGTCGAGCACCGCAGACAACAGTCTGCCGCCGCGCTCGCACGGTCTGGCAGGGCGCTCTCCAACTGTATCGCGACACAGCGTTGTGCAGGTCGAGCGTTCGATGCGTTGTTCGAATCCGCAGAGTGGTCCGCCGCAAGGACATCTGGCTTGAGCGTCGGTGGAGCTGACGCCTTCGGTGCAGTCCGCTTTCCGGGCGGCACGAGCTGGATCCAGGCCTCCGCTCTACCCTGGGAAAGGGAGGCATCGATGCATGCTGATTCGAGCGGACGAGGATCCGCGGGTTTTGCCGGGCCGGCGCTTCTGTGCGTGGTTCTGTCCGTCGTGTTCGCGGCATTCCTGATAGTGGCGGTGTACCTGTGGTCGCTCGTGCTGCCGGTATTGCTCGCGCTGGTGACGTGCATAGCCGCCGGTTATTTGTGGCGTGGGGACAAACCGCGAGCCGTGGCCGCGGTGCTGACGATTCCGTGTACCGCGGCGCTCGTGGTCGGCGGTTGGTATCTCTTGTCGCTGTTGTGAACCCCGGTCACGTGCGGGCGAGCGAGGCTGTTCTTGTTCGGCGACGGGTCGCCCGCCGGACCTTATTTGCACGCCTTCGTCTGGTGGGCGCCGAACTTGGCCTGGGCATTGGTGAACTGCCCGCCGTACCTCGACGACAGCTGCTGGGTCAGACCGGTGCACGAGAACGAGGTGTAGTCCAGGTACGCCTGTGCCGCCTTGGCTGCCTGCGCGTTCCAGTCGACATCCAGGCTGTCCACCGCCTGAGTGGCGACGTTCTTCGGGTAGCTGTCGCCGTACTTCGAGGACAGCTGGTCGATCAAGCCGTTTCGCGAGAAGGCGGTGTAGCCGAGATACGACTGCGCGGACTCGCGCGCCTGCTCGACCTGGGGCGGGTACTGGGGAGCCTCGCTGGTCGGGGTGGATTCGACCTGGGGCGGAGGCTCGCTGGTCGGGGCGGACGCGACTGGGGGCGTGGGCTCGCTGGTCGGGCTGGACTGGACCAATTGCCCGTTGATGCACGACTGTCCGGCCTGCAGCGGAGGGCAGGACCCTTGCGGCGAGTAGCCGGGTGTCGAAGCAGGGGTGGGAGTCACACCGCCGGCACCGAGATCGCCGGCATCACGACCGGAACAGGCGGTGAGGGCGACGGCCGCCGCGGCCGCCGCAGCGAAGAGGGCGACGCCCTTGATCATGAGGATGCTCCTTGACGCGAGGTGATTTGTAGTCGTGTGTGCTGCTCCGTTCGTTACGCCGGTCATGTCCACTTGGCTCAGCACGCCAGCGTCTGCTCGCCGAACGGTCACGTGCACAACCTGGTCCGGTTGATCGGCCCCACGTCGACGAAAGCCTCGCCCAGGCCTCGGAAGACGGTTCCGGGAGTTCTGCTGACACCCGAACAATCGCCCGCGGAACAGAACAGCTGCGCCTTTTTACCGGCAGGCACTTCTAGCATTTCGGTATTCGGTCGGCGGAAGTGTGCTCCGCAGGATGTGGCGGAAATAGCGGCCGGAGCCGCCCGGCGCGATCCGTCTCGAGTCGTGCCCGAAGTCGACGACAGGCGGCGGCGATCACTGCGCGGCGGGAGGACGGTGCACCGTCGCTGCTGATTCTCGCCTTCCCTTATGCGGTCCGCTCGGACTGCCCGGCCGCCGCTGCCGGCGTGAAAAGACTGGCGCCGCAGTAAAGACAGTCCGAATGCATCATTTTCCGGGGGTGCGCGCAGCAGAAATCGTTGGCCCTGTCCGGGGCACGCTGACCGTCGTGACTTGATCTTCCTCGCCTGACCGCCACATCGGTTGTCCGGGGGGCGCGTACGAGCCGCGGCGTTGTCAGTGCAGCGCCAGCGTGTCGGTGCCGTGCGTGTGCTCGTTCAGCCACCGGTCGAGCACGCCGGCCAGCCGCACCGTGTGCTGGGAGCGCCCGCCGCCGGGCGACCTCGCGGCGCCGGCGAGCAGGTTGGTCAGCTCGACTTCGAGCCACTGCTCGGCGACTTCCGCGTTCTCCAGCTCGAAATCGGGCATCGGCGGTGAGGACACGTCCGCTGGCGGAGGCGATTCGTGCGGGTAGAGCCGGGTCATCGCCAGCGTGGCGGCGTGCAGGTGGTGGTCCAGCAGCCGGGTGAGCGCCTCGCTGCGGGCGTCGGCGGACTCCTCGGCTTCGCAGGTGGCCCTGGCGTACTCCCGGACGAGGGAATGGAACCGGTACCGATTCGGCGTCGGCTGTTCCACCAGATGGTGATCGACCAGGCATTCCAGCAGGTTCGACCCGGTCTTCAGGGAGATCGCGCCGGCCAGCGCGGCCGCGGTGTCCGGGCCGAAGTCGGGACCGGGATGAAGGCCCAGCAGCCGGAACAACCGCTGGGGGGCGGCGCCGAGTTGCTGGTACGACGCGGTGAACGCGATGGCGACGCTGTGGTTGTCGAGGGTGAAATGGTCCAGCTGACCGTTCTTGCGCTCCAGCCACGCGACCAGGTGCGGCACCGTCCAGGACGGGCGGTGGGCCAGCCGGGAAGCGGCGAACTGCACGGCGAGCGGCAACCGGCCGCACAGTTCCACCGCCTTCACCACGTTGTCCTGCTGGCCGTTCGTCCGGCCGGTCGCGGCGACCTCGTTGAACAACGCGACGGCCTCGTCGACCGACAGCACGTCGAGCGACAGCGGGAGCGAACCGGGGAGGCCGACCAGCCGGTGCCGGGAGGTGATCAGGACCAGGCAGCCGGGCGAACTCGGCAGCAACGGCTGCACCTGCGCGAGATCCCGGGCGTTGTCCAGGATCACCAGCGCGCGCTGGTTCGCCAGCATCGCCCGCCAGAGCGCGGACCGTTCCTCCGTCGCGTCGGGAATCCGGTCGTCGGGCAGACCGGAGACCCGCAGCAGCGTGTCCAGTGCCTCGCGCGACTGGGTCGGGGCGTGGTCGAGCGTGAATCCGTGCAGGTCGAGGAAGTAGTGGCCGTCCGGGAACTGCGCGGCGAAGCGGTGGGCGGCGTGCAGTGCCAGCGCGGTCTTGCCCACCCCGGCCATCCCGTCGATCGTCGAGATGACAACGATGTCTTCGGCCGAGCGGTCGACGGCTTCCCGCAGCCTGGCCAGTTCCTTCTCCCGGCCGGTGAACCCGCCGGGGTCGCGGGGCAGGAACCGGCGACCGGACACCGGCGCCGGGGTCGGCTGCCTGTCGGCGCTGTCCTGCGCGGTCGACAGGAGCTCGTCGCGGGCGCTGCCGGACAATGCCAATGCCGCGGTCAATCGCCGTACGGTGTCGACCCGTGGGTCTCTCCGGCCGATTTCCAGCCTGCTGATCGTCCGGACGGACACTCCCGAACGGGTGGCGAGGTCCTCCTGTGTCATTCCGGCGTGAAGCCGTTGCCGGCGCAAGAGCACGCCGAACTCGAAGCCCATCCCCAGTCCCCCACAACGTATTCAGCGTCTCACCCACAACGTATTCAGCGTCGGCGGGGCCCGCTGCTCCCCAGTGCCGCGGTCACCTCGACTGTAGCGGCACTCAGCCGTTCGAGGTACACCCATCACGGTAGAAAGCTTCGATATATCCCGGTGCGTGCTTTACCATGCCCACCTGAAATCCGTCTGATGACTAATTCGGTGTGTGTGCCGCTGGCCGGACAGTCCGGCGGTCGGCCCAGGTGGGGGCGGTACCGGGCCTTCCCGGATACCGGTGTCCGCCGGGAGGTGCGAAATGGCCGGGAATAGCCGGCGGTCAGTCGTTTGCGATTCCCCGGCCGGACCGGATTCACGGGCTTTCGGAAGTGTCGCCGCGGCGTCGCGGGGAATAGGGGTTGACGGCTCTCGCCGGCGATCCGGCGGCCTGGGCCGAATGTGTCGGGTCGGTGGGCACGGAGCGTCACCGTCCGACGCCCGGGCGAGCGGCGGCCAGCGGAAATGCCGGGGTGATCTGCGGGCGGACCAGGCGGAGTGTCGGGTGAGTGTCGGGTCTGTGACCTGTACTCGACCGATCGGGTGCGCCACGATGAGGGCAAGGTGTGAAGATCGAACTGAAAATCCGGGTAACCGGGTCATCGATAACCTGGGGGGTTGGCTGTGACTGATTCGTTCGTCCCGTTGAAATGACGCACGACGGGGTTGGGCGCCGCGATTCGTGACGATTTTCTTCGTCATTCGCGGTCGGTCGAATTCTTTGCTGGGGAAGTTGCCCGGACCGCTTTCGGTCATGCTGGTGCGCTGTTGTCGGCGCCTGCCGAAGTGCTGTTCCGGGGTTGCTGTCGATTTGTGTCCGGTACGCGACAATTACTCGAATGGGGCCGCTCGTCTCCGATGTTTCGAGTGCGCGGTCACACGGAGGATTGGAAATGGCAAATACTCAATTCGTCGGTTCGGCGAGGCCTGCCGCGAGAGGGACCGCCTTCGTGCGCCCGATGCCGTCGGGCCGGGGCGAGCGGCGGGTGCTGCACGCCTCGTCCTACGGCGAGGAGGTGCTGACGACGCCGGTCGGGCTGCGTATTTCGTCGGGCCTGAACTTCGAATCGTGGGAGCGGGCCGGACGCACGCTCGCCGGCATCGTGGACTCGTCGTGCTGGTGGCTCGGCGACTGGCTCGTGTTCGGCAAGGACAATTACGTGGACCGGTACGAGACGGGCATCCGGGCGGCCGGGCTGAAATACCAGACCCTGCGCAACTACGCGTGGGTGTCCCGGAGGTTCGAGCTGAACCGCCGGCGGGCCCGGCTGAGCTTTCAGCATCACACCGAGGTCGCCTCGCTCCCCGCGGATGAGCAGGATTACTGGCTCAATGCGGCCGAAGAGCTGGACTGGACCACGAAACAGCTGCGTGCCGCCATCAGGGGCGCCCGCGGCGCCGGGTCGCTGGACGAGGCGCAGCCGGTCAGGACGCGGCACCTCGAGGTGCCCGGCAACCGGCTCCGCCAGTGGCGCGAAGCCGCGGACCGGGCCGGTGTCGGATTCGAAAAATGGGTGCTCGCCACGTTGGACCGCGCGGCGGGGGAGATCCTGGTGGAGGAGCCGGAAGAGGTGCCGGAACCGCGTCGGCCGTAAGCCCGGCCGGGCGCTCGGCATCGGCAGGCCGGGCGTCGGCCGGGCGGGCCCGGCGCGCGGTGCTTTCCGCTCCCCGGATGATGCCCGGTTGCCGGAGAATGTCTTGGCAACAAGACGACCGCACGCGGCGGACGACGCCCGCGTAATGATTGGCCAATTGGCGGATAGTGTCGAGCGGGTGAATTCTTGACCTGCTGTGAAGCTCGATGCTACCGTGGGTAAACAATCAATTCTTCTTGACCGCGGCCAATGCGTTGCGGTGTCCGCATCTCCGCGTCTGACCCCTTTTCTCGGGGTATTATCGGAGGTATTGCATGCTCCGCTCCGGAGAGGAATCGAGTTCTGCTCCGAGAATTGATCCCGTGGTTCTCAGTCAGCGGGAAGATATCGCTTTCCGATTGTTCGCCTTTCCGCACGCGGGGGGCGGGCACTCCGCTTTCGCCGACTGGCCGGACGGGCTGGCGGACGACGTCGAGGTGGTGTCGTACTCCCTTCCAGGCCGGGGGAGGCACCGGGAAGCCGCGCCTTACCGGCAGTGGGACAAGCTGGTCGCCGAGCTCGCCGATCTGGTCCTGCGGCATGCGGACGGCTCGCCGTTCGCGCTCTTCGGGCACAGTTTCGGCGCACTGGCAGCCTTCGCGGTAGGTCAGAGACTGGCTCGGCTGGACGGTCCGACGCCGGAGCTCCTTTTCCTTTCCGCCTATCGCGCCCCGCATCTCGGGCTGTCCGATGCGGTGCGACCGGACTTGCCGGACGAACAGCTGCTCGATCTGGTGCGGTTGTGGGGACTGGTGCCGGGGGAAGCGCTCGACGACGGCGATCTGGCGCGGCTCATCCTGCCGCCGCTGCGGGCCGACCTGCGGCTTGCCGGGGAGTACCGCGACCGGCCGGACCGGCAGGCGTTGTCCGTTCCGTGCGTCGTGTACGGCGGCGCCGACGACCGGACCGTCGACCCGGCCGAACTGGTCGCCTGGCGGGAGTATTTCGCGCCCGGGACGCCCGTCGCCGTCGAGACGCTGCCGGGCGGACACTTCCCCGAGCAGGCGCGATTGCTGGCCAGTGTCGGGCGCCACCTGGAGCGGGCGAAAGCCGGGATCGGGCCGTCGATCGTCCTGACCGGCGCGCCGGAACCGGAACCGGAACCAGTGCCGACGGAGACGATCCGGGACCGGTTCCTGGACCAGGTCGGCCGGTCCCCGGAAGCACCGGCGCTGGTCGACGGCCCGCACCGGTGGACCTACCGGGCGCTCGCCGGCCAGGTCGTCGCGCTCGCCGGCGACCTGGCCGCGCTGGGGGTCGGGAAGGGCGATCCGGTCGGGCTGCTGTTCCCGCGGTCGGCCGGGTACTGCGTCAGTCTGCTGACCTGCCTGTCCACCGGTGCGCCGGCCTGCCTGCTGGAGAAGAACTGGCCGAGCGCCCTGCTGGAGCGGTTCCTGGACAGCGCCCGGGTGAAGGTCGTGCTGACCACCCCCGAACTGGCCGGGCTCCTGCCGCCGGAATACCGGGCCGCCGGCCGGCACCTGATCGTCGCTCCGGAACCGGGGCCGCCGCGCCTGCCCTTGGCACCGGTCGGCTTCCCGGTCCTCGCCCCGGACGACATTGCGCTGGTCTCGATGACCAGCGGCACCTCAGGCACGCCGAAGGCGGTGCTGAACAGCCACGCGAGCTGCCTCTACTGCTTCGACGCGCGGTACCGCCGTTACCCGTACCGGAAATCGTCCCGCGAGGGGCTGAACGTGTTCTTCCCCTGGGAATGCGTGCGCCCCCTGCTGGCCGGCCGGACCGCCGTGGTCGTCCCGGACGAGCACATCGTCGATCCGGTCCGGCTGGTCGGCACGATCGAGGAGTTCCGCATCACCCGCCTCGTGGTGCCGCCGTCGCTGTTCGAGAGCCTCCTCGACCATCCGGTGGCCGGTCCGGCCCTCGCCGGCCGCCTGGGCCACATGGAGGCCTGGTTCTTGATGGGCGAGGTCGTCCCGTCCCGCGTCGTGGCGAAGGCGGCCGCCGTGCTGCCCCCGCACGTGCGGGTGGTCAACTCCTACAGCACCTGGGAATCCCTGGACGTTTCGTACGCCGATCTGCTGCCCGCGCGGCCGGGCGGCGGTGCCGGTTCGGCGTTCGCGCCTGCCGGGTCGCTGCTCGCCGGAAGCGCCGCGGCAGTGCTGGACGAGGCGGGCGAGCCAGTGCCCCGCGGAAGCGTGGGCGAGCTGTACTTCGCGGGCCCCGGAGTCGCCGCCGGATATCTCGACGATCCGGAGAAGACCGCGGAGCGGTTCGTCCGCTGTCCCGCCGCCCTGCGGGATTCGGCGTTCGGCGACGCCACGTTCTACCGCACCGGCGACCGCGCCCGCCTGCTCCCCGGCGACGAGCTGCAGATCCTGGGCCGCACCGGCGATGTGGTGAAAGTGCGCGGGTTCAAGGTTTCGTTGCGCGCGGTGGAACACGTGCTCGCCGAACAGCCCGGCGTGGCCAGGGCGATCGTGCGCCCGGTCCTGGACGACCGCACCGGCCAGCCGACCGGCCTGACCGCCTACGTCCTCGGAGACGAGGGCCGCCCCTCGGAGGCCGTGCTGGCCCGGGCACGACGCCGGGCGAAGCGGGAGTTGCCGGAATACGCGCGGCCCCGTCACTTCGTCGGGCTGGACGCCGTGCCGATCAGCGGCAACGACGCACGCAAGCTCGACCTGTCCGCGCTGCCGCCGCCCCCTCGGGAGGAGCCGGCCGGGGAGACCGGGGCGCTCAGCTCGGCGGAACGGCGGGTGGCGCAGGTCTGGCAGGAGGTCCTGGGTCTGCGGTCGGTCGAAGCCGAGGACAACTTCTTCGACCTGGGCGGGGATTCGCTCAGCGCGGCGCGGCTTTCCGGCCTGCTGGCCGAGCGGTTCGGGATTTCGCTCGCGGTGGTGGACGTCTTCCAGTACAGCACGCTGGGCTCGATGGCGGCTCATTGCGCGGGCGGCGAGCGGCCCGCGCCGGCCCCGGCGCGGCGGAGCGGGCCTGCCGAGACCGTGCGGATCGCCGTGGTCGGGATGTCCGGCCGGTTCCCCGGCGCGGAAACCCTCGAGCAGTTCTGGGAGAACCTGAAGAACGGCACCGACTCGCTGACCGTGTTCGACCGGGACCGGTTGCGGTCCAACGGAGTCCCGCACGAGGTGTACACGCATCCCGAGTGGGTGCCCGCGGGTCAGGTCCTCGCGGACGCGGACAAGTTCGACGCCGGATTCTGGGGGATCGGCGACCGCGAAGCGGAGCTGATGGATCCGCAGCACCGGGTGTTCGTCGAGACCGCGTGGTCAGCGCTGGAACAGGCCGGATACGCCAGGGCGGCCAACCCGTACCGGCGCCGCACCGGCGTGTTCGCGGCCTGCGGCATCGACGGCTATCTCGTCCACCACCTCCGCGGCGGCGGACTGACCACGCCGCTCGACCCCGCGGGACTGTTCCTCACCGAGATCGGGAACGAGAAGGACTACCTCGCCACCCGGGTCGCCTACCTGCTCGACCTCGGCGGCCCCGCGATGACCGTGACCTCGGCGTGCAGCAGCGCGCTGGTCGCGGTGGCGCAGGCGGCACAGGCGTTGTGCGCCGGGCAGTGCGACATGGCCGTCGCGGGCGGCTCGGCGCTGACCTTCCCGCACTTCGGCTACCGCTACGCGGAGGGCCTGGTCGGCAGCATGGACGGGCACGTTCGCCCGTTCGACGAGGCGGCCAGCGGCACCCTCTTCGGCGACTCGGTGGGCGCGGTCGTGCTGAAGCGGCTGGACGACGCGCTCGCGGACGGCGACCACGTCTGGGCCGTGCTGACCGGATTCGGCGTGTCCAACGACGGGAAGGCGAAGGCCGGGTACGCCGCGCCGAGCGCACGCGCCCAGACGCAGTGCATCTCCGACGCGATCGCCATGGCCGGCGTCGCCGCCGAGCAACTGTCCTATGTGGAGTGTCATGCGACGGCGACCAGGATCGGCGACGCCATCGAGCTCAAGGGCCTGCTCGACGCGTTCGACCAGCACCGCGCCACGGCCGGGTTCGACAGCGGCAACTGCGCGATCGGCAGCGTGAAGGGCAATATCGGGCACGCCAACTGCGCGGCCGGGATCACCGGGTTCATCAAGACCGTGCTGTGCCTGTACCACCGGGTCCTCACGCCGACGGTGAACTACCGGACGCTGAACCCGAAGCTGGTGGATTTCGTCGACGCCGCCGGATCCCCCTTCACCGTGCAGGAAACGTGCCGGGAGTGGACAGTCGCGACGCCGGACGTCCAGCTGCCCCGGCGGGCCGGGGTGTCCAGCTTCGGGATCGGCGGGACGAACGCGCACGTGATCCTCGAAGAGCCCCCCGAACGCCCGCCGGAAGAACCCTCGGCGCGGTCGATGCACCTGGTGCCGGTGTCCGCCCGGAGCGAGGGCGCCTACCGGCGCAACGCGGCCGACCTGGTGCGGTTGCTGGCCGAGGCTCCCGAGGCGGAACTCGCGCCGCTGGTGCGTTCCGCACAGCTCGGCAAGGAGGCGCACCCGCTGCGCGGCGCCGCGGTGCTGTCCGAGGCCGGGTTGCGGGAGCTGGCCGAGCAGCCGCCGCAGGCGGTCGCCGTCCCCGGGCAGGCGGCCACGGTGGCGTTCTGCTTCGCCGGCCAGGGTTCGCAGACCGCGGGAATGGCCCGCGGGCTGTACCGGGGCCGCGCGGACGGCGGGCGGTTCCGGCGGCATTTCGACGCGGCGTGCGCCGGCCTTTCCGACCGGCTGGGCACCGGGATGGCCGAGCTGCTGCTGACGGCCGACGACGAATCGGTGCGCCGGCCGCTCGTCACGCAGTGCGGGTTGTTCGCGGTCGAGTACGCGCTGGCGCGGACGTTTCTCGAACTCGGGGTGCGGCCGGTCGCGGTGGCCGGGCACAGCATCGGCGAATACGCGGCGGCGGTGATCGCCGGGGTGCTGACGCTGGACGAGGCGGCCGCGCTGGTGGCCGCGCGGGCGAAGGCGACCGAGGACCTGCCGCCCGCCGGCGGGATGCTCAGCGTCGCCGGCGACGAGGACTTGCTCGCCGAATGGGTGGACGGGCGGGACGAGCTGTGGTGGGCCGTCGAGAGCGCGCCCGGCCAGATCGTCCTCTCCGGCACGGACAGTGCTCTGCGCGAGGCGACCGAAGCGTTGCCGGAGAAGGGTTTCAGCTGTCGCCGGGTGCCGGTCTCGCACCCGTTCCACAGCGGCCTGCTGGCCCCGGTCGCCGAACGCGTCGGCGCGGCGGCGTCCGAAGTGGACACTCGGACCCCGGAAATCCCGCTGGCCGCCAACCTCACCGGGACCTGGCTGGACGCGCGGTACCGGCCGGAAACGCACTGGGCGGACCACCTGCTCTCGCCGGTGCGCTGGCGGGAGGACGTCGAGCTGCTGCTGAAGTGGGAACCCGACGTGGTGCTGGAAATCGGCCCTGGCACCGTGCTCACTTCCCTGACCGGGAAGATCCTCAGGCACACCGGCGCCGCCGGCCCGGCTCCGATCGCGGCCATGCCGGACGCGGCGAACCCGGACCGGGACGACGAGACGGCTTTCCTGCGCACGCTGGGCGCGTTGTGGTGCCGAGGCGCTGCGGTCGATTTCGCGGCGCTGCACGAGGGGGAGCGGGCGACCCACCGTCTGCTGCCGACCTATCGGTTCGAGCGGACCAGTCACTGGACCGAGCCGGCCGCGTCGATCTACGTGGCGCCTCGGCTCCCGGAGACCGCGGAATCGGAACCGCTCACCCGATTCGTCGACAAACCGGCGGCGCGGATGCGGCTCTACTGCTTTCCGTACGCGGGCGGCGGCGCGGAGGCGTTCCGGTCGTGGGCACACGCCGCGCCCCCGTGGCTCGACGTGGTGGCGGTGCTCCCGCGGCACGGCGACGGAACGGCCGACGACGCTGTGCTCGGCGAGCTGGCCGCTGCCATCCGCGCGGACGCGGAGACGGGCGCGGTTGCGTTCTGCGGTCTGAGTTTCGGCGCGTCGCTCGCCTTCGACCTGCTGGGCGGGCCGCTCGCGGACTGGGCGGAACGGGTCACCGCAGTGGTGGTCGTCGGCCGCGCCCCGGCCGAGACCGAGTCCACTGTGGACGTCGATCCGGCGGAATATCTGATGGCGCCCGCGGAACTGCGGACCGACCCGGCGTGGCGGGAGACCGTGCTCCCCGCGCTGACCGCCGACCTCGCGTTCGACGCTCGTTCGGCGGGCCGGGTCGCGGCCCGCGGGCGAGTGGTGGACTGCCCGGTTCAGGTGCACTGCGGGGACGGGGACCCGTCGTTCCCCGCCGCGTCGGCCGGAGCTTGGGCCGCGTTCACCGGCAGCCCGGTGGTCGACGTGCGGATCCATCGCGGGGGGCACGATTTCATCCTCGAACGGCGGGACGAGATCCTCGCCGGCGTCACCGCCTTCCTGCACCGGCTCGACCCGGTCGCCGACGACGTGCCGCTGTACGAACTGCACTGGGCGCCGGTCCGCCCGGCCGCCGGGAAAGCCGACGTCGCCTGGACGGAGTTCTCCCCGGAGGCGCCGCGGTTCCTCCGGGAGCGGCTCACCGGGCCGGAATCGCACGCGGCGCTGCTGTGCCCGCCGCCTCGGGACGAATCGCCCGCCGAGTACTGCGCGTTGTTCCTGGAACTGCTGAAGTCCTTGGCGCACCACGAAACTCGCGGAACGCTCAGCCTCGTGCTGCCCGAGCACGCGCACAGCGGGCTGGTGGCCGGGATGACCCGTTCGTTCGTCCTCGAAGAGCCGGGGCCGGCCGTGCGGCGGATCTACGTCCGCGACTGGCCGGCCGACCGGTCCGCCTGGGTCGACGCGCTGCTGCGCGCGTGTCCCGAGGAAGCCGATCTGACGTGGCGGGACGGATATCCGCTGGCGCAGCGGCTGCTGCCCGCGGTCGCCCCGGAGCTGCCGCCCGGCACCCTCGGCGCCGCGGAGGGGAGCTACCTCGTCACCGGCGGCACCGGCGGAATCGGCGCGGTGGTCGTGGACTGGCTGCTCCACCACCAGCGGGTGGCCGCGGCGGACATCGTGGTGTCCGGCCGGAGCGCGCCGGCCCGGCCGCGGCGCGGAGTGCGGTTCGTGCCGGTCGACTTCGCCCGCGAGCTGGACGTCCCAGCGCTGGCCGAACGCATCGGCCCGCTCGCCGGGATCTTCCACCTCGCCGGCGTGCTGGACGACGGAGTGGTGCGCAACCTCGATCCCGGCCGGTTCGAAACGGTGCTGGCGCCCAAGCTCGCGTTGGCCGGGCTGACCGGGCTCGGCGCGCCGTGGGTGGTCGCGTTCTCCTCCACGAGCGCGTTGCTGGGCGCGGCGGGCCAGGCGAACTACGCGGCGGCGAACGGGTGGATGGATGCCTACGCGAGGTGGTCCGGCACGGACGTCGTCACGGTGGACTGGGGTTCGTGGGGCGAGGTCGGCATGGCCGCGCGCAACGAACGGGCACTGGCATCGGCCAGGGCAGACGGCGAGACGCCGCTCGCGTCCGGCACCGCGCTGGGCCTGCTCGGGCAGGTGGTCGCGGTGGCGCTGGCCGGCCATTCGGCCCGCACCTTCGTCGGGAGCGGACTGGACTGGCGGCGCGAACCGTGGTCACGCCTCCCGCTGCTCGCCGGAACGCGGGCAGGGGACCGGGAGCGACCGCCCGCGAAGCCCGAAGAGGACACGCCGGCGGTGGAGCAGGACGGGATCCGGGCGTTCCTGAGCGCATATCTGCATCGGTGGGACGAGGCGGGACAGCTCGCCGAACTGGGCCTGGACTCGCTGGACTACGTGCGGATCCGCGGTGATTTCGCCCAGCGGTTCGGCAAGGACGTACCGCTGGCGGAGATCGCCAAACCCGGGAGGCGTCTCGGCGAACTCCGCACGCTGCTCACGGAGTACCGCGATGCGTAGCGGCGAGCTGGCACCGGCACGGTACGAGTCGACAGTCGCCGCGATCGAGGGATGGGCGCGACGGGAACGCGATATCGCCGCGCCGCCGTTCCTGCTGTCCGCCGAAGCCTACGCGGCGCTCGCCGAACTGCGCGACGACGACGTGCGGTTCGCGTCGGTCGGCACCCGCCACCGGGACGCGATCAACCGGCACCTCGCCCCGGTGCTGCGGTCGATCGCGCGGGGCCGCCCGGCGAGCGCCGAAGAGCTGCGCATGCTCGTCACGACGGCCGGGGAGGACCCGATCCAGGCGGCGTTCGGCTTCGGAGCCGGACCGGCGGCGGTGAAAGAACACCTCGCGCTGCTGACCCGGGTGTGGCGGCCGTTCGCCGGATGGTGGCGCGAATACTTCGGCTGCCCGGACCCCTCGACCGTGCCGGTGGCCGACCTGTGGCAGCTCTACCTCCCGCTGGCCCGCTGGATCCTCGGCGAAAAGCGGCGGCGCCGGCCGGACGGGCTGTTCGTGATGGGGTTCAACGGCAGTCCCGGCGCCGGCAAGACGGTGCTGAGCACCGCGCTGGCCGTGCTGCTGAACCAGCTCCTCGACGTGCGGACCGAAGGAGCTGCCGTGGCCCGCAGCGGAGACGACTGGTACCTCGGCAGAACCGACCGCGAGGCACTGCGCGCGCGGGGATACGACCCCGGGGTTCCCGGGGTCTCCAACCGCTCCCTGCCCGGCACCCACCAGCTGGACTGGCTGCTGCGCAATCTGTCCGAAATGGAGCGAAGCACGCCGGAGTCCCTGGTGCGGATGGGAAACTTCGACAAGCGGGCCGACGATCAGCCGGCCGTCGCGTTCGAGGTGCGCGGCAAGGTCGGAGTCTTCCTGTTCGACCTGTGGTTCGCCGGCGCGGAGACCGACGTCGATCCGGCCGCGGTGCCGGAAGGGCTCGGCCGCCGGGTCGCTGAGCACCTGCCTCGGTGGCGGCCGGTGTTCGACCGGCTGGACGGCCTGTGGGCGTTCGACTGGCCGTCGTTCGAGCGCATGGTGCGCGAGCGCGAGGCACAGGAACTCCTTGTGCAGCAACGGAGCGGCCGGCGGGGCATGCCGGCGGACGCGCTGCGCGCGTTCATGGGCTACATGATCGAGCGGGCCTGGCACCGGCCGGCGACTTCGCCGGAGCCGGCCGAACGGGCGGTGACTTTTCGCGCCTGGCGGGACACCAACCACCGCGTGATCGCGGTACGACGAGGAGGTCGGGCACAGTGAAGCGGTTCCGGCGGGCTTTCCCCGCGACCCCGTCGACCACGCGGTCGTTCGCCATGACGGACGTGGCGCGCCAATTCCGGGAACTGGCGGACGACCGCACCGGATTCGTCCACGACACGGTGATCGTCGGCGGCGGCGCGGCCGGCGCGGGAGTGCTGCGCGACCTCGCCTCCCGGGGCAACGCGAGCGCGATCCTGGTCGACCGCGGCGCGTTCGGCGGGGAGACGTCGAGCAAGACCGGCAAGGCGATCCACCCCGGGATCCGGTACCTGCGGATGGCCTTCCACCGGCTGCTGCTGGCGAGCGGACTGCGCCGGGATCCGCGGATCAGGCAGTCGCCCGCGGCCAACCTGCGCTCGGCCTGGCTGGACCTGCGACTGGTCTGGTTCGGCACCCGGGAGCGGAAGATCCTGCTGGAAACCGCGGACCGCACCGTCGAAGAAACCCCGAACGTGGTGTGCGTCTTCCCGGACAGCCCGGAGAAGAAAGGCGCGGTGTTCTTCGGCATCGTGCTCTACGACCTGTTCACGACGGTGTGGGCGTGGTGCGGGCTGTCCCCGCGGTTCGGGAAGGCCAGGATCTTCCGCGACCGCGCGGCGGTGCACCGCAAGCTGCCGCACCTCGCCGCGGGCAACGTCCTGGGCGGCATCGAGTACTGGGACGGCAAGGCGAACAACGACAAAGTGCTGGTGCTCAAGGCGATTCGCGACGCCTACTACCGCGGCACGGCCCGGCATCCGCTGCGCGCGCTGTGCCACGTGGAGTTCGAGAGCTGCGAATGGCAGCCCGAACCGGGGTGCTTCCTGGTGACGCTGGCACGCCGGTTCAGCGACGAAGAGCTGCCGGAGAAGGTGACGGTGCGCGCGTACACCGTCACCAACGCGTCGGGACCGTGGCTGGACCGGACCCGCGGCCGTGCCGCCGGCTCGGACGAGCGGGCGTCGATGGTCTACTCGCGGGGTTCGCACCTGGAGGTGACGAACCGGTTCATCCACGAAAGCCTCGCCGCCGACCCCCGGTTCCGGGTCGGCCTGGTGCCGCTCAACCCGGAACGGCAGCACTACTTGCGGCCGTTCCACCACCACGGGCTCTGGTACATCCAGCTCACCACCACCGACCGGCCGCACGCCGATCCGGATCTGGTGGTGCCGACGGCGGACGAGGTCGAGGAACTGCTCGACGCCTACAACGAACTGGTGGCCGGCCCCTGGCAGGTCGGCAGGCGGGACGTGTTCAACGTGTTCTGCGGGATCCGGCCGCTGGCGGCCGCCGGGGACGGCGAGATCTCCGCACAGGACCTGTCCCGGATGTTCCGGATCGTGCGGCACCGGCGGGGCGGCGGGACGGTGCTCGACCTGATCAACGTCAAACTGACCGAGTTCCGCTGGGCCGGCCAGGAACTCGGCGACGCGCTCGCCCGCGAACTGCGGCGCAAGGGCGTGAAGAAGCTCGGCTGTTCGACGACGCGCCGGACGCCGTTCCTCCCGGTCCGCGGCGAGGACCGGTTCGCGATGCAGCGGGACGCCCGTCGCGGGGACGCCGGCTTCCTCCGCGGGAAAGTGCGCCACCACGTGCAGTACCAGATGGCCTACAGCTACGCGGACTACCTGCTGAATTCGGGCGCGATCCGGGACGCGGTGGTGTTCGACCCGGCGGGCCGCTGTGCGCTGGACCGGAACGTGCTCGACCTGATCCTGGCCGAAATGGCCGGGCTGCTCGGCTGGGACGAGCGGCGGCGTCAGCGGGAATGGGACCGGTTCGCCGAAATCCACGAGCGGAACCTCGCGCACTGCGATCCGCAGGACCGCCGGCTCGGCCCGCGTCAGGACGGGGAAACGGTACCGGTGTCCGGCAGCGGCGCCGAATGAGTTCACCAGACTGGAGAGTGCCCTTCATGTATTTCGAATCCGACGCGGACGTTCGGCACATCGAAGGCGCCACGGTGGCCGTGATCGGTTACGGCATCCAGGGAAAGGCCTTCGCCGCCAATCTCCGGGACAGCGGCGTCCCGGTCCTCATCGGCAACCGTGACGACGAATACCGGGAGGCCGCCGTCGCGGACGGGTTCGACACCCGGCCGATCGCCGAGGCGGCGGCGAACGCCTCGGTGGTCATCCTGCTCATCCCGGACGACGCCCATCCCGAGGTCTTCTCCGCACAGCTCGCGCCGAACCTGCGGGACGGCGACCTGTTCGTGCTGGCACACGGGTTTTCGGTGCGGTACCGCCGGATCGCCCCGCCGTCCACAGTGGACGTCGCGCTGCTGGCGCCGAAGATGTTCGGCAAGCCGATCCGGCAGCACTACCTGGACGGCTCGGGCGTGCTGGCGTTCGCCGACGTCGTCCAGGACGCGACCGGGAAGGCGCTGGAGCGGACGCTGGCGATCGCCAAGGCGGTCGGCTTCACCCGCCGCGGCGTGCTCCCGGTGTCCTGCGCCACCGAGACGGAACTGGACCTCTTCCAGGAACAGTTCCTGACCCCGTTGCTGCTGGACGCCTTCCGGACCGCGTTCGAGGTACTGGTCGAATCCGGCTACGACAGCGTCCCGGCGCTGCTGGACATGCACGCCTCCGGGGAGATGGCCGAGATGGTCGCCGAGGCCGCCGCCACCGGCCTGTACGAGGTGGTCGAGCAGCAGGGCTCGCCGACCTGCCGGTTCGGGGTCCACCGCTACCTGGGCACCGTGTTCGGCCAGGACGTGAAGGACCGCGGCCGGGAGATCCTGGCCGGCATCCGGAACGGGGACTTCGTCGCCGCGCTCGACAAGGAGGCCGCGGCCGGTTATCCGTCCCTCGCGGACTACGGGGAAATGGCCCGCACCAGCGGGCTGACCCGGGCGCACGACCAGCTCCGGGCCGCACTCGGCCGGCCGTGACCGCGGACATCGGAACAGAAAGGACTTGGGGCGTGGCGACAAACGATCCGGTGGCACAGGACGCCCGGCACGTGCTGCACCCGTGGGCGGACCTCAGCGGCCTCGGCAAACAGGAGTCGCTGGTGATCTCCTCGGCCGAAGGGACCGAGGTCGCCGACAGCGCGGGCAAACGCTATCTCGACGCCATCGGCGGCATGTGGTGCGTCACCGTGGGCTACCGGAACGAGGAACTGGTCGAGGCCATCGCCGCACAAGCAAGGCGGATGGCCTACTTCACGCCGTTCGGCGACGTTTCCAGCGAACCGGCCGCGGAACTCGCCGCGCTGCTGGCGGAACTCGCGCCGGGGGACCTGAACCGGGTGCACTTCACCACCGGCGGTTCGACCGCGGTGGAGTCCGCGGTGCGCATCGCGCAGTACCACTTCGCCTCCCGTGGGCAGCCGGGGAAATACCACGTGCTGGCGCGGGCGAACGCCTACCACGGCAGCACGTTCCTCGCCGCCTCGCTGTCCGGAAAGGACGCCGACCGCACCGACTTCCGCTACGAGAGCGGCTGGGCGCATCACCTGGCGAGCCCGGGGTACGACCCGGACAACGCCGAGGCCACCGCCCAGGAGACGCTCGACCGGCTCACCGCGGACATGGCGGCGGCGATCGAACGCATCGGGGCGCACAACATCGCTTGCTACATAGCCGAACCGGTGCTCGCTTCGGGCGGCGTGCTGGTGCCGCCGCCCGGGTACCACCAGGCCGCGTACGAGCTGTGCCGCGAGCACGACATCCTCTACGTCTCCGACGAGGTGGTCACCGGATTCGGCCGGCTGGGCCATTTCTTCGCCTCGGAGGCGAGGTTCGGCGTCGTGCCGGACATGATCGTCACGGCCAAGGGCCTGACCTCGGGATACCAGCCGCTGGGCGCGGTGCTGATGTCCGACCGGGTGGCCGAGGCGATGTCCGCCGCGGCCCGCCGGGACAAACCGGTGTTCTCCAACGGGTTCACCTACTCCGGGCATCCGGTCGCCTGCGCCGCGGCGATCGCGAACATCGGCATCATGCGACGGGAGGACCTCTGCGCACACGTGCGCGAGGTGGGCCCGTACTTCATCCGCCGGCTGCGCGAGGTGCGGGAGTCGCCGATCGTCGCCGCGGTGCGGGGCGACCACCTGATGGCCTGCGTCGAATGCCGGGTGCCCGGCGAAACCGGTCCCACCGCGCGCAACCAGGCGATCGCGGCCCGGGTCGACGAGTACTGCCAGGAGGCCGGGCTGCTCGTCCGCCCGTTCGAAAACCTGTGCATCATGTCGCCGCCGCTGGTCGTCGGCAAGGAAGAGATCGATCGCATCGCGGACATCATGGCCGCCTCGCTCGCGCGGGCGGAAGGCGATCTGCGCGCCGGGAACCTGGGAGCGCCGCGATGACAGAACCCCCGGCGATCCTCGACTGTCGCGGGCTGACCGCGCCGTTGACCGTGCTGCGCGTCAAACAGGCCCTCGCCACGAACGAGGGCGCGGACCGGCTGCCGGTGCTCCTCGACGACGAATGCGAATGGGACCTGGTCGCCACCGCTCTCGGCGAGCTGGCCGACCGGCTCCGGCTGGTGCCCGGGCCGCGGCCGCCGGACTGGTGGCAGCGGCCGGACCTGGCCTACCGGGCCGGCCGGCTGCACCTGGGGCGGACCGATCTCGGCGAGCTGGCAGGCCAGGTCGGCACGCCGGCCTACGTGTACCGGGCGGGCCGGGTGCGGGAGAACGTCGCCCGGCTGGCCGCGGCGATGTCCGCGGCCGGTCTGGACCACCGGATCCACTACGCGGTGAAGGCCAACCGGTCGCCCGCGCTGCTGACCGGCCTCCGCGTGCACGAGCTGTGCGGAGTGGACGTCTGCTCGGTCGGCGAGCTGAGGCATGTGCTCGGCTGCGGATTCTCCGGCGAGGACATCTCGTTCACCGGCACCTCGCTGTCCAAAGCGGACCTCGAGGCACTGGCGAAGTTCGCCCGGATCAAGATCAATTTCGATTCGGTGTCCGCATTGGACTCCTACGGGCGGCTCGCTCCGGGGCGCGCGGTCGGCCTGCGGGTGAACCCCGGGATCGGGGTGGGCTACCAGGGCGACGACCGGCTCAGCTACAGCGGGGCCGCGACGACCAAGTTCGGCATCTACCGCGAGCACCTCGCCGAGGCGAAAGCCGTTGCCGCGAAACGGGATCTGTCGATCGTCCGGCTGCACATGCACGTCGGCTGCGGATATCTGGACGCGGAGCTGGACGAGCTGGCACGGGCGCTGGACGAGCTGGCCGGGTTCGCCGCGGAGTTCCCGGAACTGCGGGAGGTCAACCTCGGCGGCGGGCTGGGCGTTCCGCACCGCGAGCGGGACCGGCCGCTGGATCTGGACCGCTGGGCCGCCGCGATCGCGGACCGGTTCGCCGGCCGCGGGCTGGCGGTCAGCGTGGAGCCGGGCGACTACCTGGTCAAGGACGCCGGCCTGCTGCTCACCACGGTCAGCTACGTCGAGCGGCGGCGGGTCGTGCTGTTCGCCGGCCTGGACGCGGGATTCAACCTGGCGATGGAACCGGCGTTCTACGGCCTGCACTGCGAACCGGTGGCGGTGGCGCCCCGCTACGGCGAAGGCGCCGAAACCTACACCGTGGTGGGGAACATCAACGAGGCGCTCGACCAGTGGGCGGTGGACCACGTGCTGCCCCGGTTGCGGGAGGGCGATCACGTCGCGCTCCTCAACGCCGGGGGCTACGCCGCCTCGATGCGATCCGACCACTGCCTGCGCGGGCAGGCGAACGAGATCGTGCTGATCGACTAGCGGACCCGAATCGAATGGCGCGGAGGGAAGAAAAGGCAGATGAAAGGCTTACTCGCGGTATCGGCCCAGTCCGCAGGCGGGGACTCCGAGGCGGTGCCCAGTTTCGCGTTCGATCCGGCCGATCCGTGGACCACCACGTTCCAGGCCGGGCTGGCCAGGGCAGGGCTCCGCGGCAGGCGGGTGTACGAGGTCGGGGTGGGCTCCGGCGCGAACGCCGCGTTCATGCTGGGCGAGTGCGCGGCCGCGCTGGTGATGGGCAGCGACCTCGACCCCCGGCTGCCCGCGCTGGCCCGGCGGTTCGTCGCCGAGGCGGTGCCGGACCTGCTGGACCGCTTCCGGCCGATCGACGGTTCGGTCGACCTGATCGGCACCCCGGCGGCGCGTGCCGCGGCGGCCGCGGCCGATGTCGTGGTGGCCTGCCTGCCGCAGGTGCCCGAGCCGGACGACGCGATGTGCCGAGGATTCCGTGCAGCGCAGCTGCGCGGCGCGGTCCGGGCGGGCCCGCGCAACGACGACCACATCGCGCACTACTACCCGTGGACGGCCTTCCACGGCTACCCGTTCAACTCGGTGGGCATGGGGCTGATCGAGGCGCTGCTGCGGAGCATCCGGTCGTGCGCACCGCGCGCGCAGGTGGTGCTGATGCTGGGGTGCCGGGTCGGCAAGGACGCGTTGTCGCGGATGTTCTCCGCCAACGGCTACCGGGCGGAGGAACTGGCCGCGCGCATCGTCCGGCAGCACCAGCGCACCGACATCTCCTTCTTCGCCGCGCTGGAGTCCGCGCTGCGCGGGGCCGGCGGGGAACGCGACTTCGCCTGCGAGTTCTATGCCGATCCGTCCGGGAAGGCGCCCCTTTCGGCGAGCGCCGCCCGCGACCTGCTCGCCGCGGACCCGGCGGTGCCGATCTACCACGAGATCTGCGTGCTGCGCGGCCGCCCCTCGAACCCGGAAGGACGCGAATGACTGCGGATACGACGGTCTTCCGCCGGCTCGAACCCGGCGCGCCGTTCCGGGTGCCGGTGCGGGGCCGGGAGTTCCTGGCCGGATCGGCGCACCCGAACTTCCCGGAGAGCGTCCCGGACGCCGGCGGGACGATTCCGGTGCTGGGCTCCGACGAGCCCGCGTCTCCCGCCGCGGTGCGGGCGGCCGTCGACGAGGCACTGCCCCGGCACGGCGGAGTTCTGGTCCGCGGCCTGCCGCTGCGGGACCGGGCCGGGTTCGAGCGGTTCGTGCGGGGCCTGGGGTACGACCGCAGCGGCTACGAAGGCGGCATCGCGGTCCGCGGCAAAGACGAGGGGATCGCGCTCGAGGCCAGCCAGGAGGATCCCCGGATCACGCTGTCGCCGCACAACGAGATGGCCTACCTGCCGAGTTTCCCGCGCCGGATCCTGTTCTTCTGCGAGAGCGCCGCGGCCAGCGGCGGCGAGGTGCCGGTCAACGACATCCGGGAAACCGCGGCGATCATCCCGGACGAGGTCAAACAGGCGTTCCGGGACAAGGGAATCCGGTACTACCGCAGGCTTGCCCGCGAATCCTCCCTCGGGGAGACCGGCTGGGCGGACACCTTCCGCACCGAGGACCGGGACGCGATCGAGGAGAAGCTGGTGTCCGCCGGCTGCCGGGTCGCGTGGGGCGATGCCGGGGAACTGCGCTACGACTACCGGCACGACGCGTTCGCCACGCATCCCGAGAGCGGCGTCGAGCTGTGGTTCAACCAGGTCACCGAACTGCATTGCTCGTACTGGCGGGAACACCCGCTCTTTCCCCCCGATCTGCCCGACCGGGAATACCCGGCGACGACCGCCTACGGCGACGGCGCCCCGATCGATCCGGAGCTGATCGCGTTCCTGCGCGGCGCCTTGTGGCGGACCTCCCGCGCGGTGCGGATGCGGCCGGGCGATCTGCTCGTGCTGGACAACCGGGTGCTCCAGCACGGGCGGTTCGGCTACACCGGCTCCCGCCGCCATTTCGTCAGCCTGACCCGGTAACCGGAAGGACAGTGCCGATGGCCGCGGCGGTCGCCGAGTTGATCAGGTTCGCCGAATCGCTGGCGGACGAAAGCCGCAGGATGCTGAACCGCGCGATGACCGAGTCGATAGCGGTGGAATGCAAGGCGGACAACAGCTTCGTCACGGCGACCGATCGCGCCGTCGAGACCAGGCTGCGCGAACTGATCGCGGACCGCTATCCGGAGCACGGGGTGCTCGGGGAGGAATTCGGTTCGCACCGGCTCGACGCCGAATTCGTCTGGGTGCTGGACCCGCTGGACGGCACGGCGCCGTTCATCGCGGGAATCCCCGTCTACGGCACGCTGATCGGCCTCAGCCGGCGCGGCAGGCCCTGGCTGGGAGTGCTCGACTACCCGGCGACCGGGGACCGGTGGGTGGGCGAAAGCGGGGTGTTCGCGCTGCGCAACAACGTGCCGGTGCGGACGAGACCCTGCGCCGATCTCACCGCCGCGCTGGCCACCTGCTCTAACCCGGATTTCTTCCGCCCGGAGGAACGGGCGGCGTTCGAGGTCGTCCGCGAGTCCGTTCAGTACACTTTGTACGGTGCCAGCTCGTATGCGTATGCGATGCTGGCGTCCGGTCGCACGGATCTGGCGGTGGACGGCGGCCTGAAGGCATACGACGTGTTCGCTCCCGCGGCGGTGGTCCACGGCGCCGGCGGGGTGGTCACGGAGTGGACCGGAGGCGAACTCCACCTGTTTTCCCAGTCCCGGATCCTCGCCTGCGGGGACCCCGAGCTGCACGAAAAGGCCCTCGCCCTCGTGCGCTGACCCCGCCCGTCCTGTCGACAGGACAGCATCGGCCGCGCGGACGCCCGTTCTGTTGACAGGCAAAGCCGCCGCTCATTAGCGTGAAATAGCGCGTGAATGGGTTTTGTGCCACCTGAGATTTCCCGCAGAATCAGCGAGAGAAAAGATGATCAGAGTGCCGAACGCCGTCGAACAGCGACCCGAATCCCCTCTTCGCTCCGCCCGCCCGCGGCGATATCTGATGTGCCGGCCGACGTACTTCGACGTGTGCTATTCCATCAATCCGTGGATGGATCCGGCCATGCCGACCTCCGGCGCGCTCGGCTTGACCCAGTGGAAGCACCTGCACGACTTGTTCGTCGAGCTGGGCCACAAGGTGGAGCTGGTCGAGCCGGTGCCGGGGCTGCCGGACATGGTGTTCGCCGCCAACGGCGCGATCGTCGAGGACGGCAAGGCGCTCGTGGCCCGGTTCAGGCACGAGCAGCGGACCGGTGAGTCGCAGCCCTATCTCGAGTGGTTTTCCGGCCGCGGATGGACCGAGGTCCGGCAGGCGGCGCACACCAACGAAGGCGAAGGAGATTTCCTGCGCGCGGGCGAGGTGATCCTCGCCGGAACCGGTTTCCGCAGCGATTCCCAGGCGCACGACGAGGTGGCCGAGTTCTTCGGTCGGCGAGTGGTGAGCCTGTCTTTGGTCGATCCCCGGTTCTATCACCTCGACACCGCGCTCGCGGTGCTTTCCGAGAGCGAAATCATGTATTATCCGAAGGCATTTTCCCCGGAAAGCCGAGAACTGCTGGCGGCGCAATTCCCGGACGCGATCGTCGCGGAGGAAGCGGACGCCGAGGTGTTCGGCCTGAACGCGCTGTCCGACGGGCTGCACGTCGTTCTGCCGGACCAGGCGACCGGGCTTTGCGCTCAGCTGAAGGAACGGGGTTTCGAGCCGATCGGCGTCGACCTCACCGAACTGCTCAAGGCCGGCGGCAGCGTGAAGTGCTGCACCCTGGAACTGCACCGCACCGGCGATCGGTGACCAGACCACTATCCGAGAGGGGCGGGGCGATGTTCGTGCCATCTCAGTACCGCGAGCCGGACGATTCCTGGCTGGCCGAACTGATCCGCGGAAATCCGCTGGCGCTGCTGGCGACCGCGGGCCCGGCGGGGGAAAGCCCGTTCGCGACCCATCTGCCGGTGATCCCCGATCCGCGCAGCCCCGGCGACTGGCCGGCCGGACTGGCCGGCGCCACCCTGCTCGGGCACCTGAACCGGGCGAACCCGCATTGGGCCGCGCTCGGCGCGGAGACCCCCGCGCTGCTGGTTTTCACCGGACCGAACGGCTACGTCTCGCCCACCGTCTACCGGCAGTCGCCTGCCGCGCCGACCTGGGACTTCACCTCCGTGCACGTACACGGAAAACTGTCGAAGATCTCCTCTCCCGAGGAGACGATGGACGTGGTCCAGTCCACCGTGCGAGCGTTCGAAGCCGAACTGGGCACCGGCTGGGACATGACCGATTCGGTCGGGTACTTCCACCGGCTGCTGCCGGGCGTGGGGGCCTTCCGGTTCGAGGTTTCCGCCGCCGAAGGCATGTTCAAGCTGAGCCAGGAACAGAAACCCGAGGTCCGGGAACGCGTGCGGCGCTGCTTCGCCGGGCACGATTCCGGCAGCCGCCGGGAGACCGCCGAGCTCATGCACCGGTTGAGCGAGCGGGAAACAGCCGATGCTCCGAATCCGGGGCGGTAAAGGGGCATCTGAGACGATGACGCACACCACCTCGGAACTCCTCGAGGAGACCCCCTACATCTGGCGGGCCAAACGGCCAGGACATCGGCACCGGCTGATCTGCTTCCCGCACGCGGGGGCGGGCGCGGGCGCCTTCCTGGACTGGGCCGGGCTGTTCCCGCCGGAGATCGAACTGGCCGCGGTGCAACTGCCCGGACGGCAGAACCGCATCGCCGAGCCGCCGATCACCGACGTTCCCCGGTTGCTGAAGACGCTTTCCCATGCGCTGCGGCCGATCATGGACGGTTCGTTCGCGTTCTTCGGGCACTCCGGCGGCGCGGTGCTCGCCTACGAACTGGCGCGGACGCTGCGGGACGGCGGCGCGCCCGAACCGGCTCACCTTTTCCTGTCCGGCCAGCCGGCGCCGGAGGCGGCCGGACGGGTACGGCGGCTGCACGACCTCTCCGACCGGGAGTTCGCGGCCGAAGTGGCGCGGCTCGGGGGGATCGAACCGGAGATCGCCGAGGACGAGTACGTGATGGCGGACCTGTTGCCGACCCTGCGCGCGGATTTCCGGCTCTGGGAAAGCCATCGGGTGGAGCCGGGCGCGCCGCTCGGCTGTCCGCTGACCGTCCTTTCCGGACAGTCCGACCCGCAGGCCCCGGAGGACACCCTCGGCGAATGGTCCGCGCACACCACCGCCCGCTTCCGCACCCGGCTCTTCCCCGGCGGGCACTTCTACTTCCTCGACGCGACCGGGACGGTGCTGGATTTCCTCGCGCAGGCGTTGCTGGCCGGCGACCGGGACGACCCCCGGTGACGGCCCCGATGCCGAGGAGAAAGGGGACGGCGTCATGACCACGCCCGAAACGATCGACCCGAGACTGGTGTCGGACCTGTCCGCCGCGGCGCGGACGGTGCCGGGCGTGCGGGAGGCGGTCGCGGTGGTGCGCCACGCGGTGCGCGCGGCGACCGCTCCGGCGGCCGCGTCCGCTCCGGTCGAAGCCCCCGCGGCGACCGGCGGTACGAGCGCCCCGTCGTCGGACGTGTACGGCGGGGACGTCCGGGTTCCGGACGGCGGCGCGACCACCTTGCAGGAAGCGTTGCGCCAGGCGGCGGAGCTGGCTCCGGAGAAGGGCACCGTCTACATCGGACCGGACGGCGCTGACGAGGTCCAGACCTATCCGGAGCTGCTGGCCGAGGCCGAACGCGTGCTCGGCGGGCTCCGGGCCGCCGGCCTGCGCCCCGGCGACGCGGTGCTCTTCCAGTTCGAAGACGATCGGGGTTACCTGACCTCGTTCTGGGCCTGCGTGCTCGGCGGATTCGTGCCGACGCCGGTCGCGGTGGCCACCAGTTACCGGACGCCGAACGAGACGAACCGCAAGCTGCGCAACGCGTGGAACCTCCTGGCCCGGCCGGTGCTGCTCACCGACGCGGCGACCGCGCCGGCCCTGGCCGAGGTGCGCGAGCTGTGGGGCGAGCCGGAGGTGCGCATCCTCACCGTGGCGGACCTGATCGAGCATCCGCGCGCCGGCGACTGGTTCGAGACGAAGCCCGATTCGCCGGTGCTGAACCTGCTCACCTCGGGCAGCACCGGCGTGCCCAAGTGCGTGCAGCACACCAACGCGAGCGTGACGGGCCGGACCTGGGCGACCGTGCAGTCCCAGGGCTATCGCGAAGACGACGTCAGCGTGATCTGGATGCCGCTCGACCACGTGACCGTGGCCTACTACAACGTGCGCGACGTGTTCCTGCGCGCCACGCACGTCCGTGCCCGCACCGACAGCTTTCTCGCCGACCCGCTGGCCTGGCTGGACTGGCTCGACCGGTACCGGGCGACGAACACCTGGGCGCCGAACTTCGCGTTCGCGTTGATCAACGAGCAGGCGGACGAAATCGCGCGCCGCGAGTGGGATCTGTCCCGGATGCGCGCTTTCACCAACGCCGGCGAGCCGGTCGTCGCCGCGACCAGCCACCTGTTCCTGGAGCTGTTGGCGCCGCACGGGCTGGCCGCGGACGCCGTACGGCCGTGCTGGGGCATGTCCGAGACCTGTTCCGGGGTGACCTACACCCGGCAGAGCCGCGACGACCGGGCCGCGGGCACTGTCACCATCGCCTCGTCCTCGCTCGACGGGGCGGTGCGGCACGTGGCGCCGGGAGAACCGGACGCGGTGACACTGTCCACTGTGGGCGGACCGGTTCCCGGGGTGCGCGTCCGCGTGGTCGGAGCCGACGGCGAGGTGCTTCCTCAGGACCGGGTCGGCGAACTGCAGATCCGCGGCGTCACCATGATGTCCGGCTACCACGCCAACCCCGGGGCCAACCGGGAAGCGTTCGACCCGGACGGCTGGTTCCGCACCGGCGACCTGGCGTTCCTGCACGAGGGCGAGGTGGTGATCGCCGGGCGCAAGAAGGACCAGATCGTCGTGCGCGGGATCAACTACCTGGCGCACGAGCTGGAGAGCGTGGCGCACCGGGTGGACGGGGTCCGGACCACCTTCGCGGCCGCCGCCGGAGTGCGCGAGCCGGGCGAAGGTTCGGACCGCCTGACCCTCTTCTTCGTCCCGGAGCGCTGGGAGGCCGATCGGCTCGACCAGGTCTGCGGGGAGGTGCGCGCCGCGCTGGTGCGGGAGGTCGGCGTGGCCCCCGAGATGCTGGTCCCGGTCACCGAGGCGGAGTTCCCGAAGACCTCCAGCGGCAAGATCCAGCGTGCCGCGCTGGTGGCCGATCTGCGGGCGGGCCGGTTCGCCGACCGGGTGGTCCGCCTTGCCTGCGCCGGGGAGGAACCGGCGCGAGAGCGCACCTGGTTCTTCCGGCGCCAGTGGTCGAGCGTGCCCGAGAGCACCGGAACCGCCGGGAACGGCGTCCGCCTGGTGTTCGCCGAGGACGGCCAGCTCCACGCGCTGGGGCTGGGCGACGAGGTGGTCGCGGTCAGTGCGGGGGACCGGTTCGCCGAGGAGACACCCACGAGGTTCCGCGTCGTTCCGGGGAACGAGGACGACCTGCGCCGCCTGCTGACCCGGGCGACCGCACAGCACGGGCCGATCGCGACGATCGTGTTCGGCTGGTCCTTGCCCGAGCGGGAGGCCGCCGACCCGGCCTCCCGGCTGACCGCGATCACCAGCCGGCTGCTGTCCCTGCTGCACGTGCTGGCCGGCGGGGAGTTCGGCCGGCCTGCGCTGCTCGTGCTCAGCGCGGGCGCGGTTTTCGTGCGGGAAGGAGACCGGGTCGACCTCGGTGCGTGCGCGCTGCCGGGGCTGGTCCGCACGGCAGGCACCGAGGAAGTGCTTCCCCTCGTCCGGCAGGTCGACCTTCCCGCCGACAGTGCACAGTGGACGGAGGCGGTCCGCGCCGAACTGTCCGATCCGGACAGTTCGGGGGTCGTCGCGGTCCGCGCGGGCCGGCGCTGGCAGCCGAAGCTGCGCCCGGTCGAGGAGACCGAGGCGGACGGCACGGCGCCCGTGGTCGCCGGCGGGCTGTACCTGATCACCGGCGGGCTGGGCGGGATCGCGCACGGCCTTGTCGGCTATTTGCTCGCCACGTACGGAATCCGCGTGCTGCTCGTCGGCCGCTCGGCCGCCGAAGGCGAGAAGGCCGCCCGGCTGGCCGACCTGACCGGGCTCGGCGAGGTGCGGTACCGCCAGCTCGATGTCGCCGACGAAACCGCGCTGCGGGAAGCGGTCGCCGAAGCCGAACAACGCTGGGGCCGCCCGCTCGACGGTGTCCTGCACCTCGCGGGCGCCGATCCCGCCTCGCAGTGGGAAAACCTGGAGCAGCACGCACTGGCCAGGGAAGCACTGTCCACTTTCGACCGGATGTACCGCGCCAAGGTGGCAGGCACACTGGCGCTCGCCGGAGTGCTGGAAGACCGGCCGGACGCCTCGCTCGTCCTGTTCGGCTCGGTCAACGGCGAATTCGGCGGCCATTCCTTCGGCGCCTACGCCGCGGCCAACGCGTTCCTGGTGGGTTTCGCGGATCATTGGCGGGCGCGCGGGCGTGCGGTCCGGTGCCTGGCCTGGAGCATGTGGACCGACGTCGGCATGAACCGCGGCCAGCCGGCCGGACCGGCCCGGCTGCGCGGGTACCGTTCGATCGACCCGGAGGACGGGCTGCGCTCGTTCCTGACCGCCGCCGCGTTCCCGTCGCACTACGTCCTCATCGGACTCGACCTCGGCAACCCGGCCATCCTCGGGGAAGTGGCGCCGGACGACCTGCGGCCGCAGGAGATCCTGGTGGCCTACACCGGAGACGCCGTGGACGCGGCGGCCGTGCACGCGGCGCTGGAACCGGACCTGCGGAGCTGCCCGGTGCCGGTGCGCGTGCTGGCGGTGCCGCACATCCCGGCCGACCCCGGCCGCCTCCTGGCCGCTGCGGTCGCGAACGGCCCGCGCCGGAAGCGCCGCGGTCCGGAAAACGAACTCGAACACCGCATCGCCCGGATCTGGTCCGACGTCCTCAACCGCACCGGGATCGGCCGGGACGACTCGTTCTTCGATCTGGGCGGCAGTTCCCTGCACGCCACCCGGCTGCTGGCCAAGATGACCGAGCAGCTGGCCGTCCGGTTGTCGATCAACGAGCTCTACACGAATCCGACCGTGGCCGATCTCGCCGGGATGATCAAGGCCGGCACATGACCGCCGGGCAGCGCGCCGTTTCCGTTCCGTCCAGTCCGCAGGCACACAATGGGGGAGAACCCGCGATGACCACTGCTGAACCCCAAGTGTACGACGTCGTGGGCGTCGGCTTCGGCCCCGCCGGCCTTTCCCTCGCGATCGCTCTCGCGGAGGATCCCGGCGACGCCGGGCCGGTTTCCATGGCCTTCTTCGAACGACAGCCCGAGTTCGGCTGGCATCGCAACATGCTGCTGCCTTCGACGAAGATGCAGATCTCCTTCCTCAAGGATCTGGTCACTTTCCGCAATCCCACGTCGCGCTTCAGCTTCGTGTCCTACCTGCATTCCTCGGACCGGCTCGTCCAGTTCGTGAACAACCAGGACTTCTTCCCCAGCAGGCAGGAGTTCCACGACTACCTGGAATGGGCCGGGGCGCATTTCGCGGAGAACGTCTCCTACGACACCGAGGTCACCGGCATCGAGCTGCCGGCGGGCGGCGGGCGGCCGCAGTACCTCGAGGTGCACGTCCGGGATCTTCGCCGCGGCGAGCGGCGGGTGGTGCGGGCGCGGAACGTGGTGATCTCGACCGGGCTGGCCCCGAAGATGCCCGACGGCGTCGAACGGGACGACCGGGTCTGGCACAGTTCGGAGTTCATCCGGAAGTTCTCCCGGCACGACCCCGCGCGCCTGCGCCGGGTAGCGGTCGCCGGCGCCGGCCAGAGCGCGGCCGAGATCACCCGGTTCCTCTACGATTCGCTGCCGCACGCCACCGTGTCCGCGATCATCCCGTCGTACGGCTACTCGGTCGCGGACGACACCCCCTTCGCGAACCAGGTCTTCGACCCGGACGCGGTGGACGACCACTTCTTCGGATCCGACAGGACGCGCGAGGCGTTCTGGAAATACCACCGCAACACCAACTACTCGGTGGTCGACGACGAGGTGATCCGGGACCTGTTCCGGCGCAAGTACGAGGACGAGGTGCGCAAGTCCAGCCGGCTGGACTTCATCCGGCTGGCGAGGATCGAGCGGATCCGGCGCAACGGCGAGGAGACCCGGATCCTGTTGCACTCCCTGCTCGGCGGGAGCGCTCGCGAACTCGACGTGGACGCGCTGGTGTGCGCCACCGGGTACGACGAGATGGAGCCGACGAGGCTGCTCGCCGCGCTCGGCGAGCACCTGCCGCGGGACGGCAGGGGCCGCTACCGGGTCGAGCGGGACTACCGGCTGGCCACCGAGCTGGAGCTGCCCGGCGGGATCTACCTGCAGGGCGGCACCGAACACACGCACGGGCTGACCTCTTCCCTGCTGTCCAACGTCGCGGTGCGCAGCGGGGAGATCGCGGAGTCCATCACGCACCGCCGGGTGCGCAGCGAACTGGCCTACGCGGTCGCATTGCCCGCGCGCTGACGAAGCAATCCGATTCCCATCGAAAGGTCGCGTCAATCATGAGCAACAACCCGTTCGACGACGAAAACGGCCGGTTCTACGTCCTGGTCAACGACGAGGAACAGCACTCCCTGTGGCCCGCGTTCGCCGAGGTGCCCGCCGGCTGGCGGGTGGTGTTCGGCGAGGACGGACGCCAGGAGTGCCTGGACTACGTCGAGCAGCACTGGACCGATCTGCGCCCGAAGAGCCTGCGGGACGCGATGGCCGCGGACGCGCGGTAACCCGGGGGACCGGGTGACGCGCCGAAGGTGACGTCGACGCGTGCCGGCCGGTTTCCGTGCAGTACGAGGGTTTCGAGGACCATCTTCCGGTTTCGGTCGGCGCGCGGCGGCAAGGCCGCGTCGGACCCTGTTCAGAGGGTTTCCCATTGATGGAGAATTCGGGCACAGCACAGAATCGGCCGACCGCCTCGGGCACGGCCGGAACCGGCCTGCCGGCGACCCTCGTCGAAGGGTTCGAAGCGAGCGTGCGGGCGTTCCCGGACAGGCCTGCGGTGACCTTCGAAGGCGTCCACCTCAGCTACCGCGAACTCAACGCACGGGCGAACCGGCTGGCCCGCCTGCTCCGCCGGCACGGCGCCGGTCCGGAGCGGTACGTCGCGCTCGTGCTGCCGCGCGGGCTCGACCTGATGGCGGCGATCCTGGCGGTGCTCAAGTCCGGCGCCGCGTACGTGCCGCTCGACGCCGCGAATCCGGCGGAGCGGATCGAGTACATTGTGGACAGTTGCCGTCCGATGCTGCTCGTCACCGCCGGCGACGCCGCGGCGGAACTGGCCGGGGACCCCGTTCCGCGGCTGCTGCTGGACGCGCCGGAGACCGCCGAAGTGCTGGCCGGGCTGCCCGCGCACGATCTCGACGACGGGCCTCGGCCGGGCAACGTCGCCTACGTCATCTACACCTCCGGGTCGACCGGGCGGCCGAAGGGCGTGATGGTCTCGCACGCCGAGGTCGTCCGGCTCTTCCCGGTGAGCGCGGAATGGTTTTCCGTCACCGAACACGACGTCTGGACGATGTTCCACTCCTACGCCTTCGACTACTCGGTCTGGGAGCAGTGGGGCGCGCTGATGTCCGGCGGCCGGCTCGTGATCGTGCCGCGGGCGGCGACGTTGTCCCCCGGGGACTTCCTCGACCTGCTGGCCGCGGAAGGGGTGACTTTCCTCAGCCTGACGCCGTCGATGCTCTACCAGCTGATGGCGACGGCGGACGAGCGGGGCGAGGAACTCGGCCTGCGGTACGTGCTGTCCGCCGGCGACAAGCTCGATTTCGGCTGGCTGTCCTCCTGGTACGCCCGCCACCCTGAGACCGCGACGGTGCTGGTGAACGGATACGGCCCGACCGAAACCGCCATCTGGTGCACCGCCACCGCCCTCGACCCCGAGCTGGCGGACGCGGCGGACGGGAGCGTGATCGGGACTGCCGTCTCCGACATGGAGGTCTTCGTCCTCGACCCGCGACTGCGCCCGGTCGCGCCGGGGGAAGTCGGCGAAATGTACTTCAGCGGGGCCGGGGTGGCCCGGGGTTACGAGTCCAGCCCCGGGCTGACCGCCGGCCGGTTCGTCGCCTGCCCTGACGACCCGGGCCGGCGGATGTACCGGACCGGCGACCTCGCGACGGTGACGCCGGACGGGGCGCTGGTGTTCTCCGGCCGGGCCGACGGGCAGGTGAAGATCCGGGGCTACCGGATCGAGCCCGGCGAGGTCGAGGCGGCGATCACCGCGCACCCCGGCGTCGACCAGGCCGTGGTGGCGGCCAGGGAGATCCCCGGCGCGGGCAGCGCGCGGCAGCTGGTCGGCTACGTCGTCCCGGTGCGGAGCAAGGAGGTGTCCTGGGGCGCCGGGCAGGGCGTCATCGCGGTCGATTCCGGCTTCGTGCTCAGCGAGCTGCGCGAGTTCGTCGCCCGGCGCCTTCCCGAGTACATGGTGCCCTCGGCTCTGGTGGTCCTCGACGCCCTGCCGATGACGGTGAACAACAAGGTGGACCGCGCCGCGTTGCCGGACCCGGTGTTCGCCAGCGCGCAGTTCCGGGCCCCGGTTTCGGACCTGGAGGTGGTGCTGTCCGAGGTGTTCGCCGAAGTGCTCGGCGCCGAGCGGATCGGCGCCGACGACGACTTCTTCTCCTTCGGCGGCGACAGCATCCAGGCGATCCAGGTGGTTTCCCGCGCCCGCGCCCGCGGCCTGGACTTCAGCACGCGCGAGCTGTTCGCCCATCCCACCGTGGCCGGTTTGGCCGGGGTCGCGGTCCGCCACGGCACGGACCCGGACCGGGCGCCGGCCGACCTCGACGGCGGCGGCGTCGGCTGGCAGCCGCTGCTGCCGGTGGCGCACTGGATCCGTGATCTCTGGCCGGCGTTCGGCCGCTTCCAGCAGGCGATGGTGCTCGTGCTGCCGGACGACGTCGATTCCGAGTCCCTGGCCGCGACGGTGGACGCGGTCCTGGACCGGCACGACATGTTGCGTGCGCGGCTGGCCGAGGACGGGCTGGTCGTCGAGCCGCCCGGCTCCGTGCGCGGAGCCGATCTCGTGCACCGGGTGCCCTGCGACGGCCGGTGGGACGAACCGGCGTGGCGCGAGCTGCTGCTGGCGGAGCTGGACGCGGCCGCGGGAAGGCTCGACGCCCGGCAAGGGATCCTGGCCCGGTTCGCCTGGTTCGACGCGGGGCCGGACCGGCCCGGCCGGCTGCTCGCGGTGCTGCACCACGCGGTGATGGACGGCGTCTCCCTGCGCATCCTGATGGAGGACCTGGCGACGGCCTGGCACCAGGTCCGCGCGCACGCGCGGCCCGAACTGGCCCCGGTGCGGACCTCGGCGAAGCGCTGGGCCCATGCGCTGGCGGAGTCCGCCGCCGACCCGGAGCGGGTGCGCGAACTGGACCACTGGCTGTCCGTTGTGGACGGACCGGATCCGCTGCTCGGGACCCGGCGGCTGGACCCGGCCGCCGACACCCTCGGCACCGTCGAGAAGGTCCGGGTCACCGTGCCGGCCGCGGCGACCGAGGCGCTGCTCGGCACGATTCCCGCGCTGTTCCGCGGCGGTGTCAACGACGGGCTGCTGGCCGCGCTCGCGCTCGCGGTGGCCCGGTGGCGCCGCGACCGGGGCGAGCCGGAGCCGTCGGTGCTGCTCCGGCTGGAAGGACACGGCCGGGAGGAACACGCGGTGCCGGGCGCCGACCTGACCCGCACGGTCGGCTGGTTCAGCAGCGTGTTCCCGGTCCGGCTCGACCTCGCCGGGATCGACCTGGACGAGGCGTTCGCCGGCGGCCCGGCGGCGGGCGCGGTGCTGAAGTCGGTCAAGGAGCGCTTGCTCGCGGTGCCGGACAAGGGGCTGGGCTACGGGATGCTCCGGTATCTCAACCCGGAGACCGCGGCCCGCCTCGCCCCGTTCCCGCTCGGCCAGGTGGGGTTCAACTACCTCGGCCGGTTCTCCGGCCCCGGCGGGACGGACTGGACGCCCGCCGACGACATGACCCGGTTCACCGAGCTGGCCGAGCTGGACGCCGGCCTGGACCCGGCGATGCCGGCGCTGGCCGAACTCGACATCAACGCCATCGTGTTCGACCGCCCGGAAGGCCAGGAGCTGACCGCGGTGTTCGGTGCGCCGGCCGGAATCCTGTCCCGCGCCGAGGTAGCCGAGCTGGCCGGGCTGTGGCGTGCCGCGCTGATCGGGCTGGCCGAGCACGCCGCCCGGCCCGGCGCGGGCGGACTGACTCCCTCGGACGTCCCGCTGGTGCCGGTGACACAGTCCGATTTGGACACCTGGGAGTCCCGGTACCCCGGGCTCGCCGAGGTGTGGCCCCTGACCCCGTTGCAGTCCGGTCTGCTGTTCCACAGCAGGCTGACCGAATCGGCGTTCGACGCCTACCAGGTGCAGTACGTGCTGCACCTGACCGGGCCGGTGGACGCCGCCCGCATGCGGGCGGCCGGGCAGCGGCTGATCGACTGCCACGCGGCGCTGCGGGCCGCCTTCGTCCCCGGCTCCGACGGCAACCTCGTGCAGCTGGTCCGCCGCGACGTCGCCCTGCCGTGGCAGGAGGTCGACCTCCGCACGGCGAGCGCCGGGGAACGCGAACAGTTCCTGCTCGGCGAACGAGCCGCTCGCTTCGACCCGGCGACCCCGCCGTTGCTGCGGATGGCGTTGCTGCGGGTGGCCGAGGACCGGTACGAGCTCCTGCTGACCACGCACCACGTGCTGTTCGACGGTTGGTCGCTCGGCCGGATCACGCACGATCTGCTCAAGCTGTACGCCGGCGACGACGCGCTGCCGGGCGCCCCGGACTACCGGGACTTCCTGGCCTGGCTGTCCGCCCGGGACGTTTCGGCTTCCGCGAAGGCATGGGCCGCGGAACTGTCCGGCTTGACGGAGCCGACGCTGCTGGCTCCTCGCGCGCCGGAAGCGGACAGCGCGGGGATCGACCACGTCGACGTCCCGGTGCCGGTCGAGGACGCCAGGGCGCTGGCCCGGCTCGCGGCCCGGCTCGGGATCACGCTCAACACCGCCGTGCAGGGCGCGTGGGCGACCCTGCTGGGCCAGCTGACCGGCCGGCAGGACGTCGTGTTCGGCACGACGGTGTCCGGGCGGCCGCCCGGACTGCCCGGGGTGAACGGCATGGTGGGCCTGTTCCTCAACACGGTGCCGGTACGGGTGGGCTGGCGGCCGGGCCAGACGTTCGAGCAGCTGCTCGCCGATCTCCAGCACCGGCAGGGCGAACTGCTGGACCATCACCACCACGGGCTGAGCGAACTGCACGAGACGACCGGGCTGAGCAAGCTGTTCGACACCTTCCTGGCGTTCGAATCGTTCCCGCTGGACCGTTCCGGGATCACCGAGACGAGCCGGTCGGCCGGGCTCACCGTGACCGGCATCCGGCCGTTCGTCACCACGCACTACGCGCTGACCGTGCTGGCCAATGCGGATTCGACCCAGCATCTGCGGCTCAGCATGCATTTCCGGCGCGGCGTCTTCGACCGGGCCGCCGCGGTGCGGATCGCCGAGCGGTTCGCCCAGGTCGTGCACCAGATGGTGGCCGGTCCGCAGCGGCCGGTCGACCTGGTCGACCTGCTGACCCCGGCCGAGCGCGCGCGGTACTCGCGCCCGGCCGCCGCGGCGCCGCGGCCGGCCACCATTCCGGCGCTGGTGGAACACCAGGTGCGGCGGGCGCCCGACACGCTCGCGGTGGTGTGCGGGGACGAGTCGCTGAGCTACGGCGAGCTGAACCGGCGGGCCAACCGGTGGGCCCGCGAGCTGATCGCGCACGGGGCCGGGCCGGACGCCGTCGTGGCCGTCGCCCTGCCCAGGACCGTCGACCTGGTGGTCGCGCTGCTGGCGGTGCTGAAGGCCGGCGCCGGATACCTGCCGCTGGATCCGGCCTATCCGATGGCGCGGCTGACGACGGTGCTCGCGCACGCGGAGCCGGTCGTGCTGCTGACCGACAAGCCGACCCGGAGCCTGGTGCCCGAGACGGACGCGCTGTTGATCGAAGAGCTGGATCCGGCCGGACCGGACGGCGATCTGGCCGGCCCGGAGCTCCGGAAGCCGTTGTCCCCCGGGCACTTGGCCTACCTGATGTACACCTCGGGGTCGACCGGCGAGCCCAAGGGGGTGGCGATGAGCCACGCCAACGTGGCGGCCGGCCTGTCCGCGCTGATCGCGCGCACCGGGGTGGAGCCCGGCGCCCGGGTGCTGGCGGGCACCTCGGTCAGCTTCGACGTCTCGGTGTTCGAGATCTTCGGCCCGCTGATCGCGGGCGGCGCCGTGGAGCTGGTGCGCGACGTGCTCGTGCTCGGCGAGCGCGAGAGCTGGTCCGGCGGAGTGCTCAGCACCGTGCCGTCGGCACTCGCCGAGCTGCTGGAGAACGCGGCGGGCAAGATCCGCGCGGAGACAGTGGTGGTGGCCGGCGAAGCGCTGCCCGCGGCGCTGGTGGCACGGGTGCGGGAAGCCATCCCCGGCGTGCGGCTGGTGAACGGCTACGGGCCGACCGAAACGTTCTACATCACCACGTTCGGCATCGGAAGCGGCGAGCGATGGTCCGAAGAGGACAATCCGCCGATCGGGGAACCGCTGACCGGCAGCGGGGTGTACGTGCTCGGCCCCGGTCTGGTTCCGGTCGCCCCCGGCGTGGTCGGCGAGATCTACCTCGCGGGCAGCAACGTCGGCCGGGGCTACCACCGGCGGCCCGGCGCCACCGCGGCACGCTATCTCGCGGACCCCTTCGGTCCCGCGGGCGCGCGGATGTTCCGCACCGGCGACCTGGGCCGGTGGACCGGTGCCGGGCTGGAGTACGCCGGCCGGCGCGACGACCAGGTGAAGGTGCGGGGCTTCCGGGTCGAACTCGGCGAGATCGAAGCGGTGCTCGGCGGGCACCCGCGGGTGGCCCGCGCCGCGGTCGTCGCGCGCGCCGGCGCGGGCTCGAAGCAGCTGGTCGGCTATGCCGTCGCGCGGGAGCCGGGCGCGGTCGGACCGGAGGAACTGCGGCAGGCCGTGCGGGACCGGTTGCCGGACTACATGGTTCCCTCGGCGGTGGTCATGCTCGACCGTCTTCCGTTGACTCCCAACGGGAAACTCGACCGGGCCGCGTTGCCCGAACCGGAGTTCCGCGGTGTCGGCTACCGCGCCCCGCGCGACCCGCGCGAGAAGGCGGTGTGCGATCTGATCGCGGGGCTGCTCGACTTGGAACGAGTCGGCATCGACGACGACTTCTTCGACCTGGGCGGGCATTCCCTGCTGGCCACCCGGCTGGTGAACCAGATCCGCTCGGCGCTCGACGTCGAGGTTTCCGTCCGCACGGTGTTCGAGCACCGGACCGCGCTGGCGATCGCGGAGCGGCTGACCACCGCGACCGTCGCCCGGAAACCGTTGCTGCGCAAGATGAACCGACCCGCCCGCTCCGCCTCGGGCACGCCGTGACGATCTCCTCGCGGGAGCCCTGGCGCACCCGCCCGGCCCCCGGTGCCACTGCCCGCTCGCGCACGATCGTTAAGGAGTAGTTCCCGTGATCCCGTTGTCGTACGCGCAGCGCCGGTTGTGGTTCATCGACCGCTTCGAAGGTCCCTCGGCGACCTACAACCTCTCGTTCACCCTGCGGCTGACCGGGAAGCTCGACGTGGCGGCCCTGACCGCGGCGGTGCGTGACGTGGTGGTGAGGCACGAAAGCCTGCGCACGCTGATCGTCGAGGACGACGCCGGGGTGCCGGGGCAGGAGGTGGTGCCGGCCGGCGAGGTCCGGATCGACCTGCCGGTGACGGCGGTGACTCCGGCGGGCGAAGCGGACGCGATCGTGGAAGCGGCGTCGCACCGGTTCGCCCTGTCCTCGGAGATCCCGGTGCGGGCCCGGTTGCTGCGGTGCGCGCCCGAGGAGCACGTGCTGGTGCTGGTCACGCACCACATCGCCACCGACGGGGAGTCGATGGCCCCGCTGTCGCGGGACCTGGCCGCCGCCTACTCCGCGCGATGCGCGGGGCGGGCGCCGGAATTCCCGGAGCTGCCCGTGCAGTACGTGGACTACACCCTGTGGCAGCAGGAACTGCTCGGCGACGAAAACGATCCGGAAAGCGTGCTGGCCACCCAGGTCGAGTACTGGCGGACCGAACTCGCCGGGGTGCCGCAGCCGCTGCGGCTGCCCGCGGACCGGCCCCGGCCGGTGAAGGAAAGCCACCGCGGTTCCCTGGTGGAGTTCGAAGTGGACGGGGCCGTCCTGGACTCTCTCGAGGAACTGGCCGGCACGCGGAAGGTGACCGTGTCGATGGCGTTGCAGGCGGCGGTGGCCGTGCTGCTGCATCAGCTCGGTGCCGGCACGGACATCACGCTGGGCTCCTCGATCGCCGGCCGCAACGACGAGGCGCTGGCGGATCTGGTGGGCTTCTTCGTGAACACCTGGGTGCTGCGGGCGGACCTGTCCGGCAATCCGTCCTTTGCGGACCTTCTGGACCGGGTGCGGGACAAGGCCGTGTCCGCCTACGTGAACCAGGACGCCCCGTTCGAGCGGGTCGTGGAGCTGCTCAACCCGGAGCGGTCCACCTCGTACCACCCGTTGTTCCAGGTGATGGTCACCCGGCAGAACCACGGCTGGATCGACCTCGAACTGCCCGGGCTTCAGGCGCGGCTGGAAGCGGTGCCGGTCCCGGTGGCGAAGTTCGATCTGGAGTTCAACTTCACCTCGGCGGAAGGGCAGCCGGGAATGAAGTGCTCCGTCGAATACGCCACGGATCTTTTCGACCACGGCACGGTCGAGCTGTTCGCCGAGCGGTTCCGCCGGGTGCTGACGCGGGTCGCGGCGGCGCCGGACACCCCGGTGGGCGCGGTGGAGGTGCTCGCTCCGGCGGAGCGCGACCGGGTGTTGTCGGCCTTCAACGACACGGCGGTGCCGGTTGCCGAGCTGTCGGTTTCCGCGTTGTTCGAACAGCGGGTCGCGGCGACGCCGGATGCGGTGGCGCTCGTGTCCGGGGACCAGGAACTGTCCTATCGGGACTTGGACGTGCGGGCGAACCGGCTGGCGCGGGAGTTGCGTGCCCGGGGCGTGGGCCTCGAATCGGTGGTGGCGGTGGCGATGAACCGGTCGCCGGAATTCGTCGTGGCCGTGCTGGCGGTGCTGAAAGCGGGTGGTGCCTATCTGCCGGTGGATCCCGGGCACGGGAGTGTCCGGGTGGCGGAGATGCTGCGGACGGCGGAGCCGGTGCTGCTGCTGACCGTGGCCGCGGTCGCGGGCGACCTGCCGGAGACGGCCTGTCCACGCGTGGTGGTGGACGATCCCGCGGTGGCCGGGTCCATCGCGGACCTTTCGGGTGCTCTTCTGTCCGATGTGGACGTTTCTGCCGGTGCGGATCGGTTGGCGTATGTGATGTTCACGTCGGGTTCGACGGGGGTGCCGAAGGGAAACGGGGCGACCCACCGCGCGGTGACCGGTCTGGCAGCGGACCGACGGTTCGCCACCGGTGCACACGAGCGGGTGCTGCTGCACTCCACCCCGGCGTTCGACGCGTCGACGTATGAGCTCTGGGTGCCGTTGCTCGGTGGTGGCCGGGTCGTGCTGGCTCCGCCGGGTCGGCTGGACGTGGACACGTTGGGTGCCTTGGTGGCGGAGCAGGGGATTACTGCTCTGTGGTTGACGGCGGGGTTGTTCGCGGTGGTTGCCGAGGAGCGGCCGGAGTGCCTCGCTGGAGTGCGGGAAGTGTGGGCTGGTGGCGATGTGGTGTCGCCGGTGGCTGTGCGGCGGGTGCTGGCGGCATGCCCTGGTATCGCGGTGGTGGACGGTTACGGGCCGACGGAGACTACGACGTTCGCCGCGTGCCACCGGATGTCGGCCGTCGGCGAGGTCGGCGAGTCGATTCCGATCGGTGCGCCGATGGACAACATGCGCGCCTACGTGCTGGGCCCCGGATTGTGCCCGGTGCCGATCGGGGCGACCGGCGAGCTGTACCTGGCCGGCGCCGGGCTGGCCCGGGGGTATCTGGGGCAGGCCGGGTTGACCTCGGAGCGGTTCGTGGCGAATCCGTTCGAGCCGGGGGAGCGGATGTACCGCACCGGCGACGTCGTGTCGTGGACACCGGGCGGCGAGCTGGTGTTCGAGGGCCGGGCGGACGCGCAGGTGAAGGTGCGCGGGTTCCGGATCGAACCCGGCGAAATCGAGGCCGTGCTCACCGCGCACCCCGGGGTGGCGCAGGCCCTGGTGACCGCACAGAAGCTCGCCGGCAGCACTCAGCTCGTCGGCTACGTCGTGCCGGTCGGCGCGGACGAAACGGGTCTCGGCAAGGCGGAGAGCGCCGGCGAGCTGGACGTCGACCTCACCGCCGGGGTGTCCGTGCGGGAGCTGCGGCAGTTCGCCGGACGGCGGCTGCCGGAGTTCATGGCGCCCTCCGCCTACGTATTGCTGGAACGGTTCCCGCTGACCCCGAACGGCAAGATCGACCGGGCCGCGTTGCCCGATCCGGAATTCGGTGTGCGGGGCGCCTACCGCGCGCCCCGCACGCCGGACGAGGAGGCGCTGGCCGCGGTCTACGCCGAGGTGCTCGGGCTGGACCGGGTCGGCGTCGACGACGACTTCTTCGCCGTGGGCGGGGACAGCATCCGTTCCATCCAGGTGGTGGCGCGCGCCCGTGCCCGGGGCGTCGAGGTGACACCCCGGCAGATCTTCGAGCACCGCACCGTGGCCGAGCTGGCGGCGGTGGCCGCGGCACAGGACGGCACCGGAGCGGTGCTTGCCGAACTCGAAGGCGGCGGGACCGGCTGGCTCCCGCTGACGCCGATCGCCCGGTACCTGACCGAACTGGGCAGGCTCGACCGGTTCTCCATGTCGGTGGTGCTCAACCTGCCCGCCGGGATCGACCGGGAGGGCCTCGTCGCCACCCTGGCCGCGGTCCTGGACCACCACGACGTGCTGCGTTCGCGGCTCGTCGCCGACGGTCTGGTGGTGTCCCCTCCGGGCACGGTGGACGTGGCCGGGTCGATCCGGCGGGTCGAGTGCGACGGCAGGTGGGACGAACCGTGGCGGGAGCTGGCCCAGGCCGAGCTGGACGCGGCCGCGGGCAGGCTGTCCCCGGCCGACGGGACGATGGCGCAGTTCGTGTGGTTCGACGCGGGCCGGACCGGCCGGCTCGGCATCGTGCTGCACCACCTGGTGGTGGACGGGGTGTCGTTGCGCATCCTGCCCGCCGACCTCGCCGCCGCGTGGGAGCGGGTGGCCGCCGGCAAACCGCCGGAGCTGCCCGCGGTGGGGACCTCGATGCGCCGCTGGGCGCACGCCCTGGTGGACGAGGCGGCCCGGCGCGCCGCCGAGCTGCCGCTCTGGAAGTCCATAGTGGACGGTCCGGATCCGGTGCTGGGCAGCCGGGAGCTGGACCCCGGGACCGACGTCATGTCCACTGTGGAGCACGTCTGGTGCACGGTGCCCGCCGAGGTCACCTCGGCGCTGCTGATCACCGTGCCCGCGGTGTTCCGCTGCGGGGTCAACGACGGGCTGCTGACCGCACTGGCGCTGGCGATGACGCAGTGGCGCCGCCGGCGCGGGGTGTCCGGGACGTCGAGCCTGATCCGGCTCGAGGGCCACGGCCGGGAACAGGACGTGGTGCCGGGCGCCGATCTCTCCCGCACGGTCGGGTGGTTCACCAGTGTGTTCCCGGTCCGGCTGGACCTCGCCGAGCTCGATCTGGCCGAGGCGTTCGCCGGTGGCGAGGCCGCCGGGCGGGCGGTGAAGGCGGTGAAGGAGCAGCTGCTGCGGCTCCCGGACAAGGGCATCGGCTACGGCCTGCTGCGGTATCTGCACGCCGACTCGGCCGAGGTGCTCGCACAACACTCGATCGGGCAGCTCACCTTCAACTACCTCGGGCACTACGCGGCGACCGATCCCCTTGACTGGGCGGAAAGCTCCGGCACGACCGAGCTGGTGCCGCGCCCCGACGGGGAGATGCCCGCGACGGCCGCGTTGGAGATCAACGCGCTGGAGCAGAACGGCACGCTCTCCGCGCGGGTCAGCTTCGCCGCCGGGGTGCTCTCGCCGGACGAGGCGGCGGAGTTCGTCGAGCTGTGGCAGTCCGCGCTGGCCGGGCTGGCCCGGCACGCCGCCTCGCCGGAGGCCGGTGGCCTGACCCCGTCGGACCTGCCGCTGGTGCGGGCGACCCAGCGCGACGTCGACCGGTGGGAGCGGGACTACCCGGGTCTGGTGGACGTGTGGCCGCTGACCCCCATGCAGTCCGGGCTGCTGTTCCACACCATGCTGGCCGACACCGCGTTCGACGCCTACCACGTGCCGCTGGACTTCCACCTGTCCGGCCGGGTCGATCCGGAACGGATGCGCGCGGCGGGCCAGGCGCTGCTGGACCGGTATCCCAACGCGCGGGTCGCGTTCGCGCACGACGAGTCCGGCGCCGAGGTCCAGGTGGTGCTCGCCGACGTCGCGCTGCCCTGGCGGCATTTCGACCTGCGCGGCCTCGACGAGCCTGCCCGCGCCGCCGAACTGCGGCGGCTGCTCGACCTCGACCGCGCGACGCACTTCGATCCGGCCTCCCCGCCGATGCTGCGGATGACGTTGATCCAGCTGGCCGACGACCGGTCCGAACTCGTGTTCACCGCCAACCACGTGTTGTTCGACGGCTGGTCGGTGTCACTGCTGATGCGGGAGCTGCTCGAGCTCTACGGCGTCCGCGGCGACGCGGCCGCGCTCCCGCGTCCCGGCGAATACCGCGACTTCATGGTCTGGCTGTCCGAACAGGACAGTGCGGCGTCGGCCTCGGCGTGGGCGGACGAACTCGCCGGGGTCTCCGAACCGACGCTGCTCGTGCCCGATCCGGTCGACGGCGCCGGGGCGGAGGGCTCCGGGATCGCGTACCTGGACCTGCCGCTGTCCGCGGCCACCGCGCGCGAGCTGGGGCAGCGGGCCGCGGAACTCGGCATCACGCTGAACACACTGGTGCAGGGCGCGTGGGGCATCCTGCTCGCCGCGCTGACCGGGCGGGACGACGTCGTATTCGGCGCGACCGTGTCCGGGCGCCCGGCCGCGGTGGCGGGCGTGGACTCGATGGTGGGCTTGTTCATCAACACTCTGCCGGTGCGGGTCGCCCACCGGCCCGGGGACTCCCTCGCCCAGGTGCTGACCCGGCTGCAGGCCCGCCAGGGCGGGCTGGTGGACCACCACCATTACGGGCTGACTGAAATCCAGCAGGATCTCGGGCTGCCCGCGCTGTTCGACACGCTGATGGTGTTCCAGTCCTACCCGATCGACCGCGCGGGACTGTCCGACGCGAACGCGACCGCGGGGGTTTCGATCACCGGGCTCAGCTCGCCCAGCGGGTCGCACTACCCGGTCACGGTCATCGCGACCGCCGAACCGCACCTGCGGGTGGCCGTGCAGTACCAGCCCCGCCAGCTGAGCGCCGAGCGGGCCGGTGCGGTCGCCCGCGGGTTCGCGCGGGTGCTGGAGCGGATCGCGGCGGACGCGGACGTGCCGATCGCCGCGGTGGACCCGCTTTCCGCCGAGGAACGCGCCTGGCTGACCAGCCGGGGTGAAGGCGCTTCGCCGGGGCGCCGGTACGTGCTGGACGGTGCGCTGCGGCCGGTGCCGGTCGGTGTGCCCGGCGAGCTGTACGTCGCGGGCGAGCCGATCGAGCACGGTTATGCCGGCCGGCACGGGCGCACCGCGGCCGAGTTCGTCGCCTGTCCGTTCGGGGCGCCCGGGGAACGGATGCACCGGACCGGGAAGCTCGTCGCCTGGACGCCGGAAGGCGAACTGGCCGACCGCGCCGCCGAACAGGACGCGCCGGTCGAGCCCGAGACCGCCGCGGTCGCCACGCGGGCGCCGCGGACCGCGCAGGAGACCGCGTTGTGCGCGCTGTTCGCCGAGGTGCTCCGGGCCGACGAGGTCGGGATCGACGACGACTTTTTCGCGCTGGGCGGGCAGTCGTTGCTGGCCACCCGGCTGGTCAACCGCATCCGCACCGAGCTGGACCTGCAGGTCTCGATCCGGGTGGTGTTCGAATCGCGCACGGTGGCGCGGCTGGCCGAGCACCTGTCGGCCGAGTCGCGGTCGCGTGCCGGGCTGCGGCGGATGACGCGGCCGGAGCGGGTGCCGTTGTCGTCGGCGCAGCGCCGGCTGTGGTTCATCGGCCGGTTCGAGGACTCGTCGGCGATCTACAACTCGCCGTTCCCGTTGCGGCTGCGGGGAACGCTGGACTCGGATGCGCTGGCCGAGGCGGTGCGGGATGTCGTGGCACGGCACGAGGTGCTGCGCACGTTGATCGTGGAGGACGACGCGGGCACGCCGTTCCAGCAGGTGCTGCCGATCGGCGCAGTCCGGCCGGACGTGCCGGTCGCCGAGGTCGCGCCGGAGGCGGTGCACGACGCCGTGCGCTCGGCCATCGCCCACGAGTTCGACTTGGCGACGGAGATTCCGTTGCGGGCACAGCTGTTCCGGTGCGGTCCCGAGGACCACGTGCTGGTGCTGCTGATCCACCACATCGCCACGGACGGCGAGTCGATGGCCCCGCTGGCGCGGGATCTGGCCGAGGCGTACGCGGCGCGGGTGGCCGGTCGCGCGCCGGACTGGGCCGAGCTGCCGGTGCAGTACGTCGATTACACCTTGTGGCAGCAGGAACTGCTCGGCGACGAGAGCGACCAGGACAGCGTCGCGGCCGCGCAGGTGGCGTACTGGCGGGACGAGCTGGCGGAGATACCGCAGCCGCTGCGGCTGCCGGCCGACCGGCGTCGCCCTCCGGTGGCCACCTACCGCGGCGACACCCTGGAGTTCGCCTACGAGAAGGAACTGCTGATCGAGATCGAGGCGTTCGCCCGTGCCCGCGGGGTGACCGTGTCGATGGCGATGCAGGCCGCGCTGACCGTGCTGCTGCACCAGCTCGGCGCGGGCACGGACATCACGCTCGGGTCGCCGATCGCGAACCGGACCGACGAGGCGCTGGCGGATCTGGTGGGCTTCTTCGTGAACACCTGGGTGCTGCGGGCGGACCTGTCCGGCAATCCGTCCTTTGCGGACCTTCTGGACCAGGTGCGCGGCAAGGCGGTCGCCGCCTACGAACACCAGGACGTTCCGTTCGAGCGGCTGGTGGAGATCTTGAACCCGGAGCGGTCCACCGCGTACCACCCGTTGTTCCAGGTGATGTTCGCCTGGCAGAACGTCACCCGGACGGACTTCGAGCTGTCCGGACTGCGGGTGAGCGAGGAGGAGGTGTTCCTCGGCACCTCGAAGTTCGACCTCTTCTTCAACATGGCCGACATTTCCGGCGAGGAGATCATCGGCCGGCTCGAGTACGCGACGGACCTGTTCGACCGGTCGACGGCGGAACAGCTCGTGGAACGGTTCCGCCGGGTGTTGTGGCGGGTGGTGACCGAGCCGGAGCGGTCGATCGGCTCCGCCGACGTACTGGCGGCGGAGGAACGGGTCCGGGTGTTGTCGGCCTTCAACGACACCGCGGCGCCGGTTGCCGAGCTGTCGGTTTCCGCGTTGTTCGAACAGCGGGTCGCGGCGACGCCGGATGCGGTGGCGCTCGTGTCCGGGGACCAGGAACTGTCCTATCGGGACTTGGACGTGCGGGCGAACCGGCTGGCGCGGGAGTTGCGTGCCCGGGGCGTGGGGCTGGAGTCGGTGGTGGCGGTGGCGGTCCCGCGCTCGGTCGACTTCGTGGTGGCCGTGCTGGCGGTGCTGAAGGCGGGCGGTGCCTATCTGCCGGTGGATCCCGGGCACGGCAAAGCCCGGGTGGCGGAGATGCTGCGGACGGCGGAACCGGTACTGCTGCTGACCACCGTCGAGACGGCGGGCAGCCTGCCGGAGACCGACGGTCCGCGTCTGGTGCTGGACGATCCTGCGGTGGCCGGGTCCATCGCGGGCCTTTCGGGTGCTCCTCTGTCCGATGTGGACGTTGCGGCCGATGTGGATCGGTTGGCGTATGTGATGTTCACGTCGGGTTCGACGGGGGTGCCGAAGGGAAACGGGGCGACCCACCGCGCGGTGGTCGGACTGGCTTCCGACCGGCGTTATCGCACCGGTGCGCACGAGCGGATGTTGCTGCATTCGACGGTGGCGTTCGACGCGTCGACCTACGAACTGTGGGTGCCGTTGCTCGGTGGCGGCCGGGTGGTCGTGGCTCCGCCGGGACGCCTGGATGTCGATGTGCTGGGCGCCTTGGTGGCGGAGCAGGGGATTACTGCGCTGTGGTTGACGGCGGGGTTGTTCGCGGTGGTCGCGGAGGAGCGGCCGGAGTGTCTTGCCGGGGTGCGTGAGGTGTGGGCTGGTGGCGATGTGGTGTCGCCGGTGGCTGTGCGGCGGGTGCTGGCGGCATGCCCCGGCATCGCCGTGGTGGACGGTTATGGGCCGACGGAGACTACGACGTTCGCCGCGTGCCACCGGATTTCCAGTGTGCAGGAGGTCGGCGAGTCGATTCCGATCGGTGCGCCGATGGACAACATGCGCGCTTACGTGCTGGGCCCGGGGCTGTGCCCGGTACCCGTCGGCGCCGCGGGCGAGCTGTATCTGGCGGGCTCGGGTCTGGTCCGCGGTTACGTGAGCCGGCCGGGGTTGACCGCGGAGCGGTTCGTGGCGAATCCGTTCGAGCCGGGGGAGCGGATGTACCGCACCGGCGACGTGGTTTCGTGGACCCCTGGCGGCGAGCTGGTGTTCGAGGGCCGGGCGGACGCGCAGGTGAAGGTGCGCGGGTTCCGGGTCGAGCCAGGCGAGGTCGAGGCCGTGCTGCGCGCGCACCCGGGGGTCGCGCAAGCCGTGGTGGTGCCGCGGGAGGACCAGCCCGGCGCCCGGCGGCTGGTCGGCTACGTGGTGCCGAGCGTGGCCGGTTCCGAGGTCGGCTCGCACGAGCAGGTCGACGAGTGGAAACAGATCTACGAGCAGATGTACGCCGACCCGGACACCCCGTGGGGGGAGGACTTCACCGGGTGGCACTCCAGCTACACCGACGACCCGATCCCGCTGCCGGAAATGCGGGAATGGCGGGACGCGGTGGTGGCGCGCATCCTGCGCTGGGCCCCGCGGCGGGTGCTGGAACTCGGCGTCGGCTCCGGTCTGCTGATGGCGAAGATCGTGTCCGAAGCGGACGAATACTGGGGCACCGACCTCTCCACCGCGGTGATCGGCCGGCTGACCGACCAGGCGGAACGGGCCGGGTACGCCGACCGGGTGCGCCTGCGCTGCCAGACCGCCGACGACGTGTCCGGCCTGCCCGCCGGCTACTTCGACACGGTGGTGCTGAACTCGGTGGTGCAGTACTTCCCGGACGACCGGTACCTGGACCGGGTGCTGGCGCAGGCGATGGACCTGCTCGCGCCGGGCGGCCGGATCCTGGTCGGGGACGTGCGCAACGGCGGCACGCTCCGGGTGCTGAAGGCGGCCGTGCGGCACGCGCAGCAGCCGGGCGCGGCGCCCTGGGCGGCGCGGGCTTTGGTGGAACAGGCCGTGCTGATGGAGAAGGAACTCGTCCTCGATCCGGAGTGGTTCCACCGGTGGGCCGCCGAGCACGGTGCCGCCGGGGCGGACGTGCGGCTCAAGCCCGGCCGGGCGCACAACGAGCTGACCCGGCACCGCTACGAAGTCGTGCTGCACAAGGAGCCGGTGGCCGCCGTTTCGCTCGCCGGCCTGCCGGTGCTGGCCTGGGACGGCGAGCTGAGCGCGGTCGAGCGGTTCTGCCGTGCCCGGCCGGAGACCCCGGTCCGGATCACCGGCATCCCCAACGCCCGGCTCGCCGGCGAGGCGCGGACCGCGCGGGCGATGGCCGTGCTCGACCAGCCGGCGGCCGGCGGCCCGGCGCTCGACCCGCACGAACTCGAGGAATGGGCCGCCGAACGCGGCTGGGGCGCGGTGCTGACCTGGTCGGCGACGTCGGCGGACTGCTTCGAAGCCGTGCTGTTCCCGGACGGCCCCCTCGGCGGCCGGGCGGTGGCGGACGGGTTCCGGCCCACCGGACGTCCCGGCCGGACTCTGGCCAGCAACCCGAGCGGCGTCCGCGAGGTCGGCACCCTAATGACCGCGCTGCGCGAGTACCTGCACCAGCGGCTGCCGGACTACCTGGTGCCCGCCGCGCTGCTGGCCGTTCCCCGGATTCCGCTGACCCCCAACGGGAAACTGGACCGGCGGGCGCTGCCGGCTCCGGAGTTCACCGGCGGGGGGTACCGGGCGCCGCACTCGGCCGGGGAACAGATCCTGGCCGAGGTCTACGCCGAGGTGCTGGGACTGGACCGGGTCGGCGTCGACGACGACTTCTTCGCGGTCGGCGGCGACAGCATCCGGTCGATCCAGGTGGCGTCCCGGGCCCGGGCGCGCGGGATCGAGGTGAGCCCGCGGCAGATCTTCGAATGCCGGACGGTGGCCGAACTGGCCGAGGCCGCGGCGTCGGGCGGGCAGGACGAACCGGTGCTGGCCGAGCTGGCCGGCGGCGGGGTGGGCCGGCTGCCGCTTCCGCCGATCGGGCACTTCCTGACGGAGCTGGCCGGCCGCGTCGTCGACCGGTTCCCGATGTCGACGGTGGTGGACCTGCCCGGCGGCATCGACCGCGCCGGGCTGACCGCGACGCTGGCCGCCGTGCTGGACCGGCACGACCTGCTGCGTTCCCGGCTGGTGTCCGACGAGGGCTGGGGCCTGGTGGTGGAGCCGCCGGGCTCGGTCGACCCGGCGGGCCTGGTGCGCCGGGTGGAGTGCACCGGCCGGTGGGACGGGCCATGGCGGAAGCTCGCCGAAACGGAGCTGACGGCGGCGGTGGGCAGGCTGGCCCCGGCGTCCGGGACGATGGCGCAGTTCGTGTGGTTCGACCCCGGCACGGCCGGCGCGGGCCGGCTGCTGATCGTTCTGCACCACCTGGTGGTGGACGGCGTGTCGTGGCGGATCCTGGTGCCGGACCTCGCCGCGGCGTGGGCGCGGGTGCGCGCCGGGGAGGCCCCGGAGCTGCCCGCGGTCGGGACGTCCGCGCGACGGTGGGCCCACGCGCTGGAGGCGGAGGCGGCCGATCCGGCGCGGGTGGCGGAGCTCGAGCTGTGGCGTTCGGTGGTCGACGGGCCGGACCCGGTGCTCGGCTCGCGGCCGCTGGATCCCGCGGCGGACCTCGTGTCCACTGTGGAGGAACACTGGGTGCGGCTGCCGGCCGGGGTGACCGAGTCGGTGCTGACCGCGCTGCCCGCGGCGTTCCGCGGCGGGGTCAACGACGGCCTGCTCGCGGCGCTGGCGATGGCCGTGGTGCGCTGGCGCCGGGCGCGCGGCCTGGACGAGCCGTCGGTGCTGCTGCGGCTGGAAGGGCACGGCCGGCAGGAAGAGATCGTGCCGGGCGCGGACCTTTCCCGCACGGTGGGCTGGTTCACCAGCACGTTCCCGGTCCGGCTCGACCTCGCCGGCGTTGATCTGGCCGAGGCGTTCGCCGGGGGCGAGGCCGCCGGGCGGGCGGTGAAGGCGGTCAAGGAACAGCTGCTGCGAATCCCGGACAAGGGCATCGGCTACGGCCTGCTGCGGTACCTGAACCCGGAGACCGCCGACGCGCTGCGGCCCTGCTCGACGGGGCAGATCGGCTTCAACTACCTCGGCCGGTTCTCCGCGACGGACATGCCGGAAAATCTGCGCGGGCTCGGCTGGACCGAGGCCGCCGACGCTGCCGAGCTGGTGGCCGCGCCGGACCCGGACATGCCCCCGTTGTCGGTGCTGGACGTGAACGCCTTCGTCGGCGACACCCCGCAAGGCCCGCAGCTGAACGCCCGGTTCGCCTTCGCGGCCGGAGTGCTGTCCCCGGCCGAGACGGCCGAACTGGCGGAGCTGTGGCGGACCGCGGTGGAAGCGCTGGCGTCCCACGTCGAGCAGCCGGGAGCCGGTGGGCTGACCCCGTCGGACGTGCCGCTGGTGTCGGCAAGCCAGGCCGAGCTGGAGAACTGGGAACGCCGCTACCCGGGCTTGACGGACGTGTGGCCGTTGACGCCGCTGCAGTCCGGGTTGCTGTTCCACGCGATGATGGGCGACGCCGCCGTCGACGCCTACCACGTCCAGGTCGTGTTCCAGCTGGCCGGACGGGTGGACGCGGAACGGATGCGGGCGGCCGGGCAGGCGCTGCTCGACCGGTACGCCAACCTGCGCACCGCGTTCGCCGCCGACGCCGGCGGCGATCCGGTGCAGCTGGTGCTCGACCGGGTTTCCCTGCCGTGGCAGTACCTCGACCTCAGCGGCCTCGACGGTCCGGACGCCCGCGCCGCCGGGCTCGACCGGTTCCTGGCCGAGGACCGGAACGCCGGTTTCGATCCGGCCGTCGCGCCGTTGCTGCGGATGGTCCTGGTCGCGCTGGGGCAGGAACGGTTCGAGCTGGTCCTCACCGTGCACCACGTGCTGCTCGACGGCTGGTCGATGCCGTTGCTGATGCAGGACCTGCTGCGGCTCTACGGTTCCGCCGGGGATCCGGCGGCACTGCCGAAGGTGCGCGGCTACCGGGAGTTCCTGGCCTGGCGGGCCGGACAGGACACCGGCGCGGCCGCCGCAGCCTGGGCCGCGGAGCTCGACGGGGTCGCCGAGGCCACCCTGCTCGCGCCCGCCGCCGGGTCCGAAGTGGACACCGGGGACATCGGACGGGTCGCGGTCGCGGTGCCGGGTTCGCTCTCGCGGGCGCTTTCCCGGCGGGCCGCCGAACTGGGCATCACCCCGAACACTCTCGTGCAGGGCGTCTGGTCGGTGTTGCTCGCGCAGCTGGTGGGCCGGGACGACGTGGTGTTCGGCGCGACCGTGTCCGGCCGCCCGCCCGAGGTGTCGGGCGTGGACTCGATGGTGGGGCTGTTCATCAACACGCTGCCGGTGCGGGTGCGCTGCCGGCCGGGGGACACGCTCGCCGAACTGCTCGCCGGGCTGCAGGAACGGCAGGGCGCGCTGCTGGACCACCACCACTACGGGCTGACCGAGATCCAGCGGGACACCGGGCTGGGCGCGTTGTTCGACACGCTCGTCGTGTTCGAGTCCTATCCGGTCGACCGCGCCGGGATCGCCGAGGCGAACACCTCGGGCGGCGTCTCGATCACCGGCATGCGCTCGGATTTCGGCACGCACTACCCGCTGGTCGTGATGGCCGTCGCCGATCCGGAACTGGTGGTGGACCTGCAGTACCGGACCGACCTGTTCGGCCGCGACCTCGTCGAGGGCATCGGCGCCCGGTTCGAGCGGGTGCTGCGGCACTTCGCCGAGGACCCCCGGCTCCGGATCGGTCAGGTGGACCTGCTGGCGCCGGCCGAGCGGGACCGGGTGCTGAGCGCGTTCAACGACACCGCGGCGCCTCCGCCCGGGGACACCGTGAGCGAGCTGTTCGAGCGGCAGGCCTCGGCCACGCCGGACGCGGTCGCGGTGGCTTCGGCCGAGGAGCCGGTGACGTATCGGGAGCTGGCCGCGCGGGCGGACCGGCTGGCGAGCGTGCTGGCCGGGCACGGGGTACGGCCGGAATCGCTCGTAGCGGTGGCCTTGCCGCGCTCGCCGGAGCTGGTCGTCGCACTGCTGGCGGTGGTGAAGGCAGGCAGTGCCTACCTGGCCCTGGATCCGGCTGATCCGGCGGACTTCCGGGACGCCCGGCCGGATCTCGTACTGACCGCTTCGGAAGCCGGGACCGGGCTCCCGACGGACGGCTGCCCCCGGGTCCTGCTGGACGACCTCGACGTGGTGGCGGCACGTGCGGCCGCGCCGGACGTGCGCGGGACCGCCGGGCCGGACCAGCTGGCGCTCGTGCGGTACGCGGACGCGCCAGTCGCGATGACCCACCGGAACGTCATAGAGACCGCGCGCTCCGCCGCGCACGAACGGGTACTGCTGCACTCGGCGCCCGGAGCCGCCGCTTCGGTCCGCGAGCTGTGGGCGCCGCTGCTGCGCGGCGGCCGGATCGTTCTCGCACCGCAAGGGAAACTGACCGCCGACACCGTGTCCGGATCGGACCTGACGTCGGTTTTCCTGACCAGCGAAGGATTCCACCGCCTTGCCGAGGAGAACGCCGGATGCTTCGCCGGGCTGCGCGAGGTGTGGATCAGCGGCGAACGCGTCTCGCCGGCGGCTGTGCGACGCGTCTCGGCCAGGTGCCCGGACGTCGTGCTGCACACCGGGTACGGGCCGGAGTTCACGACCCGGCAGACGCTGCCGTCCGCAGACCCGGCGAGCGAAGGCGTTCCGATCGGCCGTCCTGTGGCCAACACCCGGGTCTACCTGCTGGACGCCGCGTTGCGGCCGGTGCCGGCGGGGATGACCGGCGAGCTGTACGTCGCGGGCGCAACGCTTCCGCGGGGCATTCCGCACCAGGCGGGGCGGACCGCGCGGCGATGGGTGGCGTGCCCGTTCGGACCGGCCGGAGAACGGATGTACCGGACCGGGGACCGGGCGGCCTGGACGCCGGACGGCGACCTGCTGTTCCGCGGGCACGCGGACGATCCGGTCCGGATCCGCGGATACCGGATCGAACCCGGCACGGTGGAGGCGGCCCTGACGGCGCATCCGGCCGTGGCACAGGCGGTGGTCGTCGCCCGCGGCACCGGTGAGGACCGGCAGCTGGCGGGGTACCTCGTCGCCGCCGACGGGCACGATCTCGACGTCGAAACGGTGCGCGAGTTCGCCGCCGGCCGGCTGCCGGAGTTCCTGGTGCCCGCCGCGCTGGCGGTACTGGACCGAGTGCCGCTGACCGCGGACGGGATGCTGGACTCCGACGCGCTGCCGGAGATTTCCGCGGACGGGCCGCGCGAGCCTCTGACGGTGAAGGAAGCGCTCCTGGCCGGGTTGTTCGGCGACGTGCTCGGGGCCGGGCGGATCGGTGTCGAGGACAACTTCTTCGCACTGGGCGGGAATTCGCTGCTGGCGACCCGGTTGATCGGCCGGATCCGCAAGGTGCTGGGCAAACGGCTGTCGATCCGGACGGTGTTCCAGTACCCGACCGTCGCGGAGCTGGCCAAGCGGCTGGACGACGACACCGCCCGTGCGGAGGATCCGTTCGCGCCGGTGCTGCCGATCAAGACCGAGGGGCGGGAAGCGCCGCTGTGGTGGATCCACCCGGGCGGCGGCCTGTGCTGGCTCTACCTGGGTTTCGCCGGGCATCTGCCGGCGGACCGGCCGATGTACGGGATCCAGGCCCGCGGCGTCGACGGGAAGACGCCGCGGCCGGATTCCGTCGAGGACATGGTGGACGGTTACGTCGGGGAACTGCTCAAGGTGCAGCCGGAGGGCCCGTTCCATCTCCTCGGGCTGTCCATCGGCGGCACCCTCGCGCAGGCGATGGCCGGGGAACTCGAGCGGCGCGGGCACGAGGTGGCGTTGCTGGTCATGCTGGATTCGGTGCCCAGCAGCTACTTCCGCGACCGGGAGGGCTCCGGGGCGACGCTCGAACAGGCGCGGGACTTCTTCCGGGAGAACATCTCCCACTTCGCAGGCGAGGAGAAAGAGTCCCTTGTGGAGAGCGCGGCCGCGCTGACCATCCACCAGCGGCGGCTGATGCAGCACTACGAGTCCCCGGCCTGCGACGGCGGCGAGGTCGTCCTCTTCACCGCGACCGCGAACCCGGACGGGTCCTACCGGGATCTCTGGCAGCCCTACGTCCGGAACCCGGTGCGGGAGTTCGGGATCGACTGCACCCACGACCAGCTGCACCTGCCGGAGAACGCGGCCAGGATCGGCCGGATCATCACCGACGTCCTCGGCGAAGGCTGATCGGCGGTGCGGTCGTTGCCCGGCCCGAAGGGGCGCGCGCCCCGCGCGTCGCGTTCGGCGTGGGCAGCGATGCCCGCCGCCGCGAAGGGAGTGGTGCCGTGAGCGCCGACGAGGCAGTGGCACCGGGGCGGCGTTTTCCCGGTGCCGGGGCGGATCCGGGTTTCGCCGGGAGCGTCGCGGATCTGGTGGCCGCGCAGGCCGCCCGCACTCCCGGCCGGTGCGCGCTGGTCTTCGGGGACCGGCGAGTCGGCTACCGGGAGCTGAGTGCGGCTGCCGACCGGTTGGCGGCCGCGCTTATCCGGCGCGGGGCTGGGCCGGACGAGGTCGTCGCGCTGGCGTTGCCGCGGTCGGTGGAGCTGGTCGTCGGGATCCTCGCGGTGCTGAAGTCCGGTGCCGCTTTCGCGCCGCTGGACCCTGCGCAGCCCGTGGAGCGGATCGGGCTGATGCTCGCGGACGCCGCGCCACGCCTCGTGCTTTGTGACCGGCCCGGACAGCTCGGCCTGCCGCCGGAGCGCGTGGTGGCACCGAGGGAAACCGACCGACCGCCCGCCCAGTGGCCGGTGGTGCGTCCGGAAAACCTGGCGTACGTGATCTTCACGTCCGGCTCGACTGGCCGGCCGAAGGCGGTCGCCGGCACCCAGCGGGCATTGGCGAACCGGCTGCACTGGGGTCGTTGTCTTGCCGAGGGCGTCCGGATCGCGAAGAGCGCGCTGACGTTCATCGACGGGGCGACGGAGCTGCTCGGCGGCCTCGTCGCCGGCGACACCGTGGTGCTGGCCGCGGACGAGGCGGCCGCCGACCCGACGGCACTGGCCGGGCTGGCCGGCCGGCACCGCGCCAGGCTGCTGACGATGGTGCCCAGTCTGCTGTCCGCTTTGGTCACTGAGGCACCCGAGGGCGCGTTCGATTCGGTGACCACCTGGATCACCAGCGGGGAGGAACTGCCGCCCGCGCTGGCCGACGCGATGCGCGCGCGGTGGCCGCACGCCCGGCTGGTGAATCTCTACGGCTGCTCCGAAGTTGCCGGCGACAGCCTGATTCATCAAGTCCTGCAGGAAACCGGGAGGGTGGCCGTCGGCAGGCCGATCGAGGCCACCCGGGCGCACGTGCTCGACGCCGCGCTGCGCCCGGTGCCGTCCGGAGAGCGCGGCGAACTGTATCTCGCCGGCGCCGGTCTCGCGCGCGGCTATCTCGGGCAGCCCGCGCGGACCTCGGAACGGTTCGTCGCCGACCCGTTCGGCGTCCCGGGCGCCCGGCTCTACCGGACCGGGGATCTGGCGCGGTTCCGGGAGGACGGCGAGGTCGAGTTCCTCGGCCGGGCCGACCATCAGGTCAAGATCCGCGGTGTCCGGATCGAGCCGGGGGAAATCGAGGCGGCGCTGTCCGCGCACCCCGCGGTCACCAGGGCCGCGGTACTGGCCGGGGACGACCGCCTGGTGGGGTACGTGACGGCGACCGGACCGGCGCGGCTGCACGAGTTCCTGGCCCGGCGGCTCCCGGTGCACCTGATCCCCGCCGACATCGTGCGGCTGCCCGAATTCCCGTTGACCGCCACCGGAAAGCTGGACCGCGCCGCGCTTCCCGCCCCCGAACGCCCGGGCGGGACCGCCGGGCGGGCGCCGCGATCCGGCCGCGAGGCGCTGCTGGCCGAGCTGTTCGCGGAACTGCTCGGCGTCGCGGAAGTCGGCGTCGACGACGATTTCTTCCAGCGCGGCGGCCATTCCCTGCTGGCCACGAAGCTGGTGAACCGGATCCGCCGGGTGCTCGGCGTCGAAGTGCCGGTCCGCGCGGTGTTCGACGCACCGACCGTCGCGCGGCTCGCGGCACGGGTCGAGGCTGCCGCCCGGTCCGCGCGCCCGCTGGTGCGGCGAGCGGAGCCGCGCCCCGCACGGCTGCCGTTGTCGTTCGCGCAGCAACGACTTTGGTTCCTGCATCGGCACGAGGAACCTTCGGAGGCCTACCACCTCCCGTACACGCTGCCGCTGCCCGGCGAGCTCGACATACCCGCGCTGACGGCCGCCCTGCGCGATGTGGTGGTACGGCACGAAAGCCTGCGCACCCGGTTCGTCGCCGACGAGAACGGGATCGCCTCGCAGGTGGTGGTTCCCGCGGACGAAGTCGTGCTCGACCTCCCGGTTCGGGCGGCGGCGCCCGGTGCGGCGGAGGAGGAGGCCGAACGCCGGTTCGACCTCGCCGCGGATCTCCCCCTGCGGGCGACCGTACTGCGGTCCGGTGCCGGGGAACACGTGCTCGTCCTTGTGCTGCACCACATCGCGGCGGACGGGGAGTCGATTCCCTTGCTGGCTCGCGATTTCGCCACCGCCTGCGCCGCGCGGCGCCGGGGCCGGGCACCCGAGTGGGCCGGATTGCCGGTGCAGTACGCGGACTACACGTTATGGCAACGCGAATTGCTGGGCGAAGAAACCGATCCCGGCAGCGTGGCGGCGACCCAGCTGGCGTACTGGCGGGAGGAGCTGGCCGGCGTGCGGCCGCTGCGGCTGCCGGCCGATCGCCCGCGGCCGCCGGTGGCCAGTCATCGGGGCGCGACCGTCGAATTCGCCCTCCCGCAGGACGCCCTGGCCGCGGTGCGGCAGGTTGCCGAGGAGCACGCCGCCACTGTGCCGATGGTTCTGCAGGCCGCGCTCGCGGTCTGGCTGCACCTGATGACGGGCAGCACGGACGTGACCATGGGCGTGCCCATCGCGGGGCGCGTCGAGGAGGCATTCGCGGACCTGGTCGGGTTCTTCGTCAACACCTGGGTGCTGCGGGCCGAGCTGTCCGGCAATCCCTCGTTCGCCGCGGTGCTGCGTCAGGTGCGGGACCGGGCGATACGCGCCTACGACCGTCAGGACGTGCCGTTCGAGCGGCTGGTCGAATCGCTGAACCCGGAGCGTTCTCCCGCGTACCACCCGCTGTTCCAGGTGATGTTCGCCTGGCAGGACACCGATCCGGGACTGGAACCGGTGCGGACCGGGAGCGCCAAGTTCGATCTGTTGTTCAGCCTCGCCGAGACACCCGGGCAGGGACTTTCCGGCGAGCTCGAGTACGCCGCCGACCTGTTCGACCCGGCCACCGCGGCCGCCTTCGCGGATCGGTTCGCGCGAGTGGTCCGGCAGGTGGCGGCCGATCCCGCCGCCCGGGTCTGGTCCGTGCCGGTGCTCGCGCCGGGGGAACGCGAACGGCTGCTGCGGGAGTTCAACGACACGGCGGCGCCCACGCCGACGGTCCCGCTCCCCGCGCTGATCGAGCAGGTGGCCGCCGGTGCGCCGGACGCGGTCGCGGTCGTGTGCGGCGAAACCTCCTACAGCTACCGGGAAGCGAACGCCCGCGCGAACCGGCTCGCCCGGGAGCTCGCACGCCGCGGCGTCGGACCGGAAGACCTGGTGGGCATCGCACTGCCCCGCACCGCCGATCTGGTCGTGGGCCTGCTCGGCATCCTGAAGTCCGGCGCGGCTTACCTCCCGATCGACCCGCGCCATCCGAGCCGCCGCGTCGGCCGGATCCTGTCCGACGCCCGCCCGCGATGCGTCCTGACCAGCTCCGCGACGCGCGGCGTACTGCCGCCGGACGGCCCGCCGCAGCTGCTCCTCGACGAACTGGATCTGACCCGCGGCGACGGCGCGGACCTGCGGGACGACGAACGGGCGGCCCCGTTGTCGCCGCAGCACCTCGCGTACGTGATGTACACCTCCGGTTCCACCGGAACCCCGAAGGGCGTCGCGATCACCCACCACGGGGTCGTGAACGGCGTCCTGCGGCTCGCGCGGCCCGCCGGAATCACCGCCGGATCGCGGGTCCTCGCGGCGACCTCGGTCGCCTTCGACGTGTCGATGTTCGAGATCGGCGCGGCGCTGTCGGCCGGCGCCTCGGTCGAGATCGTCCGGGACGTCCTCGAACTCGCCGAACGGGGCGGCTGGACCGGGACCGTGCTCAGCGCGGTGCCTTCGGTCTTCGCGGAACTCCTTCCGGCGATCACCGGCACGGTCGATGCGGCCACGGTGGTCTTCGCCGGCGAGGCGCTCCTCGCCGGGCTCGTAGCGCGGGTGCGGGCCGCCTTCCCCGGCGTGCGGGTGGTCAACACCTATGGCCAGAGCGAAAGTTTCTACGCGACCGTCGCCGAGCTGCCCGGTACCGGCGAGGCGGCAGGCAGCGCGCCGATCGGCCGGCCGCTGGGGAACATGCGGGCCTACGTGCTGGGCCCGGGGCTCGTCCCGGCCGGGACGGGGGTGGCCGGCGAACTGTACGTCGCGGGCGCGGTGGGGCGCGGATACCACGGGCAGCCGGTGCGTACCGCGGAGCGTTTCGTGGCGGATCCGTTCGGCCCGGCCGGAGCGCGCATGTACCGCACCGGCGACCTCGCCCGCTGGACCGGCGACGGACAACTGGAATACGCGGGCCGGGCCGACGAACAGATGAAGGTCCGCGGCCTCCGCATCGAACCCGCCGAGGTCGAGGCCGCGCTGATCGCCCACCCTGCGGTGGCGCGGGCCGCGGTGGCCGTGCACGAGGGCCGGCGGCTGGTCGGATACCTGGTTCCCGCGCGCCACGCGGACACCGACGACCTCGGCCTGTCCGGAGGGCTGTCGGTGGCCGAAGTGCGCCGGTTCGCCGCGGACCGGCTGCCGGAGTTCATGGTCCCGGCCGCGTTCGTCGTGCTGGACCGGCTTCCGCTCGCCGCCACCGGGAAACTGGACCGCGCCGCGTTGCCGGCGCCCGAGATCGGCACCGGCGCGTACCGGGCTCCGCGCTCGCCGGCGGAAGAGACCTTGGCCGCCGCGTACGCCGAGGTGCTCGGCGTGGACCGGGTCGGCGTGGACGACGACTTCTTCACCGCGGGCGGCGACAGCATCCGTTCCCTCCAGGTGGTCTCCCTCGCCCGGGCCCGCGGGGTGGAGATCAGCAGCCGGCAGATTTTCGAGGCCCGGACCGCGTCCGCCTTGGCACGGCTGGCTTCCGAGCACCGTGGGGCGGGCCCGGTGCTCGACGAACTCGACGGCGGCGGTGTGGGCCGGATGCCGGCGATGCCGATCGACCGGCACCTGCGCGCCCTCGGCGGCGACTGGCGCCGGTTCGCCATGTCGGCCGTGGTGGAGCTGCCTCCCGGGATCGACGGCCCTGGGCTGAGCGCCGCCTGGGGCGCGGTCCTCGACCACCACGACATGCTGCGGGCACGGCGGGAAACCGCGGACGGCGACGTGCTGCTGATCGGCCCGGAGGGGTCGGCCGACCCCTCCGCGCAGATCCGCCGGGTGCCCTGGACCGGCCCGTGGGACGAGCGGTGGCGACGTGCCGCGGCCGAGCATCTGTCCGCCGCCACCGCACGGCTGGACCTCGACGCGGGAGTGCCGGCCCAGCTCGTCTGGTTCGCCGCGCCGGAGACCGGCCGGCTGCTGCTGGTCCTGCACCACCTGGTGGTGGACTGGGTTTCGTGGGACATCCTGCTGCCGGACCTCGCCGCCGCCTGGGCCGAGGTGCGGGACGGCCGGACCCCGGCCCTGCCGGCGGTGGGCACCTCCGCGAGGCGATGGGCGCACGCCCTCGTCGAGGAGGCGGCCGAGCCGGGCAGGATCGCGGAGCTGCCCCGGTGGCTTTCGATCCTGGACGGGCCGGACCCGCTGCTCGGCCGCAGGCGGCTCGACCCCTCGGCGGACCTGATGTCCACAGTGGACACAGTGCGGGTGCGGTTCGCGCCGGAGCTCACCCATCGGCTGTCGACCGCGCTTCGGAAGGCATTCCGCTGCGGCGTGCAGGACGCTCTGCTCGCGGCGCTGGCGGCCGCCGTCGCCGATCGGCACGGGACGCGGTCGGTGTTGGTCGGCGTGGAGGCGCACGGCCGCGAGGACGGGGTCGTGCCGGGCGCGGACCTTTCCCGCACGGTCGGCTGGTTCACCGGCTACTTCCCGGTGCGCCTCGACCTCGACGGCCACGACCTCGCCGAGGCCGGGAAACTGCTCAAGGCGGTCAAGGAACAGCTCCGGGCGATTCCGGACCACGGCATCGGGTTCGGACTGCTGCGCCACCTGAACCCGCGGACCGCCGCCCGGCTGCGGCGGCACCCGCTGCCCCAGGTCGAACTCAACTACCTTGGCCGTCTCTCCGCGGAGGACGGACGCGGCACGGGTTTCCGCCGGATCGCCGGCGCCGTCGAGCCGGCCGTCCCCGACCGGGACCAGCCGGCGACCGCCGTGCTGCACATCGAAGCGGCGATCGCCGACAGCGCGACGGGACCGCGTCTGGAGGCGGAATTCTCCTTCCCCGCCAGGGCGATTTCACGCGCCGAGGTACAGGACTTGGCACACCGGTGGTGCACGGCCCTGCACGGGCTGGTCCGGCACGCCGCCGAGCCCGGCGCGGGCGGGCTCACGCCGTCCGACCTGCCGATGGTGACGGTGCGCCAGCGCGAAATCGAGCGGTGGGAACAGGAATACCGCGGCCTCGCCGACGTGTGGCCGCTGACGCCGCTGCAGTCCGGGTTCGTCTTCCACACCATGCTGGCCGGCGCCGCGTTCGACGCGTACCACATGCAGTTCGTGTGCCATGTGCGCGGCGACGTGGTCCCGGAGCGGATGCGGGCGGCCGGACAGGCACTGCTGGCGCGGCACGCCAACCTGCGGGCGGCGTTCGTGCCCGACGAGACCGGGGATCCGGTGCAGCTGGTGCCCCGGGAGGCGGTTTTGCCCTGGCAGCACGTCGATGTCTCGGATCTGCCCGAAGCGGAGCAGGAGGCCGCCGTCGACCGCCTGCTGGCGCAGGACCGGCGGAACCGGTTCGACCCGGCTGTTCCGCCGCTGGTCCGGATGGCGCTGGTGACTCTGGGCCCCGGCCGCGGCGAACTCGTCCTCACCGCCCACCATCTGGTCCTCGACGGCTGGTCGGTTCCCCTGCTCGTCCAGGAATTGCTGCGGCTGTACGACGGCACCGGGGGCACGGTGCCCCAGTACCGGGAATTCCTGCGGTGGCTGTCCGCGCAGGACCGGGACGCGACCGCGCGGGTCTGGGCCGCGGAACTCGACGGCGTGACCGAACCGACCCTGCTGTGCCCCCGCGCGGGGGAAGCCGGTCCCGGTTACGGAGAGGTCGAGGTGCCGCTGCCGGAGGAGACCGTCCGGGAGTTGCCCCGGCTCGCCGCCCGGCTGGGCAGCACGCTCAGCACCCTGGTGCAGGTCGCCTGGTCGGTGCTGCTGGCCGGGCTCACCGGGCGGCAGGACGTGCTCTTCGGCGCGACGGTCGCCGGCCGCCCGCCCGCGGTACCGGACGTGCACGAGATGATCGGTCTGTTCGCCAACACCCTTCCGGTCCGCGTGCGATGCGCCCCGCGCGACACCCTCGCCGATGTGGTGACCCGGCTCCGGCACCGGCAGGCGGCGCTGCTCGACCACCAGCAACCCGTCCTGGCCGATCTCCAGCAGGGGCTCGGACTGTCCGCTTTGTTCGACACGCTGGTGGTGTTCGAGTCCTATCCGGTGGACCGGGCCGGGTTCGACGCGGCCGGGCTGGCGGTGCGCGGCATCCGCTCGGTCTCGGGCACGCACTACCCGATCACGGTGCTGGCCGAACTCACCCCGCGGCTGCGGTTGTCCGTGCAGTACCGGCAGGGCGCCGTCACCCGCCAGGAGGCGGAAACCCTGGCGGGCCGGTTGCGGCAGACCGTGCGGCAGCTGGCCGCCGACCCCGGCGCCCGGGTCGGCGCGCTCGACTTCCGGACGCCCGCCGAGCGGCTGCGCCCGCGAGAATCCGTGCCCGCGCCGCGCGAGACGTTTCCCGCGTTGCTGGCACAGCGGGCCGCCACGACGCCGGACGCCGTCGCGGTGGTGTGCGGCGAAGTGTCGCTGACGTACCGGGAACTGGACCTCCGGTCCGGCAGGCTGGCCGCGGAACTCCTCGCGCGCGGGGCGGGCCCGGAATCGATCGTGGGACTGGCGCTGCCGCGGTCCGCGGACCTGGCCGCGGCGCTCTGGGGGATCGGCCGGGCGGGCGCGGCCTACCTGCCGATCGACCCGGAGTACCCCAGCGGCCGGCTGGAGTTCATGCTCGCCGACGCCCGCCCGGCTCCGATCGTCACCACCCGGGCCACCGCGCCGGTCCTGCCGGACGCCGGGATCCCGCTGCTCCACCTCGACGGAATCGGCGATCCCGGTCCCGCAGCGAGCATCGCGGCCCGGCCCGGCAACCTGGCGTACGTCATGTACACCTCCGGCTCCAGCGGGCAGCCGAAGGGCGTCGCGGCGACCCACGGGATGGTCGCCAACGGCGTGCTGCGGCTGGCCGAGGAGATCCCGATCCGGGCCGGCACGCGGATGCCCGCCGGCGCCTCGGTCAACTTCGACGTGTCGGTCTTCGAAATCCTCGCCACCCTGATCGCCGGCGGTGTCGTCGAGATCGTGCCCGACGCACTGGCCCCGGCCGCCGGCACGGTGCTCAGCACGGTCCCGTCGGTACTGGCCGAACTGCTGGACCGCGACCCCGGCGGAATTCGCGCGGACACCGTGGTGCTGGCCGGCGAGGCACTGCCCGGCGCGCTGGTGCGGCGGGTGCGGGCCGCGCGCCCGGACGCGCGGGTGGTCAACGCCTACGGGCAGACCGAATCCTTCTACGCCACCACGTTCGCCGTTCCGCCCGGGGCCGGTCCGGACGGGAACGTGCCGATCGGCGGGCCGCTGGGCAACCTGCACACCTACGTCCTCGGTCCCGGCCTGGTCCCGGCGCCCCCCGGCGTTCCCGGCGAACTGTACGTCGGCGGCCTGATCGCGCGGGGCTACCAGAACCGGCCCGGCCGCACCGCGGAACGGTTCGTCGCCGATCCGTTCCGCGCACCGGGCTCCCGCATGTACCGCACCGGCGACCTTGCCCGGCTGAACGGCCGCGGCGAACTGGAATACCTCGGCCGGACCGACGATCAGGTCAAAATCCGCGGCATCCGCATCGAACCCGGCGAGGTCGAGGCGGCCCTGCTCGCGCATCCCGCGATCGCCCGCGCCGCGGTGCTGGCCCGAGCCGCCGGCGGGGCGCCGAGGCTGGTCGCCTACGCGGTGCCCGCCGAGGAGGCCGCCCGGCCGTCTCCCGCGGACCTGCGCGCGTTCCTGGCTGATCGGCTGCCCGCCCACCTGGTGCCGTCGGCGTTCGTCCTGCTCGACCGTTTCCCCCTTTCCCCCAACGAAAAGCTCGACCGCCGGGCGCTGCCGGACCCCGAGTTCGGCACCGCGCCCCACCGGGCGCCGCGCACTGCTCGCGAAGCGGCGCTGTGCGAGATGTTCGCCGAGGTGCTGGGCGTCGCGCGGGTCGGTGTCGACGACAGTTTCTTCGACCTGGGCGGGCATTCGCTTTCGGCGATGCGGCTGGTGAACCGGGTGCGCGCGGTGCTGGGGATCGAGCTGCCGGTCCGGGCGGTGTTCGACCTGGCGACGCCGGCCCGGCTCGCGGAGTTCGCTCCTCGCGGCGGGTCCGCGCGGCCGGCGTTGTCGCGCGCCGGGCGGCGTCCGGAGCGGGTGCCGCTGTCCTACGCGCAAAGCCGGTTGAAGTTCCTCGCCGAGCTCGAACAACTGCCGACCTACCACCTTCCGTTCGTGGTGCGGCTGCGCGGAGAACTGGACGTGCCCGCTCTGGCGTCGGCGGTGCGGGACGTGGTGCTGCGGCACGAGAGCCTGCGGACACTGTCCGAAGTGGACAGTGCGGGCGAGGCGGCGCAGGTGGTGTTGCGGGAGGAGGATCTCGAATTCGAGGTGCCGGTGCTGGCCGGGACGCCGCAGGAGATGTCCCGGCTGGTACGCCGCCCGTTCGACCTGTCGGCGGAGATACCGGTGCGGGCGGCCGTCCTGCGGTACGGCCCGGCCGAGCACGTGCTGGTGCTGGTGCTGCACCACGTCGCCGCGGACGGCGAGTCGCTGGCGCCGCTGGTCCGGGATCTGAACACGGCTTACGCGGCCCGTCTGCGGGGAGAGCCGCAGCGGTGGCCGGAACTGCCGGTGAGCTACGCGGATTACACCCTGTGGCAACGGGAACTGCTGGGGGACGCGGCGGATCCCGGCAGTGTGTCGGCCGCCCAGCTCGGCTACTGGCGCGAGGAACTGGCCGGCCTGCCGCAGCCGGCGCGGCTCCCGCTCGACCGTCCGCGTCCGCCGGTGGCCGGCCACCGCGGCGACAGCGTCCAGTTCACCGTGCCCGCCGAGGTGATGGCCACGGCCGGGGAACTGGCCGCCGCGCACCGGGCGACAGTGCCGATGGTGCTGCAGGCCGCGCTGGCGGTGCTGCTGCACGTGATGGGCGGCGGCGACGATCTGGCCATCGGATCGACGGTGTCCGGGCGGGTCGACGACCGGCTGGCGGACCTGGTGGGCTTCTTCGCCAACACCTGGGTGCTGCGGGTCGATCTGTCCGGGAACCCGTCGTTCGCCTCGGTGGTGCGGCAGGTACGGGACAAGGCGGTGCGCGCGCACGACCACCAGGACCTGCCCTTCGAACGGATCGTCGAGGCACTGAACCCGGAGCGGTCCACCGCCTATCACCCGTTGTTCCAGGTCGCGTTCTCCTGGCAGCACGGCCCTGCCGGGCTCGATCTTCCGGGCGTCGTCTGCACCGCCGAACCGGTGGCGACGGGGACCGCGAGGTTCGACCTGCTGTTCCACGTCGAAGAGAGCGGCGCGGGACTCGTCGAGTACGCGACCGAACTGTTCGAGCCCGCCACGGTGCGGGCCCTCGCCGCCGGTTTCGTCCAGCTGCTGCGGAATCCGCCGGCCCGGCTCGCCGCGGCGCGGCTGCCGTCGCCGGAATGGGACCGGCTTCTCGACAGCGTCAACGACACCGCGGCGGTCACCCCGGACGAGACGATTCCTGCGCTCTTCCAGCGGCGGGCGGCCGCCGCGCCGGACGCGGTGGCCCTGGTGTGCGGTGCGGAGTCGCTGACTTACCGGGAACTGAACGCACAGGCCAACCGGCTCGCCAGGCAACTGGTGCGCCGCGGCGTTCGCCCCGAGTCGATCGTGGCCTTGGCCGTGCCGCGCTCGCCGGAGTACGTGGTGGCCGCCCTCGCGGTGCTGAAAGCCGGCGGTGCGTACCTCCCGCTGGCGCCCGACCAGCCGGCGGACCGGCTGGCGGCGCTCCTGCGCGAGGCCCGTCCGACGCTGCTGCTCAGCACTTCCGCGATGCCGGCGGGCGACGTCCCGCAGTTGCGTCTCGACGAGCCCGTCCGCGGCCACGCGGAGGAGAACCTGCCCGACGCGGGACTGCCGGACCGGCTGGCGTACGTCATCCACACGTCCGGCTCGACGGGGGCGCCCAAGGGGTCCGGGGTGAGCCACCGGGCGGTGGTGGACCTCGCCGCGGACCGGTGCTGGTCCGGCGGCGCCCACGAACGGGTGCTGATGCATTCCGCGCCGACGTTCGACATCTCCGGCTACGAGATGTGGGTGCCGCTGCTGGGCGGCGGCCGGATCGTGGTGGCGCCGCAGGGAAATCCGGACGTCGACGCGTTCGCCGCGGTCATCGCCGAGCAGCGGGTGAGCGCGTTGTGCTTGTCCGCCGGGCTTTTCGCGGTGCTCGCGCAGGAGCGCCCGGAGAGTTTCGCCGGGGTGCGCGAGGTGCTGACCGGGGGCGAGCAGGTGCCGCCGGACGCGGTGGCGCGGGTGCTCCGGGCCTGCCCGGAGACCACTGTCGTCAACGCCTACGGGCCGACCGAAGCGACCGTGTTCGCCACCGCGCACCGGGTCGCCGGCACCGCGCCGGCCGAGGTGATCCCGGTGGGCCGTCCGATGGACAACACCCGCTGCCACGTGCTGGACGAGTGGCTGCGGCCGGTCCCGCCGGGAGTGCCGGGCGAGCTGTACCTGGCGGGCAGCGGTCTGGCACGCGGCTATCTGCGCCGGCCGCGGCTCACCGCGGAACGGTTCGTGGCCGGACCGGCGGGACAGCGGATGTACCGGACGGGAGACGTGGTGACCTGGACGCGGGAAGGGGAACTGGTGTTCCGGGGGCGGGCCGACGACCAGGCGAAGATCCGCGGGATCCGGGTCGAACCGGGGGAAACGGAGGCGGCGCTGCTGGCGCATCCGGCGGTGGCCGGCGCGGTCGCGGCCGTCCGGGACGCGCCCGGCGGGCCGCGGCTGGTCGCCTACGTGGTTCCGGCCGGCCCGCCGGCCGTGGGCGCGGTGCGCGAGCACCTGGCGCGGCGGTTGCCGGAGCACCTGGTGCCGTCGGCGTTCGTCGTGCTCGACGAACTCCCGTTGACCAAGCACGGAAAGGTGGACCGGCGCGCGTTGCCTGCTCCGCCCGAGCCGGAGCACCGATCCGACGCCGCGGTTCCTCCGCGCACGGCGACCGAGCACGCGGTCGCCGCGATCTGGGCGGACCTGCTCGGGCGGGACGGGATCGGCGTGCACGAGAAGTTCTTCGAGGCCGGCGGCACCTCGCTCGTCCTGCTCGCGCTGCACAGCAGGCTCGGCGGGCTGACCGCGCGGCGGATTCCGCTGAGCACCTTGTTCGAGCACTCCACGGTCGAGGCGATGGCCCGGCTGCTCGACGATCAGCCGGCCGGCGAGGCCGCCGGGGAGAAGGGGCACGAGCTGTGACGAGTACGAGCAGTTCCGGCCGGGAAGCCGTGGCCGTCATCGGGGCGGCCGCCGCGCTGCCCGACGCGGACGATCTGGACGCCCTGCACGAAAACCTGCTCGCCGGGCGGGTCAGCGTGCGGCCGCCGGGCCGGGACCGGGTCCACTACGCCGGGGCGTGCGCGGACGCCGACTACCTCGCGATGGGGTACCTGGACCGGATCGACCTGTTCGACCACCGGTTCTTCGGAATCTCCCTGCGCGAGGCCGAGCTGATGGACCCGCACCAGCGGCTCACCGCGCAGCTCGCCCACCGGGCGATCGAGAACGCCTGCTACGCGCCCGGAGAACTGCGCGGCTCCCGCACCGCGGTCGTGCTCAGCGCGCCGGAAGCGGGCTACGCGAGCCTGTACTCCGAGGAAGATCCGCAGCAGGTCCTCGGCTCGCATCCGTCCGCGACGGCCACGCGCCTGTCCTATCTCTTCGATTTCGCCGGTCCCGCACTGGTGGTGGACACCGCGTGCAGCGGCAGCCTGGCCGCCATCGCGATGGCGGCGGACCAGTTGAGCACTGGGCAGGCGGACCTGGCGCTCGCCGGGGGGCTCACCGTGTACCCGGTCCTGATCCCGGAGACGGAACGCGCGCGGATGCCCGGCCTGGAGTCGCCCGACGCGGTGTGCCGCCCCTTCGACGCGAGGGCGGACGGCACCACCGGCGGCGAGGGCGGCGGGTTCGTCGTCCTCAAGCGGCTGTCCGACGCGCTCGCGGACGGCGACCACGTGCACGCAGTACTGCGGGGAACTGCCCTCAACCACAACGGTTTCCGCGCGACGAGCATGAGCGCGCCCAGCGCCAGGGGACAGGCCGAGGTACTGGCCGAGGCCTGGCGGGACGCCGGAACGGGCCCGCTCGACCACATCGAATGCCACGGTTCGGGCACCCGGCTCGGCGACGTCATCGAGGTCGAAGGGCTGCGGCTGGCCTTCGCCGAAACCGGGCTCGCCGGCCCGTGCGGGATCAGCGGGATCAAGGGAAACATCGGCCACCTCGGCCCGGCCGCCGGGGTGGCCGGGCTCCTCAAAGTCCTCGCCGGGCTGCGGCACGGCACGAGGTACCCGAACCCCAACTTCGAGACCCCCAATCCGCTGATCGACTTCGCCGGACCGGTCAGCGTCGACGTCGCCGCCACCCCATGGGAACGCCGTGCGGGCCGCACGCGCCGGGCGGGCGTGAGTTCGACCGGCCTCACCGGAACCAACGTGCACGTGGTGGTCGAGGAGCCGCCTGTGCCGGCCGGAGCTGCGCCGGGCCGGCCGGCGCCGGAGCTGGTCACACTTTCCGCGAAGTCGCCGCGCGCCCTCGCTGCCTATGCGCAGAGCGTCGCGGATTTCCTCGACCGGACCGAGCATTCGGCGGCCGCCGTCGCCCACGCGCTGAACCGCGGCCGGGACGACTACCGCTACCGCTGGGCCGGCGTAGCGGAGGACAACCGGGAACTGGCCAGGCTGCTCCGGCAGGTCTCCTCGACGGGCCGCGAGCAGGCGGCGGACGTCCCGCTCGTACTGCTCTTCTCCGGCGACGGTGCGCTCGGAGACGACGTGTGGGCCGGGTTGCGCGAGGCCTTCCCGATGCTCGCCGAGGCCGACGAACCGTCGCCCGGTTCGCGCCTGCTGGCCCGGCAGCAGGAGGTCCACCGGCTGGCCGGACCCCTCGGCCTGACCGCGGCCCGGCTGGTCGGCTCCGGGGTCGGCAACCTGGCGGTGCGCGGCATCCAGGACCCGGCGACGGCCGGCGACGCCCGGCGCGCGGCGGCGGACGCTCCGCTCACCGACCAGCTGAACGAGGCCGGACTGCTTCGGCTTGTGCACAGCCTCGCGGGGGAGGGCGCCGTCTTCGCCGAAATGGCCGCGGACGGGGTGCTTTCCCGGCGGATCGCCCGCGTCGCCCCCGAACTGCCGGTCGTCCGGCTCTTCGCGGACCCGACGCGGAAGGGCGTGCTGACCGCGCTCGCCGAGCTCTACTCGCACGGCGCGGATCTGGACTGGCGGCGCTACTACGCGGGCGCCGGGATACCCCGCATCGAGGTGCCGACCTACCCGTTCGGCGCCGACGAGGTGTCGTGCTGGTGCCGCCCGCCCGGCACCCCGACGCCCGCGAACCCAGCCCCCGCGGTGAAACCGGCGATACCTGGGGAGACCGCGGCGAAACTTGCCGGGATCTGGGCGGACGTGCTCAAGGCCGGGGACGTCGGCTCCGACGCCAACTACTTCGAACTCGGCGGCACCTCGATCGCCGGCATCACCGTGCTGCGGCAGGCCCAGCGGCAGTTCGGGGTGCAGCTCACCTTCGCCGACCTGCACCGCCATCCCACGCTGGGGGAACTGGCCGCCCGGGTGGACGAGCTGCGCACGGCGGACCAGGCGCCGGACGACTGGACGATCGCCCCGATCCCGCGTCCGGGGCGGCTGCCGCTGTCCTACAACCAGGAACAGCTGTGGTACCTGGACCGGCTGAAGCCGGGGACCGCGCTGTACAACATCCCGGTCAACCTCCGCTACTCCGGCGATTTCGACGTCGACGCGTTCCTCGGCGCGGTGCGCGACGTGGCCGACCGGCACGAGGTCCTCCGCAGCCGCATCCTGGAAGAGGACGGCAGACCGTACGGGCTCGCCGACGTGTCCGAACCAGGGCTGGCCGTGCACGACCTCGCGGCGCTGCCGGAGACGGAACGCGTCGCGGAGCTTTCGCGGGCGATCACCGCGGAAGCGACCGAGCCGTTCGACCTCGGGCGCGGCCCGCTGTTCCGCACCGTCGTGCTCAAGGTCGCCGAACGGGATCACGTGGTCCTGCACACCTGGCACCACATCGCCTTCGACGGCTGGGCGCCCGCGGTCTTCTTCCGGGAACTCTCGGCCTGCTACACGGCACGTCGCGCGGGACACCCGGTCCGGCTGCCGGAGCCCGCCGTCCAGTACGCCGATTTCGCGGCCTGGCAACACCACTGGCTGGACGCGGAACGCACCGAGCGCGGCCTGCGGTGGTGGCGTGCGCAGCTGAGCGGCCTGACCGCCGCCGAACTGCCGACCGACCACCCGCGCCCGGCCGTGCAGTCTTTCCGCGGCGGCGCCGTGAGGTTCGGCCTCGACCAGCAGCTCGCCCGTCGGCTGCGGGAGTTCAGCGCCGGCGAGAGCACGACGAACTTCGTCACGATGCTCGCCGTGGTCGACACGGTCCTGCACCTGTGGGCGGGACACCGGGACGTCGTGGTAGGCGCGGCGACCACCGGCCGGTTCAACCCCGCCACCCACGACCTGATCGGCTACTTCAACAACCTCCTTCCGTTCCGCACCCGGGTGGATCCGGGGCTGAGTTTCCGCGAACTGGTGGCCCGCTGCGCGACCACCGCGACCGGCGTCCTCGACCACGAGGAGATCCCCTTCGGGAAGATCGTCGCCGAAACGGGCGACCGCGATCCCTCGCGGCATCCGGTGTTCACCGTCTGCTACACCCACCAGAACACCGCCAAGCCCGACCTCGACCTCGCGGGCGTTCGCGTCCAGGACGTGGCGAGCATCCACGAGGACCTCGCCGGGGTGTCCGGAGTCGCGCCGGGAACCTCGAAGTTCGACCTCACTTTCGGTCTGTACGACCAGGACGACGGCCCGCTGGACGGCTACCTGGAGTACGCGGCCGACCTGTTCGAGCCCGGCACCGCCCGCAGGCTGACGGAGCTGTTCCGGGAGACCGCCGCGGCCGTGACGGACGAGCCGGACCGGCCGCTGGCGGAACTTTGCCGGGACGGCGAGGTTTCCGTCCTCGCCGGCCCGCGATGCGCCTGGCCCGCCTCGGAATTGGTGAGCGAAGTCTTCGAAAAGCATGCCGCGCAACGGCCCGACGAGATCGCCGTGGTCGATTCGGCGGGCGGCCACACCTTCCGCGAGATCGACCGACGGGCGAACGAGGTCGCGCGGCGGCTCGCGGGGCACGGTGTCGGACCGGGCAGCGTGGTCCCGGTGCTCGCGCCGCGCGACGCCGGACTGGTGATCGGCTGGCTCGGGGTCATGAAGGCGGGCGGTGCCTTCGCGTCGCTCGATCCGGCGATGCCGAGGCGGCGGACCGACGACATCCTCGCCGGCGTCGCCGCGACCGCGTTCGTGGTGGGCGACGGCATGACGGTCGACGGCGGACCGGTCGTCAGGATCCCCGAAACCGCGCCGGACCGTGAAACCGGCCTGCCGCAGCGGGCGGGCGTGGCCGATCTGGCCTACGTGTCGCACACTTCGGGCTCCACCGGTCATCCGCTCGGCTGCGAAATCGAGCACCGCGGCCTGCTCAACCTGCTGCACTGGTTCGGCCAGGAGACCGGGCTGGACGTCACGGACCGGCTCGCCCAGCTGTCCGCGCCCGCGTTCGACATGGCGGTGCTGGAGGTCATGGCCGCGCTGTACCACGGAGTTCCGCTCTGCTTCGCGTCCGACATCCTGCAGACCCCGGAGCGGCTGCTCGGCGAGCTGGCCGAGCACGGCGTCACCGTGGCCTGCATGCCGACGCCGGTCGCCGAGCTCTTTCTCGCCGACTGTCCCGAGGGACCGGAAACCGCGCTGCGGTTCGTGGTCACCGGGGGAGATCTGCTCCGCGTGCGCCCGCCCCGGGAGGCCGCGTTCGACCTGCTCAACATCTACGGCCCGACCGAGTGCACGATCTGCGTGACCGGGGGCCGGGTGGCCGGGGAGGGAGAGCTGCCCGACATCGGCGGGCCGCTGCCCAACACCGTGGTCTACCTCCTGGACGACCGGCTGCGCCCGGTGCCGCGGGGCCGCTGCGGAGAGGTCTATCTCGGCGGTGCCCACGTCGGCCGCGGCTACCACGGCAGGGCCGCGCTCAGCGCCGCCCGGTTCCTCGCCGATCCGTTCGCACCCGGCGCGCGCATGTACCGCACCGGGGATCTCGCCGCGGTCCGCCCCGACGGCGCCCTCGACTTCCGGGGTCGCGCCGACGATCAGCTCGAACTGCGCGGTCACCGAGTGGAACCGGCGGAGATCGAGCGGGTGCTGATGCTGCATCCGCGGGTCCGCGAAGCCCTCGTGCTCTCCGTGCCGCAGCCTTCCGGCGCCCCGCTTCTGACAGCGCACGTGGCAGGCGACCGGATCCCGGACGAGACCGCGCTGCAGGCGTGGGCGGCCGAGGCGCTGCCCGGCCACATGGTGCCCGGCCAGGTGCTGCGGCACGCCGCGCTGCCCAGGACGAGCAACGGAAAGCTGGACCGCACCAGGATGAAGGAGGGCGCGATGCCCGGCCACGACCCGATCGGCGACCTGACGTCGGCGACCACCGCCGCCGTCCCGGCGGCGCTCGCCGAGACCGAGCGCGTCCTCCACGGGATCTGGGCCGATCTGCTCGGTGTTCCCGAGGTGGCCCCCGGGGACAACTTCTTCAAGATCGGCGGCGACTCGATGCTGAGCGTCGGCATCGCCTCGCGGGCTACGCGCGCCGGTCTGCGCCTCACCCCGCACGACGTGCTCGAACATCCGACCCTGCGCGAGCTCGCCGCCTTCGCGGCCGAAACAGCCGAAACGGCCGGAGCGGCGGCATCACCGCCGGAGCCGGTCGCGGCCCGGGAACCGGCGGCCCCGCCGCGGGAACCGGTCCCGCCGGCCCCTCTGGTGCACGCCATGCTGGCCGAATCCGTCGACGGGGCAAGGGATTTCGTCACCCCGGTCGTCCTGGAGACGACTCCCGGCGTCCGGGCGGACGCGGTGCGGGCGGCGTTCAAACGCCTCGTCGAACTGCACGAGCCGCTGCGTTACCGGTTCCGGCGCAACAGCCTGGGCTGGCGCATCGAATGCGTGCCGGACGAGACCGCCCCCTTCGCCGACTCCAAGGTGCTGCCGCCGCTGGACGACGAGCAGCTGCGCCGGTATCTCGAGTCCGATCTGGCCGAGCTGCTCGAGGCGGTCGATCCCGGCCGCGGCCCCCTGCTGCGGGTCCGCTGCTACGACCGCGGCGCCGACCTGCCCGGGCTGGTCGTGCTGGCGATCCACCATTTCGTCTACGACGCCACGTCGTTCGTTCCGCTGCTGGAAGATCTCAACGCCGCGCTGGCCGGCCGTCCGGCCGGCGGGCTGCACCGGGCCGCCTGGCGGGAATGGACGCGGCTGCTCCGCGCGATGGCCACGTCCGACGAGGTGGCGGGCGAACTTCCTTACTGGGAAGGCGTTCTGCGCGCGGCCGCCGGAGCGCCGGGCGTGCCCGAGAACGGCCCCGCGGGCGCGCGGGCCGGGCTCGTGCGCCGCACCGTCGAGGCAGATCAGGTCGCGGTGCCGCTCACCGAGAGCGGCCCGGTCGGCCAGCACGCCGCGATGGCCGCGGTCGCGGTGGCCTGGTCGCGCTGGCGCGCGACCCCGGACGCTTGCCTGAGCACCGTCGGCATGGGCACTTCGCCCAACTCCCTGTGGCCGGGCGACCGAGCCGAGTCGCTCGGCTGGTTCACCCACCTGTTCCCGACCTTCGTCCGGGTCGAGCCCGGCGCCAAGGCCGCCGACGTCCTGGGGCGCGCCGCTTCGGCACTTCGCTCGGTGCCCAACGACGGCATCGGGTACGGCGTCCTGCGCCACCTCAGCCCCGGAACCCCGGAGGTGGCGCGGCTGCGCGCGCTGCCGGAACCCTCGGTGCTCGTGGAGCACCTGGCCGGGGCCGGCGACGGGATGGGCAAGCTCGGCGGCGCCTCGATCCGGGCCTGCCCGATCCACCTGACCGCGCTGCCCGACTCGCTGCTCGCCCAGGTCCCGATCGTGGTCGAAACTCATGTGCTGGGCGGGAAACTCGAACTCGGCGTGGTGCATCGCGGTTCGGTTTCCGGGGCCGACGCCGCGGCGTTCGCCGAGCATCTGGTCGAGGCGTTCGCCGAACTCGCGGACGGGACGGCCGGATGACGCGGGCGGCCCTCCACCCTCCGGTCTGCTATCAGCCTGAGGCCTCGCTCTGCGTCGCGCGGCTGCCCGAGCTCGACCGGCTCGACGAAGCCGGCCGGGAAAGCTGCCTGGCGCTCGGGATCGAGGAGATCCGGGCGGACGACTCGCTTTCCGCGTTCGATCTCGCGGCCGCCGCGGCGAGCCGGGCACTGGCCGGGGCCGGGCTCGCCGCGGGCGAACTCGACGCGCTGATCCTGATCGAATCCCGGGCGCCGGAAACGCTGATGAGTTCCCCCGCCACCCGGCTCCAGGCCTTGCTCGGCGCGGAGCGGGCGGTGACGTTTTCCGTCGGCGGGCTCGGCTGCGTCTCCCTCGCCCCGGCGCTGCTCGCCGCGCGCGGCCTGCTTGCCGCCGACCGCGAGCTGGACCGGGTGCTGATCGCGCACGGCAGCAAGCCGCCCGCCCCGTCGCGGTACCGGCATCCGGTGACCGTCAGCGGCGACGGCGGCGCGGCCGCGGTGATTTCCCGGGACGGGCCGATCCGCGTGCTCGACGTCGTCCAGGAAACCGACGGCGCCTACTGGGATCTCTTCCAAGTCGACTACCGGGACCGGCCCGTGGCACGGTGGCGCGAGGAATGCCGCGACGTTTTCGACTACTCGTTCCGGCTGTCCGTGGAGACCCGCCGACGGCTGCGCGCGCTGCACGAGCGGCTGCTGACGCGCAACGGCCTCACCCCCGCGGACGTGTCCTGCTACCTCAGCCACAACCTGTCCGCCGGTTCTTTCCGGTTCACCGAGGAGGCGCTCGGTGTCGAGATCAGCAAGACCTGCTTCGAAAACCTTCGCCAGTACGGACATCTCGGCCCGAACGACCTGCTGCTGAACCTGCACGCCGAGCTGGCGAACGGCGGTCTCCGGGAAGGCGGGCGGGCGGTGCTGCTCAGCGCCAGCCCGGTGGCCGCGTGGAGCCTGGTTCTCGTGGAGATCGGCGACGGCAGCGCCACCCACTGCTTGTGACAACCGACAGGGGAGTTCGCATGGAAACACCGGATGCCGCGGTCGGCGCGGAACTGCGGCGGTACCTGACCGCCAGCCTCGGTGCGGAGCTGGGCCCGGACGACGACTATTTCGCGCTGGGACTGGCCAATTCCCTGTTCGCGATCGAGCTGGTGGCCTTCGTCGAGGGACGGTACGGGTTCGAGGTCGGCGTCGACGACCTCGACCTGTCCCATTTCCGCACGTCGGCCAGACTGACCGAGTTCGTGCTGGCGAAAACCGCGGCCCAGAGCGCGGAAACGTGAGCAGCGAGCTCGCCGCCCTCGGCGCGCGGCTGGCCGACGACGTGCGCGAAGACGCGGACGACTGGGACGCCCGGGGCGAGCTGCCCGCGGAGGTCCGGAGCGCGGTGGCGGGGGAGGGGCTGCTCGGCGCGGTGGTGCCGGCTCGGTACTCCGGGCTCGGCGCGACCGCCGAACAGGTCGGCGAACTGTGCGCGCGATTCGGTGGCGTGTGCAGCTCGCTGCGCGGCCTGCTCACCGTGCAGAGCATGGTCTGCGTCGCGCTGGCGCGCTGGGGCACCGCCGGACAACGCGAGCGGTGGCTGCCGGCGCTGGCCCGGGGGGAGCTGCTCGCCGCGTTCGCGGCGACCGAGGCGGGGGCGGGCAGCGACCTCGCCTCGGTCACCACGGCCGTCACCGCCGAGGGCGGCCAGTACACGGTCACCGGCGACAAGCGCTGGAGCACCTTCGGCGAGCTGGCGGACGTGTTTCTGGTGCTGGGCGTCACCGGCGGACGTCCGGTGGCGGTCCTCGTCGAGGCGGACCGGCCCGGCGTCGTCCGGGAGCCGGTGCGCGGGCAGCTCGGCATGCGCGCGGCGCATCTGGCGCACCTGCGGTTCGACCGGGTTCGCGTACCGCCGGAGAATCTGGTCGCCCCAGCCGGTTTCGGCCTGTCGCACGTGGCGGGCAGCGCGCTCGACCACGGGCGGTTCACAGTGGCCTGGGGAGGTGTCGGGATGGCCGAGGCGTGCCTGCGGGACGCCGCGGACCACGCGGTGCGGCGCAGCCAGGGCGGGGTCGCACTGGCCGGGCACCAATTGGTGCGTTCGGTGCTGGCCAAAGCCGTGGCGGACAGCCGGGCCGCGCGTGAGCTGTGCCGGCGAGCAGCGCGGCTGCGGGACGGCAAGGACCCGGACGCTGTCGCGGAGACCATCGTCGCCAAGTACCTGGCGACGACCGCCGCCTCCGCGGTGACCGCCGGCGCGGTGCAGGTGCTGGGCGCAGCGGGCTGTGCCCCCGGCAGCCGGGCGGGCCGATTCTTCCGGGACGCCAAGGTCATGGAAATCATCGAGGGCCCGACGCAGGTCTGTGAACTGCACATCGCCGATCACCTGCTGCGCGGTCGCCGGCAGCGGGCCGAACTGCGGAAGGGCGCGTGATGAAAGGGCAGAGTGGCCGGATCCCGGTACCCACGGTGAAGTGCCTGGTGTGGGATCTGGACGACACGTTGTGGGACGGGGTCGTGGTGGAGGGCGACCGGCCGATTCCCTTCCCCGCGGCCGTCGAGGCCCTGCACACCCTGGACCGGCGGGGCATCCTGCACGCGGTGGCCAGCCGCGGCGAGCACGACGTCGCGGCCGGGCACCTGGCCGCGCACGGGCTCGACGAGATGTTCACTGTGGTGGAGGTGAACTGGGGAGCGAAATCCCGGTCCGTCGAGCGGATCGCCGAGGAGCTGAACATCGGCCTCGACACGATCGCCTTCGTCGACAACGATCCGGCGGAACGAGCCGAGGTGACCGCCGCGCTGCCGGTCGTACGGTGTTATCCCGCGCAAATGGCCGGCCGGCTCGCGACGTACAAGGAGTTCTCGCCGTCGGTGGTCACCGGCGAGTGCGCCCAGCGGCGCCAGCTCTACCGCACCGAACGGCGGCGCAAGGCGGCCGAAGCCGAGCACGCCGGGCCACCCGCCGAATTCCTGGAGTCGCTGGAGCTGGTGCTCACCATCCGGCGGGCCGGCGAGGCCGATCTCGCCCGCGCGCACGAACTGACCGTGCGCACGCACCAGCTCAACACCACCGGCCGCACCTTCGAGCAGGCCGAGCTGCGCCGGCTGTGCGCGGATCCCGGGCACCAGGTGCTCGTCGCCGACCTCCAGGACCGGTTCGGCTCGTACGGCACGATCGGCCTGGCGGTGACCGAACTCCGGGACAGCGCAACGGTTCTCCAGCTGCTGCTGATGTCCTGCCGGGTGCTCTCCCGCGGCGTCGGCACGGTGCTGATCGACCACATCATCGCCGAATCCCTGGCCGCGGGCCGCCGCCCGGTCGCCGAGTTCGTGCCCACCGACACCAACCGGCAGATGCTGGTGACCCTGCGCTTCAGCGGGTTCGAAGCGATCGAGCAGACCGCCGGGTGCACGACCCTGGCCATCGACCCCGGCAACCCGCCGCCCGCCCGCCGGCATCCGGTGCGGGTGGTGCTCGCGTGAGCGGGCCCGGCCGAGACAGGGAGAACGCCATGCCCAGCACCGGAAACGTGATCGGGGTGGTCGGCGCAGGCACCATGGGCGCCGGAATCGCCCAGTGCCTCGCCGGAGACGGGTACTCCGTCGTGGTGGTCGATCCGGACGAGGCGGCACTCGCGACCGCACCGGCCCGGCTCCGTGACGGGATCAGGCTGGCGAAGCTGGCCGGCCGGGCCTCGCGGGCAACGCCGGACGCGATCACCTGGACTCCGCGGATGCAGGATCTCGCCGTCGCGGGTTTCGTGCTCGAATGCGCGCCGGAACGCATCCCGCTCAAGGAGGCGGTGTTCCGTGAACTCGACGAGGTGTGCCGGCCGGAGGCGGTGTTCGCCACGGTGACCTCGGCCATCCCGGTGGACCGGCTCGCCGCGCACACCGCCCGCCCGCACCGGGTGCTGGGCATGCACTTCATGAACCCCGCGCCGCTGAAACCGGTCGTGGAGGTGATCCGCGGCCCGCGCACGGCCGAGGAGACCCTGCGCGCCGCGAGCGAACTGCTCACGCGCATCGGCAAAAAGGGCATCGTCGTCGCGGACGCCCCCGGCTTCGTGTCCAACCGGGTGCTGATGCTCACCGTCAACGAGGCGGCCACCGTGGTGCAGCAGGGCACCGCGGACCCGGCCACCGTCGACCGGATCTTCCAGGACTGCTTCGGACACGCCATGGGCCCGCTCGCCACGGCCGACCTGATCGGGCTGGACACCGTCGCGGACACCCTGCGGGTGTTGCTGGAATGCACCGGGGACGAGCGGTTCCGGCCGTGCGCCGAGCTGAGCCGGCTGGTCGCGGACGGGCACTTCGGCCGCAAGAGCGGCCAGGGCTTCCACCGCTACCCGGGACTGGCCGGCAAGTATCGTCCAACCGCCTTGTGAATGCCTCGCCAGCCCGAAGCCGGTGATCGCGCCGCCCGGTTTCCCCGGCCGACAAGCGGTCTTTCAGGGGCATCCCGGCGACGCACGCCTCGACCAGGAACAGCCCGCCCGGGTGCAGGTGCGCGGCGCGCTGCGGAAGACCCGGGCCCGCCCGCCCTGGGCGGTCACGTTGCCAATCGTGGTGAACGCCAGGCCGACCGGCAAGAACTCCGTGCCCCTGCCGCCTCTCTGCCCGCATCCGCCAGATCGTCCACTATGGACGTCCACTGTGGACATCACCGCTTCGGGAGAGTTCGCGCCTCCTGGGCAGTCGTCGACCCCGCTCTCCGGGAACCAGCCGTCCGCATCGATCGCCGTCGCCGCCACTGTGCCCGCGGCCGTGCGCTCCTCGTCCCTTTTCTTCCGGAGACAGCGAACCGGGGTCGAGCGGCGGGTGCCGCTCGACCCCGGTTGCCCGGCTGTCCTGATCAGGCGGTGGCGTCCTCCCGCTGCTGGGCTTCGGAGGGCTTGCGCTTGTGAAGCATCGTCGTCGCCACGATGAAGGCGACGACGGAGCAGCCGACCGCGACGGTGAAGGTGGTGCCCACCGCGTCGGTGAAGGCGGTGCGCGCGAGCGCGATCACCGACTGGTCGTTCCCGACGAGCGCCTCGGAAATGGATCGCCGGGCCGCCTCGGGCGCGTCGGCGGGCATCGCCGCGTGGTAGGCGTTGGCGAGGACGCTGCCGAGGACCGCGACGCCGAACGCGGCGCCAGCCTGCTGGATGGTGTCGTTGAGCCCCGCGCCGACTCCGGCGTGTTCCTCCGGGATGGCACCCATCAGGCTGGTGGTGGCGGCCGGGAAGAAGGTGCCGGAGCCGAGGCCGATCAGCACGAGCGCGGCCGCGACCATCAGGTAGCTGTCGCCGGGCGCCAGCATGGAAAGCACCACGAAGCCGGCGATGACCAGGATGACGCCGCCGCCCGCCATGGCGCGGTTGCTGACCTTCATGCCGATGCTGCCGCCCGCCATGTTGCCGACGATGGTGGAAATGGCCATCGGGATGACCGCGAGACCGGCCTCGGCGGGGGAGTAGTTCAGCGCGAACTGGAAGTACTGCGGCATGATCAGCGTGATCCCCGCGGTGCCGAGCTGGACCAGCACCAGGGTGAGCGTGCCACCGGTGAAGTTGCGGTCCCGGAACAGGTCCAGCGGCACCATCGGGTGCTTCGCGGACAGTTCCCTGACCACGAAGACGATCAGCGCGACCACGGCGATCGCGGCCGCGATGAGGATGTTCCGGTTGCCGATGCCGAGCCGGGGCACCTCGATGATCACCCAGACCAGCGCGGTGACGCCGACGATCGAGAAGATCACGCCGACCAGGTCGGCCTTGCGGCGCGGGCCGCGGGATTCGGGCATCAGCACCAGCGCGGCGATCGCGCACACCAGCGCGACCGGCACGTTCACCAGGAACACCATGCCCCACCAGAAATGCTGGATGATCACGCCGCCGAGCGCGGGTCCGCCGATCATGCCGAGCATCAGGACGGTGCTCCAGATGGAGGTGGCCTTGCGCCGCTCCTCCTCGTTGAACACGGTGATCAGGATGGACAGGGTGCCCGGCATGATCAGCGAGCCGCCGATGCCCATCAGCACCCGGCCGGCGATCAGCTGCTCCGGGCTCCGGGCGAACGCCGCGAGCAGCGACGACAGCCCGAAGACCACCAGCCCGATGAGCAGCACCTTGCGCCTGCCGTACCGGTCGGACATCCCGCCCGCGGTGAGCAGCAGCCCGGCGAACACCAGGATGTAGGCGTCCACGATCCACTGGATGTCCTGGCTGTCCGCGCCGATGTCCTTGCTCAGCGTCGGGATCGCCACGGTGAGCACGGTGTTGTCCAGTACCAGTACGAACGTGCACAGGCACAGGACTATCAAGGTCAGCCACCGCCTCGGGTGGCCTTGGGTGTGCACTGGCGTAGTCATCGCGCTCCTCGTTCTACGTTTCCCTGTTCGTTCCGGGGCGCCGCGATCCGGCCTGACTGGAAGCCGGTGGTCCCTCCCCCGAGTTGTGATACCACCATGGCGCCATCTGGCGTCAAATGCAACAGGCGAGGTGCCCTGGATGATTTTTCCGGGGCGGAACGCGGGTCGTCAGCTCGGCCGCGACGCGCCCGATGACCAGGTAAGAGGTCTATTTTCGGTCGTGGCCGCGGCTTCGGGAGGATGGCGCCGCGAAGGTGTGCCATAATGGCCCCATGGACATGCAGCCGTACATCGATGCCCTCCGCGGCGAGCTGGTCGGAGTGGCTGAGGCGAGCGGCGACGAGGCTCGCGCGCTCGTGGAACGTCTCGTGGGCAGGCTGGAGTCGTCGGTCAAGCTCACCCTGCTGTCGGTGCTGTCGGCTGCGGTCGAGGAGATCTCGTTCGGGCTCGCGCCCGGGTCGGTCGATCTGCGGCTGCGGGATATGGAGCCGGACTTCGTCGTGGTTCCGCCCCCGGCCGCGCACGCCGACGGGGCCGGCGCGGACCAGGATGAGGGATCGGACGAGGCCGCGTCGAGTGCTTGGTCGCTCGGTGACGAGGGCGGCGCCACCGCGCGCGTCAACTTCCGGCTGCCGGAATCGCTCAAGGTCAAGATCGAAGAAATGGCCGCCCGCAACGGGCTGTCGGTGAACGCCTGGCTGGTCCGCGCCGCCGCGGCCGGCCTGCAGGCCGACAACAGGCGTGCCGAGCGCCGGTCGCCGCGCGCCGAGCAGCACCTCAACGGATGGGCACGTTGACCGCCGCCCGCTCCCTGTCATGATTTTCCCGACCGCGCCGGCCTCTGCTGCGCCGCTGTTCCGGCTCGCGCCGGGGACCGGCCAGCCCATCGGAGAACCCCATGCCTTCCTTTGACACGCCGGGCCCGATCGCGGTCACGGTCAAACTGGGTGACGGAGACGTGTTCGTGTTCGCGACCGAACGCGCCGACACGGTGGTCGAGGTGCGCCCCAGCAAGGCCGACCGGGAAGCCGACCGCAAGGTCGCCGAGCAGGTGAAGGCGGACTTCGCCGAGGGGCGGCTGGTCGTGTCCGGGCCCAAGGGCTACTACTCGTTCACCCGAGGCGGCTCGGTCGACGTGCACATCGAGGTGCCGGTGCGGTCTTCGATCCGGGTCGTCGCGCAGTCGTCGTCGGTGCACTGCACCGGCGAGCTCGGGAACTGCGAGGTGAAGAACCGCCTGGGCCACGTTCGGTTCGACAGCGTCGGGGCGCTGCGTCTCGACGTCGGAATCGGCGACGTCACGGTGGACCGCGTCGGCGGCGCGGCGGATGTGCGGATCGGTTCCGGCGCCGCGCGGATCAGCGAAATCCACAGCACCGCGACGGTGCGCAACGCCAACGGCGACATCTGGCTCGGCACCGTCCACGACGAACTCAGGATCAAGGCCACCAACGGCGGCGTCTCGGTCGACGAGGGCGGCGCCGATGTGGACGTCAAGGCCAGTAACGGAAAAATCCGCGTCGGCGGCGTCGTGCGCGGCCTCGTGACGCTCGTCAGCGGCTTCGGGGACATCGGCGTCGGGGTGCGCGAAGGCAGCGCCGTCCAGTTCGAGGCGCACACCAAGCTGGGCGAGGTGCGCAATCTCCTGCAGTCCAGCGACGGTCCCGGCGACGCGGCCGAGGTCGTGCGGCTCAAGGCGCGCACCGGCGTCGGGGACATCGTCATCGAGCGGGCCTGACCTGCCCGCTCTCTTGTCCGGGTGACAGGACACCGCCGCCGCCGGTGCCTTCGCATTTCTTGACACCGTTAGCCGTCCGCTATGTATGATGTGGATCGCGGTCGCCGTTCGCGGAAATTGTTTTTCTTTTCCGCATGGATGGAAATACTTGATCGCCTTTCCTTTTTTTCCTACCTCGTGGTGCACATTTCGTGCGTGGTCGCGGAGGAGACATGCGGGCAGTGACGGATCAGCGGACGAAGACGCGTCTGGTCGCCGAGACGGATTTCCTGTGGCGGGCCAGGCGCGCGGACGCCGTGCACCGGCTCGTGTGCTTCCCGCACGGCGGCGGCGGGGCGCGGGCGTACCTGTCCTGGGCCGCGCGGATGCCGCCGGGGATCGAGCTGGTCGCGGTGCAGCTGCCCGGCAGGCAGAACCGGCTGCACGAGTCGCCCGCGACCGAGGTGGGCCCGCTGGTGCGGCAGATCGTGGCCGCGCTGCGCCCGATCGAGGACCTGCCGCTGTCGTTCTTCGGACACTCCTGCGGTGGGCTGCTCGCCTTCGAGGTGGCTCGTACGCTGCACGTTCTCCGCCGGCCGGCGCCCGCGCGGCTGTTCGTTTCCGCGCAGGCCGCGCCGGAGGTGATGCATACGCGGCCCAAGCTGCACGAGCTCGGCGAGCGCGAGTTCCGGCTGGAGGTGCTGCGCCTGGGCGGGTTCGACGAAAACCTGCTCGCCGACGAGGACGCGATGGAGCTGCTGTTCCCCGCCGTGCTCGCGGACTTCGAGCTGTGGGAGCGGTTCAGGATTCCGGCCGCCCCGCTGCTGCGTACGCCGATCACCTGCCTGGTCGGCGAGGACGATGTGCGCGCCCCCGTGGCCAGTGTGCGGGACTGGGCCCGCCGAACAGTCGCGGAATTCGATTTCCGGACCTTTCCCGGGGGGCATTTTTATCTCTCGGATTCGGTCGACGAAGTGCTCGCGCTGGTCGGTGAAAAGATTCTCGCCGCACCGGTCGAATGACTCGCGGTCAACTTTCTTGGGGGATTTCGGTATGCGTTCGATTCCTGGCGCGCGCACTTTCGGCGAATTGTTCTCGGCCCGGGCCGCGCTGAGCCCGGACGCCGTAGCGGTGGACACCGGCGCCCGCACGCTGACCTACGCGGAGCTGGCGGGCAAGGCCGACGCGGTGGCGTCCGCGCTGTCCCGGCGCGGCGTGACGCCGGAGACCGTGGTCGCGGTGGCCGCCCGTCGAACCCCGGAATGGGTGGTCGCCGTAGTGGGGATCCTCCGCGCGGGCGCGGTCTACCTGCCGTTGGACGACGCTCATCCGGCCGAGCGGCTGGCCTTCCAGCTGGCCGACTCCGGCGCCTCGCTCGTGCTCACCGACGATCCGGGCGCCCGGCCGGCCGACAGCGCGCTGCCGGTGCTGTCAATCGGGGAACTGGCGGCCACCCCGGGACAGTGCCCTCCGGACACCTCGACGCCCGCGAACACCGCTTACCTCATCTACACTTCCGGGTCCACCGGGCGGCCCAAGGGCGTCGCCGTGACCCACCAGGGCTTCGCCTGCCTGGCCGCCGCGCACGCGCGGCATCTCGGGGTGTCCGAGCGCAGCCGGATCCTGCAGTTCGCCTCGCCCGCGTTCGACGCCTCGGTGTGGGAGCTGTGCATGGCGCTGCTCAACGGCGCGGCACTGCTGCTGGCCGGCAATGACGACAGGGCGCCGGGCGAGCCGCTCGCCCGCACCGCCGACCGCCTGGCACCGACACACCTCACGCTGCCGCCCGCGGTGCTGGCCGCGATGCCGGCGGGCTCGATGTCCACTGTGGAGTGCCTGGTCGTCGCGGGCGACGCGATCACCGCCGAACTCGCCGGCCGCTGGTCGGCCGGCCGGGTGCTGGTGAACGCCTACGGCCCCACCGAAACGACGGTGTGCGCCACCATGAGCCACCCGCTGGGCCCGGCGACCGGGGCGCCGATCGGCACCGCGATCCTCGGCGCGAGCGTGCACGTGCTCGACGAACACCTGCGCCCGGTCGGGGCCGGGGCGTCCGGCGAACTCTACGTCTCCGGCCCCTCAGTGGCGCGGGGGTACGTCGGGCGGACCGCGCTCACCGCCACCCGGTTCGTCGCGGATCCCTTCGGCGGTCCGGGAGAGCGGCTCTACCGCACCGGGGACGTGGTGGAATCCGGCCGGGACGGGGTGCTGCGCTTCCTCGGCCGCGCCGACGACCAGGTGAAGATCGGCGGGGTCCGGGTCGAGCCGCTGGAGGTGCGGGCCGTGCTCGCCGCCCATCCCGGGGTCGCCGACGCGCTGGTGCTCGCCAGGCCGGGCAGGGACGGGACGGTCCGGCTGGTGGCCTACGTGGTCGCGGCCGACCGGGCCGGGCAGGAGTCGCCGGCCGGTGCCTACGGTGCCATCGCGATGGATTCGGGGTTCCTGGCCAGCGAGCTGCGGGCGCACCTCGCCCGCAGGCTGCCGCCGGCGATGGTGCCCTCGGCGTTCGTCCCGATCCCGCGCATGCCGTTGACCCCCAACGGAAAACCGGACGTGGCCGCGTTGCCGGAACCGGCGAGCATCAGGCCGGGCCACCGCGCGCCGGCGACTCCGGAAGAGACCGTGCTGACCGAGCTGTTCGCCGAGGCGCTCGGCCTCGACGACGTCGGCGCCGAGGACGACTTCTTCGTCATCGGCGGGGACAGCATCCAGTCGATCCGGGTGGTGTCCGGTGCCCGCGCCGCCGGGGTCGGCATCACCGCGGGCGAGATCTTCGAACACCGCACCCCGGCCCGGTTGGCGCGGCTGGCGAGCACTCGTGGCACCGCCCGGACGGCCACCGAGCACGACGCGGACGGCTCGGGCGAGTTCCCGCTGCTGCCGGTGGCCCGCTGGCTCCGCGCCCGCGGGCCCGGTTTCGCGAGCTTCCTGCAAGCCGTCGCGCTGCGGCTGCCCGAGGGGGCAGGCGAGCCCGAGCTGACCGCCGCGCTGGGCTCCGTCGTCGACCGGCACGACCTGCTCCGGGCCCGGGTGTCCGGGGACACCGTCGTGGCGGCACCGCCGGGAACCGGCTACCCGCCGCTGCGCCGGGTGGCCTGTCCGGGGCCGTGGGAGGAGCTGCTCCCGGCGGAACTCGCGCGCGCCGCCGCCGAACTCGACCCGGCGGACGGCCGGGTGGCGCGGTGGGTCTGGTTCGACGCGCGGCCCGGCGTCCTGCTGCTCGTCCTGCATCACGCCGTGGCGGACGGCGTTTCGTGGCGGATCCTGCAAGCCGACCTGGCCCGGGCCTGGGCCGGCGACGCGCTCCCGCCCGTGCCCACCTCGATGCGCCGATGGGCGCGGGCGCTGGCCGAGGACGCCGCCGGACCCCGCCGGCACGACGAACTGCCCTACTGGCTGTCCGTCGTCGAGGGCCCGGATCCGTTGCCGGGCGCCCGTTCGCTGGACCCCGCGGTCGACGTGCACGCCACGGTGGCCGAGACCACCGTCCGGCTCGACGGCGAGCTGACCGGGCGGCTGCTGGCGACGCTGCCCTCGGCGTTCCGGGTCAGCGTCGAGGAAACCCTGCTCACCGCGCTCGGACTGGCCCTGGCCTGCCGGTGGCGGGACACCGGCAGGGGAGACCCGCCGGCGCTCGTCCGGCTGGAACGGCACGGCCGGGAGGAGAGCGTGCTCCCCGGCTCGGACCTTTCCCGCACCGTGGGCTGGTTCACCAGCGTGCATCCGCTGCGCCTCGACGTCAGTGGCCTGGACCTCGACGAGGCGTTCGCCGCCGGTCCCGCCGCGGGCCGCGCGCTCAAGCGGGTGAAGGAAACGCTGCGCGCGGTGCCGGACCGGGGGATCGGGTACGGGCAGCTGGCCCACCTCGCGCCGGGTGCTCCGGCGCGGCTCGCCGGGGCGCCGCTGGGCCGGATCGGGTTCAACTACCTCGGCCGGTTCCCCGGACCGTCCGAAGAGGACTGGGCCGTGCTCGACGCGCCCGGGCTGGCGATGCTCGACGTCGCCGATCCGGCGATGCCCGCGCTCGCCGAGCTGGACATCAACGCCCGGGTGGTCGACCACGCCGACGGCCCGGTGCTGACCGCGGTGTTCGCCGCGCCGCGCGGGGTGCTCGATCCGGCCGAAGCGGCCGCCGTGGCCCGACTGTGGACCGCGGCGGTGGAAAGCCTGGTGCGGCACGCGGAACAGCCGGGCGGCTCCGGCCTGTCGCCCTCCGATGTCTTGTGCCGCACCGTTTCCCAGGACGATCTCGACGCGTGGGCGGAGCGCTGGCCCGGTCTCGCCGACGTGTGGCCGCTGACCTCCCTGCAGTCCGGGTTGCTCTACCACCACCTGGCGGTCGACTCCGAGTTCGACGCCTATCAGGTGCAGTACTCCCTGCACCTGGTGGGCCCGGTCGACGCCGGACGCCTGCGCGCGGCCGGACAGGCGCTGCTCGACCGGCACGAAGGACTGCGCGCGGTGTTCGCCCCGGACTCGACCGGCGAGCTGGTGCAGCTCGTGCTTTCCGAAGCGGAGCTGCCCTGGCGCACCCGGGACCTGCGGGGAGCGGAGGCGGACGCGTTCTCGCGGCTGCTCGCCGACGATCTCGCCGAACATTTCGACCTGGCACGGCCCCCGCTGCTGCGGGCGACCCTGGTCCGCACCGGCGACGAGGAACACGAGCTGGTCCTGACCGCCCACCATGTCCTGTTCGACGGATGGTCGCTTCCGCTGCTGGTGCTCGATCTGCTGCGGCTCTACGCCGGGGTCGGCCTGCAGATGCCGCACAGCCAGCGCGATTACCTGCGCTGGCTCGAATCGCGCACGGCCGGGGAGTCCGCCCGGGCGTGGTCGGCCGAGCTGGCCGGGGTGACCCGGCCGACTCTGGCGTCCGCCGAGGCACCGCGGCAGGTGCCCGGAGTGGCCAAAGCGGACGTTCCGCTGGACCCGGCCGCCGCCGGCCGCCTCGCCGGGGTGGCCTCCGGTCTCGGGGTCACCGTCAACACCCTCGTGCAGAGCGCGTGGGCGGTGCTGCTGAGCAAGTTCACCGGGCGGGCGGACGTGGTGTTCGGCGCCGCGGTCTCCGGCAGGCCCCCGGTCGTTCCCGGCATCGACGCGGTGGTCGGCATGCTGCTCAACACGATCCCGGTCCGGGTCGTGCTCGATCCCGCCCGTACCGTCGCCGAGCAGCTGGCCGCGGTGCAGTCCGCCCAGGCCGCGCTGGTGGACCACCACCACCATCCGCTCGCCGAAATCCACCGGGCCACCGGGGTCGACCCGCTCTTCGACACGATCGTCGGCTACGAATCCTTCCCGCTGGACCGGGCCGCGATCGCCGAGGCGGGCGCGGCCGCGGGCGTCGTGCTCACCGGCATCCGGTCGTTCACCGCCAGCCACTACGCGCTGACCGTGCTGATCTTCGTGCACCCCGGGCTGCCGCTGCGGATCTCGCTCCAGTACCAGCGCGGCCTTCCCGCCGAATGGGCGGCCGAGGTGGCCGGCCGGTTCGCCGCGGTGCTCCACCAGGTGGCGGCGGAGCCGGAGCTCCCGCTGGCCGCGATCGACGTGCTCGAGCCCGAGGAGGTGCGCCGGCTGACCGGGCCGGTGGCCGGGGAATCGCCGGTTCCGCTCGAACTGTTCGGCTCCCGGGTCCGTGCCGCGCCCGAGGCCGTCGCGGTGACTTCCGGCGCCGCAGCGCTGACCTACCGCGAACTCGACGAGCGGGCGAACGCGCTGGCCGCCGAACTGGCCGGTCGCGGGGTCGCCGCGGAAACCCCGGTGGCCGTCCGGGTGCCGCCGTCGGCCGAACTCGTCGTGGCGGTGCTCGCCGTGCTGAAAGCCGGGGGGAGCCTGGCCGGGGCGGCCGCCGTCGAGGTGACGGAAGTGCCGGCCCGGCGGGCGGAGTCCCCGCCGGCGGTCATCGTGCGGCCCGGCCAGCTCGCCTGCGTCAGCCGCGGGCCGTGGCTGGCCGGGGCGCCCCGTTCGGTCGGGGTCTCGCACGGTGCGCTCGCGGCCCGGATGGCGGCCGCGGCCCTTGCCGGCCGCCTGGTCGCCGGGCTCGCCGGCGAGCCCGGCGACTGGCTCCCGGACCTGCTGGCAGCGCTGTGCTCCGGCGGCGGGGTCGTGGTGGCCGACGGCGCCGGCTCGTCCGCCGCCGACGCCGCGGTGCTGAGCCTGAACCTCGAAGAGGCCGCGACCGTGGTGCGGGACGCCACCGAACGGATCGGCGCCGGCGCGGTGCGCGTCCACGGCGGTGTCCCCGGAGCCGAGCTGGTCAGGTCGCTCAAGGAGGTGGCACCGCGTGCCGAAGTGCGTGCGGTGGCTTCGCTGCCGGAGACCGGGCCGACCGCGACGGGTGAACCCGGACTGGCCGGCACCGCGCTCGACGGGGTCCGGTTGCTGGTCCTCGACCCGGCCCTGCGGATGTCCCCGCCCGGGGCGGTGGGGGAGCTGTACGTCGCCGGTCGAGGGGTCGCCCGGGGCTATCCGGCGGACGCCGCGGCCACGGCCGCGAGGTTCCCCGCCGATCCGTTCGGCCCGCCGGGTTCGCGCATGGTGCGCACCGGCGAACTGGTCCGGCGCACCACGGCCGGGGTCGTCGAACCTGTTGGCAGGGTCGACGATCTCGTCGTCCTCGGCGGCGTGCTGACCGATCTTGCCCCGGCCGTCGCCGCGGTGAAGGCGTTGCCGGGAGTCCTGGACGCCGCCGCAGCCGTCACCGAGGTCGGCGGGATCGGCCGGGCGGTCGTGTACGCGGTCGCGGACCCGGCCCGGCAGGCGCCGATCGCCGAAACCGCCGCCGCGGTACTGCCGATCGGGCCCGAGGTCGTCCTCGTCGAGGAGATCCCGCGCACTCCGGCCGGCGCGGTCAACACGGCCGCGCTGGTCAAGCCGGAGGCCGCACGGGCGTACCGGCCGCCCCGGACTCCGGAGGAGAAGGCGCTCTGCGCCTTGTTCGCCGAGATCCTTTCCGCCGACGAGGTCGGCCTCGACGACGATTTCTACGCACTGGGCGGGGATTCCGTGCTGGCCACGAGGATCACCAGCCGCATCCGTGCCGAGCTGGGGGTCGACGTGCCGATCCGCGCGGTGATCCAGTCCCGCGGGGTGGCCGAACTGGCCCGGACGGTCAAGGACGCGAGCGGGACCCGCCGGCCCGCCCTACGCAAGATGAACAGGAGCGCCCGGTAATGGTCCCGCTTTCCTTCGCCCAGCGCAGGTTGTGGTTCATCGACGAGTTCGACGGACCGTCCGCGACCTACAACGTGCCGTTCCTGGTTCGCCTCGAAGGCGAACTCGACACCGGCGCGCTCGCCGAAGCGCTCAACGACCTCGTCCGCAGGCACGAGAGCCTGCGCACGCTGATCTTGGCCGACGCCGACGGCGTGCCCTCGCAACAGGTCCTTCCCGCGGAGCAGGCCCGGCTCGGTCTGCCGGTCGTCGAGGTAGCCGCCGACGAGGTCGACCAGGCCGTCGCCGACGCCGCCGGATACGCCATCGACCTGGCCACCGAGCTGCCGGTCCGCGCGGTGCTGCTGCGGAAGGGACCGGCGGACCACGTGCTCGTCCTGCTCATCCACCACATCGCCAGCGACGGCGAGTCGATGCACCCGCTCGCCCGCGATCTCGGCGAGGCGTACGCCGCTCGGCTGCGCGGCGAAGCCCCTGGCTGGCCGGATCTGCCGGTGCAGTACGCCGACTACACCCTTTGGCAGCGCGAGATGCTCGGGTCGGAGTCCGATCCGGACAGCGTGCTGTCGGTCCAGTCGCGGTTCTGGCGAAGCGAGCTGGCCGATCTCGCGCAGCCGATGCGGCTGCCTGCCGACAAGCCCCGTCCCCCGGTGGCGAGCCGCCGCGGCGACCTCGTGGAGTTCCCGCTCGATCCGGAGCTGCTGGCGGCGGCCGAGCGCCTCGCGAGCGAGCGACGGGTGACCGTGCCGATGGTGCTTCAGACCGCGCTGGCGGTGACGCTCATGCACAGCGGCGCGGGCACCGACATCGCGATGGGCTCGACCATCGCCGGCCGCACCGAAGAGCAGCTGACCGATCTGGTCGGCTTCTTCGTCAACACCTGGGTCCTGCGGGTCGACCTCGCCGGCGGGCCCACCTTCGCGGAGGTGCTCGACCAGGTCGGCGAGCGTGCGTACCGGGCCTACGAGAACCAGGACGCGCCCTTCGAGCGCCTGGTCGAACTGCTCAACCCGCGGCGGTCCACCGCCTACCACCCGCTGTTCCAGGTCATGTTCACGTGGGAGAACGACGCCTGGATCGACCTGGACTGGCCGGGCGGCGCCGCGCGGATGGAAGTGCTGTCCACCTCGACGGCCAAATTCGACCTGGAGTTCAGCTTCTTCCGCAAGCCCGGCCGGCCCGGCATGCTCGGGTACCTGGAGTACGCCGTCGACCTGTTCGACCGCGCCACCGCGGAAGCACTGGCCGAGCGGTTCGCCCGGGTGCTGCGCCTGCTGCTGGCCGAGCCCGCCCGCGCGGTCGCGGCGGTGGACGTCCTCACTCCGGCCGAGCTCGGCCGCGTCCTCGGCGAGTTCGCGGCACCCGTCGCCCTCGCCGCGGAGAGCACCGTCCCGGAACTGGTGCGGGCCGCGGCGGCCGCGCACCCGGACGCCGTCGCGGTGGAATCCGCCGCAGGCACCCTGACCTACCGCGAGCTGGACGCCCGCTCGGATCTGGTGGCCACGGCGCTGCTGGACCGCGGCCTCGGCCGGGAGGACCTGGTCGGGCTGGCCCTCCCGCGATCGGCGGAACTGGTCGTGGCCCTGCTCGGCGTGCTCAAGTCGGGCGCCGCGTACGTGCCGGTCGACCCCGCCTACCCGAGCGCCCGGCTCGCCGCCGTGCTCGGCGAGGCCAAGCCCGCCGCGGTGCTCACCGACAGCGCGACCGCGCCGGCGTTGCCGGTCGCCGATCTCCCGCTGGTGCTGGTGGACCGGGATCTCCCGGCCTCGCCCGGCCCGGTCGGGAGCCGGCCGCCGCTGCCGGGCAACACCGCCTACGTCATGTACACCTCCGGGTCCACCGGCGTGCCGAAGGGCGTGGCGATCACGCACCGGGGCGTGGTGAACGGGGTGCTCCGGCTCGCGGAGGCCGTCGGCATCACCGCCGGGACCCGGGTGCTGGCCGGGACTTCGGTGAACTTCGACGTCTCGGTGTTCGAGATCGTCGCCACCCTCGCCGCGGGCGGACGCGTCGAGGTCGTGCGCGACGTGCTCCAGCTGCTGGAGCGCGGCGGCTGGACCGGCGGTGTGGTCAGCGCGGTGCCCTCCGTGCTCTCCGAGGTGGTCTCGAAGCTCGGCGGCGACCTGCGTGCCGAAACCGTCGTCCTCGCCGGGGAAGCGCTGTCCGCAGACCTCGTGACCCGGTTGCGGACGGCGATTCCCGACGTGCGGGTGATCAACGCCTACGGGCAGACGGAGAGCTTCTACGCCACCACCGCGGAGGTCACCGGAACCGCGGCCGGCGAGAGCGTCCCGGTGGGCTCGCCGCTCGGTGGGATGCGTACTTACGTGCTCGGCCACGGACTTCGCCCGGTTCCCGCCGGAGTGGTGGGCGAACTCTACGTCGCGGGGGAGATCGGCCGCGGCTACCAGGACCGGGCCGCGTTCACCGCGGAACGGTTCGTCGCGGACCCGTTCGGCGAGCCTGGCACGCGGATGTACCGCACCGGGGACCTGGCCCGCTGGGACGCCTCAGGCCGGCTGCACTACGAGGGCCGCGCGGACTCCCAGCTCAAGATCAGCGGGGTGCGGGTCGAACCGTCCGAAGTGGAGGCCGCGATCCTCGCGCACCCGGGGGTCGCCACAGCCGCCGTTGTCGCGCACGAGGCGCCCGGCCGGTCCGCGCGGCTGGTCGGCTACGTCGTGCCGGTCGGCGCGCAGGAGAGCGGTTTCGGCGACGTGGACAGCCTCGGCGATCTGGAGGTCGACCTCACCGCCACGCTGTCGGTCCGCGACCTGCGCGGGTTCGTCGCCCGCAAGCTCCCGGAGTACCTGGTCCCCACGACCTTCGTGCTGCTGGGCGCGCTGCCGCTGACACCCAACGGCAAGCTCGACCGGTCGGCGCTGCCCGAGCCCGAGTTCGCCGCCGAGCGCTACCGCGCGCCCGCGGAAGGACGGGAACGGGTGCTGGCCGGGCTGTACGCCGAGGTGCTCGGTCTCGACCGGGTCGGCGCCGACGACGACTTCTTCGCCATCGGCGGGGACAGCATCCGCTCGATCCAGGTGGCCGCGAGGGCCAAGGCGCAGGGGCTGGAGATCAGCCCGCGACAGGTGTTCGACCACCGGACCGTCGCGGAACTGGCCGTCGCCGCGCGGGAGTTGACGGCCGCTGAACCCGCGCTGGCCGAACTGCCCGGGGCCGGGGTCGGATGGCAGCCGCTGATGCCCATCGCCGAACAGGTGTACGGGCTGGGCGGCGGGACCGACCGGTTCAGCATGTCCGTGGTCGTGGACCTGCCGGACGGGATCGGCGCCGCCGGGCTGGCCGCCACCCTGTCGGCCGTGCTCGACCACCACGACGCGCTGCGCTCGCGGCTGGTCGAGGACGGCGTGCTGGTCAGCGCCCCGGGGACGGTCGAGGCAGCCGGGCTGATCCAGCGCGTGCCGTGGTCCTCCGGTTGGGACGACGCATGGCGGGCCGAGGCCTCCGCGCGGCTGGACGCGGCCACCGGCGCGCTCGACGCGGCGCGCGGCGACGTGGTCCGGGCCGTCTGGTTCGACCGCGACGGCGAACCGGGACGGCTCATCCTCGTTCTGCACCACCTGGTGGTCGACGGGGTGTCGTGGCGGGTGCTGCTGCCGGACCTCGCGGAAGCCTGGCACGCGGTGTCCCTCGGCGAACCGCCCGCGCTCGCCCCGGTCGGGACCTCGGCCCGGCGCTGGGCGCACGCGCTGCGGGACGAAGCGCTCAGCCCGGCCAGGGCACGGGAACTGGCGCACTGGCGGGAGACGCTCGCCGCACCGGAACCGGCACTCGGCTCGCGTCGTCTCGACCCTGCGGCCGACGTCGTGTCCACTGTGGAACACACCTGGCTGCGGCTGGGGCCTGCGGAAACCGAAGCCGTGCTCGGCACGGTGCCCGCCTCCGCGCACGCCGCCGTCAATGACGTGCTCCTCACCGCGCTGGCGCTGGCCGTGGCCAAGGTGCGGGGCGGCACCTCCCTCCGGGTGCGGCTGGAAGGGCACGGCCGCGAGGACCAGGTGGTCCCCGGTGCCGACCTGTCCCGCACGGTGGGTTGGTTCACCAGCGCCTATCCCGTCCTGCTCGATCTGGCCGGCATAGACGTCGAGGCGGCCTGCACGGGCGGGGCTGCGGCGGGCGCCGCGCTCAAGGCGGTCAAGGAGCAGCTGCTCGCAACGCCCGACCACGGCATCGGGTACGGCCTGCTGCGGTACCTGAACCCGAAGACAGCCGCGGTGCTCGGCGCGCTGCCCGAACCGGAGATCGGCTTCAACTACCTGGGCCGTTACTCGGCGGCCGACATGCCGGAGCGGCTGCGCGGCCTGGGCTGGACGCGCGCGCAGGACGCCGTCGACCTGGTCGCCGAGCCCGATCCCGATCTGCCCGCGCTCGCCGCGCTCGACATCGCCGCACTGATCTCCGATTCCGCCGAAGGACCCGTGCTGGTCGCCCGTTTCTCCAACGCGCCGGGCGCGGTCGCGACCGAACGGGCCGCCGAACTCGGCCGGGCGTGGCAGGACGCGGTGCGGGCGCTGATCCGGTACGCGGGCGCCCCCGGCGCCGGCGGGCGGACGCCCTCGGACCTCGCCCTGGTGACCGCGGGCCAGCAGCAGATCGAGGAATGGGAACGGGCTTTCCCCGCGCTGGCCGACGTATGGCCGCTCACCCCGATGCAGTCCGGGCTGCTGTTCCACGCCCAGCTGGCAGGCGCCGATTTCGACGCATACCAGATGCGCCTGGTCTTCCACCTCGAAGGACCGGTGGATCCTGAGCGGATGCGCGCCGCCGGACAGGCGCTGCTCGCCCGGTACCCGAACCTCGCGGTCGCCTTCGGCTCCACTGTGGACGGTGACAGGGTGCAGGTGCTCACCGAAGGTGTGCGCTTGCCGTGGTACCACGAGAACCTTCGCGGGATGGACCGCGAGCGGCAGCAGGCCCGGCTCGCCCGGTTCCTCGACGAGGACCACGCCGCCCACTTCGATCCGGCTGTCGGCCCCCTGGTGCGGCTGTCGCTGCTGACCACGGCGGACACCCAAGCCGAACTCGTGCTGACCGCGCACCACGTGCTGTTCGACGGCTGGTCGGTGCCGTTGCTGATGCGCGATCTGCTGCGCCTGTACGCCACCGGCGGCGACGACTCCGCGCTGGCCCGTCCCCGCGGGTACCGCGACTTCCTGGTCTGGATGTCGCGCCAGGACCGGGCCGCGGCACTGGCCGCCTGGCGGGCGGAGCTGTCCGGGGTGGCCGAGCCGACGATCCTCGTCCCGCACGAGACGGCCGTCTCGACCGGAGTCGGCCAGCGCGACGTTCCGCTGCCCGCCGCCACCGCGCGCGCGGTCGCGGAGCGGGCGAAACAACTCGGCCTGACCATGAGCACCGTCGTCCAGTGCGCGTGGGCGGTCGTGCTGGCCCACCTCACCGGGCGCACGGACGTCGTGTTCGGGGCCGCGGTGTCCGGCCGTCCGCCCGCGGTGGACGGTATCGACGAGATGGTGGGCCTGTTCATCAACACCCTGCCGGTGCGGGTGGACTGCGGTTCCGCGACGCCGCTTGCCGAGCTGATGGCGGCCGCGCAGCGCCGCCAGGCCGCGTTGCTCGACCACCATCACCTCGGCCTGCTCGACATCCACCGGGCCACCGGGTTCGACACGCTCTTCGACACCATCGTGGGCTTCGAGTCCTATCCCATAGACGGAGTCGCGATCGCCGAGGCCAACGCCGACGCCGGGATCTCGATCACCGGCGTCAGCCCGCTCAGCGGGGCGCACTACCCGCTGGTGGTGATGGCCTTCGCCGAACCGCATCTGCGGCTGGGCGTGCAGTACCAGCACGGGGTCGTCGGCCAGGAGCTGGTGGACGTCGTGACGGCCTCGCTGGCGCGGGTGCTGCGGCAGTTCGCCGAGCGGCCGGAGACCCCGGCCGGCGCAGTGGACCTGCTCGCCCCGGCCGAGCACGAGCGCGTCGTGCGGGAGTTCAACGCCGCTCCCGCGCCGTTGCCGCTCGGCGAGACCGTCGTCGAGGCTTTCGACCGGTGCGCCCGGCAGACACCCGACGCGGTGGCCGTGGTTTCCGGCGGGACCGCGGTGACCTACTCCGAACTCGACGACCGCGCCGGCCGGCTGGCCGCGGTCCTGCGGGCACGGGGCGTACGGGCGGAATCGATCGTCGGGGTGGCACTGGCACGGTCGGCCGAACTGCCGGTCGTGCTGCTGGCGGTGCTGCGCGCGGGCGGCGCCTACCTGCCGCTCGATCCCGAATATCCGCGGGAGCGCACGGCCCTGATGGTGGCCGACGCGCGGCCGGTGCTCGTGGTGGCGGACAGCTCGTCCGCGGCCCGGCTGACGGTCGGCTGCGCACGGCTCGTCGTCGACGACCCCGCGACCGGCGCCGAACTCGCCTCGGCCGAACCGCTGGAACCGGTGCGCCGGGAGCCGTCGAGCCTCGCCTACGTCATGTACACGTCCGGGTCCACCGGGGTGCCGAAGGCGATCGGGGTGCCGCACCACGCGATCGTCGCGCTGGCCGGGGACCGTCGCTACGCCGCGGGCGCGCACGAGCGGGTGCTGGTGCACTCGGCGCAGGCGTTCGACGCCTCGACCTTCGAAACGTGGGTGCCGCTGCTGGGCGGCGGGTGCGCGGTGGTGGCGGAGCCGGGGCGGATCGACGCCCAGGCCGTCGCGGGCGCGGTGGCCGAGCACGGGATCACCGCACTGTGGCTGAGCGCGGGCCTGTTCCAGGCCATCGTGGACGAACAGCCGGAAGCCCTGCGCGGCGTGCGCGAGGTGTGGACCGGGGGCGACGTCGTCGCACCGGACGCGGTGCGGCGGGTCCTGGCCGCCTGCGAGGGCATCGCCGTGGTCGACGGCTACGGCCCGACCGAGACCACCACGTTCGCCACCTGCTTCCCGATGGCCGGCGAGGCCGATGTCCCGGCGGCGGTGCCTATCGGCGCGCCGATGGACGGCATGCGGGCGTACGTGCTCGACGCCGCCATGCGGCCGGTGCGTGTCGGTGTCTCCGGCGAGTTGTACCTCGCGGGCGCGGGACTGGCCCGCGGCTACCTGAACCGCTCCCGCCTGACGGCGGAACGCTTCGTGGCCTGCCCGTATGGCGGACCGGGCGAGCGCATGTACCGCACGGGCGACGTCGGCGTGTGGACCGCGGACGGGGTGCTCGAGTTCCGGGGCCGGGCCGACGACCAGGTGAAGGTGCGCGGCTTCCGGATCGAACCCGGCGAGGTCGAGGCGGCTCTGCTCGCCGAACCCGGGGTCGGCCGTGCCGCCGTGGTGTGGGACGAAGGCGTGGACGGCACCGGCAGTCTCATCGCCTACGTCGTGCCCGCCCCGGAACGAGCCGGCGGAACGGACGGCACCCGGGAGGCCGCTGAGCACGTCGTCGAGTGGCAGACCGTCTACGACGACATGTACGCCGAGGCCGGCGCCGGCTGGGGCGAGGACTTCACCGGCTGGAATTCCAGCTACACCGGGCGGCCCATCCCGCTCGCCGAGATGCGGGAATGGCGGGCGGCCGCGGTGGCGCAGGTGCTGGCCTGGGCGCCCCGGCGCGTGCTGGAGATCGGCGTCGGCACCGGCCTGCTGCTCGCCCGCTTGGCGCCCGAGGTGGCCGAGTACTGGGGCACCGACCTGTCCGCGCCGGTGATCGACCGGCTGGCCGACCAGGTCCGGCACGCAGGGCTCGACGACCGGGTGCATCTGCGCCCGGCGAGCGCCGACGACCTCAGCGGCTTGCCCGCGGCGTACTTCGACACCGTCCTGATCAACTCCGTCGTGCAGTACTTCCCCAGCGCGGAGTACCTGTCCGAGGTGCTGTCCGGGGCCATGGACCTGCTCGCGCCGGGCGGCCGGATCGTGGTCGGCGACGTGCGCAACGCGGGTTCGCTGGCGCTGTTCCAGGCCGGCGTGCACCGCGCGGGCGCTCCCGGCTCGGCCGGCGCGCCCGCCCGTGCCTCGGTCGAGCGGGCGATCATGCTGGAAACGGAACTGGCGCTGGATCCCGAATGGTTCACCGCGTGGGCCGCTCGGCACGGCGCGCACGCCGACATCCGGCTCAAGCCGGGCCGCGCGCACAACGAGCTAACACTGCACCGTTACGAAGTCACCCTGCACAAGTCCGGGCTGCAGACGCCCGAACGCCTCGACGAGGTGGACGTGGCCGGCTGGGGCCACGAGGTCGGCGCGCTCGACGAGCTCGTCGCGCTCGCACGCCAGCGCCCGATCCGCCTTTCCGGCATCCCGAACGCCCGGTTGGCCGGCGAGGCGGCGATCGCGTCGGCCTTCGGCATGGCTGCCGGCACCGCCCGCCCGGACGGCGACGCCCCGCTCGACCCCGAGGACGTCCGGGCCTGGGCGGACGCGCACGGGTGGGGGTGCCTGGTGACCTGGAACGGCGGCAGCGCCACGGAATTCGACGCGGTGCTGTTCCCGGCCGGACCGGTCGGCGGCCGGGTGCTCGCCGGCGGGTTCGTCCCGGCCGGCCGGCCGGGACGCGAGCTGGCCACCGACCCGGCGACCGCGCGCCGCACCGGTGCCGTGGTGGCCGGCCTGCGGGACCGGTTGCGCGATCGGCTGCCCGGTTACCTGGTGCCCGCCGCGGTGGTCGCGGTACGCGAGATCCCGCTGACCGCGCACGGCAAGGTCGACCGGCGGGCGCTGCCCGCGCCGGAGCGGGTCGGCGAGGCGGGCGGCCGCGGTCCGCGCAACCCGCGCGAGGAAGTGCTGTGCGGCCTGTTCGCCGAGGTGCTCGGCCTGGACCGGGTCGGCGTCGACGACGATTTCTTCGCTCTGGGCGGGCATTCCCTGCTCGCGACCCGGCTGGTCAGCCGGATCAGGGCCGCGCTGGGGATGGAAGCGCCCATCCGCGCCGTCTTCGACGCGCCGACCGTCGCCGAGCTCGCCGAGGCGTTGTCCACCCGGGTCCGGCGCCGGCCGCCCCTGCGCCGTGTCGAACGCGGGAGCGAGCCGCTGCCCTTGTCGTTCGCACAGCGCAGGTTGTGGTTCATCGACAAGTTCGAGGGGCCCTCGCCGCTGTACCACGCGCCGTTCCCGTTGCGGCTGACCGGAGAACTGGACGTCGCGGCCCTGCGCGCCGCGGTGGAGCACGTCGTGCGCCGGCACGAAAGCCTGCGCACCACCTTCGCCGAGGACTCCGAAGGCGTGCCGTACCAGGTCATCCGGCCCGCCGGGGAGGTCGTGCTCGACCTCCCCGTGCTGGACACGCTGCCCGAACTGCTCGACGACGCCATGGCCGAACTGGTGTCCGCGCCGTTCGACCTCGCCCGCCGGGTGCCGATCAGGGCCGGCCTGCTGCGGTTGTCCCCGCGGGACCACGTGCTCGTCCTCGTGATCCACCACATCGCCAGTGACGGTGCCTCGATGGCCCCGCTGGCCCGCGACCTCGCCGCGGCGTACGCGGCGGCCAAGCGCGGCGCGGAACCCCAGTGGGCGGAACTGCCCGTGCAGTACGCCGATTACACGCTCTGGCAACGGGAATACCTCGGCGCGGAGTCCGATCCGGGCAGTGTGGCCTCGCTGCAGGCCGAGCATTGGCGCACCGAGCTGGCCGGGCTGCCGCAACCGATTCTGCTGCCCGCCGACCGGCAACGGCCGCTGGCGGCCTCGCACCGGGGCGCCGCGGTCGAGTTCGGCCTCGACCCGGCCGTGGTCGCGGGCGTGCAGCGGCTGGCCAAGGCGCACGGCGCGACGGTCTCGATGGTGCTGCAGTCCGCACTCGTCGCGCTGTTGTCCCGGCTGGGCGCGGGCGACGACGTCTCCCTCGGCGCCCCGATCGCCAACCGCACCGCCGAGGAGCTCAACGATCTGGTCGGGTTCTTCGTGAACACCTGGGTGCTGCGGGCCGATCTGTCCGGGTCGCCGACGTTCGCCGAGCTGCTGCGCCAGGTCCGCACCCGGTCGCTGGCCGCGTACGAGAACCAGGACGTGCCGTTCGAGCGGCTCGTGGAGGTGCTCAACCCGGAGCGGTCCACCGCCTACAGCCCGCTGTTCCAGGTCATGTTCGCCTGGCAGAACTTCTCCCGCGAGGATTTCGCGCTGCCCGGCCTCGACGTCCGGTTCCAGCAGGTGCGGACCACGACGGCGAAGTTCGACCTGTTCTTCAACATGGCCGATCTGCCCGGCCGGGGCGTGGTCGGCATCCTCGAATACGCCACGGACCTGTTCGACGAATCCACCGCGCGGGGCATCGCGGACTCGTTCGCCCGCGTCGTCGCCGGTTTCGTGGAGCAGCCGGAGGCGCGGATCGACGTGGTGGATCTCGCCGGGGCGGAGGAACGCGCCGAGCTGCTGGCGTACGCGAGCCCGCCGTCCGGGCCGGTGCCGTCCGGCACCGTCCCCGAGCTGTTTTCCCGCCAGGCAGCCGAAACACCGCACGCGCCCGCGCTGCTGTGCGAGGACGATCTGCTTGCCTACGCCGAGCTGGATGCCAGGGTCAACCAGCTGGCACGCGAACTCGTGGCACGCGGGGTCGGGCCGGAGTCGGTCGTCGGCATCGCGCTGCCGCGCACCGCCGCGCTGGTGATCGCGATGCTCGCGGTGTGGCGGGCGGGCGGGGCCTACCTGCCCGTGGATCCGCGTTTCCCGGCGGGCAGGCTGGCCCGCATGCTGGCGCAGACCGCGCCGGCGCTGGTGCTCACCGACTCCGCGACCGCGTCCGCGCTGCCCGAGAGCGGGACACCGAGCCTGCTGGTCGACGGCCTGCCGCTCGCGCCGCCGGCCGGGATCGCCGCTCCGCGGACCGCGCCGCGGCCGGACAACATCGCGTACGTGATGCACACGTCCGGATCCACCGGCGTGCCCAAGGGCGTGGCCATCACCCAGCGCGGGGTGGTCAACGGCACCGCGTGCCTCGCCGAACTGACCGGGATCGATTCGACGACCAGGACGCTGGCCACCACCTCGATCGGCTTCGACGTGTCGGTGTTCGAGATCGTCACGACCCTGCTGCGGGGCGGTTGCGTCGAGTTGGTGCGCGACGCGCTGGTGGTCGGCGAGCGCGGCGGGTGGAGCGGCGGAGTGCTCAGCACCGTGCCGTCCACTCTCGCCGAGCTGCTGGACCAGGTTCCGGACAAGATCAGCGCGGACGCGGTGGTGCTGGCGGGGGAGCCGTTGTCCGGCGCCCTCGTGCACCGGCTGCGCGAGGCTGTGCCCGGGGTACGGGTGGTCAACGCCTACGGGCAGAGCGAGAGCTTCTACGCGACCGCGCACGTCGCCGGCGCCGAGCTGGCGGAGACCTCGGGCACGCCCGTCGGCGTGCCGCTGGACGGCATGCGGGCGTATGTGCTCGGCCCCGGGCTGCGTCTCGCCCCGCGGGGAGTGGTCGGCGAACTGTACGTCGGCGGCGAGATCGGCCGTGGTTACCAGGACCGTGCCGCGCTGACCGCCGATCGTTTCGTCGCCGATCCGTTCGGCCCGCCCGGCGCGCGGATGTACCGCACCGGCGATCTCGCCCGTTGGACGGCGGACGGGGTGCTCGAGTACGCGGGTCGCGACGACGACCAGGTGAAGGTGCGCGGGGTGCGGATCGAACCGGGCGAGATCGAGTCCGTCCTCGCCGCGTACCCGGGGGTGGCCCACGCGGCCGTGCGCACCTTCGGAACCGGCCTGCGGGCCCGGCTCGTCGGCTACGTCGTTCCCGAAGGCATCGAGGCTGCCGCGCAGGGCGCCATCGAGACGGATGTCGACCTGACGGTCGGGGTCTCGGTGGAGGGCCTGCGCCGGTTCTGCGCCTCCTGGCTGCCCGACTACATGGTGCCTTCGGCGCTGGTCGTCCTCGACCGCTTTCCCCTTGCGCCGACCGGGAAACTCGACCTGTCCGCGTTGCCGGAGCCGGAGTTCGCGGCCACCGAGTACCGGGCGCCCGCCTCGCCGGAGGAGGAGATCCTCGCCGGGGTCTTCGCCCAGGTGCTCGGCCTGGAACGGGTCGGAGCCGAGGACGACTTCTTCGCCGTCGGCGGGGACAGCATCCGCTCGATCCAGGTGGTCTCCCGGGCCGGTGCGCTCGGCGTGGAGATCACCCCGAAGGACGTGTTCGAAAGCCGGACCGTCGCCGAGCTGGCCCGCGCCGCGGCCCATCGGCGGGAGTCCGGGGCGCGCCCGGTGCTGCCCGAGCCCGAGGGCGGCGCGGCCGGCTGGCTGCCGCTGCCGCCGATCGCGCGGCACCTCCTCGGCCGCGGCGGCGGATTCTCCCGGTTCTGCATGTCGTCGGTGCTCGAACTGCCGCCCGGCATCGACGAGGCGGGGCTCACCGCGGTGCTCGCGGCCGTGGTGGACCGGCACGACGCGCTGCGTGCCCGCCTGGTGCCCGCGACCGGCGACCAGCCGTCCGGGATGGCTGTCGAGCCGGCGGACGCCGCCGAACCGGTGACCGTGCGCCGGTTGCGGTGCGCCGGCGGCTGGACCGAGCCGGCCTGGCGCGCGCTCGCCGCCGAGGAGCTGGACGAGGCCGCCGGATCACTGGCCCCCGAGGACGGCCGGGTCGCGCGGTTCGTGTGGTTCGACCGCGCGGACGGGACGGGCCGGTTGCTGGTCGTGCTGCATCACCTGGTGGTGGACGGGGTGTCGTGGCGCATCCTCGTCGAGGACCTCGCCACCGCGTGGCAGGCGGTCAGCCGCGGGCAGGCGCCCGTGCTGCCCAGGGTCGGCACCTCCCTGCGTCAGTGGACCTACGCCGTCGCGGACGCCGCGGCCGAGCCGGCCAGGGCGGCCGAACTGCCGTTCTGGCTGCGTCAGCTGGACGGGCCCGACCCGCTGTTCGGGCGGCGGCCGCTCGACCCGGCGGCGGACACCATGTCCACGGTGCGGCACCTGTCGCTGGAGTTCCCGGTCGAGGCGACCGAATCCTTGCTGACCGCGCTGCCCGCCGCCTATCGGTGCGGGGTCGCCGAAGGCCTGCTCAGCACGCTGGCGCTGGCCGTCGCCGCGCGGCGACGGGCGCACGGAGCGCCGGAACCGTCGGTGCTCGTCCAGCTGGAGGGACACGGCAGGGAGGAGCAGGTGGCTCCCGGCGCCGACCTCTCCCGCACGGTCGGCTGGTTCACCAGCCTCTACCCGGTGCGGCTCGACGTGTCCGGCATCGACGTGGCCTCGGCGCTGGCCGGTGGGCCGGCGGCCGGGTCCGCGGTCAAGGCGGTGAAGGAGCAGCTGGCCGCGGTGCCCGACAAGGGCGTCGGATTCGGCCTGCTGCGGCACCTCAACCAGGACACCGCCGACGCGCTGACCGGCGCCCGCCTCGGCCAGATCGGCTTCAACTACCTGGGCCGGGTCGGCACCGGCGCCGCGGCGGAACCGGACGCCTGGGCGGTCGCGAGCGACGCGCTGGACCTCGTCGCCGAGCTCGATCCGGACATGCCCGCGTTGTCGACGCTGGAAGTCTCCGCCTACGTCGAGGACACCCCGGACGGCCCGGTGCTGCGGGCCCGTGTCGGCTTCCCGGAGCACGCGGTCGCCGAGGCGGACGTCCGGGAACTGACCGAGCTGTGGCGCACGGCCGTGTCCGGCCTCGCCGGGCACCTGCGCGAACCGGACGCCGGCGGCCTCACGCCGTCCGACGTGCCCCTGGTGCCGATCTCCCAGCAGGAGCTGGACCGCTTGCGGCGCGGGTACCCGGGACTGGCGGACGTGTGGCCCGCCACCGGCATGCAGTCCGGCCTGTTGTTCCACAGCATGCTGGCCGACGATTCCTTCGACGCCTACCACATGCAGCTCGTCTTCCACCTCCACGGCGCGGTCGACGCGGAACGCCTGCGCGCGGCGGGACAAGCGCTGCTCGACCGGTACGACAGCCTGCGTACCGCGTTCGCCGACACCGCCGACGGCAGGCAGGTGCAGCTGGTCGTGGCCGGCGTCCCGTTGCCGTGGTCCGAAGCGGACCTGAGCGGACTGCCCGCCGACCGGGCGCACGCGTCGCTGGAATCGTTGCTCGCCGAGGACCACGCCGCGCACTTCGACCCGGCCCGGCCGCCGTTGCTGCGGATGACGCTGGTCCGGCTGGCCGCGGACCGGTGCGAGCTGGTGTTCACCGCGCACCACGTGCTGTTCGACGGCTGGTCGCTGCCGTTGCTCATGCGCGATCTGCTGCGGCTCTACGAGTTCGGCGGCGACCAGGCCCGGCTGCCCGCGGTGCGGTCCTTCCGCGCCTTCGTGTCCTGGCTGCACGGCCGCGACGCCGGGCGGGCCAGGGAGAAGTGGGCCGAGCTGCTCAGCGGGCTCGACGAGCCGACCCTGCTCGTGCCGGGCGCCGACAGCGAGCAGGGCGGCCTCGGCCAGGTCGAGGTCCCGCTGCGTGCGGAGACCGCGCGGGCGCTCGCCCGCCGGGCGGCGAGCCTGGGCGTCACGGTGAACACCGTCGTCCAGGGCGCCTGGGCGGCGGTGCTCGGCGCGCTCACCGGTCGCGACGACGTCCTCTTCGGCGCGACCGTCTCCGGCCGGCCGCCGGAGGTGTCCGGAGTGGACTCCATGGTCGGCCTGTTCGTCAACACCGTCCCGGTCCGGGCCGTGCTGTCGCCGGAGCAGACCTTCGCCGGGCTGTTCGCCGCGCTGCACGACCAGCAGGCGGCGTTGATGGACCACCATCACTTCGGCCTGGCCGAGATCACCCGGGAAGCCGGAGTCGGCACGCTGTTCGACACGCTGGTGCTCTTCGAGTCCTTCCCGGTCGACCGGGCGGGGCTCAGCGAAGCCAACTCCGCGGCCGGCATCGCGATCACCGGGATCCGGCCGCTGAGCGGCACGCACTTCCCGCTCGTGATCGCCGCGGCCGCGGACCCGGTGCTGCGCGTCGGCCTCCAGTACCAGGACACCGCGCTGGACCGGGCCATGGTCGCCGCGATCGCGGAGCGGCTCGCCATGGTCTTCGAACAGATCGTCGCCGACACCGGCCGCACGCTGTCGACGGTCGAGGTGCTGCCCGCCGCCGAACGGGACGCCTTGGTCCGGCTGGGCCGCGGGCCGTCCGCGCCGGTGCCCGAGCGTCCGCTGCCCGAACGGATCGCCGCGCGGGCAGCGGCGACGCCGCACGCGGCGGCCGTACTGCACGGCGACCGCGAGCTGACCTACGGGGAACTGGAAACCCGGTCGAACCGGCTGGCCCATTGGCTGGTCGAACGCGGGGTGAGCGCGGAGACCCGGGTGGTCGTCGCGCACCCGCGCACCGAGGGCCTGCTCGTGGCCTTGCTGGCGGTGCTGAAGGCCGGCGGGGTGTACGTGCCCGTCGATCCCGGCCATCCCGCGGAACGCGTGGACTTCGTCATCGCCGACAGCGCCGCGGCGCTGGTGCTCGGCGAGGCCGAGACGGCGGCCGAGCTGACCGCGTACCCGGACACCCCGCCCCGGCCGGTGCTGCGGCCGGACCAGGCGGCCTACACCATCTACACGTCGGGCTCGACCGGCAAGCCCAAGGGCGTGGTCGTCAGCCACCGCGCGCTGGACAACCTGCTCGCCTCGATGGCAGCGGCGGTGCCGCTGACCCCGGCCGAACGGCTGCTGGCGGTGACCACGGTGGCCTTCGACATCGCCGCAGTGGAGCTGTACGTCCCGCTGCTGGCCGGCGCCGCGGTCGTGCTGGCGGACAACGACGAGGTCCGGGATCCGTCCCGGCTGCTCGGACTGGCACGGCGGCACGGAGCCACTGTCGTCCAGGCGACGCCGTCGCTGTGGCAGTCGGTCGTGGCCGCGGATCCCGCGGCGGCCGGGGGACTGCGCGTCCTGGTCGGCGGGGAGGCGTTGCCGCCGCACCTGGCCGAGGCGCTCGCGGCAGGCGCGGCCGAGGTGCGGAACTTCTACGGGCCCACCGAAACCACCGTGTGGTCGACCTCGGCCGCGGTGACCGGCCGGGAGGTGCGGATCGGCACGCCGATCGAGAACACCCGGGCTTACGTCCTGGACGGCTCGCTGCGGCTGGCGCCGCGCGGGGTGGTCGGCGAGCTCTACCTCGCCGGCACGGGCGTGGCCAGGGGCTACGCCGGGAGGCCGGGGCTGACCGCGAGCAGGTTCGTGGCCGATCCGTTCGGCTCCGGCGAGCCGCTGTACCGGACCGGCGACCTGGTCCGCTGGTGCCCGGACGGCACGCTGGAGTACGCGGGCAGGTCGGACTTCCAGGTCAAGGTGCGGGGGTTCCGGATCGAACCGGGCGAGGTGGAGAGCACGCTCGTCGAGCATCCCGCGGTCGACCAGGCGGTCGTCGTCGCCAGGGAGGACGGGCTGGCGGCCTACGTCGTGCCCGGCGAGGTCGACCGGACCGAGAGCGCCGCCGAGGACCAGGTCGAGGAGTGGCGCCAGGTCTACGACGAGACCTACCAGCAGTCGGCCGAGGAGGAACTCGGCGCCGACTTCGCGCTGTGGCAGTCGGCCTACACCGGCCTGCCCATTCCGGCCGAGGAGATGGCCGAATGGCGGGACGCGGCGGTCGCGCAGGTGCTGCGCGACTCCCCGCGGCGGGTGCTGGAGATCGGCGTCGGCTCGGGACTGCTGCTCGCGCCGGCGGCCCCGCGGGTGGCGGAGTACTGGGGCACGGACCTGTCCGCCGACGTGGTGGCACGGGTGCGCGCGCAGGCCGCCGCCGCGGGTCTCGCGCAGGTCCGGCTGAGCGCGCAACCCGCGGACGACCCGGCGGGCCTGCCGGAGAGCTACTTCGACGTCGTGGTGCTCAACTCGGTGGTGCAGTACTTCCCGGACACGGACTATCTCGAGCGCGTGCTCGACCTGGCCCGGCGGCTGCTCGTCCCGGGCGGCCGGATCGTCGTCGGCGACGTCCGCGACGCCGCGTCGCTGGCCTTGCTGCACGAAACCGCCGCCCGCACAAGGGAACCGGGCCTGTCCCCGTCGGCGGTCCGCTCGGCCGCGGCGCGGGCGGTGCTGAACGAGCGCGAGCTGGTCCTCGATCCGCAGTGGTTCGTCCAGTGGGCCCGGGAACACGGGCTCGGCGCGGACATCCGGCTGAAGCCGGGGCGGGCGCACAACGAGCTGACCCGTCACCGCTACGAGGTCGTCCTGCACACGGGGTCCACTGTGGACGTCGGAGCCGGACCGGCCGTCCCGTGGCTGGACCGGGAATCCGCCGCCCGGTTCGGATCGGCGCACCAGGACGAGCCGGTCCGGTTGCTCGGGGTGCCGAACGCCCGGTTCGGCGGGGCCGTCGAACCGGAACGGCTGCGGCAGTGGGCCGAGGGTCTCGGCCGGGCCGCCGTCGCGGTGCCGTCGCCGGATTCCGTCGAGTGTTTCGACCTGCTGCTGTTGCCCGCGGGCGTCCCGGAATCGGCCGCGCTGACCGGATCGCTGCGGCCGGCCGCGCCGGGGCGGCTCCTGGCGAACTCGCCGACGCGGGCGCGCCGGATCGCGGAGCTCGTGCCCGCCCTGCGCGCGTTCGCCCGCGACCGTCTGCCCGAACACCTGGTCCCCTCGGTCGTGGTCGCCGTTCCGGAGCTGCCGCTGACCCCGAACGGGAAGGTGGACCGACGGGCACTGCCCGCGCCCGCCCGGATCCAGCCGAGCACCGGCCGGCTGGCCCGTACCCCGGCGGAACAGGTGCTGTGCGGGTTGCTCGCCGAGGTGCTCGGTCTCGACCGGGTCGGGCCCGACGACGATTTCTTCGCCCTGGGCGGGCATTCGCTGCTGGTCACCCGGCTGGTCGAGCGGATCCGCTCGACGCTGGGGGTGCACCTGCCGATCCGGGCGGTGTTCCAGGCGCCCACCGCGGCCCGGCTCGCCGGACAGCTGACCGGCGGGGAGAGCGGCCAGGAGACCGGCGGCCCGTTCGACGTCGTCCTGCCGATCCGCACCGGCGGCACGGGCGCTCCGCTGTGGATGGTCCATCCGGGCATCGGGCTTTCCTGGGTCTACCTCGGATTCGCCCGAGCGCTCGGCGGCGACCGGCCGATCATGGCCGTCCAGGCACGGGGTTTCGACGGATCGGCGGCGGCACCGTCCGTCGAGGCGATGGTGGCCGACTACACCGAGCAGATCCGGCGTGTCCAGCCGGAGGGGCCGTATCACCTGGCCGGGTTGTCGCTCGGGGGCACGCTGGCACACGCCATCGCCGCGCGGTTGCGCTCCGAGGGCCACGCGGTGCCCACGCTCGCCCTGCTCGACTGCGTCCCCGGCAGCTGGTTCGCCACCGCGGACGTACCGGAACTGGCGGCCGCGCACGACTTCTTCGACAGCCACCTGCCCGCCATGGGAGGCAGCACGCGCGACTCCCTGGTGGACACCGCGGCGAAGATCATGGTCGAGCACACGCGGATGATGGCCAGTTTCGACTCCCCGGTCTTCGACGGTTCCGTGCTGTTCTTCAACGCGACCGAGGACGACGCCGAGTCCTACGCGCCGCTGTGGGAGCCGTACGTCGCCGGTTCCCTGGTCTCGCACGACGTAGCGGCCAAGCACGTCGAAATGCACCTGCCCGCACCGGTGGACGCGGTGTGCCGCGTGCTGGACGCGCATTTCGAGGCCTGGGCACGCACCGATCCCGCAGCCGCCGACGAGGAGGAGACCCGATGACGATCCCGGCCGAGCGATGGGGCGCCAACCCCACGCACTTTTGGTTGCGTGGCATCGCGCCGGAACGGCCGGTGCGCTACGACGAGGCTTCCGGGAGCTGGCACGTCTACGGTTACCAGGAGGCGCTGACGGTACTGGCGGACCCGGCGCTGTACTCCTCGGAAACCGCTCGCCGCTTCGCCCCGGACGGAGAGAAGTTCGCCGAGGCCAACCTGTTCCAGCTCGATCCGCCCGAGCACCGCGAGCTGCGCCGGCTGACCGCGCAGGCGTTCACCCCGCGCGTGGTGGCCGACCTGGCGCCGCGGATCGGGCAGATCACCGGCGAGCTGCTCGACGCGGTGGCCGGGCAGGACCGGTTCGACCTCGTCGAGGATCTGGCCTACCCGCTGCCGATCACCGTCATCTCCGAGCTGCTCGGCGTGCCGCGCAGCGATTTCACCGTGTTCAAGGACCTCGTCGACGCCATGATGAAGGCGACCAACGAATTCGACCTCGGCGACGAGGAGGACAAGCGCGACCGCGACATCCGCGCCCAGCTGGAGCCTTCCGAACAGCTCACCGAATACCTGGTCGGCTACGCCGCCGAGCGCCGTCGCCGGCCCCGCGCGGACCTGCTGACCCGGTTCGTGCAGGCCGAGGTGGACGGCGCCGGCCTCAGCGACTACGAGGTCGCCAAGGTGTCGAACCTGCTGCTCGTGGCCGGGCACACCACCACCGCGATGTTGCTGGCCAACACCGTGCTGTGCCTGGACGCGCACCCGGAGGAGCACGCGCGGCTGCGGGCCGACCGGTCGCTGGTGCCGACGGCTTTCGAGGAGAGCCACCGCTTCCTGACCCCGACCGCCGCGGTCTACCGGGCCACCGCCGCCGACACCGAGCTGGGCGGCGAGCGGATTCCCGCCGAATCGATGGTCGTGGTCTGGGTGGCCGCGGCCAACCGCGATCCGGTCCAGTTCGCCGAGCCGCACGTCTTCGACGTCGCCCGCGATCCGAACCCGCACCTCGGCTTCGGCTGGGGCATCCACTTCTGCCTCGGCGCCCCGCTGGCGCGCCTGGAAGGGGCCATCGCACTGGAGATCCTGCTGGACCGCCTGCCGAACCTCGCGGTCGACCGCGAACAGCCCGTTTCCTTTATGCCCGCCCAGGATCTGACCGGGGTGTGGAGCCTGCCGGTGCGGTCGCCGTGAGCTTCGGCGGCCCCTTCCCAGTACCCCGGCGGTGCACCCGATGGCGCCATGCAAGTTGTTCGCGGTGCCACATGTGTGCCAACATGGCGTCAAGAGGTTCGGTAGCTCGCCGGGCGGATGAGACCGGCTCCCTGCGGGCCGTGCCACCCCCACACGGCCCGCCGGGCGCCACCGGGCCGGGACGCCGTCCCCGCGCGGGACGCTTCCCGGCTTTCCCCTCGGCCGCCACGGCGATGCCGGACCACTTGGTCCGCCGTCGCCGCAGTGGAAGAGGAACAGTCATGATCTCGCCGGCCGCCCGTTGGAACCTGCGTCCCGAACACTGGTGGCTGCACGGCCGCCCCGTCGATCGCGCGCCCGAAGTGGACGCGGATGGCGCCATGGATGTGTATCGCCATGCCGATGTCGTCGAGGTGCTTCGGAACACCGAGGTCTTTTCGAACGACGTGAACCGGCTTTACGTCGAGCGGTCCCATGCCGAGTCCCTCGCCGAGGGCAGCCTCGGGCAGGCCGATCCGCCGCGGCACGGCAAGCTGCGCAAGCTGATCAGCCACGCCTTCACCCGCTCGACGGTGGCCGGGCTCGAGCCCCGCATCGCCGAGGTGGCCCACCGCCTGGTCGACCAGGTCGGCACCGCCGACCGGATCGACCTGGTCGCCGCGCTGACCTACCCGCTGCCGGTGATCGTGATCGCCGAACTGCTCGGGGTGCCCGCTTCGGACCAGGAGCAGTTCCGCAAGTGGGTGGAGCAGATGGCGGACAACGCGGGCGCCCTGGCCAGGGGCGAGCAGGACGTCGACATCGACGCCGCGATGCGCCGCCTGCCGGAGATGCTCGACTACCTGTACGGGCACGTCGCCGAGCGCCGGCGCGCGCCGCGGGCCGATCTGCTCTCCGATCTGGTGCGGGCCGAGGTCGACGGGGACCGGCTCACCGACGCCGAAGTGGTCAACTTCGCCAACGAGCTGCTCGTCGTCGGCCACGCCACCACGACCGCGTTGCTGGGCAACACCGTGCTGTGCCTGGACGCGTATCCGGAGCAGGCGGCGAGGGTGCGGTCCGACCGCTCGCTGATTCCCGGCGCCATCGAGGAATCCCTGCGTTTCCTCAGCCCTATCTCGGCCAGCTTCCGCGTCACCACCGCCGCGGCGGCGGTGGCCGGGCAGCCGGTCGCGGCGGACCGGATGGTCCGCGTCTGGGCAGGCGCGGCCAACCGCGACCCCGCCCGGTTCGCCGACCCGGACGTCTTCGATCCCGCGCGCGACCCCAATCACCATCTGGGCTTCGGCCGGGGCATCCATTTCTGCCTCGGCGCCCCGCTGGCCCGGCTGGAGGGCCGGGTGGCGCTGAACGTCCTGCTCGACCGCCTGCCCGGACTGCACCTCGATCCGGCCGACCCGCCCGAGTTCCTGCCCATGCCGAACGTGATCGGCGTTTCGGCGCTGCCGGTGCGCACCGGTTGACCCGCCCGTCTCTGGAAGGACAGCGATGACCGCGACTCTCGACACCTGGGATTTCCACCCCCGCCACCACTGGCTGCGCGGCCGGCGGCCCGAGCGGCCGGTGGAGTTCGACGAGGAAACCGGCATGTGGCACGTCTACGGATACGCCGAGACGGTGGAGGTGCTGGCGGACCCCGCGACCTTCTCCTCGGACGTCGCCCGGCGGTTCGTGCCCGGCGGCGAGCAGTGGGACTTCGACGGCAACCTCACCCAGCTCGACCCGCCGGAGCACCAGAAGCTGCGCGCCCTGGTCAGCAAGGCGTTCACCCCGCGCATGGCGGCCGATCTGGAACCGGTGATCGCCGAGGTGACCCGGGGGCTGGTGGACGAGATCGAGGGCGGCGCGTGCGAGCTGGTCGACGCGCTCGCTTATCCGCTGCCGATGATGGTGATCGCGGATCTGCTCGGCACCCCGCGGTCGGACCGGCACCTGTTCAAGCGCTGGGCCGACGAGAGCCTCGCCGAACGCGGGCAGATCGGCACCGTCGACGACGACGGGGAACAGACCCGGTCCATCGCGACGCAGCGGGAGGGCCAGCTGAAGATGAACGAGTACCTGCTCGAACACGTGCGGGACCGGCGCCTCCACCCGCGGGCCGACCTGCTGACCGATCTGGTGCAGGCCGAGGTGGACGGAGACCGGCTCACCGACAACCAGGTCGTCAACTTCGCCAGCCTGCTGATCTTCGCCGGCCACGTCACCACCACGATGCTGCTGGGCAACACCCTGCTGTGCCTGGACGCGCACCCGGACCAGGCGGCCAGGGTGCGGGCCGACCGCGCGCTGGTGCCCGGCGCTATCGAGGAGTCGCTGCGTTTCCTCAGCCCGCTAGCCGCCGGTTACCGGGCCACCGACCGCGACGTGGAGCTGGGCGGGGTGCGCATCCCGCGGAACCAGATGCTGGAGGTCTGGTTCGCCGCCGCCAACCGGGACCCCGCGCAGTTCGCCGATCCGGACGCCTTCGACATCACCCGCGATCCGAACCCGCACCTCGGGTTCAGCCGGGGCATCCATTTCTGCCTCGGCGCCCCGCTGGCCCGCCTGGAGGGCCGGGTCGTGCTCGGCATCCTGTTCGACCGGTTCCGCGAGCTGCGGGTCGACCCCGAGGCGGCGCCCACGTTCCTGTCCTCCCCGGATTTCACCGGGGTGTGGACCCTGCCGCTGCGGCTCACGCGCTGAGAGCGGGCGCTGATGTACGACGCGATCGTCGTGGGCGCCCGGTGCGCGGGCGCCTCCACGGCCCTGTTGCTGGCCCGGCGCGGATACCGGGTGCTGCTGCTGGACCGGCGCGGGTTCCCCAGCGACACCCTGTCCACGCTCTACATCCACCAGCCGGGCGTCGCGCTGCTGCACCGGTGGGGAGTGCTGCCCGGGGTGGTTTCCTCCGGCTGCCCGCCGATCGGGGAGATCACCTACCGGACCCGGGACGTCGAACTGCGCGGCAGTTCCTGGCCCGCGGACGGGGTCCGCGCCGCCTACGCGCCCCGCCGGCACCTGCTCGACACCGTGCTCGTCGAGGCGGCGGCCGCGGCCGGTGCCGAGGTGCGGCAGCACTGCGCAGTGCGGGACCTCGTGTTCGACGACGACGCGGTGGCCGGCGTGGTGCTCGCCGACGGGACGGTGCTGCGGTCGCGGCTGGTGGTCGGGGCGGACGGGATGCGCTCCACCGTCGCGGCGAAGGCCGGAGCCCGCGAAGAGGTCGCGGATCCGACCCTGACCTGCGCCTACTACACGTTCTGGTCCGGCCTGCCCGCCCGGTTCCGGCTGCTCGAGGCGCCGGGCCGGTGGGTGGGCACGGTGCCGACCAACGACGGGGCCACCCTGGTCGCGGCGTACTTTCCGCAGCGGGAGTTCCCCCGGGTCAAGCAGGACGCGCTCGCCTCGCTGCTCGCGGCGGTGGCGGAGGTCGCACCCGAGGTCCGCGAGGAAATGGCCGGCGGGCAACGGCTGGAACAGGTGCGCGGCACCGGGGACCAGCGCAACTTCTTCCGTACCGCGGCCGGCCCGGGCTGGGTATTGGTCGGCGACGCGGGCCACCACAAGGACTCCATCACCGCGCGGGGCATCACCGACGCGTTCGGCCAGGCGCAGCTGCTGGCCGATCTGCTCGGCGACGACCTGCGCGAGCCGGCGCGGCTGGCCCGCGCGCTGGCCGGGTTCGCCGCCCGCCGGACCGAGCTGCTGATGCCCTGCTACCGCAACACGATCCGGGTCGCCGAGCTCGCCCCGAGCCCGCACCAGGACGCGCTGATCCGGCTGGTGGCGAGCGACCAGGGCTTGACCGACCGCTATTTCTCGACGCTGTCCGGGGTGTGCCCGATCGACGAATTCGTCACCCCCGAGCTGCTCGATCTCATGGCGCAGGCACAGCACTGAGCGCCGCCCCGCAAGACTGGGAGACCCACGATGACCGCATCCCTCCTCCGCACCGTCTGCCTGTCCGCCGGCCTGCCCGCGGGCCCGGCGGCTCCCCGCCCGGAGGCCGCCGCCCCGATCGCCGTCGACCTGCCGCCCGGTCTCCGGTTCGACGACCTGGTGGCGGCCTGCCTGGTGCTGGGCACTCGATGCGCCGGCTGGGGAGAGGAGGCAGCTCCGGTCCTGCACCGGGCCGGCCCGCGTCCGGTCACCACGCAGCTTTCGATGCAGGCGGAGATCCCGTTCGCCGATCTGGTCGAGCGGGTGCGCCGGGCGGGGGAGGGCGAGCCCGCCGATCCCGACGCCCTCGCCTCCTGCACGATCCAGGTCCGCGAGCGTGGTGCCGAACCCGTCGCCGGGCGGTTCGCGGTGACGATCGAGACCAGCCCGGACGGCTCCGGGTCGCTTCTCTGCGACCCGGCGCGGTTCGACCACGCGGGCGCGGTCCGGCTGGCCGGATACCTCACGACCCTGCTCACCGCTGCCCGCGAGGACGCGGCCACGCCGATCGGTCTGCTGCCGCTGCTCCCGGCCGGGGAAGCGGCGGACCTCGAGCGCTGGGGGCACGCCGAGGGAAAGACCTGCGACCTGACCGTGCACGAGCTGGTCGGCAGGCAGGCGCGCCTGACCCCCGAGGCGACCGCGGTCACCGGCGCGACACGCCTGAGCTACCGGGAGCTCGACCATGCGTCCGCGCGGCTGGCCAACGTGCTGCTCGCCGAAGGCATCGCACCTGGTTCGGTGGTCGGCGTCTGCGTGCCGAGGGGAGTCAGGCTGGTGGTCGCGATGCTGGCCGTCCTCCGTGCCGGCTGCGCCTACCTGCCGGTCAACCCGGACCAGCCGGAGGACCGGCTCCGCCGGATGGCGAGCGACGCGGGCATGGCCGTGTGCCTGACCGACACCGCCGTCGGCGACCGCGTGCCCGGGGTGCGGCCGGTGTTCGCCGATGACGAAGCGCTGCTGAACGGGCAGCCGGAAACCGTGCCGCCGGTGCCGTGCGGCCCGGGCGATCTCGCCTACGTGCTGTACACCTCCGGGTCGACCGGGACCCCCAAGGGCACCCAGATCGAGCACCGGTCCATCACGCGGCTCGTCGCCGATCCCGACTACGTGCGGCTCGGCTCCGACGACGTCGTGGTGCAGGTGGCCGATCCGGCTTTCGACGCGGTGACGTTCGAGATCTGGGCCCCGCTGGTCTCGGGCGGGTCGGTTCTGGTGCTGCCCAAAGAGGTGCTGCTCGATCCCGCCGCGCTGGCCGGCGCCCTGCGCGAACACCGTGCGACCACCATGTTCGTCACCACCGCGGTGTTCAACCAGATCGCTGCGAGCGCGCCGGAGACCTTCGGCTCGCTCATCACCCTGCTCTTCGGCGGGGAGGCGGTGGCACCGGCGATGGTCGCCCGGGTGCTGGCCGCGCGGCCGCCGGAACGGCTGCTGCACGTGTACGGGCCTACCGAGACCACCACGTTCGCCACCTGGCACCTCGTGACGGACGTCGATCCGGCGGTCACCGTGCCCATCGGCCGGCCCATCGCCGGCACCGCGGCGCGCGTGCTCGACGAGCGGTCGCAGCCCGTCCCGGTCGGCGTGGTGGGCGAGCTCCACCTCGGCGGCCCCGGCGTCGCCCGCGGCTACCTCGGCCTGCCCGACCTGACAGGGGAGCGCTTCCCGGTGCTGGCCGGCACCGGCCGGTGCTACCGCACCGGCGACCTCGTCCGGTGGACCGCGGCCGGGGCGCTCGAGTTCGTCGGCCGTGCCGACCGGCAGGTCAAGGTGCGCGGGTACCGGATCGAACCCGAGGAGATCGAACTGGCGCTGGAACAGCACCCGCGGGTCCGTTCCGCACTGGTCGACGTGCAGGTGCACGACGGTCGCAAGCAGCTGATCGCCTACGCCGTGGGTGCCGCCGCCGGCCTCGAGCCCAGCGTCGAATCCGGCCTCGAACAGGCGGAGCTGAGGTCCTTCCTCGCCGAGCGGCTGCCGGACTACCTGGTGCCCGCCGCGGTCGTGGTGCTGAGGTCCTTCCCCTTGACGGCGAACGGAAAGGTGGACCGTCGCGCACTGCCCGCGCCGGTTTTCCCGTCCGGAGCCGGAGAAGCTGCGCCCGGGACCGCGCTGGAACGCGCCCTGGAGCGGGTGTGGGCGGAGGTCCTCGGCCTCGATTCGGTCGGCGTGACCGACAACTTCTACGAGGTCGGCGGCGATTCGGTGCTGGGCATCCGGCTGGTCGTGGCCGCGCGGAAGGCCGGACTTCCCCTCACCTCGAAGCACGTGTTCCGGCTCCAGACCATCGCCGAGCAGGCGGCGGAACTCGCCACGGCGGTCCCGGCGGAGGCGCGCTGAAACCAACCCGCACGACAGACTTTCGCCCATAGCGGCTCGTGCTGCCCGGTTCGGCGACTGGTGTGCCCGGACCCGCTTCCCGATGCAGATACCCGTGCACCCTGAAGCCCGCATCGGCTTCAGGACACTTCCCCGACATTTAGGCGCCCTTTTGGCTCGATCAGAGCCATCGGATCAGCCGTGGTAGTGACCACTTCGGTGCAGGTCGGCACAGTGAATCGAGGACATCGTTGATGCCACTTCGAGCCATTAACTGGTTGTTGTGCTGCCATATTATGTGCCATAATGGCGTCAGCGGAGCTTCCGCTGACCACGGCCCGGCATGCGGCTGACCCCCAGGAAGCTGCTGCCGGTAGCCGACCGGCGGCCCGGGAATCGCCACCCCCAGGTGATTTCCGGGCCGCACCCCTAACCGGTGGAGGGCGAGGGGCGGCTGTTTCCGAGGATCGGCGGCGCGCCACGAGGGCTTACAGCTTCGGTCACGATCCTTCCGAACTCGCGCGCGGCGAATCCTGGCTGATCTTCCTGATCAACCCTGAGCAGTGGACCGGCCGCGCGGATGAGACCGTCTCGGACGGAAACCAAGGTCGGCGACGCAGTGCCGACGGCGATCAAGCGCTGCCCATTCGCGAGCCTGAGCTGAACGCGGACCGTTGGCTGGCCGCCAACCAGATCAAGGCTTTGCTCGCCGATCAGCCGCCCGCTGAAATCCTCGACATCGTCAGGTTGATCCGCTCGGCTCACCACGCGAACCCCGATCGACTGGTTGCCCTGCGGACAGTCGGTGTCGAAGCTTCTGCTCAGCCACGCGGCTCCTCCAACAGGCCGAGACACCAGCTCGCGGTGGGGCACCTGAGTCCGTCGATGTCGTAGAGCCGGAGCTCGTAGTCGCTGCGCCACAGGGCATACGGTGTTTCGGCCGGTTCGGATTCCTCGGTCCGCGCGGGTTCTCGGCCCGGGTGGGGGAGCACCCCTCACCCGGGCTGCGTCACGGAGGCGTCCGCAACCAGCGGCGTGCACGCTCGCACAGGAACTCCGGTTTCCTCGCGATGGATTTCGACGACTGCGTCGTGCCTGACTGGCAGCCGGGACTGGACCGGGCTCCATGCCTCCGGGTTTGCCACCGAGCGTGCTGCGGGTCGGCGAATTTGCTCGCTCCGGCCGCTGAGCGGCCCCGCCGTAATGGCCGGGAAACGGTTCGAGTTCTTTCAGTCAGAGCGTCAGTTCGGACGGAAGTCCTGAGCCGGATCCAGGCCCGCGAAAGATCTTCGTGCAATACCCTCGACCCAGGCCGAGCGCTGAAACGGGGGCACGCGATCGAGCTCGACCGTCGTCCCCAGGCCGAGCAAACCGATCCCCGACCGAAAGACGAATCATGACATTTCGCGTCCGATCCGAATACGCCAGCGCGCACCGGCGTTCGACAGCCTGTCCGTTCGCCGTATACGCGGCCGGCCATGCCCGCTAGGCTGGCGAAATTGCGGAACGGGCCGCTGGGCAGCCGCAATTTCACCCTCTTGGTGACGTGTGACGTCATCTCGATGGCGGGCACGTCGATCGCGGTCGTGGCGACCCCGTTCGCGGTGCTGGCGATCGGGGGAGACGGCAGTTCGCTGGGCTACGTCAGCGCCGCGGCCTGGGTGCCGATGCTGGTGTTCCTGCTGGCCGGCGGGATCGTCGCGGACCGCATGCCGCGCCAGCGGCTGATCGCGCTGGCCAACCTGGTGCAGGCCGCCGCCCAGCTGCTCGCCGGAGCCCTCGTGCTCAGCGGCGCGGCGAACGTTCCCTGGCTGGTGGTGCTGACCGCGGTGCGGGGGTTCGGCCTGGGAATCTACATCCCGGCCGCGTCCGGGTTGCTTCCGCAGACGGTGCGCGCCGACCAGTTGCCGCAGGCGAATGCGCTCAGCCGGGTGTGCCGGGCCACCGCGCAGATCGCCGGCGCCGGGCTCGGCGGCGTTCTGGTGGCCGTGATCGGGCCGGGATGGGGCCTGGTCGCCGACGCCGGGAGCTACCTGGTGGCGGGCGCGCTGCGGATGGCGATGCGGTTCTCCAGCCTGCCCAAGCTGGAGCGGGGCACCGGCATCGCCGAGGATCTCCGCGACGGGTGGCGCGAATTCGCGTCGCGGCGCTGGCTGTGGGTGATCGTCCTGCAGATCTCCTGCGTGACCGCTGCCTACCAGGGCACGATCAGCGTGCTCGGCCCGCTGGTGGCTCAGAACCACTTCGACGGCGCGCGAACCTGGGGCGTGATCACCGCGGCCACCTCGGTCGGCGGCCTGTGCGGCGGCCTGACGCTGCTGCGGTGGCATCCCCGCCGGATCCTGCGGACCGCGAGCCTCGCCTGCCTGCCGATCGGCGTGCTGCTGTTCGCACTGGCAGTGCCGCTCCCGGTGGCGATCCTCGCGGCGGCGGCGTTCGCGGGCGGCATGGGGATCGAGTTCTTCGTGGTGAACGAGTCGCTGGCGATTCAGCAGGAAATCCCGCCGGACAAGCATTCCCGGATCTTCGCCTACGACGCCCTCGGCAGCTACGCGCTGGCTCCGATCGGCATCACCGTCGCCGGACCGCTGGGGGAATCGCTCGGCGTCGGCCCCGTGCTCCTCGGCGGCGGGGCGCTGATCGTGCTCCTGACCCTCGGCGCGCAATTCGTGCCGGAAATCAGGCGGTTGCGCCGCGCCACCGAGCCGGTGGAAGAGAAGACCGGTTAACCGCGAGAGGAGAAACGGGGGTGGACATGCCGCTGGAAAAGGACGTGCTGCCCGACGGACGGGAATGGCGGTCGCCGACATCGGCGTGCACGCTGGTCTATTTCTCCACAGCGGACAGTGCCACCGTCCACTCGTTCGAGCCGGCCGACTCGCTTTACCAGCGCCTGACACGGAACACTTCCGATCCGCCGGTGGTCGTCGTCGAAAAGGCCGGACTGGACCTTCTCCACGGTATCTCGAACCTGCACTGGAAGCGGATCTCGCACCTCGCGATCGAGGTGCACGATCTGGACGGCCGGGTCGCTGCTGAAGCGGCACGGGTACGATTTCAAGATCACGCAGGGGCGTCACCTGCGGAATTCCGGAATTTCTCTTTTTGGGCCTACCGGCGCTGATCGTTTCCGTTCTTGTTCATCGGTCAGCCCTCGGGTTCGCCGCTGAAGCACGATCCCGTACTGGCTGATCTGCTGGAAAACGAAGAGCGGTACCAATCCGATGTTCCCGCCCTCGCCGCGCATTCCAGCCTGGCGGATCCGTCGGTGCTCGCCGCCGGCGGAGCAGTGCTGTCGAACTGCACCGCCGAAGGATATCCGGGGCGTCGATTCCGTCCCGGCGCACAATGGTTCGACCAGGTCGAACTGCTCGCCGTCGCCCGGGCCAAAGCCGCGTTCGGGGCAAAGCACGCCAATGCGCAGCCGCACTCCGGGTCCGCCGCGAACATGGCGGTGCTCGCCGGACTGCTGGCTCCTGGAGACACCGCCCTCGCCCTCGGCGCGGGCGGACATCTCACCCATTGCGCTTTTCTCGCGCCGTGTAGCGGTGTGCCGCGGCGCGTCGGATATCTATCCTTCAGGCCTAGTACAGGCAGTCTGGGTGCCGGATGCGATGCCTTGCTGGGTGCGCCGGGCGGGGGAGAGGCCGCACGTCCGTCTGTTGTATGCCTCCGTCGGGCGATGTCTGGATCCGCTCGCTTCGAAGCTGAGGTTTCGGCGATGTTGCGCATGCTCGCGGTGGGCAGCCAGCCTGTGGAAGGTTGTTCGGCCGGGTGAGGAGGGAGGTGTTGGTGGGCGTTCCCTCAGAATGACCTGCTCACCACAGGGATGCCCCAGCAAAGCGGGAGTTCTCGCGGCGTTCCGGAGGGTCTTGGCAGGGTTTGGCCGTCAACCAGATCGCGCGGACCTGCGGATATGCGGATCGGGATCCAAATGTCGATAACATATGAGGTTATCATGCGTGGTCTCGAAGGTGTTTCGGACCCCCCTGAAAATAAGGGTCGGACCGTCGTATACTCTCTTCATCAGCAAGTCCGAGTGGCGGAATGGCAGACGCGCTAGCTTGAGGTGCTAGTGTCCTTAACGGACGTGGGGGTTCAAGTCCCCCCTCGGACACCAAAACTGGTGAGATTTCCCCAAGTCTCGCAGCAGCCGATCACCCAGCACAAGGGTGGTCGGTTTTCCTCGTTGGGTAGCCTGTTCGCGGCCTCAGGCAGGTGGTCGGCGTGACCGCAGTCGTCCCGCCGCTCATCCCCGGAGCCGAGACCGGCAGCCGCCTCGCTCCCCTGGCCCCGGCCGTCGAGCGGCTCCCGCTGCCGACCGTCCCGGCTCCATCGCGTGACACGGATCTCGCCTACGCGCTGTCCCGGCTCGACGGATCCGGACGACTCTCCGCGACCGCAGTGCTCGCCCAGCTCCGGTGGCGGACCTCGGTCCGGCTCGACGCCACCGTCATCGGGACCTCGATCGTCTTCCGGCCCGACCGGCACGGACCCTTCGCGCTCGACCCCAAACGCAAAGTCGTCATCCCGCACATCCTCCGGCGCCCGTGCCGACTCCGCACCGGCGACCAAGCCCTCCTCGTCGCCGACGTCCGGGAGAACGTCCTGGTCATCCACCCGATGGCCGCGCTCGACAAGCTCGTCCTCGCCCGCCACGCCTCCCTGATCGGAGGCGGCAGCGATGACCACTAGCCAAGCCGAACTCGACGCAGCCCGGCTCCTCCTCTCGAAAATGGGTCTCACCCCCGCCGACCTGCTCGACAACCCCGAACCGCCAACCGAGATGCCGACCATCTCCGCCTACATCCCAGTGGTCGCAAAGTCGCTCTCCCCCGCGACCGCACGCTCCTACGCCTCTTACTGGGCCCAGGCCGAAGCAGCCTGGGGCAACCGGCGGCTCGACGAACCCACGCCCTCGGAGATCAAGCAGCTCGCCGAAGCGTCCCGCGTGAACGCGCTGGTGCGCGCCAATTCCCGGGGCGGCCGCTCCGCGATGGAGAACTTCATCGCCGCACTCCGCTGTCTCTACCGGCACGCCGTCGACGACGGACTCCTCACCGAGCTGCAGAACCCGGCGTTGAAAGTCGCGAAACCCCGGCGCTTGCCGTCCCCGCGACGCGCACTCACCTCGAACGAACTGACCGAGATCAACACCATCGCTGTCGAGACCGGGGACGACCCCGATCTCGACAGCCTCCTGCTGCGGCTCCACACCGAGACCGCCTGCCGCCGCGGCGGAGCACTCGCGCTCCGGCCCCGAGACCTCGAACGCGCCGAGTGTCTCCTCTACCTGCGCGAGAAAGACGGCACCAGCCGCTACCAGCCCATCTCCCCGACCCTGATGCGGCTGCTGCTGGAGCACGCCGACGAACGCGGCTCCACCGATCCCAACGGACCGCTCCTGCGGTACCGCAACGGCACACCCATAACCAAGCGTCGTTACGACCACCTGTGGAACCGACTTGGCCGCCATCTTCCCTTCGTGCGCAACCAGAACATCTCCACCCACTGGCTGCGCCACACCACCCTCACCTGGGTCGAGCGCCGCTTCGGCTTCGGCGTCGCCCATGCCTACGCCGGGCACTTCGACTCGTCCGACAACGCCACCGTCACCTACATCAAAGCCGCTATCCACGACGTCGCCACGGCCTTGGCCGCTCTGACCGGTGAACCGCACCCCCTGGCGCACCAGCACCTCCCGGGAGCCGCACAATGAACCGCACTCCACGATGGACCGCCTCCTTGGCCGTGCAATGCGCCAGCACCGCGCTCGTCGCGCTCGGTGCCGCCTACGCCTCCTACCGCCACGGCCGCACGTTCGCCCTCCGCTTCGGCGCCGACCAGACCACCGCCGCGATCTGGCCGCTGATCGTCGACGGCCTCCTCGTCATCGCGACCGTCGAACTCTGGAAACGCACCACCGACACCGGCCGACGGACCGCGTGGGCCGCCTTCGCGTTCGGGATCTCACTCTCGCTCTGCGCCAACATCGGCGCGACCGAGAACCTCAGCGTCCTCAGCGTCATCGTCGCCGCGAGCCCGCCCATCGCGCTCCTCCTCGCAGTCGAACTGTTCAACCGAGCCCTGCGACGCATGCCGAGGGCGCGCGAGGCAGGGTTGCTGCTCTGGAGTCGATGTCACGGCTCTTGCGCCCTGGCGGGCGCTTGGTGCTCACCTCCCGCACGTGGGAACTCGTGAGGGCCAGAGGTTCCCGGCTGGATATCGGTGACCGACTCGTCCGCCGGAACGGTCGCGATGCCGTCGTGGTCTACCGCTGGGAGATCGCGCCGCAATGGGAGGAGGAGCACCACATCGAGATTGCGATCGCCCAGGTTGATGCGACTGGATTGGTTGTCGTCCGCTCGGAACTGCTGTCCTGCTGGCCCTACCGGCACAAGGAACTCGAAGTCGAGCTGCACCGGGTCGGACTCCGGCCGGAAGTGAGCACGTTCGATCTCGAGGCCGAGAACTACACGGTGGTCGCGAGCAAGGCATAGACACCAGGCTCTCAGTCCCTGGCCGGACCGCGCGGTTGATCGCAGGAAGCCAGCGCTCTCTCATCGGCAGAAGAGGGCGTTCTCGGCAAGAGGAGACTGGCCGCGAGCACCGCTATCGAGAACGTGTTCTTACAACGCCGCCGAGCTGCAAGGCGGTCTTGTCGCTCGCAGCACGTTGATCCCACGACCTTGGCAACTGACGGATCTCGGCGCCACCGCGCCGCGCCGTGCTGGCGCGATCAAAGTCGCGGCATGACCTGCATGGCCGCGGCGTCGCCGAACCTGCTGCGATCACTGACCGTGAAACTGGCCGCCAGCGGGGAATCCAACCGGCCGTCCGTGAGTGGCCGTCCACGGGGAATCCCGACTGGCCGCTGACAGACTCCCATCGCGTCGATAGCGGGAGGGGCCGAAACCGGTACGGTTTCGGCCCCGCTTCAGCGATCTTCCGATCGCTACGTCGTGATCGTCGTTCGTGCCTGCGCGCGCGGTCCGCCGCCGCAGGTGACCGAGGTGCCCTCGTAAATCAAGCTGGTGGAGCAACCTTCGTCATCGGTGACAGTCACCGTGACGGTCCAGGTTCCGGACTTGGCGTACGTGTGCGAGACGTCGGGCGTGGTGGTCACCAGCTGCTGCCCGTCGCCGAAGTCCCAGGCGTACTGGGCCACTGTGCCGTCCGGGTCCGAGGAAGCCGCTGCGGTGAAACCGCGGGTTTTGCCGGAGGTGGGTCCGGAGTTGGTGAGTGCCGCCAGGGGGCCTTGGTTCGGGGTGAGGAACGCGTTTGAGCCGTCGTGCCAGACCAGGCCGGTGTCGGCGGGCGGGAGGCCGCTGGGGACCGGCTGGCCGTCTGGCTGCAGCACGTAGCTGTACACCTGACTGTGCAGCGTCGGGTTGTCCACCGCGATCGCCTGGATGACGAACAGGTACTTGCCGTCGGCGCTGAGTGTGACCCGGCCTGGCATGACTGGCATCTGGTACGGCGAGCCGGGCAGTGGCGTCAGCTGGCCGGCGGTGCCGATGCTCCAGCCGGTTACTGTGTTGGCGGTGGTGTTGGGCACGTAGAGTCGGCGTGAGTCTGGCGTGATGACGGTGCCGTGCGTGGTTCCGCCGCTGGGGTACGGCGATCCGGGGATCGACGTCAGTGAGCCGTCCCGGCCGACGGCGTAGGCTGAGAGGTCACCGCTGCCTTCGTTGCTGACATAGAGGTATTTCCCGTCTGGCGTGAACGCGGGGATGACTGGCTTGTTCCCTGCCGTCACCGGTGCGCCGACCTGGGTCAGCGTCGCGTCGGGGGAGATCGCGAAGGACGTCACGCTGTTCGCGAGGTAGTTCGTGACGATGAGGTGGCTGGCGTCCGGCGAGATCGTGACCTGGCTGATCGCACTGTCGATCGGTGCGTCGGCTGCGCCCGTTCGACTGAGTGTCCCGGACGGGGAGATCGCATACGAGCGCACTGATCCGGCTCCGGTCGTCCCGCCTCCGAGCGTTACGAACAGTCGTGATCCGTCCGGGGTGATGGCGGCCCCGACGACAGGCAGTCCCACCAGGACGGTGCCGCCTTGGAACGGGCTCAGCGTGCCGTCCGAGCCGATGCGGTAGCCGATGATGGTGCTTGACCCGCTGTCGACGGAGTAGACCTTCTGCGCATCTGGGGTGATCGCCATGCCCAGTGAACCGAGGCCTCCGGCGAACGGGGAGCCGGGGACGGTGGTCATCGCGCTGTCCCGGGTCACGCTGACCGAGCTGATGCCGGGCGAGGCGAATCCGCCGACCAGGAGGTAATGGTGCAGCGGAAGCGGGGTGTCTGCGCTTGACGGTGCGGACGACATCGCCAGCATCAGTGCTGAGGTCACCGCGATGCATCCGGCGATCCGGCGGTTCCTTCTCCGTCCAGTCCGGCCGGACCGGACGGAGAAGGTGTGTTCAGGTCCTGCCTGCTGACCGTTGTCCGTCAACATCGCTCGTTTCCTTCCGCCAGAAGAGAATTGCCCGCAATGGCAAACCTAGGGCGGTCGAGGAAGCCGGACTGTCCAGCTTCTCGGACAGTCAGACGGCCTGCGGAGCGGAGCCGGACTGAGCCGGTGCAGTTTTCGTGCTCAGCCGGGGGAGTTCCCGCAGCAACAACCCAGCCACAACGGAAATCAGTGCGGCACCGCCGTTGTAGATCGCGACAGTCGTCCAGCTTCCGCTCGATTTGAACAGCCCCGCCGAGATCAGCGGGGCGAACGAGCCGCCGATGACCGCGCCCAGGCCATAGGACACGGCCAGCCCGCTGTAGCGGATCGACGGCGGGAAAGACAGCGCGAAGAACGTCGGCTCCGCGGCGGAGTTCGCGCTGACCGCCATGAACAGCAGCACGAAACCGGCCACCATCGGCAGGTAGCTGCCGCTGCCCAGCAGCGGGTAAAACGCGAACGGCGTCAGCACCAGGGCGATCGCCGACACGACGAACACCTGCTTGCGACCGAACCGGTCCGCCAGCAAACCGAACAGCGGCGTGGTGACCATGTACATCGCAGTCACGATCAGCAGCATCGACAGCAGGGTGGTTTTCGGCTGGTGCAGCACCGAGGTGCCGTAGGTCAGCGAATACACCGTCACCACATAGAAATTGACGTGCGTGCCGAGGCAGCACAGCATCACCAGGATCATCGGACGCCAGCCGCGCCTGATCGCGTCCGCGAGCGGGACGCGCTTGACCGCTTGGGCGTTTTCCACGCGGACGAACTCGGGGCTTTCGTCGAGCTTGACCCGGATGTACAGGCCGACCAGCACCAGCACCGCGCTCAGCAGGAACGGGATGCGCCAGCCCCAGGTGAGGAAGGCGTCGCCGGGGAGTTCGTTCAGCACCAGGAAGAGCAGGTTCGCCAGCAGCAGGCCCCAGCCCGCGCCGGAGTTGACGAACGCGCCGGCCAGGCCGCGGCGTTTGTCGGCCGAGCTTTCCACGCTCATCACGAAACCGCCGGCCTGTTCGCCGCCGAGGGCGAGGCCTTGGATCAACCGGCAGAGGACGAGCAGGATCGGCGCGGCGATGCCGATCGTGTGGTAGGTCGGCAGCAGGCCGATCGCGAAGGTCCCCACGCCCATGAGCATCATGGTCAGGAACAGCACGCGTTTGCGGCCGACGCGGTCGCCCAGGTTGCCGAAGACCGCCGCGCCGATCGGGCGCATGACGAAGGCGATCGCGAAGGTGGACAGCGACAGCAGGACCCCGGCTGCGGGGTCGACCTGCGGGAAGAACAGTTTTCCGAAGACCAGCGAGGCGGCGACCCCGTAGACCAGGAAGTCGTAGTACTCGACGGTGGTGCCGACCATGCTCGCCACGACGGCGCGGCGGCCGGACCTGGCGCGGGCGGCGGGTTCCGGTGCGGACGGGGATTTCGGCGTCGTCATTGAACGCCCCTCTCCGAATGGGGTGCGGCGGACCGGGAATGTGGTCGGAATAAAGCCCCGAGCGGGGTCGCCGTAGCCTAAGCAGGCCGTTCGGGACAATCAATTCGGAGTTCCCGAAGTGCTGCTTCGGGTTTGCGAAATAGGTTTCCGCCCCCCGCGCGCGTAGCGTCGCGAGGATGGAAGACACGCATTCCGGACCGCTGGGCGGGGTACGGATCGTCGAGCTCGGCGGGGTCGGGCCGACGCCGTTCGCCTGCATGCTGCTGGCCGACCTCGGTGCCGAGGTGCTGCGGATCGAGCGCCCGCCCGGCTACGACGGCGGCGCGCCGATCGAACCGCGCTTCGAGCTGATGAATCGCGGACGCCGCGGTGTGCCGCTGGACCTCAAGACCCCGGCCGCGGTCGCCGCCGTGCTGCGGATGGTCGAACAAGCTGACGCGCTGGTCGAGGGGTTCCGTCCCGGCGTCGCGGAGAAGCTGGGACTCGGGCCGGACGACTGCTTGGCCGCGAATCCGGCCCTGGTGTACGGCCGGATGACCGGCTGGGGTCAGGGCGGGCCGCTGGCCAAGGCCGCAGGCCACGACGTCAACTACGTGTCGCTGACCGGCGTCGTGCACTCGATCGGCGAGGCGGGAGGTCCGCCGGTCATCCCGCTGAATCTGGCCGGCGACTTCGGCGGCGGCTCTCTGTATCTGGCTCTCGGCGTGGTGTCCGCGCTGCTGGAAAGCCGCAGGTCCGGCCAGGGGCAGGTGGTGGACGCGGCAATGGTCGACGGGTCGGCGTCGCTCATGACCGCCTTCTACGGTTTCCGCGCGGCGGGCTACTGGACCGACGAACGCGGCACGAACCGGCTCGATTCCGGCGCGCCCTGGTACCAGGTCTACGAGACCAAGGACGGCGGCTGGATCAGCCTCGCCGCGAACGAGACCCGCTTCTGGCGCAACACCCTGCGGATGCTCGGCCTCGCCGAGGACGAGCTGCCCGGCCAACACGACCGCCAGCACTGGCCGGACACGAAGAAGCGCTTCGCCGAAGTGTTCCGCACCCGGACCCGCGACGAGTGGTGCGCGCTCGCCGAGGGGCAGGACGTCTGCCTCGCGCCGGTGCTGTCCATGGCCGAGGCTCCGCAGCATCCGCACCTGCTGGCGCGCGGCACGTTCGTCGAGGTGGACGGCGTCGTGCAGCCCGCACCGGCACCGCGGTTCAGCCGTACTCCGGGAGCGATTCAGCGGCCTCCCGCCGCGCCGGGGGAGCACGCGGAGGAAGCGCTGGCCGACTGGGGCTTCTCCGCCGAAGAGGCCGCGGCCCTGCTCGCCTGCTGAGCAGCGGATTCGGAAAACCCGAATCCCGCCTTCGGGAATCGTCAATTGGCTTTGATGGCCGCTCGCATTAATCTGATGGAAACCGCGATGGGAGTACGAGAAAATGTGCGCGAATTTCCTGGATGAGGCGCAGTCCGAGTGGCTGAAAACAGTCAATGAATTCATGGACAACGAGGTCACCGTCGAATATGTGCGCAATTGCGATTACGAACGGCAGTATCCGTACGAGGCGTATGCCAAGATCGCGAAGCAGGGCTGGCTCGGCATCCTGATCCCGGAGTCCGAGGGCGGCTCCGGCGGGGACATCTTCGACTACTCCCTGATGGCCGAAGGTCTCGGCAAGTTCGGCTTCGACTTCGCCTGCTCGGTGCTGGTGCCCACGTTCACCGCGATGAACATCATCAAGTACGGCACCGCGGAGCAGAAGGCGCGCTACGTCAAGCCGTTCATCGACGGCGAGATCCGGTTCTCCGTGTCGATTTCCGAGCCGGACGCCGGTTCGGACGCGGCCAACACGAAGACCCACGCGCGCCAAGACGAGAACGGCGACTGGATCGTCAGCGGCTCGAAGCTGTGGTGCAGCGGCGCGGCGGCGAAGGACACCGTCATCGCGATGCTGGTCCGCACCGACAAGAACGACAAGCACAACGGCCTGTCCGTGCTGCTGATCCCGAACGACACCCCGGGCCTGGACATCCGCAAGCTGCCGACGCTGTCCCGGCACGCCACCGGCACGACCGAGATCTTCCTCGACGAGGTCCGGGTGCCCGCGGACGCGCTGCTCGGCGAGGTCGGCCAGGGCTGGAAGATCATCACCGAACACCTCGAGCTGGAACGCTGCGCGGTCGCCGCGGCCTACGTCGGCAACGCGCAGGAAGCGGTGCACAACGCCAACCGGTACGCCCACCAGCGCACCCAGTTCGGCAAGCCGATCCGCGATTTCCAGGTGCTCAAGCACATGCTGGCGGAGAACCAGACGCGCGTTGACGCCGCCCGGCTGCTCTGCTACCGCGCGGCGCAGATGAAGGCGGACAACCTGCCGGCCGCCCGCGAGACGTCGATGGCCAAGCTGTACGGCTCGGAAACCCTCAAGCAGTGCGCGCTCGACGGCATGCAGATCCTGGGCGGCTACGCGAACCTGCCCGAGGGCGACATGGAGCGCTACCTGCGCGAAAGCATCCAGTCGACGATCGGCGGCGGCACCTCGCAGATCCAGCGCACGATCATCGCCAAGTCGATGCGCCTGCCCGCCTGAACCCGTCCGCGTTTCCCGAGGAGAGAAGATCAATGGGGATCAACAACCGCATCGACATGCCCTACGACGAGCTGGAGGTCGGCCAGACCTTCCGCACCGGCGGGCGGACGATCACCGAGGCCGACGTCGTCAACTACTGCGCGCTCACCGGCAACTGGATCGAGATCCACTCCAACAAGCACTACGCCGAGCAGACCCGGTTCGGGAAGCGGCTGGTGCAGGGCTCGCTGACGTACTCGATCATGACCGGGCTGATCCAGTTCGGCCCGTCGATCCAGGCGAACTACGGGATCGACAACCTCCGCTACCTCAAGCCGGTCGCGATCGACGACACGATCTATGTGACCGCCGAGGTGACCGCGAAGAAGGAAAAGGACGACAAGTACGGCGTCACCACGTTCCTGATGAAGGCGCTCAACCAGGACGGCTACGTCGTGCAGCGCAGCGAGTGGAGCCTGCTGATGCTGCGCCGCCGGGAAGACCTCGAAGCACTGCTCGCGTCGTCGCTGCCCACGGAGAAGCAGCCGGAGCGGAAGTGAGCGCCGGCGAACCGGTCGCCGCGATCGTCGGGATGGGCGACGCGTACGCGTCGAAGGCCGACCGGAAAGACCCCCTGCAACTGGCCACCGAGGCGACGATGGCCGCGCTGGCCGACGCGGGAATCGGCAAGCACCAGGTCGACGCGGTGTTCACCGGGCGCTCGCCATGGGCGGACAAGCGGTCCCAGTGGAGCAACATCTTCATCTCGCACCTGCAGATGCCGGTGACGCTGAACAGCGAAATCACCCTGCACGGTGCCGGGCTGACGTCGACCATCGCGGTGGCTTCGCAGATGATCGCGGCGGGCGCGGCGGAGTACGTGCTGTGCGTGCAGAGCGACGCGACCGAGCTGTTCGTGGACGCGGTGGCGATGGGTTCGGAGGCCGATTCGGACCCGCAGTACGAAGTGCCGTACGGCCCGACCATCCCGTCTCTGTACGGACAGGCCGCGTGCCGCTACTTCCACGAATACGGGCTCACCGAGGAAGACCTCGCCGACGTCGCCATCGCCAACCAGCGGTGGGGCGCGCAGCATCCGCACGCGGCCAAGCGGAAACACGGCGAAATCGACCGAGAGAAGGTGCTGTCTTCGCCGTACGTGGCCACCCCGCTGCGCCGGTGGATGTGCTCCACCTGGGGCGGCGGCACCGGCGGCGCGCTCGTGGTGACCTCGCCCGAGCGCGCGAAGGAAGCGCGCGACCCGGTCTGGGTGCGCGGCTACGGTTCGGCGACCACGCACGAGTACCTCACCGACCGGATGAACATGCGGTCAGGCCGGTTCGCCGGACTGGGCGAGTTCCCGAACCTCACGCACACCGCGACTGTCGAGGCCGCCCGCCAGGCGTTCACCCGATCCGGGCTCACCCCGTCCGATGTGGACATGCTGCAGCTGTCGGTCAACTTCGCGCACATGGGCCCGATCATCCTCGAAGACCTGGGGTTCGCGAAGAAAGGTCACGGCATCGACGTGTACCGCGAAGGCCGCACCGGCCCGGACGGCGACCTGCCGACCGATACCAACGGCGGCTGGCTGTCTTTCGGGCAGCCGGGCATCTCGTGCAACATGGACAGTCTGGTCGAGGCTGTCCGGCAGTTGCGCGGGACCGCTCTGGGGCTGGCGCCGATGCGGAAGCCGCGCACGGTGCTGGTGCAGGGTGCGGGCGGGATGCTCGCCGCGGCGGGCGTGATGGTGTTGTCCGGCAACGAAGCTGGGAGGCCGTGATGAACGAGGACTGGCCGCAACCGTACCGGCTGCCGGACGCCGAACCGTACTGGGCGGCGCTCGACGAGGAGCGGCTCACCTACCAGCGCTGCGGTTCGTGCGGCGAAGTCGTATGGCCCGCGCATTCGTACTGTCCGTACTGCTCGGCGCGATCGCTGGCCTGGGAACAGTCGCGGGGCCGCGGCACTGTGTGGTCCTACAGCACGATCATGCGCGGGCCGACGCCGACGTGGGCCTCGATTGTGCCCTACACCGTCGGATTCGTCGAACTGGCGGAGGGTTATCAGCTGTTCACGCAGATCGAGGCGGAACCGGACGCGATCGAGATCGGCATGCCGGTCGAGGTCCGGTTCGTGCGGCGCGGGGAGCAGACGCTCCCGGTGTTCGCCCCGGCCGCGGAGGGATGACATGGCCGGACCGCTCGACGGAGTGCGGATCCTGGACCTGACCTCGAACTTCATGGGTCCGTACGCGTCCCTGCTGCTCGCGGACCTCGGTGCCGACGTCGCGAAGGTGGAGCCCCCGGAAGGGGACACCACCCGCGGCGTCGGGCCGCGGCGCAGTCCCGGGATGGCGGCGATCTTCCTGCACCTGAACCGGAACAAGCGCAGTCTCGTCCTCGACCTGAAGCATCCGGACGGGCGGGACGCGCTGCTGCGGATGACGCGGTCGGCGGACGTGCTGCTCTACAGCCTTCGCCCGGCGGCGATGCGGCGGCTCGGTCTGTCCTATGCGGACCTGCGGGAAGTCAATCCGCGCTTGGTGTACTGCGGTTGCTTCGGCTTCGGCCAGAACGGCCCGTACGCGAGCCAACCGGCCTACGACGACCTGATCCAGGCCGCGGTCGGAATGCCGGTGCTGCAGAGCCGGGGCGCCGGAGAGCCGGCGTACGTGGCCACCGCGATCGCGGACCGGGTGGTCGGCATGGCGACGTCCTCGGCGGTGACGGCGGCGTTGTACCGGCGGGAACGCAGCGGGCGCGGCCAGGAGGTGCAGGTGCCGATGTTCGAGACGTTCGCGCACTTCGCCATGGGCGACCACCTCTACGGGCACACCTTCGTGCCGCCGATCGGGGACTGGGGCTACGCGCGGATGATGAACTCCGACCGCCGCCCGTACCGGACCCTCGACGGCTACCTCGGCGTCAACATCTACACCACCCGGCACTGGCAGCGGTTCTTCGCCGCGGTCGGGCGGGCGGATCTCGGCGAGGACCCGCGATTCGCCAGCATCGACGGCCGGACCGAGCACATCGGCGAGCTGTACGCGTTCCTGGCCGAGGTGTTCGCCACCCGAGCCACCGCGGACTGGCTGAAGCTGCTCGGCGAGGCCGACATCCCGGCGATCCGGATGAACACGCCGGAGACGCTGCTGAGCGATCCGCACATGGAGGAGATCGGGTTTTTCGCGGAGCAGGACCATCCTTCGGAGGGACGGCTGCGCACCATCGGCATCCCGCAGCAGTGGAGCGAAAGCGCTCCCGAGCTGCGGTACCCCGCGCCCCGGCTCGGCGAGCATTCGGCGGAGCTGCTGGGGGAGTTCGGGTTCGGCGAGAACGAGATCGGCGCGCTGGTTGCCTCGGGCGCGGCCGGGACGGGAGTGCGCGATGACGCGTGAACTGCCCCTGACGGGGATCGTCGTGGTGGAGCTGAGCGACAGCGCGTCCGCGCCGTTCGCCGGCAAGATCCTCGCCGAACTCGGCGCCGAGGTGTGGAAAGTCGAGCGGCCGACCGGCGACTCCGCGCGCAGCTGGGGGCCGAGCGAGTGGAAGGGCGACGGAGCGGCGTTCCACGCGCTCAACCGCGGCCGCCGCTACCTCAGCCTGGACATCAAGGACCGCGAGCAGCTGGCGACGCTGCACCGGCTCATCGCCGAGCGGGCCGACGTGTTCCTGCACAACCTGCGGCCGGGCAATGCGGCGAAGTACGGCCTCGACGCGGAGAACCTGCGGGTCACCAAACCGGAGCTGGTGCACTGCGAGATCGGCGCGTTCGGCAAGGCAGGCCCGCTGCGCGAGCTGCCCGGCTACGACCCGCTGATGCAGGCGTTCGCCGGAATCATGGACATCACCGGCGAAGCCGACGGCGGCCCGGTGCGCGCCGGGGTGTCCATTGTGGACTTCGGAACCGGGATGTGGGCGGTGATCGGCGTCCTCGCGGCGCTGAACCGGCGGCATGTGAAGCACACCGGGGCGGCGGTGGACGCGTCGCTGCTGGAGACGGCGATCGCGTGGAACTCCGTCGGCATCGCCGGATACCAGGCCGACGGGCATCCCGGCGGCAGGCACGGTTCCGGCGTGGCGTTCATCGTCCCGCACCGCGCGTTCGCGGCCTCGGACGGCGCGTTGATCGTCAGCTGCGCCAATGACGCGCTGTTCGCCCGGCTGTCCGAGGCGCTCGGCCATCCGGAATGGGCGGCCGACCCGCGGTTCGCCGGGAACGCCGCACGGCTGGACAATCGCGCCGAGATCGACCGGCTGATCGGCGAGCGGATCGCGACCGGAACCCGCGCGCAGTGGCAGGAACGGCTGGAGGCGGCCGGGATCCCGTGCGCGCCGGTGCAGACGACGCCGGAGCTGGTCGGCCACGAGCAGACCCGCGAACTCGGCATCATCGGCACGGTCGACGAGGACGAGATCGGCGTCGTCGGGCTGCCGCTGTCGTTCGACGGCCAGCGTCCGCCTCCGCTGCACCCGGTCCGCCCGACCGGCGCGGACAACGACCTGCTCGGCTCGGTGCTGCCGACCCGGGCCTGAACCCCGTCCCAGGACAGAAGTGGAAAGTGTCATGGCTGCGCCGTATTCGGAAAAGCAGTGGAGCGCGATCGAGTCCGCCTCGGCGGACGAGGCCAGGGTCGTGCAAGAAGCGCGGCTGCGGGAGCAGCTGGCGTATGTGGGCGCGCGGAGCGAGTTCTACCGGGAGAAGTTCGCTGCTGCGGGAGTGGATCCGGCTGCGGTCCGGACGGTGGAGGACCTGGTCCGGCTGCCGTTCACGGAGAAGCAGGAGCTGCGCGAGAGCCTGGCTGCCGCGCCGCCGCTGGGCGCGCACGTGGCGGCGAGCCCGGACGAAATCGTCCAGATCCAGGCCTCCTCGGGGACCACGGGCAGCCCCTCGTATGTCGGGCTGACCCGCAGCGACATCGAAACGTGGTGCGAGCTGGGCGCGCGGGCGCTGTACGCGAACGGGTTCCGGCCGGGCGACCGGCTGCTGCACGCGTTCGGGATGAGCAAGGGGTTCGTCGGCGGGCTGCCGGTGGTGCAGATCCTGCAGCACATGGGGATCGTCGACATCCCGATCGGCGCCGAGGCCGGGGCGGAGCGATTGCTGCGCGTGCAGGCGGACCAGCGGCCGAACGCCCTCATCGGGACGCCCTATTTTCTGTCGTACCTCGCCGAACAGGCCCCGTCGATCGTCGGCCTGGACGCCCGCGAGCTGGGAGTTCGCGCGATCAGCGTCGGCGGCGAACCCGGCGGCGGGCTGCCCGCGGTGCGGGAGAAGCTCGAAGCACTGTGGGGCGCGACTTCGCGGGAGATGCTCGGCGGGACCGACATCGCGTGCACCTATTGGGGTGAATGCGAGGCCGCGAACGGGATGCATTTCCTGTCGCCGGACCTGATGGTCGCAGAGCTGATCAACCCCGACACCGGGGAGCAGATCGCTCCGGTCGAGGGCGCGCAGGGTGAGCTGGTGTACACCGCGCTGCGGCGGCAGGCGTCGCCGCTGGTGCGCTTCCGCACCCGGGACCACGTCGTGGTGACCGGCACGGACTGCGCTTGCGGGCGGACCGGGTACACGGTGCGCTGCATCGGCCGGACCGACGACATGCTGATCGTGCGCGGGATCAACGTGTTCCCCTCGGCGATCAAACAGCTGGTAGCGGAGCTGGCTCCGGTCACCACGGGGGAGATGCGGATCCGCGCGGACTTCGAGGGGCATTCCACCCAGGAGCCGCTGCCGCTCGTGGTCGAACACGCGGCGGGCCTTCCGTCGGAGAAACAGGATGAACTCCGAGCGTCCCTGGAGAGCCGGATCCGGTCCGCGCTGAACGTGAAAACCGCCGTCACGCTGGTCCCGGACGGCTCCTTGAAGCGCCCCGACCACGTGAAAGTCAACCTCGTCGAACGGGTGCCCGCGCAGACCGCGTGATAGAGGTAAAGCGTGAGCGCGTTCAACAGGCTGCACCTGATCCGGCAGGTCGACCTCCTGACCCTGCGGTTGTTCCTGTCCGCGGTCGAGGAGAAGCAGATCGGGCTGGCCGCGATCCGGGAGAACGTCTCGGCGTCGACGGCGACGAAACGCATCCACGACCTGGAGGCCATCGCCGGCATCGAACTGCTGGACCGCGGCCCGCGCGGCGTGGTGCCCACGCCCGCGGGCGCGGTGCTGGCGCGGCACGTGCGGAAGATCTTCGGCAGCCTGGAGGACATCCGGTCGGAAATCGCGGCGTTCAGCGAGGGAATGCAGGGCGATCTGACGATCGCTTCGGCGCGGTCGATCTTCGCGCCGTTTCTTGCCCGGGAACTCGGTGAATTCTCCCGGCAGTACCAGCAGGTCCGGATAATCGTCCACGAAATCGAAAACCGGGAAATCCTGCAGGAGGTCGCCCGCGGTGAGGCGGACCTCGGCGTGTTCGCCGCAGCGCACGAACTCGATCTCACCGGAGTGGACGTGACGCCGTACCGCCGCGACCGGATCGTGGTGGCGCTGCCGCGCGGCCACCGGCTCGCGGATCGGCTGAGCGTGACGTTCGAGGAACTGCTGCCGGAGCCGCTGATCGCGGTCGGCCCGATGTCGGGTGCGTTCCGAGCCGCGGCGCGGCGCCTCGGCGAGGAGTTCGAACCGGCGTTCAGCGTGCGCAGCGGGGAGGTCGCGCTGAGCCTGGTGCAGGCAGGCCTTGGCATCGCGGCGCAGCCGGAGTGCATGGTGACCCGCGAATTCCTGGAGCGGGTGGCGGTCGTCGAACTCGCCGAACCGTGGGCCGAGCGGAAGATCCACCTCGCGACCGCGGCGGGCCGCCGTCCGGCTGCCGCGTGCCGGGCGCTGATCGAACAGCTGCTGGACCGGCCCGTCGACGAACCCCCGGTGGCCGACTGAGGTCCGTGAAGGGCCCCTTGAGGGAATCAGATTCCCTCAAGGGGCCCCCTTCACAGACCTCAACTCGTTCCGGCGGGTGCTCCGCTTTGCCTTGGCGGGCAACGCAACCGCGCGGCCCGCCACCCCCGCGCCGCTGCTGAGAAACCTCGTGCGCGGCGATCGCCGCGCACGACCGCTTTCCCGCTACCGAAGTGCTGCTTCGGGTATTCCGAATTGATCCCACGGGCGTGATCTGCCTAACATCGAACGTGCGGCGGGAAATCTCCTGCGTCACATTTCGCACTTTTCACCAGCGCTTTTCCGCGCTGTCCGCAAAGGAGGCCGAAGCCTATGGGCGCACATCCGGGCACGGTGGTCGCGTGCTGACCCGCGGCGCGGTGCTGCGGGAAACTCCCGGCCAGTACGAGGTGGTCGAACTGGAGGTCGAGGACCCGCGGCCCGGCGAAGTCCGCGTCCAGATGGCCGCGAGCGGCCTGTGCCACTCCGACGACCACTTCGCCACCGGCGACCAGACCCCGCCGATCCTGCCGTTCGCCGGCGGGCACGAGGGGTCCGGGATCGTCGAGGCGGTCGGGCCCGGTACGCCGGGCTTCGCCGAGGGCGACCACGTCGTGTTCTCGTTCCTGCCGGTCTGCGGCCGGTGCCGGTTCTGCGCTCGCGGCCTGCAGAACCTCTGCGACCTCGGTGCCTCGCTCGGCACCGGCGCGCGGCCGGAGGACCCGCAGTCGTTCCGGCTGTCGCTCGACGGTCAGCCGGTCGGGCAGATGGCCGGGCTGTCGACGTTCTGCGAGCACACCACCGTCTCCACCGCGTCGGTGATCAAGATCGACCCGGACATCCCGCTCGACGTCGCGTGCCTCACCGGCTGCGGCGTCGGCACCGGATGGGGCGCGGCGGTCAACTCCGCCGCGGTGCGGCCTGGGCACGTCGTGATCGTGATGGGCATCGGCGGGATCGGGATCAACGCCGTCCAGGGTGCCGCGCACGCGGGAGCTGCCGCGGTGATCGCGGTCGATCCCGTTGCGTTCAAACGGGAATCGGCCTTGAAGCTCGGTGCGACGCACGCGGTCGCGGACATGGCCGAGGCGACTGAGCTGGCCCGGTCGATGACCAACGGCCAGGGCGTCGATTCGGCGATCGTCGCGGTCGGCGTCGTGACCGGGAAGCACCTGGGCGAAGGGCTCGCCGCGGTCCGCAAGGCGGGCACGTGCGTCGCGGTCGGGCTGGGCGAGACCTTCGTCCGCGACGGGGACTTCAACCTGCACGAACTCGTCCTGTACCAGAAGCGCCTGCAGGGTTCGCTGTTCGGCGCGAGTTCGCCGACCGCGGACATCCCGGCGCAGCTCGAGATGTACCGCCAAGGCGTGCTGAAACTCGAAGAGCTGGTCACCACCCGCTACGCCCTCGAAGACGTCGCCGCCGGTTTCGACGACATGAAGGCAGGCCGGAACCTGCGCGGCGTCCTCGTCCACTCCTCCTAACGCCCGAAGACCGAAAGGACAACGATGTCCGCACACGCTTCGCCGCGCGAGACGATCTCCGTCGGCGACATCAGCATCACCTACCTGCCCGACGGCGAGGCCAGCGTCTCCGAGACCGCCCTGTTCCCGGCAGGGACGCCGGAACTGTGGAGCGCGCACCGCGAGCTCTTCGACGACGACGGGAAGCTCCTGCTCTCCCTCGGCACTTTCCTCATCCGGACCGGCGACCGCAAAATCCTCGTCGACCTCGGCTTCGGCGACCACACGGTGGCGTTCCCCGCTGCGGACGGCGAGTTCCGCTCCGGTCGCCTGCTCACCAGCCTCCGCGAAGAGGGCCTGACCCCGGAAGACATCGACACGGTCTTCTACACCCACCTGCACATCGACCACGTCGGCTGGACCGCGCAGGGCGACGCGCTCACCTTCGGCAACGCCCGCCACGTCGTCGGCGAAGGCGAAATCGACTACTGGTCGTCGCTCGGCGACAACCCGATGGCGGCGGTCGGCCCCGGCGGCGTGCTGGGGCCGCTCGAAGGGCGAGCCGACGCGGTTTCCGACGGCGCGGTCATCGCACCCGGCGTTTCGGTCGTCGCGACTCCCGGGCACACGCCGGGCCACTGCTCGCTCGTCGTGTCGTCGGGACAGCAGCGCGCGATCATCCTCGGCGACGTTCTGCACTGCCCGGTCCAGCTGTCGGACAACGAGGTTTCGCTCGTGTTCGAAGTGGACGCCGAACTAGGCAAACGGACCCGCGACCGGATGATGGGCGAGCTGGCTGGCGATCCGCACGCGGTGGCCGCGCAATGCCACCTCACCGGTTCGGCGTTCGGCCGGGTCCTGCGCGCCGATTCGCGGCGGAGTTGGACGACGCTCAGTGCGCAGGGGGTCTCATGACCACCGGCACCGCGATGGCCACCCCGGGCGCGGCGACCGAGTACTTCGAAATCGACTCGGCCGCCGTCGGGGCGCGGTTCGCGGTCAGCGTTTTCCTCCCGCGCGGCTACCAGGGAAACGGCCGGGAGTACCCGCTGGTCTATGTGACGGACGGGAATCTCATCGCGCCGCTCACCGAAGGCGTGCGCGGCGCGATCACCGATCGGCAGCAGGCGCGGCCGGTGGAGCCGTATCTGCAGGTGAACGTCGGTTATGTCGCCGCCGACGCGCCGAGGCAGCTGGTGCTGCGCAATCGCGACCTGGTGCCGCCGGGAGAGGGCGTGCCGGACTTCATGCGCGCGCACATCCGGCGGCGGCTCGGGGTCGAGTCGGGCGCGGCGCCGGAGTCGCTGTGCGACGAGTTCTTCGCCCAGCAGAAGAACGCCCGAGCGGACAGCTTCCTCGCGTTCCTGGAGACGGAACTGCACCGGGAAATCTCCGCTCGATACCGGTTCCGCGCCGACGACGTGGGTCTTTTCGGTTATTCCTACGGCGGGCTTTTCACGTTGTTCGCGCTCACTTCGGGATCGAGCTTGTTCACCCGTTTCGGGGCCAGCAGTCCCGGGGTCGTCGTCCCGGACAGCCGCATCTACGAACGTTACGAAAAACTGCTGGCGGACACCGAATCTCCGACGAGGGAAACTTTCCTGCACCTGACCGTGAACGCGTACGAAATGCTGGGTCCCAGCCGGTTCTACCGGCATCTGGGGATCGAGTTCCTGCGCTTTCTCGACGTGGCGACCGAGCGCCCGCTGCCCGGTCTTGAGGTCAGCACCGAGCTGATCCCGGACGAGTCGCACAGCAGCGGAATCGTCGACGCCTACCGGAGTTTCCTGCGCACCTGCTACCCGGGAGCCGCCTCGTGAAGACGACCGCCGCACTGCTGTGGGAAGCACCGGGCAGGTGGGACGTGCGCGAGGTCGACCTGGACCCGCCGAAGGCCGGAGAAGTCCTCGTCCAGGTAATGGCGTCCGGGCTGTGCCACTCCGACGACCATTTCGCCCAGGGCGACATCCCCTTCCATTCCTATCCGGCCTGCGGCGGGCACGAGGGCGCGGGCATCGTCCGCGAGGTCGGGCCGGGCGTCACCCGGGTGGTTCCGGGCGACCACATCGTCACCTCGTTCATCCCGGCGTGCGGGCACTGCCGGATGTGCGTCGCCGGACGGCAGAACCTGTGCGACAACGGTGCGCTGATCACCGTCGGCACCCAGCTCGACGGCACGTTCCGCATGCGCGCGGACGGTCTCGGCGTCGCGCAGAACGCCTGCATCTCGACGTTTTCCGAGTGGACGGTCATTCCCGAGGTGTCCGCGACGCCGATCCGCCGCGACATCCCGTTCGAGGTCGCCGCGATCGTCGGCTGCGCGGTGCCGACCGGGTGGGGATCGGCGGTCCGGGCGGCCGGGATCGACGCCGGCGACGTGGTGATCGTGATGGGAACCGGCGGGATCGGGATGAACGCGGTGCAAGGCGCGCGCTACGTCGGGGCGGAGCGGGTGATCGCGGTCGACCCGGTGGAGCTGAAGCGGAAACTCGCGCTGGAACTCGGGGCGACAGAAGCGTTCGCGGACATCGGCGAGGCGACCGAGCTGGCTCGTTCGCTGACCAACGGCCAGGGCGCGGATTCCGCGATCGTGTGCGTCGGCGTGCTCGCCGTCGAGCACCTCGCGCAGGCGTACGGCGCGATCCGCAAGGGCGGCACGCTCGTGGTGACGAGTGCGGCGAACCACGATCTCACCGGAATCCCGGTGCCCCTGCTGGATTTCACCATGTCGGAAAAACGGATCCAGGGCGCGCTCTACGGAATGGGCGGCCCGGCCCGGGAGATCCCGCTGCTGCTGGAGCTGTACCGGAACGGTTCGCTTAAGCTCGAGGAATTGATCACGCGCACCTACGACATCGAGCAGGTGAACGAGGCGTACGCCGATATGCACGACGGGTTGAACGTGCGCGGCGTGGTGAGTTTCGCGGACCGGCATCGGTGATTCGGACTTCCCGAAGGACCGATTCGGAATTCGTCACTTGAATAGACGGGTGTTCGAGAATTACGGTGAAAACACCGGAAAGCGCACCGAACCGCGAGGAGGCGGCAATGCTGCTGGGCTACGACGAAGTGGCGAAAGCCTTGGCCGCGGCCGGGGTTCCCGCCGTGCGGGAGCGCCTCGCGGCGTCCCCGGCGGAGGCGGTCGCCGCCGCGGACGAGTTCGGCGTTCCGGTCGTCTTGAAACTGATGAGCCCGGACCTCGTGCACAAGGCGGACGTCGGCGCCGTGCTGCTCGACGTACAGGGGCACGACGCCGCGGTCTCCGGCGCCGCGCGGTTGCGGGAGCTGGCCGGGGAACTCGGCCTCGCGAGCTGGCAGATCCTGGTGCAGGAGATGGTGCGACCCGCCGGGGTCGAGGTCTTCGCCGGGCTCAAGCGCGATCCGGCGTTCGGTCCGGTCGTTGTGGTCGGCGCGGGCGGATCGCTGGTCGAGCTGCTGCCGGACCGGATGCTCGCACGTTGCCCGGTCACCGCGGCCGAAGCGGCGGATCTGCTGCGCGGCACCGTGCTCGGGAAGCTGCTGGGCGGCTACCGTGGCGCGCCGGACGTCCTCGCCGAGGTGGCGGAGGTCGTCGCCGCGGCCTCGCGGCTCCCGGCGGAAGTGCCCGACCTGGTCGAAGCCGACCTCAACCCGATCGTGCTGACCGAGCGGGGACCGATCGTCGTGGACGCGCGGATCGCGGTGGCAGGAGAGCCGCTCCCCGTCCCGCCCGCCACGCGGCCGGTACGGAACCTCGATCCGCTGTTCGAGCCGAAGTCGATCGCCGTGATCGGAGCGAGCGCGAGCGTCGTGCAGCCCGGCAACCGGGTGCTGCGCTACCTCAAACAGCACGGTTACGCGGGCCGCGTCGTGGCTGTGCACCCGAAAGCCGAGGAGATCGACGGGTTCCCGGCCGTGCCGAGCCTGACCGACCTGAAACCCGGCGAGATCGATCTCGCGTGCGTCGCGGTGGCCGCCGCCGGATGCCCGGAGGTGTTCGAACAGTGCGGCGCCCTCGGCGTGAAAGCCGCGGTGGTGATCAGCTCCGGGTTTTCCGAGACCGGCGAGCACGGGCTGGAACAGCAGCTTGTCGAACTCGCTGAACGGCACGGGATCCTGTTGTGCGGCCCGAACTCGGCCGGGGTGATGAGCCCGGGCAGCAAGGTCCAGATCTCGTTCATCCAGGCGCAGGACATGATGAACACGCCGGACGGCGGCGTCGCGATCGTGGCGCAGAGCGGTGCGCTCGGCGGGAGTCTCGCGTCGCAGGCGTGGGAACGCGGAATCGGCATCGGCCGCTACGTCAGCGTCGGCAACCAGGCGTCGATCACGGTCGCGGACTATCTCAGCCACTTCGCCACCGACGACGGAACCGAGGCGATCGCGGTCATCCTCGAAGGCGTCACCGACGGCCGTGGCCTGCTCGCCGCGATCGAGCAGGTGACCGCGGCGGGAAAGCCAGTGCTGGTGCTGAAAACCGGCCGCTCCGAAGCCGGTGCACGGGCGGTCCAGTCGCACACCGGAAGCATCGCCGGCGACTACCTGGTGTACCAAGCGCTGCTCGACCGCAGCGGTGCGACCACAGTGGACTCGATGACGGAAATGCTGGACACGTTGCAGGTGCACCACGCGTCCGGCGGCATCCCGCGCGGTTCGCGCGTCGCGATCGTGTCCACTTCGGGCGGGGCCTGTTCGATGACCGCGGACCTGTGCACCCAGTACGGCTTCGAGGTTCCGACCTTCAGCGCGGAACTGCAAGCCGAACTCGCCGCGATCCTTCCCGGCTACGCGGCCTTCGCGAACCCGGTGGACGTGACCGGCCGGGTGACCGCCGATCCGGCGATCTTCGGCCAGACCCTCGAGGTCCTGCTCGATTCGGACGAGGTCGACACCGTCGCGATCTCGATCACGACGGTCGCCGACCCGATGGCCGAGCAGATCGCGGGCCAGATCGCCGAACAGGTGGCGGCCTCGCCGAAACCGGTCGTGGTGTCGTGGACGATCGCCGCGGAACTGGCGCGGCGCGGGCTGGCCGTCCTGCGCGAGGCCGGCATCCCGGTGTTCGACGACCCGGCCCGGCTGCTGAAGGCGATCAGCCTGGCGGACACGACGGAGGTGCGGCGATGAGCCGGCTGAACGGAAAGGTAGCGCTCGTCACGGGCGGCACCGGCGGGATCGGCCGGGGCGCGGCGCTCCGGCTCGCCGCGGGCGGCGCGTCGGTGGTCGTCAACGGCCGCGACGAGGGCAAAGCCCAGCGGGTGCTGGCGGAAATCGCCGAGGCAGGCGGCACCGGCCATTTCGTCGCGGGCGACGTGCGGTCCACAGTGGACATGCGGGCCGCGGCGGCGGAAGCGGTGGCGCGGTTCGGCGGGCTCGACATCGTGGTGCCGAGCGCCGGCGGCAATGACGACGAGGCCCGCACCACCGCGGTCCGCGGTCCGTTCGCGGAGATCGATCTCGACCGTGTCACCGCTTTCGTCGGCGCCGCGGTCGGGGCGAAGCTGAACGTGGTGCAAGCGGCTGTGCCTCATCTGCGGGAGCGCGGCGGGGGCAGCGTCGTCTTCGTGACGTCGGAGGGCGGCCGGGTGCCGACGCCGGGGCAGACCGCCATCGCCGCTTTCTCCGGCGGCCTCATCATGGCCAGCAAAGTGCTGGCGAAGGAACTCGCTGCCGAGCGCATCCGGGTGAACTGCGTGTGCGTGACCGTGGTCCGGGACTCGCCGTCCTGGGTCGCGGCGTTCGAAAGCGAGGGCGCGGTGAGCGACCGGCACCGGCGGCAGTACGAGAAGATCCTCGAACGCAGCCCGCTCGGCGTCGCGGCGCCACCGGACATCGGCGATGTGGTGGCTTTCCTGGCCTCTGACGAATCGCGCTATCTCACCGGCCTGACGGTCAGCCCCACCGGCGGGTTGACCATCCACTGAGGAGAGTGCTGTGCGCGAACTGCTGCCCGGCGATCTGCGCGGACGCTGGTACAACGCGCCCGCTTTCGACCCGGACGACCCATGGGCGGGCTTCGCGCCGCGGCACACGGCCGTCGTTCTGATCGACCTGGTCAACTGGCAAGCCCATCCCGAGGGCCTCAGCGCCCGCTTGTCGCGCGACGACTACAAAATCGTCCGCTGCACGGAGATCGTCCGGCCGGCGCTGGCCGGCGTCCTGCCCGCGGCGCGGGCCGCGGGCGCGATCGTCGTGCACGCCCGGTTCGCGAGCCGGGCCGCCGAGTACGGCGACATCGTGCCCGCGTTGCGCGAATACGTGCGGGCAGCCGGTGCGCGCGAGGGGAGCTGGGAGGCGGAACCCTTGGCCGGGCTGTACCAGCCTGGCGACGTGTCCGTCACGAAGTCCGGCTCGGGCGCGTTCGGCAGTTCCGACCTGGACGGCGTGCTGCGGAATCTCGGTGTGCGGACGGTTCTGTACGCGGGCGTGGTCACCGACAGATGCGTATTGCTGACCGCGGCGGCCGGGTTCGACCTCGGCTACCGGCAGTACTTGCTGACCGATTGCACCGCCGCCAGCACCGCTGCGGAACAGGCAGCGGCCGAAGAACTCATCGCGGGATATTTGGCGCAGCCGGTCACCGGAGCCGAGGCTGCAGCTGCGTTTGGGTGAGGAACGCTGCGAAGAGGGCCGCGGTGTTCGAGGTACTGATCGACCAGGCGCACCGGCGAGAGCTGGTCGATAATCGCGACGTCACGGAGTTCGCGAACGCTGGGCCGTAACACTCTCGAGGGCGTCCGAGAGAGTGATCGTCCTGGGCCGGTATCGACCGCTGAGCCGCACTCAGGTGCAGAAAGCCAGGCCACATGACACCTCTGCCCCGTCTCCGGCTCGTGCCCATGCGCCCCCGTGACCCCCACGAGGCGGGGCGGGCAGCCTCCACTTTGGAACTGTTCTTCGACCTCGTCTTCGTCGTCGCGGTGAGCATCGCCGCGGTCCAGCTCCACCACGCGCTCACCGAAGGCCATGTGCTGGACGGGATCCTCAACTACGGGATCGTGTTCTTCGGGATCTGGTGGGCTTGGATGAACTTCACCTGGTTCGCGACGTCCTTCGACACCGACGACTGGCTGTATCGGGTGTTCACGATCGTGCAGATGGGCGGCGTGCTCGTCCTCGCCTCCGGCATCGCACCGGCGTTCGAGAAGCACGACTATTCGGTGCTGATCATCGCCTACGTCGTCATGCGCCTGGCGCTGGTCGCCCAATGGCTGCGCGCCTCCCGCTCGGCCGGCGCCGCACGTCGGGCCACGCTCGTGTACGCCACTGGCATCACCGTGGTCCAAGCTTTGTGGCTCGCCTCGTTGCTGCTGCCGGACTCGATGTTCGCCATCGCCCTCGTCGTGCTGATCGTGGCCGAGGTCAGCGTGCCAGTCCTCGCCGAACGCACCGGTTCCACGCCGTGGCACCCGCACCACATCACCGAGCGCTACGGGCTGTTCACCCTGATCCTGCTCGGCGAGAGCCTGCTGGGCTCGGCCAACGCGATCATCGAGGCCCTCCACGACACTGGCGATCTCGGGACCCTGATCGGGGTTGCCGCTCTCACCCTGATCGCCACTGCGGCGTTGTGGTGGATCTACTTCTGGCCGCCGCACCACCACGCGATCAGCAGCTTCATCAGCTCCCTGGCCTACGGCTATGGGCACTTCTTCATCTTCGCCGCCGCTGGCGCGTTCTCCGCCGGCATCGAGGTCGAGATCGACGTGCTGGCGGGCCACAGCGAACTGAGCCAGCCTTGGGCCTCGTTCGCCTTCACGGTGCCCCTCGCCGTCTTCGTCCTCGGCATCTGGGCGCTGGCGATCAGGCCCCACGCTGACCGAGTGGTGAACATAGTCATTCCGCTGGCCGGACTCCTGGTGCTGATCGACCCGCTGATCCCAGTGCCGTTCGCTCTCGCCGCGGTCGTCCTCGCCGGCGCTGTCGCAGTGCTCGTCTGGAGACCGCCCGTCGAGGAGACCGGCGAAGCCGCTTCGGCCTGACCACTGCGGATGCACAGACAGCATCCGCGGACGACCGCCGAAGGACTTGGCTGCTGCGAGCCCGCGGCATTGTGGCCAGATTCGGGCCGAGGCCTGTCGAGGCGCTGCCGGGCGACGTCGTGTGGAGCGTTGATTCCGCGCGCGAGCGCGAGGGACACGCGGAAGGGGCGCGCGGCCCAGCCGGTGCCCTTTCGCAGATGATTTCTCGCTTCAGCCGAACACGACGACGCTGCGTGCGGTCTCGCCCTTCTCCGGTGGAAGGCATCCCAGCCATAGGCGACACCCATGCGGGAGCGGAGGGCGAGGTTCACACCATTGGGCTTGGCGCCACGGTCGGTCTTGTAATACTCGGTCGCACCGAGGATGTCGACATCGGTGATGCCCCACTCCGCGGCCTGCTCCAGCGAGGACGGCAGCCCCGGATCGATCAGCCAGTCGGCGCCGCGAGCCTCGGCGGTGCGCTGCTCGCCGATCTGCTCGAGCTTGGCGATCACACCGGAGACAGAGCCCTCGGTCTCGCGCAGCAGCTTGCCGTAGTTCGCGCCCGTGACGGTCGCGACAGCCTTGTAGCGGCGCTCGGTCATCACGGTGTTGATGGCATACCCGCCCGCTCCGCACATGCCGACCAGGCCAATGCGGTTCGCATCCACGTACGGGAGGGTGACGAGGTAATCGACCACGTGGCGGAAGTCCTCCACTCGCAGGGACGGATCCTCGGTCGAACGCGCCTCGCCGCCCGACTCGCCCTGGAAACTCGCGTCGAAAGCGAGAGTGACGAAGCCCTGCTCGGCCAGCTGTGCCGAGTAGACCTCACCCGAAGTCTGCTCCTTGCAAGAACCGATCGGGTGCGCCACGACGATGGTCGGGTACTGCTCGGACGCATCGAAGTTCGGCGGGAAGTAGATGTCCGCCGCGATTTCCCAGTACATGCCGCGGTTCTTGAACTTGACGTGTTCGACAGTCGACACGACGTGCTCCTTCTGCAACTGCTCAATGATTTCTGACCGGCCTCCGGAAGCGGGTGGCCGGAGCGGAGGAACCGATCGGATCCGTCCGGTATTTCAAGGCTAGGAAGCCTGTCGTGAATGAGGCAGTTGCCAGCAGCCCACCCCAGTCGCTCCTTACGCGGTCTGGGATCCAGGAGGGGATGCCTGCGCATCGAGTGCGGTCCCGGAAACTGGCGGCGACGGCGTATTCCAGCTGCCTGGCAACTGCAGGGCGTGACCGCGCATCCGACTGCGGCTTGGACTACGCAGGCTGATCGCAAACTGATGATGAGTCTCGGCGAGGGAATCTCCTGGTTCCGGTTCCTTGTCCGCGACCGGGATACGAAGTTCACGGCACCGTTTGACGCAGTGTTCGCCTCCGAGGACATCGACGTGGTGAGGACCCCGCCGCGAACGCCCCGAGCGAACTGCTTTGCGGAGCGGTTCGTGCGCAGTCTCCGGTCGGAGTGCACCGACAGGATGCTGATCTACAACGAACGCCACGCTGTCGCAGTCCTTGATGGGTTCGCCCGGCACTTCAATGATCATCGTCCGCACGAGGGACGTGAGCACCGCCCGCCTAACCATGATTCCGCCGCCGTCGTCCCGCTCGGCGGCCAGTCCGGCGGCATCGTGTCCTCGGCGGCGTGATCAACGAATACCGCCGAGCACCCTGAACCGATCACAAAACCGCGGATCACAGACCAAGTCGCGAGTTTTGGCACGGTACAGGCACGCACATGGACCTCTACGACGTGTCGAAGTACGTCGACCGCACGGTGGCCGAAGCGGTGCCGTTCTTCCGGGAAAATCTCGCCGTCACCGCGGCGAAGTGACCGGTTCGGACCGCCGGCGATCCCGGCGGGCCGGACCGGCTTCGGTTGAACCTGGCCCGAGCGGCGCATATATTGTGCATCAGCGCGGCGGGGATGCCGCGCCCTCGGAAGTACCAGAGGTGGCCGATGGACGTGGACAGCACCGTCTCGGGGGCCGCCGGGCTGGGCGCTCGGTACCGGGACTTGTGCGCGGATGTCGGGGCCACACTGGGTCTCGACGTGCCCGTGCCGCGGCTCGACGGGCCGTGGGCCGGGGAAGCGGTCGGGGCGATGAGCCGGCTGTGGAACGCGGTGCTCGCCGAGACCTTGCAGATCGCCGACGAACCCGGCGTCTCCGGCGCCCGGCGGCGGGAGCTGGCCGAATTGCTCGGCCGGATCCGCGCGGTCGAGGCCGAACTGGCGGAAGCGCGGCTCGCCGACCGGCATGTGCTGCTGCGCCAGGTGGCCGCGTCGCTCGCGTCGGTTCGCGACGCGAAGTCCGTGGACGAATTCCTCGGCCGGGTCCCGGAAGCGGGGTGCCGGCTCGGGTTCGACCGGGTCCTGGTCTCCCGCGTGGTGGATTCCGTGTGGCGGCTGCACACGATGTGCGTCGTGCACGAGCCGCGGTGGGCGGACGAGATCGTCGCGGTCGGGAAAGCTTCGCCGCCCGCCTTGCGCGGCGGGTTGATCGAGGCTGATGTGGTCGACCGGGCCGAAACCCGGCTCATCTTCGACACCCAGCACAGCGCACGGGTGGACCGCGACCTGATCCGGGTCACGAAGTCCACTTCGTACGGAATCGCCCCGTTGACGGTGCAGGGCCAAGTCGTCGGACTGCTGCACGGCGATCGCTACCACCAGCGACGCGACGTCGACGAAACCGACCGCGCGCTGCTCACACTGATGGCCGAGGCGCTCAGCCATTCCCTGGGCCGCCTGACGATGCTGGAAGGCCTGGCGTTCCTGCGCGACACCGCCGACGGCCTGATGACGCGTCCGGCAGCTCTCCCCGCGCCAGTCGCACCACCCGCGGCGAGCCCGCAGATTCCTTTGACCGCAAGGGAAAACGAGGTGATGGAGCTTCTCGCGGCGGGCCGGTCCAACCGGCATATCGCCCGCGAGCTGCTGATCACCGAGCGCACCGCGAAGTCGCACGTCACGCAGATCCTGCGCAAGCTCGGCGTCGCCAGCCGCACGGAGGCGATCGCGCTCTGGCTGCGCGGCGGGGGACTGTCCTAAGGTACGGCTCCGTCTCGGACCCTTGGCCGATGTGACCGCGGTCGCACCGGCCACAGAATCACCTCACACACCACGACCCGTGGAGGCATGAGGTGACTGAGCAACGAGGCTCGGCAGGCTGGCTGGTCGGCATCGACGTCGGCGGGACCTTCACCGACATCATCGGGCTGGACCGGGCCACCGGGGAGATCCGGGACGGCAAGGTGCTGTCCACCAAGGAACAGGAACACGGCGTCCTCGAGGCGCTCGCCGCGATCGGCGTCGAGCCGGCCGATGTCGCGGAGATCGTGCACGGGCACACCGTCGGCATCAACGCGCTGCTGAGCCGGGCGGGCGCGAAGACCGCGCTGCTGGCCACGCGCGGGCACCGGGACCTGCTCGACATCGGCCGGATGCACCGCGAGTTCGGCGACCGGTTCTACGACCCGACCTGGCTGCGTCCGCACCAGGAGCGGCCGATCGTGCACCGGCGCGACCGGATCGGCATCCCGGAGCGGATCGGCTACGACGGCACGGAACTGCTGGCGCTGGACGAGGCCGCCGTCCGCGCGGCGGCCCGCGATTTCGCCGCGCAGGGTGTGCAGGCGGTCGCGGTGTGCTTCATGAATTCCTACCGGGAACGCGGCCACGAACGGCGTGCGGCGGAAATTCTGGCCGAGGAGATTCCGCACGCCTACGTGCAGACCTCGGACCTGTATCCGGTCACGAAGGAGCATGAACGGACCACGACCGTCGCGCTGGACGCGTATGTCGGACCGGCCGTGGTCGGCTATCTCCGGCGGCTCACCGTTGCACTGGAGGAGCGGCAGTTCGGCGGCACGCTCTGGATCATGACGACGAACGGCGGCGTCGCGACCGTCCAGGACGCGGGCAAAGCTCCGGTGTTCCAGCTCGTGTCCGGGCCGGTCGGCGGCGTGACCGGCAGTCTTCAGCTCGCGCGCGAATCGGGCAAGCGCAACCTGCTGACCATGGATGTCGGCGGCACCAGCACCGACGTCGCGGCGATCGTCGACGCGCAGACCCCGCTCACCGACCTGTGGACCCTGGAGACCGGTCTGACGCTGACGTTGCCGCTGGTCGATGTGGAGAGCGTCGGCTCGGGCGCGGGCAGCATCATCGGCCCGAACGCGCTCGGGCAGGTCGCGGTCGGCCCGAAATCGGCGGGCTCCAACCCCGGCCCAGCGTGTTACGGGCGCGGCGGCATCGAGGCCACGCTCACGGACGCTTGCCTCTTGCTCGGTGTGCTGCAGCCCGACTTGTTTGCGAACGGCCGGATCTCGCTGGACGTCGAGGCCGCGCGCACCGCGTTGGCCCGGACCGGCGAACAGTGGGGGCTTTCCGCGCTGGAGCTGGCCGAGGCCGCCTACCAGATCGCGTGCGAGGACATCGCGGCGAAGATCCGCACCATCTCGGTCTACCGCGGGCTGGACGTGCGCGAGTTCGCCCTGCTCCCGTTCGGTTCGGCCGGTCCGATGCTGGCCGATCGCGTCGCGCGGATCCTCGGACTGGACACGGTTGTCGTGCCGTCGACGCCGGGCCAGTTCTCCGCGCTCGGGCTGCTGCAAAGCGACCTTCGGACCACGCGGGCCCAGTCGCTGATGGTCCCGCTCGCCGCCGATAACGCCGAGACGGTCGACGCGGAATTCGCCGCCATGGAACAGAGCCTCACCGAGGAATTGGCCGCGCAGGGCGTGGAGCTGGACGGCTTGGCGTTTGACCGCGCGGTCTTCGCGATGTACCGCGGGCAGACCTGGGACAACCGGCTGCCCCTCGCGCCCGGCCCGATGACCGCGGAACGCGTGCCGGACGTGGTCGCCGATTTCCACGCGTTCTACCAGGATTCCTACGGTTTCTCCGCGGCGGAAATCCCGGTTGTCGTCTCGACGCTCGAAGTGACCGCGGTGATCCCGAGGCCGAACAAGGTGCCGTCCACCGCCGCGGAGCAAGGCGAATCCCTGCTCGGCGAACGCGACCTCCGGGTCCCCGGATCCGGGGAGACCACGAGCGTCCCGGTGCACGTCCGCGAACGGCTCGCCGCGGGCGAGGTCGTCGACGGACCGGCGATCGTTTCCGAGAAGTTCGCCACCACGGTCGTGCTCCCGGACCGCCGGGCCCGGGTCGACGCCGACCGTCTCCTGATCATCGAGAACCAGGACTGAGGAGCGCCGCCATGACTATTTCCGCGGAACCCGCCGCCGGGACGGCCGAGTTCGAACTCGACATCCTGCGCTACGGCCTGATCGAGGTCGCCCGCGAGATGAACGAGGCGCTGATGCGCAGCGCGTTCTCCCCGGTGTGCCGCGACATTCTCGACTGCACCACCGCCATCCACGTCCGCAGCGGCGACGGCTGGGAGACTGTGGCGCAGTGGGAAGGTTGCATGCAGCACGCCTTCACCTCGCCGCACATCGTGAACTTCGTGATGGACGAGTTCGACCTGGACTCGCTGCAGCCCGGCGACGTCATCTTCGTCAACGACCCGTGGCGCGGCACCATCCACCAGTCCGACGTGAACCTGCTCCGGCCCGTGTTCGTGGACGGCCGGGTCGAGTTCATGCTGCATTCGACGTCGCATCTGGTCGACCTCGGCGGCCCGATCCCCGGCGGATTCTCCAACGGCACGCAGACGTCGTTCGAGGAGCAGATCAAGCTGCCGCCGTCGCTCCTGTACGCCAACGACGTGCCGGTGCGGCCGCTGTTCAACTTCATTCTGGAGAACAACCGGGTGCCACACCTCGTCCTCGGTGACCTGCGTGCGTTGCACGGCTGCCTGGTCGTGGGGGAGCGGCAGCTGCAGGCACTCGTCGCCCGCGGCGGCCTGGAGAAGGTGAAGGAGGCCGGTCGCTATGCGATCGAGGCCACCGAGGCGAGCATGCGCCGCGGCATCGCGGGCATCCCGGACGGCGACTACACCGTGGAGGATTTCCTCGACGAGGACGGCGTCACCGACGAACCGATCCCGGTGCGCGTGACGGTCAAGGTGCGTGGCGACAGCATGGAGATCGACTTCTCCGGTTCCGGCCGGCAGCCGCTGGGCAACTGCGGCACGGCGTGGTGCGAGGCGGTCCGGTGCATCGAAGCGGTCAAGCTGATGGTGGACCCGAGCACGCCGGTCAACAGTGGCACGCTCCGTCCTATTGAGACACTCCTGCCGCAGGGCAGCGTGGTGTGCGTGCTGCCGCCGTCGAGCTGCTCGAACCACGCCGACATCGGAGCCCGCGGCATCAACGCCGTCGCCAGCGCACTGAGCCAGGCCGTCGGCGACCGCGCGATCGCGTGCGACACCGGTACCGCGCTGGTGGTCAGCCTTGGCGGGATCGACACTCGCGCCGGGCACGAGGGCATGCCGTGGGGCGCGTTCGCCCTCGCCGGCGGCGGGTGGGGCGGAACGTGGAAGGAAGACGGGATTTCCTTCTGCGTCACGCCGATCGGCAACTGCCGGACCTCGGTGCAGGAGCACGTCGAGATCGAAAGCCCGTTGATCGTGGCGCAGCACGAGATGGTGCTGGACACCGCCGGAGCGGGCGAGTACCGCGGCGGGCTCGGCTCGGTGTACACGCTCACCGCGCAATCGGACACGATGGTCACGATCACCTGCGACCGGGTGCGCGTCGGTGCGCCGGGGGCTGCCGGAGCTGGTCCTGGCGCGCCCGCTTTCGGCTGGTACATCGAGAACTTCGACCTGGCGCGGCACGCGGATCCGCTCGACCTCCGCGGCGCCGAACCGCTCTTCGGCATGTTCGACGACGACGGCCGCCCGGACCCGAACAACGGCGGGTTCTGCCGGGGCGCGCGGTACCAGACCGGCAAGTTCTCCGGGCTGGTGCTCAAAGCGGGTGACGCGATCCGCTTCGTGATCGGCGGAGGCGGCGGATGGGGCGACCCGCTCGCCCGCGACCTCGACCGGCTCGGCCGAGACCTCGCCGACGGGCTCTACAGCGAGGAATTCGCCGCCAAGGCGTTCGGCGCCGTGCTGCGCGACGGCCGGATCGACGAGGCGGCGACCGCTGAGCGGCGCGCCGAACTCGCCGCCCAGCGCGACGCGGGCACCTGGTCGGTGCCGGTCGCGACGCCCGTCAACTGGATCCTGGGATAGGAGCACCCATGTCTGTCGACCGACTTCTCTTCCCCCGTCCGGAAACCCCGCGCGTGTCCGTCGAGCGCACCCCGGTGGACACCACCTGCCCGTCGTGCGGGAGCACCGACGTCAAAAGGTACCCGGTGGCCAACTACCTGGGCCCGCGCATGGTCGTGAAGTGCCAGGATTGCTTCACGCATCTGTCGGTGACCCGGCCGGAGCCCGAGGACAACTGGCCCGCGTGGCGCTCGCCGACGCGCGACTGGGCGCCCTCGCGGCTGGGGTGACGCGCATGTCCCCGACCCCGCTGGCCCGGCTGTACACCCAGGCGTACGCCGAGTTCGCCGACCGGCCCGCGATCCGGGACTCCCGGCGCGAGCTGACCTACGGCGAACTCGGCAGCCGCGCCCGGCGGATCGCCCAGGCGTTCCGGGCGCTCGGTGCGGAACGCGGCACCCGCGCGGTGCTGCTCGGGCCGAACAGTTGCGAATGGGCCGAGGCGTACCACGGGCTCGTGCTCGGCGGCGGAGTCCGCGTGGGGCTGCTGCCCCGGCTGCACCCCGCCGAACTGGCCCAGATCGCCGCGGACGCGGAACCGGCCTTCGTGCTCGTCGACGGCGAATGGCTCGCCGAGCACGGCACGGCGTGGATTCCGCCGCAGGTCAAGGAAATCATCGTGCTGGGCGAAAGCCCCGGAAGCGGCATCCCGTTCGAGGAGTTCGTCGCGTCGGGCTCGGAAGACGAGTTGCCGCTGCCCGATGCCGAAGACGACGCGTGGCTGCTCTACACCTCCGGCTCGACCGGGCTGCCCAAAGGCGTGCGAGTGCCGCACCGGACGGTCGGCGCGCTCGTGCGCAACGCCCGTGAGGTCCTGCCTCCTCTCGGCCCGGGCGACGCCGCTCTGCACTCCGCGCCGATCAGCCACTTCAGCGGCGGGATCGCAGACGTGATCACGGCGAGTGGCGGGTTGAACATCTACGCGGCGAAGTTCGATGCGGCGGAGGTCGCGGGCGCTGCGGCAGGCGGGGAGGTGACTGTGCTTCCGCTGGTTCCGACGATGATCACGATGCTGCTGGAGGAGCTGGCCCGGCGCGGTTCTCCGGCCGGTCGAGTCGGCAACGTGCGGATCCTGCCGTATGCGGGTTCGGCGATCCAGCCGGGCCGGGCGGCCAAGGCGCGCGCGTACTTCGGCGAGGCGATGCAGCAGCTGTACGGCGCGAGCGAAGCGCAGCTGCCGATCGCGACGCTTCGTCCGGAGGACCACGTCGAAACGCTCAACGAGCGCGGTCTGCCGCGGCTGGCGTCAGCGGGCAATGTGACCGCGCACGTCGAGGTCGAGATCGTGGACGCGGATCGCCGTCCATTGGCACCAGGGGAGACGGGCGAGATCCGTACCCGCGGTGCGCACGTGAGCGCCGGGTACTGGCGGAAACCGGAAGCCACGGCGGAGACCTTTGCGGACGGCTGGGTGCACACCGGCGACGTCGGCTGCCTCGACGAGCACGGGTATTTGTTCATCCTCGACCGGCGCAAGGACATGATCATCACCGGCGGGTTCAACGTGTACCCGCGAGAGATCGAGAACGTCGTCTCCGAGCTGCCCGGAATCCGGGAAGTCGCCGTCGTCGGCGCGCCGGACGAGCGGTGGGGCGAGGCGATCACGGCGTTCGTCTCGGCGGAACCCGGGAACACCGTGTCCGCCGACGGGGTGCTCGCGCATTGCCGCGCCCGGCTCGGCGGCTACAAGGTGCCGAAGAAGGTGGTCTTCGTCGAGGATCTGCCGAAGACCGGCACCGGCAAGATCCAGAAACAGATCCTGCGCGAGAAATTGTGGACCGGCCTGCAGCGCCGGGTCTGAATTCCGCGTGAACCAGAAGGAGTGAAATACATGGCGGTGCCGACTTTCGACAGCCGGAGTCTGTTCTTCGCGTGGAGCACCTACACCACCGATTACGACACCTACGCGAAGTGGTACGACGACGAGCACATCCCGCAGGTGATGGACGTGCCGGGAATGGTGGGGGCCCAACGGTTCCTGCTCTCAGAGACCAAACCGCTGCCGGGCGTGCGCGCGCTCGATTTCGGGCACCTCGCGATCTACGAGATGGAAGGCTCGGCGCAGCCATTCCGCGAAGAGGTCAAGCGCAAGCTGATCTCGGGCGAAATGTTGCTTCCGGACTTCATGAACCGCCCGTTCCAGGCGTTGTTCCTCGACGCGGTGAGCGAACCGTTCCTGTCCGAGCAGTTCGCGAAGGCGGAGAACCTGGACGACCGGCATCTGTTCTTCGCGTGGAGCCGCCACACCGGCGACGACGCGACGTTCGCGAAGTGGTACGACGAAGAGCACATCCCGCAGATCATGTCCGCGCCGGGAATGCTTCGCGCGCAACGGTTCGAGGTCTCGGCCCTCAAACCGCTGCCCGGCGTTGAAACCCCCGATCTCGGGCATCTGGCGATCTACGAGATCGCCGGAAGCCTGGAGGGCTTCCGCGCCGAGGTCAAACGTCAGCTGATCTCCGAGGAAATGGTGTTGCCGGACTTCATGATCCCGCCCTTCGCGGCGATGTTCCTGAAGCCGGTCAGCCCGTTCTTCGTGGCCGCGCGATGAGCTATCCACCACGGCGAGACAAGCCGGAACTTGCCCTGATCACCGGTGCCGCGGGCGGCGTCGGCTCGGCGACCGCGCGGCGGCTCGCCGAGGGCGGCGCGAAGCTCGTCGTCACCGACATCGATGAGGAACGCCTGACGAAGGTCGCGAACGAAACCGGCGCGATCGCTGTCCCAGCCGATGGAACCGACCGCGAAGCCATCCACGCGTTGGTCGCGCGAGCAGTCGAGGAACTGGGCGGCCTGGACACAGTGATCGCGACACAGGGCGCGGCGATCGGCGGGGGAGCGAACCCCAAACACGTCGACTCCTACCACCGCGCGCTCGACGTCAACCTGCACGGGTCTTTCTACTTGGCCGGGGAAGTGCTCCCGCACCTGGCTGCTGCGGAAGGCTCCCTGGTCCTGTTCGCCTCGACCGCCGGGCTGATCGCGGGTCCGCCCGGAGCGGCGGGCTACACAGCGGCGAAAGCGGCGATCATCGGCCTCACCCGCTGGTTGGCCCGGGATTACGGGCCGAAAGGCGTGCGTGTCAATGCGGTTTGCCCGGGATTCGTCCGGACTGCGCTCGCCGCAGGCAGCATGGCGCACCTCGCCGAGCGCGAAGGCATCAGCCTGGACGATGCTTATGCGCTGAGCGCGGCGCACGTGCCGCTACGCCGGGTCGCGGAGCCGGAAGAAATCGCGGCCTGCTGCGCGTTCCTGGCTTCGGGCGACGCCTCGATGGTTACTGGCCATGTGCTGGTCGCCGACGGCGGCGGCGCGGCAGTGGACGCCTCGACGGTGGCCTTCGACAGCTGAAGTGTCCAAGTATCCGGACAGTCGAGCGGTCAGCGCGCCCTTAGCGTTCTTCGCATGTCAACGACGACTCATGAAGAACTGGCCAAGGGCTGGATCCGCGCGCTCTCGGACGTCGAACTTTTCTACTCGCTGTGCGCGGACGACTGCAAGGTCTGGCACAGCGCGGACGACAAGTGGATGACCGTCAAGGGAGCTGTCGACGCCGTCCACGAGCGTGGCGGCCTTCCGACGTTCGAAAACTCCCGCTACACGTTGACCGACAAGGGTTTCTTCGTGCAGACCTCGGCCACGCTGGCGGCCGCGCGGGTGCACCTGATTCAGGTGGTGACCGTGAAGGACGGCAAGGCGGTCTCGGCCGAGGAATACATCGGCCCCGAGATGGACATCGCCGTCTAGGCGGGAAACGGACTTTCGATGAGTGCAATCGCAGGACGCTCCATCATCGTCACCGGCGGCGCCAGCGGGATCGGCGAGACGGCCGCGCGGCTGTTCGCCGAGAACGACGCGCTGGTGACCATCGCGGACATCAGCACCGAAGCCGGCGAAGCGCTGGCGGAGGAACTGTCGGGCAAGGGCTACGAGGCCCAGTTCGTCACCACCGATGTCACCGACGAGGCGCAGGTGGCGGCGATGGTGGAAGCGGCGGAATCCGCGTACGGCAGGTTGGACGGCGCGTTCAACAACGCGGGCGTGCCGAACAACGGCAAGAAGCTGGCCGACCTCACCCGCGAGGAGTTCGACCGGGTCTTCGCGATCAACGTGACCGGTCCGTTCCTCTGCATGAAGCACGAGGTGCCGGCGATGCTGCGCGCGGGCGGCGGTTCGATCGTCAACACGGCGTCGGTCGGTTCGTTCATCTACATCCCGCTGGCCGCGGAGTACACCGCGTCCAAGCACGCGCTGATGGGCCTGACGAAAGCGGCGGCGGCCGAATACGGCGAGCACGGCATCCGCGTCAACGCCATCGGCCCGTCCACCGCGCGCACGCCGATGTACCTGGAGTACCTGAAGCTCAATCCGGAGTACGAGAAGACTGTCGCGGCCACGCACGCGCTGCGGCGCGGCAGCGAACCGGTCGAACAGGCGCAGGCGGCGATGTGGCTGCTGTCGGACGCGGCGTCGTACGTCACCGGCGTGACACTCCCGGTCGACGGCGGCTACACACTGTACTGAGCGGGCCGTTTCATTGACCCGGTGGATGGCCACATGAAATATTATGTTCCATGAGTGCGGTGCCGACTCGCGGCGCGCTGGCCCTCGCCGCGGGTCCGGTGCTCGACCGCGTGCAGACGGAGGTGCGGGGCAGCGCGGTCGCAGTGCTGCTGGCCGACCGCCAGGCCCGGGTGGTGGACATCCGGTACGGCGAACGCTCTTTCGGCCGGGAAGTCGCTTCCCTGGGCGTCCTGCCGGGCGTGCGGCTGGGGGAGGACGACGTCGGCGTGAACGCGATCGGCACTCCGCTGGAAACCCGCCGGAGCCTTCTGCTGCGCGGTGCCGAGCACGCCCTGCCCGCGTTCCACGGGTTCACATGCTTCGGTCATCCGATCGTCCATCCCGGGACCCAGCGGGTCGCCGGAGTGCTCGACTTCGCGGTGCCGGTGAGCCGGGACGAACGGCTGGCCCCAGCGCTGGTGCGCCACCTGGTGACGGAGATCGAAAGCAGGCTGCGGACGGACGCGGCGGAGGCGCAGCAGCGGCTGCTCGCCGCGTTCCAATCCGCGGCCCGGCGACGGGACCGTCGGGTGCTGGTCGTCGGGCACGGCCTTGTGCTGGCCACTCAGCCCGCGCTCGACCTCCTGGCGCCGGCCGACCATGCCGCGGTCCAAGCCTGCATCGAGGACGGCGGTGAGAACACGCGGATCATGTTGGCGTCCGGTCAGCCGGTGCGGCTGTCCTGGGCGCCGGTGGACGGCACCGAGGGGACCATGGTCGACCTGGTCGCCGAGACGCAGCCGCGGCTCCGCGCCGCGGTACCGGTGCGATGGCCGTTGCTGGTGGCGGGGGAGCCGGGCACGGGCAAGACGACCGTCGCGCGGGAGGCCGCCGGGGACGGCGCGGTGGTGCTGGACGGGGTCGAAACGGTCCGGGTCGGCGAGGCGGAATGGGCCGAGCAGGCCAGCCGCCTGCTGGAAGGCGACGGGCCGGCCGTGATCGTCGAAAACGTCCAGCTGCTGTCGGGGCGGCTGGCCGCGCTGGTCGCGGCGCGGGCCCGGACGTCGAAGCGGAACCTCGTGCTGACCTCCGCCCCGGGCGAACCTCACCCGCCGATCACGGCGTGCTGCGGCGAGCGGCGGGAGCTGGCTCCGTTGCGCGTCCGCCGCCACGAGATCCCGCGGCTGGCGCAGCGAATGCTCAGCGGGGAGTGCGCGGCCCGGTTCACGCCGGAGTCCTTGCGGGTGCTGGCGGCTCAGCCGTGGCCGGGGAATCTGGCCGAACTGCGCCGGGTCGTCCGCGCGGTGGCGGAGCTGCGTTCGGCGGGCGACGTCGTCCCGGCCGACCTGCCGCCGTCTCACCGGGACGGATCGGCGCTCGCTTCGCCGTTCGACCGGGCCGAGCGCGAAGTGATCGTCGCGGCGATCGCGGCTGCGGGCGGCAACAAACTCGAAGCCGCCCGGGCGCTGGGGATCAGCCGCTCGACGTTGTACAACCGGATGAAAGCCTTGCGCATCCGCTGATTCTTCGAGCCGCTCTCCGCGCGGCTTGACCCGGTCCCTTGACTAGATATTATATATTTCATGCGCGCTGCCGGGTGGCGGCCGACCTGACATCGACGAGGAGCAGGCATGGCGACGATCATCGAGCAGCTCGCGGGGTTCGCCGCAGGCGCGGACGCCCGGGAATTCCCCGACGAGGTGATCCGCGAGTCCCAGCGCATCCTGCTCGACTCGCTCGGCTGCGCGGTGGCGTCTCTCGGTGACGAAGGCGCGCAGCGCAGCGTCGACTACGCGCGATACCTCGGCGGCACTGAAGGTCCGGCGTCGATCCTCGGCACCGGCACGAAGACTTCGGTCCCCGCCGCCGCGTTCGCCAACGCCGAACTGATCAACGCGCTCGACCAGGACGCGGTCCTGCCGCCCGGACATGTCACGCCGTACGTGCTGCCCGGCGCACTGGCCACCGCGGAGTCGTTGCGGACATCCGGCACGAAGCTGCTCGAGGCGATCGCGGTGGCCCACGAGATGTCGTACCGGATCGGGAAGGCGACCGACTATCTGCGCGACATCAAGGACGGCGTCGTCACCATCCCCGACATCATCGGTTACAGCAGCACGCTTTTCGGCGCCGCGGCCGCAGTCGGCGTCGTGAAGGGCCTCGACGGCGAAACTCTGGCCGACGCGCTCGGCATCATGGGCTCCACCGCGCCGACCAACACTCAGCGCGCGTGGATGATGCACGCCCCGTCGACGACGATCAAGTACCAGCTCGCCGGAGGGCTGGCGCTGTCGGCGGTCACGGCCGCGAACCTCGCCGAACGCGGCCACACGGGCGACCGGCAGATGCTCGACGACCGCGAATACGGATTCCCGCGTTTCATCGGCACCTCCCGCTGGGAACCGGCGCCGATCACCGCGGACCTCGGTGCAGAGTGGACGTTCACGCCGTTCCAGTCGTTCAAGCCGTATCCGCACTGCCGGGTCATGCACGCACTGCTCGACGCGCTGACCGAAATCGTCGAGACACACGACCTCCGTCCCGGCGAGATCGACGCGATCACCGCGTATGGCGAGAGCTTCGTCATGCAGCCGGTGTGGGTGAACGAAACCATCCGCAACCCGCGCGACGCGCAGTTCAGCATGACGCACGGCCTCGCCCTCGCCGCGCACCGGATTCCGCCCGGCAAGGACTGGCAGACCCCGGAAGCGGTGCTGGACCCGTCGGTGCTCGACCTGACGAAGAAGGCGTCGTTCCAGGCGCACCCGGACTACACAGAGGCGTTGAAGAGCAATCCGGCGGCTCGCCGGTCGCTGGTCGAGGTCGAGGCTCGCGGCACCACCTACCGGGGCGAGCGGGCGTACCCGAAGGGCAGCCCTTCGCCCGATCCGGCCACCTACATGAGCGACGACGAGCTGGCCGCCAAGTTCCGGCACAACGTGGAAGGCGTGGTGGCGGACCCGGACGCGATCGTCCAGGCCGTGTTCGACCTGCAGAACGTCAAGGACGTCGCGGAGCTGCTGAACGAGTTGAAGCCGGCGGTGAAGGCATGATCGAGGTGATCAACCCGGCCACCGAAGAGGCGATCGGGTCCATCGTGGACAGCGACGCGGCGACCGTCGACGCCGCCGTGTCCGCCGCCAGCGCAGCCCTCGGCCCCTGGTCGGCTCTGTCGCCCGCCACCCGCGCCGGCTACCTGCGCGCGCTGGCGGACGAGTTCGAAAAGCGATCCGAGGAGATCTCGGAGCTGGTCACCCGCCAGAACGGCACGCCGATCAGCATCACCCGCGCGATGCAGAGCCAAGTGCCGGTCTGCTACCGGTACTTCGCTTCGCTCGCGGAGAAACTCTCGGTCGAGCAACACGTCGAGACGGCGAGCGGCGACGCGATCGTCCTGCGCGAACCGGTCGGCGTGGTCGCGGCCATCACTCCGTGGAACGGCCCGCAGCCGCTCATCGCGTGGAAGCTCGGCCCCGCGCTGGCGGCCGGCTGCACCTCAGTGATCAAGCCGGCGCCAGAGACGTCGCTCGATGCGCTCGTCTTCGCGGAAATCGTTGCCGCGGCGGGAATTCCCGAAGGCGTAGTGAACATCGTGACCGGCGGACGCGAAACTGGCGCGGCACTGGTCGCGCATCCTGGCGTGCACAAGGTGGCGTTCACCGGCTCGACCGTGGCGGGCAAAGCGATCGCCGCCGAGTGCGCGAAGCAACTGAAGCACGTCACGCTGGAGCTGGGCGGAAAGTCGGCGGGCATCCTGCTCGACGACGTCGATCTCGACGCGTTCCGGCCGCTGGTGCTTTCCGCCTGCTCGCCGAACACCGGGCAGACCTGCCGGGCGCTGACCCGGGTACTGGCTCCGGCGTCGCGCTACGACGAGGTCGTGGACCTGCTCGCGACCACGATGACCGAAATCCCGCAAGGGGATCCGCTCGACCCGGCGGTGTTCTTCGGCCCGCTGGTGAACGCGACGCAGCGAGAGCGAGTGGAGTCCTACATCGAACTCGGCAAGGCGGAGGGCGCCGAACTGGTGATCGGCGGCGGCCGCCCGTTCGAGCGCGGCTACTACGTCGCACCGACGATCTTCCGCGGCGTCACCAACGACATGCGCATCGCCCGCGAGGAAATCTTCGGCCCGGTGCTCACCGTGATGCCGTACCGGACGGTGGACGAAGCGGTCGCCATCGCGAACGACTCGGAATACGGCTTGGGCGGCGGAGTGTTTTCGCCGGACCGCGATCGGGCGACGGAAGTGGCCCGCCGGATCGTGACCGGGAGCGTCGGAGTGAACACCTCGACGCTGCCGATCGAGACGCCGTTCGGCGGCGTCAAGAACAGCGGGATCGGCCGGGAACTGGGGCCGCAGAGCGTGGACGCGTACCTGGAGTACAAGACGATCTTCCGGGCGTAGCGCGGCCGGTGCGGACGAGAACGGAGACGACGAGTTGTCGAACTCGATCGAGATCGCGGGTGTCGAGGTCAGGCACCTGAACGAGGTGTATGTCGGCGGCGAGTGGCTGCCCGCGAGCGGGGGCCGGTACGAGATCGTGTCGCCCGCGGACGAAAAGGTCGTCGCCGACGTCGGGCTGCCGGGAACCGATCAAGCCGAGGCGGCGGTGGCCGCGGCGCACGAGCAGGGATTGACTTCGTGGGCCCGCTTGCCCGTCGCGGAACGAGTCGAGGCCGTCCGGCGTTTCTGCGCCGCTGTGGAACAACGGCTCCCGGAGATGGGCGCGGTGTGGGCGGTCGAGGCCGGGATGCCGGTCCGCTACAGCACCACCCTGCATCGCTTCGGCGCGGTCGGAGCGTGGACCGCGGCACTCGACCAGGCCGAAGACGCGCTGCGGCCGGAACGGCGCAGCACCCCGCTCGGCGACGTGCTCGTGAAGCACGAGCCGGCCGGGGTGGTCGCCGGGATCATGGCGTACAACGGCCCGCTGGTCACGATGGCCACCAAGATCATCCCCGCCCTGCTCGCCGGTTGCCCGGTGATCGTGAAAGCGGCGGTGGAATCGCAGCTGATCATGCGCCTGGTCGCCGAGTGCGCCGAAGCGGCCGGGTTCCCGCCCGGCACGCTGTCCATTCTGGCCGGGAGCACCGACGTCGCTCGTGCCTTGTCGGCCGATCCGCGCGTAGACCTGGTTTCCCTGACCGGCGGACGCGTCGCCGCGCAGGACATCATCGAATCGACCCGCGGCCGGTTTGCGCGCACGCACCTGGAACTGGGCGGGAAATCTCCGGCGCTCATCCTTCCGGACGCCCCGCTGGACAAGGTGCTGCGCAGCCTGCTCCCGGGCGCGACCGGCGGCACCGGGCAAGTCTGCGCCCTGCTCACCCGCGTGCTCGTCCCCGAATCGAGGCACGACGAAGTCGTCGAGGCGATGACCGGCGCGTGGTCGCGGCTGAAGATCGGCGATCCGCTCGACCGCGATACCGACATCGGCCCGCTCGCCAACGCGGCCGCTCGCGACCGCACCGAACGGGCTGTCCAGCGCGCCGTCGCGGAAGGAGGCCGCGTAGTCGCCGGGGGAGGGCGTCCGCCTGGTTCCGGGTGGTGGTTCGAGCCCACCATCGTGACCGACGTCCAGCGGGAGTCGGACCTGGCCCGGAACGAGGTTTTCGGCCCGGTCACGGCGGTGCTGACCTACACGGACCTCGACGACGGCATCGCGCTCGCCAACGACACGTCCTACGGCCTCGCCGCGACGGTCTACACGACCGACCTCGAACGCGGCCAGTACTGCGCGGACCGCATCGCCGCGGGCTCGGTCGCGCTGAATTCGTTCGGCCCGAGCGTCGCCGCGCCCTGGGGCGGGCGGAAAGGATCCGGCTGGGGACGGGAAGGCGGGCCCGAAGGAATCCGGGAATTCGCCGAGACCAAGCAGATCCTCATCGGACCCGGCCTCTCATGACCGCCGCTGTCCCGGCCCCGCTCCGGTGCCGCTGGAGATCGAGGAGCACAGCCAAGCGGGCATGGCGAACCGCTATGTCGCAGGTGCTTCCGGGCTGCGTGGGCGTTCTCCGCCAGTCGGCGAGAGGGACAGCGGCGGGGCTCGGGGCGCGGCTGGCGGCCGAGGCAAGCGCCACCACGGTTCCCGGCCGAGGGAGCGTCGCCGCGCGGATCGCGGCAATCAGATGACCGAAGGAACTGCGCGGCTGTCGGCGTGGCTCGGGCCCCTCGGCCGGGGCTGTCTTGACCGCGCCGCTGTGGAAGTTTAATATAAAATATTATTTCTGCGGCAAGGAGGTGCGCGATGGCGCCTCGGACGGATCCGGACCTGAGCTGCCGGGCGCTGGCCCTCCTCCGCGTCGTGGCCGCCGGACGGGCCGAGATCACCTGCAGCCGGGAGCCGGACATGTTCGTCGACGGCGTGCCGTGCTGCGACCAGTACACCGCGCACGCGCTCGCCCATCGAGGGCTGATCGTCCAATCCGGACCGGCTGTGCTCGGGAAGCGGGTCCGCGCCCGCCTCACGCCGGCTGGTGCGGCAGCGCTGGGGGCGGCCGGCGAGGCGGCCTGAAAAGAAAAAGCAACGGGCAGGACAGCGGCTGAACAGGCCGCTGTCCTGCCCGTCTCCATGTCCGCCCCTGCGGTCGCTTCGTTTTGCGGACTCGGCTGTGCGGTGAGCGGCTGTTGCCCCGGTCTCACCCGGCCTACCGTTCGGATGTGCGGCAGCGCACCAGCGCCGCCTGATCGAGCCAACAATGGAGTTGCGCCGGAATGGACCAGAAAACACACCCGCCCTCCCTCGAGCGGGAACCAGTCGAGGGCGTCTGTCCGCGGTGCCGGGCCGCCGAGTTGTCCCGCTATCCGGTCAACTCCGAGGGCGGCTGGTTCGAGGTCGTGAAATGCCAGGCGTGCCTGTTCTCGGTCAGCCGGGAGCGCGGACCGCGGCTCGGGCCGATCCAGTTGCTCTCCGACCTCGTGTAGCGAAAGGACCGACGATGATCGCAGTCGACGTGGGCGGCACTTTCACCGACGTGGTCGCCCTGCGGGACGGGAAAATCCGCACCGCGAAGGTTTCCACCGACTACACCGATGTGACGCGCCCGGTGCTCGAAGGCGCCGCGCTGCTCGGCGTCGCGGGAGCCTCGGTGTTCAACCACGCCAGCACGCACGGGCTGAACGCGGTGATCACCCGCGACGTGCCGAAGATCGGGTTCCTGACGACCGAGGGACACCGCGACATCCTGGACATGGGACGGGTGTGGCGGCCGGCGGAGGCCATTTTGGACCCCGGCTGGCGACGCAGTTTCGGCGACGCCGCGCGGCCGCTGGTGCCGCGGTACCTGCGCCGGGGAATCCGGGAGCGGCTCACCGCGACCGGCGGCGTGCTGTTCGAGCTGGACGAGGCGCAGGCGCGAGCCGAACTCGAAGTGCTGCGCAAGTGCGGCGTGACCGGCGTGGCCGTCTGCCTGATCAACGCCTATGTGAACCCAGCGCACGAACTCCGCCTGCGCGACCTGGTCCGCGAGGTGCTCGGGGACGTGCCGTGCTCGTTGTCCAGCGAGGTGTCCCCTCTCGCCAAGGAGTACGCGCGGGCGTCGACGACGGTGGTCGACGCGCTGATGAAGCTCATCTACGCGGACTACACCGCGCGGCTCGAAAAGCGGCTGGCCGAGCTGGGCTTCACCGGGCAGCTGAACTTCGCCGATTGCGCGGCGACGCTCGTGCCGTCGCACCGCGCGATGGAACAACCGTTCCGCATCGTGTTCTCCGGGCCCGCGGCGGGCACCGTCGCCAGCGCGCACTTCGGTTCGCTGATCGGCGAGCGCCACCTGTTGTGCGCGGACGTCGGAGGCACGTCGTGCGACATCAGCGTGGTCACCGGCGGCGAGCCGTTCGTCGACACCACTTTCGAACTGGAGCACGATCTCGTCGTCAACGCGCTGGCCAACGACGTCAGCGCGATCGGCGCGGGCGGCGGCAGCCTGGTGACGATCGGCCAGACCGGCGAGATCCAGGTCGGCCCCGGCAGCGCCGGTTCGACGCCCGGCCCGGCCTGCTACGGCCGCGGCGGCGCCCAGCCGACCACAACCGACACCTGCCTGCTGATCGGCGTCATCGACCCGGGAACGTTCGCCGACGGCGAGCTGGCGCTGGATCCGGAGCTGGCCCGGCAAGCGTTCGAGAACCTCGACTCGGAGTTCACGCTGGCTCAGCGGGTGCGCTACGCGTACGAGATGGCGGTGCACAACATCGCCGAGGGCGTCTTCAACGTCGCGATCAAGAACGGCGTCGACCCGCGGGACTACACCCTGATCGCCTACGGCGCCGCCGGGCCGATGCTGCTGCCCGCGGCGATGGACGCGGTGCACTGCAAGCAGGTCGTCGTTCCGCCGAACCCGGGGCTGTTCTCCGCGCTGGGTCTCTTGTCGGCCGACCAGGTGTTCACCGTGAACCGCAGCGCCTACACCGTGCTCACGCCGGACGCGGCGGAGCGGATCGACGGGTTGTTCGCCGAGATGGAGGAGCAGCTGCGCGAGCGGCTGAGCCCGGACGCCGCGGTGACTTTAGAACGCAGCTACGACGGGCATCTCGTCGGGCAGAGCTGGGACACGCCGTTCGTGCCGGTGCCTGCCGGGACCCTCGACGAGCCGGCGGTCGCCGCGATGATCGCGTCGTTCCACGACACCTACCAGGAGCGGTCGGGCAATCGCTTCGAAATGGTCCCGGTCGAGGGCGTCACGTTCCGGGTCCGCGCGGTGCTGGACACCCCGAAGGTCGAGTATCCGGAACTGCCCGCCCGCGCCGCGGACGAGCCGCTCCGCCCGGTCCGCACGGCGACCCTGCGGTATCTGGGCGAGGGTGAGGAAGACCAGGAAGCGCCGGTGTACGACCGCGCAGCGCTCCGGGCGGGCGACGAGTTCGACGGCCGGGCGATCGTCCACGAAGGACTGTCCACGACCCACGTCGGCGCCGGCCAGCATCTCGTCGTCGGTCGCTACGGCGAACTCGTCATCCGGAAGAAGTGAGCGTCATGACCACTTTGGACACTCCGTCCGTCCGCATCCGCGATCTGGCCGACGACGAGTTCGCCGGTGCCTACCGCACTGACCGCTTCACCGCGTCGGTGATCGTGAACCGCTTGAAATACGCCGTGGGGCACATGAGCACCGCGTTTCTGCGGGAGGCGTTCTCGCCGATCATCCGCGACTGGTACGACTTCGCGTGCACCATCAGCGGCCCGCCGTCCCAGGACTACCGGATGGCCGTCGTCAGCAACAGCCTGACGCCGTTCCTCGGCACGATGCCCGACGCCACCCGCAACGCGGTCGAGGAATTCGGCCCGGAGAACCTGTCCCCGGGCGACGTGCTGATCTGCAATGACCCGTACCGCGGCGGACGGCACGTCAACGACGTGCTGTTCACCCGGCCGGTGTTCGCCGACGGCGAGATCGTCGCGTTCGTGACGATGTGCGCCCACCAGCTGGACATGGGCGGCACGGTTCCCGGCGGCTTCTCGGCGACCAAGACCAACGTCTACGAGAACGGCCTCGTCCTGCCGCCGATGCTGCTGTGGGCGAAGGACCAGCCGGTGCGGTCGACGTTCAGCCTGATCTTCGACAACACCCGCTGGGGCGGCCTGCTGCTGCCGGACTTCCGCAGCATGCACCAGCAGCTGCAGCTGGGCGAGCGGCTGGTGCGGGAGAACATCGAGCGCTACGGCCTCGACGCGTTTCTCGGCGCGCTCGAATACTCGTGCGACACGTCAGCCGAGCAGATGCGCGAAGCGATCGCGAGCATTCCGGACGGCGACTACACCGGTCGCGCGCTGATCGACGCGGACGGGCTCGACGACACCGTCGATTACCAGGTGCACGTGACGCTGCACAAACGCGGGCACGACATCGAGGCCGACCTTTCCGGCACCTCAGCGCAAGCCAGGACCTGCATCAACTGCGGTGTTCTCGACGCGAAAACCGCGCTGGGCGTGGCGCTGACGATGCTGCTCGACCCGGCGATCCCGTTCACCTCGGGCACCTGGCGGAACGTCGACCTGGTCGCGCCGCCGGGGACGCTGCTGAGCGCATTGCCGCCGGAGGGCGCGCCGATGATGTTCTGGGAGCCGTCCGGGGCGCTGATCTCCGCGATTTTCGATGCGCTGAACCCGGTGCTGGGCGAACGCGCGATCGGCGGGGACTACGGTTCCACCAACACGCACAATGCGAGCGGCGTGCGGGCAGACGGCACGCCGTGGACGAGCGCGACGCAGTGCGGCGGCGAGCACGGTCCGTGGGGCGCCACCAAAGAGGGCGACGGCGACAGCTACACCGTGCTGTACAACCTCAACAATCTGGACCCGGCCACGGAGACGATCGAGCACGATTCGCCAGTCGTCCTCCTGCGCAAGGAGCACGCCATCGACACCGGCGGACCGGGCAAGCACCGCGGCGGCGCGGCGAACCTGAAGGACACGCTCTGGCTGACCGCGGCCGCGCAGCACCTGTCTCCGTTCCGGACCAAGGAGCCCAGCGGCGTCGGCGCGGACGGCGGGAAGCCGGGACCGACCGGCGCCATGTGGATCTTCCCGCCGCGGGAAGGGAGCTCCGGGCCGGACGGGCTGCTGGGGGTTGCCCCGGACGTCTACGCCGGGAGCACGCCCGTCGCCGGGGTGCTCGACCCGGAAACCAAGGCGCTGGACCCGGACGGCGGGGTTTACCACTACTTCGCGAGCCGCAAGGCGTGGTTGACCGAGGCGGGTTCGGTCCTGCGGTGCCTGACGAACGGCGGCGGCGTATGGGGTTCGCCGTTCGACCGCGCGCCGGAGAAGGTGCTCGCCGATGTGCGCGACGAATACGTGAGCGTCGAAGGTGCGGCGCGGGACTACGGCGTGGTCGTCGTCGGCGACCCGCACTACGACCCCGAGTGTCTGCGCGTCGACGAGGAAGCAACTGCCCGGCTGCGTTCCGGCCGGTCGAACGAACGAGGAGTGAGCTGATGGTTTCCGCCGCGGTCCCGGTTTTCGGGGATCGGAACCTGTTCTTCGCGTGGAGCACCTACACGACGGACTACGCGACGTACGCGAAGTGGTACGACGAGGAGCACATCCCGCAGGTGATGGACGCACCCGGCATGGCAGGCGCGCAGCGGTTCGTCATCGCCGACACGAAGCCGTTGCCGGGCGTGCGCTCGCTCGACTTCGGGCACCTCGCACTGTACGAAATGGACGGCAGTCCGCAGGGATTCCGGGACGAGGTCAAGCGAAAGCTGATCTCCGGGGAGATGGTCCTGCCCGAGTACATGGTGCAGCCGTTCCAGGCGCTCTTCGCGAAGCCGGTGAGCGAGCCGTTCCACACCGAACAGTTCGCGGCGGCGGAGAACCTGGACGACCGGCATTTGTTCTTCGCGTGGAGCCGGCACACGGGCGACGACGCGACGTTCGCGAAGTGGTATGACGAGGAGCACATTCCGCAGATCATGTCCGCGCCGGGAATGCTGCGCGCGCAACGGTTCGAGGTGTCCGACGTGAAGCCGCTGCCCGGCGTCAAGCCGGTCGACGAGGGGCATCTGGCGATCTACGAGACCGCCGGCGGACTCGAAGGGTTCCGGGCGGAGGTCAAGCGGCAGCTGATGTCTGGCGAGATGGTGTTGCCGGACTTCATGAGCCCGCCGTTCGCGACGATGTTCCTCAAGCCGGTCAGCCCGTTCTTCCGCTCGAGCCGCGAGTCGTGACGCGCGGATGAGGCAGGAGCGCACGTCATGACGTTCACCCGGATTCTCGACGCGGCGGCCGACCAGCTTCCGCCGCCGGGCGGCGACGGGATCGCGGTCAGCTACGAGGGCCGCGAACGGCTCACCTACGCGGAGCTGCGGGACAAATCGCTGCGGTACGCGTCGGCGTTGCGGGAACTCGGCCTTGGCAAGGGCGATCGACTGGGACTGTTGCTGTGCAACGACCCGGAGTACCTGCCGCTGTGCTTCGCGGCGATGCGCCTCGGGGTGGTCGCGGTGCGGCTCAACTTCCGGCTCGCGTCCGCCGAGCTGAAGTTCATTCTCGCCGACTCTGGCTGCAAGGCGGTGATCGCGCACCGCAGCCTGCTCGACCGGGTCGAGCCGGTGCGCGCGGAGACCGGGGTCGAGGCGTTCGTGGTCCGGCAGGATTCGGCTGATCCGGTGCCGGAATGGGCGCTTCCCTTCGAGGTGTTGCTCGGCGGCGAGCCGCTGGCCGACGCGCCGGAGGTAGCGGACGCGGACCCGATGTCGCTGCTGTACACCTCAGGCACGACCGGACTGCCCAAGGGCGCCGTGTGGACCCATGCCAATACGGTCGCGGCAGCGACCGCGCAGGCGCTGCGCTGGGGGTTCTCGCCGGGGACAGTCGCGCTGGTGCCGGGCCCGCTCTACCACGCGGGTGCATTCGAGGCGATGAGCGCGCCGGCATTCCTGATGCACGGCACCGTCGTGTGCATCCGGTCGGGCAATTTCACCGTCGACCGGCTGCTGGAGGTGCTCGAAACCGAGCAGGTGACTGACTGCCTGCTGTTCTCCTTCATGCTGCACGACCTGCTGCGCGTGGACGGGATCGAGGACCGGCTGCCGAAGTTCGTCACGCATTTCGTCATCGGCGGCGACACGATGATGCCGTGGGTCGTCGAGCAGGTGCGCGCGAAGCTGCCCTGGGTCCGGCTGACGCAGGTCTACGGCTTGACCGAGGGCGGCGCGATCGCGACGTCGCTGGACGACGAGGATTTCGACGCCCAGCCGAAGAGCGTCGGCAGGCCGCTGCCGTTGACCGAGGTGCGGGTCGCGGGCGACGGGCTCGCGCCGGCCGCGCGCGGCGAAGTAGGCGAGATCCTCGTCCGCGGTCCCGCGGTGTGCGCCGGGTACTGGCAGCGCCCGGAAGCGAACCGGGACACCTTCGTGGACGGCTGGTGCCGTACCGGCGATCTGGGGTACGTCAACGCGGACGGCTTCCTCGTCCTCGCGGGCCGGGCGAAGGACATGATCCGCAGCGGCGGGGAGAACGTGTACCCGGCCGAGATCGAGCGAGTCCTCACCCGGCATCCTGCGGTGCTCGACGCGGCCGTCGTCGCGGTGCCGGACCCGAAGTACCTCGAAGCTGGCTGCGCGGTCCTGGTCCTCGCCGAGGGCCGGTCGCTCGACGAGGCCGAACTGCGCGCGTATTGCCGTGCGCACCTGGCGGCTTACAAGGTGCCCCGGCACTTCGTCGCGCAACCTGAGTTGCCGCGCAACGCGTCCGGAAAAATTCTCAAGTTCAAGTTGCGCGAGAAGTACGAAAAGCCCGCTGCTCCCAAGGATTCCGGCATCCTCGCGGGAACGCGGCCGGGAGAGGAAGGCACCCGATGAACAACCTGCTCCGGCGCAGCAAGCCCGAACTGGCGCTGGTGACGGGCGCGGCCGGCGGGGTCGGCTCGGCCACCGCGCGGCGGCTCGTCGAGGACGGCGCGAAGGTCGTGCTCACCGACCTCAACGCCGCACGGCTCGAGGAGCTGGCGGACGAACTCGGCGCGGTCGCGTTGCCCGCCGACGGCACCGATCGCGCGGCGATCCGCGACGTGGTCGAGCAGGCCGCGGCCCGGCTGGGCGGGCTCGACACGGTGATCGCGGCTCAGGGCGCGGCGGTGTCGGGAACCGCGCGGCCCGAGCACGCGGAGGCCTACCAGCGGGCGCTGGACGTGAACCTGCACGGGTCGTACTACCTGGCCGGGGAGGTGTTGCCGCACCTGGTGGAGCGGCAGGGTTCGCTGGTGCTGCTCGCGTCGACCGCCGGGCTGATCGCCGGCCCGCCCGGGACGGTCGGCTACACCGCCGCGAAGGCGGGGATCATCGGCATCACCCGGTGGCTCGCCCGGGACTACGGCCCGAAAGGGGTCCGGGTCAACGCGGTGTGCCCGGGCTGGATCCGGACCCCGCTCGGCGAGGGCGCGATGGCCTACCTGGCGAAACGCGAAGGAATCACGCTCGACGAGGCGTATGCGCTGACGACGAAGCACGTGCCGCTGCGCCGGGCCGCGGAGCCGGAAGAGATCGCGTCGGTGTGCGCGTTTCTCGCGTCGGGCGACGCCTCGATGGTGACCGGCCACGTCCTGGTCGCGGACGGCGGCGGTGCGGTGGTGGATTCGTCCACTTTGGAGTTCGACGCGCCGTGAGCGGTGCCGGCGGGCTGAACCGGATCACTGATCGACCCAGGTCACCGCCTCGTCGAGACCGGCCCGGGCGGTGCGGTAGCTGTTCGCCGGATGGTTCTCGTCGGGATAGCCGAACGAGATGCCGAGCAGGATCTTCCGGTCGTCGGGGATCGCGAAGTGCCGGCGGACGAGGGCAGCGTGCCCGGCCAGGGCGGCTTGCGGGATCGCGCCCAGCCCGAGGCTTTGCGCAGCCAGCAGGAAGGTGCCGACGTACAGTCCGCTGTCGACCGCGCCGTATACGTCGTGCCCGGCGTCCGTGGTCACGATCGCGACGTGCGGGGCGCCGAAGAAGCGGAAGTTCTCGAACGCCTGCCGCGCGGACGCTTTCCGGTCTCCGCGTTCGACGCCGACCGCCTGGTACAGCTGCCAGCCGCTAGCGCGGCGGCGGTCCCGGTACACGCCGCGATATTCGGCGGGCGGGGCGAAGTCGAACTTCGCCGGGTGGTCGCGCGCCCAATCGGTCATCGCGGCACGGAAGCGTTCGGTGGCCGCGCCGCCGGTGACGATGACTTGCCAGGGCTGCGTGTTGCACCACGACGCCGTTCGCTGGGAGAGCGTCAGCAGCCGCTCGACGACCGGTTTCGGCACCTGCCGGTCCTGGTAGGCGCGGCAGCTCCACCGCGCGGCGAGCAGGTTCTCGAGGGCTTCGTCAGTGCGCATGGGTTAAGAATAAAATATATTACCCGGGTTTGGCGGCTCAATTCCGGAGCCAGTACGCCACCGCCTCCGCCCGGTTCGCCGCGCCGAGCTTGCGCAGGATGTGCGTGATGTGCGTCTTCACGGTCCCCTCGGAGATCGAGAGTTTCCGCGCGATCGCCCGGTTCGCGTCGCCGCGCGCCATCAGGCCGATCACCTCCGCTTCGCGGGCGGACAGCAGCGGATGGCGCGGCGGGCCCGGCTCCGGCGGGGGGGCGATGCGCACATCGGCGGCCAGCCGGGTCATTCCCTCCTGCAGCGAGGCCAGTCCTTCGAGGACGGACACTCGAGCCAGCGTCTCGCTCACGCCTTCCGCGTAAAGGTTCAGCACGGCGCGGTCGGTGGCGTCGACTTCCCGGCGGGGCGAGTAGTAGCTGTCCGCGTGCAGCAGTCCGACGACCTTTCCGTAGGCCCGCAACGGCGCGATGGCGTACGAGGTGCAGCCGGACATCGAAACCAGTTGCCGGTTCACGCGCGGGTTCTCCTGCACGTCGTAGACGAGACCGGCACGGGCCTGCCGTACGACATCGGATTCGACCAGCGATCCGTCCAGCCGTGGCGGGGCTTCGCGGCCGGCGGCGAGCATTTCCGCGGCCAGCCGGGGGTCCTGTTCGATCACCATTTTCCGCAGTATCCAGGTCGCGTCGTCCACTGTGGAAACCAAGACCCGGTCGAACCCGATCGTGCAGCCCTCTTCGGCGGCGCGCGAGAGCACTTCGTCGGCGGTCGACGAGGTGTGCAGGCGGGTCAGCGCCCGGCGGACGCGGCGCATCGTCGCGACCCCGTCGGCGACCTTGGCATCGTCCACCCGGGACTCCAGCTCCCGGACCCGGCTCAACAGGGCGGTCAGCCCCGGCAGCCGGTCTGGTGCCGGAGCCGTGCCCAGCTCGGCCATCGCGGCGTCCCAGACCTGGCCGAGCAGCCGTTTCGCGGGCAGCACCTCGGCGCAGCGGCCGACCGGCAGCGCGCGGTCGAGGAGAGTGCACGCGTCCAGCCCCAGTTCGCGGACCTCTTCGGCGAGTTCGGCGCCGAGGCGGACGCTGTCGAGCCGCGCAAAGCCCGTCGCGTTCATGGCAGCTCCCTTGCCGACATTTCGCACATTATATATCCGCACCGGCACCGAGGCCAGCCGGGCGATCGGCCGAACGGGGTAGCGGAATACGACCGGCGACAGATGCGGAGCCGGGGTGACGGCCGACACACTGGCCCGCGCAGTCCCACCCATCGAACCGGGAATCCCATGACTACCGCATCAGTGGCAACGAAGCCACGCGTGCCGCTCCGGGCACGCCTCGGCGGCTTCGACCAGACCTACCTGGTACTCGTCATCACCGTGCTGCTCGCCCTCGCCGCGGGAGCCACGACGACGAATTTCCTCACCGCAGGCAATTTCGGCAGCATCCTCAACCTGTCCGCCGCGTTCGGCATCCTCGCGATCGGAGAGGCGATCGTCATCCTCGGCAAGGGGCTGGACCTTTCGGTGGCGGGGATCGGGCTCGGCTGCGCGCAGGCGACGCTCGCGTTCATCAGCGAAGGCATGCCGGAATGGCAGGCGATCGCGCTGATGACCGCACTCGCGCTGGCGATCGGGCTCGTCAACGGCGTCCTCGTCGCCGTCTTCGAGGTGCCTGCCCTGTTCGTGACCCTGGCGACCGGCATGCTGGCGATCGGCGGGATCGACATCCTGTTCCTCAGCCAGAACGTCTACGGCGTGCCGGCCGGGTCGCTCCTGTCGCACCTCGGCGGCGGGTCCGTGCTCGGCGTGCCGCGTCCGGTGCTGATCGCGGCGGGTGCGTTCCTGCTCGCCTGGCTGTTCGTCGCCTTCACCTCGCCCGGCCGGTTGATCCGCGCGATGGGCGACAACTTCGAGACCGCCCGGTCGACCGGCGCTCCGGTGCGGCCCCTGCAGATCCTCACCTATGTGCTGTCCGCGCTGCTCGCCGCGCTGGCCGGTTTCGTGACGGTGTCGATCCAGGGCAGCGTGCAGACGACGGTGACGTCCTTCGACCCGATCCTGTTCACCGCGTTGACCGTGGTGGTCATCGGCGGCGTCTCGCTGTCCGGCGGGCGCGGCACGATCCTGGGCGTCCTCGCCGGGGCGCTGTTCGTGGGCGTGCTCAACAACCTGCTGGTGCTGCACGGGCTGAGCACGGCCGTGCAGGACCTGATCCGCGGCGCGGTGCTGGCCGCCGCGATCGCGTTCGACGCGTGGCTGCATCCGCGCAACGAGGAAACCGAGAAATCCGGCGAACTGTGACCGGCAACGACGCCGGGGAACGGAAGTAGGAAGCACATGAAGATCACCAGGAAGCTGTTCGTGCTCGCCGCGTCGGCGGCGCTGGGCGCGGCGGGCCTGTCCGCCTGTTCGGTCGGCGGCGGGTCGTCGGATTCGGCGGCCGCCGCGACGAACGCGGTGTTCGGCGCGAACGAGCAGCTGATGCCGATGCGGCAGAAGTCGCACGACGCGATGAAGGGCAAGCGGATCGCCTTCGTCCCGATTCTCTACAAGGGCTACAAGCTCACCGAGAACTGGGGCACCACCATGCAGCGCACGTTCGACAACCTCGGGGCCGAGTTCAAGGTCTACGACTCGAACTTCAGCAGCGACCGGATGATCAGCACGATCAACGACCTCATCGCGCGCAAGGCCGCCGACGTGCTCGTGCTGCAGAACCAGGACCTCGGCCTGCTCGACAACGCGATCGACCGGGCGCAGAAGGCGGGCATCTACACCGTGGTGCTCAACATGCCTTCCACCCGGCTCGGCGACGCGTTCGTCGGCGTCGACGTCTACGGCGCGGCGCAGTCGGTCGCCAAGCGCGCGGTCTCGGACTGCAACTCCCGCAACGCCCCCAAGACCATCTCCGTCATCGACGGCCCCGGCAACGACCCGGCCTCGATCCTGTGGGACCAGGGCATCAAGGACGTCGTGGAGAAGGAGGGCTACAAGACGCTTGTCGCGCATTCGCAGTTCCAGAACGCCCAGGCGCAGGCCGCCGCGGAATCGGTGCTGCAGCAGCAACAGGGCAAGGTATGCGGCTTCATGGTCACCTTCGACCTGAACTCGATCACCGTCGGGCAAACCGTCAAGGCGGCGGAAGGCCGTGGCCAGGTCGCCCCTGGTTCGGTCGGCGTCTACACGCTCGACGCGGACGCGGACTGGTGCAACGCCCTCAAGCAAGGCACGGTGACCGCTTCGGCCGCCTATGACGTCCAGGGCATCGGTGCCGCCGGTGCGGTGGCGGTGCAGAACCTGCTCACCAACGGGGCGAAGCCGGGCGCCGCGCATTCGGTCGGATACGTGTCGAGCACGGTGGTCGACAAGGCGAACATCGACCAGACCACCATCGCGTGCTACCAGAGCAAGTGAGCGGGGCCCGATGACTACGTCTCCGCTGCGGCGCGGGCTGGACGCGTTCGGCATGACCGGCGGCCGGCCCACGGAAAGAATCGCCCGTTACCGCACCGTCTCGGAGCTGTTCGAGAAACGGTGGATGGAAGGCGCGGTGCCGCTGGTCCTGGCGCTCGCGCTGTGCGTTTACGTGCTCGCCACGACCAACGTCGGGGCGGCCAACGCACCGCTCGTGCTGGACGAGGTGTCCGAGTACGGCCTGCTCGCGGTCGGCCTGACCGTCGTGCTGGTCGGCGGCGGCATCGACCTCTCGGTCGGCTCGGTCGTCGGGTTCTGCGGACTGGGCGCGATGGTCGCCGACCGGGTGTGGCTGTGGCCGACCGCGCTGGTCGTCCCGGCCGCGATCGCCGCCGGTGCGGTGCTCGGGGCGATCAACGGGTTCCTCATCGCGATCCTGCGGATGCGCCCGTTCATCACCACCCTGGTCACGCTGATCGCCTTCGGCGGCGCGGCTTCGGTGCTGCAGAACGCGAACAGCACGCAGATCGGCGTCACGAAACCGTCTCTCGCGTGGGACTTCCTCAGCGAGGGCCGGGTGCTGGGCATCCCGACCGCGTGGTTCCTCTTCGCGGTGGTGCTGATCGTCGTCCACCTGGCGCTGACGCGTTCTCGCTGGGGCTGGTGGGTCACCGCGACCGGTTCGGACCGGCGATCCGCGCGGCGCAACGGGATCCCAGTCACCGCCGTCACGTTCTGGACCTACGTGCTGTCCGGTGCGCTCGCGGGAACAGCCGCGATCCTCACGTCGGCGCGGCTGGCCCGGACCGATCCGAACGTCGGCAACAGCTGGGAGATCATCGCGCTGACCGCGGTGGTGCTCGGCGGCGTCAGCATCAAGGGCGGGCGCGGTTCGGTGCTCCGCGCGGCCGTCGGTGTCGCGGTGGTGACGATCATCGAGCAGGCGACCGTTTCGGACGGAGCGCAGGGCTCGTACTACACCGTCATCCTCGCCGCGGTGCTGCTCGTGTTCACCGTGCTGGACCTCAAATGGGGCAAGTACCGGCAGCGTGCGGTGGAGAAGCTGAAGATCGACCCGGCGCGGTTGCGGCTCGGTCCGCTGATCGACGTCACGAAGCCGGGCACGGTCTGGTCGCTCAACCGCCGGCTGACCGACGCGCCTCCGGTCGGGCTCGGCAAGATCCGCGGCGCGGAGGACTGCGCTGTGGACGCCGAGGGCAACGTCTACTGCGGCGACCAGCGCGGCTGGGTGTGGCGGTTCCGCGGCCTGGACGACTCCGAGGGCGAGATCTTCTCGCGCACCGGCGGATTCCCGTGCGGTCACGCGTGGGACGCGCAAGGACGGCTGGTCGTCGCAGTCGGCGGCATGGGCATCTACCGGATCGGCGCCGACGGCGAACCCGAACTGGTCGCGAACAAGGTCAAGCGCAGCCCGCTGTCGCTGATCGACGACTCGGGACTGCGGGCGATCGACGACCTCGACATCGCGCCGGACGGCTCGATCTACGCCTCGGACTTCTCGACCCGCACCAACACCGCCGACTTCCTGCTGGAGCTGGTGGAATTCCGCCCGAACGGCCGGGTGATCCGGGTGACGCCGGAGGGCAAGACCGAAGTCGTGGTGTCGAACTACGTGTTCCCGAACGGCATCTGCACCGCGCACGACGGCGAGTCGATCCTGATCGCCAGCACCGGGCTGTGCCGCGTCGACCGGCTCTGGATCGCCGGGCCGAAGAAGGGACAGCTGGAACCGGTGCTGGAAAACCTGCCCGGCTATCCGGACAACATCAACCGGTCCTCCGACGGCAACTACTGGATGCCGTTGTGCGCCATGCGGACCCAGATGTCCGACCTGCTCGGCCGCTACCCGGCGGTGCGGCGGCGGATGACCCGCGAGGCGGCGGTCGACAACTGGGTGGTGCCGCAGCTCAACACCTCCTGCGCGATCAAGTTCAGCGACCGCGGCGAGATCCTCGCCGTGCTGTGGGACGAGACGATGGAGAACTACCCGATGGTGACCGCGGTCAAGGAACGCGACGGGCACCTGTACCTGTGCGGCGTCAGCAACAACCGGATCGGCAGGCTCGAACTGGACCCGAGCGAGATCGGCGACATCGACCCGGCCGCCGTCCCCGGGACCGCCGTGCGCGAGGCGGCGGAGGCGGTGCGATGAGCCCGGTACTGGACACCGTGAAGGAATGGATCAACCCGAACCGGGGCCGCGCCCGGACGGTGCCCCCGATGGACACCGGGCTGCGGCCGAACCTCCGGCTGGACGCCGCGGCGGAGCTGCTGCCCGCGGACGCGTACGAGCCGGACGACGTGGTAGTGACCGCCGCGGGGCTGGTGTTCAGCAGCGGCAACGACGTCTGCACAGTGCGTGCGGACGAGGTGACGCGGCTGGCTTCGTTCGGCAGTCCGGTAACTGCGCTGACCGTGCGCGACGAACAGATCATCGCGGCAGTCGAAGGGCGTGGCCTGGTCGCGGTGTCGCAATCCGGCGAGACCGAGGACTTGTGCACCGACGCGCCGGTCACCGGCTGCGTGACGGCGCTCGCGACGGACGGGGCCGCGCTGCTGGCTACTGTCGGTTCGACGAAGGTCGCGGAGTGGCCCCGGGCACTCGTCACTGGGGACCGGTCCGGGTTGCTCGTGCGGGTCGACGGTGCGCGGGCGGAGGTGGTCGCGGAGCGCCTTGCGTGGCCGTCGGGCGTCGGCGTCACCGGAGACGAAGTGCTGCTGTCGCTGAGCTTGGACCACCGAGTGGAAGCACGGTCTGCCCTGGGCAAGAGCGGGCGGGTGCTGAGCGCGAACCTTCCCGTCTACCCGGGGCGAGTGCACGTCGCCGGGGACGGCTGGTGGTTCGCCGCGCCTTACATCCGCAACCGGGTCACCGAATTGCTGCTGGACGAACCCGCGCTGCTGGCCGAGATGACGGAGACGATCAGCCCGGAGGAATGGTTCGTGCCGCGGCTGCGCGCGGGCGACCCGTTCACCGACACGATGCAAATGGGGCAGTTGCGCGTGCTCGGCGTGGTCAAGAGCTGGGCCCCGGCGCGGTCGTGCGGTCTGGTGTTCCGGATGGACTCCACCGGCCGCGTGGCCGAGAGCGCGCATGCCCGGGTAGACAGCCCGCGGCACGGGGTCACCGGCGTGACCGTCCACAACGGACAAGCAGTCGCCGCCGCGCGCGGCGCCCGGAACCTGCTGCGGCTGGAGGACGCATGAGCACGGTGTTACGGCTGACGAACATCAGCAAGCGCTACAGTGGGACATACGCGCTCGACGGCGTGGACTTCGACGTGCGGCCGGGAGAAATCCACGCCCTGCTCGGCGAGAACGGCGCGGGCAAGTCCACCATGGTCAAGATCGTCTCCGGGGCCGTCGCGCACGATTCGGGCACCTTGGAGGTAGACGGGACGCCGCGCGCGTTCACGACGCCGCGCGAATCGGTCGAGGCCGGCGTGGCGATGGTCTACCAGGAGGGCTCGCTGGTCGAGTCGATGACCGTCGCGCAGAACCTGTTCATGGGCGACGAGAAGGTGTTCAACAACCTCGGCCACCTGAACGTGGTCGCGCGGGAGCTGCTGGAATCGCACAACTTCCACATCCGCCCGGACGTTCCGGCCGGCGCGCTCGGCGTCGGGCAGAAGCAGATGGTGGAGATCGCCCGCGCGGTGCACCGCAACGCGAAGCTGGTGATCCTGGACGAGCCGACGTCGTCGGTGACGCCGGAGGAACGGCTTCAGCTGTTCCTGTCCATGCAGCAGCTGCGCAAGCGCGGGATCGGCGTCATCTTCATCACGCACATGCTGGACGAGGCCTTCGAACAAGCCGACCGGATCACCGTCCTGCGCGACGGCGTGGTCCAGGGAACGCTGGAGAGGCCGGAGTTCAGCCGGGACCGCGTGGTGAAGATGATGGTCGGCCGCACGGTCGAGATGGGGCGGGTGGAGCCGAACCGCGCGCCCGAGCCGACGCCGAGGTTGCAGGTCGAGGACGTGACGCTGCTGCCGGTGGTGCGGAACATGGCGTTTTCCGCCTACGCCGGGGAAATCGTCGGCATCTACGGTCTCGTCGGCGCGGGACGCAGCGAGACCGCGATGATCGTCAGCGGGATCCTGAAACGACGGCGGCTGCGCGGCGGCCGGGTGCGGCTGAACGGCGAGCCGGTGCGGTTCCGCACGCCCCGGCAGGCACGCAAAGCGGGGATCGTCTACATCACCGAGGACCGGAAGGCCTCTGGCTTCTTCAGCCATCTGACGATCGCCGACAACATCTACCTCGGGCACCTGTGCGGTGCGCGGCGGCTGCCGTTCCTCTTCCGGCCCGGTGCGCGCAAATCGGTCGCGAAGCGGTTTGTCGAACAGTTCCAGGTCCGCACGCTGCAGCCGACGAAGGCGACCGTCGAGGAGCTGAGCGGCGGGAACCAGCAGAAGATCGTGCTGGCCAAGGGACTTACCCGGAAACCGCTCGTCGCGATCATCGACGAGCCGACCCGCGGCGTGGACCTCGGCACGATCCCCGAAATCCACGCGATGATCCGGGCGCTCGCCGACGACGGGGTCGCGGTCGTGGTCATCTCCTCGTACCTGCCGGAGATCCAGGCGCTGTCCGACCGCGTGCTCGTGGCGCGCGCCGGCAGCATCGCCGCGGAGTTCTCCCCGGAGGAAGCCGACGAGGAAAGCCTCATGTTCGCCGCGGTGCACTGACAAGGACGGAATTCTCATGCGCGGAGCAATTTTCCAAGGCGACCGGGTCCTCGAGATCCAGACCTTCGCCGATCCCGAACCCGGCCCGGACGAAGTGGTGCTGGAGATGAGGGCGTCCGGCATGTGCGGCAGCGACCTGCACTTCTACCGGGCTCCCGCCGGACAGGCTCTGGCCGCGTTCGGCATGGCCGGCGACGGCGCCGGGTTCATCGGCGGACACGAGCCCTGCGGCGTCGTAGCGGCGATCGGCTCGGCGGTCGACCCGCGCGCGGTGCGGGTGGGGGACCGGATGATGGTCCACCACTACGACGGCTGCGGGTTCTGCGACCTGTGCCGCACCGGTTGGCCGCAGATGTGCGAACGCGGCAACGTCATCTACGGCGCCACCGCACACGGCGGGCATGCGGACTACCTGAAGGTGCCCGCGCGAACGCTCGTGCCGCTGCCCGACGAGCTCAGTTTCGCCGCCGGGGCCGCGATCTCGTGCGGCACCGGCACCGCGTACGGCGCGCTGACCCGGCTGGAGGTGAACGCACGCGACACGCTGGCGGTCTTCGGCCAAGGCCCGGTCGGTCAGGCCGCCGTGCAGCTCGCCGCCGCGATGGGCGCGGAGGTCATCGCCGTCGACATCGCCGCGGAACGGGTGGCGCGGGCGAAGGAGTTCGGTGCGGCGCACGCGATCGACTCCACCGCCGCTGATCCGGTCGAAGCGATCCGGGAGTTGACCGGCGGCAAGGGCGTGACCAAGGCGCTCGACTGCTCCGGCGCGCCGCCCGCACGGGCCGCGGCAGTGAAGTCGGCGGCGAAGTGGGGCGCGGTGGCGTTTGTCGGCGAAGGTTCGACGGTGACGCTCGACGTCAGCCCGGACTTGATCCGCAAGCAGCTCACGGTCATGGGCTCGTACACGTTCTCGCCCGTCGGCCAGGCGGACTGCGCGCGGTTCATCGCCCGGCACGGCGTCGAGGCGGACCGGGTCTTCACCGACCGCTGGCGGCTCGACGACGTGGTCGAGGCTTACGCCGCGTTCGACAAGCAGACCGGCGGCAAGGCGGTCATCGAGTTCTGAAACTAAGAAAGCGCCGACGGGTTCTTGAAGACCCGTCGGCGCTTTCGTCTGTTCAGACCCGCAGCAGCTTGGCGAATTCGGCGACGGGCTGGTCGAGGTCGCCGTCCTTGATCGCGTGCAGAAGTTCGGTCCGCCGGTCCTCGGGCAGTGCCGAGGAGAGCACGTCGTGGAACTTCGCGTCCAGATCCGCCTGCGACATCGGGTTTTCCGCGGTGCCGACGGGATTGTCCACGAACACGTGCTCGGCGGCGCCGTCCTGATAGGACACGGTCAGGTCCGCGACCCAGCGTCCGGCGTACTGCTCGTCCAGGTCGGGTCGCACCTCGATCTTCACCTTGCGGGCCAGCGCGGCGACGTCGCTGTCCTCGCTCAGATCCAGCTGCCCGGCCAGGTATGCCTGATGCGTCGAGAACCCGTTGCCGCGGCCGAGCATCGAGAGCGCGAACTGGAAGGGCAGGCTGTACTGCAGGTGCTCGATGATCGTCGGGGCGTACGCGTGGCGGTTCTGGTTGCCGATGATGACGTCGCCGCCGGTCTGGATGCCCAACAGGACGGACTCGACCTGGTCCGGATTCCCGGTCAGCTGCCGGGCCCCGTCGACGTACGCGTGGTTGATGCCGCAGCAGCAGTAGGGCTTGAGCCAGATGCGGGAGATTTCGAAGGTGCGGTCGAGTCCGAAATGGACCGCCGCCTCGTCGCCGACGTCCAGCCCGGCGAAAGCACGGAAGAATCCTTTGCCGCCGGTGAGGAACGTCGTTGGACCGGTGATCCCGGCGGCCGCCAGTTCTGCCGCGCGGATGCCGTTCCGGGTGCCGATGCCGGAGTGCACGCGCTTGATGGATCCTCCGCCGGAGGTGTATTCGGTGGTGCCGGAGGCGTGGCTGAGCGCGATCGACAGCGCGTGCCCGGCGGTCTCCACGTCGAAGCCGCGCAGCTTGGCGACCACCGCGGCGGCCCCGAAGGCGGACAGGAGCCCGTGCGGGTGGAACCCGCGGATCAGGAGGTCCGGGTTGGCGAGCGTGCCGATCCGCGTGTAGACCTCGTAGCCCGCGACGACGGCGGTGAGCACGTCGCGCAGGTCCGCGCCGAGCTCTTCGCCGACGGCCAGCGCCGCCGAGACCACGCAGCTGCCCGGATGCGCGGAGCTGGCGCGATGCGCGTCGTCGTACTCGAAGCCGTGCCCGAACGTCGCGTTGACGAACGCCGCGTCGGCCGCGCTCATCGCGTCGCCGCTCGCGACGACGTGCGCGGTCCCCGGCGCGTGGGACGCCCGGGTCACGTCGAGCACGGCCTGGCTCCACGGCAGGGCCGCGCTGCCGACCTGCAGGGCGAGCTGGTCCTGCAGCAGCCTGCGGGTCCCGGCGAGTGCTTCGGCCGGGATCGCCTCGAAGGTCAGGTCGGTCACGAGCCGGGCGGCGGCTTCTTCGACCGGGGAGAAGGTGCTCACTGTGGGTGCCTTTCAGGAGAGGGGCAGGCCGTAGGACTTGAGTTCGACGTAGGCGTCGAAGCCCTCCGGACCGGCTTCGCGGCCGATGCCGCTGTTTTTGAACCCGCCGATCGGCGCGGTGAAGCCGACCGGGTTGCCGTTGACCTCGACGGTTCCGGTGCGGATCCGCCGGGCGACGGCCAGCGCGTGCTCGGGATCGGCGGAGAACACCGACCCGTTGAGTCCGTAGTCGGAGTTGTTGGCGATGGCGACCGCTTCGTCCTCGGTGTCGAAGGTGTGGACGGTCAGGACCGGGCCGAAAATCTCCTCCTGGGCGATCTTCGCGTCCGGGTCGACGTCGGCGAAGACAGCGGGGGAGACGTACCAGCCGCGATCGAGCCCTTCCGGCCGTCCGCCGCCGATCAGCAGCGACGCGCCGGACGCCTTGCCGTCGGCCAGATAGCGCTCGACACGGGTGCGCTGGGCCGCGCTGGCGAGCGGGCCGATCTCGGTCGCCGGGTCGAACGGGTCGCCGACCGGCATCGACGCGACGAGGTCCACCAGCCGGTCGTGGAGTTCGTCCCGGCGCGAGCGGGCGACGACGATGCGGGTCTTGTTGCTGCAGACCTGGCCGGTGTTGCGCAGCGACACGGCGCGGACGGCGGCGATCGCGGCGTCGAGGTCGGCGTCGCCGAGCAGCACCGCCGCGGACTTCCCGCCGAGTTCGAGGGTGCACCGGCGCAGGTCCTGCCCGCACAGTGCGCCGATCCGGCGGCCGGCCGCCGTGGAGCCGGTGAACGACACCTTGTCCACGCCGCGGTGCCGGACCAGGTATTCGCTGACCTCCCGCCCCGCCGGAACGATGTTGACCACCCCGCCGGGGAGCCCGATCCGTTCCAGCAGGTGACCGAGGAGGTACGCGTCCAGCGGCGTCTCCGGCGACGGTTTGAGCACCACGGTGCACCCGGCCAGCAACGCGGGGGCCAGCTTGATCATCGTGATCAGCAGCGGCGCGTTCCACGGCACGATCGCGGCGACCACGCCGACCGGCTCCCGCGTGACGAGCGCGTGCCCGGTCGCCGAGCGGCGGGTGTCCTGCCACGGGTAGTCCGGCGCGAGGTCGAGGAACGCGTCGAGGAGGAGCCGCGGGCCGATCGCCTGCATCTTCGTCGACAGCGTGATCGGGCAGCCCATCTCGGCGCTGACCAGATGCGCGATGTCGGTTTCGTGCTCGGCGAGCGCGGCGCTGAGCTTGCGCAGCACGGCGATGCGCTCGTCGAGCGCCATCCGCGGCCACGGACCGTGGTCGAACGCGTGCCGCGCGGCGGAGACGGCGGTGTCGATGTCCGCTTCGGTGCCCTCGGCGACCTGGGCGAGAACCTCCTCGGTCGAGGGGGAGACCACGTCGAAAACCCGGCCGGACGCGGGTGCCGCCCACTTGCCGTCGAGGAAGAGCTTGTCGTAGTGGCCTTGCCACAGCGGGGGTTGCGCGGGCATCGGGGCACGCTCCTTGCCGGTCCGGGGAGTCTTCCGGAAGCATACGTAATATAAAATATCTAGACCAGGTTTTCGGGCGACCGGTCCCGCGGGTTGACGCGCGTACCGCTAGATAATATAAAATATTATCTAGACCCACCCCTGAGCGAAGGCGGGCGACATGCAGCACAAGCCACTCGACGGCATCCGGATCCTGGAGATCGGGGGCTACATCTCGCTCCCGTTCGGCACCTCGATGCTGTGCGGCCTCGGCGCGGAGGTCGTCAAGGTGGAGAAGCCGGTCCACGGCGAGGACTTCCGGCGGCGGATGAACGACGGCAGCCCGTACTTCCGGCAGTACAACGCGGGCAAGCGCAGCCTGTCGGTCGACCTCAAGACCGCCGAGGGGGTCGAACTGGTCAAGGCGCTGGTGCCGCGCTTCGACGTCGTCCTGGAGAACCTCCGCCCCGGCAAACTGGCCGCGATGGGCCTCGGCCCGGAGGACTGCCGGGCGCTGCGCCCGGACCTGGTCTACGGCTCGGTGACCGGGTTCGGCTCCACCGGGCCGCTGGCCGACCGGCCCGCCTACGACACGATCGGGCACGCGTTCGGCGGCCTCTACTCGCTGTTCAGCGACGACGGGCAGCCGCAGCTGGCGGGCGGGCTGAGCGCGGACCTGGTCACCGGGCTGACCACGGCGGCCGGCGTGCTCGCCGCGCTCGTCGGCCGACTGAAGACCGGACAGCCGCAGCGGATGGAAACCTCGATCATGGAAGCGGTCAGCACCCTGACCGCCGACGGCATCACCCAGGCCTTCGAACTCGGCCGCGACCCCAGCCGCACGAGCAGGCATCCGCAGGCGCAGAACTTCTGCGTGCCTACGTCGACGGGGGAGTACCTCGCGGTGCACCTGTCGTCGTCGCAGAAGTTCTGGCAGTCGCTGTGCCGCGCGCTGGAGCGCACCGACCTGCTGGAGGACCCGCGGTTCGCCGAATACCGGCCGCGCGAGGCGAACTACTTCGAGCTGGTCCCGATCGTCGAGGCGGAGTTCGCGCGCAAGCCCAAGGAGCACTGGGAGCGCGTGCTGACCGAGCACGACGTGCCGTTCGCGCCGGTGCTGTCCATGACCGGCTACCTCGACCACCCGCAGGTGCGGCACTTGGACATCGCCGACCGCCAGCCGGACGGCCTCGCGCTGCTCCGCCCGCCGTGGACGTTCGGCGGCGAGCGTCCGGACCGCTCTCCCGTCGCGCCGAAGGTGGGCGCCGATTCCCGTGCGGTCGCCAGCGAGGTGCTGGCGGCGGAAGACGTCGAAAAGCTGTTCGCGACCGGCGTCCTGTACGAATCCTGACCGACAACTGGAGAACACTGATGAAGCCGTACCGTTCTATGCTTTTCGTACCCGGCCACAAGGCTTCGTGGGCCGACAAGGGTCTCGCGTCCGGCGCCGACGCGCTGATCCTCGACCTCGAGGACTCCGTGCCCGCCGCGAGCAAGGACGCGGCGCGCCCGGTTGTCGCGGAGACGATCGACCGCCTGCATGCCCAGGGCATTCGCCCGGACATCTGGGTGCGGCCGAACGCGTCGGTAAGCGGCCTTCAGGGTGCGGACCTGGAAGCGGTCATCCGGCCCGGACTGGCCGGGCTGTTCCTGCCGAAGGTGTTCGACGCCGAGGAACTGGTGCGGATCGACGCGGTCGTGTCGCACATCGAGGCGCGCGAAGGTCTTCCGGCCGGGAGCGTCGGGCTGATCGTGAGCTACGAGACCGCGGCGTCGATGGCGCACTGCGAGGAGATCGCCGCCGCGACGCCCCGGGTGTCCAGCCTGCTCGGCGCGACCGGACCGAGCGCCGACGTCGGCCGTGAACTGGGCTTCGAGTTCACCCCGGCCGGACTGGAGACGCTCTACCTGCGCAGCCGGATCGTGCTCGCCGCGCGCGCGGCCGGGCTGCACCACCCGGTGGCCGGGGTATGGCAGGACATCCGCGATCTGGACGGCGCCCGTCAGTTCTGCGTGGACAACAAGCAGCTCGGCTACCGCGGCATGGTGTGCATCCACCCCTCGCACGTGGCGATCGCCAACGAGGTGTTCACGCCGACGCCCGAGGCGGTCGACCACTCGCGCCGGCTGATCGAGGCGTTCCGCGCGGCCGAGGCCGCGGGCAGCGCGGCGGTCGACTTCGAAGGCCAGCACGTCGACATCGCGCACGTGAAGACCGCGGAGGGGATCGTCGCGCAGGCCGAGGCGATCGCGGCGAACGCCTGACGGCTTCGCGCCGGGAGGCAAAAGGCCGGGCTCCCGCGGGGGCCTGGCCTTTGTCTTGTGCGGACTATTCGGCCTCGTCTGCCCAGAGACCGCGCTCTTCGAGCATCCGGACGACGTTGTCGGCCCCGTCGAGGATGTGCCGCTCCGCGATCGTCCGGGCTTTGCGGGCGTGGCGGCCGCGCAGGGCCTGCACGAGTTCGGCGTGGTCGGCGAGGGTGTGGTCGACGTGGCCTTCGATCGCGGCGTAGAAGCGGTTCGGCAGATGCTTGACCACGGAGCTGAGCAGCAGCGTCAGCCGGTGGGAGTCGGCGGCCAGGTTCAGCTGGCGGTGGAACTCGTGGCCGAGCCGGGTGATGGCTTCGTGGTCGCCTGCTCCCGCGGCCTTCTCGAAATCCTCGTTGATCGCTTCGAGCCGGGCGACCTGGTCCGGCGTGATCTTCTTGGCGGCGCGCGCGGCCAGCTCGGCGGAGAACTGCGCCTGGGCCCAGAACAGGTCGCGCACGTCCTGGCGCGACACCGGGGCGACGACGAACCCGCGACGCGGCACGAGTTCGACGAAACCCTCGCTGCGCAACGAGAGCAATCCCTCGCGGACCGGGGTGTTGCTCACCCCGACCGCTTCGGCGATCGGTTCGGTGCGCAGGAACTCGCCCGGTTTGACTTCGCCGGACATGATCAGTTCCCGGACGTAGGTCGCTACTTCCTCGGGCAGCTGCTGGCGGCGGTCGCCGCTGCGCAGCCGGGCCAGTTCGTCAGCCACGTGCCACCTTCCCGCTGCCTCGAAGCGATTTCGAGGGTCCTTGCCGAAATCGTCAGTCGAAAACCGTCTCGTGCTGTCCAAGAAATAACATCATATACAAAGGGCGGGTCAATGTGGCACGGGCGGCAGGCTCTCCGGCGCGCCGACTCGCCGGGGATCCACCGGCGCGGCGGCGAGCAGCGCGCTGCCGCTGACGGTGCCGAGCGGCCCTTCCCGGTCGAAGAGCGTCGCGGTCGCGGCGGCGACGCCGTCGTGCTCGACGCGCTGTCCGGCAGCGAGGCCCAGTTGCAGGTCGGCCGCGGGCGCACGGCCGAGCGAGAGGGTGAGGTCGGCGTTGATGAATTCGAGGCCGGCGTCTCCCCAGTTCGTCACGAGGTTCACCAGGTCGGCCACGGTGGCCGCGTGCTGGAACGGGGTGGGCCGCTCCCCGCGTACGATCTCCTGCGGGAACACCCAGAGGGTTTTGCGCGCGGCGTTCTGATGGGGATCGGGCGATCCGGTCCAGCCGACTCCGTCGCTGTGGAACACCCGGGGTTCGTCCGTCGCGGGGAACACGTCCGGCGGAGGCGGCGCGGGGCAGCGTTCCGGAGCCCACGCGGTGCCGACCGAAGGGGACCCGCCGGCGAGGAAGAGCCCGGAAGCCTTTCCGACGAGGACGTCCCCTTGCCACAGCGTCGCTTCGACCAGGCAGAGCCTGCGCCCGCGCCGCACGACCTCCGCACGGGCGGCAGCGGGGACGTACCCGGCCGGGCGGAGCAGGTCGACAGTCCAGCGGACAGGGCGGAGAAGTCCCGGTGCGACGATCCGTTCGGCGGCTCGCGCGAGCGCTCCGCTCGTCGCCATCCCGCGCAGCTGCGCACCGCCGCCCCAGCTCGCGCGTGCGTCGGGGAGCGGGTGCAGGAGCTCGCCGTCCGGGCCGGGTTCCGCGGTGAAGAAGGCCATGGTCACTTCACGAATATAACATTATATATGGAAGAGGGGATGCACTGTGGCGGAGGCGCTTCCCGGATCGGGGAGTTCCATCCGGGAACGAGCCCGCGGGGGCAAGCAGTCACGGCAGAGTTCGTTCGGCACGGCAGGTGTCCGGTGGAGAGAAGGGCTCGTCGCTCGGGTGCGGCGACCAGCTGGCGCGGACGGGCCGGTCGGGTGGCTGGCAAGGCAGAGAGGCTGCCTTGGCGCGCCTGCCAGCCCGCCCGGCTGAGTCCGCCAATTGTTGCTGCGTGGCTCGACCGCCCGGTTGCGTACGGGTCGACGAGCCGCCGCTTCACCGGCTTGCGGAGGTCGGCAGTACCTCGTCGTTGTGCTGTCCCACTTCCGGCGCGGGCTGGGGTGCGAGCCGGTGTCCGTCGACCTGGATAGGGGAGCTCGGCGCCCAATGGGGTCCCGCGCCGGGCTGGTCGACTTCGCCGAACAGTGCCAGTTCCCGTAGAGCCGCGCCGCCGTCGCGGCCGAGTTCGGCGAAGCTTCGGTAGCGTTCCCACAGGATTCGGTGCCGGGTCAGCGCTTCCGCCACTTCCGCGTACGGCGTCTGCCCGAACCACCGCGCCAGCAGCGGCGTGATCACGTCCCGGTGCTGGTACCGGTCGGATTCGGTGGCGAACGAGATCCCGAGCGTTTCGCTCAGCGCGGCGAAGGCGTCGGACAGGCCGGTCGCGGCGAGCATCTTCTGCCAGTGCCGTTCGGTGAGCAGGACGATCATGACCCGGACGCCGTCGGCGGTCTCGAAGTCGTCGCCGTAGGTGCCGTAGATTTCGTTGCCGGACTTGGTGCGGGTGTGGTCGGTGAGCTGTGCTTCGGCGAGGTAGCCGAGGTTCCCGGCGGTGGCGAGCGCGACGTCCTCGAGCGCGACCCGGATCGACCGGCCCTCACCGGTGACCTGCCGGTGCCGTTCCGCGGCGAGGAGCCCGACGGCCAGGTACAGCCCGGCGCAGACGTCCCACGCGGGCACGACGTGGTTGACCGGTTCGGATCCGGTGCCGGTGAGCAGCGGGAAGCCGGTGGCGGCCTGGACGGTGTAGTCGACCGCGGCGCCGCCATCGGCTCGGCCGGTGAGCAGGACGTGGATGAGGTCCGGTCGCCGCTGGCGCAGCGCTTCGTAGCCGAGGTCGGCGTGTCGTTCGGTGTTGGTGACGACCACGCACGGCCCGCCGTCGACGATCAGGTCGGCGACCCGGCGGCGGTCCACTTCGGACTCCAGGTCGACGGCGATCGCCCGCTTTCCCTTGTTCAGGCCGGACCAGTAGAGGCTGGTCCCGGAGTCGGACAAGGGCCAGCGGGTGCGGTCGGCAGCGCCGCCGAGCGGTTCGACCCGGACGACGTCCGCGCCGAGTTGAGCGAGGGTGAGTCCGCACAGCGGGGTCGCGACGTAGGCGGACAGTTCGACGACCCGGAGTCCGGCCAGCAGTGCGGGGTTCATGCGTCGTGCACCCGGGAGAAGTCGGGCTTGCGGCGTTCGCGGTGCGAGGCTAGGCCTTCGTGCACTTCGGGGCCGCCGAAGCCGTAGAACTCCAGCGCCAGCGAGGCGTCGAAGATCGCGCCCGCGAGCTGTCGGTACCAGAGGTTGAGGCTCTGTTTGGTCCAGCGGATCGCGGTGGGCGCGCCGTTCGCCAGTTCGTGTGCGATCTCGCGGGCGGTGGGCAGGAGGTCGGCTTCCTCGTCGACGCACAGCGACACCAGGCCGATCCGTTCGGCTTCGGCACCGTTGAGCGGGCGGCAGGTCATCAGGTAGTACTTGGCTTTGGCCATGCCGCACAGCAAGGGCCAGCACACCGCCGCGTGGTCGCCCGCGGCGACGCCGAGGCGGGTGTGGCCGTCGATGATTTTCGCGTTGGCGGTGACGACGGAGACGTCCGCGAGCACGCCGGCGACGAGTCCCGCGCCGACGGCGGGGCCGTGGATCGCGGAGACGATCGGCTTCGAGCAGTCGATCACGTTGTAGACGAGGTCACGCGCTTCGCGCATGGTGCGGGAGCGCGCTTCGAAGTCGGTGGCGAGTTTTTCGACGAGGTCGAATGATCCGCCTGCGGAGAAACCTTTGCCTTCGCCGCGCAACAGGACGGCTTTGACCTCGGGGTCGCGGTCGAACTCGCGCCAGATGTCGGCGAGTTCGGCGTGCGCGGCTTCGCTGACTGCGTTGAGGTTCGGGGCGTCGAGGACCAGTTCGAGGACACCGTCCTCGTCGGGTCCGTCGACTCGCAGGTTTTCGAATCGTGCGTAGCGGCTCATGCCGTTCCTTTCCTGCCATCGCCGAGGAACAAGCCCTCGCGGTCGTATTTGCGGAGTGCCTGGACGTCGTCTGCGGTCACCTCGGGCAGGTCGCTCAGGTCGTCCGCGACGGCGAGGTCCCAGCCGCAGCGGGAGCGGACGTGGGCGACGCGTTCGGCGAGCGGCTCGGGCCCGGGCGCGATGGCGGTGAGCACGAGTTCTCCGTCGCGCCGAGTGAGGATGCCGAGGTCGGTGACCACTGCCCGGACTCGCGCGCCGGGGCTGGTGACGTAGCTGCAGTTTTCGATGAACCGCCGCGGGCTCATCGTGCCGACGACGTAGGTTTCGTCAGCTCCGGTCACGACGTCGTTGCCGCCGCCCGAACCGACAAGATACGGACCGCCGACGACACGGGTGGTGTTGATGTTGCCGTGCCGGTCGATCTCCGCCGCTCCGACGCAGGCGATCGATCGCGTGGCCGGTCCGTTGACGAAATTCCCCAGCGCCTGCTCGGTGTCGAGCAGCATCGAGGACGACGGGAAGTTGGCGAAGCTGAAGATGAACGGGTCGCCGGGCGTCGGAGAGTAGTCCCAGAGCCCGAGTTCGGCCGCCAGCGCGACCTCGTGCCCGTCCGCCTTCGCCTGTTCGACCGCCACCCAAGCGGCGAGATTCGCCAGCCCGGCGCCGGCCAGTACGCCGTCCACGCGGGTTTCGGCGATCCGCGACCGGACGACTGCGGCGAGCCAGGTCGCCGCGCGTTCCGGCCGGGTCACCGGCCCGGTGTGTTCGCCGCGGCCGGTGGGCGGGGTCGGCTGCCCGAGCGCGCGGGTCAGCTGATCCAGCCGCGATTGACCGAGTTTCGCCAGGTAGGCGTCGTGGTCGAGGAGGATCCATTCGCGGATCCAGTCGTCGAAGTCCGCCGAACGGCTGGCTTCCCGGGCGGCGATCCAGAATTCGACGTCCTCGGCGTAACCGTCGACGGGCAGCCGAGCGCCCTCGGTGCCGGGGAAGACCCCGCCGGGATGGGCGCCGAACGGAGCCTCGACCACGGCCAGCACGCGGTGGGCCGGAATGCGGACGAACGGAGCCCACGGCCGCAGGTCGTCCACGACTTTCTCCACCGTCGCCAGCACTCCGCGCCGCGCGGCGAACGCACCGATCGAACCCTCGAACATCGGCGGTGCGATGGCCAGATTGCCCTGCCGGTCCGCGACCGCGGCGTGCACGATCGCGACGTCCGGGGTGAGCGGCGCGACTAGGCCGACCCGGCCGAACGGCGTGTCGACCTCCGCGTAACCGGGGTTCTCGGCCATCGACGAATCGCGCACCGAGCCGGTGACCACCGCGGGCACCCCGGTCGCGGCGGCGCGCAAACCCTGGATGTAGCTCAGGAAAGACCAGTTCTCGACCTCGACCGTGCCGTCCGCATAGGACTTCTGGAACACCGGATTCGGCGTGAACACGGGAAACGAGTCTCCCGAGTAGACAGTCACGACCTTCTCCAGGCACCCGGAGCGGAACAGCACCGCGCCGAGCGAGGACAGGCTGGCCATGATCAGCGTGAACCGCGACGGCCGCTGCCAGTGCTGCCGCGCGATCTCGCGCACCAGAGCGCTCCAGCGGCTGTGTCCCAGGATGACGTGCAGCGCGTCACCCTCGCGAACATGGCGGGCAACAGCTTCGTCCAGACGGCAGAACTCGGTCATCCGGCCACGACCACCAAAGTTTCGGCGACACACGCCGGTTTCGCCGCGCCTTCGAGTTCCACCGTGTACCGCGTGGTGACGGTGACCCCGGCGGCGCCGTCTTTCACCTCGGCGAACGTCGCGCGGGCGCGCAGCCGCGAGCCGACCGGAACCGGGGCCGGGAAGCGGACCTTGCCCAGCCCGTAGTTGATCCGCGCGGACCCGAAGTCGAGCTGGACCAGCTGCGCGCTGAAATACGGGATCAGCGACAGGGTCAGGAAGCCGTGTGCGATCGTCGACCCGAACGGTCCGTTCGCGGCCCGCTCGGGATCGGTGTGGATCCACTGGCGGTCGCCGGTGGCCTCGGCGAACGCGTCGATCCGCGCCTGGTCGACGGCGAACCAGTCGGTCGGCCCGATTTCCTCGCCGATCGCCGTGCGGACTTCTTCGGCCGAAGCGAAGACCCGGCTCATTCCGACACCCGCTCGAAGACCGCGGCGAGGCCCTGTCCGCCGCCGATGCACATGGTTTCCAGCCCGTAGCGGGCTTCGCGGCGCTGCATTTCCCGCGCCAGGGTGGCGAGGATCCGGGTGCCGGTGGCGCCGACCGGGTGGCCCAGCGAGATTCCGGAGCCGTGCACGTTGAGCCGGTCGAAGTCGGACTCGCCGAAGCCCCATTCGCGGGTGCAGGCCAGCGTCTGCGCGGCGAACGCCTCGTTGAGTTCGATGAGGTCGATGTCGGAGATCTTCAGCCCGGCGCGTTCCAGCGCGAGTGCGGAGGCGGGCACGGGACCGATGCCCATCACCTTCGGTTCGACTCCGGCCACGCCGTGGGAGACCAGCCGGACGAGCGGGCGCAGGCCCAGTTCGGCGGCGCGTTCGCGCGTGGTCACGATGCAGACCGCTGCAGCGTCGTTCTGGCCGCTGGCGTTGCCCGCGGTGACGGTGGCATCCGGATCCTGTTTGCCCAGCACCGGGCGCAGCTTGGCGAGCGTTTCGACGGTGGTGTCGGGACGCGGGTGTTCGTCGGTGTCCACGACGACGGTGCCCTTCCGCGTTTCCACCGGCACCGGGATGATCTCCTCGGCGAACACTCCGGACTGCTGCGCGGCGACGGCCCGCTGGTGCGAGGTGGCGGCGAGCCGGTCTTGCTCTTCACGAGTGATGCCGTACTGCCGCCGCAAGTTCTCAGCCGTCTCCAGCATCCCGCCGGGCACCGGATAGTGCTTGCCGCCCGGAGTCTGACGGCCTCGGGTGAGCGAGTCGTGCAGGTGGACGCCCGCACCGGTGGCTCCCCAGCGCAGGTCGTTGGCGTAGAAGACGGTGTTGGACATGCTTTCCGCGCCGCCCGCGACGATCAGGTCGCTCGCGCCCGCCTGCACCTGCAGGGCGGCCAGCAGCACCGACTGCAGGCCGGAACCGCAGCGGCGGTCGACCTGCATGCCGGGGACAGTGACCGGCAGCCCGGCGTCGAGTGCGACGACGCGGCCGATCGCCGGGGCTTCGGCGCTGGGGTAGCAGTGGCCGAGGATCACGTCGTCGATCGCGTCGGCGGGCAGGCCGGTGCGTTCCAGCAGGCCCTTGAGCGCGACGGTGCCGAGGTCGGCGGCGGGCACGCTCTTGAGCGAACCGCCGAAGCGGCCGATCGGGGTGCGGACAGGTTCGCAGATGACGGCGTCACGCATGGGGAGTGCCTTCCTCGTGATAGTCGGCGTCGAGGCTCGTGCGCGGTCCGGCAGCCCCGACGAGGGTCAGGGTCGCGCCGCCGGGCCGCGGTTCGGTGCGCAGCTGCGCGGGCTGGCCGCAGAACAACGGCGCCAGATTGCGGTGCGCCAGCCGGGTGACCCGCGCGGCGGGGGAGTCCAGGCGCAGCACTTCGGCCAGCGCGAGGGACATCAACGGCCCGTGCACGACCAGGCCGGGATAGCCCTCGACCCGGGTCGCGTACGGCCAGTCGTAGTGGATGCGGTGCGGGTTCGCGGTGGCGGCGGAGAAGCGCATCAGCAGGGTGGGGTCGGTGGCGAAGTCCCAGCCGTCGTCGGTGCGGCGGAACGGTGCTCCCACCAGCTCCGCAGGCTCCACCGGCGCTGCCTCGGAAGCGGCAGCGCCTGCCTCGCGGTAGATGAGATCCTGCCGTTCCTCAACGAGCGGCGAACCGTCCACACCGGACAGCACGGTCCGCACCACGACGATCACCAGCTTCCCGGAGCGGCCGGATTTCTCCGTCACAGAGTCCACAATGGACCTTCGGGTGACCGTCTCGTCGATCTTCGGGGCCCGGTGCACAGTCACCTCTCCGCCGGCGAACATCCGCCGCGGCAGGTCGATCGGCGGCAGGAACGTGCCGCGCGCCGGGTGCCCGTCGGGCCCGAGTCCGGAGGAGACCGGCCAGCGGGGGAGCGCGACCCAGTGCCACAGCGGCGGCAGGTCGTTGCCCGGCTGCGGCGCGGGGAGGCCGTTGTCGAAGAGCGCGGCCAGCGCCGCGACCGGGGCCGGGTCCACCAGTTCCGCGGTCGTGACGGCGTGCGGTTCCCAGCCGCTCACATGAACCGTCCGCCGGTCACCTCGAGCACCGTGCCGGTCATGTACGACGACAGATCGGACGCGAGGAACAGGGCCACCGAAGCGATTTCGCCGACCTCGCCCGCCCGGCGCATCGGGATTTCGGCCATCTTCTGGTCCCACGCCTTCTGCGGCATGGCCTCGGTCATCGCGGTGCGGATCAGTCCGGGCTGGATCGCGTTCACCCGGACGCCGTGGTGCGCCATCTCCTTCGCCGCGGCCTTGGTCAGCCCGACGATCCCGGCCTTGGCGGCCGAGTAGTTCGTCTGCCCGACCATGCCGACCTTGCCCGAGAGCGACGACAGGTTCACGATCGCGCCGCTCTTGCGCTCGCGCATGATCGCGGCGGCCTTGCGGGTGCCGTTCCAGGTTCCCTTGAGGTGCACGGAAATGACCTGGTCGAACTCGTCCTCGGTCATCGTCCGCATGGTCGCGTCGCGGGTGATTCCGGCGTTGTTGACGAACACGTCCACCGGAGACGGAGCCGCAGCCAGCAGATCGTCCACATCGGACGCCTTGGTGACATCGCAGGCGACGCCGACAGCGTCCCCGTCCAAGCTCTCGGCGGCTTTCGCGGCCGCGTCGCCGTCGATGTCGCCGAGCACCACCCGGGCGCCCTGGGCGACGAACAGCTGGGCGATGGCGAGTCCGATGCCTTGTGCGCCGCCGGTGACGACAGCGGTGCGGCCGGTGAGCAGAGTCATGGCGTTCCCTCAGATCTTGTTGCGGGCGACGAGCTGCGCGGCGATGACGTTGCGCTG
>NZ_JBVKDT010000001.1:1156392-1671243 GCF_055633655.1 Amycolatopsis sp. NPDC114503 | reverse complement strand
TCCGATGCGACAACGGCAGAGCCGCACGGTGAAACAACATCTGAAGCCCCCTCCGGGGGCGATACAGGACGAACTCGGTCGAGCGTTCTGCTGCCGCACCTCCCGGGGTCCTGAGCCTCGCTCAGCGGCCACGGCGGCGGACCACCGGCGGCTCGGCGGAGTGCGAAGGAGGCAGCCGGTCGAGTTCCCCGGCCAGGTCCCGGATCGTGCGGTGCTCGAAGCACTGGGACAGGGTCAGCGTCACCCCGAACTCCGAGCGGATCTCCGCCAGCATCCGCATCGCGGACAGCGAATGTCCGCCCAGCTCGAAGAAATCGTCCTCGGTACCGATACGGTCCACGGCGAACAGCTGCCGCCAGATGACGGCGAGCGCCTTCTCCGTCGCGGTGACGGGCTCAGCGTGCCCGCCCGCGCGCCCTGGCACGGCCACCGCGGCCGGTGCCAGGCCGCCCACGGGCAACTCGTCGACGACCAGCACCGACGACGGCGCCAGCTCCGACGGCAGCAGGCCCGCGGCGTGCTCGCGCAGCACTGTCGGGTTCACCCGAACCTGGGGCGTCACCGGCCGCACGTAGCCGACGACACCGCCGTCCGCGCCGACGGCCGCCACCGCGTCACCGACCGCTGGGTGGGCGCGGAGCACAGCCTCCAGTGCGGCCAGGTCCTTCACTGCGGCGGGCTGGACGGGGTCGGCCACCAAACGGAGCGTGCCGTCGCCGGACCACCGGCCCCGCCTACCGGTGCGGAGCATCCGCGCGCCCGGCGGCCCGAACGGGCAGGGCAGGAACACCGCGGCGGTCTCACCGGGACGGTCGGCCAGACCGTCGCCCGTGAGGTGCAGTTCGCCCGTCACACCCGGTGCCACCGGTTCGCCGCCGGCGTCGAGGAGGTACGCGCGGCCCGCGCCGACCGGCAATCCTGGTTCGCTGGGGTGGCAGGCGAGGCCCGGAAGTCCTGCCGCTTCGTAGAGGTCGTCGCTAGGACCGATCACGGACCAGTCGTCGAGGATCGTGGCGCGCTCGCGCGCGGTGAGCACCTCGATCGACCCGAGCGGCCGTTCGGGCTCGGCGACTACGGCGGCGAGCACGAGTGACCACCGGCGGGCCAAGGCGATGACGTCCGGCTCGTCGAACAGGTCGGCCGACGCTACCAGCGTCCCGCCGCACTCCCCCCGGTCCCGCTCCTCGGTCAGGTCGATGCTCAGGTCGTACGGCGTGGCCGAGGCCCGGATCTCCACCGGCGCACCGGTCGTGCCCCAGAGCGACGGCAGTGGTTCAGCCCCGGAGTTGAGCGAGAGCAGCACCTGGAACAACGGGGTGCGGCCGGGGCGGCGCACGCCGCCCACGGCATCGGCTACCGCGTCGAACGGGACGTCCTGATGCGCGAACGCACGCAAGTCCGTTTCCCGCACGCGCTCGAGCAGCTCGGTGAAAGCGGGGTCGCCCGACGTGTCGATGCGCAGCACGAGCAGATCCGCGAAACAGCCGATGACCCGGTCGAAGGCCGGATCGGCGCGACCGGCCGACGGTGCGCCGATCGGCAGGTCCGTGCCGGCGCCGAGCCGGGTAAGCAGCACCGCGAGCGCCGACTGCAGCACCATATAGACGCTCACCCCGCGGTCCGCGGCAAGCGCCACCACCGCCCGGTACAAGGCGGGTTCCAGGTGTACCGGAACGGTGATCGCGCGGTTTCCCGGCCGGTCTGGCCGGGGCTTCGCGGCGGGTAGGGCGATCTCTTCGGGCAGGCCGTCGAGTTCCGCTCGCCAGAAGGCCAGTCCTTCGGTCGGGTCGGCGGCCGACGCGCGCGCTCGCAGGTGGTCGGTGAAGCTCCACTCGGGTTCGGGCCAGTCCACGAGGCTGCCCGCCGCCCTGGCGGCGTACGCGGTTTCCAAGTCCTGGCAAAGGGGTTTCCAGGACAGGCCGTCGCACACGATGTGGTGGATCACCAGCAGCAGCACGTGGTCCTCGTGCCCGACGCGGAAGAACCGCGCGCGCAGCGGCGGTCCCCCGGCGAGGTCGAACCGCTCAGCGAACACGGCGCGCACGGCCGCATCCAGCCCCTCCTCGCCGACTTCGGTGGGCTCGGGGTCCGGGCGGTAGGGCTCGGCGGTGCCCACGAGCTGGCGGGGCTCGCCGTTCTCGGCCGGGAAGCGCATCCGGAACGCCTCGTGCCGGACGCCGAGGTCGGCGATCGCGTCGGCGAGCGCGTCAAGGTCGAGCGGGCCGCGGAACCGCACGGCCAGCGGCATGTGGAAGTGCGTACGCACCTCACCCAGCTCGTTAGCCAGCCAGATTCCCCGTTGCTGCGCCGTCAGCGGCAGCGGGCCCGGCCGTTCCGGGGGCGGGGCGGGCGGGGCGGAGGGCGCGGGCACCGTTCCCGCCGCCTCGTCGACCAGCACGGCGAGGTCGGCCAGCAACGGGTGCTGCAGCATGTGGCGCACGGTCAGCCGGACCGACCACCGGCGGCGGATCCGCGCGATCACCTTGGTGGCGAGCAGTGAATCACCGCCGCCCGCGAAGAAGTGCGTGTCGCGGAAGACCTCGCCGCCGGAGAGCACCTCGGCCCACATCCCGGCGAGCACCTGCTCGGTGCCCGTGGCGGGTGGTTCGCCCGCGTCACCGGAACGACCCGCCTCGGCTTCGGCCGTCGCGATCGCGCGTGGTTCGGAGACCGGCAGCGCGCCGACGGCGGTGCCGGGACTGGAAAGGAACTCGGCGAGCAGCCTGCGGTAGTCGACGGCGAGTGCGCTGATCGTGGCTTCGTCGAACAGGTCGTCGGCGTAGAAGAAGTCGAAGGTCACCCCGCCCGGCTCGTACGACACGGCGAGTTCCAGATCGAACTTCGCGATGTCCCTCCGGGTTTCGGTCAACCGGACGTCGAGGTCGCCCAGCACGGGCGGCTCGGTCACCTCATTGACGCTGCACATGATCTGGAAGACCGGGTTCCGGCCGGGATCGCGGTGCACGCCGAGCGCGTCGACCACCCGGTCGAACGGGACGTTCTGGTGGGTCAGCGCGTCGACCGACGCGGTTCGCACGCGGTCCAGCAACGTGCCCAGCGACGGGCCGCCGGACACATCGACCCGCACCGCCACCGAGTTGGCGAAGTAGCCGACCACCTCTTCCCACTCCGGCAGCGGTCGGTTGGCCACCGGCACGCCGACCACCACGTCGTCCACCCCTGCGTAGCGGTGGATCAACGCTACGAGCACGGTGGTGGCGCAGGTGAACAGCGAGACCTCGTGGCCGCCGCCCCAGTCCGCGAGCCTTGCCCGCAGGTCGGCGGGCACCGGGACATGCACGGTGCCACCGGTGCCGCCCAGCACGACCGGGCGGGGACGGTCGGTCGGCAGTCCGGCGTCGGCGGACGACCCGGCGAGCTGACCGCGCCAGTATTCGAGCTGCCGCTGGTACAGCGCGGCCGCCTCGTCTCCCGATTCCCAAGCCGAATAGTCCCGGTACTGCGCGCCCGGTGGCCGGGGGCCGCCGGTGCCACGAATGCGCGCGGTGTACCGCTCCCCCAGCTCGCGGAAGAGCAGCCCCTCGGACCAGCCGTCGGTGATCGCGTGGTTCAGCACGATCGACAGGTGGTGCTCGTCGTCACCGGTCCGGCCGAGCAGGATGCGCACCAGCCGGTCCCCGTCGAGCGGGATCGGCTCCACGTCCGCAGCCGTCAGCACGGACAGCGCGGCGTCAAGCCCTTTGGCGGCCACCGTCTCCCGCAGGTCGAGCATTTCCCGCGGCACCGGACCGGGCTCGGCGACGACCTGGTGCACCTCGTCGTCGTCATCGGCCGTCAGGCGCGTTCGCAGGCTTTCGTGCCGCGCGACCACGTCGTCGAGTGCCGACCACAGTGCGTCGACGTCGAGACCGCCCCGCACGCGCAGCAGGAACGGCACGTTGTAGGTGGCGTTCGGACCGTTGAGCGCCTCGAGGAACCAAAGGCGGTTCTGCGACCGGGACGCCAGGACGGCACCGCCCGCCCGCTCCGCCCTGGCCACCGTGCGCTCAGGCGCGGCCGCCGCCGTGAAGATGCGGTCGAGGTCGGCTTTCCGGGGCGATGTGTCGGTCATTTCCGGGTTCTTCCTCCGTCGTCGCGTCGGTTCACGTGGTGGGTCAGCCGACGAGCTGAGTGCCGTCCTCGATGCTGCGCGCCCGCGCGACCGGGGACAGAAGCAGCACGACCGGCACGACCAGCAGGCCGGCGGCACCCACCACCAGGGCGGGCGGAATGCCGATCAGCGAGCCCAGTGCCCCACCCGCCAGCGCGCCGACCGGGGTGCCCGCCATGACCAGCATCCGCACGGCCGCGTTCATCCGGCCCTGCAGCTCATCCGGGGTGGCCGCCGTGCGGTAGCTGCGGATCGCGACGTTGGCCACGATCACCACCACCGCGTAAGTGAACTGGGTGAACAGCACAATCGCCACCGCGACCGGGCGGCCGGTCAGCACGGCAACGGGGGTGAGCAGCGCGTTCGCCGCGATGATCACCGAGATCACCACTAGCAGCCTGCCCAGCGGCAGCAGTGCACAGGCCCGTTCGGCCACCAGCGCACCGAGCAGCGACCCGACTCCGGTCATCGCCAGGATGATGCCGACGAGCACCGGTGGCAGCGCCAGTGTGCGCGTGATGAACAGCAGGAACACCGGCTCGATGACGAAGGCGAAGAAGTTGATCAGGAAGCTGCTCAGCGCGAGCGTCCGCACGATCACGTTGCCGTAGACGAACTTCAGGCCACCGGACATCTGCTGAAGGATCGACTGTTCCTCGCCGGCGGGTTTCTCCTCGCGCTTGCTGATCCGAAATGTGGAGAACGCCGCCAGCAGCGACGTGCCGACCCCCATCAGCGCCACCACGGGACCGCTGAGCAGCTGGATGATCAGCCCGCCGAGCGTCATGCCACCAATGTTGGACACCGACAGGCTGATCTCCAGCTTGCTGTTGCCCGCGATCAGCTCCTCGCGGCGCACCAGGCTCGGCAGCAGCGAGGCACTGCCGATGTCGGAGACGACACTGCACATGCCGACCACGAACACGACGCCCACCAGCACCGGGACGCTCAGCACGCCCCACCACACGGCCAGCGGAATGACCAGCAGCGCCACCCCGCGCACCAGATCGGCGCCCAGGATGATCGGACGCTTCGCCGATTTGTCCAGCCACACCCCGACGAACAGGCTCATCAGCAGGTAGGGCAGGAACTCCGTGGCCGAGACCACGCCAACCTCGAACGCGCTGGCGCCTAGGTAGGTGGCGGCCAGCAGTGGGACCACCACGGCGATCACGTTCGTGCCGACGCTGGAGAGGGTCTGCGCCGTCCACAGCCACCGGAAATCCGCGCTGGCCCACACCGAGCCGCGCTTCTCGCCGTCAGCCACGGGGCACCCGCTCGGAGAGCATCTCGGCCACCGTCTCGATCACCGCGCCCTGCTGAGCGCCGGTCAGGAAGAAGTGCCCGCCGGGAAAGACGTGGAACCCGCCGTCACCGCCGAACCTGCCCCAGCCGTCCCGGTCTTCGAGCGTGAGCGGATCGTCCTCCCCGTAGAGCGCGGTGACCGGGCAACCGAGCGGCTTCGCCGCCACCGGGGGCATCGACCCGCAGACCCGGTAGTCGGCGCGCAGCGCCGGAAGGACGAGTTCGAGCAGTTCGGCGTGCTCCAGCGCGGCTCCGGCGGTGCCGCCCCGCTCCACCAGCGACTCGCGCAGCACGTCGTCTCCCGATTCACCGAGTTCGCGCTCGACCCCGCGGTCGTAGCGATCCGGCGCGGTCATGCCGCTGACGACCAGCCGTTCGGGCGCGCGGGCACCGGCTTCGACGCGGTGGCGGACGAGCCCGAACGCCAGCAACGCGCCCATGCTGTGGCCGAAGAGAACGTGCGGCACCCCCATCAGCGGTGCCAGGCCTTCGGCGATCAGGGCCACCGACCGGCCGTACTCCTCTTCGGGCCGTTCGGCGAGCCTGCTCTCCCGGCCCGGCAGTTGCACCGGAAGCACTTCGGCTTCCCGCGGCAACCGCCGCACCCAGTCCCGGTACATCGAGGCCCCGCTGCCCGCTGCGGGCAGCAGGAACACCCGCAACGGCGGGTCGGGGCGCGGGGCGGACGCGAGCACCCACGGGTTCACGGACTTACCTCCGGTTTCTGGGGCGGCAGGGAATCGTGGACCGAGACCGGACCACCGACGAGTTCGCGGACGATCCCGGTCTTGGCGTCCAGCGCGGGGTCGTCGGCGGGCAGCAGCACACCGAGCACAGTGCCGCTGTGCGCGAGCACCAACCCCAGCCCGCCGACCCGGTCGCAGGCCTCGCGCAGCCGGCGCAACCGGTGACTCGAGTCGCCGCGCAGCGCCAGTTCCGCGCTGCGGGTGGTCACCTTCCCGATCTCGGGCAGATCGCCCGCGCGGACCGCGTCCACGAGACGGTCGAGCAGACTGGCGTATTCGAACCGGTCTTCCGGCGGGCAGTGGTGCGGGCGGTCGTTGAACGCCACTGTGTCCACCTGGCCGCCGCGGTCGTGGCCGATCACCTTCACCGGCGGCAGCGGCCCGAGCACCTGGCGCAGCCGCACCTCCCGGTGGTAGAAGGCGACGACCTCCGGGTACATCACCCCGTCCGACGGCTCGATTCCGCGCAGCGCCGCCTCGATGTGCGCGGAGGTCTGGACCACGCCGAGCCCCGCAGCGGCCGCGCGAGCCACCGCGACCAGATCGGCCGAGGAGCTGGCCATCCCCTTGCCCTCGGGCAGGTCGCTGGCCAGCTCGACATGCGCGCCGCGCACCCGGCCGGTGGCCGACATGATCCTGCGGATCACCGCGAGTGCCTTGGTCTTGTGCGATGGAGACACTGTGAGCCGGTCGTGCTGGTCGCACAGGCACAGCGTCGCCGTGCTCCACTCGTCGATCGGGAAGGTGACGAGGAACTCGGGCCCGTCGTCGGGCAGCGCCCCCTGCAGCAGCTCGCCGAACGTGCCGAACGCCCGGCCGGTCGAGAGCGGCGCTCCCCGGCAGGTGCCGGTCCTGCTCAACACGCGCACCCCGCTCACCGCTCACCGCCTACCGGCGCGGCGGCGGCGCACCACCGGGTGCGGGTCAAGCGCGTCCGCGAAGACCTCGCACAAGGCGGGCGGCGCTTCGAGGAACGTGTGGTGGTCGCCGTCGAGCAGCACCGGCCGGTGCTCGCCCGGCGCGGCGTGGCGGCTCCAGCCGGTCATCTGGCCAGGCCGGATCTCGACGTCATCCGCCCAGCCGATGCCGACGACCGCGGCACGCAGCCGGTGGGGCTCGGCGAGCCGGTAGCGGCGCTGCATCGCCAGATCCTCTTCCAGCAGGTCCAGCGCCATTTCTTTGAAGTCGGGGCTGATCGCGCCGCCGAGTCGCCCGGCCAGCGCGTCCAGCTCTTCGTCGAGTTCCGCGCGGCGAAGCCACAACCAGCGCCCGAACGGCTCCTCGTCGGCGGCCAGCTGCGAGGACACGAACAGCGCGTGCAGCGGGTGGTCGTGGACGCGGTCCAGTTCCAGCGCGGTGGCGAACGCGGACAACGCACCCCCACAGTGGCCGAAGAATCCAGAGGGCCGGTCCAGATAGGGCAGCAACGCCACCGCGGCCTGCTCGGCGAGCTCCTCGAAACACTCCGGGCGCGGTTCACGCATCCGGTTCTCCCGGCCCGGCAGCTGGATCGGCAGCACCTCCGCCGCGCCGACACGGCGCGGCCAGTCCCGGTACATCGACGCACCGGTACCGGAGTACGGGAAGCAGAACAAGCGCGCGGGGGCGTCCTCGGAAGGCTGCCGGAACAGCCACCGGCCCGGATCGGTGCTCGTCACGGGCTCCCCTCCGCCGCGTCGATGGCCGACCTCAGCACCGAGACCACTTCGCCGAGATACGGCGGATCGAGCAGCGCGTAGTGCCCGCCCGCCAGTCCGCGCACGCGCAGTTCGCCCACCACACCGCGCCAGGCGTCCGCAGTGCCGAGCGCTCGGCCGTCCGCTCCTTCGAGGTAGTGCGCCACACCGGGGAAGCGGCCGGGACGATGGCCGTTGTGCGCAGCCACGTGCGCGCCCAGCACAGTCATCCTGGCGCGCAGGCCCGCCAGGCCGAGGCCGGTGCGCGGGTCGTCCGCTAGCGCCACGAGCCGTTCGGCGGTGCTGCCCCGACCGGGCGTCTCGGCCCCGGACAGCCCGGCGATCTCCGAGACCAGGACGTCCACAATGGACTCTTCGGTCAGGTCGGCCGGGTCGACCTGGTCCGGGAACGCGGCGTCGAGCATGGTCAGCGAGATCCGGCGAACGCCGCGGGCGTGCAGCAGACAGGCGGCCTCGTGCGCGAGCACGGCACCGTAGGACCAGCCGAACAAATGCACGGGCTCACCGGGGTCCAGCAGCGAGAGGTAGTGCGCGGCCTGATCCCGCACGGTCAGGTGACCGAGCCGCCCCGTTTCCAGCCCTCCGCTCGACACAGCCCTGACCGGACGTCCTGGCGGCAGTGCGTCGGCGAGTGCGCGGTAGCCGAACACGTTGCCGCCCGCCGCGTGGAACAACAGCACTGGCGGCAGGTCGCCGGCACGGCGCAGGGTCACCGCCGTGGCCGCGTCGCGCCTGCGGGGCGCTTGGCCGTCGAGGAACGAGGCCAGCTTCTCGACCGTGTCGTGGGCGAGCAGGTCGGCGACCGTGACCTCTCCGCCGATGATGTGCTGCAGCCGGGCGACCAGGCTCAGTGCGTTGAGCGAGTGCCCGCCCAGTTCGGCGAACGTCACGTCCGCGCCCACCTCCGGCACCCCGAGCACCTCCGCCCAGACCGCCGCGACGGCGAGCTCGGCCGGCGTGGAGGGTGGCCTGGCAGGTGCCTGCTCGGCCACGCCGAGACCGGCGAGCGCGCGGCGGTCGACCTTGCCGCTCGAGGTCAGCGGGAGCGCGGGCAGCTGTACCCAGGCACTTGGCACCAAATGCCCCGGCAGCCGGTCGATCGCCAGCCGCCGCACGCCTTCGACGTCCTCGGCGGTCACATAGGCCGTCAGACGGCCGTCGACGTAGGTGACCGCCGCGCCGTGCGCAGGCCCCGCAAGCGCCGCTTCGATCTCGCCGAGCTCCACACGCATCCCGCGGATCTTGACCTGGCCGTCCTCACGGCCGAGATAAACGAGCGCGCCATCGGGGCGGCGCCGGACGAGGTCTCCGGTGCGGTACAGCCGCTCCGCCACGCCGTCCGGGCGATGCTCGACGAAGCGTTCGGCGGTCAGGTCCGGCCTGCCGTAGTAGCCGTCGGCGAGACAGCGCCCGCCGAGGTACAGCTCCCCCGGCACGCCAATCGGGACCAGCCGTCCACGCCGGTCGAGCACGTGCGTGCGCGCGTTGGCGATGGGGTGGCCGATCGGTACCGGTCCGTCGGGCTCGTCGTCCCGGCACCGCCACACAGTCACGTCGACCGCCGCTTCGGTCGGGCCGTAGAGGTTCGCCAGCTCCGCATCCGATCGCGCGGCAAACTCGCGGTGCATCTGTCTCGGCAGCGCTTCGCCGCTGCTGATGACCAGGCGCAATCCAGGACAGCGGCCGGGGCCGTCGGCGTCGAGGAACGCCTGCAGCATCGAAGGGACGAAGTGCGTGACGGTGACCGCCTCGGTGGTGATCACGTCGACGAGATAGCCAGGGTCCCGGTGCCCGCCCGGCTTCGCGACGACCAGTCCGGCACCGGCGATCAGAGGCCAGAAGAACTCCCACACCGAGACGTCGAACGTGGCGGGTGTCTTCTGCAGCACGCGATCCGCCGCGGTGAGGGCGAACTCCTCCTGCGTCCACAGCAGGCGGTTCGCGATCGCCCGGTGCGAGACCACCACGCCCTTGGGCCGCCCGGTGGAGCCCGAGGTGAAGATCAGGTAGGCCGGGTCCTCCGGAGTGGTCTGGCAGGCAGGCCCCTCGGCGGCGCGGTCGGCGGCGAGTTCGCCGTCGGGCGGCACGCGCACATGCCCGGCAGGCGCGCCGTCCAAGGTGGCCGACGGCACAGGATCGGTCAGCACCAGGTCCACGCCGACGTCGGCCAGCCGCACAGCCGTGCGGGCCGGAGGATCGGCTGGGTCGACCGGCACGTAGGCGCAACCGGCCTTGAGCACGCCGAGCAACGCCACGACGAGACCGGCTCGCCGCTCGAGGCACACCGCGACGCGATCGCTCGCACGAGCACCTGCTTCGACCAAGCGGTGGGCGATCCGGTTCGCCGCTCCGTCCACTTCGGACCACGTAAGCGAGGTCCCGCCGCTCAGCAGCGCGACGGCATCCGGCGACCGCCGGACCTGCTCTTCGACCATCCGATGGAGGACGAACGGGCCCGGATAGTCGCGCGCGGTGTCGTTCCACCGCACGAGATCGGCCTTCTCCTTGTCTGCCAACAGATCCGCGTCACGGTGCGGCGCGTCGGGGTCCGCCACCAGCGCGCGGGCAGCCGCGGCGTAGTAGCCGTGGAACCGCCCCACGTCCGCCGTGGTGATGCGGGCCGCGTCGTAGCGGAGGGACAAGCCGATGGAGTCGCGTGCCAGCTCCCGGTAGAACGCGGCGCCGAGCAGGAAGTTCGTGGGCGTGAGGCTGTCTTCGTGCAAGACCTCGACCGCACTGGGAATGGCGCCCTCGTTGTGGAAAAAGGTGTAGTTGAAGAACACGTCGAACAGCGCGCGGCCACCGAGTTCCTGCTGCACCCGGGTGAGCGGCACCCGCCGGTGCTGCTGGATCTCCAGATCCGCCGCCGCCATCGTGGCCACCAGCTTCGCCCATGACTCGTCGCCCAGCACGGTACGGAACGGAAGCGTGTTCAGGAACAGCCCGGCTACCCGGTCCGCATCGGCCTCCTCGGGCCGCCCGTTGTAGACGACGCCGGAGAGTACGTCGTCGTCCGCGCTCAGCAGGCCGAGCACCCGCTGATGCAGCGCCAGCAGAACCACCCGCAGCGGAACGCCGGCGCTCGCGGCGAAGGCGACCAGACCACGCGAGACGTCCTCCGGCAGGTCTTCTTCCCACGCGGCCATGTCGGGCTCACCGGTCTCCGGCGCGGCGGGGACCCGGGTCACCACGTGCCCGGCGAGGGTGTCACGCCAGAACGCCAGCCCCGCCTCGTCCTCGGCGGCGGCCCGCTCCAGCGCGATGAAGGACCGGTACTTCGACTTCGGCGGCGGAGCGAGTTCCACCGGCTCGCCGAGTTCCCTGAGGTACAGCGTGAGCAGTTCGCCGAACAACAGCCGTTCGCTCCAGCCGTCGAGCACCGCATGGTGCAGCACCGTCCACAGCTGTGCGGTCCCGCCGGACCGGCGTTGTACGTGGAAGGCAAGCAACGGCGGGCTCCCCGGATCGAACGAACGCCGGGATTCGAGCCGCATTCGTTCCGCCACAGCGGTTTCGTCGTCGCCCGTGAGGTACTCGAAGGTCACCGGCGGCACCGCTGCCCGGTGCACGACCTGCAGCGGACTGGAATACCGGGCCAGGTCGAACGAAGTGCGCAGGATCTCGTGCCGCTCGGCCAGACGCAGCACGGCCGCGCGCCACGCGGGCTCCGACCAGGACGGCACGCGCAGGTGCGCGGTGATCACGTCGTGGTAGGCGGTTTTCGCCGCGGTGGCTCCGCTGTGATAGAGCATCCCGAGTTGCAGCGCAGACAACGGGTACGCGTCTTCGGCGTCTGCGGGCAGCAGCGCGCGGTCGGCGGCGGGCACCAGAGAGAAGGGTTCCAGCGTGGGCACGGGACCCGGCGGGTCACCCGCCCGGCCCGCCGCCGCGGCCAGGTCGCGGACGGTCTGGTGCGCCAGCACCGCTTGCGCGGTGAAGCCGAGCCCGCGTTCGGCCGCGCGCGCCACGATCTGCACGACCCGGATGGAGTCGCCGCCCGCCTCGAAGAAGTTGTCGTCGATGCCCACGCGGGGACGGCCGAGCACCTCGGCCCACACCTCGGTCAGCGCCGTCTCGATCTCGTCGCGGGGGGCGGCGTACTCGGTGCGCTCGCGGCGGGCGGCGGCCGTCACCGCCCGTTCCGGACGCGGCCCGCTTGCGAAGAAGTCGTGCAGCGACCTGGCCGGGTTTTCCGCCGCGAGCACGAGCACGCGGCGGTAGTCGTCGAGGAAGGTTTCGGCCCACTCCTGGGAGTACCGGTCCGAACGGTACTCCAGCTCCACCGCCGGCTCGTGCTCGAAGTCGTTGAACTGCAAGGATAGCGGGAACTTCGCGGTGGTCGAATCGACCTCGACCGGGGTGAACCGCACGGCACCGGCGGAAACCGGCTCGACCATCGTGTCACCGGAGCTGAACGCCGCCTGCACGATCGGCTCGACACCAGGGGTGCGCACCGGGTTTACCCGGTGCACCACCATGTCGAACGGAACCTCCTGGTTGTCCTGGGCGCGCACGGCGTTCACGCGCACCAGCGCAGCCAGCTCGGCGAACGTCGCCGGAGTGCCGAGGTCCGTGCGCACGGCCACCATGTTCACGAAACAGCCGACGGTGTCGCGGAATTCGGCTCGCGTGCGGTTGAACGCAGGTACCCCGACCACCACGTCGGCGACACGGCAGCGATCGGCGAGCAGGAGCTGGTAGGCAGCGAGGTACATCGAGAACGCCGTGCCTCCCGTGGCACGGGCGAGTTCCCGCAGCGTGCGCACCGCAGCCACCGGAAGCTTCGCGTCCGCGACCGCGCCCGAGCGCGGCGCACCGTCGTCGGGCAGATCCGGGTGAGGCACGAGAACCGGCGGGTCACCGGCCAGTGTTGTCTCCCAGAAACGCAGCTGCCGCTCGGCCGCCTCACTGTCGAGCCAATCACTGTGCCACTGTGAGTAGTCGCCGAACTGGTAGCCCGCTTCGGGCAGCTCGGGATCGCGCCCGGCCGACAGGCTCGCGTACGCCTGGGCGAACTCGTCGACGATCACCCGGACGGACCAGCCGTCGCAGATCGCGTGGTGCAGGCAAAGGGCGAGCACCGAGCCGTGCTCGCCCCGGTCCGCCAGCGCGGCCCGGAACAACGGGCCCGTGCCGAGGTCGAACGGGCGCCTGACCTGCGCTCTCATCCATTCGCCGATATCGGCCACCCCGGTATCCACCGTCCACCCGACTGCGAATACTCGGTCGACGATCTGAAGCAAGCCTTTTAGCGATACTTGAAATCGAGTGCGAAGAACCTCGTGGCGATCGGCGACAAATTGGACCGCACGCCGCAGTAAATCGTGGTCGAGCAGTCCGTCTGCGCGCAGGAACACCGGGACGTGGTAGTCGGGTCCGCCACCCCGCGTCGTCTGCATAAAATGCAGCTGCTGCTGGGTGTGCGATGCAGGAAAAGCGTCTTCGACGCCATCGAGGTCCGAGACGTCATCGTACACGCGTTGTGCCCCCCTAGGCCCCAGCTGTGCGAATCTCGCCCGACGGGCGGCGAGCAAGCGCTTCGACTTCACTCGCTCCAATGTTCTGCCACGTAATCACCTGTCATGTCAACTTTTTCCCGACAATGGTTCTGAACCGCTTCCGGCGGTTCCAGCACACCGATAGGTGTACTAGCATCCGGAAGGCGGCCAGCCGTGGTGCCGACTGACAATAGGGGCCAAATGCGTGATAACGGGGGGCAAATGCGTGACCGAACTTGTCCATTGTCACCACAGCAACGTAGACTCTGGGCCCTTCACCAGCTGCTGCCCGGACTGCCGGTTTACAACAGCCCTTACGCGTACCGGGTAGAACACCCGCTCGACCCGGAGCTGCTGGAGCGCGCGGTCCGCGCCGTGATCGTCGCGCACGAGGCGCTGCGGACCGGGTTCCCGCTCCGCGACGACGAACCCGTGCAGCTGATCGCCGGTGAAGTCGCCTTCGCTCTGGCGGTGACTGACACCACCGACGAAGGGCTCGACGCGGCGGTGCGCGCCGCGGCGGCGGAACCCTTCGACCTTGAACGCCCAGGATTGTTCGACATCGGGCTCTTCCGCTCACCGGCAGCGGGCTCGGTGCTGCTGGTGAACCTGCACCACATCATCACCGACGCGCAGTCGAACCAGATCGTGGCCGAAGACATCGCGGCGGCCTACACCAACCTCGTGGCGGGCGAGGAGCCCGCAGTCCCGGACGCGCCGTCCTACGCCGAACACGCCGGACGCCTGGCCGAGCGGCTCGCGAACGGCTTGGCCGAAAAGGAAGCCGCCTTCTGGGCGAAGACCCTCGACGGCCTGCCACCGCTGCTGAACCTCCCGATCGACCGAGCGCGGCCCGCACAGCAGAGCTTCGAAGGCAGCCTGTACGAGTTCACCATCCCCGCCGAAACCGCGACCGCGCTCGCCGGGCTGGCACGGGAACGGCGGATGACGCCGTACATGGTGCTGCTCGGCGTGGCAGGCCTTCTGATCCAAGGACACACCGGTGTTCCCGACCTGCCCATCTGCGTACCCGTCGCCAACCGGAACGACCCCGCGCTCGAACGCGCCGTCGGCTTCTTTGTGAACCTGGTCGTGCTGCGGATCCGGCACCGGCCGGACGCGACGATCAGCGAGTACCTCGACGAGGTGCGAGCGGCGTGCGTCGGCGCCTACCGGCACCAGAACGTGCCGTTTGACGACGTCGTCCGCGGACTGGGCCTGCAAGGCGTGCTCAGCCACAGCCCGCTCGCGCAGGTGATCGTCAACTACCACCACGAGGCCCCGCAGGCACCGGAGTTCGCCGGGCGGCCGGCGCACCGGTGGTCGGTGCACACCGGTTACGTCGAGACCGATCTCGAATTCGAAGTCGAGCATCAAGCCGATGGCTCCTTCGCGGTCACGATCGCCTACGCGGACGCTCTGTTCGACAGAGAGACCATCGCGCGCCTCGCGGACGGACTGGACGCGCTCGCGGCCAGGGTCGCCGCCGCACCGAAAACCCTTGTGGGGGCACTGGAACTGCGAGCCGACGCCGAGATCGCGGCAGTCGCCCGCTGGAACGACACCACCGAAGCCATCCCAGAACCCTTGTTGCTGCACCAGATGTTCGAAAACCGCGCCGCGATCTCACCGGATTCGGTCGCCGTGGTCCAAGGCGACCGCTCGCTGACCTATCGCGAACTCGACGAACGTGCCGGGGCGCTCGCGCGCCGCCTGCGCGCGCTCGGCGCGGGCCCAGACCGCGTGGTCGGCGTCCAGGCGGACCGTTCACCGGAACTCGTCGTCGCGCTGCTCGGCGTGCTCAAAGCCGGTGCCGCGTATCTCCCGCTCGACGACGCGGCGCCGCCTGCCCGCATCAAGGAACTGCTCGCCGACGCTCACGCGGACATCCTGGTCCAGAGCGGGAATCCGGCAGAGATCCCCGACGGGGTGCGCGCCGTCGACCCGGCCGATCCGGGCGCCGCACCCGACGAGCACTGGCCACTCCCGCACCCGGATGCCCTCGTCTCGGTGTACTACACCTCGGGTTCGACCGGAATGCCCAAGGGCGTGGCCAGCACGCACCGCGGCTGGGTCAACCGCATGGTGTGGATGCAGCGCGAGCACCGACTCCAGCCGGGTGAGACCGTGCTGCACAAGACGACCATGACCTTCGACGACTCCGCGCTCGAGATCTTCTGGCCGCTGGCCAACGGCGGCCGGATCGCCGTGCTCGAACCCGGCGCGCACCGGGACCCGTTGGCGATCCTGCGCGCCGTGCGGCAGTACGGGGCCGTCTACCTGCAAGTCGTGCCGACCATGCTCATCGCGATGCTGGACGAACTGGAGCACGCACCCGATCTCACGCCGAAAACGTTGCGCGCCACCACTTCCAGCGGCGAAGCCCTCTTCCCCGCCACGGTGTCGCGGTTCCACCGGCTGTTGCCGGGTTCGCTCCACAACACCTGGGGCGCCACCGAGGTTTCGATCGATTCGACCGCGCACCGGTGCGGCCCGGAAGACAGGGAAGGCACCGCACCGGTGTGCCTGGGCCTGCCGTTCGACAACAACACCGTGCACGTGCTCGACGCCGACCTCCGCTCGGTTCCGCTCGGCGTGGTGGGCGACCTTTACATCGGCGGGGACGGCCTCGCACGCGGTTATCTCGGCGACCCCAGGCGCACGGCGGGCGCGTTCATCCCCGACCCCTGGCGGCCCGGCGGGCGGCTGTACCGCACCGGGGACCAGGGCTCGCGCCGCCCGGACGGCGCACTGCGGTTCGCCGGGCGCAGCGACCACCAGGTGAAGATCCGCGGCATGCGGGTGGAACTCGGCGAGATTGAGGCGACCCTGCAGCGGCACCCGTCGATCAACGAAGCTGTCGTGCTCGTGCACGGGACCGGACTGATGAAACGCCTTGTCGCGTTCACCACGCCCGCCGACCCCGGTGTCCCGCCGGACACCGACGAGGTGCTGGCGCACGCGCGCCAATGGCTGCCGGAGCACATGGTCCCGTGGCGGCATGTCGTACTGGACTCGTTCCCGCTGACCACCAGCGGCAAGATCGACCGGCGATCGATCGAGGTACCCGAGGTGCTGCCGTCGCCGCCTGCGGCGCGGCAGCCGAGCAGCTCGGCCGAGCTGTTCGTGGCGGGCCTGTGGTGTGACCTGCTCGGCGTGCGGGACATCGGTTTGGACGACAACTTCTTCGCACTGGGCGGGCATTCGCTGATCGCGACCCAGTTCACCGCACGCGTCCGGCAACGGCTCGGAGTCGATCTGCCCCTGGTCTCGCTGTACGCCGAGCCGACCGTCGACGCCATCGCCGAACGGCTCGAAGACCTGGTGACCGTGCGCCTGACCGCCGAGGCCGAGGTGTGAGCGATCTCTACGACGTGGTCGTCGCTGGTGCCCGCTGCGCCGGTGCCGCCACCGCCCTTTTGTTTGCCAGGCAGGGAAAACGGGTGCTGCTGGTGGACCGCGCCGCGATCGGCTCGGACACGATGTCGACCTTGTTCATCCGGCAATCGGGGGTGGCGTTGCTATCCCGGTGGGGTGTGCTGGACGCGGTGGTGGCCTCCGGCTGCCCGCCGCTGGACACCATCGGCTACGACGCGGGCGGGGTGCGGTTGAGCGCGCCGGCGCCCACTGTGCCCGGAGCCGACGCCGCGTACGCGCCGCGGCGCGCCGTGCTCGACCGACTGCTCGTCGAAGCCGCCGTCGAAGCAGGCGCCGAAGTCGCGGAGCGGACCTCGGTGCGCGAACTGCTCGGCGACGGCGACCGGGTCACGGGCGTGCGCGTGGCGTGCGGCGGGACCGAACGGGATATCCGGGCGTGCCTGGTCGTCGGGGCGGACGGGATGCGGTCCCGGATCGCCGAACTGACAGGCGCGCCGCTGCGGGTGAGCGACCCGCTGGCGACCTGCGTCTACTACACCGCGTGGCAGGGCTTGGACGTCGGTTTCGGCTTCCACCAGCGTCCGGGCAGCTGGATCGCCCGCATCCCGACGCACGACGGGCTGACCCTGGTGTCGACGTATTTCCCGCAGCGGGAGTTCGACGACATCCGCCGCGATCCACTGGCCAAGCACCTGAATTCGGTGCGCGCCAACGCACCCGACCTGCACGAACTGCTGGCGGACGCCGAACTGGCCGGTCGCGTGCGCGGCACCGGCGACCAGCGCAACTTCTACCGGCTCGGGCATGGCCCCGGCTGGGTGCTGGTCGGCGACGCCGGCCACCACCTCGACACGATCACCGCTTCCGGAATCTCCAACGCCTTCCTTCAAGCGGACATCCTCGCCGGTGAAATGGCGAAGGCGGATCCGTCGGACGCGGCCGCGACCGACGCGGCCACCGCCCGGTTCGGTGCCCGCCGGGACACCGAGACCGCCGAGAACTACCGTGCCACACTCGACCTGGCGCGGTTGTCGATCACCCCTGCGCACGTGGACCTGTTGCGTTCCATCGGTTCCTCGCCGGAGCAGACCCGGCGCTACTTCGCCATGATCGTCGGCATCATCACCGCCGACGACTTCTTCGACGACCCCGACCTGCTCGATCTGCTGTGACCGGAGGAATCGGCATGGAATCACTGTGGGGCGGGGCGATCGACGCACCCTGCCTGCTCGGCTCGTTCGCCGGCCAGGTGCGCGAGCACCCGGACCGGGTGGCCGTCGTCGACGAGCACGGCTCGGTGACCTACCGCGCGCTGCTGGACCGGGTCGAGACGATCGCAGGCGCGCTGGCCGAATCGGGTGTCACGCCACGAGATCCGGTGGCGGTGACCGGGTCGCGCGGAGTGCCGATCGTGGCAGCCATGCTGGGCACGCTCTGGGCCGGTGCCTCCTATGTACCACTCGACAGCTCGTACCCGGCGCTGCGGCTGGCGCACATGCTGTCCGACTGCGGGGCGAAACTGCTGCTGCACGAAGGCGGTGCGCCGAATTTCGCACCCGAAGTCGCCCGGCTGCCGATTCCCGAGACCGGCTCGGCAACCCAGGTCGGTGCCGTGGCGCACGACGACGACCTGACCACCTACATCATCTACACCTCCGGTTCGACCGGCTGGCCCAAAGGCGTCGCGGTCCCCCACCGGTGCCTCGACGTGATGGTCGAATGGCAGTGGAACCACTCCGTGCGCCGTGATCTGCGCACGGCCCAGTTCGCACCGCTGAACTTCGACGTCTCATTCCAGGAGATACTGGGCACCCTGTGCGGGGGCGGCACCCTCGTCGTGGTGCCCGAGCGGTTGCGGCAGGACCCGTTCGAGCTGCTGGACTGGTTGCGCGACAACGAGATCGAACGACTCTTCCTGCCCTACGTCGCATTGCAGATGCTCGCCGTGGCCGCTTCCGACGAAGACCTCGACGGTATCGCGCTCGCCGAGGTGAACGCGGCGGGCGAGCAGTTGCTGTGCACACCGGACATCCGCCGGTTCTTTGAGCGCCTGCCCGCCTGTCGGCTCAACAACCATTACGGCCAAAGCGAATCCGCGATGGTCACCGCGCACACCCTGACCGGCGCGAGCGGCTCGTGGCCGACGCTGCCGCCGATCGGCACCCCGTTGCCCGGCTGCGAGGTACTGGTGGACCCGGTCGGCCCGGACGAACCCGGCGTCGGTGAACTGCTGGTCGCCGGCGCACCGCTGTCCGAAGGCTATCTGCACCAGCAGGAACTGAGCGCTCGGCGATACGTGCCCATCGCCCCGACCGCCCAGGGGCACACCCGGGCGTTCCGCACCGGTGACCTGGTGCGCGTCACCGACGGGCTGGTGTACTTCCTCGGCAGGCGCGACCAGGAGGTCAAGATCCGCGGATATCGGGTGAACCTGCTCGAGATCGAGGCCCAACTGCTGGAGCTGCCCGGTGTGGGCAACGCCGTCTGTGGCGTCCGGGAAGTGAACGGCACCAAGCAAATCCACGCGGCCGTGGTGCTCGAACCGGGCACCGCCGCGCTCGTACCCGAGCGGGTGCGCGCCGACCTCGCCCGCGTCCTGCCCGAGGTGTTTCTCCCGCAGGCGATCACCACCGTTCCGGAACTCCCGCGCTCCCCCAGCGGCAAGGTAGACCGGGAGGCCGTGGTCGCCTCGTTCGGCTGAACCTGTCAGCGGCGGCGGGTCAGGGCGGGCCGCGACCTGCCGCCGCGGCCCGCGGCGGCAACGACCTGGGCCACGTGCGCCACGGTGTCGGCGCTGATCAGATCGGCGACCTTGACGTCGATGGCGAACCGGCGATTCAGCCTGCTCGCCACCTGGATCGCGGCCAGCGAGCCGCCCCCGAGCGCGAGGAACGAGTCGTGCGCGGCGGGCGCCTCGTCCAGACCCAGTACCTCGCGCCACACCTGCCCCACCCCCGCCACCAATTCGTCGGCGACCGGCACCGGCCGCGCCGCGCTCCCGTCCAGCCGGGCCAGTGCCCCGCGGTCGATCTTGCCGTTCGCGTTGAGCGGCAAGCGATCCAGCACGGTCACGCGCGAAGGCACGATCGCCGCGGGCAACTGCCCGGCCAGATGAGCGCGGAGCACCTCCGGCTCGGCGGAGCCGATCACATACGCGGCCAACGCCTGCGCCCGGCCGGAAGCGTCCCGCAACGGCACGACGGCCGCTTCGGACACCGCGGGGTGCGCACGCAAGCAGGCCTCGATCTCCCCCGGTTCGACGCGCACGCCGCCGACCTTGAGCTGGTGGTCGACCCTGCCGACAAGTTCCAGTTCGCCGTCGGCGCGCAGTCGCGCCAGGTCGCCGGTGCGGTACATCCTGGCGCCCGGCTCGGTCGAGAACGGGTCAGGCACGAATCGGCTGGCGGTCAGCGCGGGCCGGTCCTGGTAGCCCCACCCCACGCCGATCCCGCCCATGAACAGCTCGCCGACCTGCCCGACGGCCGCCGGTCGCCAACGGGTGTCGAGCACGTAAGCGGTCTGGCCGCGCATCGGCCTGCCGTAGGGAATCGACCGCCAGGCTGGGTCGACCGCACCGACCTCGAAGTACGTGCTGTCACACACCTCGGTCGCTCCACCGAGGCTGATGAACCTGGCACCGGGGAAGATCCGGCGGACGGCCGTCGGCTGGTCGAGCGGGATCCAGTCACCGGCGACCACGAAGGCGCGCAGGGTGGCGGCGGAACCCGGCCGCCACGCGTTGAGGAAGAGGGTGAGCACGCTGGGCACGGAGTGCCAGACCGTGGCACGTCGCCGCGCCGCGAGTTCCGCCCAGTGCCCGATGTCGTTCTCCCGTCCCCGGTCGGGCAGCAGGACCGCGGCACCGGTGGTCAACGCGGCGAACACGTCGACCACCGTCATGTCGAAGCTGGGCGACGAAACGGTCAGGAACCGGTCTTCCGGTGTGAGTCCGAGCCGGTCCGCGATGTCGGCGATGACGGTCGACGGTCCAGCGTGGTGCAGCAAGGCCGCCTTCGGCTCGCCGGTTGAACCCGAGGTGAAGATGACGTACGAAAGATCCTCGCCCGTGACGCGAACGGGTTCGAAGCGCGGAGCGACCGGCAGTTCCTCCACCGCGTCCAGCACGATCGACGGCACCCTGGTGCCGTCGGGCCCGTCATGCCCGGCCTCGACCAGCAGCAGGTCCACTCGTCCGATCCGGTGGGCGGCCTCCTGCCTCGCCTTGGGCACCAATGGATCCAGCGGCACGTAAGCCGCTCCTGCCTTCAGCACGGCGTACGACGCCACGACCATGAGCGCACCCCGCGCCGCGGCGATCCCGACGCGCCTGCCCGGCCCGATACCCGCTTCCACCAGCTTGGCGGCCAAGGCGTTCGCGAGGCCGTCCAATCGCGCGTAGGTCAGCGCCAGCTCGCCCTGGATCACGGCCACCCGGTCCGGCATCGCAACCGCCACGCGTTCCACGCGGCGGTGGAGCACCAGCGGGTCCACCGCCGATCCGGCGCCTCGGCGCACGGCGTGGACCAGTTCGCGTTCGCTCTTCGCGCGGTAGTCCACCTCCTCGGCGAGCACCTCGTCCGCAGCCGCGGCGAACGCGTTGAGGTGGGCGGCGAGCCTGGCGGGCGCGGCGGGGTCGTCGGATGCCTCGACGGTCGTGACCGTTGTGCGCCAACCACTTTCCACGGGTTCGAACCGGAAGACGACTGCCTCGTCCGAGGTCACCTCGACCGCCGGGCCGGTGACACCGGCGACGCGCACAGCCGCTCGGTGCTCGCCCAGCGACGGGCCTGCGGCGGTGACCTCGACGCGAGACCACTCCGTCGCGCCCACGTCTCGGATCAGGACCGCCGGTACCGGCTCGCCACCGTAGCGCGCGAGCAAGGCGTGCAGCGCCGCGGCGAAGGCCACCGGTGCGGTGTGCGCGGGCGCCACAGCCGCGGCGGCCGTCGTACCGGGACCCGCTGTCCACACCACCGGGTAGACGGAATCGGCGCGGTCAATCACGCGAACCTCCTTCAGCCGTCGACTGCTCGTGCAGGATCCAGACCAGCTCCGCGGTGAACTCGGTGGCCCACTCGCGGTCGAACACCTCGGTCGAGTATTCGGCGCTCAGGTCGAGCCCGGCACCGGTGTCCACGAACGTCACGGTGAGGTCGAACGGGTGCTGGCCCGGGTGCAGGTCGACCTCGGCGGCCGCGACGCCCGGCAGGTCGAGCGCACCGGGTGCGCTGCCTGCCGTGCGCAACTGCATGGTCGTGCCGAAGAGCGGGTTGCGGCCGGGTTTCCGCGGTGGCGCAAGCCTTTCCACCAGCGCGGAGAACGGGACCTCCTGGTCGATCGCGGCGAGCATGGCCGCACCGAACCTGCGCGCCGCCTCGTCGGGCACCGGGTCGTCGGCGAGGTCGCACCGCAGCACGACCAGGTTGACGAAGTACCCGACGAGCAGTTCGAGTTCAGGCTCGACCCGGCCGGCGAGCATGGTGCCGAAGGCGACGTCCGCCGAACCCGTGCGCTCGCGCAGCACGGTAGCGAACGCGGCCGCGAGAATCGAGAACAGCGAGAGGCCGGTCGTGGCGACACGGGTCCGCACCGCGTCCACCGTCTCCGGCGGCACAGCGGTGAGCACCCGGTCCGCGGTGAACCCGGGACGGCGTGGCCGTTTCCTGCCATCAGAGAGGTCGAGCGACGGCACACCTTCGAGCACGAGTGCCCAGTGGTCGAGCGGTCCGGCGAGTTCCTCGGGAGTGAGCCAATCCCGTTGCCACTGAGCGTAATCGGCAAACTGGACCGCCAGCTGCGGCAGGTGACTCTCCGGGTCCTCGCCCGCGCCGAGCGCCCGGTAGGCGGCCGAAATCTCGGCCGCCAGCAGGCGCAACGACCAGCCGTCCGCGACGATGTGGTGCAGCACCAGCGCAAACACGTGCTCCGTATCGGACACCCTGGCCAGCATCGCGCGCACCGGCGGCCCGGCGGAGAGGTTGAACGGTTGCGCGGTCAGCTCTTCGGCGGCCTTCAGCGCGGCAGACACGTCGGGCACGTCGCACACCGGGACCGCGAGCGCGGCCTCGGGCAGCACCCGCTGCCACGCACCGTCGTCATCGCTGGGGAAGACCGTGCGGAGCACCTCGTGCCTGCGAACCAGCGCAGCGAGTGCGGCGCGCAGGAGATCAGCGTCGAGCGGTCCGCTCAGCCGGTATGCGAGCGGGACGTTGTAGGCGCTGCTGCGCGGCGACATGTATTGGAACAGCCATAATGGCTCTTGCCCGAAAGAAAGCGGACCAGTGTCGACCGCGGGCACCACCATCTCCTCCCCCAAATCCACGACCATCGCCCCTGACGAAGACTATGCTAAGAATGCCGTGGCTTCCACACCCAATCGTCCGAGGGGCGCGATGACCCACAATGGCGGAATTCTCGATAAAACGAATTCGACCGGCGAGGTGACGGCGGGCCAGGACCGCGTGGTCGTGCCGGGAGCGCTGCTTGATCGGCTGTCGGCGGCCCTGTCGCCGACAGCCGCGTCGCCGCGGGGGCTCTTCTCCGCGGCCTACGCCCTCCTGCTGCACCGCCACACCGCGCAGGAGCGCGTCGCCCTTGGAACCGACCTGCCTGCCGAGGTCTACGACTTCGAAGGCGTGAGCGTGACCGACTTCGGCACTTTGCTGGCCGCACCCCGGCGGAACGCGGCACCGGACGAGCCGTTGTCGAACCTGACCGTCGAACGATCCGGCGACGGCTGGTCGCTGGCCGCCGCGCCGGCTCCAGGGCTGTTGCCGGGTGCGCTGTCCGGTCTGGTGCTCGGCCGTCTGCCCGGGTTGCTCGCCGAACTGGCCGAACATCCGCTGGCCCGGCTCGACGAGGTGCGTTTCTGGACCGACGCCGATATGGCGCCCGCGGTCGAACCGGTGCAGCCCCACCTGCCCGGGACGGTGCTCGAAGCCATCGAAGCGCAGGTGCGCCGGACACCGCACGCGGTCGCCGTCGAGTTCGGCGCCCACCGGCTGACCTACGCCGAGCTCGACACCGCGGCGGACGAGCTGGCCCGCGCGCTGGCCGCGGGCTCCTGGCCGTTCGTCGGAGTGCACATGGACCGCTCCGCCGAACTAGTGGTCAGCCTGCTCGCGGTGCAGAAGGCGGGCCGCGCCTACGTGCCTATCGATCCCGCGTCACCGCCCAAGCGGGTGCTGCACGCCGTCGCCGACGCGGGCCTCGGCCTGGTGCTCTGCCAGGAGGAGCACCGCGAAAAGCTGGTGGGCCTCGGCGTTCCGGCGCACACACCCGCCGAGCTGGTGAGCACGGGCAACGTGGGCGAGCCGAAGCCACCGATCCCCCATTCGCCCATCTACCTGATCTACACCTCCGGGTCGTCCGGAGAACCGAAGGGCGTGGTCAACCGCCATGCCGGTGTGCTCAACACCATCGGGTGGCGACAGTCGGCGCTGCCGCTGACCCGCGCGGATGCGGTGCTGCAGAAGACCCCGTTCACCTTCGACGTCTCCGCATGGGAACTTTTCTGGCCGCTGACCGCAGGCGCGAGGCTGGTGCTGGCCGAGCCCGGCGGGCACCGCGATCCGCGGTACCTCAAGCGGATGATCCGCGACCGCGGCATCACGGTCGTCCACTTCGTCCCGTCCATGCTGGACGCCTTCCTCGGCGAACCCGACCTGGCCGAACACTGCGGGAGCTTGCGCCGGGTGTTCTGCAGCGGCGAGGCGCTGCCGCCGGCGACCGCCGGTGCCTTCCACCGCACGCTGGCCTGCGAACTGCACAACCTCTACGGCCCCACCGAGGCCTCCATCGAGGTCTCGCACTGGCGGTGCCCGCCGGGGCACACCGGCCCGGTCCCGATCGGGCGCGAGATCGCGGGCACCACCCTGCACGTGGTCGACCGGCGGCTGCGCGGGTTGCCGGTGGGCGCGGTCGGCGAACTGTGCATCGGCGGGGTCCAGGTGGCGTTCGGCTATCACGGCAAACCAGGGCTGACCGCGGACCGCTTCCCGCCCGACCCGTTCGGCGAGGCCGGCGCCCGGCTGTACCGCACCGGTGATCTGGCCCGCAGGCGCCCGGACGGGGAGATCGACTACCTGGGCAGACTCGACGACCAGGTCAAGATCCGCGGCTTCCGGGTGGAGCCCGGCGAGATCGAAACTGCACTGCGCCTCCTCGCGGATGTCACCGCGGCCGCGGTCGTCGCCCGCGACAGCGGCTCGGGCAAACAGCTCGTCGCCTTCGTGACGGGCCGGACGGCCGACGGGATCCGCGAAGAGCTGGCCGCCGTGCTGCCCACGCACCTGGTGCCCGCGGTCGTGGTGGCGAGGGCGGAGCTGCCGCTCAACGCCAGCGGCAAGACAGACCGGCGGGCACTGGCGCTGCAGGCCGTGGATGCGGCGGACGGTCCGGCCGCCGCCGAGCCGAGGAGCCCGCTCGAAGCCACGTTGTGCCGCCTGTTCGCCGAGGCACTCGCCAAACCGGCCATCGGCCCAGACGACGACTTCTTCGCAAACGGGGGCCACTCGCTGGCCGCGGCCAAGCTGGTCAACCGGGTGAACGCCGAACTCGGCACGGACATGGACGTATGGATCCTGTTCGAATGCCCGACCGCGGCCGAACTGTCCCGCGAACTCGAAACCGCGTCGTAGCACGTTCGGCGAGTTTCGGGAAGCGGCCGTGCGGTTATTTCAATTACCAGTGGAACTGTTCTTCACATCCAAACCCGATGCCACCGTATTAGCGAGGTATTCACATCAGGAAAGATGCCTGCTACGTTAGTCGAGGATCATCGATGCACCCGCGGATTCGGCCGCGCGGCCGAATCCAAATGGGGCGGTAAACTCTTGGGGGGCAGCACCGTCGTGTCCGTAGCTCCAGCACTGTCCACCGAGCACGTCTCGATCACCACCCGATTCGCCGAGATGGCGCGCCGTTACCCGTCCGCGACGGCGGTCTCGGGATCCGAAGGCAGCCGCACCTACGCCCAGCTCGATCTGGCCGCCGCCGGCGCGGCGCGGGCGTTGCGGCGGGCGGGGGTGCGGCCCGGTGACCGGGTCGGGGTGTTCGGCGACCGTTCGTGCGATTTGGTCGCCTGCTTGCTCGGCGTGCTCAGGGCGGGTGCCGCCTACGTCGCCACCGATCCGCACGACCCGCCGCCGCGCGTCGAGTCGGTGCTCGCCGACGCGGGCGTCGCTGCGCTGCTGGTCGACATCGAGTCTCCTGTGGACGGTGTCGGCCCGGTGCTCCGGATCTCCGAAATCGCAGCGGCCGAACCGGATGACGAGGACGATTTCCCCTGTGGCACAACGGAACAGCTCGCGTACATCGCCTACACCTCCGGTTCGACCGGCAGGCCGAAGGGCGTGTGCGTGCCGCACCGGGGCGTGCTGCGGCTGGTGGTGGACCCGGATTTCTGGACGGTAGGCCCCGGCGACGTGGTGGCGCATCACTCCCCCGTCGCGTTCGACGCCTCGACCGCCGAGATCTTCACCCCGCTGCTCAACGGGGGCACACTGGCGCTCGCGCCGCCAGGGCGGCTCGGCCCGCGCGAGGTGGTCGCGTTCCTGGCTCGGGCCGGCACCACACACGTGTTCATGACGACCGGCATGTTCCACCAGGCCGCCGAGGCTGATCTGCTCGACCTGCCGTCAGTCCGGCACTTCCTCACCGGCGGCGAAGTGCTCTCCCCCGCGCTGATCCAGCGCGCGGCCGCGCAGCTGCCGCCAGGCTCGCTCAGCGCGGCGTACGGCCCGACGGAGAACACGACCTTCACCACGACGTACCCGATCAGGGACTCGCTCGACGTGAGCGTACCGATCGGCTCGCCCATCCGCGGCGGACGTGCCCACGTGCTCGACGAGAACTTCGACCCGGTGCCCGACGGCGAAGTCGGCACGCTGTACGTGGCCGGGCTCGGTGTGGCGCACGGTTATCTGAACCTGCCGGGGCTGACCGCGCAACGGTTCCGCCCGGACCCGTTCACGGCCGAGCCCGGCGCGCGCATCTACGAGACCGGAGACCTCGTCCGGCACGCCGGCGGCGGCGTGCTCGAGTTCGTCGGACGCGCCGATGGGCAGCTGAAGGTCAACGGCGTGCGCGTCGAACCCGAGGAGGTCGAGGCCCGACTGTGCCGGCTGCCCGGGGTCACGGCGGCCGCCGTGGTGGTCCAGGACCACGGCCCCGGCGACCGTCGGCTCGCCGCGTTCTACGAGGGTCCCAACCCGTTGTCCTCACTGCCTTTGCGCCGAGCACTCGAGTCGGAACTACCGCGGGGCATGGTCCCTTCCTCGTACGTCTGGCTGGAGCGCTTGCCCCTCAAGGGGAACGGCAAGGTCGATCGGCATCAGCTCGGCGCGCACCGGGCCAAGGCTCGAGCCGTGAGCGCCGGCTTCGTCGCGCCCTCCGGCCCGTTGGAGACGGCGATCGCCCTGCTGTGGCGGGACATCGTCGGCGTCGAGCCGATCGGCGCCGACGACGACTTCTTCGAACTAGGCGGGCATTCGCTGACCGCGACCCGGATCACCGGCGAGATGCTGCAGGAATTCGGCGTGCTGGTGAAAGCGCGCGCGTTCTACCTGAACCCGACCGTGGCTGGACTCGCCGCCGAGGTGACGAGGCTCCGGCGGGAGCGCGACGGAACCCTCCGATGAGGACCGAGTTCGCCGGTCCGCACCCCGGCTGGCGCGACGTGGACCTGACCGACCCCCGGTTGTTCGCCGACGGCGAGCCACACGCGGTTTGGCACGCGATGCGGTCAGAAGCGCCGGTGCACAGGCATTTCCTGGCAGACGGGCGCCACTACGTCTCCCTCACCCGCCACGACGCGGTCAAGCGGTTGCTCGGCGACCATGAGACCTACACGTCGCGGCGCGGCAATATGCTCACGATGCTCGACAGCCACGACCCGGCGGCGGATCTGATGATGGTCGCCAGCGATCCGCCGATCCACACCGCGCTGCGCGATCCGCTGGCGAAGGTCTTGTCCCGCAAGGGGATCGAGCACCACGTGCCCGCCGTGCGGAAGATGGCACGCTCACTGATCGGGCGGATCGCCGAGGACGGTACCTGGGACGTCAGCACGGCCGTCGCCGACTTCCCGTTGATGCTCGCGGGTGAGCTGATGGGCCTGCCGCGAGCGGACTGGCCGGAGCTGATCCGGCTCACCGCGAGCGCGGTCTCCCCGGAGGACCCGCACTACGGTGCCGAAGACGGCGAACTTGGGTCCGTCCACCACGAGCTATTCGCCTACTTCGCCGATCATGCGGTCACCGCGCGGGACAGGGACGACCTGATCGGCGAGATCGCCCGCATGCCGCTGCGGGACAGCGGTGTGCGGTTCGACGAGATCATCTACAACTGCTACAACATTTTGCTCGGTGCCACCGCGACCACCCCGCACACCACCGCGACCGCCATCGCTGCCTTCGCCGCGCACCCCGGCGAGTACGACCGGATCACCCTCGGTGACGAGTCAGTGAATTCGACAGTTTCGGAGATCTTGCGCTGGTCTGCACCGGCGACACACGCGCTGCGGCACAGCACGAAGGCCACCGACATCGACGGGTTCGCGATCGCCGAAGGGGAGGCGGTGGTCGGTTGGATCGGCTCGGCCAACCGCGACGATCGGGTGTTCGCCGACCCGCACCGCTTCGACGTCACCCGCGGTCCCAACAACCACATCGCGTTCGGGTTCGGCAGGCACTACTGCCTAGGCGCGCCGCTGACCCGCCTGGCGCTGAACGAGTTCTTCCGCGAGCTTGCCAGGGTGGCGGCCCGATTCGAGATCGCAGGCGAGGTGCGGCATCTGGCCTCGACCTTCATCGCGGGCTTCACCGCGCTGCCGGTGAAGGTACTGCCGCGCCCCGGCGCAGAGCGCGAACTGGCAGGGTGGCGATGAGCGGGCAGGAACTCAGCGGCCGGATCGACCCGACGCCCGCCGCGCTGGTGCACGAAGAGGTGCTCGCTCCCCAGTTCCGCTACGAGCTGCGCACCCTCCTGCCCGGCTACGTCGCGACCGAGAAGGCCTTGCTCGCTGAGTACCTCCGGATGGGCCTGATGGACGCGAAGCAGGTCGTCGCTCACGCGGAGGCATTGGACTCGGTGACTGAGGAGACGCTCGTCGCCGACCCCGCCGGGAACCTCTCTGACATCGCCTTCGCCATCGAGCGCCACGTGGCGCAGAGGGTGCCGGAACCGGCGGCGCGCTGGCATGTCGACCGGAGCCGCAACGACCTGCAGGCCACCGCACAGCTGATCGCGGCACGCCGCCGAACCCTCGGCGCGGCGGGCGAACTACTCCTGCTCGCCGAGGAGGCGCGTGAGGTCGGCGGGCAGACGACCGAGCTGCCGATGCTCGGGTTCACCCACCACCAGGCGGCGCAGGTGATCACCCCCGGGTTCTATCTCGCGGCGCTGGGCGAGCAACTGCTGCACCACGTGCGCAGACTCACCGCCACCCACGACCTCATCGACGCCTGCCCGCTCGGCGCCGGAGCTCTGTCCGGTCAGGAATTGCCGTGGGACCGCGATCGCCTGGCCTCGCTGCTCGGGTTCGCCCGCCCACAGCCGTCGGCGCTGGTGGCGGTCGCGTCGCGCGGCTGGGCGCTGGAAGCGACCGCGGAGCTGAGCCTGATCGGGGTCACCCTGAGCAGGTTCGCCACCGACCTGCTCGCCTGGAGCAGCGGCCGCCACGAGTTCATCGATCTGCCCGACGCGCTGTCCGGCACGTCGTCGGCTATGCCGCAGAAGAAGAACTTCCCGGTGCTGGAACGGATCAGGGGACGCACCGCACACCTGAGCGGGTACCACGTCGACCTCCTGCTCGGCCAGCGCAACACCCCGTTCACCAATCTGGTCGAAGTGTCCAAAGAGGCCAGTCGACACTTGCACGACGGCTTCGACACCCTGGAGTCCGTGGTGCGGCTGCTGCGCGCGGTGCTCGCCGGGCTGGTCTTCCGGGCCGATCGGATGCGGGCCGCATGCGAGGCCGAATACCTGGGTGGTTTCGCGCTCGCCAACGCGCTCGCACTGACCGCGGACGTGCCGTGGCGCACCGCGCAGGTGCTGGCCGGCCGGTACATCAAGGCCGCGCTGGAGCGGAGCCTGCCACCCGGTGAAGCCGACCCCGGACTCCTGCTCTCGGTGCTGGCCGCCGAAGGGTTCACAGCCACCGATCCAGCCGGGATGCTGGCGGACGCCTTCGACGCCGATCGGGCGCTGCACAGGCTTTCATCGTCCGGCTCCGCGCATCCCGCCGAAGTGGCCGCGACCCTGTCCGCACAGGCCGCCGAGCACCGGCGGCTCGCGGAGCTGGTGCGTGAGCGCGAGACGGTGGTCCGGCTGGCGTTCGCCGAGACGGACCGGTTGCTGTCCCTGTCCCCGCACGCCGAGGAGCCCCCGAGTGCGCCATGAGTCCATGCTCGACGTCATCGGCGGCACCCCGCTGGTCCGCCTGCGGGTAGACGCGCCACCGGGTGTCGAGGTGTACGCGAAACTCGAGCTGCAGAACCCGTTCGCGATGAAAGACCGGGTGGCCCGCAACACGTTGCTGGAAGCCAGACGCGTCGGTGTGCTACGTCGCGGCGCCCCAGTGGTGGAGAGTTCGTCCGGCACGATGGCGCTCGGCGTCGCGCTAGTCGGCCGCGCGCTCGGACACCCGGTGCACATCGTCACCGATCCGCGCATCGACCCGACCACGCTCGCGAAACTGCGCGCGCTCGGCTGCGAGGTCGACGTGGTGTCGGCGATGACCTCGCACGGTTGGCAAAGCGCCCGTCTCGAACGGCTCGAGACCCTGCTGCGCGAGCTGCCCGGCGCGTACTGGCCCCGCCAGTACAGCAATCCCGACAACCCCGCCGCATATCGGCAGCTGGCCGCCGAGCTGCGTGCCGATCTGCCGTCGGTCGACGTGCTGGTGGGTTCGGTCGGCTCCGGCGGATCGCTCACCGGCACCGCGCGCGCGTTGCGCCACGAACTGCCCAATCTGCACGTCGTCGGCGTCGACTGCGTCGGCAGCATGCTGTTCGATCAGCCCGACGAACCCCAGCGGTTGCAGAGCGGCCTCGGCAACAGCCTGCACCCGAACAACCTCGACCGACGCGTGCTCGACGAGATCCACTGGCTCAACGACCACGAGGCGTTCGCGGCGACCAGGGCACTCGCGGCGGAACAGCAGATCTTCGCGGGCAACACCTCTGGCTCGGTCTACCGCGTGCTCACCGACGTGGCGGCCCGCGCCGCACCGGGGCAGCGCATCGTCGGGATCATGCCCGACCGCGGCGACCGTTACACGAGCACCGTCTACAGCGACGAGCACTGGGCCTTGCACGACCTGGCCGCGCTGCCGCTCGCCGAGACACCGGAGCCGGTCGACTACGGCACTCCCGTGCAGCGGTGGTCGCGCGCGGTGGTGAAAGTGCCCGAACCGAGCGGCCGGACGTTGCTGTTCGTGGAATCCAACACCACCGGCTCGGGCATGATGGCGCTCGGAACGGCCCGCGACGCGGGATTGCGCCCGGTGCTCGTGACCTCCGCGCCGGCTCGCTACCACGGGCTGGAAGACACCGGAGCGGATGTGCTGGAGTGCGACACACTTTCGCTCCCGGCGCTGCGCGAGGCCGTGCAGCTGGGCTTCCGGCGCGAGGAACTGGCTGGAATCACCACCACGAGCGAGTTCTTCGTCGCGACGGTCGCCGAACTGACCGGCTGGCTCGGCCTGCCGGGCAATCCGCCGTCGGCCGTCGCGACCTTGCGGGACAAAGCGGCACTGCGCGCGCTGCTGGAGCGCACGGGCGCACCTGGGGCACGGTTCGCCGCGATCGGCTCGGCGGCCCAGACCCCGGCCGCGGTGCGCACCACCGGGCTGCCGTGCGTGGTCAAGCCGGTCGACGATTCCGGCTCGGCGAACGTGCTCTTCTGCCCGACCCTCGAAGATGCCACCGCCCAGGTCGAGACCGTGCTCGCAAAGAAGCTGAACACCCGCGGCCAGCAGATGTCCGGGCTGGCTCTGGTGGAGCAGTACCTCGACGGTCCCGAATTCAGCGTGGAGACGTTCACCTGGGCCGGGCGGACGCACTTGATCGGGGTGACCGCGAAACGACTCGGTCCGCAGCCGCGGTTCGTGGAGGAGCGCCACCTGTTCCCGGCGCCGATACCGGCCACCGACCGGGACGCACTGTTCACCGCCGCCAAGACCGCGCTCAAAGCCGCAGGGTTCCAGACGGGTGCCGCCCACACCGAGGTGCGGCTGACCGCGGCAGGCCCAGTGCTGGTAGAGGTCAACCCCCGTGCGGCGGGCGGCATGATCCCCGAGGCCATCCGGCTCGCCACCGGCCTAAGTCTGCTCGACCTGCAGCTGAACGCGGCGATGGGGGTCGAACCCGACCTGACCGCGCGGAAGTCCGGCACCGCAGGCATCCAGTTCCTCCGCGCGGACCGGCCGGGCTTGTTGCGTACTGTCGATGGAGTCGACGAAGCCCTCGCCGTACCCGGTGTCGAACAGGTCGTGGTGACCGCGCGCGCCGGCGCGGAAGTCCGCCCGGCCGAAGACGCGTACGACAGGCTCGGCTATCTCATCGCGCGGGCGAGCACCGCCGAAGGCGTGGCCGCCGCGCTGGACGCAGCCATGGCGCACTGCACCGTGGTGGTCGACGAGGTGGCCTCGTGATCGAGCTGCGAAGCGACACCTTCACCCTGCCGACACCGCGAATGCTGGCAGCGATGACCGGCGCCAAGCTCGGTGACGACGTCTACGGCGAGGATCCGACAGTCGCCGAGTTGGAGGAGCTGTCGGCGGAGCTGACCGGCAAGGCGGCCGCGTGCTTCATGCCCAGCGGCACCATGGCCAACCTGGCGTCGATCATGGCGCACTCCGCACGCGGCTCGAAAGTGCTCGTGGGTGCCGAAAGCGACATCCACGTCTACGAAGCGGCGGGCGCCTCGGCGTGCGGCGGAGTGGGCTACGAGCCGTTGCCCAACCAGGACAACGGCACGATCGCGCTGGACGACCTCGCCGCTGGGTTCCCCGACGACCCGGATGATCCCCAGTTCGCGTTGCCGTCCTTGATCTGCTTGGAGAACACGCAGAACCGCTGCGGCGGTGTCGTGCTCCCCGAGGGCTACGTCGCCCGGGTACGCCGATTCGCCACGGACCGGCAAGTGGGCCTGCACCTCGACGGTGCCCGCCTGTTCAATGCGGCGGTCGCCGTCGGCCGTCCCGCCGCCGACCTGTGCCGCGACGTCGACTCGGTCCAGTTCTGCCTCTCCAAGGGACTCGGAGCGCCGGTCGGCTCGATGGTCGCGGGCACCGCCGAGTTCATCGGACGGGTGCGCCGCGTCCGCAAGATGCTCGGCGGCGGCATGCGCCAGGCGGGTGTGCTCGCGGCCGCCGGGCTGGTGGCGCTGGCCGGGCGCGACCGGCTCGTCGAAGACCACGCGAACGCCCGTCGGCTCGCCGAGGGGCTGGCCTGCATCGAAGACGTCGACGTCGACCCGGCCGCGGTGACGACGAACATCGTGATGTTCCGGATCACAGACCCGGCGTGGCCGTGGCAGCGGTTCTGCGCGAGCGCGGCCGAACACGGGCTGTCGATCGCTGAGCTGGGCCACGGCAGGCTACGCGCGGTCACCCACCTCGGCGTCAGCGAGTCCGATGTGGACCGCGCGCTGGAACTGGTCGACCTGATACTGCACGGCCGCCGAAGCCCCCGCACCACCACGAACGAACGGAGTTCCGGATGCGAAGCCTGATCTCGCTCTCCAGCCTTTCGTCCGGAGAAGTCACCGGGCTCGTCAGCCGGGCTGTCGAGCTAGGACGCGCCGACGAGGTCCCGCGCACGTTGTCGGGCCTCGCGATCGCGCTCTACTTCCGAAAATCCTCCACCCGCACCAGGACCTCGTTCTGGCGCGCGGCGACCAGGCTCGGTGCCGACGTGATCGCCTACGGCCCCCAGGACCTGCAGCTGACCACCGGCGAGACGCTGGAGGACACCGGCCGCGTGCTCGCCGAGTACATCGACCTGCTGGTGGCCAGGACCGACGACCAGCCCGGCGAGCTGACCGCGCTGGCCTCGAACGGGATGCTGGGCGTGGTGAACGCTCTGACCCGCGACGAGCACCCCACCCAGGCCATCGCCGATCTCGCCACGCTCGGCGAGATCTTCGGCGAGCTAGACGGCAGGCACCTGCTCTACCTCGGCGAGGGCAACAGCACGGCGGCGGCGCTCGCACTCGCCGCGGCGCGGACACCTGGCCTGCGCGCCACCTTCGTGACCCCGGCAGGGCACGCGCTGCCGGAACGGCTCGTCGCCGAGGTGGCCGAGTACGCGGCCGACGGCCGGATCACCCAATGCCACCGGGTCGACGACGCGGACGGCAAGGCCGACGCGGTATACACGAGCCGGTGGCAGACAATGGGCGTAGCCAAGGAAAGCGCCGGGTGGCGCGCGAAGTTCGAGCCGCTGACCGTCACCGCGGACATGTTCACCAGGGTCCGGCACCGCGACACGGTCTTCCTGCACGACCTGCCCGCGGTGCGCGGGGACGAGGTCACCGCCGAGGTGCTCGACGGCCCGGACAGCCACGTGTGGCGGCAGTCCTACCACAAGATGACGGCCGCCATGGCGGTGCTGGAGTGGTGTGCAGAGACAGGAGGAAACGATGAGTGAGCAGTTCACCGTGGTGATCAACGAGGAGGAGCAGTACTCGGTGTGGCCCGCTGCCCGCGAGGTGCCCGTCGGCTGGAGCAGGGTCGGCGAAGAGGCGTCCAAAGAGGACTGTCTCGCGCACGTCGAACAGGTCTGGACCGACATGCGGCCGCGCAGTCTCCGGCTGCACATGGAAAGCGCCGGGCGCGACTCGTGACCGCAACGCCGGGAATCGGCGAGACGGCGGCCGGGTGCCGGGTGTCCACCACGACACCGGAACTGATCGCGGACTGGGCGCTGGCCGATCCGGGCGCGCCCGCCGTCATCGACGGGGAGACCGTGCTCAGCCGGGCGGAACTCGGCGACCGGGCCGACCGGCTCGCCGCGGTGCTCGCCCGCTCGGGTGCCGGGCCGGAAACGGCGATCGCCACGTGTTTCGAGAAGAGCGCCGACCTCGTCGTCGCGGAGCTGGCCGTGCTGCGGTCGGGGGCACAGTACGTGCCGCTCGACCCAGCCGCGCCCGCCGCCAGGACGCGGCTGGTGCTCGCCGACACCGGGGCGTCCACCGTGCTGGTGGCCCCGCACCTGGCACGCGCGTTCCCCGCGCCGCCGGGAACGCGCGTGCTCCCCGTCGGCGATCATCTGCCGCACGCCGGACCGGCCGCCGGGTGGCGGCCGTCCGCTCCCCACCCGCTCAGCGCCGCCTACACCGTCTACACCTCGGGTTCCACCGGGCGGCCGAAGGGCGTCGTGGTGCCGCACGGCGCGTTGTCCTGGTTCGTGGCGAACGCCGAGCATACGGGGATCGGACCCGGCGACGTCGTCGCGATGGCGGCCAGCCCGGCGTTCGACGCCTCGACCTTCGAGTGCTGGACAGCGCTGGCGCGCGGGGCGCGGCTGGCCGTGGTGCCCAACGAGGCGCTGCTCACCCCCGGCCTGGTGCAGCGGGAGCTGCGCTCTCGCGGCGTCACCGTGATGTACGTAACCGGAGCGCTGCTCGAACACCTTGCCAGCTGTGAACCGGACTTCGCGGACGGCATGCGCGTCCTGCTGTTCGGCGGGCAAGTGACGAGCCCGCGCGCGGTGCGCGAGATCGCGGCGTGCGCGCCGAGCTGTCTGCTGGTGCAGGTCTACGGCCCGACCGAGACGACGATCTGGTCGGCCGCCCAGCCGGTGAGCGGCGCGGACACCACCGCGCTGCCGCTGGGCGCACCCATGCACCGGTCCACACTGCACGTGCTCGACTCCGCGATGCGGCCGGTGCAGGTGGGCGCGATCGGCGAGATCTTCATCGGCGGTGACGCGGTCTCCCGTGGCTACCACGGTAAACCAGCAGCGACCGCCGGTTCGTTCGTGCCCGATCCGTTCGGCGGCGGCCGGCTCTACCGGACCAGCGACCTGGCCGTGCTGGAGGCCGACGGCCGGATCTTGTTCATCGGCCGGACCGACGACCAGGTCAAGATCCGCGGCCACCGTGTGGAGCCCGGAGAGGTGGCGGCGGCGCTGACGGCGCTGCCCCCGGTGAGCAGGGCAGTCGTGCTGGTGGAGCACCACCCGGTCACCGGCCCGTACCTGGTCGCCTGCTACACCCGCGCACCCGGCGAGGAAGGCGGCGAACCAGCAGTCCTGCGCCAAGCGCTCGCCGAGCAGTTACCGGACTACCTGGTGCCCGCCTCGCTCTTCCCGGTGCAGGATTTCCCTTTCTCCGCCAGCGGAAAAGTCGACCACGAGGCGTTGCGCGCGCTGTGCAGGCAGCACACCTGAGCTCTGCGGTGGGGCGGTTCGCGACCGCCCCACCGCGGTGCTCACACCAGCAGCGCGACCGGCTCCAGCGGTTCGACCGCGCGCTCGGCCAGGAACTCGGGCCGCGGGTTCTCGTCGTTGGTCGGCGGGTTGCCCACCCCGTTGAACGCCATGATCAGCACCGAACGGTCGAACGGCGATATGTTGGGCGCCGAGGCGTGCAACACGTTGGGGTGGAACAGCAACAATGACCCGGCCGGCCCCTTGGGACTGACCATTCCGTTGCGGTGCACCAGGTCCCGGATGACGTCGTGCTCGATCTGGAACTGCTCGCTGGAGGTCAGGGTCGACATCCAGGAAGGTGCCTCTTCATAACCGATCGGCATCTCGTCGGCGGTGCGGCCGGCGAGCAGGCCCTCGTTGTGCGAGCCCGGCACGAATGTCAGCGGGCCGTTGAATTCGGTCACCTCGTCGAGGAACACCGCGAAATTGACCAGATCCGGCTTTCGGATACCGTCCGATTGGAGCCAGTAAATGTAATCCTGGTGCCACTCCCACTGATCTCCGGAAAAGGCCGCTTTGAGGTTTATCTTGGATTGGTGAACGTAGACCTCGTCCGCGATCAACTGTTTGGCCGCTCCGACTACCTGCGGCAACCTGACCAGCCCGCGGACCGCGGCGTCCGTCTGGTGCGGCCCGTATACGGAACGGACGGTCACCCCGTCCCGTTCGAGCACCCGCCGGGGACCGTCCTGTCCGAGCAGCCGGGTGGCCGCAGCACAAACGTCTGAAAATAGCTTTCCAGGAAGGAAATCGGGCCCCAGAAGCAGGTAGCCGTCTCGCCGGTAGGCTTCGACCGACGCCGGGTCGAGCGACCCCGCGTCGGCCTCGTTGACATCACGTACAGTCATGGAATTCCTCGGTATCAAGGGGTGCCGGATATCGTCACTTATCAATCCCCCACCCCGAGCGGTCCGCACAGCGGATTGTCCAGTGCAACCCAAGTTTGCTCGAACGCGTTATTTACCGCAACCCCGAGAACCATTCCAGGATGCCCGCCGGAAGCCGCGGAAGCTATTGAGCGAATAAGAGCAGTATCGGCCCAATGCCTCGAAGCGGACGTCAGCCCACTCGCCCCGCCCGCGCCCGCTCGGCGAGCCGCCGCGCGGTCGGAAAGCCGAACACCCAGCGCTGCGGTATTTCGCGCCCAGCGCCGCCCGCACCTCGTGCACCACCCTGGCCACCAGCATCTAGAACCCGCCGAGCCGGAAGAAGTTGTCGTCCATGCCGACGTAGCATGTCGCGCCACACCGCCGCGAGGGTCGTCTCCACTTCGTCGACGGGCGCGGCCGGCCCTCATCCGGTTCGGCCCCGGGCAACCCGTTCTGGTCGACCTTGCCGGTCGGGGTGAGCGGCAACTCGAGCACCACAGGGCAACTTGCCCGGCATCGCATGCGAAGGCAGCTCCCGCGTCAGGTGGTCGCGCAGTTCGCCGGCGACGACGCGGTTCCGTCGGGAACGACTCAAGCGGCGAGAAACGCCTCACTGCCGGCACCGCGCGCCACCACGGCAGTGTGGACGTCAGGCCGTCGCCGCAACAGGGAATCGATCTCGCGCGGTTCGATCCGGCAGCCGCGCAGCCGGATCTGGAAAGTCAGCACGCCCGCGAAACTCCAGAGCCCCGTCTGCCCAGGTCGCCGTCCGGTACATCCGGGCTCGCGGAGAACGGGCCAGCACGAAGGCTGTCACGGTCAGCGCGGCCCGACCGAGATAGCCGCGGGCGGGCGCGCCACCGCCGATGCAGATCCCACCGATCACGTTGGCGGGCAACGGGTTCAGGTGCCGTCGAGTACGCAGACGCGCGCCGGACACCACCATGCTGAGGTCTGGACGCTCCGGCCAGCCGACCGGTGGCATCGTAAGCCGCGGCGACGTGACCACGTTGGCCTCGGTGGACCTGTAGTGGTCGTTGAGCGTCACCCGGGCAGCCCGGCGCACATCGAGCGGATGGGTTCGGTGATTACCAGCTTGTCGCCAGTGGTGATCAGTTCGCGAAGCGTCCGCACCAGCGCCGGGGCATTTGCGATGTGCCGGCGAGTTCGTCGAGCGCGGCGACCGGCACCATCACCCGGTGCACGCAGTGCCGGTCGATCAGCGCCGCCAGCGCACCGATGTCGAACCACTCGTGCTCGGGCGCGATCACCGAGCAGCCACCCGACCATCAGGTAATGAACAGCTCCAGCGCGGTGACGTCCCCGTGATCGGGAAGTACTGGAGCGCGGTGACCCGCTTGGCGTACCGGTCCCGGTACCAGTCCAGCAGTCCGGTTGTAACCGGTGCGCCATTGCCATGCCTTGGGCACCCCGGTGGAGCCGGAGGCAGCAGAACGCAGAGCAGGTTGTCCGGGCCTGCCGTCGCGCTGGGCACGGCCAGTCCCGCAAAAGAACGCCGCCGCGTGCGCCACCACTACCTCAAAAGGCCGAGCTTCCGCACGAGCCTCCGACGCCAGGGCATCAAGCGGCGAATGATCATCCAGCAGACCACCAACTGGAAGGCACCGAGCACGCGCCCTTCTGCCGAGGGCGCGTGCCAAGGCGTGCGACTCGAGGACACCGCAGGGCGGCATTACGCGGTCGTTCGCCCAGGTAGCCGTTCAATTGCTGAAATGCGCGACCAAGCCGACACCATGATCGGCAACCAAGAAAAGTCCGCACGGCTATTGCACAATCAGATCACCACGCAGCTCAAAGAACTCGACACCAAGGAGGAGAACTTGATCGACCTCACAGCAGACAGCACCCGCCCGCGGGCGAAGGTCAAGGAGAGGCTCCGCGACATCGCGATAGAGCGCCACTGAATGGAGGGGTGCCTCGAAACCGTCGACCTCACCGACAGCGCCCAGCTCGTCAACGCCAGACTCGCGCTGCTCGAACAGCCCGACAAGCGGTACCGACGCTGCAACGGCGTCTGCTCAACCAAGTGATCTTCCAAGCCCTCTGCATCGAGGACGAGGAGATCACAGACGGTGAACTCCAGAAATCTTTCGGACTCCTCCGCACCATCCAGCGCGACCGGGCTATCGCAACCCGCCCACTGCACACAAACAAAAAAGCCACCCGCAATGCGGATGGCCCTTGCTGACCTTGAGGCGTCACGAGCCTACTTCGCGGCCTTCATTCTGATAAGCCTTCTAGAGTGGAGCTGAGGGGAATCGAACCCCTGACCTTCTCGATGCGAACGAGACGCGCTACCAACTGCGCTACAGCCCCTAGGAGCGTGAGCCCCTGTTGTTCAGTGCTTGGAAAGCTTAGCAGCGCCCTCCAGGCACCGAACAGCGGGGGTCACTCTCCGACTGCCCGGCGGTACGGGCCTGCGGTCGGCTCGGCGAGTTCCTCGAATGCGGGGTCCTCGTCGTCCAGGTCGACCACGACTGCCTGACGGCGGATGCGGGACATCGGCGACGGCTTGCGCTCCACGATGTCACGCGGCACCTCGGGTGCGACGACCTCGACGTCCTCCTCTTCCTCCTCGAAAGAGTCGTACGCCTCGCGAGAAGGAGCAGGTGCCGTCGTCGAGTAGCGGGCCATCCGGCGCTGCCGGATTTCGTTCTCGATGCGGACCTGACGGCGGAGGTACACGAGGTAGCCGACGAGGGCGATGTCCACCGCTGCGTGAGCCCACCAGGCGAGCGACAGCGCGAATCCGGCGATCGCGGCCGTGACGACGGCGGCGATCAGCAGGATTACGACCACTCGCTGGCGGAATGCGTACTTGGCCTTGGCCGCGATCTCCGCGGCTTCCGGGTCGAAGCCGCCTCGGCCGGGCCGGTAGCTGCGGCGTTCGCGGCGCGGCTCGGCGGCACGTTCCGCGCGCGCGGGCTGCGGGAGCGGTTCCGGCTCGGGTTCGGGCTCCTCGTCCAGGTCAGCGTCGAGTTCCGCCTCGAGTTCGGCGAGGTCATCCTCCACCGAAGGATTCGCATTGTCGGACACGGCGTCGTCCTCCTGTCCCTCGTTGCGAGCACTGCCCCTTCGCACTACCCGGGCGGCCAGCGCGGAGGTTGGCGTCCGCGCGACTTGCTGGCGTTTGCGAGCCACCATGGGCACGAGAACGACGAGCCATGCCGCGGCGAGCGCGACGATGATCACCGAACTGGGCATCTCCCGTCACCTCCCCCGATCCTCTGCTGTAGTCACGCTAGCCACAACAGTCACACAGGAGGCGCAGACTCGCCGGGTTCGATCACGAAAATGCATCACCGCATTAGGTGAATCTCACAGGATGTGGTAACGCGTGATCGGTTTAGAACGCGTAGTCACCGTCAGGCCAGGTCGGCGCGTCCGGAGGCCACCAGACGGGACACCAGGCCGTCACCGGTCTCCTCTTTCGTCACGGCGAAACACAGGTGGTCACGCCAGGCGCCAGCCACGTCGAGGTACCGCTCGAAGAGCCCTTCCTGCCGATATCCCGCTTTGGTCAGCACGCGGATGCTGGCGTTGTTCTCCGGCCGCACGGTCGCTTCCAGCCGGTGCAGGCCGGCGACATCGAAAGCGTGATCTGTCACGAGCGCGACGGCAGCGGTGGCCACGCCTCCCCGGACGATCTCGGACGACACCCAGTACCCGATCCAGGCCGACCGGAGTGCGGCGCGGATCACATTACCGACAGTGATCTGGCCCGCGAACTTTCCGTCCACCGTGATCGTGAACGGCAGGCACTGGCCCCGCCGCGCCAGCCCGCGCAGCGCGGCCCACTGCGACGGCCACGACCAGAACGCGTTGCGGTCGGCCCACGGCCCGATCCCGGTCGGCTCCCACTCCTCGAGGTGCTCGCGGTCGCGCAGCCGGACGCGGCTCCACTCGCCGGCGTCGCGCAGCCGCACCGGGCGCACGGCGACCACGCCTGCCGGGATCCGCAGAGGGCCGAGCGTGGCGGGCCAGCCGGGGTGCCGGTTTTCGACCGAATCGGCGAGTGCGGCCACGGATCAGGCGCGCTGGGCCAGGAAGGTGACCTTGACCTGGTCGCCCGCGGCCACCTCGGTGAGATCCTCCTCGACGGTGATGAGGCAGTTGGCCTCGGCCAACGACGCGAGCAGATGCGCGCCCGACGTGCCGAGCGGCTGCACCAGGTACTCGCCGTTCGCTTCGTCGCGCAGCAGCTGGCCACGCAGGTAGCCGCGACGGCCCTTCGTCGAGGTGATCGACGACAGCAGCCGCGCCCCGACCACCCGGCGGTGCGGGTTTCGGGTGCCGCGCGCGGTGCGGATCAGCGGCCGCACCAGCACCTCGAACACCACGAGCGCGCTCATCGGGTTGCCCGGAATGAGGAACGTCGGCACCGAGTCCGGGCCGAGCCTGCCGAAGCCCTGCACCGAACCTGGGTGCATCGCGACCCTCGTCAGGTCGATGTGCCCGAGGTCGGACAGCGCGGCGTGCACCTCATCCCCGGAAGACCCGCCCGCTCCGCCCGCGACGACCACGATCTCGGACATCAGCAGCCGTCCTTCGACGACCTCGCGCAGCCGCTTCGGGTCGCCCGGCACGATGCCGACCCGGCTCACCTCGGCGCCGGCGTCGCGCGCGGCCGCGGCCAGCGCGTACGAGTTGACGTCGTAGACCTGGCCGACCGACGGCGTGCGGTCGATGTCCACCAGCTCGTCGCCGACCGACACGATCGACACTCGCGGCCGCGGGTAGACCAGCACCTTCGCGCGGCCGACCGCGGCCAGCAGCCCGACCTGCGCGGAGCCGATGGTGTCGCCCTTGCGCACCGCGACGTCGCCGATCTGCACGTCCTCGCCGGCCCGGCGCACGTAGCCGGCCGACGGCACGGACCTGTTGACGGTGACCTTGGCCTGGTGGCCGTCGGTGTAAGCGGTCGGGACCACGGCGTCCGCGAGCGTGGGCAGCGGAGCGCCGGTGTCGACCCGCACCGCCTGGCCCGGCTGCAACCGGCGCGGCTGACGGGAGCCAGCCGGGATTTCGCCGACGACCGGCAACTGGACCGGTTCCTGCCCGGCCATGCGCACGTCGACGCTCCGGACCGCGTATCCGTCCACCGCGGCCTGGTCGAACCCGGGCAGCGCGTGCTCGGCGACCACTTCCTCCGCGCAGAGCAAGCCCTGAGCCTCGGAGATCGCGACGCGAACCGGCCGCGGGCGCACGGCGGCGTCGAGAGTCAGCGCGATCTGCTCGTCGACCGAGCGGAAGTCTCCGGATTCAACGGATTCTTCCGCCGGGGCAATGATTTCTGCCGTTTCCGCCGCGGCGACGGCCTGAACCGCCGGTTCAGTCGCCGCGACTTCTTCGGCCGGGGTGGCTGGGGTGGAATCGAGGGAGTCCGTCATGGGCGATCGTTTCCGATCCGTTCGGTCAGCCAGGTGCGCAGCGACGGCCCGTAATCCGGGTCCTCGAGCGCGAAATCGACAGCGGCGCGCAGGAATCCGCCCGGGTTGCCCAGGTCGTGCCGCCCGCCGCGGTGGACGACGATGTGCACCGGGTGTCCCTCCTGGATCAGGAGCGCGACGGCGTCGGTGAGCTGCAGCTCGCCGCCCGCGCCGGGCTCGATCCGGCGCAGCGCGTCGAAAATCGCCCGGTCGAGCAGGTACCGCCCGGCCGCGGCGTAGGTCGACGGCGCATCCTCCGGCTTGGGCTTCTCGACCATGCCGTGGACCTGCTTGACGTCCGGGTCGCCGGTGTCGGTGACATCGAAGACGCCGTACGGGGAGATCTGCTCCTTCGGGATGTCGAAGGCGCACAGCACGCTCCCGCCGTACTGGGCGCGGACGGCCGACATCCGGTCGAGGACCCCGGCGGGCAACACGAGGTCGTCGGGCAGGAGCACGGCGACGGCGGTGTCCTCGTCGGTCAGGTTCGGCTCGGCCTGCGCGACCGCGTGCCCGAGCCCGAGTGCCTGTTCCTGGATCGCGACCTCGACGTCCAGCAGTTCCGGCCCGCGGCGAACCTTCGCCAGCAGCTCGGTCTTGCCCTTGTCCTCGAGCGTCTTCTCCAGGTCCGGTTTCGCCTCGAAGTACCGGACGACGGCTTCCTTGCCCGGCGAGGTGACGATCACCAGCCGCTTCGCGCCCGCACTCGCCGCCTCGGCCGCGACGATCTCGATCCCCGGCGTGTCGACCACCGGCAGCAGCTCTTTGGGCACCGCTTTCGTGGTCGGCAGGAATCGCGTGCCGAGGCCTGCGGCAGGCACGATGGCGGTTCTGAAGGTCTGGGTGGTTGAGGCGCCCGTCATGGGCGCAAAGCCTAACCTGGTCTCATGCACGAGCCGGGCAATGAGACCCCGAGCAAGGCGGAGTGGCGGACACGAATCCTTCGAGCCCGCGCCGAACTGCCCCCCGAAGCGCACGCTCTCGAGGCAGCCGCCCTGGCGACCGCGGCATCGTCAATCCACGCGGAAACGGTCTGCGCGTACCTCCCTTTCGGCACCGAGCCCGGCCAGATCTCCCTGGTGAACGCCCTGGCCGCGACCGGCGCGCGCGTCCTGCTGCCAGTCATCCCGGACACTCCCGGCCCGCTCGACTGGGCCGAGTACACCGGCCCGGACGCTCTGATCCCCGGACGCTTTCGCGGAGTACTGGAACCGTCGGGCCCACGCCTGGGCACCAGCGCGGCGGCCTCGGCTCAGGTGCTGCTGATCCCAGCCCTGGCCGTCGACCGCCTCGGCACCCGCCTCGGCCGCGGAGCCGGCTACTACGACCGCACCCTGACCGCCGCGGCTGACACCGCCCGCGTGGCTGTGGTGCGCGCAGAGGAGGTCGTCGACCGCCTCCCGGCCGAACCCCACGACGTGCCCATGACCGCCGCCCTGACGCCGTCGGGCCTCATTCAGCTGCCGACCGCCGCTTCCGCTCGGTGAGGCGAGTGGTCAAGACCACTCGACCGGCAGCCGGGTTGGACGCCGCCGCTCGGACCGTTTGACCGCCACCACGGCCCGCTGCCCGGCCAAAGGCCCAGCTGCCCGGCCAAAGGCCCAGCCGACAACTGCCGTCCTGTCGCAGGCCCTAGCCGAAGACCGCTGCCCGAACCGACGGCTCAGGCCGACGACCAGCATCCGAACCTCCAGCCCGGACGCCCAGCAAGGGTCACACCGCCAGCCTCGACCGACACCCGGCGTCCACAACCGCCCGGCACCCCAGCCGCCAATGCCGACAAGGTCACTCGCGACCCGCCGCACACGGCCAGCCGGACACGTCGCCAACTCCGCCCAGCTCACCCGCCCTAGCATTCAGCCGCGAATCACACGAACCACCCAAACCACGCGCCCGCTCACAACCCGCACCAGCAACCACACCCGGCAGCAGCCCAAAACCGGCGCACACGAGCCGCCCACAGGCGCCGCCAGACCCCGCCAACCGGCCCAACGACGGCCCAACCGACCGGACCAGCCGCGGTCCAGCCACCGAGCCGCACCCGCCCAGGACGTCCTGACCAGCGCCAACCCTTCGCCGCCCCTTCCGCCGCAGCACTGTGAGCAAGGGGTAATTGCGCTGAGGGAATGCCGTCCAGCACAATTGGGTTAGCACTCTTGTAGGTCGAGTGCCAGTGCATGAAGGAGCTTCAGTGCCCACGTACCAGTACGCCTGCAAAGAATGCGACCACCGCTTCGAGGCGGTGCAGTCCTTCTCCGACCCCAGCCTGACCGTCTGCCCGCAGTGCTCCGGTCCACTGCGCAAGGTCTTCAGCTCGGTCGGCGTGGTCTTCAAGGGCAGCGGGTTCTACCGCACGGATTCGCGCGATTCGAGCAAGTCGAGCACTTCCGCGACTCCGGCCAAGACCGAGAGCGCCAAGTCCGACTCGTCGTCCACCACCTCCTCTTCGTCGACGTCTTCTTCGTCCTCGAACACATCCTCCACCTCGGGTACGACGAAAACGGCCTCCACGCCCTCCTGACCCCCGAGTTATCCACAAGGGCCCAGTTGTCCACAGGTTCGCGAATCGGCCCTTTCGGCCGGTTCGCGATGTCCTTAACGTCGGATTCGTGCGGCATCCCGTCGCATCGGAACCGACGAGGGGACAACCGTGAACACCTTGCTCAGCCACCTTCCCGCGCTGCCTGACGTCCGTCTGCCGCGCGGTCGGCGAGCCCGGATGCTCCGCCGGTGTCTCGCGGCGGCCTTGCTCTTGGCCGGCCTGCTCGTCCTGTTTCTCCCGCCTTCCGCGCGGGGCGCACCCGCCACCTCGACGGTGGTCTCCGCACGCGACCTGCCCGGGGGCTCTGTCCTGCGCGCTGCCGACGTGCGGACCGTCGCGCTGCCCGACGACCTCCGCCCGTCCGGCGCGCTCTCGGCTTCCGAAGGGGCGGTGGGCCGGCTTCTGTCCGGCGCGGCCCGGGCCGGCGAGCCCATCACCGACGTCCGGCTCCTTGGCAACAACCTCCCCGTAACGGGTGAACCCGGCGCGGTCACGGTCGCAGTCCGGCTCGCGGACGCGGCCGTCGCCGAACTGCTTCAGCCGGGTCAGCGCGTCGACATCGTCGCGGGCGCGGATACCACAAATTCCGCGTCTGTGCTGGCCAGAGGGGCCACGGTGGTCACTGTCCGGCGTTCCGACGACGCCGGGAACCGCACGCTGGGTCCGCCGCAGAAGGGTCCGCTAGTACTGCTCGCGCTGCCGGCGCAGGTTGCCACGCAGGTCGCTGCTTCCTCGCTCGAACGACCGGTAACGGTTACTCTCCGCTAACCCGACCCTGTTCCGACGGGCGACGGCTGTCTCACGACGGCCAGACGCCTCGTCCCGAATCCCCTGGGAGCAGCAGTGCTGAAAGGTTTCAAGGACTTTCTGATGCGCGGCAACGTCGTCGACCTCGCGGTCGCCGTCGTGATCGGCGCCGCGTTCACCGCGATCGTCACGGCGTTCACCAACGGCCTGATCAAGCCGTTGATCAACGCGCTCGGCGGCTCGGACGCGGCGAAAGGCCTCGGCTTCAACGTCCTGAACGGCAACGACTCGACGTTCATGGACTTCGGCGGCGTGATCAACGCGGCGATCAACTTCGTGATCGTCGCCGCGATCGTCTACTTCCTGATCGTGCTGCCGATGAAGCACATCCAGGAGCGGCGCAAGCGCGGCGAGGAGAAGGGCCCGGCCGAGCCGACGGACGTCGAACTGCTCACCGAAATCCGCGACCTGCTGCGCGCGCAGCAGGGCCACGGCCCCTCCAGCCGCGACAACTGAGGGGTCACCGATCGTGATGCGGGGGCCGGTTCTCGAGGTACCACGAATCCGGAGTGGTCTCCGGGCCCCGGCCCCGCTCATCGGACGTGGTCTCCGGCAGCACGTCGCCGAAGATCTCGTCGACCCGGCGGCGGCGCTGGGCCTCGGTCACGCGGGGACGTCGTTCTTCGTGCGGCATGGGTCCATCGTCCCACCTGTTGTTTGACAAGTGCAGAGAGACATCCGCCGCGAAACGGCCGGCCTCAGACCTCTTCGAGGCCGGAGAGCTCGTCGATCACGTGCGGGACCAGCGACGAAAGGGTCGCCATGCCGTCGCGCACAGCCGCTCGCGAACCGGCCAGGTTGACCACCAGCGTGCTACCCGAGACGCCGGCCAGGCCGCGGGAGATCCCGGCGTCGACCGCGCCCGCGGCCAGCCCTGAGGCGCGCAGGGCTTCGCCGATGCCCGGGATCGGGCGGTCGAGAACGCCCGAAGTGGCGTCCGGCGTGCGGTCGCGCGGCGACACTCCGGTGCCGCCGACCGTGATCACCAGGTCCGCACCGCCGATCACCGCCGTGTTGAGCGCGTTTCGGATGCCCGCGGTCTCGGCCTCGACGACGACGACGCCGTCGACGATGAACCCGGCCTCCTCGAGCAGCTCGGTGACGAGCGGCCCGGAGGTGTCCTCGTGCTCCCCGTGCGCGACCCGGTCGTCCACAATCACCACGAGTGCCCGGCCCAGCCGCTGTGCGCTCCGTTCCATGCCGACACCGTATCCGGTTCCGGGCCCGCTTCGCCGCCGCGGGCCCGGTGATTTCTGACGATTCGGTGACGTGGTCCGCGCAGGCCGCGCGCGCCCCAGGGCGGGCGGCCTAACGTCGGCGAGGTGCGAGTGCTCCTCACCGGCGGTGCCGGGTTCATCGGGTCCCGGATCGCCGACCAGCTGGCCGACGACGGCGACGAGGTCGTCGTGCTGGACAACCTGCTGTCCACCGCGCACGGCTCCACCACACCACCCGAATACACCCGGCGGCACCGCTTCCTGCGGGGTGACGTCACCGACACCGAGATCGTCGCCGAGCTGCTCGACGGCGTCGACGCGGTCTGCCACCAGGCCGCGGTGGTCGGCCACGGAGTGGATCCCTCCGACGCGCCCTCGTACGCGCTGAACAACGACTACGGCACCGCCGTGCTGCTGGCCGCGATGCACGCGGCGAAGGTGCGCAAGCTCGTGCTCGCCTCGTCGATGGTGGTCTACGGCGAGGGTCGTTACGCGTGTGCGGAACACGGTGTCGTTCCGCCGTCACCTCGTCGGCAGTCCGATGTGGACGCCGGACGATTCGAACCCACCTGCCCGCACTGCGGTGCCGAGTTGGGCTGGCAACTCGTGCCCGAAAACGCGCCGCTGCTGCCGCGAAGCACCTACGCGGCAACGAAACTGGCGCAAGAACATCTCGCGGGTGCCTGGGCGCGGCAGACCGGCGGCACGGTCTGGGCGTTGCGCTACCACAACGTCTACGGCCCGCGGATGCCGCAAAACACGCCGTACGCCGGGGTGGCGTCGCTCTTCCGTTCGGCACTGGAACGCGGCGAGGCGCCGACCGTGCTGGAGGACGGGCGGCAGCAGAGGGATTTCGTGCACGTGGACGACGTAGCCCGCGCGAACGTCCTCGCGCTCCGGAGTGATGGTCCGGAGGCCGACCTCACGCCGCTGAACATCTGTTCTGGACAGCCGCACAGCGTCGGCGACCTGGCCCGGGAGCTGGCCCGAGCCTGCGGCGGACCGGAGCCGCGGATCGTCGGCGGTGCGCGGCCGGCTGATGTCCGGCACGTGGTCGCCGACCCGGCCCGAGCACGGGAGCTGCTCGGATTCCGGGCGGAAACGCCCTTCGCGGACGGCGTCGCCACGTTCGCCACTGCGGAGCTGCGCACCCCCGTCACCCGATGAGGTGAAGATCACTTTCCGGAATGAATCGGCCGCACCGGATCTTGATGCTGGGCATGCGTTCCATCGTGGTGGGGGACATCGAAATCCACGCACTGACCGACGGACGGCTGCAACTGCCGTCGTCGTTCTTCCCGGGACTCCAGGGCAAGCGCTCGGCGCCGAGCACTGTTCCCGTGGTCATCGGTGCCTTCCTGATTCGGACGGGCAGCCGCACGGTGCTGGTCGACGCCGGTTTCGGTCCGCGTCCGACCGGCGAGCCGCATCTGCCGCAGCACTCCAAAGAGCAACTGCACCCGGTGGTCAGCGCCGTCGAAGCTGAGCACACCGGCGGCTTGCCCGCAGCACTCGCCGAAGCCGGGATCGCCCGCGAAGACATCGACACCGTGGTGCTGACTCATCTGCACGCCGACCACATCGGCTGGGTCGCGCCGAACGGCGAGCCGTACTTCCCGAATGCCGAAGTGCGGTACGGCGCGCCCGACTGGGCGGCGTTCGTCGAACCGGCGGGGCGGCACGACCGCGGCCGAGTAGCGCTGGAAGCCCTTCGCGCTCAGGGCAAACTGCGTCCGCTGCTGGACGGCGAAACGGTCGCTCCCGGCGTCACCGTTCGGCATGCGCCCGGGCACACGCCGGGGCATTACGTGCTGGAGGTCGCGGATCAGGACCGTCGCGCCGTCCTGGTCGGCGACGTCTTCCAGATTCCGGAGCAGATGGCCGATCCGACGATCGGCGCCGCGTCCGATGCCGATCCGCGGCAGGCGGAGCTGACCCGCCGTCGCTGGCTGGGCGAGATGGTCGGCACTGGCACGATCGTCGCGGCAGCGCATTTCCCGGACGAGCCGTTCTTCCGGATCGCCGCCGATCTCGCCGTGGAACCGGTCACGGCCGTCGCCGCGTCCTGACTGTCCAAAACAGACAGTTCAGGACGCCGCCAGCGGCAACCGCACCTCGAAGCGGCATCCTGGGCCGTGGTTCTGCACGCCGATCCGTCCTCGGTGTGCCTCTACCAGGCCCTTCGCGATCGCCAGGCCCAGCCCGCCGCCGCTGGTGGTGCCGCTGCGGTCGGGGGTACGGGCTTGTGTGCCGCGGAAGGCGACGTCGAAGACCCGGCTGATCTCGTCGTCCGGAATTCCGCCGCAGCCGTCGTCCACGGCCAGCAGCGCCTGGTCGCCGTCGATGCCGATCTGCACGGCGACCGTGCCGTCCGGCGGAGTGTGTCGGATGGCGTTGGACACGAGGTTCCGCACGATCCGCGCCAGCTCCGGATCGCTGCCGGACACCACCGGCCACGCCGACGCGTTTTCCAGCACCCGCACGCGTTTTCGGTCAGCCACCGGTGCTTGCGCGGCGACCGCGTCGCTCACCACGTCGCGCAGCGGGACCGCCGACATGCTCAGTTCGAGCGCTCCCGCAGTGATCCGGGACAGCTCGAACAAGTCACCGACCATGCCGGACAGGCGGGTGGTCTCGCCGCTGATGCGCTGGGCGTAATCGGCCACCTCGGCGCGTTCCGAAACCACGCCGTCGGCCAGCGCCTCCGCCATCGCCTGGATCCCGGCCAGCGGACTGCGAAGGTCGTGGCTGATCCACGCGACCAGTTCGCGACGCGACTTCTCTGCCGCGCGTTCGCGTTCTCGCGCCTCGCGTTCCCACACACTGCGCCGCGCGATGACCCGGCCCAGCACCATTGCCGCGGGCACCGCCACCAGTGCCACGAGCAGGCATACGAGCAGTTCGGTGGTCAGCGCCTCGGTGAACATGAAGCCGCTCACGCCGAGGATTCCGACCAGCATCGCGGCGATCGGAGTCAGCACGAGGGTGGTCATCGTGGTGGCCAGAGATCGGTGCCGCACAAGGTAAAGCGCTAGCCCGCCCAGCGCCGCCACGGGCAAGGCGAACAGCAAGGCGAGCGGAAGAATGTGCAGGACGTGGACGAACATGTCCCACGCCGACTCGCCCGAGCCGATCATGGCTGTGTCCGGTCGTAGCGGTAGCCGACGCCCCACACCGTCGCGACGCGGATCGGCTTGGCCGGGTCACGTTCGATTTTCTCGCGCAGCCGTCGCACGTGGACGGTCACCGTGGACTGGTCGCCGAAGTCCCAGCCCCACACCTTCTCCAGCAGGTCAGCCCGGCTGAACGCGACGCCGGGGTGGGAGAGGAAGAACGCGAGGAGATCGAACTCGCGCGTGGTCAGCGGCAGCACCGCGCCGTCGAGCGTCGCCTGGCGGGCGGTCATCTGGAGCCGGAGGTTGCCGTCTGCCAGCTCCGCCGTCGGCGGCTCGGGCCGTGGCATCCGAGCCCGTCGCAGCACGGACGCCACGCGCAGCGTGAGTTCCTTGGGGCTGAACGGTTTGGTGACGTAATCGTCGGCCCCCAGCTGCAGCCCGGCGATGCGGTTTTCCTCCTCGCCGAGAGCGGTGAGCATGACGATCGGCACCTGGCTCGTCTGTCGCAGCCGCCGGCACACCTCCAGGCCGTTGAGGCCGGGCATCATCACGTCGAGCACCACTAGGTCCGGCACGCGCTCGGCGAACCGGGCGAGCGCCGCCGTGCCGTCGCCTGCCAGGTCGACGGTGAAGCCGGCGGTTTCGAGGTAGCGGCGGACGACGTCGCGCACGGTCTCGTCGTCGTCGACCACGAGCACGCGACCCGCTTGGTCTTCCATGCCTCACCTCACCAGTTCGTCAGCAGCAGGTGGTTGACCGCGAGCGCGACCACCGCCTGTCCGGCCAGCCACCAGCGGCGGTGGCCCGCCGGAAGCAGCGCCGTGGCCGGGATCAGCCACGCGCCGAACGGTAGCCAGATCCGTTCTACCTCAGCCTTCGACAGGCCGGACGAATCGGCGAACACGATCGTGAGCACGGCCGCGAGCACGATCAGCAGAATCGGATCGCGCAGGACCGTCTTGCGAGACGGCAAGAAGACCGCCGAAGCCACCCCGCGGCGGGCGGCCGCGACCACAGCGGGCCCGCTCGCGACCGCGACCGCGGCCAGGTCGGCCCACACCCAGTAGGAATACGGGCGCACCACCGCAACGCCCTGGTAGTAGCGCTCGACGACGAGGTGGTAGCCGTCGAACCACCAGAAACCGGCGAGCGCGAACACAGCGACCACGGCCAGCGCGCCGAGGACAGCGGCTGCCGCGGCCCGCCATTGTCGGCCGAGCACGGCGACGGCCAGCGCGACCAAGCCGAGCAGGACCAGGCCGTAGGAGAGGAAGATGCCGAATCCGATGAGAATCCCGGCGGCCAACGCGGTGGGCCAGGCATAACCACGGTGCTCTCGGAAGCCCACCGATGCGAGGGCGAGCAGTGCGATGCCGGTGGCGGTCACGCCGGCGAAGAGACCGTCCGCGGACACGCCCAGCCAGACCGCGCCTGGGCTGAGCACGGCGAACGGCAACGCCGCGCGGGCTGCGTCGGGACGGCCTAGCAGGGCGATCGTCGCTGGTACCGCGACCGCGATCAGTGCCGCCACCAGCACCACAGCGGTCGACGCCCAGGCACCGCCGCGGAGGCCGAGCCGGTCGAGCCAGACGAAGACGAGCGTGGCGCCTGGCGGGTGGCCGGACACGTGGGTGGTCCACGAGTTCGGCTGGAAATCGAGGATGCGCGAGGAGAATTCGCGGAGGAATCGCGGAATGTCCGCGATGCCCGGGACCTCGTGCAGGTACTCCTGCGGAGTGGTGAGCCGGCCGGTGAAGCCGCGGGTCCAGCCGTCCACCATGGCGAGCGAGAAGATCCAGGCGAGGGACGCCAGGTAGCCGGCGGCCAGAGCGCGTCGCCATCGCAGCCGGGCGGCCAGGGCCGGGCCGTACAGGACGACACCGGCGGCGATCAGGACGGCGAAGACCGAGCCGGGGCCGACGTGCGGCAGCCAATGCGCGAACAGCGGCGGCGCGAACGCGTAGATCACCACGCCCGAGCCTGGCCGGTTGTAGTACACGCCGACGGCGGTCGCGGCGGCGATCACCACGAGGGTGACGCCGACCGTCACGAGATCAGCGCGGAACCGGGGACGGACGGGAACCGGGGGCGGCGGCTCGGCGAGCCGGGCAGCCTTCGTCGACTCGCTCATCGCCGGTCACGATAACCCCGTCGGCGGCCGTCCGGCAGGTTTCCCGCGGATCCGTGAGAACTCGGTAAGATCTTGCCGAACGTCAGTATTTGGTAAGCACAGCAAGGGTTCTGCACTGTCCTTTCCAGACCTACCGTACGCCTCGTGAACGAATTCGGAGTGGACGTCGTCCTCCCCTGCCTCGACGAGGCGGCCGCGCTGCCCGGCGTGCTCGCCGACCTGCCGCCGGGGTATCGCGCGATTGTCGTGGACAACGGATCGCGTGACGGTTCTCCCGGCATCGCGGCCGCGCACGGTGCGAAAGTCGTCGACGAGCCGCGACGCGGTTACGGCGCCGCCGTCCATACCGGGCTGGAGAACTCGACCGCTGACATCGTCTGTTTCGCGGATGCCGACGGGTCGCTCGATCTGGCCGAGCTGCCGCAGCTCGTCGCCGCGGTCGCGGAGGGCGCTGATCTCGCGGTCGGACGGCGGGTGCCGGTATCCCGGGCGGCTTGGCCTTGGCATGCCAGAGCAGGGAATACCGTCCTCTCCCTGCTTTTGCGGTCGCATGGGCTGCCAGTGCGGGACATCGCGCCGCTGCGGGCGGTGCGCCGCCGGGAGCTGCTGGCCCTCGGCGTGGCCGATCGGGCGTTCGGCTATCCGCTTGAGCTGCTGGTGAAGGCTCAGCGAGCGGGCTGGGTGGTCCAGGAGTTCGACGTCACTTACCGGGAACGGGCGCGGGGCACGAAATCGAAGGTGTCCGGTTCGGTGCGCGGCACGCTGCGGGCCGTGCGGGACTTCGGGCGGGTGTTGGTCCGATGACGTTCTGCCTGCTTGTGGTCGCGAAAGCCCCGGTGCCAGGGTTCGCGAAGACTCGGTTGTGTCCGCCCGCGACGGCAGAACAGGCCGCGGAGATCGCCGCGTCCGCGCTGCTGGACACGTTGGACGCCGCGTTCGCCACTGACGGTGCGATCACCGTGGTGGCGATGACGGGCGACCTCGCCGCGGCAGCGCGGGGCACCGAGATCGGTCGCGCGTTGCGGAAGGCGACTGTGATCGCGCAGCGGGGCTGGGATTTCGGCACCCGGCTGGCCAACGCCCACTCCGACACCGCTGCGGTGCATGCTGGTTTGCCCGTGCTGCAGATCGGCATGGACACGCCGCAGGTCTCGCCAGCGTTGTTCGCAGCGGCGATCGAACCGGTCGTCGCCGGAGCCAGCCGCGCGGTGCTGGGCGACGCTGAAGACGGCGGTTGGTGGGGGCTTGGGCTTGCTGACCCACGGCAGGCTCAAGTGCTCGCCGGAGTTCCAATGTCACGTCCGGACACCGGGTTTCGCACCCGCGCGGCGTTGGCGAGTGCAGGGCTCAGCGTAGGCGAGCTGCCGACGTTGTCCGATGTGGACACTATGGAGGACGCGGTGCAAGTGGCCTCGATCCGGCCCGACAGCAGGTTCGCGGCTGCGGTCGACGCGGTGGGAGCTTTGGCATGAAACTCGCGACTGGCCGGGAATTCGACCGCGGGCTTCTTGGCCACCACTGCTGGCTGGAGCTGGCGAACGGTGGCCGCATCGAGCTTCCGGTCGGTCGTTGGGCGGACGGTTGCGGCGCGGGCGACGCCGTCTTGCTCGACGCGTGCGAGGGGCCGACGCTCGACGTCGGTTGCGGGCCTGGCCGCCTCACTGCCGCGCTGACGCGCCGAGGCGTGGTGACCCTTGGCGTGGACAGTTCGCCGATCGCCGTGCGGCTGACGCGGCGGCGTGGGGCAACTGCGTTGCAGCGCAACGTTTTCGCCCGCTTACCCGGCGAAGGGCGGTGGAACCACGTGTTGCTGGCCGACGGCAACATCGGGATCGGCGGTGATCCCGATGCGCTGCTGCGGCGAGTGCGCGAGTTGCTCACGCCCGACGGTGACGTGCTCGTCGAGCTGGAGGAACCCGGCCATGGCGTACGCCGGGATCACGTCCGGCTGCGGCCGGATCCCGCTGACGGCCGGTGGTTCACGTGGGCGTGGGTCGGCGTCGACGCCATCGCGGAAATCGCGCTGCGGACTGGGTTCCGGGTCGAGTGGACGACCAGTCGCGGGCACCGCTGGTTCGCGAAGCTGGCACGCGCGTGAAACGCGGACGGCTGGCGGCCGCGTGGCGCGGGCTCGACACTCGAGTCACCGCGGCACAAGCCAAGATCGGCGAACGAGCCCGCGCTGTCGATCGCCGGGTCCCGAAGGCGGAGCAGTTCAAGGGCGGCGCGCACGGCGAGCGCGTGACGGCCCGGGTCGGCAGCCTGCTCGGGATCGCGTTCCTGATCTGCTTCGTGACCGGACTGTTGAGCCATTTGATCCAGCATCCGCCGGAGTGGTTCTTCTGGCCCAGCAGGCCGGTTTGGCTGTACCGGGTGACGCAGGGCGCACACGTGCTGTCCGGGATCGCGGCGATTCCGTTGCTGCTGGCCAAACTGTGGAGCGTCTACCCGAAGCTCTTCGAACGGCCGCTGGTGCGTTCGGTGCCGCACGCGGTGGAGCGGTTGTCGATCCTTGTCCTCTCCGGGGCGGCGTTCTTCGAACTGAGTTCGGGATTGCTGAACGTCGCGCAAAACTACCCGTGGAACTTCTACTTTCCGCAGGTGCACTACGCGGTGGCATGGGTGGCGATCGGGTCGATCCTCGTGCACGTCGCGGTGAAGCTCCCGGTAATCCGGCGGGCGCTGACGCGGGAGCGTGCGCCGGTCGAGCCGCCTGGCCCGGGGTTGTCGCGGCGAGGATTCCTGACCACCACGGGGATCGCGACTGGAGTCGCCGTGCTGGCCACCGCGGGAGCGACGGTTCCCGCGCTGCGGAACGTCTCCGGGTTGTCGTGGCGATCGGACAAGGGCTCGCAGAAGTTGCCAGTCAACCGTACGGCCGTGGCCGCGCAGGTGACACGGACCGCGCAGGATCCCGGGTGGCGGTTGTCCGTGGTGACGCCAGCGGGGACGCGGCAGTTCACGCTGGCCGAGTTGCGGGCGTTGCCGCAGACCACTGTGGACTTGCCGATCGCGTGCGTCGAGGGATGGAGCCAGATGGCGACGTGGCGCGGCATCTCGTTCCCGGATCTGCTGCGCGCGCGCGGCAGTACGCCGGGGGTCGACGTGCGGGTGTCGTCGCTGGAGAAGACCGGGCTGTACGGCGTCAGCGTGCTGCCTGGCGAGCACACGGCCGACCCGCTCACCTTGCTGGCGCTGGAACTCAACGGCGAGGTGCTGAACCTCGACCACGGCTATCCGTGCCGTGTGATCGCGCCCAGCCGGCCGGGCGTGCTGCAGACGAAGTGGGTCACGAAGCTGGAGGTGCAGTGAAGACCGCGCGGATTGTGCTGGCGCTGCCCGGATTAGCGGCGCTGGCGTACGGGATCGTGCTGTTCCTCGACTACGCGGCACCGGCGTGGCCGGACAGCTTCACGACGTTGCTGTGGATCGGCGGTGGTCCGATCGTCAACGACGCGGTGTTCGCCCCGATCGCGGGCCTGGTTGGCCTGCTGCTGGCGCGAATCCTGCCGAAGCCGTGGCGAGGGCCGGTGCAGGTCGGCGCGGCGCTGACCGCGGTACTGGGTTTCGTGGCGTTTCCGCTGCTGTGGCGCGCTTATGGCGTGCCGCCGAAACCTGGGCTGCACGACGGCAACGCGTGGCTGGGGCTGGTGGCGACGCTCGCGATGGTGTGGAGCGCGGTCCTGGTGGCGGCGATCGTCCGGATTGTCCGGGTCCGGTATGTGACGGCACGAAAAATCCGGGCGCGGGCACGTAGTTGACCTGGGTTTTCTTCAGGTACCGGAATTTTCCCGCAGATTCGGCGTTTGGGACGTCGGGCGCGTGGGCACCTCACCGCACGCGGAGAGGCTCTCCGTGCCGAGTCGGAGGCGGCACGGAGAGCCTCTTCGTGTTTTCGTGCGCGAGCCGGTTTTCGGGCGCTGGTCGCTAAAAACGGCCACGCGCGACCGGCACGGATACTCCGGTCGCGCGTGGCCTGCAAAGGTTCGGCCCCAAGCGCGGATCGGGGGTCGAGCCGTGGCTGGTCTCGGCCGCGCCACGGCGGCCGAGCGATCTAGTTGGCCGGTACCGCCTGCCCGCCGAGGGTGACCTGCACCGTGCGTCCGCCGGCGAGGGTGAAGGTCGTCTGGTCGTTCGGGGCGCGCGTGCGGATCGCGGCGACGAGGGTGTTGGCGCTGTCGATGACGCGGTCGTCGATCTTGGTCACCACGTCGCCGGACTTCAGGCCCGCCTTCTCCGCCGGGCTGCCCGGCGTGATGTCGCCGAGCTGGGCGCCGCCCTGGGGCGCGTCGGTCACCTTCGCGCCGATGAACGTCTGGGTCGCGTGCCCGGTCTTGATGATGTCCTGCGCGGTGCGGCGCGCCTGGTCGATCGGGATGGCGAAGCCGATGCCGACGTTGCCGCCCTCGCCGCCGCTGCCCTGGCCGCGGCCCGAGTTCGGGCTGTAGATGGCCGAGTTGATGCCGATGACCTGGCCGCTCATGTTCGACAGCGGACCGCCCGAGTTGCCGGGGTTGATCGCCGCGTCGGTCTGGATCGCGTCCATCACCGTGGTCTGGTCGGTCTCGTCGCCGCCCGCCTGCACGGGGCGGTGCAGCGAGCTGACGATGCCCGAGGTGACCGTGCCGGTCAGCTCGTACGGCGAGCCGATGGCCACCACCTGCTGCCCGACCCGCAGGTCGTCGGACCGGCCGAGTTCGACCGGCGTGAGGTTGCCGACGCCGGACACCTTGACCACGGCGATGTCCGTGGTCGGGTCCCGGCCGACGACCTTCGCCGCGGCCTTCTTGCCGTCCTGGAACACGGCCTGGATCTGGCCGCCGTTCGCGGCGACCTGGACGACGTGGTTGTTGGTGAGGATGTAGCCGTCGCTGCTGAGCACGAAGCCGGAGCCCTCGCCCGCCGCGGTCCGGCCGGACACCTGCAGCTCGACCACGCTCGGCGACAGCTTCTGCGCCACCGATTCGACCGAGCCGACGGGCACGTTGCCGGTCTGCTGCGCGGGTTTCGGCGCGTCGAGCGCGCTCACCGACGAACCGGATCCGCCGGTGAGGTACCCGACGGTCCCGCCTGCCACGCCGCCGATCACGAGCGAGATGGCGGCGACGCTCGCGAGGAGCTTGCCCGCCGAACTCTTCTTCTCGCGCTGCGCGGGGACGCCGTACACCGCGGTTCCCGGTGCGCCGTAAGGGTTAGCCGGGGATCCGGCGGGCGGAGTGGACGTCCCGCCGGGGTACTGGCTGCCGTACGGCTGACCCGCCGCGGGCTGCTGCTGAGCGCCGGGGAACTGCCCGCCCTGGGGCGCGCCGACCGGCGACGCCGCGCCTTGGGCCGACCACGGGTTCGGCGTGCCTCCGGTCGGAGCAGCACCGGCTCCGTACGCTGTGCCGCCGTACTGACCCGCAGGCGCTCCGTACGCTCCGGAAGCGTCGCCGCTCGCCGTGCCGGAGCCGGACGTCCCCGCCGAGCCCTCAGCGGCCGAACCGTACGCGGCACTCGTGCCAGGCGTGCCGGTCGCTCCCGGAGCTGGCTGGCCCGCGGCGCCGCCCGCCGGATCGGCTGACGGGGGTTGGCTCGCCGGCTGAGCCGGGGGCTGCTGCCAAGTCGCCTGGCCTTCGGCGCCCGGCTGGGCGCCCGGGTCCTGGCGACCCGCCGCGGAGTCGGGCGCGTGGGGGTCGTTCTCGGTCATGTCCTCACCTAAGCGGCTGGGCCTGAGAGGTTCCTGAGTCGAACCTGTGTTTCGTAGATGAGTATGCCGCGAGTTCCGGTCAGCCCGCCGAGCGAAGCCGTTCCGCGATCTGTTCCGGCGTGGCGTCGTTGATCCAGACCGCCATGCCCGACTCGGATCCGGCCAGGTACTTCAGCTTGTCCTTGGCCCGCAGCACGGAGAACAGCTCCAAATGGAGCCACGACAGTTCCCGGTCCCGCCGCACCGGTGCCTGGTGCCAGCCCGCGATGTAGGGCAGCGGCCGGTCGTACAGCGCGTCGCACCGGCGCAGCACGTCCAGGTACACGCGGGAAAAGTCGTCGCGCTCGGCGTCGGTGAGCGACGGGAGGTCCGGCGCCTGCCGGTGCGGCACGATCTGGATGTGCACCGGCCACCGCGCGGCCGGCGGCACGAAAGCCGTCCAGTGCTCGCCCGAGGCGATCACGCGCTCGCCGGATTTCTGTTCCGCGGCCAGCACGTCGCCGAGCACCGACCCGCCGTGTTCCCGCGCGACCGCCAGCATTCGCTCGGTCTTCGGCGTGACGAACGGATAGCCGTAGATCTGGCCGTGCGGATGCGAGAGCGTGACGCCGATTTCCTCGCCGCGGTTCTCGAACGGGAAGACCTGTTCCACGCCAGGCGTCTGCGCGAGCGCGGCGGTGCGGTCGGCCCAGGCGTCCACCACGAGGCGCACCTGTTCCGGAGTCAGCCGGGAGAACGCGCCGTCGTGGTCGCTGGTGAAGCACACGACCTCGCAGCGGCCGAGGCCCGGCGCGGTCGGCACCAGACCCAGGCCGTCCACAGTGGACGGATCGCCGGTCGCCTGTTGCGAGAACGACGGGAAGCGGTTCTCGAACACGACCACGTCGTAGTCGGCTTCGGGGATCTCGCTCGGCTTGCCCGGCCGGGTCGGGCAGAGCGGGCAGAGATCGGCGGGCGGCTTGTACGTGCGCGTCTGCCGGTGCGCCGCCATCGCGACCCACTCGCCGGTCAGCGGGTCGCGGCGGATCTCCGAGGCCGCCGCGACGGGCGGCAGGTCCCGGGTGTCGGCGGCGAGCCGCTCGTGGGCGTCGGTGTGGTCGAAATAGATGATCTCCCGGCCGTCGGCCAGGTGCCGCACAGTGCGTTTCACGCTTCTTCTGCCTCGAGGTTCTCCGCCGTTTCGGCGATCATGAGTTCTCCGACCCGCTCCGCGAGGTCTTCCCGCGCGCGGTCGTCCAATCCGTCGTCGGTCACCACGACCTGCGCTTCTTCCAGGTCCGCGATCGTGGAAATGCCGACCGTGCCCCACTTCGTGTGGTCGGCGAGCACCACCAGCCGCCGTCCGGCTTCCACCAGCGCGCGGTCGGTCTCGCTTTCGGTGAGGTTCGGGGTGGTGAACCCGGGCCCCACCGCCATCCCGTGCACGCCGAGGAACACCAGGTCGAGGTGCAGCGTCCGCAGGCTCTGCACGGCGACCGGGCCGACCAGCGCGTCCGACGGAGTGCGCACGCCGCCGGTGAGGACCACCGTGCGGTCCGGCTGAGCGGCGCTGCGGAGAACGTCGGCGACCTGGATCGAGTTCGTGACGATGGTGAGGCCCTCGATGCCGTCGAGCGCGTGCGCGAGCGTCCAGGTGGTGGTGCCCGCGGACAGGCCGATCGCGGTGCCCGGTTTGACGAGGGTGGCGGCCAGTTCGGCGATCGCTTCCTTTTGCGCGCGCTGGCGCACCGACTTCGCCTCGAACCCGGGCTCGTCGGTGCTCTTGCCGACCAGTGACGTCGCGCCGCCGTAGACCTTCTCGACCAGGCCGCGGCCCGCGAGCACGTCGAGGTCGCGGCGGACCGTCATATCGGAAACGCCGAGCCTCGCGACGAGGTCACTGACCCGGACCGCACCGGTCCGGCGTGCCTCCTCGAGGATCACCGCCTGTCGCTGCCGCGCGAGCACCGCCACTCCCCAAGCACACCATCAACTGCACAAAATCCTACACGATTCAACATCGAGTGTGCGCGACGTGCAGATCGAGCGTCCCCCTGCCGGGCGACCGCCAAGCGTGGCAGTGATTTCAGGCGACCGGCGCCCCTGGTAGCCGGATCGTGAGCAGAGCCCCGCCTTCCGGTGCCCGGTTGGCGTAAACCGTGCCGCCGTGGCGTTCGGCCGCGTGCTGCACGATCGCCAGCCCGAGGCCGGATCCGGGCAGGGTGCGAGCCTCCGACGAGCGGTAAAAACGGTCGAACACCTTGGGCAAGTCCTCCTCGGCGATGCCGGGACCGGAGTCCGCGACCTCGACCACCGCGGTGCCGTCGCCGAGCGGACGCAGCGTGACCCGCACCCGCGAACCCTGCGGCGAGAATTTCACCGCATTGTCCAGCAGGTTCAGCACCGCCCGTTCGAGCGAGCTGTTGTCGCCGGTGAGCACCCACGGCTGCAGCGAGACCTCGAACTCGATCTCGCCCGCCCGCCGGCGGGCCCGGTCGAGAGCGCGCTCGACCACGTCCATCAGGTCGACGCGTTCGGCCTGCTCGCGAGGTTCGTCCTGGCGCGCCAACTCCACGAGGTCGCCGATGAGCTGGGTGAGCTCGTCAAGCTGGCCGCGGATGTCGGCCTCGATGTCGGCACGGTCCTCGACCGGCAGCGACGGCGCGCCCGGACGGCTCGCCGACAGCAGCAGTTCCAGGTTGGTGCGCATGGAAGTGAGCGGGGTGCGCAGCTCGTGCCCGGCGTCGGCGACGAGTTGCCGTTGCCGTCCCTGCGAGTCCGCGACCGTGCCGAGCATGATGTTGAAACTGTGCGTGAGCCGGGCGAGTTCGTCGTCGCCGCTCACCGGGATCGGACGCAGGTCGCCGGTCGCGGCCACCCGTTCCGCGGCCGAGGTCAGCCGGTCGACCGGACGCAAGCCAGCGCGCGCGACCGCCGTGCCCGCGCCCGCCGCGACCACGATCCCGGCGCCGCCGACCAGGAACAGCACCACGGACAGCTGGTTCAGCGCGCGCATCGTCGGAGCCATCGACTGCGCCAGCACGATCGCCTGCCCGTGCCCGAGCGGCACCGCGACCACCCGCATGCCGGTGGTCGCGTCGGTGCGCAGCGACTGGGACAGCACGCCGGTCGCGACGCGCATCTCGGCCGGACCCACCGGCGGCCGGGTGCCCGGCTGCGGATAGATCAGGTCGCCGGTGACGCCGTTGAGCTGGCCGATCTGCAGGTCCGCGCTCGCCAGCAGCGCACCCGGCACCTCGCGCAGCTGGTCGGTCGGCACCTGCGGCGAGTTCGCCGCGGCTTGCGCGCGAGCGAGCAGGTTGTCGTCGAGCTGGCTCAGGAGGTTGCTGCGCACCACCAGGTACGCGCACAGGGAAACGAGCGCCACCGCACCCGCCACGCACGCGGCGGCCAGCAGCGTGACGCGACCGCGCAGCGAGAACCGGCGGGTGCTCCACCGGGTGCCCCGCGGGTCCGGGACCTCTTCCCCCGCCGGCGCGGCCTGCTCGCCCGCCGGGTGCTCGGTCACGGCGGGGTCTCGCGCAGGACGTACCCCACCCCACGGACCGTGTGGATCAGCCTCGGTTCGCTGTCCGCCTCCGTCTTGCGGCGCAAATAGCCGACGTAGACCTCCAGCGCGTTGCCCGACGTCGGGAAGTCGTAACCCCATACTTCCTCCAGGATCCTTCCGCGGGTCAGCACGTGCTTGGGGTACGAGAGGAACAGCTCGAGCAGCGCGAACTCGGTGCGGGTGAGACTGATCTCGCGCCCGCCGCGGCGGACCTCGCGAGTGCCCGGGTCCAGCGTGAGGTCGGCGAACGACAGCACCTCCGACGTCTCGCCCTGCTGCCCCTCCGGCGCGGCGCGGCGCAGCAGGGCGCGCAACCGGGCGAGCAGTTCCTCCAGGGCGAACGGCTTGGGCAGGTAGTCGTCGGCGCCGGCGTCGAGGCCGGAGACCCGGTCGGAGACGGTGTCGCGCGCGGTCAGGACGAGAATCGGCAGGTCATCGCCGGTGCTGCGGAGCCGGCGGGCCACTTCGAGCCCGTCGAGGCGCGGCATCATGACGTCGAGAACCATCGCGTCCGGACGGTTGGCGAGGATCGTCTCCAAGGCCTGCGCACCATCGCTCGCGAGCTCCACGGTGTAGCCGTTGAACTCCAAAGACCGCCTGAGCGATTCACGGACGGCACGGTCGTCGTCCACTACGAGGATGCGCATGTCGCCAGTCTTACGCAGAGTGCTGAGACCCGCCTAAGAACACACGCAGAACACACAAAGAGCATTTCCGCGGAGTGCGGCGTGTAACAGGTGCGGCACCGGTTGCGACCTTCGGCTGGACTTGAGAACGAGGAGCGCTGATGGCCAACCGGAAACGGTCCGGGCCCGGCTGGCTGGCCGGGATCTGTGTACTCGCCGTCATCGGGATGATCGGCAACGCGTGCAGCAGCGAGGACAGCGGACCTTCCGCGCCCGCCTCCGTCACGGTCCCGATCACGACGCCTTCGATGCCTGCTTACAGTCCGCCCCCTTCGTCCGAACCGCCCAAGACCTCGGACACACCCACCTCGACGCCGACGTACTCGCTCCCCTCTGCCGATCCCGGGGACACCGGAACCGGGTCCGGCGCCACCGGTTCACCCCTGCCAGAGGGCTCGGGCGGCAGCGTGCACGTACCGCACATTCCGCACCCGCACGTGCGCACCTGCGTCGGAGGGAAGCACATCCACATCTGCAGCTGACCTCACAACGACCGCTCCTCCGGCGGCCGCGCGACCGGAGCGTTCCAGTGTCGCCAGAGCGTGAGCACTCGGATCGCGACCACGACCACCGCGGAGAAGGTCGTGACCGCACCGGCCGGGAGGTCGAGCGAGTGCCCCGCCCAGACGCACACCGCGCCGGTGAGCGCGGCCATCGCGTAGATCTCCTTGCGCAGCACGAGGGGAATCTCCCGCAGCAGCAGGTCGCGGAGCGCCCCGCCGCCGATGGCGCTGGTCATGCCGATCAGGCACGCGGCGTACCCGGTCGCACCCGCGTTGAGCGCCAGCGTCGTCCCGGCCGTGGCGAACACGCCGAGCCCGACCGCGTCCGCGAGCAGCACCGCGTGCCGCAGCCGGGCGACCTGCGGATGGAAAGCGAACACGATCAGGGCCGTCGCCGCGCAGACAGCCAGGTACGGCCAGTTGCGCAGAGACGTCGGCGGATGGATGCCGAGGAGCACGTCGCGGATGATGCCGCCGCCGAGCGCCGTGGTCAGTCCGACCACGACGACCCCGAACACGTCCAGCCGCGCCCGGACCGCGGCCAGCGCCCCGGACGCCGCGAACGCCACCAGCCCGAGGAACTCGAGCGCGGTCAGCAGCATGTGCTGGTTCTACTGGTCGAGGAGCCCGCCGCGGTAGGCCAGGAGCGCGGCCTGCACCCGGTTGGCCGCGCCGATCTTCGACAGAACGGCCGACACGTATCCCTTCACCGTCGCCTCGGACAGATGCAGCCGCCCGCCGATTTCGGCGTTCGACAGCCCCTGCCCGATCAGCGCGACGACCTCGCGTTCGCGTTCGGACAGCGAGGCCAGAAGCTTGCGCGCCGGCTGCGCGGCCCGCTGCTCGTCGCGGTGGCTCTGCACCATGCGCACGGCCACGCCCGGGTCGAGGACAGCCCCGCCCTTGGCCAGGTCGCGCACGGCGCGCAGCAGCGCCGCCGGGTCGATGTCCTTCAGCAGGAAACCATTGGCGCCGAGCCGCAGCGCGAGGCTGACGTACTCGTCGATGTCGAAGGTGGTGAGCATGGCGACGGTAGGCGGATCGGGCAGCGCGAGAATGGCCCGAAGCGCGCGAATGCCGTCGTCAGGGGCGCGCATCTTGATGTCGAGCAGCGCGACGTCGGGGTGATAGCGACGGGCGACCTCGACCGCCGATCTGCCGTCGCTTGCCTCGCCCACGATCTCGATGTCCGAAGCCCCGGACATCATGGCGCGCAGCCCCGACCGAACTAGTTCCTCGTCGTCGGCGAACATGAGCTTGATCAACGAAGCCCTCCGGCAAACCGTGGGTTGGAGGCGGCTCCCCGCACCCGTTACGGAAGATTACCTACTGTTGTTCACGGTTTCGAAACCAGACACGACCAGGTGACGCGACTGGTCCACCGGAGCGGCCGGGAACAGCAGTCAACCCTGTTGCAGGTCACCCACTTGAGTGAGTTCTTCGGGTGGGCACCACCGAGTTGCGTAACCGATCCAGAAGAAGCGAATGTTCATCGAGCGCACACCGGTGGCCGGTCCATCGCGGTCGGGATATCGGTTGCCGAGTGCGCGGCGAGCGAGGCGGGGACGCGGGCCGCGCTGCTGGACGGGCTTCGCCGCCGGGGTGCCTGGTCGTCGGGGACCCCTCGCCAAGGCCGCCGACGATCGTGCCGATTTGTCCGGCTCTGGCGACCCGATCGGTTTTACGAGCCACTGGGCCCAGCGCATCTGAGGTCCGACCAGCGCATCCTCTGCTACTGCTTCCGAATCCGAGGATTGCGGTGTTGCGTTGGCTCCGACGCCGGGGCCGCTGCGGAGAGTGTCACCAGACAGAGAAAGTTGCACCCAGCGTGACTTCTGTCGTCGGTGCGCTTGCGGGCGGGCGGTGCACATCGAGACACCTGAGGGCCGCCATCTATTCACCATCGCCATGAGCCGCGCGGCCGGTCCAGCTCCATGACCGCCTCCGCCGACTTCGCGCGAAACCGTCCGAGGACCCAGCCAGCGAAGAATACGAAACCTCGTTGCCCGATGCCGACGAAAAGACGCGCGGCAACCTTGTCGAGCGTATTTTTCCACACCTGCGCTCGATGCAAAGTCGATCAGGCCGAGGGTTCTGCCGCGGTTTAGTCTTTTCCGCCGAAATCCTTGGCGACGCAGTGTCACCCCGATGGATTACACCAGGACTCAACCTTGAGTGCTAGTGTGAAATCGCGCAAGTGTCTTCATTCGGGGAGGAATGATGCAAAAAATCTTGCAACCAGCAATCATGCTCGGACTATTCTTATTACTGCTGGGGATTGTCTCAGCACCGGCGCAAGCTGGCACTCGAGAAAAATCGAGTGAAGACAATCAGGCAGTCACCTCAAATCCAACCAGAGGGCCGTTAGCGGAGTACGAACGAGAGACCAGATCCTACTGGACCGCTGAAAGAATGAGACTCGCCGTTCCGGCTGGTCACAATGCACGCCAGCAGGCACCCAGCGATCCGGATCCGGCAATTGAGCCGACGGTCGACATCGCAGCGCCCCTGCTGCACACCGAACACGATTCCGGAATCCGGAACATCTACATCACGCGCACCACAGGCAAAGTTTTCTTCCACAATCCCGGAGACGGAAAGGACTATGTCTGCTCCGGCAGCGTCGTCAACAGCCCGGCCAAGAACATGGTTGTCACTGCTGGACACTGCGCCTACGAAGACAAGAAGTGGATGGAAAAGTTCACTTTCGTGCCGGGATACCACAACGGGGACAGCCCATTCGGCAGGTTCGTCTCCTACAACCTCGGCACCCTCAAAGGATGGTCCGATCGAAATTCCTGGGGCTACGATACCGCTATCGCTGTTGTAGGTAAGAATTTCCAAGGGCAAAACCTGGTCGACGCGGTCGGAAATTTCGCGAACGGCCTGCAGGTCGGCGGCCCCTACGAACGCGATGTGACCATCATCGGCTACCCAGCCGACAAAGACGGCGGGCGAGAGCAGTACAACTGCCAAGGAAAAACTGCCAAAGCAAGTGTTTTCTTTCCTAATCAAGTGACGATCGGCTGCGCCCTCGGCGGAGGCTCGTCCGGCGGTCCTTGGCTCGTCGACTACCAGGACAAACCGAACGGCACCGGCGTCGGCCTGGTGCACGGCGACACCAGCAACGGAGATATTTTCAATAACCTTCGTTCGCCCTATTTCACCGACGCCGGCCAAGGAAACCTTTACCGAAAGTTGGCCAACGGGTAGCGTCCGGATGCGGAGGCGGACCGCTTCTCACCGCTGCCCGCCTCCGCAGTTGCCCGGCCAGAGGGAGCTTGCATGCACTGTGCACGCCAGATTCTCGCGTGTTCGACGGTTTTGGCGCTGCTGGCAGGCTGTTCCGGCACGCAGCCGCAACCCAGCAAAACGGTGGCTCAACCTGCCTCAGCGACTGACACGCTTCCCCCAAGCCCGTCATTCACCGACCCGCAGCCCGCAGGACCGACGATGGCGTTTCCGCCCGCGCTGCTCATTCTTGGCGCGATTGCCCTCGCGCTGGGCGCAATCGGACTTTTCCTTGTGCTCACCAGAAATGGGAGCCCTCGATTGGTCGGCGCCGTACTGCTCGGCGGCTGCGGCGGAATCATTCTCGCTACGGCCGTCGCACTGATCGTCCCGAACTGATCATCAGTGCGCCACGACGCCGTCGCGCAGTGCCGTGAACAGTCGTTCGAGACGGGTGCGATGGTCCTACTCCACTGCCTGCTCCGGCTCGCCATCGATGCGGCGGCGGACGGTTTCCACCAGCACCGTGCTGTAGCCAGCGATGACCCGAGCACAGTTATCCGGAACTCAAGCAGCAGTACCGGATCGAACGCGGCGAACAGTAGGCCTCAACCATGCCGTCAGGTTATCGCCGGATAGCGAACCAGTCTTGGACGCCGGTTACGCAACGTGGCAACACTTGAAGCATGGTCACCCCGCCTATTCGCCTCCCCGGTTCCGATAGTCGTCGAGCAGCAGCTTCGTAGTCAGCTCGATGTGGTCCCGCAGCGCCTCGACCGTGCCCGCGACGTCTCGCTCGATCGCTCGATCGCAGATCAGCCGGTGTTCCGCGGCGACATCCCGGTGGCTGCCCTCGCTCGAGGTGCGAGCCCAGCATCGGTAGACCTCGGCGGATTCGCGCAGCTGCGTCGCCACCGCGCGCAAGTGCTGGTTGGGGCAGCCCTCCAGCAGGACCTGGTGAAACCGGGCGTGCGCGGCCAGCCACCGCTCGTTGATCGCGTCTGACTCGTCGGCGAACGTGGTGCGGGCGAGATTGTGGTGCGCCGCGAGCAGATCGGACTCCCATTCGATGCTGCCGTGCGCGAGGGATTCGCGGACCACGTGCGTCTCGACGACCACGCGTGCCTCGGTGAGGTCTTGCAGGGTGTCCGGGGAGACATCGATGACCCGGAATCCTTGCTGCGGCGCGAAAGTCGCGAGCCCCTGGCCCACGAGACGGGGAAGCGCTTCACGCAGGACGCCGCTGCTGGCGTCGTAGTCGCCCTTGAGCGCTTCCACGCGCAGCCGCGATCCGGGCTCGTGCCGGCCGTTGAGGATGTCGGCGCGAAGACGCAGGTAGACGTCCTCGACGCGGGTCGTGCTGCGAGCGCCAGTCATGTCGAAGATCGTACTCGGTTCCGCATACACACCATAATCTCGAGATTTAGTTGACTTATCGAGATTACTGGGTGTTCACTGGCCGGGACGGAGCGGAAGGACGCGGAGCATGAAAACGACGACACGGGCGGGCCGGATGTGCCTGGTGCTCGACGACAAGGTGATCGACGTCGAGGGCGCGAGCGGCGGGCGGTTTCCGGCCGATCCGCTCGCGGTTTTCGAGCGCTGGACCGAGTTCGCGGAGTGGGGGCGGGCGACGGCCGACGGGCCGGTCGCGCCCGAGGGCCAGGCGGGGAGCCCCTCGCCGAAGCCGCGGCAGATCTTCGCGATCGGGTTGAACTACCGCGAGCACGCGCAGGAAGCGGGGCTCGCACTGCCGGAGTCGCCCGCGACCTTCACGAAGTTCGCCACCTCCCTCACCGGGCCGGACACCCGGCTGCGGCTGCCCAGCGAGTTCGTCGACTGGGAAGCGGAGCTCGTGGTCGTGATCGGCCGCCGGGCCGAGAAAACCGCGGCTGAGGACGCCTGGCTGCATGTGGCGGGATTGACTGTGGGGCAGGACTTTTCCGAACGGGTCGTGCAGGCCGCGGGGCCGGTCCCGCAGTTTTCGCTCGGCAAGTCGTTCCCGGGGTTCGCCCCGACGGGGCCGGTGCTGGTGACCGCGGACGAGTTCGCCGACCCCGACGACCTCGCGATCGAATGCCTCGTCAACGGCGAGAGCGTCCAGAAGGCGCGCACCTCGTCGATGGTCTTCTCGGTCGCCGAGCTGATCGCCCGGCTGTCGGCGGTGTGCCCCCTGCTGCCCGGCGACCTCATCTTCACCGGCACGCCTTCGGGCGTCGGGCATTCGCGGTCCCCGCAGCGCTACCTGCGGCCCGACGACGAAGTGATCACTCGGATCGAGGGCATCGGACAGCTCCGGCAGATCTGCGTCGCCGGGGGAAAGGGGTAATTCCATGGCACTGCACAGATTGAAGTCGCTGACCATCGGTGTTCCTGACGTCGCGGGCACCGCCGGTTACTACGACGACTTCGGGCTTACGCAGCTCGCGCCGGGCCGGTTCGCCACGGTCGAGGGCGGGGAGCAGTTCGTCCTCAAGCACTCGCGAGTCCGCCGTTTGCTGGAGATGACCGTCGCGGTCGACGACGCTGACGACCTCGGCCGGATCGCGGCGAACCTCGACCGGCTGGGCATTCCGGCACAGCGCGACGCGGAAACCCTGCGCGCGCGGGAACCGATCGCGGACATCGCCGTCGAAGCGGTCGTCGCGCCGCGGCTGGTGCGCGCAGTCGTACCGGCGACCCTCTACAACGGGCCTGGTCGGCTCGACCGCGCTGGCACCCGGGCACCCGTGCTGTCCCGGACCGAGCCGGTGCGGCCGCTCGCGCTGGGGCACGTCGTGATCGGGACAGTCGAACAGGAATCGACCCAGCGGTTCTTCACCGACGGCATCGGGTTCAAGGTCAGCGACGTGGTCCCGGGCCGGGCGGCGTTCCTGCGGTGTTCCACCGATCACCACAACCTGCTGGTACAACAGGCTCCGCTCAATTTCCTGCACCACACCTCCTGGCAGGTGTCCGATGTGGACGATGTCGGGCGGGGAGCGATGAGCATGCTCGCCGAACATCCCGAACGGCACGTCTGGGGACTGGGGCGGCACCACATCGGGTCAAACTTCTTCTGGTACCTCAAGGATCCCGCCGGAAACTTCGCCGAGTACTACTCCGACATGGACGCCATCGTCGACGACCAGCTCTGGACGCCGCGATCGTTCGAGGGCATGCGGTCGCTCTACGAATGGGGCCCGCCGCCTCCGCCGTCGTTCATCAATCCGGAAGACCTCGCGGCGCACATGACCGGCGCGCACGCGGCAGGCAGCTGAACCGAAAGGCCATCATCTTGCGTTTCATCGCTATGGAGGAAGCGTTCGCGCTCCCCGAACTACAGGCCGGTTACCCAGTGCCCAAAACGGAAACCGCCGCGCGGTGGGTCGAGGACTGGGGAAAACGGTTGTGCGACTACACGAATTACCGGCTGCCGGAAATGGATGAGCACGGCATCGAAATCCAGGTGCTTTCCCTGACCGCACCCGGAATCCAGGGCCTCACCGACGCCGGGCAGGCAGTCAAAGACGCCCGGATCGCCAATGACCATCTAGCCGAGGTCATCGCCGATCATCCGGATCGGTTCCGCGGCCTGGCCGCGTTGCCGCTCCAGGATCCCGAGGCAGCAGTGGCAGAACTCCGCCGAGCCGTCGGCACGCTCGGGCTCAGCGGTGCGCTCGTCAACGACCACACCAACGGCATTTACCTCGACGACCCGCGCTACGAACCGGTGTGGGCCGCACTCGAGGAACTAAACGTGCCGCTCTACCTCCACCCAGGCGCTCCCCCGGCCGAGCCGTGGCAGGTGCTCGAGGGACGGCCGGAACTGCGGGGTCCATTGTGGAGCTGGGCGGCGGAGACCAGCGGGCACGCGCTCCGGCTGATTTTCGGCGGTGTCTTCGACCGGCATCCGGGGGCCACGCTCATTCTCGGCCACCTCGGCGAGTTCCTGCCGTTTCAGCTCGCGCGGCTTGATTCGCGCTACGACCGGCAGGAACACCGGACGCTCGCCCGGAAACCGTCGGAATACTTCGGCGACAACATCCTGATCACCACCAGCGGGGCGTGTTCCCCGGCCGCGCTCGCCGGCGCGATCCTGGCCGTCGGCGCGGACGCGATCCTGTTCGCCGTCGACTATCCCTTCGAGGACACTGCCGAGGCCGTCCAGTTCCTCGAACAGGCGCCGATCAGCAACCGCGATCGCGACAAAATCAGCCACGGCAATGCCGAACGAGTGCTGCGCCTGCCGACCGCGAAGGCAATCACGTGAGGACTATGCCGTGGCGAGCCATCGCGATCGGGCTCGCCGTCATGACGCTGGAAGGGTACGACCTCGTCGCTTTCGGCGCGACGACGCCGCTGCTGCTCCGGCACCAGCCGTGGCATCTTTCCCTTCCCGAATTGGGCACGTTGGGCAGTCTCACCCCGGTGGGCATGCTCTTCGGGGCCCTGCTGGTCGGTCCGCTCACCGACCGATACGGTCGCCGCCGGACGACCTTGCTCAGCATCGCGCTTGTCTCGCTGGGCATGTTCGCCTGCGCCTTCGCGCCCAATCCGGAACTGTTCGGCGCCAGCAGGCTCGTCGTCGGGCTCGGCGTCGGCGCGGTGTACCCCGCGATGGGGCCGCTGATCTTCGAACTGGCTCCCCCGAAACGGAAGAACATCAGCTCGGCGATCGTCCAATGCGGAGTAACGGTGGGCGGATCGCTGGCGGCCGTCGTGGCCGCGTCTTTCCTGCAGGGAGACAACTTCCGGCCGGAGTACGTGGTCGGCGGCGTGGTCGGGCTGCTGTTGCTGCCGATGACTTACCGCTGGCTGCCCGAATCACCGGTATATCGGCGAGAGCCGACGGGGGCACGGGGCTTGCGTGTTGTGCTGCGGAAGCCGTACACGGGAACGACCACCCTGTTCTGCGTCATGGTGATCTGTTCGTTCTTGCTCATCTTCGGGATCAACACCTGGCTGCCGCAATTGATGCAAGCCGCACAGTATCCGCTGAATTCCTCGCTGATGTTCCTTACCCTGCTCAACGTCGGCGCGACCGTCGGCGGCCTCGCGATCGCGGTGCTCGCCGACCGGGCTGGGTCGAGAATTCCCATTATCGCTTGTTTCGTCGTCGCCGCAGGCGCCATGGCCGCCTTGAGCATCCGGTCGCCGTTGGTCGTGCTCTCCGTAATCGTGCTGATCGGCGGCGCGGGCGCGTTCGGCGTACAGGGATTGATCAACGTGTACATCGCCCGCACTTATCCGGCGCACGCCAGGGCCAGCGCGATCGGCGTCGCGCTGGGAATCGGCCGGATCGGCGCGATCGCCGGTCCGGTGCTCGGCGGCTGGGTTCTTGCCGCCGGTTTCGCTCCACAGTGGAATTTCCTTCTTTTCGCGGTGCCGGCGATCTTCGGGGCTCTCCTCACCGTTGTCCTCGGAAGTTTCCGCCGCACCGCGGCGACTCCCACATCTCAGCCGGTCGAAGAACCGGCTTGAGCGGAGGAACAGTAATGGACACATACGACATCGCCGTCGTGGGCTGCGGCCCGGTCGGCTTGACCCTCGCGCGGTTGCTCAGCGCGAAAGGACTCCGGGTCGCCGCGATCGATCCGAACCGGATCGTCTGCCACCATCCGCGAGCGACCCACCTCGACGACGAATCGATGCGCACCCTGCAAACGCTCGGCGCGGCCGATCTGGAGCAGCGGTTTCTGCGGCAGGCCGGATGGACGCTGCAACTGCCGGACGGGACGCCGTTCCTCGAATTCGCCCATGCGCGAGACGAATCCGGACAAGGCTGGCGTACGGATTACCAGTTCCACCAACCGGATTTCGAATCCCGGCTGCGCGGTTTGCTCGCGAGCGACCCGAACGTCGACCTGTGGTTCGGCTGGTCCGTCACCGAGATCGCCCAGGACGCCGACGCGGTGTACCTCACGGTGTCGGATCGGAACCAGGTCAAGACACTCAAAGCGGCCTACGCCGTCGGATCGGACGGAGCGAATTCCTTCGTCCGGCAATTGATGGGTTCCGAAGTCGAAGACCTCGAGGGGACGCAACGCTCGCTCATCGTCGACATCCATCCGTTCGAGCATCCTCCGGCACTGCCCGCGGACTCTGGATTCATTCTGTGCCAAGGCAAGCGGCCGATTACCTACGTGCCGATCTTTCCCCCGATGCTGCGGTTCGAATTCATGCTCCTCGACGGAGACGACGCCGCCGCGCTCGAACGCCCGCAGGCGGTGTACGACGCCCTCAGCCGCTGGATCGAGCCGGGCAGCTACCGCATCATGCGAGCCGATACCTACGAGTGGCACGCGCGGCTCGTGCACGGCTGGCGTTCGGGAAGGCTGTTCCTCGCCGGCGACGCCGCGCACGAGATGCCGCCGATGCTCGGCCAGGGCATGTGTTCCGGGCTCCGCGACGCGGCGAACCTCGCCTGGAAACTCGCCGCGGTCGTCCAGGGGGTCAGCCCCGACAGCCTGCTCGACACCTACGAAAGCGAGCGCGCCCCGCACGTTCGCCCCTATATCGCCGAATCCGCCCGCCAAGCCAACCTCATCGAATCCTTCGGCATCGGCGACACCCATCCTGAGCTGGGGGAACCCCAGACCCTCGAATTGCTCAGGCCGCCGCTCGGTCCTGGACTGAGCGAGGAGCCCAGCCGGCTCGGCCCGCAGCCCCGAGCCGCCGACGGCACGCGACTCGACGACGTCACCGGATACAACTTCGTCGTCGTGGGCGAGCAGGCCGTGTCAGCGGAGATCGCGGAGCTGTGGCGACAGCTTGGGGTCGCGGTGGTCGCTGACGCTGGCCCGGCGGTCGAGGAGTGGCTGGCCGCGAATTCGGCCACCGCCGCCATCATCCGCCCGGACCGGTACGCCTTCGCCCTTGCCGCCGACGTCGCGGAACTGGAGACGGCGACGAAGGAACTCGCCCGGCGAATGGAAGTGCGCGCATGAAGCCGTACGGCACCGGGATGACCTGGGGTGAGGGGCCGCGCTGGCATCAAGGCGCACTGTGGCTGTCTGACACCCAGGGAAGTCTACTGTGGACGGATCAGGGCGGAAGCTGGAGCGCTACGAAGCTGAACTCGCCCTCCAACGGGCTGTGGTTCTTGCCCGACGGCAGGCTCACCGCAGCGATGATGCACGAAAAGCGCATCGGCGTCTGGGACGGCGAGCAGTTCGCCACCTACGCGAACCTCAGTGCTGTGGCCACCGGTCCTCTCGGCGATCTTGTCGGTGACGAGCAGGGCAACCTCTACGTCGACGACGTCGGTTTCGCGATTGGCGAACCACCTCGGCCAGGTCGTCTGTTGCGGATCGCCATCGACGGATCAACCACCGTCGCCGCCGAGGATCTCCATTTCCCCAACGGCCTCGCCGTCATTGACGACGGCCGCACCCTGGTCGTCGCCGAAACCGCTGCGCAACGGCTGACCGCCTTCACCGTCGGAGTGGACGGCACGCTGACCGATCGGCGTCGTTATGCCGACCTCGCCGACCTGATCGGCCCCGACGCTCGTCCAGACGGAATCTGGCCGGGGCCGGAAGGAATCTGGGTCGCGACCACCACCGGACAAGCGGTCGTGCTGGTCCGAGACAACACGGTGCGCGAGACGATCAAAACCGGCTCGGCGTTCCCCATCGCGTGCTGCACCGATGGCGGGAACCGACTGTTCGTCACCCTCGCCGACACCGGCGGACGGCCGCTTTTCGAAGCCCTCGCGGCCAAGGCGGTGCAGACGACGGTCGCGGAATGGGAGATCGAATGAGCGGCTGGGTCCCGGTGGAGGAGGCGCGGATCACCGATTTCGCCCGGTACGCCTCGGCCCGCGCCGGCCGCGACCTGACCGGCGAATACCGGACGCTGTGGGAATGGTCGGTGCGGGATCTCGACGGTTTCTGGTCCGCGGTGTGGGACTACTTCGGACTTCCCGTGCGTCCGGAGGGGCAACCGGCGCTGGCGACCGAGGCGATGCCGGGCAGCGTCTGGTTTCCGGGGAGCACGCTGAACTATGCGGCGGAGGTGTTCCGGGGCCGCGACGAGGCCGCCACTGCCGTGATCGCGGTGACCGAGGACTCCGCTCCGGTGGAGCTGAGCTGGGGTGAATTGCGTCGTCAGGTCGGCGCCGTCGCGGCTGCGCTGACCGAACTGGGCGTGTCGTCCGGCGACCGGGTCGTGGGGTACCTGCCTAATTCGGCGGAGGCGGTCGTGGCGTTTCTGGCCACTGCGAGCCTCGGGGCGGTGTGGGCCGCCTGCGGTCTGGACTACGTCGGATCAGCCGCGGAGGCGCGATTCGCCCAGCTCTCGCCGACTGTGTTGATCACCGCGACCCAGTCGCGACACGGCGGCCGGGTGGTCGAACGCGGTGCCGATGTGAAGGCTTTGCGTGCCGGTCTGTCCACTTTGGTCGCGACCGTGGTGATCGACGAACCGGAATCGGTACCCGGAGCGATTCCCTGGTCATCGATCACCGGCGGCGATGAGGCGCTGGCATCCGCGCCGGTTCCTTTCGAGCATCCACTGTGGATCCTGTTCTCTTCGGGAACCACTGGCCGTCCTAAAGGGATAGTGCACGGACACGGCGGCGTTGTCGTTGAGCAGCTTAAGCACGCCGCGTTTCACCAGAACCTGCGGGCTGGCGATCGGATCCTCTGGTACACCACGCCGAGTTGGATGCTGTGGAACTCCCTCGTCGGCGCTCTGCTGGTCGGAGCGACCGCGGTTTGTTACGACGGCAGTCCCGCGTTCGGCCGCCCGGATGCGTTGTGGGAGTTGGCCGCCCGCTGGCGAGTGACGACGTTGGGCACCAGCCCCGGCTACCTGGCGTCCTGCCGCAAGGCCGGTGTCCGTCTTAGCGATCACGACCTAAGTGCGTTGGTACGGCTAGGCGTCACCGGATCGACGTTCCCCGCCGACCTGCACCGCTGGGTCGAAAACGAACTAGGTTCGCGGGTCCAGGTCGTTTCGAGCAGCGGCGGGACGGACGTCGTCACAGCCTTCGCGAGCGCAGCGCCCACAACTCCGGTGTGGGCGGGCGAGTTGTCGGCTCCATGCCTTGGCGTCGCGCTCGATTCGCTGGGAAGCAACGGGGAACCTGTACGCGACACTGTCGGCGAGCTTGTCGTGCGACGCCCGATGCCGTCCATGCCAGTGCGGTTCTGGAACGACCCCGACGGCATCCGGTACCGAGCCGCGTATTTCGACACGTTCCCCGGCGTTTGGCGGCACGGCGATTGGACGACCATCACCGACCGCGGCTCGGTCATCATCCACGGCCGTTCGGATGCGACACTGAACCGGCACGGCGTGCGGATGGGCAGCAGTGACATTTATGGTCCAGTAGAAGAACTTCCGGAGATTGCGGAGGCTCTTGTCGTCGGCGTGGAACAGAGCGACGGCGAGTACTGGATGCCGTTGTTCGTCACCATGACAGACGGAGCCGACCTTGATGACGCTCTGCGGCAACGGATCCTCGCTGCCATCCGCCGACGCGCTTCGGCGCGCCACGTTCCCGACGAAATCCTTGCCGCACCGGGGATTCCGCATACCCGCACGGGGAAGAAACTGGAAGTCCCAGTGAAAAGACTGCTGCGCGGGGAGGATCCGGATGTCGTGGTCGACCCCGGCAGCGTCGACCAACCCGGTCTTCTCGACTGGTATCGGCAGGTCGGCATGGCGCGATCGAAACCGGCTACGCGGGAAGGTTAAACGGGGCAGGCGGGTGATGCTCCCAGATTTTCCGCGAAGCCTCTTCCGGATACGGAACAGTCTTCGACTCGACGTCCAGCACGCGGGTCAGCCGCTGATCGGGACGGTAGGGAGCCCATCCAGGATCGCCATGAGCAGCGAAGCCGACCCAGGCTTGGCGAAGCTCCTCGGACACCCGAATTGTTGCGTCATCAGGTTTCTCGCCGAACACCTGGCGGCCGGTCGGACTGTCCAAGGTTCCGAAGGCGAGAGGCACGTCGAGGCTGTGGCACGCGCCGAAGCCAGGCGCGGACAGGCACAGCTCGAAAAGATACGACCTGCCGCCGGCCAAGGCGTTCGCCTCGGCGAGCTGCTGGCTCGGCATCCGGAAAAGTGCGTCCGAATAGACGGTCTCCATCAGCTCCTCCGGGCTGACTCCCGCGTGGGCGGCCCGGTAGCCATCCGGTTCCGGGGCGAAGAGATCGAGGGCCCGTTGGGCGTCCTCGGCGGTGAACGTGCCGAGCCGCCCGGCCATGACGGAGAACAGCCGGAACTCGTCGCGGGTGTGGCCGACGAGCAGCTCGACCCCGTCCTCGAGTGCGGACCAGGGCGGCTGAGGAAGGGAAGCGTCCAGAACAGGGCAAACCCCGGCCCCGACCTGAGCCATCGGTCCCCAGCGATCGCGCTGGCCGGACAGACTGGCGTTGAAGGCGGTGAGTCTGTCGGCCAACTGCCATGGATCGACGTTCCGGAGGTCTTCCCCGTTCGCGAGCGCCGCGGTGACCTGCTTCGCGAGCGAGGGAAGGACGAAAACGCCAGGCACGGAATGGGTGATGGCACGCTGGAATAAGCCCCGCGCCGTCACGAGCAACGACGCGATCGATCCCGCTCCGGCCGATTGACCGGCGACGCACACTCGACCGGGGTCGCCGCCGAAGCGGGAAATGTTGCGCCGCACCCATTCCAGGGCGGCGATCTGGTCCAGGAACCCCCGGTTGGCCGGCGCGCCGTCGATGAGCGCGAATCCCTCGACGCCGACCCGGTAGTTGACGCTCACCACGACCAATCCCGCCCCGCACAACAAGGCCGGGTCGTAAGTCGGGTCGCTGCTCACCGAGATGACGTATCCGCCGCCCGGCAGCCACACCAGCACGGGCAGGCCCGCCGCGCCCGGATCCGGCGTCGAGACGTTGAGGGTCAGCCAGTCCGTCTCGTGCGCCGACTCCATCCGGACCGGCCCCGACTGCGGAGGCAGCGGACCGAATTCGGTCGCCTGCCGCGTGCCCTCCCAGTGCGGAACCGGGACAGGCGCGGCGAAACGAAGCTCGCCCACCGGCGGCTGGGCGTACGGGATTCCGCGGAACTCCGCCATCCCCGCCCGCCAGCGGCCCGCCACGGCCCCCTCGACCGTCCGGACCGCTGGCTGCATCTTGTCTTTCATTCTTATCCCCCTCAGGTTTCAAGTCAAGTGTATTATGTCACGTGTATTGGAACGAGGGAAAGGGCCGACGTGCCGAAGAAGGTCGACCACCGCGAGCGCCGGGAAGCGATCGCGCGCGCGTTGTGGCGGGTGGTGGCGCAGCAGGGCTGGAACCGCGCGACCATGCGCGCGGTCGCGCACGAGGCGGAGGCGTCTCTCGGCCAGGTGCAGCACTACTTTTCGACGCGGACCGCGATGCTCACGTTCGCGATGGAGTTCGCCGCGGAGCAGACGTCGCACCGGGTCGCCGAGAGCCTCGCCGGCGCCACGCACCCTCGAGAAGTGCTGCGGGTGATGCTCACCGAGATGCTTCCGCTGCATCCCGACGCCCGCGCCACGAGCCGGATGAGCGCCGCGTACGTCCTCGAAGCACTACACGATCCGGAGTTGCACACAAAGCTGCGCGACGACCTGCGCGAGAAGCGGGGCCTCGTCGAACACCTGATCCGACAGGCCATCGCCGACGGGTACATCGCAGCTGATCGCGACCCGGCTGTCGAGACGAATCTTGTCCTTGCGCTGACTGGGTTGACGCCGTTGCTGGAGCTGGACGTGATCGAATCCCGTGCCGCGCTGGTGGCTATCGATCAGTATTTGGATCGGCTTTTCGCCTAGCCGCCCTCGGCCAGGCACTGCTGCACGAGCGGCCCGCCACAACCGGCACGCATTCCCTGCCATCTCGGAGACCCGCCCGGCCGGGCGAGGACATCTTTTCGGGCATGCGGGCCGAGAGCCCCTGGGCACCAAGGCGACCAGGGAAGATGTGTCCCCGGCAGGATTCGAACCTGCGACACCGGCTTTTGTGGATCATGGTGGGTGACGCTGGGCGTTGGTGATCAATATGGGCCACTGCCTGCACTGTTCGCAAAGGCAACTGCGCGCCATGGGGCGGAAACGGCGGTCATTGGCCGTCGTTTGGCGAGGGTAAAGCGTGGGAAGGTGCGCCGAGCGGCGGACTACTCCGACCTGGCGTCAGTTCGACGATGGCTCAAGCAATTCGGGCCAGTCTCCACCAGTACACCTTGAACGGACGTCCCCTTGACCTCATTCGTTGTGGCGGGGACCATGGAGCAACCGGAGATACCCTTGCTGAGCGGCGGTGGAAGTCAGGTAAAGGGTGGACAGGTGCGACTGAGCTGCCCGGTCTCCGCCGTGGCCGCGCGAAGTATTGCCGGGCAGGCCTCGCGGATTGCTCGTGACTCTTCGATATCATCGCGCGAGATGTGACGAATTCAGGGTCGGTTCGCCATCCAACGAACCATCATTCACGGCGAATTTTGCGCCAGCGAGTCGCAATGCGATACTCGCCAGAAGTTGATCCTTCAAGTCGTTGCTTGAAACACGACCGATTAGACTGATAGCAGTTCGACCATCCTGGTCCGCGCGCATATCACCTTGCAGACTATGCGTCTGCTTCTCCATGTGCGCCAAGGCCTTATTTGCTTGCCTATGAAATAGAACACCGACTGCATTTGTTAGCACCCCTGAGGCGCTGACAATTAGAGCAGACTGGGTTCCGCCCGGAAATAAGTTAGTAAATGCGGTCAAAATGGCCATAAGTACGCCGATTACGATTACTATCATCCCGAGCCAGGCTGAGCGCCGACTTGCAGTAGAGCTGTTTCTTGCCTCAACAAGTCCATGAGCGTAGTACTCCACCAAAAGTGGTGTAAACGGTGCCGATGCCAACGCCCGTGGCGTAATGGCAACTGCGTGAGGTGTGAATTTATCCGCCTTTCGTCGGGGCTCATTATGCGGGTTTTTCGAGGGTCTCTGCCGTTCGGTGGCAATGGTAGAGGCTTTAATTATCGTATACAGACGTTGGCGTTCTTCTTCAAGAGCTCGGCGCGTACGGTTCCTGTCTAAACGAGTTATCCTAAAAGCGGCATAACTGACTGTCAGGACCCCAGCGAACGCAACGATCACCGCAGTGAAACCTGACTGCACTATCGCGTCGCCCCGATCTGAAGTCTTGGACATGGAAATAAAAAGTAGTAAAGCTAAAATAGTGCCTACCGTAAGCAGCGGTGCTGCTACCCAAGGGATAATCTTTACCGCCGCTTTTTTCCGGCGGCCGCGGGCTTCGTCCTTGGTGGGTTCGCTGCTTTCGCTACTTTTGATCGGCACCCTTTAGATATCGCCAATCAAGTGCATTTGTTACGTACTGCTATAACGGTTCAGGTTCGCGTTTGTAACAATCGGGCGGAGACTGTGCTTTCCACCTACAAGTGGGTGGCCTCTCCTCCATCTCGTCGACCTGGCGCAGCCCGATCACGTCGGGTCAAGGGGGCACATTCCCGCGGTCCGCAGCATGCCGGCCGAATTGCCCCCTTGACGCGGCGTGATAGCCCTCGGGGAGGTCGGCGGGATGGCGGCAGGTCACTCACGGACGCAACGTGCGCGCGGTCCCGGCCATCTCGGAGACCTGTCCGTCCGGCGAGGACACTTCTTTTTCTCTTTGGACGCGGCCCCAGGTGCAGCCGCCGGGCCGGGTGCGTGGGTGCCGGAGGCGGGCCCCGCGTGCCTGGCCCGAAAGCGGCGCGGCCCCGCAGGGGCCGCCTTGAACAAGAAAAGAAACTCTGAACACAGGCATCGCCGGTCCTAGGCGCGGAGGTCAACCACCGCAATGGCCTTGTCGTCGTGCCGCTTGGCGCGCGGGAATGCGCCCAGATCCGGCGGGTGGTCGCGAAGACGCCGTTCAAGGGCCTGCATCCGCACGATTTCCGGCACTACGTCGCCGCCGTGCTCGACGCTGCGGGGCTGACGGCGCGCGAGATCGCGGACTACCTCGGTCACGAGCGCATCAGCACGACGCAGGCGGACTACATGGAACGCGGCGTCGTCGGCGAGGACGCCGCTCCCGCGCTCGGCGAACGGCCGGACATCGAACCGCCCGAAGAGGAGGGTTAAGCACGGGCGCGGCGGAAGCAAACCCCCTGGACACTCCCGTGACCAGGAAAGATGTGCCCCCGGCAGGATTCGAACCTGCGACACCGGCTTTAGGAGAGCCGTGCTCTATCCCCTGAGCTACGAGGGCAGTCGCGCGCTGCAGACTACATCCTAGCGGGACCTGAAGCGGGGGCTGCGGCTGGTGAAGTCAGGTACGCCAGCGCCATTTCCGCCACCTCCTCCGCCCAGGTCGTCCAGGACCGGTCGTCCGGCCAGAATCTGCAGGTCGCGGCGCGGTGGACACATGCGCCGATGATCGTTCGGGCCGCCATTTCCAGACCGTCGGTCTCGGCCAGGAACGGCGACAAGGCTTCGAGCAGCGCGTCCTGGATCGCGGACAGCGCGGCGAGGCCGCGATCCCTGCCGTCCGAGCGTTGGGCGTCCAGGAGTTCCGGGAAGATCCGGTCGTGCTCCTGGAAGGTCTGCGCCAGGGCGGCCACGAAGGCGTCGAAGATCGGGCGGAGGCCGGGCGCGGCTGAGCGGAGGGCGTCTCGGACGGCGGTTTCCAGCTCGGTCAGCAGCTGGTCCTTGACGGCGTACAGCAGCTGTTCCTTGCCCTCGAAGCGGCGGTAGATCGCGCCAACGGACAGCCCGGCTTGCGAAGCCACCGCGGCGACGGTGAACGACTCCAGGCCCTGCTCGGCCAGCACCTTCTCGGCGGCGGCCAGGACTTTCTGCAGCGAAGCCCGGCTGCGCGCTTGTTGCGGCGGGCGGAAGCCCTCGCTGATCTCGCTCACCCGAGGCACCTTACCTGGCCATCGGCCAGATGCGAATGGTAGTTTCCATTCGCATCTGGGGAGGGATCATGGTCAGCATCGAGGTACGCAACGCTTACGTGGACTTTCCGATCTTCGACGCCAAGACTCGGTCGTTGAAGAAGCGCGTGCTCGGGAAGGTCGGCGGGAAGATCGGCACCGGGGCGAAGGTGCCGGTGATCGAGGCGTTGCGGGACGTGTCGTTCCGGCTCGGCGAGGGCGACCGGGTCGGGTTGGTGGGGCATAACGGGGCCGGGAAGTCCACGTTGTTGCGGTTGTTGTCCGGGATTTACGAGCCGACTCGTGGCGTCCGGAGGGTCGCGGGGCGAGTCGCGCCGGTGTTCGATCTGGGGGTGGGGCTGGATCCGGAAGTGTCCGGACGCGAGAACATCCTGATCCAGGGGTTGTTTCTGGGGATGAGCCGTCGGCAGATGGCCAAGCGGGTCGAAGACATCGCGGAGTTCACTGAACTTGGCGACTATCTGCAGCTGCCGTTGCGCACGTACTCGGCCGGCATGCGGGTGCGGCTCGCGCTCGGCGTGGTGACCACGATCGACCCGGAGATTCTGCTGCTCGACGAGGGGCTTGGCGCGGTCGACGCGGCGTTTCTCGCCAAGGCGCGCGATCGGCTCCGGGATCTGGTGAAGCGGTCGGGGATTCTGGTGTTCGCGAATCACTCCGAGGAGATGCTCGCGGAGTTTTGCGACACGGCGCTGTGGATGGACGAGGGGCAGGTGCGGCAGCAGGGTTCGTTGTCCGAGGTTCTCGACGCTTACAGCGGGAAGGCCGCCGTTTAGAGCGGAAGCAGCGATCCGCTTCGTTTCACCGTGCGAATGACTGGCGCGGTTTCCATTTGCTGGATTCCGTCCAGCGATCCGATGCGTTCGGTCAGATACTCGTACAGGTGCGCGGCATTTCGGCAGGCGATCGCGGCGACCAGGTTCGTCGGGCCGGTGGTGGCTGCGGCGAATTGCACTTCGTCGTGTGCCGCCAAGGCGTTGGCGACCGATGCGACGGCTGACGGGCGCACGACCATCCACAGCCGCGCTTCCGACTGGAATCCCAAGGCGCGCAAGGAGATATCCAGCTGGTACGACAGAACTCCCGCCTGGCGCAGGGTTTCGATCCGCCGCTTCACGGTCGACTCGGACAGGCCGGACGCTGCGGCCAGTTCGCCGTAGCTCGCCCGACCGTCGTCCACCAGGACTTGCACGAGGTGACGGTCTGCCTCGTCAAAGGTGATTTCTTCGGCAGGATCGACCGGCACCTGCAACGCGGCGATCTGTTCGTCCGACAACGCTGCCCAACCGCCCAGGCGCGTGAAACCGTGCAGCATCTGGTGTGCGGTCACGGAGGTGATCCGGCTGCTCCGCGGGAGTTTGTCCAGCAGCAGTCCTTCGGATTCTTCCACCATGGACGATTGCGTCGTGCAGGCGATTTCCGTTCCGCCGGAAAGCAAATGGACCCAGAACGTGTCAGGACGCTTAGCCAGCGCCGCCGCGATCGGAATGCCGGACGCGGGCGCGCAGGTGAACCGGACCATCCACAGCGCGTACCCCAGTTTCACGCTCGCGACCGCGCCGACGACCCGAAGCACGCCAGCCTGCCGCAGCCGCCGGTAGCGCCTCCCGATGGTGTTCTCCGAAACGTCGAGCACGTCGGCGATCCGCGCGAAAGGGGCTCGTCCGTCGAGGTCCAGGGCGTGGATCAGCTGACGGTCCACGGAGTCCAGCGTGACGGGTTCCATCATCTCAACGTAGCCGATGACGGGATCCGCCATACGAGATCAGTTTGGTTGAGGTGCCTGCTCAAGCTCGATCACTCTTCCGGGGAGAGAAAGGGGCTTGTGATGCGCAAATGGGGACCGTTGGCGACGATCTGCCTCGGGTCGTTCATGTTGATCCTCGACACCACCGTCGTGACAGTGGCGTTGCCGGAGATGACTCGCGGGCTGGGGGCATCGCTGGCCAGCCTGCAATGGGTGGTCAACAGCTACACCCTGGTGCTCGCGGTTCTCGCGTTGAGCGCGGGCGCGATGGGCGACATCGCGGGGCAGCGCAGGGTGTTCGCCAGCTCGGTCGCGTTGTTTGCCGTGGCGTCGCTGGGATGCGCACTCGCGCCGGAGGTCGGCGTGTTGATCGGCGCGCGGGCGGTACAGGGAATCGGCGGCGCGGCGATGATGGTGGCTGCGATGTCGTTGCTAGGAGCCAGTTACGAGGGCAAGGAGCGAGGGACCGCGTTCGGGATTTGGACGGCGGTGCTCGGTGGCGCAGGCGCGGCGGGGCCGTTCCTCGGCGGAGTTTTGACGCAGTGGGCTGGTTGGCAGGCGATCTTCTTCCTCAACCTGCCGTTGAGCGTGCTGACGTTGCTCCTGACCCGCAAATACCTGGTCGAAGCGCCGAGGAGGCCGGCCGGCGCCCGGATCGACTTCGGCGGCATGCTGGCTTTCGGCGTCAGTTCCGGCGCGCTGGTCTACGCGTTGATCCAGGCTTCTCCGCCGACGTTGGCCCTCGCTGCCGTGGCGCTAGCCGTTTTCGTCGCGATCGAACGACGGGTACCGCACCCGATGCTCGACCTCGCATTGCTCCGCCGGGCGCCCTTCGTGACGGTGATGGTCGTGGTCGTCGCGAGTTCGGCCGTCTTCGCTTGCCTGATTTACGCCTCGATCTGGCTGCAGTCAGTGCTGCACCTCAGCCCGACCTCAGCGGGACTTGCGCTGATTCCGTTGGCAGCGACGTCTTTCGTGTTCTCAATGCTGATCGGCAAGCGACTCCACGCCATCTCACCGGGCATCGTGCTCGGACTCGGGTCTCTGCTTGCGGCAGCCGGTTGCGGACTGTCGTGGATGCTGCTCAACCGCGACTCGACGTGGCTCAGCCTTCTGTCGGGACTGGTCGTGACCGGCGCGGGGATGGGCATCGCCGGGCCAGCAGGCAGCACCACGGTCCTCGGCGCGGTTCCGCGAGACCGCGCGGGGATGGCGTCCGGTGCCATGGCCACCTTTCGGCAACTCGGCCAGACCCTCAGTGTCGCCGTGCTCGGGCTCGTTTACGCAGGCAGCGCGGAACTCGGCGACGTCTTCCTGGTCACCGCCGGGCTCAGTCTCGTCGCCGCCGCGCTCAGTTGTCTTGTGCTGGCTCGAAACACTGCCGATGCGCCGCCACGAACTCGCGGAAACTCCGCGGCCTCCGACCGGTGACCTCCTCGACCGTGGACGTCACGGTCTCCGCCCCGCTGTCCAGGTACGTATTGCACACCTCGACCAGAGCCTTGGCATGAAATGACGACATCCCGGCCTCAGCCAATGCCGAAAGCGCTTGCTCGTTCGACATTCCGCGGTACGCGATAGGACGGCCCAGCACTTCCGACAGCACAGCCGCGGCCTCGTCGTACGTCAGCGCTTCCGGGCCGGTGAGCGCGTACGCCTGACCGGCGTGACCGTCCTCAGTCAGTGCGCGAAACGCGACACGGGCGATGTCTTCGGCGTCCACGAACGCGATCGGGCCGCGGATCAGGGGGCTGGCGAAGAAATTCCCGGAGCGGATGGTTGCGGACCAGTTTCCCGAGAACGCTTGCAGGTAGAAGTTCGCCCGGAGAAAGGTCCAGGACAGCGGCGACGTTTCCAGCATCCGCTCGACCGGACGGTGCAAGCGGGCGATCGGCGTGAGTTCCTCGTCCGCTCGCCACAGCGATTGTTTCACCACGTGCGTGACCCCGGCGGACACCGCGGCTTCGACCACATTGGACTCGTTGCCAGTCTGTCCGGGGCTCATCGCGCCAAGGAGAAACACCTTCGACACTCCGGCCAGCGCTGGTTGCACGGTGGCCGGATCGGACATTTCGACGGTGACCGCGTCGATTCCGTCCGCGGCGGCTTTCCTTGCCTTCTCCGGGGAATGATAGGCGGCGCGGAAAGGCACCTCGGCCGCGCGCAGCTGCGCGACCAGCGCTGATCCCACATTGCCGCTCGCACCCGTCACCAGGATCATGCGCTCCGCCTTCGCGCGTGGAGGGAATCACGTTCGCGTGTAGGCGATTCAGTGTAGTGGATCAGCCGGTGACGGCGGGGTTTTCCGGGCCGGCGGCCTGCGCCCGGCGTTGCACCAGTTCCTCGACCGCGGACGGCAGCGTGGTCTCGAAGTCGATGAGCTTCGCCCAGGTCGGGGTGACGACGATGCGGACCATGCCCTCCGCGTACAGGGAGCGGATTTCGGCCTCCCATTCGACGCGCTGCTCGGGAGTGATCTCGTAGGAACCGTTCATTTCGAGGAACTCGTCCGGGATCCCGTCGGTGTAGTCCAGTTCGGCACGACCCCGCAGCAGCAGGATCTTCGGCGGGTGCACCTCGGTGTCGATGGTCAGCGCGACCATCGGGTTCGCCCGCAGCGCGTGCAGTTTCGGGGAGTTTTTGGTGGTGCACATGACAACCTCGGAGCCGTTCCAGCTGAACGAGATCGGGATGCTGCGCGGCGTGCCGTCCTTCGCGACGTAGGCCAGCCGGGTCAGGTCGCGGGCGAGCAGTTCGCGGCTGAGCGGGCGGTTGAGGATCTCGGCGACTTCCTGCGGCTCCATGACGGGCTCCTTCACGTTGTGCGGCCACGTTAGGCGGCCAGGTGCTGCGGGGACGGAGCCGCGGCGGAGTTCTCGACATTATCTCGACAGTGACCCGGGTCACATTGATGACTACAACACTTGTACAAGTGCTTGACAGTTATCCGGCGGATGGCGTTGAGTGGCCCCAGGGCGGGATTTCCCTGCCCGGGAACCGGAAACGAGCGGAGAGGGAGGTGAGGGCGCTGAGCGATACGAGCCCGGGGCGAAGTACGCCCCCGGACCCCGGATTGTCCCCACCTTCCGGCATTCCCGGCTGATCCCGGTTTTCCCCACCCGTCCGGCCCGCGCCGGGCGGGGTCTTCGGAGTGCGCGGAAACCGGCGGTCGCGGGGTGCCCTGATCGGTCTGGAAAAGACCGAAGGGAGTGCTCGGCATGACCACCGACTCGACCGTCCGCATCGACCGCCGCACCACCGCCGTCCTCGACGACCAGCACGTCGGCGACATCCGCGGCGCGCTCGGCACCGTCAAAGCGGGCGACGCCGCACCGCGCACCGGCCTGTCCGCCAAGCTCAAGACCCTGCTCGCGATCGTCGGGCCGGGGTTGATCGTGCTGGTCGGCGACAACGACGCCGGCGCGTTCGCGACCTACGGCCAGGCTGGGCAGAACTACGGCCCGAAGCTGCTGTGGACCCTCCTGCTGCTCGTCCCGGTGCTGTACGTGAACCAGGAAATGGTGCTGCGCCTCGGCGCGGTCACCGGCGTCGGGCACGCCCGGCTGATCCTCGAACGCTTCGGCAAGTTCTGGGGCGCGTTCTCGGTGATCGACCTGTTCCTGCTCAACGCGCTGACCCTGGTCACCGAATTCATCGGCATCACGATGGCGACGCGCTACCTCGGCCTGCCGACGGTTCCGTCGGTCGTGCTGGCCGCGGCCGTCATCATCGGAGCCGCGTTCACCGGCAGCTTCCGGCGGTTCGAGCGGATCGCGATCTTCTTCTGCCTCGGTTCGCTGACGCTGATCCCGGTATACGTGTTCGCGCATCCGGCTCCGGCGGACATGCTCCGCGGACTGGTGCCCACGATGCCCGCCGGACCTGGCGGGATGGCCGAGCTGATGCTGCTGATCATCGCGATCGTCGGCACCACGGTCGCGCCGTGGCAGCTGTTCTTCCAGCAGTCCTACGTGATCGACAAGCGCATCACGCCGCGGTTCATGCGCTACGAGAAGGCGGATCTGTGGATCGGCCTGGTCGTGGTGATGGTCGGCGCGGCCGCGATCATGGGCATCGCTTCGGCTGCTTTCGCCGGCACCAGCACGCCTTTCGCGGACGCAGCTGGCGTTACGGACGGCATCGAGGCTTACGCGGGACGCACGGCGGGCGCGCTGTTCGCGGTCGCGCTGCTGGACGCTTCGATCGTCGGGGCGTTCGCTGTGTCGCTGTCGAGCGCGTACGCGATCGGTGACGTCTTCGGGATGAAGCACTCGCTGCATCGCGGGGCGTGGCACGCGAAGGGCTTCTACGCGGTGTACGCCGGTCTCGTCGCGTTGTCGGCCGCCATCGTGCTCATTCCGGGCTCGCCGCTCGGCCTGCTCACCACTGGGGTGCAGACGCTCGCCGGAGTACTGCTGCCGTCGGCGACGGTGTTCCTGTTGCTGCTGTGCAACGACAAGGAGGTGCTCGGGCCGTGGGTCAACGGACGGCTCACCAACCTGTTCACCTCGGTGGTGGTCGGGGTGCTGGTGGTGTTGTCGGTGATCCTCACCGCGGCGGTGCTGTTCCCGGACATCAGCGCGGACCAGATCTTCCTGATCATGGCGGTCAGCGGCGGGATCGGCGTGCTGACGGCCGGGTACGCGCTGCTTCGCCGCCGCCGGAGCGCCGTGCCGATCGATCGCACCGGACGCGCGGAGTGGCGGATGCCGCCGCTGCGGTACTTGCCGCCGCCGGAGATGTCGACCGGGCGCAAGATCGGGCTGACCGCGCTGCGCGCGTATCTGCTCCTGGCGATGGCGCTCGTCATCGTGAAGCTCGTCCAACTGGCTCTGGGTTAACTCTGCGTGAGAGTACTTCTCAGCGTGTACACAGCGAGTGTGCAGAACAGTGGATAACCGTGACGCCCCGGCACCGGAAGGCCTGATGACCGACCCTAATGACAGACGTGCCGCCGCATCCCGAGGTGCGGCGGCACGCGGTGTCGCCGCTCGCGCCGCGGCCAGGCGACGGCGGATCACCGGCCGGGTCGCGCTGGCCCTCGCGGCCGCGCTGACGCTTTCGCTGACCGGCTACGGCTGGGCGGCCTACCACGGCATCGTGTCCGGGCTTCAGACGTCCGACGTGCTCGACGGGCAGTCGACCTCCAGCGGCGGCGACACCAACATCCTCATCATGGGCCTCGATTCGCGGCTCGACGAGAACGGCAACCCGCTCCCGAAGGACATCTACAACTCGCTGCACGCCGGGGATCAGCAGGACGGCGGCTACAACGCCAATGTGCTGATGCTGCTGCACGTTCCCGGGAACGGCGGCAAGGCGACATCGATCTCGATTCCGCGCGACGATTACGTTCCGCTGGCGGGCTGTCCGGACAATGTGTGCAAGGGCAAGATCAAACAGGCCTACGGGCTGGCGTTCGACGAAAAGGCCAAACAACTCGTCTCGCAGCACGTCACCGACAAATCCCAGCGCGAGCAGCAAGCGCGGGACGCGGGCCGCCGCGCGGAAATCGACACCGTCCGGAAATTCCTCGGCGACGTCCCGATCGACCATTTCGTCGAGGTCACCCTCGTGGCGTTCTTCGAGATCGCCCAGGTCGTCCAGCCGATCACGGTGTGTCTCAACGAGGACACCCAGGACAGCTACTCGGGCGCGAACTTCCACGCCGGCCAGCAGGAGATCAGCGCCGAGCAGGCCGTCGAGTTCGTCCGGCAGCGCCGGGACTACGTGCATCCGTCGCTCAATTTCACCGACCTCGACCGCGAACGCAGGCAGCAGGCGTTCATCTCTTCGCTCGCGTATCAGCTCAAACAGGGCGGGACCTTCACGAATCCGGCGAAACTCCAGGGAATTCTGGATGTCGCCAAGCAGAACACCGCGGTCGACAGTTCCCTGGACCTGCTCGCGCTCGCGAAACAAGCGTCCAGCCTGACCGGCGGAAATGTCAGTTTCGTGACCCTTCCGGTCGACCATTTCGGCAAGAGCCCGTCCGGCGAAGACGTCAACTTCGTCGATACCGCGCAAATCCAGTCCTTGGTCGCGCAACTGCTCAGCGGCACCCCGGTGCCGAGCCCGGCCGCGTACGTCACCCCGCTGACGCACGGAAACACCGCCCCGGCTCCCCCGCCGGCGTTGAGCGGCGGCGGAATCCCTTGCGTGAAATGACTCGTGAAATAGCTTCAGCACCGCGAATGAGACCACGGACACTCCGCGCGCCTCAATGTCCTTTCAGGACAGAGCGGGCATAATCATCCCGGCGCGTTCTTTCCCGCGCCGAAAATCGGCGGACGGCGGTGCTCGGGTGGCTACGACACGGAACAGACGAAGCCGGGTCCCGGTCGCGATCGTCGGCTGGCTGTCCCGGCCGCTGGCGTCGTTCCACCTCGTGCTCGCGCTGTGCGGCCTGCTCACGCTGCTCGGCGTCATCATGGTGCTGTCGGCGTCTTCCGCGCAGCCGGGCGGGGTGTACAGCACCTTCCAGAAGCACATCATTTTCGTCCTGATCGGCCTGGTCGCGTTGTGGGCCGGGCTGCGGATTCCGTTGCGGCGGATCAGATCTCTCTCGCCGATGCTGATGCTCGTCACGCTGGCGATGCTCGCGCTGGTGCTCACCCCGCTCGGCGCGAAGGTGAACGGCGCGCAGCGGTGGTTCACGCTCGGTCCGCTGACGCTGCAACCGGTCGAGCTCGCGAAGGTCGCGTTGACCTTGTGGGGCGCGCACATTCTCGTGGTGAAGGCCCGGCTGCTGCACCACTGGCGGCACCTGCTGGTGCCGCTGGTTCCGGTCGCGCTGCTGATGTTCGCGCTGGTGATGGCGCAGCCGAACCTCAGCGGGACGATCTCGCTCGGCATCGTGCTGCTGGCGCTGCTGTGGTTCTCCGGCGCGCCGGGGCGGCTGTTCGGCGCGCTGCTGGCGGGCGGTGTGGCCGGATTCGTGGTGCTCGCGCTGGTCGCGGACTACCGGCTCGCGCGCGTGCTGTCGTTCCTCTCCCCCGACGCGGACACCTCCGGCGCCGGATACCAGGCGGTGCAGGCGCAATACGCGCTCGCCGAGGGCGGGCTGTTCGGCGTCGGGCTCGGACAGGGCGCGTCGAAGTGGAAGTACCTGCCGAACGTGCAGAACGACTTCATTTTCGCGCTGATCGGCGAGGAACTCGGGTTCCTCGGCTGCGCCGTGGTGCTGCTGCTGTTCGGCGGGCTGGCGCTGGTCGGCCTGCGGATCGCGACGCGCAACCTCGACCCGTGGATCCGCATCGTCGCCGCGACGATCACCGTGCTGCTGGTGGCGCAGGCGGCGGTGAACATCGGGTACGTCGTGAACGCGCTGCCGGTCACCGGGGTGACGCTGCCGCTGGTGTCCTACGGCGGGACGTCGCTGATCGTGACGATGTTCCTGTTCGGCGTGCTCGCCAGCTGCGCGCGGCATGAGCCCGCCGCGGTGGCGGACCTGAATCATCTCGGGCCGGGCAAGATCGGGCGGATCCTGCGGCTGCCGGTGCCGGAGCCGTATCGGCCGGTCCGGACCTCGGCGAAGCCGGCTCGCGCACGACGACCGGTGCGGCCTCGCTGACTCCTACACTGCGGTGGTGGAGAGCGGTGCTTGGGAGGTCGCGCGGCCCGGTCGCGCGGGTCCGTTCTGCCTGGGCGGATTCCGCCACCGGACCGGCGGGACGGTCGATCTGCGGGTGGTGCCGCATCCGGCGATCACGGTGGTGCTGGAGTTCGGCGACGGCAAACTCCTCGTGGACGACGGCGCTCAGCACGGCAGCTTCGTCGCCGGGCTGGCGCCGCGCGGAGTGCGGTTGCGAGGGGAAAGCCTCGAATGCGTCGAAGTCCGGTTGCCGCCGTTGGCCGCCACCGGGTTGGGCGCCGGGCCCGCGGAGCTGGACCGGACGGTCGGGCTGGCCGAGTTGTGGGGCCGGGACGCGGACCGGCTTCGGGACCAGCTGAGCGAAGCCGGTTCGTGGGACACCCGGTTCGCACTGGTGGAGGCCGCTTTCGCTCGTCGGTTCTCGGCGGTTCCGGCGACGGATCCAGAGGTTGCCTTCGCCTGGCGGCGGATCGTCCGGAGCCGCGGCCGGGTGCGGGTCGAGTCGCTGGCGGCCGAATGCGGGTGGAGCAGGCGGCGGTTGTGGGAACGGTTCCGGGCGCAGATCGGGTTGTCGCCGAAGCGAGCGGCGAGTCTGGTGCGCTTCGACCATGCCGCGCGCGGCTTGGCGACCGGGGCCGGCGCGGCCGAGGTCGCGGCGGTGTGCGGATACACCGACCAGTCGCATCTGCACCGGGAGGTCGTGGCGTTCGCCGGGGTGACGCCGGGCCGGCTGGCCGTCGACGCCGGATTCGCGGCGGATCGCAGCGCGTTCGCCTGAACATTTGTGCAATACCCGCCGGCCCCGCTCGCGCCACACTGCGGACATGCCGAAATTGTCCACTGTGGAATTGCGGGGCGCGAAGACCTTGCTGACCGGAGCGACCGGCGGGATCGGCCGGACGCTCGCCCGCACGCTGGCCGCTCGCGGCGCCGACGTCCTGCTGACCGGCCGCCGGGCGGAGTTGCTCGAGCCACTGGCCGCCGAGGTGGGCGGTCGCGCGGTTCCGGCTGACCTCGCCGAGCGGGGCGCGGTCGAGGAACTCCTTGCCGCTGCGGGGAGAATCGACATCGTCGTCGCGAACGCGGCTCTTCCCGCGACGGGGTTGCTGGCCGACTATTCGCTCGACCAACTCGACCGTGCGCTGGAGGTCAACCTGCGGGCACCGGTCGTGATGGCGAAGCTGGTCGCCGAGCAGATGATCGCCCGGCGGAGTGGCCATCTGGTCTTCATCTCGTCGCTGTCCGGGAAGACGGCGTCTGGACAGGCTTCGCTGTACAACGCGACGAAGTTCGGTCTGCGCGGGTTCGCTCTCGCGCTCCGCGAGGATCTGCGAGCGTTCAATGTCGGCGTGTCGTCAGTGTTTCCCGGCTACATCAGCGACGCGGGCATGTTCGCCGATTCGGGGGCGACGCTGCCGTTCGGCGTGGGAACCCGGACACCGGACGATGTCGCGCGGGCGACGGTGCGGGCGATCGAACGCAACCTCGCCGAGATTGACGTGGCACCGTTCGGGTTGCGGCTGACGGCGTTGCTCGGCGGGATCGCGCCGGAGTTGGCTGCGGCTGTGCAACGCCGTCTTGGTGCGGAGGCGATTACCGAGCAGTTGGCGGAGGGGCAACGGGCGAAGCGTTAGAGCAGCGCTCGGAGGTGTGCGACCTCCGGCGAGGGCATCGAGCGGGCCAGGTATAGCTCGTCCAACGGGCGGATCTGCGCAGACAACTCGCGGGAAGCCTTGAGCGGCAGTCGTTTCACTGCCCAGCCCAACCGGATCCGGGCCACTTCCGGATCGCTCGACGGACCGTCATCGTCACCGCCCTCGGTGTGCCGATCCAGCCGCCGATAGGAGGCATGGACGAACCGGCTCCAGGCGGCGAGCGCTTCGGCGACCCCGCCGCGATAGAGATCGGCGCGCTCGTAATGCGCGATCGCTCGCAGTGTCGATGCGGAAACCCGCGCAACTTGCGCGTGGGGCGGGGCGGGCTGGACGTACTCCGGCTCGCGGACACGCAGCCGTGCCGGGGGCCTACGCGGCATGGCCCTTTCTGGTCTTCATACCGGCCATCCTGCCAGGTTTCACCGTTTCGGCCAATGCCACGACGGCTGGTCGAGCCTCCCCTGCCCGGCCACCACCGTCGCGCCGAATTCCTTCTCCAGTTCCAGCACCGAGGCGTCCTCCAGAAACCGCACCAACAACTGGGAATGCGACACCACCAGCAGCTGCGTCTTCTTCGCCGCCGCGGTGATCAGCGCGGCCAACGCCGGCAACAGGTCCGGGTGCAGGCTGGTTTCCGGCTCGTTCAATACCAGCAGCTCCGGCGGACGCGGGCTCAGCAACGCCGCGGCCCACAGCAGATAACGCAGGGTTCCGTCGGAAAGTTCGGCGGCGTTCAGGGGCCGCAGCAGGCCGTGCTGGTGGAAGCGGAGGTCGAATCGGCCGTCGGCGGCGACTACTTCGACCGACTAGCCAGGGAAGGCGTCGTCGATCGCGGTGGCCAGGGCGTCGGCGTCGACGGATTCTTGGATGGTGCGCAACGCCGCGGCCAGGTCGCCGCCGTCGTGGTCCAGGGCCCAGGTTCGGGTGCCGATGCGGCTTTGCCTCGCCGGAGCGTCGGCGTCGGTGCGGAAGTGGTCGTAGAAGCGCCACGCGCGGACTCGGTCGCGCACGATCAGGAGTTCCGGGCACACCCGAGGGTCGGCGAACTCGCTCAGCATGCTGTCGGTGAGGGCGATCGAGTGGCCGCTTTCGGCCCAGGCGCCGGACTCGTCGCGGATCCGGACTCTCGTGCCGGAGCGGTCGGCCAGCAACGCCGACGGACGCAGCACCGGGCCGTGCCAGACGCATTCGCGTTTGTACTCGGGGTCCAGGTTGAAGGCCGTCTCGGCGGGGACGGGGAGGCCGAAGTCCAAGGCGTAGCCGAATTCGTCGCCGGAGTAGCCCAGGCGCAGGCCGACCGCTTTGGTCCGCTGCAACGGTTGTACCGGCGTCCGGCCTTCACGCACGGATCGGCTGATCGTCTCCGGGCCCGCCCACAGCGTCGACGGCAGACCGCCTTCCCCGGCGAGGGCGGCGACCGCGCCGTTGCGTCCGGCGTCGGCGAGCAGTCGCAGCGCGCGGTACAGGCTGGATTTGCCGGTGCCGTTCGCGCCGACGATCACGGTGAGCTGCGACAACGGCAGCACCAGGTCGCGCAGCGAGCGGTAGTTCTGGATGGCCAGGGTGGTCAGCACGCTGACACCTCCGCGGGCAGGCCGAAGCGCGGGAACAACTCGGGTTCGAGGAACCAGGTGACGGTGCGGATTCGGTCGCCCCACGGCGCGAGGACGAGGATTCCGGCGGGATGCGCCACCGTTCCGCCGGGTTCGGTGAGGTAGCAGGCAAAGGCTGGGTGGGTGTTGGCGCGCGTCGGGAGCAGCTGGAACCGCCGGGTTCCGCGCCATTCGGTGAACATCGTCAGGAAGGCGGCGACGGCTTCCCGGCCGACGTACTCGTGTGGCGCGGGTGGCATGGCGAGCCAGCCGTCGTCGGTTAGGAGCGCGACTACGCCTTCGACGTCTCCTTCGCTGAACGCGTCCGCGAATCGTTGCGCGATCTCCCGTTCCCGGGGCGCTGGCGGAGCGGGTTCGACGGCTTGGCGCAGTTGGGCCCGCGCGCGTTGCAGAGCGCCTTTGACCGCGGTGGGGCTGGTGTCGAGCATCTCCGCGACCTCGGCGGTGGAGTAGTCGAGCACGTCACGGAGCACGAGGACGGCGGCCTGGCGCGGCGGAAGTTTCTGCAGGGCCGCGACGAACGCCAGCTCGAACGTTTCCTTGGCGCTGTAGCGCGCGGCGGGGTCGTCCGGCGCGGGCTGCAGCCACGTCACCTCGGTGCGGCGGGTGGGTTCGGTCGGGGTGAACGGCGGCGAGGGTTCGGCCGGAACGCGACGGCCGGCGTCGCGGAGAGCGTTGAGGCAGCGGTTGGTGGCGATGCGGTACAGCCAGGCGCGCACCGAAGCTCGACCGGCGTATCCGTCCAGGCCGCGCCAGGCGGCGAGGAGCGTCTCTTGCAGCAGGTCTTCGGCGTCGGCGAGCGAGCCGAGGAGGCGGTAACAATGCACCTGCAGCTCGTGCCGATAAGGCTCGACCAGCTCGCGGAAGGCGTGCGCGTCTCCGGCGCGTGCGCGATCGAGGATGTCCTGGCCCACCCCTCGCATCCTGCCACCGTTCCGTTTCCGGGGCGGGCGGTGTCTCTACTGGTGACCCCTGCGAAAGGCGAAACGATGAACCCTGTCGACGATCTGGCCGCCGTCCTCGAGTCCGCCAGTGAGCTGGTCGCCAGCGTGTCTCGCTGGGACGCGCCGACGCCGTGCCCGGAGTGGACTGTCCGCGAACTGGTGAACCACCTGGTCCTCGGGCACCGGCTGTTCACCGCTGTCCTGCGCGGCGAGACGGGCGGTTCGCTGGACCCGCGCGCTTCCGACGCACTCGGCGACGATCCGGTCGCGGCTTATCGGGACGCGGTCGCCGGTCTGCTCGCGGCGTTCCGGCAGCCGGGCGTGCTGGAGCAGGTCTTCGAGGTCCCGGCCGGGACGGTTCCGGGGGTCGCTGCGGCTCATCTGCGGATTGTCGAGGAACTCGTGCACGGCTGGGACCTCGCTCGCGCCACCGGTCAGGAGGCGAAGTTCGAGGACGCCTTGGTGGAGCGGGAAATCGCGTTCAGTGCGGCTCGGCTCGCCAACCTTCCGGCGAAGCGGAGTCCGTTCGCTCCGCCGGTGCCGATCGACGAGGAGGCGCCGCCGTTGGATCGGCTGGCCGCACTACTCGGACGGTCGCCGAATTAGGCGACGCGCAATGTCAGCAGACCTCGTTGGCCAGTCAGCGGGGCTGCTGATTCCAGCGTTAGACCGGCGGAATCGGCGAGAACTCGTGCCAGACGCTTTGGTGGAGCGAGAAATCGCGTTCAGTGCGGCTCAGCTCGCCGAGCTTCCGGCGAAGCGGAGCCCGTTCGCTCCGCCGGTGCCGATCAACGAGGACGCACCGCCGCTGGATCGGCTGGCCGCACTGCTCAGGCGATCGCCGAATTAGGCGACACGGAAGGTCAGCAGACCTCGTTGGCCAGTCAGCGGGGCTGCTGATTCCAGCGTCAAGCCGGCGTAATCGGCAAGGGTGCGGAATTCTTCCACGCGTCGTTCGCGACCGCCGAAATGGACCAGCATGACCAGGTCCATTTCGGTGCGCGCGTGAATTCCGCTGACCGCTTCGATCGCGAGAATCCGACCGGACGGGCCTGCCGCTTCCGCGCACCCTCGCAGGATGCGTCGGGCGTTCTCGTCGTCCCAGTTGTGCAGGATATCCACCAATACATAGGCATCCGCTCCGGACGGGAGCGGATCGAAGAAGCTGCCGCCGCGCACCTCGACTCGGTCGGCGAGGCCGCGTGCGGCCAAGGCGGCACGGGTCTCGCTCGCGGTGGGTTCGAGGTCAACCAAATGGGCACGCAATTTCGGATGAGCTTCGAGAACCGCGGCGAGCAAATCTCCTCGGCCGCCGCCGACGTCGACGACGGTGTCAAATGCGGACCAGTCGATTCCGGCGACCACTTGCGGAATCTCGGTACGGAATCGGTTGGTCATCTGCTGGTCGAAGGATTGCCGCAGGTGCGGTTGTTCGGAGAGATCAGTCCAGAAATCCTTGCCGTACCGGCGGGAGTAAGCCGCCTCGCCGGTATGGAGGCTGTGCGCCAGTTCGACGAAAGCGAGTTCGGCGCGGCCGGCGGCGCGGTCCAGGTGCAGCAGGTTCGCCACGCCGTTTTCCTTGTCCTGGCAGAGATTCGCGCCGTACGCGGTGGTCAGGTAGCCGTCTTCGGTGCGTTCGACCACGCCGAGCGTGACCAGGTGGCCGAGCAGGACGTCGAGCGCGATCGGCGAGAGGTCCAGTTCCGCGGCGACGTCGTCGGCAGTGCCGGGGGTGCGCAGCCGGTCGGGCAGGCCCAGCGTTACCGCGACCCGCAACGCCATCGGGGTGGCCAGGCTGGCGGCGCGGAGGAGGTGGTTCGCGTCATCACTCACGTGACTCCACTTTGCCAGCCCGGTCAACCGGCTTTTCGGCGGCACCAAGCCGCCGACTAGCTTCGCGTCACTGAGTGCACAGTGGACACTGCCGTGCGGAAAGCACGCTTACACCAACGCTTTCGCGCTCAGCACCGCAGTTAACCGACATCGCGGAACCAGGCCGGGCGAGTACCGTTGACATGTTCCCTCCCCGCCAACACCCGTGCCCGCAAGGAGACCCGATGTCCCGCCCGCGCAAGGTCCGCAAGGACGCGGAGGCCAACCGCGAGCGGCTGCTCGTCGCGGCCGCCGCGGCGGTGCTCCGCGAAGGCCGGCACGTCCCGCTGGCCACCATCGCCGCCGAGGCCGGTCTCGGGATCGGCACGCTCTACCGCAGCTACCCCGATCGCGACGCGTTGCTGCACGCGCTGGAACACCGCGCGTACGGCATGCTCAACAGCCTGCTCGACCAGATCGAAGCCGACGAAGACAGCACTGGCCTCGACGCGGTCGCCCGCTACCTCGAAGGCACCGTCGACCTCGCCGACCAGCTCGTGCTCCCGCTGCACGGCGCGCCTCCGCTCGGCACCCCGGAGGCTGTAGCGGCCCGAAAGTCGATTTACCGACGGCTCGGCTTCTTCCTCGCGACCGGCCGCGAGGACGGCAGCATCCGCGGCGAGGTCAACGCCACTGACCTCATCGCGTTCGGCACCCTGCTCACGCAGCCGAAGGCGTCGTTCCTCGACTGGACCCACCTGGCGAGACGGCAGATCACGCACTTCCTCAACGGCATCGCGACCGCAGGACCGAAGGAAGTGCCTGGTCCCGCCGTCGAGCGCGAGGACGTCGAGCAGGCCTTCGAGGCACGCGGCAACAGTTAGAAGGTCTTCCGAACGATCGGCCATGTTACCGTCGGGCGTCGTCAAGGAGGTGGGGATGCCCGCAGCAGGCACCCGCAAGCCGATGCGCGAACGGTTCCGCGAGCAGGTGCGCGAGGAGGTCAAATTCGTCGCGCTCAACCAGCTCGCGGCCGGGGGCGCGCAGGCGATCTCCATCAACGCCATCGCCAAGCAGCTCGGCGTCTCCGGGCCGGCGCTGTACCGCTACTTCTCGAGCCGCGACGAGCTGCTGACGGTCTTGGTCATCGACGCGTACAACGACCTCCGCGAGGCCATGGCGAATGCCCTCGACACCGACGCACTCGACGCGGAAGCGCAAGTCCGACTGCTGGCCGCGGCGTACCGGGCTTGGGCGCGGGAAGAACCGCACCGGTACGAACTGCTGTTCAAGGCGCCGTTCCCCGGATACGACGCGCACGCCAAGCCGCTCGCCGAAGCGGCCCGGTCGCTGATGGGCGTGGTGCTCGGAGTGTTGCACCACCTCGATTCCGCAGCCGCGGAAAAGCCGGCCGCGTACGAGAACGAGGAAGTGCTCGACGCTCGGCGCGCGAACACCGAGAACCACCAGCTGGCAGTCGCGTTGTGGTCGCGGCTGCATGGCTTCGTCAGCCTGGAGATCGGCGGCGGCTTCACCGCGATGGGCCTCGACGCCGACGCATTGTTCGAGACCGAAGTGCGATTGCTGACAGACCGGGTTCGCCGCGCTTCCTGATCACCGACGAGACGCGCGCGGCTTCGCCCCCAACGCCACCGCCAGCACCGCTCCGGCCACCATGCACGCGCCGACCACCCACAAACCGGTCCGCTGCGTACCCGTCAGATCGCGCAGCCAGCCCGTCACATACGGCGCGACGAACCCGCTCAGGTTGCCCAAAGCGTTGATCAACGCGATCCCGCCGGCAGCCGCCGCGCCGGACAGGAAGTTCGACGGCAGAGCCCAGAACGTCGGCAGCGCCGCACACACGCCCATCGCGCAGATGGTCACCGCGGTCATTGTGGCGTAAGGGTTTCCGAGATACAGCGCCACCGGGATCGCCGCCCCGCCGACGAGCATCGGCAGCGCGACGTGCCACGTCCGTTCCCCGGTGCGGTCGCCGTGGCGTGCCCACGGGACCATCACCAGGGCACCCGCGACGTACGGGATCGCGTTCACCAAACCGGCCTGCAGCACGGTCAGTTTGGTGCCGAACTCCTCGCCGAACCCGGCGATGATCGTCGGCAGGAAGAAACCGAGCGCGTAGAGGCCGTAGACGACCGCGAAGTACACGAACGCCAGCCCGAGGATCCGCGGGTGGGTAAGCGCTTTCCGCAGCGGCCAGTGGTGTTCGGCTTCGGTGGCGCGACGTTCGCCGTCGAGTTCGTTGGTGAGCCAGTCGCGTTCCTCCGCCGACAGCCACTTCGCGGTTTCCGGCCGGTCGCTCAGGCAGAACCACGTGACGACCGCGAGCAGGATCGCCGGAACGCCCTCGACCAGGAACATGAACCGCCAGCCGGACAGGCCGAAAATGCCGTGCCCGCCGCTGATCAGCAGGCTGGAGACGGTCGAGCCGATCGCGCTCGACACCGGCACCGCGCACATGAACAGCGCGACCGCCTTCGCCCGCTGCGCTGCCGGGAACCAGTACGTCAGATACAAAATGATGCCGGGGAAGAACCCCGCTTCAGCGACGCCGAGCACGAACCGCAGCACCACGAGCGTCGTGGTGTTCGGCACGAACGCCATCGCGACGGCCACCGCGCCCCAGGTGATCATGATCCGCGCGATCCAGCGGCGCGCGCCGAACCGGTGCAGCGCGAGATTGCTCGGCACCTCGAGGATCAGGTAGCCGATGAAGAAGATCCCCGACGCGAGCCCGAAGGCCGTCGCGGTGAGGCCGAGTTCCTTGTTCATCCCGTTCGGACCGGCGAACCCGATGTTGACCCGGTCCAGGTAGTTGACGAAGTACAGCAGCATCAGCAGCGGCATGATCCGCACCGCCGCCTTGGCCATCACCCGGTTGCCCACTGCGCTGGTCTTCGTCGACATGTCCGGATCTCACCCGGCCGGACCCCGCCGAGTCAAGGTTTTGCGTAATGCTCGGCGACCGCGGCGAACGCCTCCTTCGGTTCCCAGTTCAGCCCCGGGTACGCCGTGCCCGAGCGGTCCTCCAGGACTTTCACCAGGCCGAAGCTGGCGAGGTCGAGATCGCCCGGGTAGTTGTAGAGCGCGAACAGGAACACGAACGCACTGTCCACTCCCTCCTCGTCGAAGATTTCCAGCAGCTCGCGCAGATACGTGGCCTGTCCGGCTTCGTCGCGCTCGTACTCGCCGTCGATGCGGAGCGGGTCGCCGGTTTCCTTGTCGTACTCGACGATTTCCATGCTCCGCGGCGCGACATCGCCGGACCCGCGCCAAGTCGCCGTCCCGAATCCGGTGATCGCGACCGGTTTCCCTTGCGCCACCAGGGCTCGCACGCCGTCCTGGAAGATCGGGGCGACCTCGGCGGAGCGGATGAGTTCCACGGTGACGAAGTCGAACCGGCTCCAATCCACCTGCTCGAACTGGATGCACGCGTAAGTGACCTTGCCGTGGAACCGTTCCCGTACGAGCTTGACCGCGGTGTCGAGAAACGGGTCGAGCCGCTTGCCCACTTCGGCCAATCGCTCGGCGCGCCCCTCGGGCTCGTCGAGCAGCAAACTGACCCGTTCCGCGACGTCCTCGCCGGGCAGGAAGCCGTGGTTCATCACGCTCAGCTCGACGCCGGTCACGAACACGACGTCCGCCCCGGTGGCGCGCAGCCGTTCCGCGCGGGTGGCGCAGTCGGCGAAGAGGTCAAGCATCTCTTCGTGGGTCTGCTCCAGCGGATACGGCGAGAACCAGACCTCCAACCCCAGGTCGGCCGCCCACCGCGAGGCCTGCTCCAGCCGATCCGGATCGCCGCCGACGACGTGCACCGCGGTGCAGTGCAGGTCGTCGCGGATGATCGCCAGTTCGCGTTTCACCACCTCCGGTTCGAAGCTCTCCCGCGACGACCGTCCATTGCGGACGAATCCGGTGTCGTACGTCATTCCCTTGCCGCGCATGGCGGTTTCCTCTCGTTCGGGGATGCCGCCACCCTACGCTCGAAACTTGCGTGCGCGCAAGTTTGCGTAGCCGCACGAAGACTGCGAGACTGGGTGCGTGACCGGACTGCGCGAACGAAAGAAGGAGGCCACCCGCGTCGCACTGCGCGAAGCAGCGCTGCGGCTGGCGCTCGAACACGGGCCGGCGAACGTCCGCGTCGACGACATCGCCGAGGCGGCCGGAGTCTCGCCGCGGACCTACAACAACTACTTCTCCAGCCGCGAGGAAGCGATCGTCGCCGCGGTCACCGCGGACCGCGAAAGCCGGATCGCCGCCGCCGTCGCCGAACGCCTGCCGGAGACCCGGCTGGCCGCGGCGATCATCGACGCGATCACGGAGCAGTACACCGATCCCGGCGAGCAGAGCCGCGACGCACTGCTGCTGATCACCACGAATCCCGGGCTGCGCACGGCATTCCTCGACGCTCCGGCCGCCCTGGAAAACCCGCTGCAGGAAGTGATCGCGACCCGGGTCGGCGATCCGCAGACCACGCGCGTGCTCGCCGCCTCCGTCGCGGCGGCGGTGCGGGTCGCGCTGGAGCAGTGGACGCAACCGGCAGGCAACGGCCTGGTCGTGGTGTCCGGATCGCTGCCGGATTTGTTGCGGCGCATGCTCGAACCGCTTGTTCCGGCCCTCGAAGCCGCGGAGGACTGAGGGCTCAGACGTCGATCTGCTCGAAGATGTGCGGATACGACACGATGCCGTCGGAGGACTCGGCCGCCAGGCGCTGGAATTCCGGACTGCCGAACGCGGCGGCGAGCGCCTCGGTGGACTCCCAGACCGCGACATTCATCAGCAGCTGGCTGCCCGCCGTTCCCCGATGCATTTGCAGCGAGACGAATCCGGGTTGCGCCTTCATGTACTCGGCTTGCTTCCGGAAGACGGCCAGGAACGCTTCGGTCTCCCCCTCCGGGACGACGAAGGTGTTGGCCAGGACGATCGGCCCGGTCTTCTCCTTGAACTGAGCGAACATCGGCGTGCGCGGGTCGAGGCTCTGAAGTTTGGCCATTTCGGGATTTCTCCTTGCTGTCAGCTAAATCTAGCGTCGCTAGATACTGAGTCAACGCTAGCACTGCTGGCGCTCGATTGTCTAGCAACGCTAGAACTAGCACCAGGACAGTGAATTCCTTCCCGCGTCCCGTTCAGTCCTGACATTCTCTTCACAAATTTGTGAAATCTATGTACCTTCTGAACTACTTAGAGGGGAAGGAGCGACGATGACCCGTCAGGCAGGACTCCCGCTCGAAAGGGGCGCGTGTCCGTTCGATCCGGCACCGGCCCAGCGCACGCAGGCTCCGGTCGAGCCGCTGACGTACCCGGACGGCGCCCAGGGGTGGCTCGTCACCGGATACCAGGAGGTGCGGGCAGTCCTCTCGGACAAGCGGATGTCCGCGCGCGTGGAGCTGACGAAGATCCCGATCGACTTCGGCCCGCTGCCGCCGCCGAAGCCGGCGGACCCGGGGGTGTTCAGCGGGATGGACGACCCGGACCACCACCGTTACCGCAAGCTGCTGACCGGGGCGTTCACCGTGCACCGGATGCGGAAGCTGGAAGACCGCGTCACCGAGATCGTCGACGACCATCTCGACGCGATGGCCGCAGCGGACGGTCCGGTCGACCTGGTGGAAGCGTTTGCGCGGCCGGTGCCGTCACTGGTGATCTGCGAACTGCTCGGCGCACCGTATGAACGCCGCGCCGAGTTCGACGGCTACGCCGCCACGATGTTCTCCAAGGACGTCCCGATCGCCGAACGGATCGAGGCGACCCAGGGCGTCGTCGCGTTCATCACCGGGCAGATCGAGGAGAAGCGGGCCGAACCGAGCGACGATCTGCTGTCCGATCTGGTGCGCGGCGGCGAGCTGACCGACGAGGAACTCGCCAACATCGGCATGATGCTGCTGGTCGCCGGATTCGAGACGACCCGCAACATGATCGCGCTCGGCACGCTGGCGCTGCTGGAGAATCCGGAGCAGCTGGCGAAGTTCAAGGCCGATCCGGAGCTCACCGCGGGCACGGTCGAGGAACTGCTGCGCTACCTCAGCGTGATCCACATCGGCCCGATCCGCACCGCGCTGGAGGACGTCGAACTCGGCGGCGTGACGATCAAGGCAGGCGATCCGATCGTCATGTCGCTGCCGGTCGCCAACCGTGACCCGGAGAGGTTCCCGGCGCCGGACGAACTGGACGTCACCCGCAAGGCGACCGGGCAGCTGGCTTTCGGCCACGGCGTGCACCAATGCCTCGGGCAGCAACTGGCCAGGGTCGAGATGCGGACCGCGCTGTTCCGGCTGTTCGCGCGGTTCCCCGGTCTCCGGCTCGCGGTGCCGTTCGCCGAGGTGGAACTGCCGCACGACGCGTCGATCTACGGTCCGGTGCGACTGCCGGTCACCTGGTAGCGGGAGTAGCCTGGCAGCGGCGGATCGAAGACGGGAATCGAGGTTTTCCGCGCTGTGCATGACATTGCCCTGATCGGCGCCTTCACGTTCGTCTGGTTCGGGATGGTGCTCGCCATCTCGTTCCTGGAAGCCCCGCTGAAGTTCCGTGCGCCGGGGGTCACCATTCCGATCGGCCTCGGCATCGGCCGGTTGGTGTTCCGGGCTTTGAACATCGCCGAGATTCTGCTCGCGGTGGGGGTGGCGGTCACGGTGGTAGTCGGGCGGCCGAGTACCGCGGTGACGGTGCTGACGGCGGTGGCGATAGTGGTGCTGATCGGGCAACTGGGAGCGGTCCGTCCGGCGTTGAACCGGCGGACGGACCGCGTCCTCGCCGCCCCGGAAGGCGTGGAGCTGCCGCGGTCTCGGGCGCATTTCGTTTACATCGCAACGGAAACCGTGAAGGTGCTCGTGTTGCTGGCGCTCGGGATCCTGACCGTGGCGGGTTAGCGGCTCACGCGAACCCTTCCAGCTCGGCGATGCGGCGGAACACCTCGCGGGTGTCCACCCGCTCCATCTCCGGGTCGAGTTCGTAATACACCGCGAGCACATTCTGCGCGAGGCGGCCGCGTTCGTCGAGGTCCGCGAACCGGCCCAGCGAGATGTCGCGCATCGCCTCCTCCGAGGTCATTCCCCGGCGGTGGCGGTCAGCAGCCTCGGCTTGAACCCACTGCAGGTAGTCGAGGACCGAGCGGATGCCGTCGGCGTCGGTGACCGGGCCGTGGCCGGGAACGACGAACTCGGCGTCCATCGCCAGCATCGCGTCGCAGGCGGCGATCCAGTTCGACACCGGGCCCGCCCAGGTGATCGGGGTGCCACCGATGAACAACAGGTCTCCGGCGTACAGCACGCCTTCGTCGGGGACCAGCACGACGCTGTCGCCCTCGGTATGCGCGGGTCCGAGGCAGCGGATTTCCACTGCCACACCGCCGATGTCGAGCTTCAGCTGTTCGGCGAACGTCCGGGTCGCGTAGGTCGCGGTGATGGACTCGAAGTCGAACGGGTGGAGGATGTGCTGAGCGAAGCGGCCCAGCGGGCCTTCCTGGTGCACCAGGCCGCGCATGAGGTCGGGGCCGTTGGTGCGCATTTCTTCCGCCGTGGCTTCGGACGCGATGATGGCGGCGTCGGCGACCAGTTCGTTGCCGAACCAGTGGTCCCCGTTCGCGTGCGTGTTCACGACTGTCTTAATAGGACTGTCTACTGTGGTGTTCTCCAGGCCAGTCAGCATCTCCCGGGTCATCGGCACGTCGAAGAGAGTGTCGACGAGAAGGGATTCTCCTGCCCCGGCGATCAGTCCGGCATTGCTCCAGCCCCACGTTCCGTCCGGGACCAGCCAAGCCGAGCAGTGTTCGGTGAGCCGGTGATGCCCTTTGGTGTAGGGAATATCTTTGGGCATGCCTACCTCCTAATGAACGTGCACTTCGGGTGCACCTTGATATGAAGCCAATCCCGCACCGTCCGGCGCGATCTGCCGTTGCCCCACCGGGTTTCGCAGCACACCGACACCAGACGCGGCAAGTTCCACCACATCGCCCGGCTGGATCCAGCGGTCCAGCTCCAGGCCGCATCCGCCGCCGACGGTGCCGAGCCCGAAGAACTCCCCTGGATAAACGTCTTCGTCCAGCGACGCCCACGCGAGCACCTCGGCGAAGGAGAACTGCCGGTCCTTTGTGGACCCGGAGGCCCAGACCTCGCCGTTGACCGTCGCCGACATCTGCACCGCCCATTCGTCGACCTCGTCCATGGTGAGCACGCACGGGCCCATCGCGGTGCAGAAGTCTTTCCCTTTGGACGGCCCGATCGTCATGCTCATCTCGAACATCTGGATGTCGCGCGCGCTGACGTCGTTGAAAATCGTGACGCCGGCGATGCGTCCGGCAGCCTCGGCCGGGGTGAGGTTTTTGCCGCCGCCGGAGGTGAAGAAGCCGAGTTCGAGTTCGAAGTCGAGCTGCGCGGTGTAGGACGGCCAGAGCAGCGGCTCCTCCGGCCCGATCACCGTCTCGACGTTGGCCTTGTAGCAGATCGGCATCGCCGCGAAGGCAGGCGGAACGGCGAGGCCGGAGCCCGAGGCGTGCTGGGTATAGGTCAGGTAGTCGCGGATCCGGCGCGGCCTCGGCACCGGGGCGAGCAGCCGGACTTCTTGCTGCGGAAGGACTGCCGGATGGCCTTCGTCGATCAGGGGATTGCCTCGGTCGGCTGCGGTGTCCGCGAGCTGAAGCGCCTGTTCAGCCCTGGCACGCGCCTCGGCCCCGCCCTCGAAGAAGGCAACCATCTCGGTCGGGACTTCGCTTCCGGCCTTCGCCGCCCGCAAGACGCGCGCCGGATCCACCACGGCATCGCCGTGCGACACACCGAGCCGGGCCGTGCCCGAGGACTCATAGGTGACCAGCCGCATCGCCGCCTCCTTGAACTGGAGTATAACTTTGGACTCCAGTCCAAGTTAGGCCCCGACGGAAGTCGCGTCAAGGGCGTCATTCAGCGGGCGCCGGGGAGAAATGATGGTTGACTGCGAGACATGACGGCAGAAGCGACGGGCGATCGGCGAACCAGGCAGCGATACGAACGCCGGGACCGGCTGTTCCAGGCGGCCGTGGAGCTGTTCGTGGAGCGCGGCTACGACAACACCACGATGGAGGACATCGCCGAGCGCGCCGACACCGCGCGCGCCACCGTGTTCAACCACTTCCAGCGCAAGACCGCGTTCCTGGACGAGTGGAGCCTGCGCCGGCGGGAGCGCGCGATGACCGCGGTGCGCGCCGAGAACCTGGAGGACCGGCCGCTGCGCGAGGTGCTCAGCCGCTACCTGATCGAACTGGCGCGCAACAGCCTCGACTCCCGGGCGGAGACGATCGCCTGCATGGGCGCGGCGATCCACTCCACCAACGTCTTCGGCAATCCGGAACTGGCGCGCGAGTTCGCCGCGTTCGTCGCGCGGGCGCAGGAAACCGGGGAGATCCGCGCGGACATCGATCCGGCGCAGGCCGGGTTGTTGCTCGCCACAGGGTATTTCGGGACGCTCAGTTCGTGGATCGAAAGCGAGGCTGCTCCGTTTGACCTGCAGGAGCATTTGCTGAACATGGTGGAGATGATTCTGCGGGGGATCGCGGTTCGCTGAACGTCAGGGTTGTCAGGTTGCGGGAGAAAGGCTCCGTTGCGGAGGATCGGTGCCTCGGCCGCTCCCTACGACGGGAAGCTCCCATGGGGGGAGTCAGTTCGACGACGGCTAACTGGGTTTTTCCCAGAGCTATGGCGATTTCGCCGGAGTGCTGCTTTAGCGCTTCGGCGACACGGCATGCCTGCCCCGTCGGTTCGCGACGTGTCGTTTCGGACCGTTGCCGCTTGAAAGCCGGATCCCAGGCCTGTGAGGGGAACCCGGAGGGAATCAGAGTCCCTCAAGGTGGCCCTCACGGACCTTCGCATCGCAGACAGCACCCTCGGCCAAAGAGCCCCATTGGACCCAAATACTAGCGCCGAACCCCCGCGATCCCGGACAACAACTCCCCCATGTCCACCACCACGCGCGACTCGCCGCCAGTCAGCGGCACCGCGGTTATCCGTCCGCCAAGATCGGAGACATAAGCGACCTCGTCATCCACCGCCAGCCCGATCGCCTCAGTGAATCCGCTCGCCAGGATCTCCGGCTCGGCGCCCTTCTCCCCCGGGCCGGGGAGCGGCGCGCGGTTCAGCGTGTTTCCCTTCGGAGCCGCACCGCGGTCCGTCCAATACAGGTACCCGCCATGGATTTCCAGGTCGATCGGTTCCGGCAGGTGGTCCCACAGAGCCTCGACGTCGGACCGGTCGCGAGCGGTCTCGCCCGAAGGAATCTCCAGCCCAGCACGGAAAATCCGGCCGACGCCGCCCTTGGCCGGGCCTTTCTGCGTCCAGTACAGATGCGTCGAGTTCACGGTAACGCCGACGCATTCCTGCATCCCGCTGCCGTCCGGCTCGTTCACGATCAGATCCGTGAGACCAGTGCCGTCCGGGCGAACCCGGGTGATTCGATAGCCTTCCCGGTCGCCCCAGTACAGGGAACCGTTGTACGCCAACTGTTTCCCGGTCGTCAGAGTTCCATTCGGGACAACATCACGGGCGCCGGTGCCATCGAAGGCCACCGCGTGCAGGCCGCCGTTGCGGGCCGAGTAGTCGAGACCAGCCTCGCCCGGCACCGAAGGGTCGCGCGCAGGCATCCCCATGGTGGTCCAGTAAACAGTCCCGTCGACGACGACAACGCCATCCGGCGAGACACCGGCTTCTTTGTACAGCGGGGTAACCTGCCCGTCGGGAAGTCCGACGCGGTAAATCGTCCCGGTGCGAATGCCCAGCACTACCAGTTCGCTGAACATGTCACCTCCACTCTGGACGGTGCGATCCCCTGGGGATCAAAGGATTCGTGTAATAGCCCGGCGTTTCCGACATCCGGATCTGCTCGGTGACACCGCGATAGCGGCCGAGCGGGGTGTCCGCGGTGAACGTCTCGGGATCGAAGTATTCGTGTCCAGGAGCGACACCGGCGACTTCAGCGGCGTAGCCCTTGTCGAAGATTCCCAGGCTCAGCAACCATAAAGCGACGCGAGTCAAAGAAACCTGCACCCGATAAGAACCGCCCCATTCCGCGCGGAGCATGAGGGCGCGCAGGATTCCCAGCTGCAGGAACCACGACGTGATGTAGTCGTTCACCACCGGCACGCCGGGCAGCGACGGGACCCCGCCCTCGCCTTCCAGCAGCATGACGCCGGACAGACAGCCAGCCGTCTGGTCGAAGCCGACCCGGCCGGACCATGGGCCGGTGGCACCGTTGAGCGTCACTTCGGCGTGGATGATTCCGGGGCGGATCTCGGCGGCGGTTTCCGCGTCGAGACCGTGTCGCGCGAGGTATCCCGGGCGGCGGTTCGCGTAGAAGATGTCGGCACCGGTCAGCAGCCAGTGCATTCGTTCCTGGTCGGCGGCGCGGCGGAAGTCGAGCCGGGTGGAGCGGACGCCCACATTGGACGTCGCGTACAGCACCGGAAGTTCGTATTCCGCTGGATCCCACACGTTCAGCACGTCCGCGCCGTGCAAAGCCAGCGCCCGGCCACAGCCAGCGCCCGCGATGATGTGCGCCCGGCCCAGTGCGCGAATGCCTTCGAGCGGCGTGGAAGGGTTGGGGTGCAACGGTTCCGGAGGGCTGTCGCCGATCCGCTCGACGATCACCGGCGGCATTGTCGACAGCACCGATTGGTACTGCTCGGTCGCCATCAGCTCCTCGGTCGTGCGCACCACCGGCATGATGACGCCCGCGGCCTCGGCGGCGTCCTCCAGCTCGAACGAGTTCCACTGCGAGATCGCTTGCCGCACCACGGCATCCCGTTCAGGAACGCCGAGCAGCGCCGCCGCGTCGTTGCGCAGTTTCGGGTACGGACTGATCGGGTGCACCCAGCGTCCGTCCGAAGTGGAGTAGAAACGATCCGTGCCGAAGGCGGGATCGACGCGCGCCGGGTCGCCTTGCGGATAGCCGTCGAGCAGTTCCCATTTCTTGTCGTAGAACGGGCACAGCCGGTGCGGCGCGGTCCGCAGGTCCATCGAAATGTCCTGCCCGCGACCCCCGCGCAGCTGCCAGATCTTCGCCACCGCAACGGATTTCGCCGCCAGTGCGACGGACGTCGCCCCGGCCAGCCGCAGCGCGCCCGGCAGGATCGGGTCGGCTCCGGTGAACTCGATCCGGCCGCCGGCGTCGGATTCTTGCAGACCGACTGAGCCAAGGAGGTCAGCCAGCGGCTGGTGCAGGTCGTACTCGTCGGTGGTGGCCGGCTTGGCGAGCGCGGCCTCGAGATGCTCGGTGAGAGTCATTCCTTCTCCAGCGCGTCCACCACCGCGCGGGTTCGGCTGTCTCGCGCTTCGACCCGCTTGGCGTAGGTGTCCGCAGCGCCGTAGGCCTGCTCGACCTCGTCGATCACCGCGTCGAGGTGCGCCCGGTCCGGACGGCCGATGTCGAACGTCATCTGCGAGCCGACGTGGCTCACCAGATGCCGGATGCCGTCCGGGCCTCCGCCGAGATGCATGCTCTCGAACGGACCGATCGTCGCCCAGCGCGGCCCGAGCGAGGCCTTGACCAGCTCGTCCAGGTCCGCCGCGGAAATCACGCCCTGCTGCACGAGGTACATCGCCTGGTCGTTGAAGACCTTCTGCAGCCGGTTCCCGACGAAGCCGGGCACTTCCTTCTTCAGCGTGATCGGCTTCTTGCCCAGCCCGCGGTAGACCTCGACGGCCTTCGCCACGGTCTCCTCGGAGGTCGAAACTCCGGGCACCACCTCGACCAGCGGCATCAGCTCGGGCGGGTTGAACGGATGCCCGATCACGATCCGCGAGGCCGCCGCGTTGCCCTCGGCGATCACCGAGGGCAACAGCGACGACGAGGAGGAAGCCAGTACTGCGTCGTCGCGCGTGGCGGCGGCGAGCGTCGCGAACATTTCCCGCTTCAGCTCGATCCGCTCCGGGCCCGACTCCTGGACGAAGTCGGCCCCGTCAGCGGCTTCCGCGAGGTCCGCGACTGCCGCGGCGGGCAGCCCGGCGAGGTCCCGGGAGACGATTTCGCCCAGGTCCGGGCGCGGATCGGTGACCCGCACCGTCCAGCCCGCCTCGGCGAACAGCCGAGCCCACGACACTCCGATGACCCCAGCGCCTACGATCGCGACGACCGGCATGGCGCGCTCCTTTCTCAGGCGGTGACCGCGTCCGCGTTGTTGAGCAGCGCGCTCGGCGGCGTCAGCAACGCGTCCGACGCTAGCGCGCGGCGACGGGCCGCGCTCACTCCGCCATAACTCTCCGTAATGGCAATCAGCCGCGCCGCGTGGTGCGCGACCTCTGATTCGTAAGTCATTCCGATGCCGCCGTGCAGCTGGACGATCTCCTCGGCGGTCGCGGTCGCCGCGTCGGACACGAACACGAACGCGTCGTCGGCGACGGCGTCGAGGTCCACTGTGGAGGCGCCCTTGTCGTACGCCTCGACCGTCGCGGTCGCCCACAGCGCCAGCGAACGAGCCAGCTCGACCTTCGCGTACAGATCGGCGGCACGGTGCACGAGCGCCTGGAACGCCGCCAGCGGAACACCGAACTGCTTGCGGGTCTTGAGGTATTCGACGGTCATCGCGAGCCCGGTCTCCATCAGGCCGATCGCCTCGCCGGTCACCGCGATCCGCGCCCGCGAGAACGCGCGACGCAACCCAGCCGGCGCGTCGGAGTCCGCGGTGCCGAGCAGAACCGCTGGCGTACCAGCGAATTCGACCTGCGACGTGTGACCCCAGTCCGCGGCCCGGCCGTCGACCCGAGTGATGCCTTCAGCAGTCGCCTCGACCAGGTACACCCCGGTGCGGCCGTTCTCGTCGACCGCGGTGACCAGGAACTTGTCGGCCTGGTCGGCGTTGCGCACCGGCGACTTCACGCCAGTCAGCGCGGAGCCGGCCGCCGACACCGACGGCGCGACGCCCCACGGACGTCCTGGCTCGGCGTGCGCGACCGCGATCGTGGTGCCGCCGGCGGCGAGCACCGGCAGCAGCGCCTTGACCTGGTCGTCGGTGCCCAGCTCGGCGATGATCCACGACGGCAGGAACACGCCGTCGAGCAGCGGTTCGGCCGCCGCGTGCTTGCCCATCGCCTCCAGCGTCGCGTAGACCTCGACCGGGCCGGCGTCGGCGCCGTCGTGGTCGGCGGAGATCGGCAGACCGGCGAGACCCAGCTCGCCGAGGGTGCTCCAGACCTGGTCGTTCCAGCCGAGTTCGCTGCTCGCCGCGGCCGCGCGGCCGCCTGCCGGGTAACCGCGGCCGACTGCCGTGTCGACGGTCTCGAACAGCAGCTTCTGGTCTTCGTTGAATTCGAGGTTCATGAGTCGCCGTCCCTTACAGACCGAGGATCGTCTTCGCGATGACGCCGCGCTGGATTTCGTTGGAGCCGCCGAAAATCGACAGCTTCCGCTGGTTCAGGTACTGCGCCGCGGCGACCACCGCGGCCTCGTCGGCCCGCACCGGGGATTCGGTGTCCAGCAGCATGCCGTCGGAACCGGCCGCGCGCATGCGCAGCTTCGTGAGCGCCTGCAGGGCTTGCGTGCCCTCCATCTTCAACAGCGACGAGACCGGGCTCGGCTGGCCGTTTTCCGAAGCGGCGGTGACCCGCATCTGGGTCGCCTCAAGCGCGAGCAGCGTGGTCTTCGCGGTGTGCATGGCCGCGCGGAACTCCGCGTCGTCAGCGAGCGGACCGTCCTCAGTGGGCAGATCGGCGGCCGCGGCGGCGAGGTCAGCGAAGATCCGCTGTCCAGTACCGACCTGGGCGATGCCGTTACGCTCGTTGCCGAGCAGGAACTTCGCGTACGTCCAGCCCTTGTTCTCCTCGCCGACGAGGTTCTCCGCCGGGATCACCACGTTGTCGAAGAAGAACTCGTTGACCTCGGCGGAACCGTCGACCAGCTTGATCGGACGACGCTCGATGCCCGGCGTGTTCAGGTCCAGCAGCAGGAAGGACAGGCCCTGCTGCTTGCGCGGCGCGTCCGGGTTGGTCCGCGCGAGCACGAACATCCAGTCGCCGTACTGGCCGAGCGTGGTCCAGGTCTTCTGTCCATTGAGGACGTAGTGGTCGCCCTCCAGGCGAGCGGTGGTGCGCAGCCCGGCGAGGTCCGAACCGGCCTCCGGCTCGGAGAAGCCCTGCGACCACCAGATGTCGAGATTCGCGGTGGCCGGGAGGAACTTCTGCTTCTGCTCCTCGCTGCCGAACTCGGCGATGATCGGGCCGACCATGCTCGCGTTGAAGGCGAGCGGCTGCGGAACGGCGTTGCGCTGCAGTTCGGAAGCGTAGATGTGGGACTGCGTCGGGGTCCAGTCCTTGCCGCCCCACTGCGTCGGCCAGTGCGGCACCGCGAGACCGTGCTCGTTCAGGGTCCGCTGGCTGGTGACGATGTCGTCGCGCGTGGTCAGGCCGAGCGCGGAACGCTTGCGGATTTCCTCCGGAATCGCGCCGAGGAACACCTCCCGCAATCCGTCTCGGAACGCGAGGTCCTCTTTAGACAGTTCGAGATCCATCGATCAAACCCCTTCAGTGGTGCGTACGGCTCCGACGACTTCGGCGGTGCTCGCTCCGGCGCGTTCGGCGTGCCTGCGGAACCCGGCCGGGGTCCGCGAGAAATGCAGCGGGCTCTCCACGACGCGGATCGTGCCCTCAGTCGGGTGTTCCCGCTCGGTGATCAGCCCGACCTCCTGAACGTACGGGTCGGTCGCCAGGTCGGCGATGTCGACGACGACCGCGTACGGAACGTCGTGGGCGGTCAGGTACTCCTCCCACTCCGCGGTGGTGCGGCTGGCGGAGTTGGCCAGCACCTTCTCCACCCCCGCGGTGAAAATCTCCCGGTCGATCACCGGGGAGTCCCAGGCCGGATCGGCCGCGGCGTCCTCGAGGCCGGCCCCGATCAACAGCGTCCGCACGGCGTCGTTGGTGTAGGGCACCGCGGCGATCGCGCCGCCGTCGGCCGTGCGCATCGCGGCGTGCGTGTCGCTGAGCGAAAGCGGGTTGCCGACGTCGCCGGCGGCCGGGACGAAAACGTCGCCCGCCAGGTGTTCGACCAGGTTGACCGCGATCATCGCGTCGGCCATCGCCAGTTCGACCTGCTGGCCCTTGCCGGTGCGCTGCTGGTCGAAGAGCGCGGCGAGCACGCCGTTGAGCAGGTACAGCGCGGCGGTCTTGTCGGCGATGAAGGTCGGGACGAACTGCAGCGTGCCGCCCGCCCGGTCCTGCAGGCTGACCAGGCCGGACGTGGCCTGGATGACCTCGTCGTAGGCGGGCCGGTTGGCGCGCGACGAGCCGGGCGCGAAGCCCTGCGCGTGGGCGTAGACGAGGCGGGGGAAGCGTTCGCGCAGCTGCTCGTAGCCGAGGCCGAGCCGGTCGAGGGCGGCGGCGCGCATGTTGGTGACGAGGACGTCGGCGTCGGCGAGCAGGGCGAAGAGGTCTTCGCGGCCGGCGGGGTCCTTGAGGTCGAGTTCGATGCTGCGTTTGTTCTGGTTGACCTGCATGTACAGCGGGGCCATCCCGGGTGTGCGGCCGGTGTTGGCCGGCGAGTGCCGGGCGACGTCGCGCAGCGGTTCGACCCGGATCACGTCGGCGCCGAAGTCGCCGAGGATCTGCGTGGCGTACGGGCCCATCACCGCGGACGACAGGTCGAGCACCTTAACCCCGGAAAGCGGTCCGGTGGCATCCATCTTCGCGGTCCTCCCGTTGACGATCTTTGCTTCACCACTGACGCTAAGCGCTTGCTCACCGGAAGGGAATGACCGAGTGCATCAGATCGGTATGACCACGGTGATAACACCGTGGGTACGCTGCGCTTCGTGGAGATTCACCACCTGCGGTACTTCCTCGCGGTCGCGCGCGAGCTGAACTTCACCCGCGCCGCGCGATCGCTCAACATGTCCGTGCCGCCGCTCAGCCAGCGCATTCGCGACCTCGAACGCGAGCTGGGCGAGCCGCTGTTCGACCGCTCCACCCACCACACCCGGCTGTCCGAGGCAGGCGAAGCGCTGCTGCCGCTCGCCGAATCGGTCGTTTCGGGCTTCGACGCCATCCCGCTGCGGATGCGCACCCGCGACCAGCGCGCCGACGTCCGCCTCGCCATCCCCGACGTGCTCAATCCCGCGCACCGCCGCCAGCTCAGCGAATCGATCCGCGCGCTGGACGGCTCCTACCGGTTCACGCTGCGGCAGATGCCGTCGCTCGGGATGGAATCCGCGCTGCTCAGCAACTCGCTCGACCTCGCCGTGTCCCACCTGGGCACTTCCGACGACCGGCTGTCCACGATCGTCCTTTACCGCGAACCGCTCGGTGCCGTGGTGGACGCGTCGCGGTTCCCCGGACGGACCTCGCTCACCCTCGCCGACCTGCGCGGATTCCAGTATCTGCAGGGCCCGCGGCACTGGGATCTCGGCTCCCGGCGGGCCGAGCAGCTCGCCGCCAAGGGCGTGCTGGTCGATCCGGAGGCGCAGTTCTCCGACGTCAGCGGGCTGTTGATCTTCTTGCGCAGCACCAAAAGCTTCACCCTCGCACCGGTCGAATCCGCGACCGCGCTGGCGCTCGACCCGAACGAATGCGCGGTCCTGCCGATCGACGATCTGGTCGCCACGCTCACGACGTTCCTGATTCGCCGCACCGCCGACACGCGGCTGGACCCGGTGGTCGAGGTGCTGCGGCACGCCCGCGTACCCGACTGACCTCGCCTGATGCCCGGCCTGGGGATTCACTCGGTCGTGGCGGCTTTACATTTCTGCATCTCTTGTCAATCGCGGTGTACATGTCTTACCGTCGTGTAAAGCCAGCCAACGGAGGAGGGCGCGATGAGCGAGATGACCGGCACGGTGCCGCTGGGGTCGACCGAACGCTGGACCGACAAGAAGCGGTACCTGTGGCTGATCGGGCTGGTCGTGCCGTCGCTCGCGTTCCTCGCGATCGGCCTGCACGCCGCGACCGGCTGGGGCGTCTGGTTCTGGATCGGGCCGATCGTGATCCTGGCGATCGTGCCCGCGATCGACCTGGTCGCCGGCCTGGACCGGAGCAATCCGCCGGACGACGTGATCGAGCGGCTCGAACAGGACCGGTACTACCGGTGGATCACCTATCTGTTCCTGCCGATCCAGTACGTCGGGTTCGTCTTCGCGTTCTGGCTGATCGCGCGCGGCGATCTGTCCGTTGTGGACAAGATCGGCCTGGCGATCTCGATCGGCTGCATCGGCGGGATCGGCATCAACACCGCGCACGAACTCGGCCACAAGAAGGAAAGCCACGAGCGCTGGCTGTCGAAAATCGCGCTGGCGCAAAGCTTCTACGGGCACTTCTACATCGAGCACAACCGCGGGCACCACGTGCGCGTCGCGACTCCGGAGGACCCGGCGTCGAGCCGCGTCGGCGAAAGCTTCTACCGGTTCTGGCCGCGCACGGTGTTCGGCTCGCTGAAATCCGCGTGGGGCCTGGAGCGCAAGCGTTACGCCCGCCGCGACAAGCATCCGTTCCGGCTCGGCAACGACGTGCTCAACGCGTGGCTGATGTCGGCGGTGCTGTGGGTCGCGATGGTGGCGTGGCTCGGCGTCGGGATCCTGCCGTACCTGGTGATCCAGGCGGTGATCGGGTTCTCCCTGCTGGAAGTCGTGAACTACATGGAGCATTACGGGATGCTGCGGCAGAAGGTCGGCCCGCCCGAGCGCCGCCGGTACGAGCGCGTGGATCCCAGCCACAGCTGGAATTCCAACAACATCGCGACGAACGTCCTGCTGTACCACCTGCAGCGGCACAGCGATCACCACGCCAACCCGACGCGCCGCTACCAGACCCTGCGCGATTTCGCCGAATCTCCAGTGCTGCCGACCGGGTACGCCGGGATGATCGTGCTCGCGCTGTTCCCGCCGCTGTGGCGGCGCGTGATGGACCAGCGGGTGCTCAACCACTTCGACGGCGATATCAGCCGGGCGAACATCCAGCCGTCGAAGCGGGAGAAGATCCTTGCCCGGCATGGAACTTCCGCTGCCGACGAGCCCGTGGCCGTGCCGAACGATGTGCGCGGCGACGCGAGCGAAGGCGGAATGTGCCCCGGCTGCGGATACGTCTACGACGAGCAGCGCGGCGACCCGCGCGAAGGCTTCCCCGCCGGTACGCCGTGGTCGTCCATTCCGGACAGTTGGTGCTGTCCCGACTGCGGTGTAAGGGAAAAGGTCGACTTCGTTGCTCCCGGAAGGATGAGTGTGTGATGCGGATCGAAGCGGATTTGAACAAATGCGACGGCCTGGGCATGTGCGAGGCGATGGCCCCGGATTTCTTCGAGGTGGGCGACGAGGGCACGGTCGTCGTGCTCGACGGCAACCCCGGCGAGGAGCACCGGACCGACCTCGCCGCGGCGGTCGACGCCTGCCCGGTGCTCGCGCTGAAACTGGTGTCATGACGCTCGCGGTGGTCGGCGCGTCGCTGGCGGGATTGCGAGCGGTCGAATCGGCGCGGCGGACCGGATACGACGGCCGGATTGTGCTGATCGGCGCGGAGGACCGCCTGCCGTATGACCGCCCGCCGCTGTCGAAGGCTTTCCTCGCGGCGGACGGACCCGTTGAGGTGGAACCGTTTCTCAGCGCGGACGACCTGCGCGACCTTGGCGTCGATCTCCGGCTGGGCACTCCCGCGACCGGACTCGACCCGATCGCCCGGGAGATCCACACCGGCGACACGACGGTCCCCTACGACGCGGCGGTCATCGCTACCGGAGCCGCCGCCCGGGTTCTTCCGGACACCGCGGAGATCTCCGGCATTCACTCCCTGCGCACCGCGGACGACGCCGCCGCCATCCGGTCCGCATTGGACAGTGGTGCCAGGACAGTCGTGATCGGTGCCGGGTTCATCGGTTCGGAAGTCGCTTCAGCCGCCCGCAAACGCGGCCTGCCAGTGTCCGTTGTGGAATCTCTCGACACGCCTTTGGTGCGCGCGGTCGGCCCCGAAGCCGGCGAGGTTTGCGCGGATCTGCATCGCGCGGCAGGCACCGATCTCCGGCTGGGCACCAGGGTCACCGGTTTCGCGGCGGAAGACGGCGCGGTGACCGGAGTCCGGCTGTCCACCGGCGAAACCCTCCCCGCCGACCTGGTCGTCGCTGGAATCGGCGCGGTCCCGGCCACCGGATGGCTGCGTGACAGCGGACTCCTCCTGCACGAACGCGACGGCGGCATCATCTGCGACGGCACCCTCGCCGCCGCCCACGGCGTCTACGCGGCTGGCGACGTCGCACACGTGGCGAACGCGTTGTTCGACGGCGAACTGATGCGCCTGGAGCACTGGACGAACGCGGCCGAGCAGGGTGCGGCCGCGGCTCGGCACGCGCTGGACCCCGCGAGCGCGCGGGTGTTCAGCGCCGTGCCGTATTTCTGGTCCGATTGGTACTCGCACCGCATCCAGTTCGTCGGGACGCCGCGCGCGGACGAGGTCGTCGTCGCGGTCCCGGCCGAGCATGGCTTCACCGCGCTGTACCGGCGCGGCGACCGGCTCGTCGGCGCGTTCACCGTCGACCGGCCGCGCGACATCATGAAGTACCGCAAGCGGATCGCCGCGCGGACGCCGTGGTCCGAGGCAGTCGCCTTCGCGCTGGAAACGGCCGCCTAGAATGACTGTCATGAGCGTGCTTCCGGTGCCCGCGGGCGGCCAGTACCGGCAGCCCATCATCACCGCCGCCATCGAACTCACCGCGAAATCCGGCTGGTCGGCGGTCACCATGGCGCGGCTGGCTGACCTGGTCGGGGTGAGCAGGCAGACGGTCTACAACGAGATCGGCTCGAAGACCGCCCTCGCCGAAGCGATGATCTCGCACGAGCTGCGCCGGTTCCTCGCCGTCGTGAGCACCGCGTTCGACCGGCATCCGGACGACCTGGTCGAGGCGATCTACGACGCCGTCCGCGCGGTGCTCGAACTGGCCGACGACAACATCCTCTTGCGCGCCATCGCCTCCGCGACGCACGGCACCGACAACGAATTCCTGCCGCTGCTGACCACCCGCGCCGGCACCCTGCTCACCGAAGCGAAAGCCGTCCTGCGCGGCCGGGTCCGCGACTACGCGCCGCCGTTGGACGACGGCCAGCTCACCGTGGTCATGGACCTCGTCGTGCGCACCGTGCTGAGCCACGTGATGCAGCCGTCCGGCACGCCCGCCGAGACCGCCGACGGCCTGGCCTGGGTCGCCACCCGCGTGCTGGGCACCGCTCCGTCGGCATCGATGCGCACCCGCTCGTAAACGAGGTGCGCGTTTCGGGGCACGCATGTCAGCGTGGCGCGCGTGAACCGTGAACGACTTTCCGCACTCGCCCACACCCGGCACCCCATCGCTGCCCCGATCAGCGACGACGAGGTCCAGCGCCTGCTCGACCGCAGCATCCCGCACGAAGACGCTGTTGTTCTGGACCTAGGCTGCGGCGGGGCCGAATGGCTCATCCGCGCCCTCGTCGCATACCCGAAACTCCGCGCCGTCGGCGTCGACACCTCGGAATTCGCCCTCTCGCGCGCCCGCGCCGCCGCTGCTGCTCAAGGCGTCTCCGACCGCCTGACCCTTCACCAGCAGCCCGCCACCGAATTCCCCGCCACAGCCGAATTCGACACCGCCCTGTGCATCGGCTCGACCCACGCCTTCGGCGGCCTGACGGACACCCTCGCCGCCGCCCGAACCCACGTCCGCCCCGGCGGCCGCGCCCTGATCGGCGACGCCTACTGGGAATCCGAACCGACCCCCGCCGCCGTCGAGATCTTCGGCGACCTGCCCGACCTGCCCGAACTCCTCGGCCAGGTGATTTCCGCAGGCTGGACTCCGACCCACGGCCACACCAGCACACGCGGCGAACTGGACGCCTACGAATGGTCGTGGACCGGAAGCGTCACCGAATGGGCCCTTGACCACCCGGAAGACCCCGACCAGGCCGAAGCCCTCGCCGCCGCGGCCACCCACCGGGACGAGTGGCTCCGGGATTACCGGCACTCGTTCGGCTTCGCCTGCGTCGTGCTGCGCGCTTGACAAAACTTCTTGTCAATGCGACGTTCGGACTCGACCCCGACCCGCGAAAGGCAGTCCGATGACCGACCTCGTCCCGTTCCTGATGTTCCAGAAGCGCGACGCCGCCGAGGCGATGGCCTTCTACACCTCGCTGTTCCCCGGCGACTCCGTGCTGTCCGAAGAGCGCTACGGCGCCGACGGCCCCGGACCGGAGGGAACGATCGTGATGGCCGAGTTCACCGTCGCCGGACAGCGCGTGCGGTGCAGCGACAGCTTCATCAAGCACGGCTTCGACTTCACGCCGTCAACGTCGCTGTTCGTCACCGTCGACTCGGCCGACGAACTCAAGCGGATCTACGAGGCCCTCGGCGAAGGCGGCGGAACGCTGATGCCGCTGAACGACTACGGCTTCGGGCCGTTCGCGTGGGTGAACGACCGGTGGGGCGTGTCGTGGCAGTTGAGCGCCAAGGGCTGAAGCGCTGACAGAGGGCCCGCGTATCCGCCTTTCGCGGGATACGCGGGCCACATTCACGTCACTGGCAGGGGCCGCGTGACGTCCGATCCCGACCTCGTGGTGGTCACCGACGCCCGCCTCCCCTGACCGCGGCTCCGACCACGAGCTATGCGCGGAGGGAACCAGCAAGATACGTGTACGGTTTCTTTTTGCGATCGCTAATCGCGACGGATCCGCAGCTCGAGAGCAATTCCCCACACTATTGACTCACCGACAGATACCGCGAGAAGGAATACGAACCGGTTACCCACGGACGGGTTAAGCGAGGACATTCGGGCACCGCTATGGTGGGTATTGGGAGGTTGGCAATCAGCCGGAGGGGGGCCGATACCGCATCCCGGGGCCAGTCGTTCTACCTGCAGTAGTCCGCCGAGGCGGAGCCGCGCGGGGCGAACGGCTGGCCTTTTCGCGGCACTGCGGAATCAAGAGCCACGACAGTGCGGGAACCACGGTTTCCGGTACCGAAACCCCGGTGGAGGAGAATCGCCGCGGCGGAATTCGCGCGCTACGCCTTAAGAGCACGGTTCCGGTACAGCCACCACACATCCCGGCCGAAAGACCAGCTCAACGCGACCACCGCAATCCCCGCCAAGATCGCCGGCACCAACCCCGCCGCCGCGGCCGTCAGGGCGATTCCCTGCAGAGCCGCCACTGCCTTTCGTGCCCAGCTCGGGCGCAGCGGCGCGCGGAGCCACGGCCACAACCGCGCCGCCGCGACGAAGGCGTATCGCATCAGGCCGATCGCCAGGACCCACGGGCCGGCCTTCGTGGCGACCAGAACGCTCAGCACCAGGATCAGGAACGCGTCCGCTTCCATGTCGAAGCGGGCGCCCAGCGCGGAGACGGTTCCGGTGCGGCGGGCGACGTGGCCGTCCAGCGCGTCCAGGGCCAGGGCGACCGCCGCGATGGGGACGATCAAGGCCAGCGGCGGGTGTCCGCCCAGGCGGTCGGCGACCAAGGCCGTCACGGTGCCGATCAGGGCCGCCCGGGCGAGGGTCACCTGGTCGGCGGGGCCAAGCCGGTAGACCCGGATCCGCCAGGCGCCCTGGGTGAGCAGCACCAGCAGGCCGAGGAGGTAGGCCACGCCGACTGCCCAGCCAGCGATGCCGAGACCGGTCGTGACGGTCATCAGGGTCAGCAGCGCGAGTTGCGCCAGCAGCGCGGGGGCCTGCTGGACGACGGTTGAACCCAGCTCGGCCGGGGTTCGTGTACAGGTGGAGACAGCCATTTCGCCTCGATCCGGCAGCAACGGAGGACAACCTTGACACGGGCGGCGCAGGCCTTCTGGTTCACTTCGGCCGCGGGCGGGGAGGTCCGATCGGCTGAGGTCGCTGCTCCGCGAGCAGACGAAGTGCTGGTCCGAACGCGATTTTCGGCGTTGAGCCGCGGTACGGAAAGTCTGGTGCTGCGCGGCGGGGTGCCGACGAGTCAGCAGGACGTCATGCGCGCGCCGTATCAGGAGGGCGACTTTCCGTGGCCGGTCAAGTACGGCTACCTGAACGTCGGCGAGGTCCTTTCCGGACCGCCCGAGCTGACCGGCCGCACGGTGTTCTGCCTCTACCCGCATCAGACCGAGTACGTCGTGCCCGCGTCGGCGGTCACGGTGGTGCCGGACGACGTTCCCGCGGCGCGGGCGGTGCTCGCCGGGACTGTCGAGACCGCGGTCAACGCCCTCTGGGACGCGGCACCGCTGGTCGGCGACCGGATCGCGGTGGTCGGGGCGGGCATGGTCGGCTGCGGTGTCGCGCGGCTGCTGTCCCGGTTTCCCGGCGTGGACGTCCAGCTCGTCGACCCCGATCCGGACCGCGCGGAGGTCGCGGACGCGTTCGGCATCCGTTACGCCACCCCGGAAACCGCGACCGGCGACCTCGACCTCGTGGTGCACGCCAGCGCGACCGACGCCGGCCTCGCGCGTTCACTGGAACTGCTCGGCCGCGAGGGCACGGTGGTCGAGCTGAGCTGGTACGGCGACCGTCAGGTGTCGGTGCCGCTCGGCGAGAACTTCCATTCACGGCGGCTCACCGTGCGCGGCAGCCAGGTCGGCACCGTCGCACCGGCCCGCGCGGCGCGGCGAAGCTACGGCGACCGGATGGCGCTGGCGTTGCGGTTGCTCGCGGACCCGGCCTTCGACGTCCTCGTCACCGGCGAATCCGCCTTCGCCGAACTGCCGGACGTCGCGGCGCGGCTGGCGGACGGAACTCTGCGCGGACTGGCTCACCGGATCACCTACCCGTAAAGGAGAACGCGTTGTTCAGTGTCACCGTGCGCGATCACATCATGGTCGCCCACAGTTTCCGCGGCGAGGTTTTCGGCCCGGCGCAACGCTTGCACGGCGCGACGTTCGTGGTCGACGCGACGTTCCGGCGGTCCGAATTGGACTCGGACAACATCGTCGTCGACATCGGGCTCGCCACCCAGCAGCTGGGCGCGGTGCTCGCCGACCTGAACTACCGCAACCTCGACGACGAACCCGATTTCGCCGGGATCAACACGTCGACGGAATACCTCGCCAAGGTGATCGCCGACCGGCTCGCGGACCGGATCCACGCCGGGGAACTCGGCGACAACGCACGCGGACTGGCGCAACTTTCAGTGACCCTGCACGAATCCCACGCCGCGTCGGCCGGATACGAGCGTTCCTTGTGACCACAGTGGACTCTTCCGGTTACGCGCCGGAATGGCTGAAACTCAGAGAGCCGGCCGACACCGCTGCCCGGGCGGCCGATCTGGTCGCCTTGCTCCCGCCCGGTCCGGCGGTCATCCGGGACCTCGGCTGCGGCACTGGAGCGATGGGACGCTGGTTGAGCGGTCGCCTGCCGAAACCGCAGCGGTGGATTCTGCACGACCAGGACCCGCGGCTGCTGGAGATCGCCGCGCGCAGCCTTCCGCCGGGGATCAGCGTCGAGACGGAACAAGCTGACGTGACCCGGCTGAATATCGGCGGTACTTCATTAGTCACGGCTTCAGCGTTGCTGGATCTCCTTGCCAAGGAAGAGATCCAGCGGCTAGTGGAGTCCTGTGTGGACGCCCGATGTCCGGCTTTGCTCACTCTGTCCGTGACGGGATCCGCTCACATCACCCCCGCGGACACGGCGGACGAAGCACTCAACGAGGCGTTCAACAACCACCAACGCCGAGACGGCAAGCTAGGCCCGGAAGCCGTCGCCTTCACCGCGGCGGAGTTCACTCGGCACGGTTGGACAGTCCACACCAGACCGTCGCCGTGGCGGCTCGGGCCGGAACACCGCGAACTCATCGACACCTGGTACCGCGGATTCGTCGCCGCGGCACGAGAAGAACAACCGGAACTGGCGGTGTCCGAAGACCGGCGGATCACCGAGGTCACCGTGCACCACCAGGACCTACTCGCTCTTCCCTGACTCCCGTCGCGCCCGGGCCCGGCGTTTGCCCTCGTGCATCGCCGCGACCCGGGCGACCGGGATCGTATGCCCCTCGGCCACGAGATCCGCCGGAAGTTCCTGTGGTTCCGGCAATTCCTCCGCCCACGGATCGGCGCTCCCCAGCAGCCCGATCGCGGTCTTCACGGTGAAATCAGCCGGTGTGACGTCGTCCGCGTCCGCCCAGCGAACCGGGAACGACACCGGCGCGCCCGGGCGGATCCGCGGACTGTAAACGGCCGCCACGGTAGCCCCGCCCGCCCGGGTCGAATCGAGGAACACCTTGCCGTGCCGGTCTTCCCGGATGAACGCCGTGGTCGCCAGCTCTGGGTCGAGCCGCTCCGCCCGCGCGCCGACCGCGCGAGTCGCCGCCGCGACGTCCTCAAAGGACAGTCCGGGAACCAGCGGCACGAACACGTGCACGCCCTTGGACCCGCTGGTCTTCAACGCACCGGCGAGTCCGGCGTCGGCCAAGGCCTGCCGCACCAGCCGGGCCGCCGCCACCGCGACGCCGAAGTCCGCGCCCTCCGGCGGATCGAGGTCCATGATCAGATCGGTCTGGCCGACCGGCTCCACCCGGGTCAGCGCGGGATGCAGTTCGACCGCACGCTGATTGCCGAACCACAGCAGCGTCCGGCGGTCGTTGCACAGGCCGTAGGTGACTGTCCGTTGTGAACTCTCCGCCCACAGTTTCGCTCGCGGCACCCACTCCGGCGTGTACTTCGGCAGGTTCTTCTGCATGAACGCGTCCTGCCCGCGCAGCACGCGCATCACCGACAGCGGACGGTCGCGCAGCACCGGCAGCAACCGGTCCGCGACAGCGTCGAAGTAGTCGACGAGGTCGCGCTTCGTCGCCCCGGCGTCGGCGAACAGCTCCTGGTCGAGGTTGGTCAGGGAAACCCCTTCGCGCACCTCATCCGCTTTGCTCATGCTGCCTCCGCGGCAGGGATTACGTCGGCAGTGGCCATAGCTCAACCCTTGCCCACCACCGCATCCCGGTCAACCGCTTAGACGAGCGGTTTCCCGCTACGCAACCGCCGCCGGAAGTCCGCGAGGCACGCGTCATAGGGGAAACGCCGCACCCGCACCGGAAGCCGTTCGACCATTCGGCCGATCCCGCGTGTCAGCCGATCGAACCGGCGCTGGTCCGCGGCCGACCACGGCAGCCGCATCTGCTCGCGGAACACCTCCGGCAGGAATCCGGTCGTCACGAAACGATGGAACCGTCCGAAGAGGAACGACAACGGCCGCGGCAGGAATTCCAGGTTCGCGATGGCCGTGAGGTACTCCCGCATCCGGTCGTCGATGTCCACTTGGGCCAGTCCGTCCGCCCAATACGCGGCGAAGTCGTCCGGCCAGTCTTCGGGACGCACCTGCAGCGTCGTACCCAGCACCGCGGCCTCGGCGTACCACGATTCCGGAGCGGGCCGGCCGAGAAACGCACGATGCACGTCCTCGACGCCATGGGCCAGACAAGCCGCGACCCACAGCTGCAGCTCCCGGTCGAAAGCGCGGTACCGCACCGGACTCGCCTCGGTGGAGACCACCTGCGCGTGCACCGCGTTCACCGCTCGCCGGTACGCCGCCCGGTCAGCGTCCGTGCCCAGCACCGCGACCGCGAGGTAGGTGACGGTGGTGCGCGTGCGTTTCAGCGGATGCTTGAACAGATTCCCCGAATCGACACGGCTTTCCAGCACGCCGTACCCGACCTCGGGCCGGCCCAGCTGCATGATCACGTTCGCGCCGCCCGCGAGCAGGCTGACGCCGAGCATGCCGTCCTGGAGCATCCGTCCAGAGGAACGCCTCCGTTGACACGTTGTCAAGAGCTGTCAGGCGCGCACGACCCGCACGTCCGACACTTCCAGCAACCCGTCCAGGTGCACCCGGGCCCGCGTCTGCGCCGGATCGACGACGAGCCCGTCGCGCCGGACCAGGTCGAGTACGCGTTCCGCCAGCGGAAGCACCATATGCCGTCCCCAGCAGCGTTCGTTGCCGTGTCCGAACGGGAGGTAGCCGGGATGATCGTCCGGGTCCAGCGAGGCCCAGCGGCTCGGCCGGAACTCGTCCGGCGCGTCCCACAGTTCAGGGTCGCGATGGCTGAGCAGCGGCAGCAGCAGGAGGTCGTCGCCGGGGCCGATCCGGGCGTCCACCTCGGTGAACTCCGGCGAGCGCACGCGCAGGATGTTCCACGACGGCGGCAGGAGACGGAGCGCCTCGTTGAGCACGTATTCGGTCGGCACGTCGTCGTCGAGCGGCGAACTGAGCCACAAGGCATTCGTGACCAGGGCAGCGACCGTGAAGCAGATCGGCCCGGCCACGCGCCGGTAGAGGTACATCGCGAAACGGCGCTCGTCGAAGGTGTCCGCTTCCAGCACCATCCGCGCCAGAGCGGACAGCGCGACCTCGGGCGCGGGCCGTCCCCAGAGCGCGGCCCCCGTGGCGACCGCGGCCCAGGTGATCTTCGGCGTCAACTCCAGCCGACGGTCGACGAGAACCCGGAACCGCCGCTGTTCGTGGCCGAACACCAGGTCACGCAGGTAGTTGTGCGGCACGGCGGGCCAGGTTCCGGCGAGGTCGGCGTCGCCGAGCGGCTTCTTGAGCGCGCCCCGCACGTCCGCGCCGACCGCTCGCATCAGCGCCGACGATTCCGGCCGCGTGACGACCCGGCCGCGCACCGGCTTGAACGTCGGCCGCTCCTCGGCATTCGCCGGTCTGGCGCGCAGAAGTGCGTCCATCAACTCGGGCCCGGCGACGCCGACGGTGTCCGGTTCCAGCCGAAAGAAGGATTTCCCCCGATAACGGTCGAACAGTTCTTGAATGCGCGGCGCGAATACCACCTGGCGCACTTTGTTCCGTTCAGCGGGAATGGTCACCGCGCAACTCCTCTTGAGCGGCGGACCGGGCCGGTTCCGGGCATTCCGGAACCGGCCGGTACCGTTTAATGGGACCGTCAGATCCAGCCGTACCAGGCGTAAGACTTCAGGCTCTTGCTCGGGAGGGCCTTGCGAACGAGACGAACAAGCTTCACGGAAATTCCTCCGTCTTCTCGGAAACTTCGACCGCACTCGCGGCCGCTGCCGACAGTACGTCGAATTTCCCGGAATACGCGGCAAGATAACCTGAACGGCCCACTCCGGCGGATAAGTTCGGGAGTTCCCGGTCGTCGGTTCGGGAATTCCGGCACGAATTCATTGGCGAATCCGAGGCGGTGTAGGTATCCTTCGCCGCTCGCTAAAGCACCGACCGGGCGAACTCGATGAGCACCCGAGCCGCGGGCCCGGCCGGACCGTCGGACCGCCACGCCAGCGCCAGCTGCCCGCGCAGCTCCGGCCGCAGCCGCAGGGTGTGCAGCTCCTCGGCGTAGTAGCGAGCCAGCGACGCCGGGACCAGCGCCACACCGAGACCGCGCATCGCGAGCTTGGCCAGCACGTTCGGGTCGCTCGCCTCGATCGTCACCCGCGAATGCAGCCCCGCCGCGGCGAATCCGCGGTCGAGCACACCGCGCATCCCGGTGCCCTTCGGCAAGCAGATCAACGAACGTTCCGCCAGCTCCGCGAGAGTGGTCGAGGCCCGATCGGAGAATTCGTCACGCAGCGAAGTGACCGCGACGAGTTCCTCGTCAAGCACGACCTGGGTGGTGAGCCCGGCGGGCACGCCATCAGCCAGGCCGATCACCGCGACGTCCAGCCGTCCCTCGCGCAGTGCGTCGACCATCAGGTCGGAATTCGCCTCACTGAGCGTGATTTCCACTCCCGGGTAGCGCTCCGCGAACTCGGCCAGGAACTCCGGCAGTTCCACCGGCCCGAGGGAAGTCACCATCCCCATCGACACCTGGCCGCGCACCAGCCCTTCGTGCTCCGCGACTGTCTCCCGCACCGCCGCGACCGCCGCCAGCGCGGCCCGAGCGTGCGGCAGCGCGGCCTCGCCGACCCCAGTGAGCCGTACTGTGCGACCAGACCGATCGAACAACGGCTGCCCGAGTTCGCGTTCCAGCCGCCGGATCTGCGCGCTGACCCCGGGCTGCGCGACGTGCATCCGGGCCGCCGCGCGGGTGAAGTTGGCTTCCTCCGCGACCGCGACGAAGTACTCAAGCTGATGCAGTTCCATAACCAGTCATTCTAGCTTCCGGAACTAGTATCTCTTGGACTTATCGCTGCGCGGCGAGCACGCTGAAGGCATGCAGACGTTCACCCCTGACCAGGCCGGTTACCGCGAAGAGATCGCCGGATTCCAGACCGGCATCAGCTCCACCCCGCAGCTGGTCGTCGCCGCCACCAGCGCGGACGACGTCGCCGCCGCGGTCCAGCTCGCGGCCGAGCGCGACCTGCCGGTTTCCGTGCAGGCGACCGGACACGGGCTGCGCGCGCCGGCGGAAGGCGTGCTGATCTCGACGCGGCGGATGACCGGCGTGACCGTCGACCCGGACCGCGCCGTGGCGCGCGTCGAAGCCGGAACCACCTGGGGCAGCGTCATCACCGCCGCCGCGGAACACGGGCTCGCGCCGCTGAGCGGTTCGGCCCCGGGCGTCGGCGTGGTCGGTTACACCCTCGGCGGCGGCTTCGGTCTCCTCGGCAGGCACTTCGGCCTGGCCTCGGACCGCGTCCGCTCCGCCGAGATCGTCCGTCCCGACGGCACCCGCACGACCGGCCCGATCGACGCCGGGATCGTGACCTCGCTGGAGTTCGAACTCGTCCCGGTGACCACGCTGTACGGCGGCGGACTGTACTTCGACACCGCCAAGATCCCGGACGTCCTGCGCACCTGGCGCGACTGGACCGCCGACCTGCCGGACACCGTCGGCACCTCGGTCGCGATGGTGCCCTACCCGGACTTGCCGATGGCACCGGAACCGTTGCGGGGCAAGCACATCGCGCACATCCGCGTGGCCTACCTCGGCAGCGACGGCGATCAACTCGTCGCACCGCTGCGCGCACTCGGGCCGCTGCAGGAAACGCTCACCACGATGCCGTTCACCGACTCCGGCAAGATCGCCGCGGAACCGCCGAACCCGCACTCCTACCTCGGCGACAACCGCGTGCTGCCGACGCTCCGGGACGACGTGCTGAGCACCGTGCTCGACCACGCCGGCCCGGACGCACCCGTGCCGACCGTGCTGATCATCGACCTGCTCGGCGGTGCGTATCAGCACGCGACCGCACCGGATTTCACCGCCGATTCGCGCTACACCGTGCGCGCGCTGTCGATGATCGAGCCCGACGCGGCGACCGTTCAGGCCGCGCACGCCAAGCTGTTCGCCCCGCTGGACCCGATGTCGACCGGACGGCTGCGGAGCTTCGTCTACGGACAGCCGCTCAAGTAACTGTGCCGATCATTACTAATCCGACCACAGTCACGGCCTAATGGCTTCGCAGCAACGGTTACGCGCCGCGTGGGGGCGGCCTGCTTTTGGCCGGATTAGTAACTCAGCGTTCGAGAACGAAGACCGGGATCACGCGCTCGGTCTTCTTCTCGTACTCGGCGAAGCCCTCCGCGTGCGCGACCATCCCGGCGTACAGCCGGTCGCGCTCGGCGCGGTCTTCCACGAGCTTCGCGGTCGCCGGGAACTTCTCGGTGCCGATCTCGACCGTGACGGACGGGTTGGCGACGAGGTTGTGGTACCAGTCCGGGTTGGTGTCCGCGCCGCCCTTGGACGCGACGACCACGATCCGGTCGCCGTCGGTGGTGTACACCAGCGGGCTCACCCGCTGTTTGCCGCTCTTCGCACCGGTGTGCGTGATCAGCACCATGTTCTTGCCCTCGAACATGCCGCCGACCTTGCCCGCGTTCGCGCGGAACTCGTCGATGATCTGCTGGTTCCAGTCCGACATCGGAGAACTCCCCTGTTGATGATGTAACAACAAACCTAGGATCGCGCGAATCGGGCTGTCAACACACGCGCAGGTACTGTCGCGGCATGGCCACCGAATCCGGCCCGACCGTCGAGGACGGGGTCCGCGAACTGCTGCTTCTCATGCCCCGCCTCGTCGGGCGCGCGAAGCGGACGCCACCGCCTCCGGAGCTCGACGACGTGACGCTCGCGCCGCGGCATCTGTCACTGCTGGCCTATCTGTTGTTCGACGGCCCGATGACGGTCAACGAACTCGCCGGGCAGCTCGAAATCGCGCCCACCACAGCGAGCCTGATGGTCGGCGACCTTTCCCGCCAAGGCGTGCTGGAGCGCACCGAGGACCCGGACGACCGGCGGCGCACCATCGTGAGCATCCACGCGGACAAGCGCCCGGCGGTCGACGCGTGGCTGGCGCGCGGTGCGAAGGCGTGGCAGGAAGCGTTGTCCCCGTTGAGCCCGAGCGAGCGCGCGCTGGTGATCAAGACGCTGAAGGCGTACGAGGAGTACAGCTAAGGGCCGAGCCATTGCGCCTGCGGGCCCGCGCATTTCTTCGGCCACGCCGCGTCGTGCTGGTACCACCAGGCCTCGCAGGCCCGCCCGTCCGGCAGCGTGTACCGCGGCGGTCCCGGCACCCGGCGCAATCCGGCGGCTTCCAGCGAACGGCCGCTCGCGACGTTGCCGACCTCCGCGCCCGCGCGCACCCGGGTGAGCCCGAGATGTTCGTGCGCCAGTACGAGACCGGCGGCGAACAGATCGCGGCCGAATCCCTGTCCGCGATACTCCGGCGCGAGATAGCCGCCGGTTTCCGGGCCGCCGTCCTCGCCCGCGTGCACGCTCACGAGTCCGGCGCAGCGGCCCGCCGCGAGATCGATCGCGACGACGTCCACCGAATGCGGATCCGGCGTGGTCCAGTCCGGTCCGGTGCCCGGGATGACGCGCAGCGCCTCGGCGCGCATCGGCTCGGCCACCACGGAGTCGGACAGCCAGCCGAGCCAGCGTTGCGCCGCCGGATCACTGCCGCCCGCGACCGCCGCCGCGTACTCCCACGCGGTGGGGGTGCGGAAAAGGAACCGGCCGTACACGAAGGCGTGTCCCCGGCGGTCGCAGGTGCGTTTCGCCATCAGCCGTCCGCGGCGGGTCAGCCGGCTCACCAAAGGTGCATTGCTCACAAACGCCATCGCGCCGGAAATGCTACCCCTCGGCTGTTGCTCATCCGACCGGAAGGAGGCGGAGCCGGTCCGGGCCGAGGTGCTCGGAGAAACCCGTCTGCGGTCGGATTGGCGGCGAACGGCACGGTATGGTGACCGGGTGACGGCCGTACCGGAAGCAGCCGATGCCGACGGCGGGCGCGCGGCCCAGCCCCGGCACCTCATTGTGTCGGTCTACGGCGTGCACCATCTGACCGGCGGCGAATGGCTTTCGGTCGCCTCGCTGATCGATCTGCTCGCCGCGGTCGGGGTCGACGAGCCCGCGGTGCGGTCGTCCATTTCCCGGCTCAAACGGCGCGGAGTGCTCGAAGCCGTGCGCCGCGACGGATCCGCCGGGTACGAATTGTCCGGTACGGCATTGGATTTGCTGCGCGAGGGCGACGAACGAATCTTCCGCCGCGATCGCGCGAAGCTCGCCGACGGCTGGTTGCTCGCGGTGTTCTCGGTGCCGGAAGCCGAACGACACAAGCGGCATGTGCTGCGCACCCAGCTGTCGCGGCTGGGTTTCGGCACCGCTTCCTCAGGCGTCTGGATCGCGCCGGCGCACCTGTACGAGGCCACTGTCGGCACGCTGGAGCGCCTCGGGCTCGCCGAGTACGCCGACGTTTTCCGCGCCGAGCATCTCGCCTTCGGCGATCCGCGCGAGAAGGTGCGCGAGTGGTGGGACCTGGACCAGCTGGACGAGCTGTACACGGCGTTCCTCGAAGAGCACGAACCGGCGCTGCGCCGATGGCAGCGCCGCCGCACGACGCCCGCCGACGAAGCATTCGCCGATTACCTGCGCGTGCTCACCGGCTGGCGGAGGATGCCGTATCTCGACCCGTGCCTGCCCGCGGAGCTGCTGCCCGAGGGCTGGTCCGGCATCCGCGCCGCGGAGGTGTTCTTCACGCTGCACGACCGGCTCGAGGAAGCCGCGCGCACGCACCTTCAGCAGGTGCTCAGCGGTTGACCACCGCGTAGCCCTGCACTTCCACCAGCGCCTCGACGTCCCACAGCCGGTTCACGCCGATGCCCGCCATCGCCGGGTAATCCGCGCCCACCAGCCGCTTCCACACGCGACCGATCTCGCGCGCGTTGGCCTTGTAGTCGTCCATGTCGACGATGTAGACGGTCAGGCTGCACAGGTCCGCGGGTTCGCCGCCGGCCGCGCGCAACGCGGTGAGCAGGTTGCCGAGCGCGCGCTCGAACTGCTCCACGACGCCTTCGCCGACGATCCGGTTGTCCGCGTCCAGCGCGGTCTGCCCGGCGAGGAACACCAGCCTGCCCTGCGCCGCCACCGCGTGCGAGAACCCCGACGGCTTGCCCAGCTCGGGGGGATTGATCCGCTCCATGCCGGGAGCGTAACCCATCTATCGTCTTCTTGACGACCGTACTTCAGACGACATACCCTGAACGGCGTGCGGATTTCAGTAGTCGGCGGCGGGCCAGCGGGCCTCTACTTCGCCGTGCTCGCGAAACAACTCGGCCCGGACCACGAGATCACGGTCTGGGAGCGCAACGCGCCGGACGACACGTTCGGCTTCGGCGTCGTCTTCTCCGACGAGACGCTCGGCGGCATCGAGCACGCCGACGCGGACGTGCACGAGGCGATGAGCCGGGAGTTCGCGCGCTGGGACGACATCGACGTGCACTACCGCGACACCGTGTCGACCTCGGGCGGGCACGGATTCGCCGCGATGAGCCGCAAACGGCTGCTCGCGATCCTGCAGCAGCGGTGCCGCGAAATGGGCATTGATGTCCGATTCCGCAGTGTTGCGCCGGATCCGGCCGAGCTGGCCGCTTCTTATGACCTGGTGGTCGCCGCGGACGGCGTGAATTCCGCGGTGCGCACGGCGTTCGCCGATTCGTTCCGGCCGAGCGTCGAGACCCGGCAGTGCCGCTACATCTGGCTCGGCACCGACCTCGTCTTCGACGCGTTCAAGTTCTACGTGCTCGAAACGCCGCACGGCATCATGCAGGTCCACGGCTATCCCTACGGCCGCGACGGCAGCACGTTCATCCTCGAGATGCACGAAGACGTGTGGCAGCGGGCATTCGGCCCGATCGCTGCCACCGGACTCGGTCCGGGCGAGAGCGACGAGAAGTCGATCGAGCTGATCCGCGAACTGTGCGGCGACATTTTCGACGGACATCAGTTGCTGGCCAACAACTCCAAGTGGGCCACCTTCGGCACGGTCCGCTGTGAAAGCTGGGTCCACGACAATGTCGTGCTGCTCGGCGACGCGGCGCACACTGCGCATTTCTCGATCGGCTCCGGAACGAAGCTGGCGATGGAGGACGCGCTCGCGCTCGCCGCGTGTCTGCATGAACAGCCGAGTGTCCCGGAAGCCCTTGCCGCGTATGAAGAAGAGCGACGTCCGGTCGTCGCTTCCACGCAGCGTGCGGCGCAGGCGAGCTTGGAGTGGTTCGAGAATCTGGCGCAGTACACGCACCAGGAACCCGAGCAGTTCGCGTTCAACCTGCTTACCCGAAGCCGCCGGGTCACTTACGACAACCTGAAGCTGCGGGACCGGGAATTCGCCGCGTCGCTGGATCAGTGGTTCGCTGATTCGCTCGGCACTTCTGTCGCGCCGCCGATGTTCCAGCCGGTGCGGATCGGTTCGCTGGAATTGCCGAACCGGATCATCGTTTCGCCGATGGACATGTACTCCGCGGTCGACGGCGTGCCCGGCGAATTCCACCTGGTGCACCTGGGAAGCAAGGCGCTCGGCGGGGCAGGGATGGTCATGACCGAGATGATCTGCGTGTCCGCCGAAGGCCGGATCACGCCGGGCTGCCCCGGGCTGTACACCTCCGAACAGGAAACCGCGTGGAAGCGGATCGTCGAGTTCGTGCACCGCGAGACCCCGGCCAAGATCGGGTTGCAGCTGGGGCATTCCGGCCGCAAGGGCTCCACGAAACTGATGTGGGAAGGCATTGACGACCCGCTGCCGGAAGGCAACTGGGAGGTCTGCGCACCGTCCGCGCTGCCGTATTCGCCGAACAACCAGACGCCGCGCGAGCTGAGTGTCGCCGAACTGGGCGAGATCCGCGACCAGTTCGTTTCGGCCGCGGAAGCCGCCGCGCGCGCCGGGTTCGATCTGCTGGAGCTGCACTGCGCGCACGGCTATCTGCTGTCGTCCTTCCTGTCCCCGCTGACCAACCAGCGCACCGATTCCTACGGCGGTTCCCCGGATAACCGGCTGCGTTTCCCGCTGGAAGTCTTCGACGCCGTCCGCGCGGTGTGGCCAGCCGACCGCCCGCTGACGGTCCGGATCTCGGCCACCGACTGGTTCGAGGGCGGCAACGACTCCGACGAAGCTGTGGCCATCGCGCAGGCGTTCGCCGAACACGGCGCGGCCGCGATCGATGTGTCGACCGGCCAGGTGGTCAGCGAAGAACGGCCGAAGTTCGGCCGCAGCTACCAAACGCCGTACGCCGACCGGATCCGCAACGAGGTCGGCCGTCGCTATGGCACCGCGGTGATCGCCGTCGGCGCGATTTCCTCCTACGACGACGTGAACTCGCTCATCCTCGCGGGCCGAGCCGACCTGTGCGCGCTTGGCCGCACCCACCTGTTCAATCCACAATGGACTCTGCATGCGGCTGCCGCACAGGAGTACCCGGTGGCGTGGCCGAAACAGTGGGCAGCGGGCAAACGCCCACCGCAGACCGGACGCACCGACGGCCCAGAGCCGCGACTCGACCTGGTCCGCACCGGCGGCCACCAAACCGCCCATGCCCGCTGGCGACCGGAGGATGCCCGATGAACGCCTTCGCTTTCACTCCGGAACAGACCGCTTACGCCGCTTCCGTCCGGAAGATCGCCGCCGAACAGCTAGTCGAGTTGGCCGCCGCCGGTGCCGAAGGCGCGGTGAACCGACCGCTGCTCAAGGCAATGGGCTCGCACGGTTTGCTCGCCCGGCTTTTCCCCGGTGTCGAAAGTGGACAGCCGACCCGGCAAGCAGCCGCGACCGACCTGTGTCTGCTGCGGGAAGCCCTCGCCACGCAAAGCACCGAAGCCGAGACGGCCCTGGCGTTGCAGGGCTTGGGCAGCTACCCGGTACTTCAGTCCGGTTTGGACGAACAGGTCAAGCGCTGGCTCCCCGCCGTCGCCGCCGGTGACGCCGTCGCCGCCTTCGCGCTGACCGAACCGGACGCTGGCTCCGACGCCGCCGCCCTCCAATTGGCCGCCGAACCAGACGGCGACGGCTGGCGGCTCACCGGCACGAAAATGTGGATCTCGAACGCCCCCGAAGCCGATTTCTACACGGTCTTCGCCCGCACCACGCCCGACGCCGGTTCACGCGGGGTCAGCGCCTTCGTCGTCCCCGGCGACCGCGCAGGACTCAGCGGCGAACACCTGGATTTGGTAAGCCCGCACCCCATCGGCACGGTGGTCTTCGACGGTGTCCGGGTAAATCGCGACGAGCTGCTCGGCGAGGAAAACCGCGGTTTCGCCGTAGCCATGCGGACTTTGGACCTGTTCCGCCCGAGCGTCGGCGCCTTCGCGGTCGGGATGGCACAAGCCGCGCTCGACGCGACCGTGGAGTACACAGCTTCGCGCGAGGCATTCGGCGGTCCGTTGGTGAAGCAGCAAACGGTCGCCCACACGCTGGCCGAGATGGCGACGCGAACGGAAGCGGGCCGGCTGCTGGTCTACGCCGCCGCAGCAGCCTACGACGCGGGCGAGCAGAACCTGGCCGGTCGCGCGGCAATGGCGAAGTTGTTCGCGACCGAGACCGCGCAATACGTCGTGGATCAAGCGGTGCAATTGCACGGGGCACGAGCGCTTCGACGAGGACATTTGCTGGAGCATCTGTATCGGGAGGTCCGAGCGCCGCGCATTTACGAAGGCGCGTCAGAGATCCAGCGGACGATCATCGCCCGGTCGCTGCAGCGGCGCGGATGAGCCGTCGTTCGGTGTACCCCTCGCACCGAATGCCTCCGCGCCGCCTGCCGGTGTTCTAACAAGCAAGCGGCGCGGAAGCCAAACGATTAAGAGCCAGGGCTAAACGCTCGCGCGGCGTTTCGGCTTCCGGTCGAGCCACAGCTGCGCCGCGATCAGCGCGACCGTCCAGCTCACCCACGCCCCGAGCGCCGCGATCGACTGCCCGAGCGCGATCTCGCTGCCGCCGAACGTGGTGGCGAGCTGCGGTTCCAGGAAGATCGCCGCGATCGGGCCGATGAGCCGGTTGAGAATGATCGACATCGTCAGCGCGAAACTGCGGACCATCCAGCGCCGGTGATCGCCGAACCGGTGTTCGCGAGCGGCGCGGTAGCCCGCCCACGTCGTACCGAGCCACAGCACCGCGAGCAGCACGTCGCTGGCCCGCGTCACCGGCCCGAACGGAGTCGCCGCGCCGATGGTCAACGCCAGCAGCCCGGACGGCAGCACTCCGGCGAACACGTACGCGCGGCCGGAGTAGCGGTGCAGCACCGGATGCTTCCGCCGGATCCACGGCCAGACCTGCAGCAGCGCGGTCACCATCGCGATCGACCCGAACACCACGTGCCCCACCAGGAACAAGTAGTGCGCGGGGAAGGTCGACGGGACCCTCGACCGCGCCGGATCGAACGCCAGATACGGCGGCAGGGAATAAGCCAGGAACGCGACCACGACCAGCCCCAGCGGCCCGACCCACGGTCTCCGCCACCAGCGCTTTCCCGGCTCGACCCGTACCGTTCGCTCCGCTGCGGGCGTGGCCCGCGGTGGTCGAAGATCCGTCCCCGCCGTCATGTCGGCCTCTCTCCTGTCGTCCGGTCTCGGCTGGCACTTCCGAACGTAGGACGGAGGCTTCCGGCGAACCATGGTGCCGACTGGCGTCAACGCGGTGGGGGCAGCCTTACCCTCGGCCAGGTGACCCCCGCACCCTCGGTGACCATCGCCTGACCATTGCCGCAGAGGTCCAGACCAGGCATACTCTTCCTACTTTGTTGCCCGCCACAACAAAGCACTCCCTCGCTCTAGGTTCCTCCCCGAAACCGAGGTGACCACGCATGTCCGGATTCCTGAGACGCGTCCCCACCGCCCTCGCCGCGGCCGCACTGCTGGCGCTTGGCCTGCAGACCGCTCCAGCAGTGCTCGCCCCTCCCACCGCGGCAGCCGCCGAAAGCTTCACCGACGATTTCAACGGCCCGGCCGGCGCCGCCGCCGACGCGTCGAAATGGACCTACGAAACCGGCGACAACAACGGAAACAACCACGAACGCCAGTGGTACACCGCGGGAGCCGCCAACGGCGCCCTCGACGGCCAAGGCCACCTGGTCATCACCGCCAAACGCGAAAACTCCGGCCACACCTGCTGGTACGGCACCTGCCAGTACACCTCCGCCCGGCTCAACACCGCAGGCAAATTCAGCCAGGCGTACGGGCACGTCGAAACCCGGATGAAGATCCCGCGCGGCCAGGGCATGTGGCCCGCATTCTGGATGCTCGGCGGCGGAAACTGGCCGAACGACGGCGAAATCGACGTCATGGAGAACATCGGCCGCGAACCGAACACCGTGCACGGCACCATCCACGGCCCCGGCTACTCCGGCGCGGGCGGCATCGGCGCGGCGTACAACGGCCCCGTCTTCGCCGACGATTTCCACACCTACGCGGTCGATTGGTCGCCGAACAAGATCGTCTGGTCGGTCGACGGCAACGCTTACCAGACCCGCACTCCCGCGGATCTGAACGGCAACCGCTGGGTCTTCGACCATCCCTTCTCCGTGATCCTGAACCTCGCCGTCGGCGGTGACTGGCCCGGCGATCCGGACGGGAACACGCAATTCCCGCAGCAGCTGGTCGTCGATTACGTGCACGTCACCACGAGCGGCGACGGCGGGTCCGGCGGCCGGATCATCGGCATCGGCGGCAAATGCGTCGACGTGCCCTGGGCCAATCCGGCGAACTTCACCCAGCTGCAGATCACCGACTGCAACGGAAACGCCGCGCAGAACTGGACCGTCGGCAGCGACGGGACCATTCGCGCGCTCGGCAAGTGCATGGACGTCAAGTACTCCGGAACCGACGACGGCACCCCGGTCCAGATGTACGACTGCAACAACAGCAACGCGCAGCAGTGGGTCGTGACCGCGGCGCACGACATCGTCAACCCGCACGCGAACAAGTGCCTCGACGCGGCGGGGGTCAGTTCGGCCAACGGGACGAAACTGCAGCTGTGGACGTGCACCGGCAACGTCAACCAGAAATGGTCGGTGAACCAGTAGCCGTCCACTGTGGACAAATAAGGACGGCGGGCCGTGACCTCCCCCCGGTGGCCACGGTCCGCCGCGAAAACCGCGCGGGCCGGGCGGGAACCAAGGTCAACCGCCCGGCCGTGGGCCGTCCTCCGCGCGTCGGCTGGGGGTCCCGACGCCCGGGGCGGCGCTCTCACGCGGCCCACTGCCGACGGTAGCCAGACCAGCCGTGCTGTGGAGCCTCCCGGGCGGCAGGAGGGCCCGAACGGCCATGCTCGCTGCCTTCCCGGGCAAACCGGCCGGTTTCAGCGAGTGCCGGCCAGCTCCGCATAGGCCTCGACCAACTGCGCTTCCGCGTCGTCGAGGTAGACGGCGAGCATCTCCGCCGTACGGATCCCGTCGCCGGTCACGAGCACGTCCAGGATTTCGTGGTTCCGCGGCAGGTACCGCTCGTGAAAGCGGCGCGGGTCGGCCATCACGTGGAACACCAGCCGCAGCTCCGCGGCGAGCGCCTGCATCAACTCGACGATGCGCTCGCTGCCGGTGAGCGCCGCCAGTTCCGCGTGGAAACGGATGTTCGCGGTACCCAGGTCCTGCCATTGCGCCTGCTTCGCCGCACGATCACCGTCCGCGACCGTGCTGGCGATCTTCTCGTACGCCGCCGGCTTCTCGGTCACGTCGCGTACCGCCGCGCACTCGATGACCTTGCGGACCCGGTAGATGTCGCGCACGTCTTCGACGCTCGGCACCCGCACGAACACCCCGCGGTTCAGCTCGTGCACCAGCAGCCGTTCGTGGGTCAGCAACCGGAAAGCCTCACGGAGCGTATTGCGCGAGACCCCGAGCGCGCTGCCGATGTCCTGCTCCGAAAGCCGTACCCCGGGCAGGAAGTACCCCTCCGAAACACGCGTGCGCAGCACGCCGGCGACCCGCTCCGCGGTGCTCGTCCGGCCGAGCAGGCCGCGATCCGCTTCCAGGCCCATGGGCTCTCCGTCGGTGACCACGTCGCCCAGCGTAGCCAGCTGGCGGTGAACAATAAAATGAGGGACTTGTGGAATTGTTGAACGATCCGTACGGTAGCGGCCATGTGACTCGTGCCACCATGAGTTCGTCCCCCTTGTGAGGTGCCCTTATGAACGTCAACGTCGCCGACGGCACCGCGAACGCGGCCCGCCCGTTCGGCTGGTATCGCTCGCTCGGCCACAAGGGCCGCCGCGCCTTCCTCGGCGCGTTCGGCGGCTACGGCCTCGATTCGTTCGACTACCAGACCCTCCCCTTCGGCCTGGCCGCGATCACCGCCTACTTCGGCATCACGTCCGGCGAAGCGGGCCTGCTCAGCACCGTCACGCTGGTCGTGTCCGCGATCGGCGGCGTCGGAGCCGGCGTGCTCGCCGACCGCATCGGCCGCGTCCGCACGCTGCAGCTGACCATCGCGATGTACACGATCTTCACGGTGCTGTGCGGATTCGCGCCCAACTTCGAGACACTGCTGATCTTCCGCGGCCTGCAGGGGCTCGGGTTCGGCGGCGAGTGGGCGGTCGGCGCCGCGCTGGTCGCCGAGTACTGCTCGGCCAAGTACCGCGGCCGCACGGTGGCGTTCGTGCAGAGCGCGTGGGCGGTGGGCTGGGGCCTGCTGGTGATCGTCTACACGGTGCTGTTCAGCGTCCTCGACCAGGACATCGCGTGGCGCGTGCTGTTCTGGGTCGGCGTCATTCCGGCGCTGCTCGTGCTGTGGGTCCGGCGCAGTGTCGAGGACGCGCCGGAGGCAGCCGCACGGCGGGTTTCGGCCAAGGTCAAAGGCTCGCTCGCCGGGATTTTCCGCCCGAATCTCTTGCGCACCACGGTGTTCGCCGCGCTTCTCGCGACCGGCGTCCAGGGTGGCTACTACACGCTGTTCACCTGGATGCCGAAGTACCTCCAGAGCAGCCGCGGCCTTTCCGTGGTCAACACCGGCGGCTACTTCGCGCTGCTGATCCCCGGAGCGTTCATCGGATACATCTGCGGCGGCTACCTCACCGACCTGCTCGGCCGGAAGAAGACGTTCCTGCTGTTCTCCGTCGTTTCCGCGCTGCTGATCGTGCTGTTCGTGCAACTGCCTTACGGCGCGAACGGCCTGATGCTGCTGATCAGTTTCCCGCTCGGCTTCTCGACTTCGGCGATCTTCAGCGGTTTCGGCGCGTACCTCGCCGAGCTGTACCCGACAGAGCTGCGCGCCACCGGACAGGGCTTCACCTACAACTTCGGCCGCGCAGTCGGTGCCGCTTTCCCCGCTGTGGTGGGCTTTCTCGGTGCGGGCGGCGCGATCGTGCTCGGCGCGGTCGGCTACGCGATCGCCGCGGTGGCGCTGCTCGGTCTGCCGGAAACTCGAGGCAAGGAATTGGTGGAGGTATGACCACTTCCTACGATCCTTCGACACTCGCTCCGGCCGACGCCCGCGCGCTTTTCCGCACCGGTACCGAACGCCCGACCACCGGCTGGGCCGACGGTTACGCCCAGACCAACCTGATCGCCGTCCCGGCGGACTGGGCCGACGACGTCCGCGAGTTCTGCGCCCGCAACCCGCGGCCGTGCCCGGTGCTCGACGTCAGCGAACCCGGCGACCCGACCACCCGGCTCGCGCCCGGCGCGGACCTGCGCACCGATCTGCCGCGCTATCGCGTCTGGCACAACGGAGCGCTGACCAGCGAAATCACTGACGCCACCGGGGTTTGGCGCAGCGACATGGTCGCGTTCTCCATCGGCTGCAGCTTCAGCTTCGAGACGCTGCTGCGCGCCGCGGGCATCCCGTTGCGGCACATGGAGCAGGGCCGCAACGTGTCGATGTACGTGACGAACCGGCAATGCGAACCAGCCGGGCGGCTGAGCGGTCCGATGGTGGTGTCGATGCGGCAGATTCCGGAAAACCAGGTCGAGGACGCCGTGCGCATCACCGCCGCGATGCCCGCGGTGCACGGCGCTCCGGTGCACATCGGCGACCCCGCTGAGCTGGGCATCACCGACCTGACCCGGCCGGATTTCGGCGATCCGGTCGACGCCGCGCCCGGTGACGTGCCGGTGTTCTGGGCGTGCGGCGTCACCCCGCAGGCGGCGCTGATGGCGTCCCGGCCGCCGTTCGCCATCACGCACGCACCCGGGTACATGTTCTTGACCGACCGGCCCGATCGCGACTACCAGGTGGGATGACATGGACCTCAACAGCGACCTCGGCGAAGGCTTCGGCGCCTGGACCATGGGCGACGACGAAGCCATGCTCGACATCGTGACCAGCGCGAACATCGCGTGCGGCTTCCACGCGGGAGACGCCAGCGTGATGCGCCGGGTATGCGAACGCGCGGCGGAACGCGGCGTCGCCATCGGCGCGCACGTCGGCTACCGCGACCTGGCAGGCTTCGGCCGTCGCGCGCTCGACATCGCGCCGGAAGACCTCGCGGACGAAGTGCTGTACCAAATCGGCGCTCTCGACGCCTTCGCGCGCGCGGCGCACAGCTGCGTGCGTTACGTGAAGGCGCACGGCGCGCTGTACAACACCGCAGCTGTTGATCCGGAGCAGGCAGCTGCGCTTGTCGAAGGCGTACGGCGCTATCACACCGATCTGGCCCTGCTTTGTCCTCCGGACTCCGAAATGCTGCGCGCGGCTCAAGCGGCGGGCGTGCCTGCGTACGCAGAAGCGTTCGCCGACCGCGCGTACACGCCTGAAGGACGACTGGTGTCGCGCAAGCTGCCTGGCGCAGTGCTGCACGACGCCGACGAAGCCGCCGCGCGTGCGCTCACCATGGCGACCACCGGCGAGGTCGTCGATGCTGACGGTGGCAAGCTCACACTGCGGACGGATTCCCTTTGCGTGCACGGAGATACGCCCGGCGCGGTCGAGCTGGCCCGGCGGATTCGCGAGCTGCTCACCGAATCCGGTGTCGTGCTGAGGTCGTTCGTGTGAGCACTGTTTTGCGCTACGGCCGTTCCGCGTTGCTGGTGGAGGTCGATGACGTGCTCGGGTTCCAGGCGGCCTGCGAAGCCGCTCGGCCCGAGGGCGTCGTCGAACTCGTCCCCGCCGCACGCACTCTGCTGGTCCGGTTCGACCCGGCCCGCACTGATTCCGCCGCGTTGACTCGTTCGCTTGCTTCACTGTCCATAGTGGACGTCTCTGCGCGCTCGGCGGACACCGTCACCCTGCCGGTGCGCTACGACGGCGCTGACCTGGCGGACGTCGCCGAGGCCGCCGGGCTGTCCGTTTCCGAAGTCGTGCAACGGCATTCGGCGGGCACCTACGTCGCGGCGTTCTGCGGTTTCGCACCCGGTTTCGCCTATCTGACCGGCCTCGATCCGGCGTTGCACCTGCCGCGCCGGAGCACGCCGCGCACGCGCGTGCCAGCGGGTGCGGTGGCGATCGCCGGTGAGTACAGCGCGATCTATCCGCATCCGTCGCCCGGCGGCTGGCACCTGCTCGGCCACAGCGACGCGCAGGTGTGGAACGTCGACCGCGAGCAACCGAACCTGCTGGTCCCGGGCACCCGAGTGCGGTTCGAGGCGGTTCGGTGACCGGGAAAATCGAGATCCTCGCGCCCGGTCCGTTCTCGACCGTGCAAGACCTCGGCAGGCCAGGGTACGCGGCGGTCGGAGTCGGGCGGTCCGGCGCGGCGGACCGCGGTTCGCTCAAGCTGGCGAACCGGCTCGTCGGCAACCCCGAAACGCACGCGGCGCTCGAGGTCACCCTCGGCGGCCTGCGGCTGCGGGTTTCCGAACACACCACCGTCGCGGTCACCGGTGCTCAGGTGCCGATCCGCGCTGGTGGGCGGGCTGCCGCCATCGGTGCGCCGATAGTCCTGCGCCCGGGGGACGAACTCGAACTCGGCGTCGCTTCACTCGGCCTGCGCAGCTACCTCGCGGTGCGCGGCGGACTGGACGTGCCGCCGGTGCTCGGCGCGCGAGCCACCGACACGCTGGGCAAACTCGGCCCGCCCGTCCTCGCGGCCGGCATGTCGCTCCCGATCGGTTCGGCAGTACAGGGCGACCCTTGTGTCGATCTCGCCCCGCTGCCCCGGCTTGCCGCGGAACCCGTGCTGCGCCTGGAACCCGGACCGCGGCTGGACTGGTTCACCGCCTCCGCACTGTCCACTTTGCTCACTGGTGCCTACACCGTGACCAGCGACCTCGACCGCGTCGGCGTACGCCTGGACGGCCCGGCGCTGACCCGCGCCCGGGTCGGCGAACTAGCCCCGGAAGCCGCTGTTCCCGGCGCGCTGCAGGTGCCGCCGTCGGGGGTCCCGATCCTGTTCCTCGCCGACCATCCGGTGACCGGCGGGTACCCCGTCGCGGCCGTCGTGGACGAGGATGACCTGGATCTCGCCGCCCAGCTCCGGCCAGGTCAGCGGGTCCGGTTCACATCCCCGACACCCGCAGCGTGAGGTTGAGGCGCCCGGTCAAGCCAAGATCCGGATCCGCCGTGCCCGGCAGGGTTTTCGGCACCCCATGGAACGCCAGCCGCGCCGGGCCGCCGAACACGAACAGGTCTCCCGAGCGCAGCTCGACATCGGTGTAAGGCCGGTTTCGGTGTTCGGTGTTGCCGAAACGGAACACGCAGGTGTCGCCGAGGCTCAGCGAGACGACCGGCTCCGTCGAACGCTCGTCTTTGTCCTGGTGCATGCCCATTTTCGCGGTGGCGTCGTAGTAGTTCACGAGCGCGACGTCGGGCTGGTAGTCGTCAGCGGGCCGGTCGTAGGCGTCGGCGAGCGCGCGGCGGCCGAGGTCGGCCAGCCAGTCCGGGAACGGCTCCACCGGCGAACCGTCCTCGCGCAGCCGGTCGTAGCGGTACGGCAGCCACTGCCAGCCGAGACAGACCGTGCGCACCGACATCACCCCGCCGCTCGGCAGCCGGGTCGAACGGTAACCGCGCCAGCCGCGACAGGCCGTGACGAGGTCGCGTTGTTCTTGCTCGGAAAGCCAATCCGGGACGTGCACCGCTCCCGGGGCGATTTCCCGGCGCGGACGCGGCAGCAGCTCCATCATGCCGCTCCGTGGCCGACGGCCGCAGGAGCCACCCTGTCGGGCGCTCCTGCGGCGGGTTCCCCTCGCCACTTGCCGCCAAGCTTCGGAGAATTGCACACCGCCGCGAGACCCGCCAGGTTTTCGACAGCTACAACTCGGACTCGCCACCCAGGGTGTTCGCCGGTCACCATTCGTCACCCGAACTCGACGACAGTCACCCCGGCGCGGGCAGGCACCGGGTCACTCATCGCAGCGAGCGCCGCCGGCACCCCGTCCAGCCCGATCCGCGTGCCGATCAACCCGTCCAGATCGATGCCGGACCGCTCGACCACCCCGAGCAACTCGGGATACTCATACGCCTGCAGCCCATGGATCCCGACGATCTCCAGCTCGCCGCCGACCACCCGATGCATCGGAATCGGCGGCACCCCCTGGCTGGGCGGCATCAACCCGGCCTGGACGTGCCGTCCGCGCTTGCGGAGGCTGCCCACCGAAGCCGCACAGGTGCTTGGAGAGCCGAGACAGTCCAGCGACACGTGCGTACCGCCTTCAGTGCGCTCACGGACGTACGCAGCCAGCGCTTCCGGCCCGTCGAACGCGCTGGCGTCGACACTCAGTACGGCACCAGAACGCTCCGCCAACGCACGCGCCTGCGGCGAGACGTCCACCGCCACCACCTTCGCGCCCGCAGCGGCCGCCAGGAGGACTGCGGAGATGCCTACGCCGCCACAGCCGTACACAGACACCCACTGCCCCGCGCGTACGCCGCCCTGGCGCAACACTGCGCGAAAAGCCGTCCCGAAGCGGCAACCGAGCGCGGCAGCTTCCGCCGACGACATCGAGTCCGGCAACGCGACCAGGTTCGTCTGGGCATGCTCGATGGCGACCAGCTCGGCGAACGAGCCCCAGTGGGTCGCGCCGGGCTGGAACTCGTCGTCGCAGATCTGCTGGTCGCCCTTGGCGCATTGCGCGCAGACGCCGCACGCGCACACGAACGGGACGGTGACCCGGTCGCCCTTCGCCCAGCCCTTCACTCCCTTGCCGACCTCGACGATCCGCCCGGCGAGCTCGTGCCCGGCCACGTGCGGCAACCGGACGGTCTCGTCGTGGCCCTGCCAGGTATGCCAGTCGCTGCGGCACACCCCGGTCGCTTCGACGGCGATGACGACCCCGCCGTCCGGGGTCACCGGATCCGGTGCTTCCCGCACTTCCGGAAGCACGCCGAACTTTTCGATCACGACCGCACGCATGGGTCCGATCGTAGAAGCCGCCGGTTTCAGCTCGACTGGGCCTGCGTGCCCCGATGAGGTTTGCTCGGTGGCGCACGCGAACTGCCTCGCATCGCGCGAAACCCCGTCGGGCCGCCGTGCCGCGGCGCGCACCCGGCGGAAGGGAGCGGGGCTTCAGGCGAACGCGGCGGACGACGGCGCGTAGGCGTCGGGATACGCCGGCGCACTCGCCGTCCGCCGCGGCCGGGCGCGCTCAGGAGAGCTGCTGGCCCGGCTGATGGAACTGGCCGCGCGGACGCGGCGGGCCGAGCAGCCTGCGCAACGACCCGTCCGGGACGCCGAGGATCTGCTCGAGATTTCGCAATGCCCGCAAGGATTCCGGGCGTTCCGGGCGGCAGCGTCCGGATTGCCAATGGCTCAATGTCGCGAGACTGACCGTGGTTCCCCTTCCCCGCAGCCGATATCTGATGCGTTCGAGGCCGAGCCCGCGGGCCCGGATGGCCGCGCGCAGCGCTTCGGCGAACGGGCCGGTTTCGAGCAATTGCCCGAGATCCCGCCCTGTTGTACTCCCCCGGTCGATCGTCGGTGTTCGCTGACCGGTCATCGCACACGCTCCGAACCACGTCGCTGGGAAACCTCGGAGCGTAGGCCGGATAACGCATGATCGGAAGAGCTGTCACCCTTGTGCGGAGAGTGCCTGGGCAATCGCGGCAAACGGTTCCGCATAGCCGGAATTGACCGTGACACAGGAAATCCCCCACCGCTCTCGCCAGCGGAGAAGCATTTCCCCAGCGGTGTCGGGGTTTTCCGGCAGCACGGTGACAGCTTTCTCCTCCACCAGTTGCGGAACGTCCACGCCGGTGTAGCGGGCGAGCCACGGCGAAGGCTTGTCCCCGACAGCGGTCAGGTTCACCGCCAATTCGACGTCCCGGCCTCCCGCGAACGAGCGAAAAGTGTCCACAATGGAGTCAGCCTGCTCCTCGGTCGTGCGCGGCCCCCAGGAAAACGTCACGACGTCGGCGGTGCGCGCGGCGAGCGCGAGCATTTTGGGCCCGGAACCCGCGAGCAATAGCCGCGGCCGGTCGGGGCGCTGCGAAAGCACCTCAATGGTGTCCGCCAACCGGGCGACGCGTTCCCCCGGCGAAACGAACTCGCGCCCGAGCGTTTCGGCGTGTTTCCCGGCCCCGGGGTGCCCGACGCCCAGCCCCAGCAGGAACCGGCCCCCAGTCGCCTGATGCAGTGAATCGGCCTGCCACGCGAGGTTCCGGGCAGCACGGAACGGATCGGCGAGCACGAAAGTGCCGAGAGTGAGCGTGCTGGTGACCGCGGCGGCGGCCGGAACGAGCGTCAACGGATCGAGCCCGCCGACCGGATCGGTCGCGAACATGGCGTCGAACCCGAGCTCTTCGATCCGCCGGGCCTGCGCGGTCCAGGACGGCAGATCCGGCGCGTGCCCGGCGACGATCCCGAAGCGGAAGGGTTTGGTAGTGGTCATGCCGCTTATCGTCGGTGTGGGGACCTTCCCGCCACATCCGTTCGGCAGCGACATTCGCGCGTACGCCCTGGAGCGCAGCCCTCGTGCGCGTCAGCGCAGGGTGACGGACAACGCCTGCGCGATCTCCTTGCCGATAGCGTGCGTGGCGGCGTCCGGCGGCTGCCCGACCTTCACCACCATCGGCCCGCCGAACGGCTGCCGCTCGACCACCTCGATCCGCTCGCCGAGGCCGATCGCGTGCTCGGTGAGGTAGCGCAGCAGGTCCGGATCGGTGTCCCACACCCGGACGATCTCGCCGACCGCACCGGGCGGCAGGTCGTCCAGAATGCGCATCGGAAGCTCCTCGACGCTGCCGTCCGGAGCCGGGATCGGATCGCCGTGCGGATCGCGAACGGGATTGCCGAGCTTGGCCGCGATGCGCTCGACGAGCCGATCGGAGACGGCGTGCTCCAGCGCGTCGGCCTCGGCGTGGACCTCGTCCCAGGTGTAGCCGAGCTCGGAGACCAGGTACGTCTCGATCAGCCGGTGCCTGCGCAGCACCGACCGGGCGAGCTGGCGCCCCTCGGAGGTCAGCTCGATGCCGCGGTAGGGCACGTGCGCGACCAGTCCGAGCTGCGAAAGCTTCGTAACCATGCCCGACGCCGACGACGGGCTCACCTCAAGCCGCCCGGCCAGCGACGCGTTGGTGACCGCCTCGCCCCGTTCGACCAGCCCGTAGATCACCCGCACGTAGTCCTCGACCGACGACGACCTCCGGACGGAACCATCTCCCATGCCGCATACGATACGGGGCCCGGTCTGTTGTGGTCGGCGGGTTAGGGCCGTCATGGGCCGTCGGCTGGTCTTGTCGCGCTGGTCTTGTCGCGCTGGTCTGTGTCGCTGGTCTGTGTCGCTGGTCTGTGTCGCTGGTCTGTGTCGCTGGTCTGTGTCGCCGGTCCGGCGAAGGGAACACGGTCACCCCGCCAGCCCTCAGCGATTTCCCGATCAGGACACACGATCACCCAGTCAGGAACTGCGCGGCTCCGGACAGCTCCTCGCGGCCGCCCGGCCGGTCGCGGTCCTCGGCCCGGTCCGCCGCGACTGTCCGGCCATGGGAACGCGGCCACCTGACCGAGCCCGCAACGATTACCCGATCGCGCCACCCCGGCCAGGCCCCTGCCGCAGCCGCCCGACCTGGGCCGCTCGACCAGCCCTGCCGCAGCCGCCCGCCCGGTCCGCACGACCGTCCCTGCCGCAGTCGCCCCTCGCTCAAGACCGACGCGGCTGCTCGATCAAGGCCGCCAGCGGTAGCGAACCCATCCCGGCACCGGCTCCGCGCCGAGCTGCGCGTAGAACGCCTCCGCCTTGGCATTGCCCGCCTGCATGTCCCACTCGACCCGCCCCGTCGTGCGGGCGCGCAACGCGTCCAGCAGTTCTCGGCCGAGTCCGTGCCTGCGGTGCTCCGGACGGATGAACAGGTCGTCGAGCCAGATCCCCGGGCGGCCCTCCCAGGTGGAGAAATTCCAGCTGCAGAAGGCGAACCCGGCAACGAGATCCGGACGTCCCGGCGGCGTGCAGATCAGCACCCACGCCTTCGGCTCCGGACCGAACAGGTGGCCGCTCATCTCGGCGCGGTCGAGTTTGAGGTCGTGTTTGTCCTCGTAGACCGCGTGTTCCTCGATGAGGCTGCAGATCTCCTCGACGTCCTCGAAGACGGCGTCGCGAACGGGCATCGGGCACCCCTTTTTTGTCGGTGGTGGCGGTTACGGTGCAGGTATCAGAGCAAGACAGCAGGAATCCGGCGCGGCGGAGCCGGTGTGGAGCATCGCGAGAGGGAAGGAGTTGGTGGCTGTTGATCGGTGAATCGACAAGTGAATAGGCGGATGAGTCGGCAGGTGAGGTGACGGGCTCGGCTGGCGAGCCACCGCACGGCGGGGAGCGCGCAGGCTCACCGGTGAGCGGTGGAGAGCGCGCAAGCCAACCGCCGGACGTCGAGGAGCACCCAAGCGGACGAGCGAACCGCCCCGCGCACCTAACCGGACCGCCGAACGGCTGGGAGCGACCAGGCGAATCGCCGGGCTGCGAAGGGCGTGCGAGCGAACCGGCGAACGGCCCCGCGCACCCAACCGCACCGCCGAGCGGCTGGGTGCAACCGAGCGAACCGCCGGACGGCGAAGGGCTTCCAAGCCAACCGCAGGGCGGCGAGAGGCCCCCAAGCGAACCAGCGAACAGCCCCGCGCACCCAAGCCAACCGCCGAGCAACCCAGCCCGCGAGCCGCCCCGAACGAAGCCCTCCCCATCACGAGGCCTCGTAAAGAAGCTCGCCGCCCACCGCCGTGCCGAGCACTTGGGCGTCCTCCACAGTGGACAGTGGATCCGCGGACAGCACCACAAAGTCCGCGAGCTTCCCCGGCTCCAGCGTCCCGATGTAGCTCTCCGCGAAGGTGGCGTACGCCGAACCGTATGTGTAGGCGCGCAGGGCCTCCGCCGGGGTCAGCGCTTCCTCGACCGAGAACGGTTCGCCGGTGGACGTCCGGCGGTGGACCATGTCGGCGAGGCCCAGCAGCGGGGCTCCGTCGACAACCGGGCGGTCTGAGCTGGCGGGCAGCACGCAGCCGGCGTCCAGGACGCTGCGCAGGCGGTAGCACCACGGCACCCGCGATTCACCGAGGGCCGCGCGCATGCCGTCGCCGAGTTCGTTCACGAATCGGCCTTGCGGGGACGCGATCAGGCCCAGCGAGGCAAGTCGGGTCAGCTCCGCGGGCGGGAGCACGGCGCAGTGCTCGATGCGGTGCCGGTGGTCGGGGCGCGGGGTGGCGGCCAGGGCGGCTTCGTAGGCGTCCAGGACCACCGTGACGGCTCGGTCGCCGATGGCGTGGGTCGCGATTTGCCAGCCGGCGTCGTGAGCCTGGCGGATGGTGCGCGTCAGCTCGTCCTCGGGCACCTGGAAGTAGCCGCGGTTGTCCGGTTCGCCGGCGAACGGTTCGTGCATCGCGCAGGTGCGGCCGATCAGCGAGCCGTCGGCGAAGAGCTTCATCGGGCCGACGCGCAGCCACTCGTCGCCGAGGCCGGTGCGCAGGCCCAGGTCCAGGCCGAAGCCGGCGCCGTCGGGGAGGTCGTGCAGGACGCTCGCGGCGACCATCACCGTGCTCCGCACTCGCAGGACGCCGCGTTCGCGCGCGAGCTGGTACGCGGCCAGCTCGGCGGGCGTCTCGCCGACCAGGCCGCCGCCGATTCCGGCTTCCTGGACGCTCGTGATGCCCTCGGACAGGTACTGCTGGCTCGCCCGGTCGAGACCGCGGACCACGGACTCGAGCGGCGTCGGGTACGTCAGCGGACGCAACAACAACTGCGCCTGTTCGCGCAACAGGCCGGTCGGCGACCCGTCGGCCGACAGCGCCACGTCGCCGCCGACGGGGACGTTCGCCAGGTCCAGCTGGTCCAGCACCGCCGAGTTGACCAGGGTCATGTGGCCGGACGTGTGTTTGAGCCGCACGAGCATGCCGGGGGCGGCGCGGTCCAGGCCGTGCCGGTCGGGGTGTTCGCCGCCCGCGAGTTTGTTCTGGTCGTAGCCGCTGCCGACGACCCAGCTCCCGGCGGGCAGCTCGGCCGCGCGTCGCGCCACGGCGTCGTACACCTCGTCGACGCTGCGGCAGTCGCTCAGCGGCACGTCGTCCAGGCCCATGCCGAACCAGGCCATGTGGTTGTGCGCGTCGTGGAACCCGGGCGCGACGAAGCCCCCGCCGAGATCCACCCTGCGGCGGGCGGACAGCTCGCGCGCGTCGTCGCCCAGCGCCACGATCCGGCCGTGCAGCACCGCCAGCGCGGTGTCGCCGGTGACCAGCCTGGCGTTCTCGTACACCGCGTCAACCTGCATGCCTTGGACACTATCGATCGATCGATCGAACGTCTAGGCTCCCTCCCATGAGCACCGTTGACCTGGCCGTCGAGGGCGGCATCGCGCAGATCCGGCTGAACCGGCCCGAGCGGCTCAACGCCGTCGCGCCCGTGCTGGTGGACGACTTCCTGACCGCGCTGGAGGAAGTCGCGCACAGCGACTCTCGCGTCGTCCTCCTCTCCGGCAACGGCCGCGCCTTCTGCGCCGGGCATGACCTGAAGGAACCCACCCCCGCGGGTGATTCGCGGGCGAGGCTGGAGCGGCTCCAGGACGTCACGCGCCGGCTGCGTGCGCTGCGTCAGCCGGTGATCGCCGCCGTGCACGGGTACGCGATCGGCGCGGGCGCGGAGTTCGCACTGGGCTGCGACCTGATCCTGGCCGCCGAGGACGCCGTCTTCGCGTTCCCCGAGGTCTCGCTGGGGCTGAGCGTCACCGGTGCCGCGTCGAGGCTGCTCCCGCTGCTGGTCGGGCCGGTCAAGGCCAAGGAACTGCTGCTGCTCGGCGACCGGTTCGACGGCCGTCGCGCACACGACCTCGGCCTCGTCAACGCCGCCGTGCCGTCCGACGAGTTGATGCCCCTCGCGCTCGGCTGGGCGGAGAAGATCGCGCATCACCCGCCGGAGGCCGCCGCGATGGCGAAGCGGGCGCTGGACGCCGGGATCGACCACGCCTTCGACTCCGCGTTGGAACTGGAGGTCACCCACGCCCTGATCACCGAGCACTCGGCCGCCGTCCGCGAGTCGACCGAAGCGTTCCGGAGCCGGGCGTGACGCCGTTGCAGAACGTCGACACCCTGGTCGCCCTGGTCACGCGCGCCGCGCAGCTCTGGCCCGGGCGGACGGCGTGGATCTTCGACAGCACCGGCACCCGATTCACTTTCGCCGAGGTCGACGACCGCAGCGGACGTCTGGCGAAAGCACTCCGAGACCAAGGCGTCCAGGCGGGCGATCGCGTCGCGGTGATGCTTCGCAATGAGCCGGAATTCCCGCTCCTCTGGCTCGCACTCGCCAAACTCGGCGCAGTTCTGGTCCCGGTGAACATCAACTACCGCGAATTCGACGGCGCGCACGTCCTGCGCCACTCCGGTGCGCGACTCGCGGTAGCCGCCGAAGAGTTCGTGGAACTGCTGGAGAAAATCGCGCCGGAAACGGCCGTAGAACGCGTCCTCACCCCGGACGCGTTGCAGTCGGAAACGCGTTACGAACCCGAGCAGGTGGTCGCCGAACAGCCGGTCAACATCCAGTACACCTCCGGCACCACCGGCGCGCCGAAGGGCTGCGTGCTGCCGCACCGGTACTGGACCACGCTCGCGATCGGCCTCGCTACCGGCTTCCCCTCCGTCAGCGAAGACGACATTCTCCTTACCGCACAACCATTCCACTACATTGATCCACAGTGGAACGTCGCGCTCGCGCTGGCCGCCGGAGCGACGCTCGTCGTGCTGGACCGCTTCCACCCCTCCACGTTCTGGGAGAAGGTCCGCGAGTACGAGGTCACCTGGTTCTACTGCCTGGGCCTGATGCCGACGCTGCTGCTGCGCCAGCCGCCGCATCCGGACGACCGGAACCACCGAGTCCGCGCGATCAGCGCCTCGGCGATCCCGCCCGACCTGCACGCCCAACTGGAGCAACGCTGGGGCGTGCCGTGGTACGAGGCGTTCGGGATGACTGAGACCGGCGGCGACATCCGGGTCTCCGAGGCCGATCACGACGCCGCGGTCGGCACCGGCTGCATCGGACGGCCGACCCGCGACCGCGAGGCGATGATCGCCGACGAGAACGGGAAACCGTTGCCGCGCGGCGAAACTGGCGAACTGCTGATCCGCGGCATCGGGCTGATGCACGGCTACCACGAGGATCCCGAAGCGACCGCGCGCGCCTTCGCCGGCGGCTGGTTCCACACCGGCGACCTCGCGCGGATGGACGCCGAGGGCCGCGTCTACTACCTCGGCCGCACGAAGGACATGATCCGCCGCAGCGGCGAGAACATCTCCGCCGACGAGGTCGAGCGCGCGCTGCTGCAACATCCGAAAGTGCAGCTCGCGGCCGTGCTCGCGGTGCCGGACGAGCTGCGCGGCGAGGAAGTGAAGGCGTACGTCGTGTGCGGCGAGCACCGTCCGTCGCCCGAGGAACTGGCGGAGTTCTGCGCGCAGCAACTGGCCTACTTCAAGGTGCCGAGGTTCTGGACGTTCGCGGACGACCTGCCGCGCACGCCGTCGGAACGCGTCGCGAAGGGCGAGCTGCGCAAGGTCGCCGACCTCCGCGCGGGCTCCTGGGACCGCAGCACCGGAGAGTGGCAGTGAGCAGCGCCGAACGCGTCCGGGCGGCGGCCGTGAAACTGTTCGCCACCAAGGGTTTCCACGGCACAGGTATTCGGGATCTGGCCCAGGAGGCCGAACTTTCTTCGGCGACGCTCTATCACTACATGGGCACCAAGGAAGATCTTCTTGTCGAGATCATGACGACCTCGCTGCGCCGCCTGATCGACGCGGTCGCGAAGGCCACCGCGGGCAGCGACGATCCGGTGGTCCGGATGCGCACGCTGGTCGCGCTGCACGTCCTCGCGCACGCTGCCCAGCCGGGCGAAACCCGGGTGGTGGACAACGAAGTCGACGCGCTTTCGGCTCCGGCGCGTGCCCAGGTCGTCGCGCTGCGGGACGAATACGAGCAGTACTGGGCGAACGCGATCGAAGACGGCGCCGCGGCAAACGTGTTCCACACCGCACAACCGGCCGTGACCCGGCTCGCATTGCTGGAAATGTGCAGCGGCGTGGCCAGGTGGTATTCGCCGAAAGGCCCGCTCAAGCTCGAAGACCTGGCCGCGCACTACGCGGAACTGGCATTGCGGGTGCTCGGACATCCGGTCGCGGTGCGTGCCCACGACCTCCGGCAATGCCTCGAAGTGGTCGCCCAGGTGTGGGACTTGCCTGTCCAAGAGGGCTTTTAGCGCCATACGCCTTGCTCAGACGGCGAACGTGGGGGACGCTCGAAGGGTGACTGAGCAAACGATCCAACTCGAACTGGACGACTCGGGACTCTCGCCTGGCCTGCCCGCACCCTCAAACCCGCGCGATCAGGTCCAGGACGTCCCGTATCGGCCAGTCGAGTTTCGTGACGACGACCTGCCCAGCGCGCTCGAGCGCTGCGCAGTATGGCTGCGCCAAGCGCAGGAGTGGCTGGGAGAACCGCTCGACGTCCTCGCGATCCACCTAGACTACGACGAGCGACAGGGTTCGCCCTACTACGACGTGAAACTGCTGTGCAACGAGGAGGACCTAGCCGGGGTCCCGATCGCGATGCGCGACAAGAACAAGTCTTAGCACTCGTCATCTCCGCCGCGAAGGCCCTCTCGGACTCCGAGGGGGCCTTCGCCGCGTTCGCCGGTAGGGGCATGACAAACCTCGGCGCACCCGGGCAAGATCGGAGGCGGACGAGGGAGGGTATGCCGGTGACCGAAATCGTGGTGCGCTGGTCCGAACCGCTGCCCGCGGAGGACCGGTACCTGAAGCTGCTGGACGACCTGGAGCGCGGCCGCTACGACGCGTACCGGCTCGAAATCGACCAGCGCCGCTTCCTGACCGGCCGGGTGCTCGCGAAGACGCTCGTCGCGGAACGTCTCGGCGGCGCGGCGGAGGCCGTGCGCTTCGACGCGACCTGCGACGACTGCGGCAAACCGCACGGCCGGCCGCGCGTGCCGGGTTCGGACCTCGTGCTGTCGATCTCGCATTCGGGCAACCTGATCGGCCTCGCGGTCACTGACGGCGTGCCAGTCGGCCTCGACGTCGAAACCGCCAGCCGCAAAGCCGACGCCTCGCTCGTCGAGTACGCGCTGAGCCCGGCCGAGCGGGAAGCCGTCGCGGGCCTGTCGGACGAGGAGCGGTCGGCGGCGTTCTTCATCTACTGGACGCGCAAGGAAGCGGTGATGAAGGCCACCGGCAAGGGGCTGAAGATCCCGCTGCAGAGCATCACGTTCTCCCGCTACGACGCCCCCGCCGAGCTGGTGGCGTCCGGCGACGAAGCGCTCGACCCGGCACGGACCCGGCTCGCCGACCTCAAGGCGGCCGACGGGCATCGGGCGGCGGTCGCGGCGTTGACCGCGGACAGCCTGAGCGTCACCGAGGAGCGCTGGCTGCCGTAAAAGCTCGTGAGCGGTGAAGCCGGTTCTAACCGGCTTCACCGCTCACGACGCGCTGTCGTCCAGCCCCATCGCGCCGAGCAGCGTGCGGAACTTCGCGATCGTCTCCTGGTACTCGGTGTCCGGGTCCGACGCGGGCACGATGCCGCCGCCCGCGTAGAGCCGCATCGACTTCTCGGCCACCTCGGCGCACCGGATCGCGACGGCCCATTCGCCGTCTCCCGCCGCGTCGACCCAGCCGACCGCGCCGGCGTAGTAGCCGCGGTCGAACGGCTCCAGCTCCTGCACCAGGTCGCGCGCGGCGACGGTCGGGGTGCCGCAGACGGCCGGCGTCGGATGCATCGCGGCGGCGAGGTCGAGCGCGGTCACCGAGCGGTCCGCCAGCTCGCCGGTGATGGACGTCCGCAGGTGCCAGATCGCGGGCGTGGAGACCAGCTCAGGACCGGCGGGGACGTCGAGCTTGCGGCAGAACGGCCGCAGCGATTCGATGACGTAGTCGATCACCAGGTCGTGCTCCTCGCGGTCTTTCGCGGACGCGAGGAGGGCTTCGCCGTTGGCCCGGTCGGTCTCCGGATCGGCCGAACGCGGCATCGACCCGGCGTGCGGGGTCGTGAACACGGAGTCGCCGGCCCGGGAAAGCAGCAGCTCAGGGGTGGCACCGACGAGAGTGCGGCCGCCGGGCAGTTCGGCGGCGTAAGTGAAGTGGCGCGGGTTGCCGCGCGCGAGATTGCGCACGATCCCCTCGACCGGGATCGGTGCGTCGAATTCCAGCTCGAGCGCGCGGGCCAGCACGGCTTTGCGCAGGTCACGGTCGTGCAGGGCGGCGACAGCTGCCCGCACGTTCTCGCGGTGGCCGTCGGCGGACGGGAGCCGCCGGGTGGCCGCGGGAGCGGGCAGGTCGACAGCGGGCGGAGCGGCCGGGGTCTCGGCATCCGCCTGGGCGCGATGCACCGTCCGGGGCAGCACGAGGTGCCCCGGCGAGGCAGCGCCGGGTCCGGTGTCGAACGGCAGCACGCCGACGGCGAGCGGCACGCCGGAACGGTCCAGCTCAGCGGCTGCCGAGCGGGCGAGGCGGCGAGGGTCGGCGTCGGTGACGGTCCCGAGCGCGCCGCGGGCGAGCAGGGCCCGCCGGGCGGTCGCGAACAGGAAGTCGCCGCGCTGGTAGCGGACGGTGGTCTCGGCCGGGGTCACCGGCGCGGTACTGGTCGTCACTCCACCAGCGTCTCAGGATCCGGGAGCGCCGCGGGGAAAGTGTTGCCGGTGCAACATCTTCGCGCACACCTTCCCCGCGGCCGCCGGATCAGCGTTACTTGAGCGCGTCGATCAGCGCTTCGCGCTGCCGTTCGCCCAGGCCAGCGGCCCGGCGGTCGGGGTCGATCCCCGCCTGCTCGAGCAGCGCGGCGACCTTGACCGCGCCCAGGCCGGGCACCGCCTTGAGAAGCTGCGTGACCTTCGTCTTGCCGACGGTCTTGTTCTCCTTGGCCCGCTTGAGCACCGACTCGATGCTCTCCTTGCCGGACTTGATCGAAGCGAGCAGCTCCGAACGCGCCTTACGAGCCTCTGCCGCCTTGGCGAGGGCCTCGGCGCGCTGCTCCGGAGTCAACGTGGGCAGAGCCAACGTAATGTCCTTTCCTCTCAGGTCTCCGCTTTCGCGGCCGACGGTCTCAGCCGATGCTTGCAGCTGCAAGCGCTGGCCAGCCGTCACTTACCACGGCCCCAGTAAACGCCACGTGCCCGCAGTACGCGCAACCGACACGCACTTATCACCCGTCGACGGGCATGGCGGACCTGCGTGAGGGGACCCCTCGCGACCTGTGAAAACGGCCTCGAAGGGCTCATTTCCACCCCCATTACCTCACCCGAACGGGAGTGTATTTCCGCACAGTTAACACAACGCATTTTCTTGTCCCGCAACAGAAAGCGCGACAGAAGTGGATCATGAACGGCCGGGGCCGCCACCCGATGGCGGGAGGGGTCCGACAAGCCGTGACCGAACTTGTTCGTGCCCGATCCGGCGGATGCGCATTAGAGTCGGGCGCACCCCAGTTCACCGGCGAACGAGCACCACGGGAGTCACCCATGTTGAGCACGATGCAGGACGGACAGCTGTCGCTCGCGAAGCTGCTGCGCCACGGCACGAAGGTGCACGCGAAGAGCGAAGTCGTCACCTGGACCGGTTCAGAAGCCCGCCGGGAGACGTACGCGGAACTCGGCAAGCACGCCGCCCGGCTGGCGAACGCGCTGCGCGGTCTCGGCGTCACCGGCGACCAGCGGGTCGGCACGTTCATGTGGAACAACGCCGAGCACCTCGCCGCCTACCTGGCGGTGCCCGCCATGGGCGCGGTGCTGCACACGCTGAACATCCGGCTGTTCCCCGAACAGCTGGTTTTCGTGGCGAACCACGCCGAGGACCACGTCATCATCGTCGACGGCACGCTCGTCCCGCTGCTGGCGAGCAACCTGCCGGGGATGAAGACGGTCAAGCACGTGATCGTGGCCAACGGCGACGCGTCCGCGCTGACCGCGCCCGAGGGCGTCACCGTGCACTCCTACGACGAGCTGCTGACCGGGCAGTCCGACGAGTTCGACTGGCCCGAGATCGACGAGCGGGCCGCGGCCGCGATGTGTTACACGTCCGGCACCACGGGCGACCCGAAGGGCGTCGTCTACTCGCACCGGTCGATCTGGCTGCACTCGATGCAGGTCTGCATGACCGACAGCATGCGGCTCGCCCAGGAAGACCTCGCGCTGGCGATCGTGCCGATGTTCCACGCGATGTCGTGGGGCCTGCCGTACGCGGCGATGATGGTCGGTGCCTCGCTGCTGATGCCGGACCGGTTCCTGCAGCCGGCCCCGATCGCGGCGCTGCTGGCCGCGGAGAAGCCGACTTTCGCCGCCGCGGTGCCGACGATCTGGCAGGGCCTGCTCGCACACCTGGACGCGAACCCGCAGGACATCAGCCACGTGCGCGAGGTGGTCGTCGGCGGGTCGGCCGCGCCGCCGTCGCTCATGCACGCCTTCGAGGAGCGCTACGACGTGCCGATCCTGCACGCGTGGGGCATGACCGAGACGTCGCCGCTGGGCAGCGTCGCGCGCCCGCCGGCCAGTGCCACCGGCGACGAGCGCTGGGCCTACCGCTACACCCAGGGCCGGTTCCCGGCGTCCGTGGCGGCCCGGTTGATCGGCGACGACGGCGAGGAACTGCCGTGGGACAACGAGGCGGTCGGCGAGCTGGAGGTCTCCGGTCCGTGGATCGCGGGCGCCTACCACGGCGGGTCCGATATCGATCCAGAGAAGTTCCACGACGGCTGGCTGCGCACCGGCGACGTCGGCAAGATCAGTCCGGACGGCTTCCTGACGCTGACCGACCGCGCCAAGGACGTGATCAAATCCGGCGGCGAGTGGATCTCGTCGGTGGACCTGGAGAACGCGGTGATGGGCCATCCGGCGGTCGCCGAGGCGGCGGTGGTCGGCATCCCGGACGAGAAGTGGGACGAACGGCCGCTGGTCGCCGTCGTGGTGAAGGAAGGCCAGCAGGTCACCGCTGAGGAACTGCGCGAGTACCTGTCGGACAAGGTCGCGAAGTGGCAGCTGCCGGAGAACTGGACGTTCGTGGAGGAGGTGCCCAAGACGAGTGTCGGCAAGTTCGACAAGAAGCGGCTGCGCGCGTCCTACTCCGAGGGAAAGCTCGACATCTCACACCTCTGAGCGGTAAATCTCCGGCGAGTTGTCGGCCTGGGAAGGACTTCGTGCGGGAATCTGTTGCACGCAAGGAGTCCTTCCCAGCACGTCGGAGGAGAACTGGGGATGCAGCAGCGAAGCAGGAGGGCGTTCCTGTCGTTGGCGGGAACGGCGGCGGTGGGAGCGGTCGCGGCGGCGTGCGGGTCGAATACCGGGCGGCCGGGGGATCCGCCGCCGTCCACGGCGATGTCGGCGGGCGCTTCGACCCCGTCGCAGGCCCCGAAGGTCCCGCTGCAGCAGTGGTACCACGCCTACGGCGAGGACGGCGTGCAGGAAGCCGTCAAGAACTACGCGGCCAGCTATCCGGGCGCGAAGGTCAACGTGGTGTGGAACCCCGGCGACTACGACTCGAAGATCGTCACCGCGCTGCAGAACAGCCCGGTGCCGGACGTCTTCGAGGCGCAGGTGAAGATCGACTGGGTCCGGCAGAACCAGGTGGTGTCGCTGGACGACATCATCGGGCCGGTCAAGAACGACTTCAGCCCCGCCGTGCTCGCCGCGCAGACCGTGGAGGGCAAGGTCTACGGCATTCCGCAGGCCACCGACACGCAGGTGCTGTTCTATCGCAAGAGCATGCTGCAGGCCGCCGGCGTGCAGCCGCCGCAGACCGTGGACGAGCTGATCGACGCCGCCAGCAAGCTGTCGAAGGACGGCGTGAAGGGCCTGTTCGCGGGCAATGACGGCGGCGTCGGCACGCTGACCGGGCCGTTGCTGTGGTCGGCCGGGCTGGACTACCTGAAGAACAACAACCGCGAGGTCGGCTTCGACGACCCGCGCTCGGCCGCCGCGTTCAGCAAGCTGCACACGCTGAACACCAACGGTTCCCTGCTGCTCGGCGCTCCCGCCGACTGGTCGGACCCGGGTGCGTTCGTCGACGGGCTCTGCGCGATGCAGTGGACCGGACTGTGGAACGTCCCGAAGGTCCGCGACGCGCTCAACGACGACTTCGGCGTCCTGCCGTTCCCGAAGCTGGACGACAGCGGCAAGCCGTCGGTTCCGGTCGGCGCGTACGGCGCGATGGTCAACGCGAAGAGCGCGCACGTCAACGAGGCCAAGGCGTTCGTGAAATGGCTGTGGATCGACCAGACCGACAGCCAGCTCGAGTTCGCCACTCGCTACGGCTTCCACGTGCCCGCCCGCCAAAGCCTGATCGACAAAGCGCAGACGCTGCAAACCGGTCCGGCCGCGGACGTGGTGAAGTTCGTCAAGGAGAACAGCCACCTCATCGGCGGTCCAGTGTGGACACAGACGTCGAACACCGCGTTGTCGGACGCGGTCGCGAAAATCGCCAAGGAGGGCACGGACCCGGTGGCGCAGACGAAGGCCGCGGTCACCGTCGCGCAGTCCGAGCTGAAACGCCTTTTCGGATGAAGCTGTCCCGGAAAACCCGGGATACGCTGGCGTTCTGGGGGTTTGTCGGCCCGTTCCTGCTCGGACTGGCGATCTTCGCCTACGTGCCGATCGGGTGGAGCCTGTACCTGTCGTTCTTCGACGCGCGCAACACGGTCACCCCCAGCGTCTTCGTCGGCCTGGACAACTACGCGCACATGCTTTCCGACGGCCCGTTCGTCGCGAGCCTCGGCACGTTCAGCGTGTTCGCGGTGTTCATCGTGCCGCTGACGTTCGTGCTGTCGCTGGCGCTGGCGGTCGGCGTGAACCAGCTGCGGTTCGCGAAGGCGTTCTTCCGCTCGGTGTTCTTCCTGCCGTTCGCGTGTTCGTACGTGGTGGCGTCGCTGATCTGGAAGACGTCGCTGTTCTCCGGCGTCCGCTACGGCCTCGCGAACACCGTGCTCGGCGTCTTCGGCATCGACCCGGTGGCGTGGACCGGCACCGTGCACCCGCCGCTGTACTGGATCGTGCTGGTGACCGCCCGGCTGTGGCTGCAGCTCGGCTTCTACATGATCCTGTTCCTCGCCGCGCTGCAACGGATTCCGCAACATCTGTACGAGGCGGCGTGGCTCGACGGCGCGAAACCGGGCTGGCAGGTTTTCCGGCACATCACGCTGCCGCAGTTGCGCGCGACGTCGGTGGCCGTCCTGCTGCTGAACCTGATCAACGCCTATCAGGCGTTCGACGAGTTCTACAACATCATGGGCGATTCCCGGGGCTACCCGCCGTTCGCGCGGCCGCCGCTGGTGTACCTCTACTACACCTCCCTCGGCTCCGGCGGCCAGGATCTCGGCCGCGGCAGCGCGGGCGCGATCATCCTGGCGCTGCTGATCGCCGTGGTCACTCTCCTGCAGGGCAAGCTTTTCCGCTTCGATCGGAGCGCGACATGATCCGCGCGGTGCTTCGCTGGACGGCGCTCATAGTGGCCGCGATCCTGTTCTTGCTGCCGTTCTACCTGTTGCTGCGCAACGGTCTCGCGTCGCGCGCGGAGCTCACCGCGCCGGGCTGGACGCTGTGGCCGAAGCAGATCCACTGGGAGAATTTCTCGAAGCTGTTCGACCAGCACGACGTGCCGTTCGCGCGCAGCATCGTGAACTCGGTCGTCGTCGCGGTCCTTCAAACCGTCGGCCTGCTGGTGGTCTGCTCACTCGCCGGTTACGGGCTGGCGCGAGTGCCGTACCGCTACTCGAAGCCGGTGTTCTACGCGGTGCTGGGGACGCTGATGATCCCGACGTCGGTGACGTTCGTGCCGAGTTTCGTGGTGGTGTCGACGCTGGGCTGGCTCTCGGATTTCCGCGGCCTGGTGATCCCGGGCCTGTTCAGCGCGTTCAGCGTTTTCCTGTTCCGGCAGTACTTCCTGGACTTCCCGAAGGAACTGGAAGACGCCGGCCGCGTCGACGGCTTGTCCCGCTGGGGCGTCTTCCGCAAGATCGTGGTGCCCAACTCGCGCGGCTTCTTCGCCGCGATCGCGGTGATCACCGTGATCGGCAGCTGGAACGCGTTCCTGTGGCCGCTGATCATCGCGCAGTCGCCGGACTCGTGGACGGTGCAGGTCGCGCTGTCCGGGCTGCTCACCTCGCAGAACCCGCAGCTGAACCTGCTATTCCTGGCCGCGGTGCTGTCGATCGTGCCGATCGTGGCGCTCTTCGCGTTTCTCCAGCGCTATCTGGTACGCGGGGTCACCGAATCCGGGTTGAAAGGCTGAAAACCGTCACATCGACCGGCGACCGCGCGTAACGTTTCGCCGTTAGCCGCCGACGACTCACCGTCGCAACAGTCGTAGCAGGAGTGCACCCATGACGGACCCGTACCAGCAGCAGCCCTACCCCGGCCAAGACCCGGCGGGTCATCCCTCAGGGCCGGTGCCCGCGCCTGGGTATCCGTCTGGGCCTATGCCCGCGCCGGGGTATGGCCAGGCGCCGGTGCCTTATGGGGCGCCGATGTACGGGTCGCCGTATGCCGCTCCGTATCCGGGGGGTGTGCCGTTGAAGACCAGCGGGCTCGCGGTGGCCGGGATGGTCGTCGGGATTGTTGCGTTGATCTTCTTCTGGGTGCCGTTCTTCGACGTGGTCGCGGCGATTACGGCGATCGGGCTGTCTTGGGCGGGGATGGTGCAGGCGGGGAAGCCTGGGTGGACTGGGCAGGGGATGGGGATCGCCGGGCTGGTTTGCGGGATTCTGGCGGCTATTCCGGCGGTGATTTTCTTGATTTGGTTCTTTGTGTCGTTGTCCGCGGTGGGGGCTACCTGCGCGTTTTACTGCTGAGGTCTTGGGGGGGTCGGGGTCGGCTCGTCGCCTGGCGGCGACATTGCGCGTGGGGGTTGTGGGGGCACCCCGAAGCCCGATTGTGATGACGGTCTGGGGTTGCTTGTCGAGGCGGGAAAGATGCCTTGACAAGCAACCCCAGACCGCATTTTTGGCTTCGTATCGGGGTGCGGGGGTGGTGTGGGTGCGCTGGTGGGTTTGTGTGCGCGGGCTGCGGTTGGGTGGTGGGTGGTCTGCGGTTTTGGCGGGTGGGGTTACTGCACCGATGTGGCGTTCGGTGCATCTGACTCACCCAAGGTGGCGTTCGGGGCATCTGGAGCATCCAAAGTGGCGTTGGGGTGCGGCATCCTGCCCTCGAGTTTGGGCTGTGAGGGGAACCCTGGGGGAATCAGCGTCTGTGAGGGGTCCCCTCACAGACGGCTCGCAGTCGTGATCTCGCCCTCCGTTCGGCGGTAGTGGCACCTGGCCCTGTGTGACAGAGTCTCCCGCGTTGTCACGGTAAAGGTGAGAGACCTTCGCGTTCTGCTTCGGCTTAGTTCACCGGACGGTCATCGGGGTCCGGGAGCGTGCCGTGAGCACGGCGAGACGGGGAGTGAGACATGGCGGAACTGACCAGGCGGGCGTTCACTGCCGCGGGCGTGGCCGGGGTGGGGTTGCTGCTGTGCACTCCGACCGCCAACGCGTTGGACCGGGCGTTGAGGCGGACCAGTCAGCGGGCCGTCCGGACTGGTGGGACCACGCTGGATCAGGCGGCTTCCGGGGCGCCGACTGGGTACTCGCGGTTGTCCGCCGGGCCGGGATGGCCGGTTGCTGTGCGGGCGGATCTTGTCGAGGCTAAAGCCGGGCGTGACGATCGGCGGACTGCGCTCGGGGCGTTCGTGCAGTTCACCGACCTGCATATCACCGACACCGAATCGCCTGCCCGGTTCGAGTATCTGCATCCGTTCATCGGGTCCGCGCACCGGCCGCAGGAGACCCTGGGCACGGTCGCGACCAGCGCGCTCGTCAAGCGGGTCAACAGCCTCCGCGCGGGGCCGTTCACCGGGCGGCAGTTCGACTTCGTCATGACCACCGGCGACAACACCGACAACCACGAGCTGCTCGAACTCGACTGGTTCCTCACCACGCTCAACGGCGGCGCGATCACGCCCAATTCCGGCGACCCGAACCGCTACGAGGGCGTCCAGGCGTCGGGCAACCCGGAGTTCTGGAATCCGGGCACGCGGCTCGCCGACGACTACACCAAGAAGGGCTTCCCGCAGATCCCCGGACTGCTGGAGGCCGGGATCTCGTCGTTCACCGCGCCGGGGTTGAACCTGCCGTGGTACTGCACGTTCGGCAATCACGACGACAGCGTCGTGGGCACCTTGCCGGAGGGTATTCCGGGCATCGAGGCCTGGTACACCGGCAAATACAAGGTCATCGGCAAGGACGAGAGCAGCGCGCGCAAGCTCGGCACCGCCATCCAGCAGGGCCAGAGCGTGCCGCTCGGCGAGTTGTTCGGCGGCGGCACCGTTCGCGAGGTCACGCCGGATCCGCGCCGGCGGCCGTTCAGCACTTCGGAGTTCGTCAAGGCGCATCTCGCGGCGAAGAACACCGGGCCGGGGCCGGTCGGGCACGGTTTCACCGACGCCAACTCCGACGGGCGCAACGTCTACTACACCTTCCGGATCGCGCCCGGCGTCACCGGCATCAGCCTCGACACCACCACCCAGGGCGGGTTCGCGGACGGGTCGATCGGGCTCGCGCAGTTCAACTGGGTCGAGTCGACGCTCAAGCGGAACAGCTCGACGTACTACGACTTCTTCGGCCGCAAGATCACCCACTCCGTGACCGACGAGCTGTTCGTCCTCTTCAGCCACCACACCAGCGGCACCATGGGCAACCTCCTGCCCGACGCGCGCCATCTGCTCGACCCGCGGCTCAACGGAGACACGTTCGTCGCGATGCTGCAGCGCTTCCCGAACGTCGTGGCCTGGGTCAACGGGCACACCCATCTCAACAAGATCACCCCGCACGCCGGCAAGACCCCGGCGCAGAGCTTCTGGGAGATCAACACCGCCAGCCACATCGACTTCCCGCAGCACGCGCGGATCATCGAGCTGGCCGACAACCACGACGGCACGCTCTCGGTGTTCACCACGCTCATCGAGGCCGACGCCCCGTACGCCGTGGACTACTCCGCCCGCACCCCCGACGCGCTCGCCTCGATGTACCGCGAGTTCTCCTACAACGACATCCACGCCAACCTCAGCCACGTCGGCGAGGCGGGCGACCGCAACACCGAACTGCTGCTCACCAACCCGCTCAGCTGATTACCCGCGAGGTAATCGACGCCATGCGTCCGGCTGCGGTTGACTGCTCGGCATGACCGACGTCGAGGGTACGCAGCTGTTCCACAAGACGATGCCGTTCAGTGAACGGCTCGGCATCGAGGTGCTGGAGCACGGCGCGGACCTGGTCCGCAGCCGGATCGCGTGGGACGAATCGCTGTGCACGCTCGGCGGCGTGCTGCACGGCGGGGCGCTGATGGCGCTGGCCGATTCGACCGGGGCCGTCTGCGCGTTCCTCAATCTTCCCGAGGGCGCGCAGGGCACAACGACGCTGGAATCCAAGACGAACTTCCTGCGCGGCGTCCGTTCGGGGTACGCCACCGCGTCGTCCAGACCACTGCACACCGGGCGCCGCGTCGTGGTCGTCGAGACCGAAATCCACGATGACGAAGGCAAGCTGGCCGCGAAAATCACCCAGACGCAAGCAGTGTTGTAGCGGCGGCTCTTTACTTACCCGCTCCGGAAGGCGAAAATCTTTGGCTACCACTGGGGTCTGGGGACGGAGCCGGAATGCGGGTTCGCGGGTTGGTCACGTTACTGTCCATCGTCATGCTCACGGCTGGTGCGACTCAGGCCGCTGCCGAACCGCAGCACGCGCGTAACGACGAGGCCATCGACTACCACGAATGGTCGTCCGGCTCGTTCTTCGCGGGCAGGCTCGACGGGCTCGGCTTCGGCTACGGCGGCCTGCGGATCACGCATCCCGCGGGCAGCGTCGCGCACACCGAACCGGGGCTCGGCACCACGCGCACCTACGACTACGGCACCTGGACGTCGCCGAAGTACCGGCAGGGTTTCGACGCGACGCAGCTGATCGCGTCGTGGAACGCGCGCACCCCGGCGAAGACGTGGCTGGAGGTGCAGGCGCGCGGCCGGACTTCGGCTGGGGCCGAAACCACTTGGTACACAATGGGCCGCTGGGCCAGCGGGGACGCCGACATCCACCGCACCAGTGTCGACGGGCAGAGCGACGCCAACGCCTCGGTCGACGTCGACACGCTCGCCACGAAGGCAGGCGTCACGCTGCGCTCGTACCAGCTGCGCGTGACGCTCTACCGCGAGCAGGGTTCGCCGACCACGCCGACGCTGTCCTCGCTCGGGGCGATGACCTCGAACGTTCCGGACCGGTTCGACGTCCAGACCACCAAACCCGGCCGGGCGCGCGGGATCGAGCTGAACGTGCCCCCGTTCGCCCAGAACATCCACAAAGGACAGTTCCCGCAGTACGGCGGGGGCGGCGAAGCCTGGTGCAGCCCGACGTCGACCGAGATGGTCGCCGAGTACTGGGGCCGCAAGCCGTCCGCGCAGCAGATGGACTGGATCCCGGCGGACTACCAGGACCGGTCGGTCGTCTACGCCGCGCGCGGCACCTACGACTATGCCTACGACGGCACCGGCAACTGGCCGTTCAACACCGCGTACGCCGCTTCGCTCGGATTGCGCGGACACATCACGCGGCTGCACGACCTCAACGAACTCGAGGGCTACATCGCGCGCGGCATCCCGGTGATCACCTCGCAGTCGTTCCTGGCCAGCGAACTCGACGGCGCGGGCTACGGCACGGCCGGACACCTGATGGTCGTCGTCGGATTCACCCAGGCGGGCGATGTGATCGCGAACGACCCGGCGTCCAGCTCCGACGGCCGCGTGCGCACGGTGTACAAGCGCGACCAGTTCGAGAAGATCTGGCAGCGCACGAAGCGGCACACCGAGAGCGGCGCGGTGGCCGGTGGTCCGGGCGGGGTCGTTTACCTGATCACGCCGTAAACGCGCTGGTCCGCTTAGCGATTCCGGCGTTACAGTGCCGTCCGTGAGCGAGCCCTCGGACACCTTGAGCGACCCCCGCGAGCTGTTGCTCGCCTATCTCGACTACTACCGCGACACGCTACTGCGCAAGCTCGACGGTCTGTCCGACGACGAACTGCGCACCAGCAGGCTCCCGTCGGGCTGGACTCCGCTCGAGCTGCTCAAGCACCTCGCGTTCGTGGAGCGACGGTGGCTGCGCTGGGGTTTCCTGGGCGAGGACGTGGATCCGGTCTGGGGCGAGAACGACCCGGAGACCGGAAAGTGGTCGGTCGGCGCGGAGGAATCGGCGGACGAAATCCGAACGCTCTTCCTGGACGCGTGCGCGGACTCCCGGGCGATCGTGTCCGGTGCGCAGCTCCAGGACATCGCCCGCAGCGGCGGTCGCTTCGATTCTCCGGCACAGCCGCCCGCGTTGAGCTGGATCCTCTTTCACCTGCTTCAGGAGTACGCCCGGCACGTCGGGCAGCTCGACGTGGTGCGCGAGCTTGCCGACGGCGCGACCGGCGAATAGGGAACCGATCCGGGCTATGGCGATATGCGCATGATCCGTGATTAGCTGCGGCTTGGGAACGCCGTCGCAGGTGAAAGGTTGTGCGCATGCCGTACGAGGTCCAGGGAGTCGTGTCACGGGCCAAGGGTGAGCCGGTCACGCTCGAGACGGTGGTGGTGCCTGATCCCGGACCGGGCGAGGCCGTCGTGTCGGTGCAGGCGTGCGGGGTGTGCCACACCGACCTGCACTACCGCGAGGGCGGGATCAACGACGAGTTCCCGTTCCTGCTCGGGCACGAGGCCGCGGGGCGGGTGGACAAAGTCGGCGCGGGCGTCACCGACCTCGCGCCCGGGGATTACGTGATCCTCAACTGGCGCGCGGTCTGCGGCACCTGCCGGGCGTGCAAGCGCGGCAAGCCCTGGTACTGCTTCTCGACTTTCAACGCCGAGCAGCCGATGACGCTCACCGACGGCACGAAGCTGTCGCCCGCGCTGGGGGTCGGAGCGTTCCTCGGGAAGACGCTCGTCCACAGTGGACAGTGCACCAAGGTCGACGAGCGTGCTGAACCCGCCGTCGCCGGGTTGCTCGGCTGCGGCGTAATGGCCGGGCTGGGCGCGGCGATCAACACCGGCGCGGTCGGGCGCGGTGATTCGGTCGCGGTGATCGGGTGCGGCGGCGTCGGCGACGCGGCCATCGCGGGCGCGCAGCTGGCCGGGGCGACCACGATCGTCGCGATCGACACCGACGACCGGAAACTGCAGTGGGCCAAGGACTTCGGGGCCACGCACACGGTCAACAGCCGCGGCCTGAGCGAGGAGGACGTCGTCTCTGCGATGCAGGACGCGACGAACTCGTTCGGCCCGGACGTCGTGATCGACGCGGTCGGCCGTCCGGAGACCTGGCGCCAAGCGTTCTACGGCCGTGACCTCGCCGGCACTGTCGTGCTGGTCGGCGTTCCCACGCCGGACATGAAGCTCAACGACCTGCCGCTGATCGACTTCTTCTCGCGCGGCGGCTCGCTGAAGTCCTCGTGGTACGGCGATTGCCTGCCGTCGCGGGACTTCCCGATGCTCGTCGACCTCTACCTGCAGGGCAGGCTGCCGCTGGACAAGTTCGTCACGGAGCGGATCGGCGTCGACGGCGTGGAGCAGGCTTTCGAGCGCATGCACCACGGCGACGTGCTGCGCAGCGTGGTGGAGTTCTGATCCTTTTCGCCGACGCGGACTATCCGGCCGACCCGTACCCGGGCACGCGGCCGGACTGCTCGTACGTGCACCTCGACGGCGCTGGCCACGCACTGGACACAGCGCCGCCGGGGTGGCGTTCGCGCACGCCGGTGCTCGCGTACGGGTCGAACGCGTGCCCGTCGAAGATCACCTGGCTGCGCACCCGGCTCGGGCTGACCGGGCCGGTCGTCGCGGCTCGCGTTCAGTGCACCGGGCTCGCCGCGGTGTGGGCCGCCGGGCTGCGCCAGCGCGACGGCCAGCGCCCGGCAACGCTTACCGCGCTGCCGGGCGTGACAGAGGACCACTTCGTCTGGTTCGCGACTCCGGAACAGCTGGCCGTGCTGGATGTCTGCGAGGGCCGCGGGAACCGGTACGACCTGGCGACGCTGGACCACGCCGACATCCGGCTGGACGGCGTGCTGCTGTCCGGAGTGCACGCTTACGTCGGGGCCTCTCCGATCCGGTTTCCGTTGCTGGTCAACGGTTCTCCGGTCCGCGTCGCTGACGTGGCTCAGGCTGACGCCGCGTCGCTCATCGGCGAACCAGCGGCAGGGCACGGCCTCGCCTGCACCGTCCTGCCGCCGGAGCGCACGTTCAGCTGACCCGCGGAATCGCGCGCACGGTCAGGAAGCCCAGCGGCTCCTGCGCCAGCCGGGCATGGCGTTCCGGATCGACCAGAGCAGCTTCGGCGGCCGGGCGTCCCTCGCGCAGTTGCTCGATCAGGAACCCGGCCTCGCGCAGTTCCTCGCAGGTGCGTTCCAGCGGAGCCAGCCAGTACCGCACCTTCCAGCCGCGGCTCCAGACCTCCTCGACCACCCGGACGTCGAAGTAGTTGCCGCCGTGCCGGAGCCAATCGCCGGTCGGATGCTGCCTCGACAACACCAGCGCGCCGCCGGGCCGCAGCACCCGGCGGAACTCGCGCAACGCGCCGACCCGGTCGTCCACGTACTCCAGCGCGAGGGCGAACAGCACCTGGTCCACCGACGCGTCCGGCAGCCAGGTCAGCGGTTCGGCCAGGTCCTGCACGCGGAACTCGCCCGCCGGTACCCGTTCGCGGCTCAGCTCGACCATGCGCGGGCTGAGGTCGAACCCGGTCACTCGCGCGCCGCGTGCGGTCAGTTCTCCGGCATAGAGGCCGGGGCCGCACGCGGCGTCGAGGATGTGCTGCCCGGCGACGTCGCCCAGCAATTCCAGGCAGGCCGGGCGGTCGTAGTGCGCGTTGTAGAACCCGTTCTGGGCGTGGTCGAGGAATTCGTCGGCGAACACTTCGTATTGCGGAAAGGAACCCACTGCATCGCTCACCCGCGCCAGTCTGCCCGGGCGGACGCGTTCAGCCGAGCAGTTTTCCGGGGTTCAGGATCCCGGTCGGGTCCACCGCGGACTTGGCCGCGCGCAGCACGTCCAGCCCGATCCGGCCGATCTCCGCCTCCAGGTACGGCGCGTGGTCGACGCCGACCGCGTGGTGGTGGCTGATCGTCCCGATACCGGTGATCGCCTCGCACGCCGCCGCCTTCGCGCGCTGCCACTGTCCGACGGGATCGGCGTCGTCGCGCGAAGTCAGCACGGTGAAATACAGCGACGCACCGGTTTCGTAAGCGTGCGAAACGTGGCACATCACGATCGCGCGGCCCAGCGAAGCCACCAAAGCCGCGCGCACCGCGTCGTGCAGTTCGTCCAAATTGGACCAGTAAGCCGCGGTCTCCAGGGTTTCCACGCAGACCCCGAGATCCAGCAACGCGTCGCGCTGCCGCGGTCCGTTGAACCGGCCGTGCCGCCAGGATTCGCCGAGCACCTTGCCGATCCGCACGGCACCGGAACACTTCAGCATCGCCGACGTCCGCCGACGGCGCCGGGCGACGTCGCCTTCCCAGCCGACAATCAGCAGACACGGGTTCTTGATCCGGCGCGCCTTGAGATAAGCCTTCAGCGCAGTGGTCTTGAGCCCTGCGTTGAGAGAGAACGACACATTCGTCTCGTCCACATCGGACAGACGGGTGACGTCGGCCAAAGCGTGGTCCTGCGCGAGCTTCCGCACTGCCGCCGCGCCGGCCTCCCAGCCGTCGACGATCCAGCCCTCGTAATGCCGCTGCTCCGGCAACGGCCGGACTCGCAGCGCGACCTCGGTGATCACGCCGAGCGTGCCCTCGCTGCCGACCGCGAGCTGCCGCAGATCCGGACCCGCCGCGGACGCCGGCGCGACCCCGAGCCGCCACTCGCCCTTGGGCGTGGCCAGCCGGACCCCGGCGACCATGTCCTCGAACCGGCCGTAACCGGACGACGCCTGCCCGGCCGAACGCGTAGCCGCGAACCCGCCGATCGTGGCGCGCTCGAACGACTGCGGCACGTGACCGAGCGTGTACCCGTGCGCCGCGAGCAGCCGCTCCGCCTCCGGACCGCGCACGCCGGCCTGCAGCACCGCGATCCGCGACATCGGGTCCACCGACACCAGCTCGTCGAGGCGCACCAGGTCCAGCACGATCACCGCGGTCTTGTCGCCGCGCAGCGCCGCGACCCCGCCGACCACCGACGTACCGCCGCCGAACGGGACCACGCCGATGTCGTGCCGCACGCAGAGGTCCAGCACGGCCTGCACCTGGTCCGGGTCCGCGGGCAGCAGCACCGCGTCCGGCACCGGCACCTCGTCGCCCGCTCGCGCGTGCAGGAGGTCCAGATAGGACAGACCACCGGCGCGGCCGAGGCGTTCCTCCGGATCGAGGAGGACGTGATCCGCACCGAGAAGTTCCTCGAATTCGGTACGGACGGGCACAGTCAGCGCGGACTCGGCGACCGGGCCTCGAGCGCCGGTTTTCCCTCCTCGATCCAGGCCGACCTGGCCGATACGCTGGCCAAGCCACCGGACCGCGCGGTCGGGCAGGCCGGCCGAGGCCGAGCCCTCTTCGGTCCACGAACGCCGGATGCGGTGGTTGATGAGATCGCTCACGACTACAGTGTGACACATGGACGTCAAACGTCACTCCCGACCGGGAGCGGCCCCCTCCGCACTCGCGGACGCTCGCAGCCGCCCGACCTCGGCTCGCGTCGCCGACGACGAGCTCCTCGACGCCGCGCGCCAGTGCGTGCTCGCGGTCGGCGTCCGGCGCACGACGCTCGCCGAGATCGCCCGAACCGCGCAGGTCAGCCGCATGACGGTGTACCGGCGGTTCCCCGATGTGCGCAGCGTCCTCGCCGCGCTGATGACGCGCGAGTTCAGCGGCCTGCTGCAGCGGGTGAGCGAGTCCGGCGACCGCGCGGCGCACGCGCGCGACCGCATCGTGCACCTGGCGGCGGCCAGTGTCGGCGCGCTGTCGGCCGATCCGCTGTTCCGGACGCTGCTGGATGTCGATGCCGAACTGGTGCTGCCGTACATCGTCGAACGGCTCGGTGCGACGCAGCACTTCGCCGAGCATGTGCTCCGAAGCCTGCTCGAAGAGGGACACCGAGACGGATCGGTGCGCACCGCCGAGGTGGCCGCGCAGGCGCGGTCGGTGCTGCTGGTCGTGCAGTCGTTCGCGTTCTCGCTGCGCCCGGCCACCGCCGACGTGGACGAGGCCGCGCTGCTCGCCGAATTCCGGCACCTGGTCGAAGCGGGGTTGAAACCATGAGCACCGGATCCCTCAACGCGCGCCGCCGCGAACGCGAACTGTCCCGGCTGGTCGACGGCGAACAGGTCGACGTGCTGGTGGTCGGCGGCGGGGTTACCGGCGCGGGCATCGCTCTCGACGCCGCGGCCCGTGGGCTTTCGGTCGCATTGGCGGAGGCGCACGATCTCGCGTTCGGCACGTCGCGCTGGTCCAGCAAGCTCGTGCACGGCGGATTGCGGTACCTGGCCAAGGGCGAACTCGGGCTCGCGCACGAGAGTGCCGTGGAGCGCGGGATTCTGATGACCCGCACCGCGCCGCACCTCACGCGCGCCATGCCGCAGCTTTTTCCGCTCTATCCCGGGACTTCCGCCGCGCAACAGGCGTTGATCGCGACCGGTCTCCGGGCTGGCGACGGATTGCGTCGGGCCGCGCGGACGCCGTCGTCGGTGCTGCCTGGACCGCGCCGGATTCCCGCTGCTGAAGCGCTGGCCCTGTCCCCCGGTCTGGCTCCTGCTGGACTGCGCGGCGCTCTTTTGGCGTACGACGGCGCTTTGGTGGACGATGCCCGGTTGGTCGTCAGCATTGCCCGTACGGCGGCCTTGCTCGGGGCTCGGATCCTGACGCGCTTGTCGGCGGTTTCCTTGGCCGGTAACGAAGCTCGGGTTCTCGACGGCTATTCGGAGTACACCCTTCGCGCACGCCAGGTCATCAACGCGACCGGCGTCTGGGCGGACACTCTGACCGACTCTGTCCAGCTACGCCCTTCGCGCGGGTCCCATCTGGTGCTCGCGCCGGACACTGTGCGAGTCGGGGCCACGTCGGTCAACATTCCGGTTCCCGGCGAGACCAACCGGTTCGTTTTCCTGTTGCCGCAGCTCGACGGAAGGGTCTACTTAGGACTCACCGACGAGCCGGTGTCCGGCGGCGTACCCGATGTCCCGACCGTTCCCGAGTCCGATGTGGACTTCCTGCTTTCCACAGCTTCTTCTGTCCTGGATCGCCCGTTGACCGCCGCCGATGTGATCGGCTCGTACGCCGGGTTGCGACCGCTCGTCTCCGGTTCCGCTGGGCGCAGTGCGGATCTGTCTCGGAAACACGCTGTGATCACCGGTTCCGACGGCGTGCTCACCGTGGTCGGCGGGAAGCTGACGACATATCGACGCATGGCCGAGGACGCCGTCGATGCCGCCTTGACGCACGCCGGTTTACCCGCTGGCCCTTCGCGAACCGCGAAGCTGCCGCTGCTCGGCGCCGCACCGCGCTCCCGACTGTCTCTTGTGGACGCTCCGGCGCGGTTGGTGGCCAAATACGGCACCGAAGCACCCCGCGTGGCGGCACTCGGCGAACTGGAACCGGAATTCGCGGCCCCACTGAGTGCGTCGACGGAAATCACCGCCGCCGAGGTGGTGTGGGCAGTTCGGCATGAGGGCGCGACGACTGTCGAGGACGTCCTCGAACGCCGCACCCGGCTGGGCCTCGTCCCCGCCGACGCCGAAGCCGCCCGGGACCGGGTAGCCGAACTGGTGGAGAAAACGCTGGCCGGACTGTCCTGAAAACCCTGGGTAAATCCCGGCAAGGCAGCTTGACGCCTTGTTGGGTTTTTGCAACAGTGCGGTCCATGAGCCCGGTGCGGCGTGGCAAGGAGCTGCCGATCCACAACCGGCTGCCGGTGCTGCGCGCGGAGCGCGGGATGAGCCGCGCGGATCTCGCCGAGGCGGTCGAGGTCAATCCGCAGACCATCGGGGCGCTGGAGCGCGGGGATCACTATCCGAGCCTCGACCTGGCGTTGCGCATCTGCGCGGTGTTCGGCCTGCCGGTGGAAGCCGTGTTCAGCCGCGCGTCGTTCTCGAACCAGGCGAAGGGGGACGCGTGACGCTGGAGATCGACCGGATCAGCAAACGGTTCGGCACGAAAACCGCGCTCGACGGCGTGAGCTTCACCGCGGTGCCGGGCGAGCTGTTCGGGTTCGTCGGCAGCAACGGGGCGGGCAAGACCACCACGATGCGGATCGCGCTCGGCGTGCTGGAGGCCGACTCCGGCGAGGTGCGCTTCGCCGGGCGGTCGGTCACGCACGACACCCGCGCGCAAATCGGGTACATGCCGGAAGAACGCGGGCTGTACCCGAAAATGAAGGTCGTCGACCAGCTCGTCTACCTCGCGGAACTGCACGGTCTCAGCACCAACGACGCACACCGCGCCGCCGAGTTGTGGATCGCGCGGCTCGGGCTTGGGCCGTGGCGCAAGGACGACGTCCAGCAGCTCAGTCTCGGCAATCAGCAACGCGTGCAACTCGCCGCCGCGCTCGTGCACGATCCGGCGTTGCTGGTGCTCGACGAACCGTTCTCCGGCCTCGACCCGCTCGCGGTGGACGTGCTGAGCGGCGTACTGCGCGAGAAGGCGGCGACGGGCGTGCCGGTGGTGTTTTCCAGCCACCAGCTCGACCTCGTGGAGCGGCTGTGCGACCGGGTCGGCATCATCCGCGACGGCCGGATGGTCGCGGTCGGCACCGTGGACGAGCTGACCCGCGACGCCGGTCGTCGCCTGGTCGTCACCGCACCGAGCGCGAATCCCGGTTGGGCGGCAACGGTTCCCGGCGCGCGCGTCCTCGAAGACCGCGGCCCCACGACCGTGCTGGAACTGTCGCCGAGCGCCGACGACCAGGCCGTGCTCGCCGCCGCACTCGCCACCGGCCCGGTGACGGAATTCAGCCACCGCCGCCGTACGCTCGCCGATCTGTTCCGCGATTCGGTCGCCACGCCGGGAGCACCCCGATGAGCCGGATCCGCCCCGCCCGCGCCGTGCGACTGGTGGCCAAACGGGAGCTCAACGCCCGGCTGCGCACCCGGTCCTTTGTGGTCAGTACCGCGGTGATGCTGTTGCTGCTGCTGGGTTACGTCGCCCTGCAGGCGTTCCTCGCCGGAGACCGGGAGACGACTCGCGTCGCGCTGACCGGGCAAGCGCAGGGCATCGCCGCGCAGCTGGAGAACAACGACCGGCACCTCAAGATCGTCCTGGTACAGTCCGAATCGGACGGTTTGACCCAGGTCCGCGACGGCGATGTCGACGCGCTCGTGTCCGGCAGCGCATCCCGGCCTCGCGTGATCGTGAAGTCCACTTTAGACCCGCAGCTGCGTTCCGTGCTGGACAACATCGCGCAGCAACAGGTGCTGGACGCTCAGCTGTACTCCGCGAACCTCGATCCCGCCGCCGTACACCAGGCAGTATCCGCCACGCACGCCGACGTACAGGCTCTCGAACCCGCGGATCCGCAAGCCGGCACGAAGCTGGCGACCGGGATCGTGGTCGCGATTCTGTTGTATATCAGCATCATGACCTACGGGATGTTCGTCGCGCAGGGCGTGGTCGAGGAGAAATCCAGCCGTGTGGTGGAGATTCTGCTCGCGACCGTCCGGCCGGTGCATTTGCTGCTGGGCAAGGTCCTCGGCCTCGGCTTGGTCGGGTTGACGCAGCTCGCGATCCTCGCCGCGGCGGGGTTGCTCGCCGGTGGCGTGTCGGGCGTTTTCTCGATCTCCAGCGTCGTGCTGGGGACACTGGGCTGGGGTCTCGTCTGGTATCTGCTGGGTTTCCTCCTCTACGCCATGCTGTACGGCGCGGCCGGCGCGCTGGTGTCGCGCCAGGAGGACACGCAGGCGGTGGTCGGGCCGGTGAATATCGCGCTGGTGATCGGGTTCGTCGCGGGGATCAATCTGCTGACGCAAGCACCTCATGGGACGGCTACACGGGTTGTTTCGCTGATTCCGTTGCTGTCGCCGATTCTGATGCCCGCACGAATCGCGCTCGGGGCGGTGGAGGCTTGGGAAATCGTGCTGTCGCTGGTGCTGACGGTCGCGCTGATCGCGGTGGTCACCTGGGCGGGAGCGCGGGTGTATCGGAATGGGGTACTGCGGGTCGGCAGCCGGGTGCGGCTGATCGACGCGTTGCGCCGTTAGGGGACGCGACCGAGGACGCACACCACCGGTGGCTCCAGGTCGAGCGTTTCGGTTCTGAGCTGGACAAAGCCAGCCTCGGTGAGTTTCCCAGTCAGCTCCTCGGCCGCGGCGGCCGAAGTCACTCCAGGAAGGCGTGGTTGAGATACCAGCGCAACGCACCCGCCCGGACGCAACAACCCGGCGAGTTCGCGCAGCCGGGCAACCGGATCCGGCCACATGCCCAGCGTGTTGACGGCCAGCGCGGCGTCGAACGCTCCCTCGTCGAACGACAGATTCTCGACCGACGCGCACACCAAACGCACCCGTCCGGCCCGGACCGCCGACCGATTTCGGTGCTGAGCTTGGCGAATCATCACCGCCGAATGGTCGACGCCGACCACCAGTGCCGCCCGGTCAGCCAGCGCGGCAACGGCCACGCCAGGACCGCACCCAAGTTCGAGAACCCGTTCTGCTGGCTGGATGTCCAGCAGCCGCACCGCCCACCGATTACGCGTCACATTCGACGACCGCCGACCCATGATCATCCCGGCGACGTGTCCCGGAACCCCGGTCGGCCGGTGAAACTGCGCGATCCCGCCACGCGGACCCCACCATCGCAGAGCCCGTTCCACAACGTTCATGGGGCGAGCAAACCACTTCGAGTACGCTTGAAGTCAAATGACTGCCACCGAGCGCACGTTGTCCATCGGCGAACTCGCCGAGCGCACCGGCGTGCCGACGAGTGCGCTGCGCTACTACGACGAACTCGGTCTCGTCCGCCCGGCGGAACGAGAAGCTGGCCGGCGGCGCTACGCCGAGTCCGCGGTCAAGGACGTCGGGGTGCTCCTCTTCTTCCAGGAAATCGGCTTCACGCTGTCGGAAATCAGCCGTTTCCTGACCGGCGAACAACCGCGCCGGCAGGAAATGATCAACGGCAAACTCGCCGAGCTGACCGAGCGGCAGCGCCGCATCGAGGTGGCCCGCGCCGCGCTCGAGCACGGGCGGCAGTGCCCGGCCAGCGATCCCCTGAAGTGCCCCCGGTTCTGGTCGATCATCGAAGACCGCCAGCGCGGCCTGTCGCTGGCCGAAAGCCACGAACGGGCGCACCACCCTAAGACCCCGTGATCGCCCCATACCGCTGCAACGCGACCTGCCGTTCCTCCGCATGGTCGACGATCGGCTCCGGATACCCCTCCGGACGCTCCTTCAGCACATGCACCGCTTTCCCTTCCACCCCACGCAATTCCGGCACATACCGGCGCACGTAATCGCCCTGCGGGTCGAATTTCTGGCCCTGCGTGGTCGGATTGAAGATCCGGAAGTACGGCGCGGCATCCGTCCCGGAACCGGCGACCCATTGCCAGTTCAGCTGATTCGACGCCAGGTCGCCGTCCACCAGATGCCGCATGAAGTGCCGTGCGCCCCACCACCACGGCAGATGCAGGTCTTTTACCAGGAAACTCGCCACGATCATTCGGACGCGGTTGTGCATCCAGCCCTCGGCCAGCAGCTGCCGCATTCCGGCGTCGACGATCGGGTAGCCGGTCCGTCCCTCGCGCCACTGCGTGAACATCTCTTGCGCGGTTTTCCCGGTGTCGTAACGCATTCCGTCGAAGCGACGGTCATAGTTCTGCCGCGCGGTCTCCGGGCGGTTCCACAGTACGTCGGCGTGAAACTCGCGCCAGCACAGCTCGGAACGCAACGCCTGCGCCCCCTCGGACCGGTTGGAAGCCAAGTCGGCGAGCATCGTCCGCGGATGGATCGCTCCCCACCGCAGATAGGGCGAAATCCTTGTGGTGCCAGCATGATCCGGCCGATCGCGTTCAGCGGCATAATCCGCGAGGCCGTCGGAGAGGAAGTCATGCCACACGGACAAAGCGGCCTCCTCCCCCGCAGGCGGCAGTTCGCAGTCCACCTCAGGAGTCTCCGGCAACGCCGCGGAAGAAGAAGGCTTTATCCAGTCCACAATAGACACATTGGTGTCCGCCGGACGAGGCCAGCCGTGTTGTGCCCAAGCGCGATAGAACGGCGTGAAGACCCGATACGGGGTACCGTCCGGCTTGGTGACCCGGCCCGGCGTCACGGCGTACGGAGAACCCGTCGGCACCCACTGAATTCGGTGCTCTGCCAAGGCTGAAGCAACAGCCTCGTCGCGCTTTCGGCCATATGGTGCGGTATCCGCGGAGACATGCACCGCCGCCGCGCGGATCTCCCGTGCGGCGGCGACAACCTCGCGCGCCGGATCGCCGTAGCGCACCATCAACCGGCCGGACAACGCATTGTCCAGCTCTCGCAGGGAATTCAGCAGAAACGCGACCCGCGGCGAACCGGCCGGCTTGAGCAGCCGGTCGTCCAGCACGTACAGCGCCAGAATGTGCTTGCTGTGCTTGGCCGCTTCAAAGAGCGCGGCGTGGTCTCGCAGCCGCAGATCCCGGCGGAACCACAGCACGACCGGCGCTTCCATCGTCATGCCGCACAACGATAAACGCCCCGCCGCGCGAAAGCACGGCGGGGCGTTTCACCAAGCAGAGACTCAGCGCTCCGACATCGGGGTGTAGTCCCGGGAGGCGTGGCCGGTGTAGATCTGCCGCGGGCGGCCGATCTTCGTCTGCGGGTCGTTGATCATCTCGCGCCAGTGCGCGATCCAGCCGGGGAGCCGGCCGAGCGCGAACAGCACGGTGAAGAACTTCGTCGGGAACCCGAGCGCGCGGTAGATCAGACCGGTGTAGAAGTCCACGTTCGGGTACAGCTTGCGCTCGACGAAGTAGTCGTCCGAAAGCGCGGTTTCCTCGAGCTTCTTGGCGATGTCGAGCAGCTGGTCGCCGCCCTTGAGCTTGCCGAGAATCTCGTCCGCGGTGTTCTTGATGATCTTCGCGCGCGGGTCGTAGTTCTTGTAGACCCGGTGCCCGAAGCCCATGAGCTTGACACCCTGCTCTTTGTTCTTCACCCGGTTGACGAACGTCGCGACATCGCCGCCGTCGTCGCGGATGCCCTCGAGCATCTCCAGCACCGCCGCGTTCGCGCCGCCGTGCAGCGGGCCGAACAGCGCGTTGATGCCCGCCGAGATGCTGGCGAACAGGTTCGCCTCGGACGAGCCGACGAGCCGCACCGTGGAGGTGGAGCAGTTCTGCTCGTGGTCGGCGTGCAGGATGAACAGCAGGTCGAGCGCCTTCGCGATGTCCGGGTCGACCTCGTACGGCTCGGCCGGGAAGCCGAACGTCATCCGCAGGAAGTTCTCCACCAGGCCGAGCGAGTTGTCCGGGTACAGCAGCGGCTGGCCGACGGACTTCTTGTACGCGTACGCCGCGAGCGTCGGCACCTTCGCCAGCAGGCGGATGGTGGACAGCTCGACGTTGGGCTCGTCGAACGGGTTCAGCGAGTCCTGGTAGAAGGTCGACAGCGCGGAAACGGCGCTGGACAGCACCGGCATCGGGTGCGCGTCGCGCGGGAAGCCGGAGAAGAACGCCTTGAGGTCCTCGTGCAGCAGGGTGTGCCGCTGGATCCGCTCGGTGAAGTCGGCCAGCTGGGCCTCGGTCGGCAGCTCGCCGTAGATGAGCAGGTAGGACACCTCGATGAAGGTGGACTTCTCCGCCAGCTGCTCGATCGGGTAGCCGCGGTAGCGCAGGATGCCCGCATCACCGTCGATGTAGGTGATGGCCGACGAGGCGGCGCCGGTGTTGACGAACCCGGGGTCGTAGGTGATGTACCCGGTCTGCGCCAGCAGCTTTCCCAGCTCGATCCCCGGCGCGCCCTCGACCGGGTTGACGACCTTGAACTCGTGCTCGCCACTCGGCAGGCGCAGCGTCGCGGTTTCGCCGCCGGACTGCCCCGCATTCGTCGCGTCGGACATGCAGGTCCCTCTCACGTTGGGCACGGGACGGCGGCGTCTGCGGGTTCCGCAGTAGCCACGTGTTCACGCGAGGAAACACGCGCCTCGCTGCACACCGACCCGCTGGGTATGAATTCACCACTACGCTAGTCGAAGGGTGGGTCAGTCCGCACTCGCTGCGTTGCCCCAAAAGGCCCCATTGGGACCAGGTTCACACGGTGGCCGCCATATCCGCGGCGGTCGGCGGCTCCGCCCCGCTGCGGGAAACCGTGATCGAGGCCGCTTTCGCCGCATAAGCAAGCGCTTCGTTCCACGCGCCGGCGTCGAGTGCGGCCAGGTCGCGCACGGTGCGCTGGTGCAGCCAGGCCAGCAACGCGCCCTGCACGGTGTCGCCGGCGCCGATCGTGTCCGCCACCGCGACCTTGCGGGACGCGACGTGGGCCAGCTCACCGGCCGAAGTGATCACAGACAAGCCGTCCGCGCCCCGGGTGAGCACTACGGCGTCCACACCGGACTCCACCCACGATTTCGCCGCGGCCACCGGGTCGGCTCCTTCGGCGAGCCACGCGGCGTCGTCGTCGGAGATTTTCAGCAGCCGCACGTCGGGCAGCCAGGACGCGAAGCGCGCGCGGTAAGCCGCCGGGTCGGCGATGAGCGCCTCCCGGATGTTCGGGTCGAGCACGGTCAGGGTCCCACGCGCGGATTCGCGGCGCAGAATTCGCTCGTACGCGCTCGCGCCGGGTTCCAGCACCATGCCAAGTGTTCCGAGCGACAGCGCGGTGGTTTCTTCCGGCAGCGCACCAGGATCGGAGACCAGCCGATCGGCGGTTCCCTCGACGTAGAAGGTGTATTCCGCCGCGCCGCGTTCGTCGAGCGCCACGACGGCGAGCGTCGTCGGCTCATTGCCGCGCTGCAGCAACGAAGTGTCGACGTGCGAAGCGGAAAGGCGATCCACCAACGCGACGCCGAACCGGTCAGTGGAAATCCGCGACAGGAACGACGCGGGCACGCCGAGCCGGGCCGCGGCGAGCGCGACGTTGTACGGGCCGCCGCCGAGCCTCGGCAGCAACGCGCGCAGCCCACCGTCCACAGTGGAATCCAACGGTTCGCCAGGAACGAGGTCGACCAGCGCCTCTCCACCCACCACGATCACAAGCGGCGAGTGTAGAGGAACCGGCGCTGACAATTCCTGTCCCGATGCGGACAAATCAGTTCTTGTCGAGTCCGCCGAGCAGAAGTTCGCCGAGCGCGGTGAACGCTTCCGCGTCGGACACGTCGGTGCGGCGGCCGAGCACACCGGTCTGAATGCCTTCGATGATCAGACCGGTCATTTCGGCCACGAGCCGCGCGTGCACGTCGCGGAACACCCCGTCGGCGACGCCCTTGTCGATGAACGCGCGAATCCGGCGGGCGGCGGCGCGGCTGTTGAGCTGATAGGTGTCGCGGGCGGGCGCGAACGCGGCGATATCGGCCATGAACTCCGGCGACGCCCGGTTCAGGTGCTCGGAGACGCCGGAGAGGTACTCGCCGATCAGCTCGCGCGCGTCGTCGATGCCCGCGATCCGCTTCTCGAGGCGTTCGGCGGCGTCGCGGAAGAAGTGCGCGACGACCTTGACCGCGAGCTGCTCCTTGCTCGGCGCGAGCGCGTACAGCGTCGACTTCGAGCAGCGGAGCCGGGCGGCCAGATCGTCGAGCGTGAAGCCGGCGAAGCCTTCCGCCAGGAACAACGCCTCTAACTCGCGCAGCAGGACTTGCTGCCGCGCGGTGGGACGGCGACGGGCTTCAGGGGTGGACATCACGTCACTATCTCCTACCGATCAGGGACAGTCCCGCTCCGCATACGGTACTCTCAATCAGCCGTTAGTACTGTTTTCAGTACCACCGCGTTCTGGGAGGAACCCATGCCGGTCGACCGTCTGCTGCCGACGCCGGAGTCCGAAGACCTGCTCGCGCTCGTCACGGAAATCGCCCGTGACGAGCTGAAACCGCGCGCCGCCGCCGACGAGGAAGCCGAGCAGTTCCCGCGCGATCTGTTCACGCTGATGGGCAAGTCCGGCCTGCTGGGCCTGCCGTACCCGGAGCGCTGGGGCGGGGCGGAGCTGCCGTACGAGGTCTACCTGCAGGCGCTGGAGGAGATCGCCGCCGCGTGGATGAGCGTCGGCGTCGGACTGTCAGTGCACACGATGTCCTGCTACGCGCTCGCGAACTACGGCACGGAGGAACAGCAGGACCGCTGGCTCCCGGACATGCTGGGCGGCTCGCTGCTCGGCGCGTACGCCCTGTCGGAAACGCAGGCCGGCTCCGACGCGGCGGCGCTGTCGACCCGCGCGCGGCTTTCCGAGGACGAGTACGTCGTCAATGGCACGAAAGCGTGGATTACCCACGCTGGCGTCGCGGACTTCTACACGACGATGGTCCGCACAAGCGACGACGGCGGGCACGGCATCTCGTGCCTCCTGGTCGACTCGTCGACTCCGGGCCTCTCGGCGGCTCCGCGCGAGCGGAAGATGGGCCTCACCGGGTCCCCGACCGCCCAGATGCTGTTCGAGGACGCGAGGGTTCCCGCTGATCGCCTCATCGGCGGCGAGGGCGCGGGACTGAAGATCGCGCTGGCGTCACTCAGTTCCGGTCGGCTCGGGATCGCCGCGTGCGCGGTGGGCCTGGCGCAGGCGGCGCTGGACGAGGCCGTGGAGTACGCGAAGGGACGCACGCAGTTCGGACGTCCGATCGTGGATTTCCAGGGCATGGAGTTCCTGCTGGCCGACATGGCGGCGACAGTCGAATCGGCTCGTGCGACTTATCTGGACGCTGCTCGTCGACGCGACCGCGGGCTGGACTTCCAGCGGCAGTCGTCGATCGCGAAGCTGGTGGCGACGGACGGCGCGATGAAGGTGACGACGGACGCGGTGCAGGTGCTCGGAGGCGCGGGGTACACGCGGGACTTCCCGGTGGAGCGGTACATGCGGGAGGCGAAGGTGCCGCAGATCTTCGAGGGGACGAACCAGATTCAGCGGATGGTGATCGCGCGTTCGCTGAAGAACGCCTAGTCCTGCCGGTTGTCGTAGGCCTCGCGGGCGGCGTGGACGCGGCCCGCGTTGGCTTTCGACCAGTCGGCGATCGCGCTGGTCAACGTGCCGATCTCCAGGCCGAGGCCGGTGAGCGCGTACTCCACGCGCGGCGGGATCGTCGGGTAGATCGTGCGGGTGACCAGCCCGTCGCGTTCGAGGTTGCGCAGCGCCTGGGTGAGCGATTTCTGCGTCACCCCCTCGACGCCGCGACGCAGTTCGGTGAACCGCAACGGGCGTTCGTACTGGCGGAGCAGGCCGAGGACGTACAGCGTCCACTTGTTGGCCAGCACGTCCATCACCGTGCGCGAGGGACAGGCTTTCGCATACTTGGTATCCATTGGGTACCTATAGATCGTCGAGGTGCCTTCTTCACAAACGATACCGGTGGCGAGCAGTCTGTTCGCATGATCTTGGTTACCGGTGCTACGGGAAAAGTCGGCAGCGAGGCGGTTCGGCTGCTCGGAGAGGTCCGGACGCTCGTCCGCACCCCGTCAGGCGGCGCCGACGAGGTGGTCGGCGATTTCGACCGCCCGGACACCCTGGACGCGGCCCTGCGCGGCGTCGACACCCTCCTGCTCATCGGCCCCGCGGTGACGTCGCAGATCGCGGTCCTTGATCGCGCGGTCGCGCACGGGGTACGGCATGTCGTGCGGGTCACGAACCACAAGGCTGTTGACGATTCGCCCGTCGCCCGACGGCGGGAGCACGCGCGGATCGATGCGCACCTCAAGGCTTCGGGGATGGGGTACACGCTGCTCGCGCCGAACTTCTTCATGCAGAATCTGCTGGGCCTCGCGCCGGAGATCACGGCGACCGGAGGCTTTTCGAACTCCGCGGGCGACGGCCGGATCGGGATGATCGACGCCCGCGACGTCGCGGCGGCTGCCGCGGTGATCGCCGCGGCTCCGGCGGAGCATGCCGGGCGGACGTATCTGCTGACCGGACCGGAGCTGGTCACGTTCGCGGATGTGGCGCGGGAATGGGCTTCGGCGACGGGGCGGCCGGTGGAGTACCGGCGGATCTCGGTCGAGGAGCATCACGCGGTGATGGAGTCGAACGGGGTGCCGGAGGCGGGGTCGAACGCGCAGGTTTTCTCGTTGCTGGCACAGGGGGACGGGGCTTGGCTGTCGGAGGATTTCGCGGCGGTCACTGGTCGCGTGCCGCGGGGGTTGCGGGCGTTCTTGGCGGACTACCGCTCCTAGAGAGCCGAGCATGATCAACCGGCGACGAAACATGGCTCTCCGTGTCGATATGATTACTGACAGTCTCACGGCAGGCGTGAGACAATGCCGGTGACGTGAGGAGACGCTGTGACAGCACTTCCCGAGCCGACGCGTGGTGAATTCCCCTGGGAGATCCCGGATCACCTGTTGTCGATCGAGGAATACGCGGCCCTCGGTGAAACCGACTCCGGCTTCACCGAGCTTGTGGAGGGTCGCTTGATGATGTCGCCCAGTCCCAAACCAAGACACAGCGTTGCCATGCTGGAGCTAGCGCATCAACTGCGACCTCACCTGCCGAGCGGGTACAAAACGGTCGCCGAGACCGACGTCGATCTCGAACTGGTCCCTCCCGGCGAACCAGGCTTTTCTCGTCGCCCAGACCTGATGATCACCACGAAGGCAGCGCTTGCACGCGTTGACCACGACGAGGACATGCTCCGCGCCAAGGAAATTCTCCTCGTCGTCGAGATCGTGTCGCCTGGTTCTAAACGCACCGACTACGTCACGAAGCACGACGAGTACGCCGACGCCGGAATCCCCTTCTACTGGATCCTCGACCTCGACGACCCCATCTCCCTCGTCGCCTGTCACCAAGCCGGGGAACTCGGTTACCAAGACGCCCCGGCAGCCACCGGGATCTTCCGCACGACAGAGCCATTCCCCGCGGAAATCGACCTCACCACGCTGCTCGATTGAGGCGGCCGACAAGACCGCCTCAACCCAGCGTTCAGCGAGCTTCCCGATACCGCCGATCCTTCGACACGCCCTCGCCGATCGCCTCGTCGAAGTGGTAGACCTCCTGGCCCCGCACGAACACCCGCATCGCGCGGTTCATCACGTCCAGCGGGTCGCCCGACCACAGCACCGCGTCCGCGTCCAGGCCGGGCGTCAGCGTGCCGACCTGGTCGTCCAGGCCGAGCATCTGCGCCGGGTGCAGCGTCAGTGCCTTCAGCGCGGTCTCCGGGTCCAGGCCGTCCTTCACCGCCAAAGCGGCTTGGTACACCAGGAAGTTGATGGGAACGACCGGGTGATCAGTGGTGATGGAAATACGGACCCCGGCCCGCGCGAGGATTCCCGCCGAGCGGAGGCTTCGGTTGCGCAGTTCCACCTTGGACTTCGTGGTGAACAGCGGGCCGAGGATGACCGGGACGTCGCGTTCGGCCAGCAGGTCCGCGATCAGATGGCCTTCGGTGCCGTGGTTGATCACCAGTTTGTAGCCGAACTCGTCGGCGAGCCGGATCGCGGTCACCATGTCGTCGGCGCGGTGCACGTGCTGGTCCCAGTACAGCTCGCCGTCCAGGACCTTCGCCAGCGTTTCGTTGGTCAGGTCCGTTTCGAACGGCTTGCCCTCGGCCAGCGCGTGGTCGCGCTTCGCCTGGTAGTTGCGCGCCTTCGTGAACGCCTCGCGCAGGATCGCGGCGACGCCGAGCCTCGTCGACGGCGTGACCTTCTTCTCGCCGTAAACCCTTTTCGGGTTCTCGCCCAGCGCGCTCTTCACGCTCACCTGCTCGGCGAAGACCATGTCCAGAATGGACCGGCCCCACGTCTTCACGCCGATGGTCTGCCCGCCGATCGGGTTGCCCGACCCCGGTTTGATCACCACGCTCGTGACGCCGCCGGCCAGCGCGTCGTCGAAACCCGGTTCGTACGGGTCGATCCCGTCGACCGCGCGGAAGCGCGCGCCGTTCGGGTCGGTCATTTCGTTGGTGTCGTTGCCCGCCCAGCCCTCGCCGTCCTCGTGGACGCCGAGGTGCGCGTGCGCGTCGATGAATCCCGGCAGGACCCAGCTGCCGGACGCGTCCACCAGCTCCGCGTCCTCCGGCACCTCGACGTCGGCCTCAGCCCCGACGTGGGTGATCCGGCCGTCTTCGATGAGCACAGTGCCGCCCTCGATCGGAGCGGCGCCGACGGGGACCACATAGCCCCCGACAATCGCCTTGTAAGCCATAGTTTGACACGCTAACGAACTCACCCGGGTTCGCGCATCCGGGGTTTTTCCAGGTGCACCAACTGATAGTCCGCTTCCGGCGAGCGATGCGTCTCGCGGTAACCGAGCTTTCGGTACAAATAGAGCGGTCCGGCCGAACGTTCGCCGGTGAACAGCCGGAAGACCGTCACGTCCGCCGGGGTCGCCTCCTCCGCGGCCGCCAGCAGCGCGGTACCGAGTCCCTCGCCTTGGCGATCCGGTGCCACCACGAGCCGCCCGATCTCGCCGACCGGACCGTCCACACGCATCCGCACGCTCGCCACCAGCCTGCCGCCGTCGCGGAAACCCCAGACCGTGATCGACGGGTCGGCGATGGCCGCGCGCACGTGGTCGAGGGTGTCCAGCAACGGCGGCAGGTCGAAGTTCTGGTGCGCCCGCGCCTCGGTGATGTACGCCGCCTGCTGGAGGGTCAACAACTCACCGGCGGCAGCGTCGGTCAGCAGCTCGAGTTTCACGGGACCCGGATCCCCCAGCTGCCCGTCCACGACGTGGCCGGCTCCAGTTCGATCAGGTCGGTGCGGGTGTTGAGCGCGTCCGCCGGGCAGGTCATCGGCTCGATCGCGACCGCGCGGCCGCGGCCGGTCAGGTCGTCCGGCGTGAACACCTGCACCCAGCGGAAGTCCGGGCCGGTCCAGACCACCAGCTGACGGTCGCCGTGGGACAGCACGTGGTGGTGGGTGCCGTCGGCGGCCAGCTCCAGCCCGCCGAACGCGGTGTCCAGATCGACGCCCTCCAGCACGCGACCCTGGCGGAAGTCGTATTCGGTGCCCTCGACGTCCTGCTCGTCCGCGTACGGCATCTGCTGATCGCCCTCGTACGGCCGGACGCGCGTCGCGGGCAGCGTGAGGGTCAGTTCGTCGGTGGGCGCGTCGCCGATCCGGAAGTACGGGTGGGTCCCGACGCCGACGCCGATCGGCTTCTCCCCCTCGTTGCGGATCTCGTGCGTGATGACGAGTTCGCGCGGCTGCAGGTCGTAGGTGATCGTCGCGCGCAGCGGGACCGGCCAGCCGGGCTGCGCCTCGACGTCGATGGCGAGCGTGATCGACGTTTCGGCGTGCTCCAGCAGCTCCCACTCCAGGTGCCGGGTCAGGCCGTGGATGGCGTTCCCGCGTGCTTCCTCGGTGATCTCCAGCTGCTGCTCTTCGCCCTCGAACTCCCACTTGCCGCCCTTGGTCCGGTTCGGCCACGGCAGCAGCACCTGGCCGAGCCCCTTCGGCGGTTTCTCGTCCTCGGCGAACGTCTCGACGTACGGCACTCCGCTGATCTCGAACGCGCGCAGTCCGGCACCGATCTCGGTGATGACGGCGCGCGCGTTGCCGCGGGTGATCTCGAACTGCTCTCCGGTGGGGTTCGCCATGGCGCTGAGATTACCGATCGGCCGCGCCGCGCGGGCACGGCTCGAAACTAACTAGACCGGTCGTCATAGTTTGAGCTACGGTGGGCGCATGGTCAACCGCACCGACACGCGCCGCCGGATGCTCGAATCGGCGGCTGAGCTGTTTCGCACCCAGGGCTACCACGCCACCGGGATGACGCAGCTCGTGTCCGAAAGCCGGGCCCCGAAGGGCTCGCTGTACTTCCATTTCCCCGGCGGCAAGGAACAGCTGGCCGCCGAAGCGGTACGGCTTTCCGGGGAGCGGCTGGCCGGACAGTTCCGCGAAATCACCGCTGCCGCACCGGATCCGGCCACCGCTATCGACCTCATCGTGGCCGCACTGGCCGCCTCACTGTCCGAATCGGACTTCCGCTGCGGATGTCCAATCGCGACAGTCGCATTGGAAGCCGCCGACAGCGAGCCGATCCGCGCCGCGTGCGACCAGGGTTACGAAGGCTGGCTGCGCGGTATTTCCGCCTACTTCACCCAGCGCGGTCTCCGCGAGGACCGCGCGGATTCTCTGGCGACCATCGTGCTTTCCGCGATCGAAGGCGCACTGCTGCTCGCGCGCACTCGGCGGGATACCGCGCCGCTGCAAGCCGTCGCCGCTCATCTGCACACCACCGTCGAACGGGAGTTCGCCTAATGCGGGTACACCACTTCAACTGCGGCACCATGCGTCCGATCGGCGGCAGACTGGTCGACGGAAAACCTGGATTGCTGCGCCGAGCCACGCTTGTGTGTCACTGCATGCTGGTGGAAACCGGCACCGGACTGACGCTGATCGAGACCGGAATGGGTTCGCCCACCGTCACCGATGCGGCACGCTGGCTCGGCCCGCGCTTCCTGCGGACGTCGAACCCGATGACGGACGAAAGCGAAACCGCGCTGAGCCGCATCCGCGCACTGGGCTTCGACCCCGCCGACGTTCGCGACATCGTCCTCACCCACCTCGATCTCGACCACGCGGGCGGCCTGGTCGATTTCCCGCAGGCCCGCGTGCACGTCTACGGCAAGGAACTCGACGCCTACCGCGCCGGAAACCCGCGCTACCGCGACGTCCAGTTCCGCCACGGTCCACAGTGGAAGTCCTATTCGGACGCTGGCGACAGCTGGTTCGGCCTCGAAGCGGTCCGCGAGCTCGACGGAGTCGAGGGCGTCGCGCTCGTGCCGCTCGCCGGGCACACCGTCGGGCACGCGGGGGTGGCCGTCGACACCGGATCCGGCTGGGTGCTCAACGCGGGCGACGCGTATTTCTTCCACCAGGAGATCGACACCGATTCCTATTGCCCGCCAGGATTGGCTATGTTCGAACGGCGGGTCCAGACGCTGCCCGGGCCGCGGCGCGAGAACCAGCGCCGGTTGCGCGAGCTGCGCCGGGACCACGTCGACGAGGTGACCGTGTTCGCCTCGCACGACCTGACCGATTTCGTCCGGCTCAGCGAGAGGAGCACGGTATGAAGGTGCACCACCTCAACTGCGGCACGATGCGCCCGCTCGGCGGCAAGGCGCTCGACGGCCGCCCCGGAATGCTGCGGCGAAGCACGATCGTGGCGCACTGCCTGCTGGTCGAGACCGCCGATTCGCTCGTGCTGGTCGACACCGGCTTCGGCACCCGTGGCGTCACCGAATCGCGGCGCTGGCTCGGCGGTCCGTTCATGGCGATGGTCGGCGCGAAGCCGACCATGGAAGAGACCGCCGTGGCGCAGATCCGAGCATTGGGCCACGACCCGGCCGACGTCCGGCACATCGTGATGACTCACCTCGACGTCGACCACGCCGGCGGTCTGGCCGATTTCCCTGACGCCACAGTGCATGTCCGCACCACTGAGCGGCGGGCAGCAGACAATCCGAAGAGCTTCCCGGAGAAAACGCGGTACCGCGCCGAGCAATTCGCCCACAGTCCACTGTGGAGCACCTACGACGAAGCCGGCGAAAAGTGGTTCGGCTTCGACACGGTGCGGCCGCTGCGCGGTCTGCCGCCGGAGATCCTGCTCGTCCCGCTGCCCGGCCACACGCACGGCCACTCCGGCGTCGCGGTCGACACCGGCGACGGCTGGCTCCTGCACGCCGGCGACGCGTACTTCTTCCACGGCGAGGTCGCCCCGGTGAGCCCGCACTGCCCGCCGGGCATGCGCGCGTTCGAGGCGATCAACCAGATGGACGGATCCGCCCGCCGCGCCAACCTCGCCCGGTTGCAGGCCCTCGCCCGCGAGAAGCAGGACGAGGTCTCGGTGTTCAGCGCGCACAGCCAGGTCGAATTCCAGGCGCTGCGCCGGAATACCTCGCAGCCCTCCCCGAGTTGACTACTCGCATGACGCGCATCCGGTACGTCGGCGGCCCGACCGCCCTCATCGAGTACGGCGGGATCCGCCTGCTCACCGACCCCACCTTCGACGCCCCCGGCGACTACCCGATCGGCACCCGCTCGTTGACGAAGACCGTCGGCCCGGCCGTCGAGGTCGGCGAGGTGGACGCGGTGTTGCTTTCCCACGACCAGCACCCGGACAACCTGGACGCAGCGGGGCGAAAGTACGCCCTCGACGCCCCGCTGGTCCTGTCCACCGCCTCGGCGAGGGAGCGGATCGGCGACCCCGTTCGCGCCTTGGCCAACTGGGAGTCGCACGACCTCGGCGGCGTCCGCATCACCGGAGTGCCCGCACAGCACGGGCCCGACGGCAGCGAGCATCTCGTCGGCGAAGTCACCGGTTTCGTGCTCGAAAGCGAAGGCCAGCCGACCGTTTACGTCAGCGGAGACAACGCTTCCCTCGACGTGGTGCGGCAGATCGCCGAGCGCTTCGACCGGATCGACATCGCCGTCCTGTTCGCTGGCGGGGCGCAAACTCCGTTGGTCGGCGACGCCTACCTCACGCTGCCCAGCGACGGTGCAGCCGAGGCGGCCCGGATCCTCAACGCGCGTCAGGTCGTCCCGCTGCACTTCGAGCATTGGGCGCATTTCACCCAAGGCCCAGACACCCTCGGACCGGCTTTCACCCAGGCCGGCCTCGCGGACCGGCTGCATCTGCTCAAGCCAGGAGAGCAGATCAGCTTCCCGTAAGCACAAACCCTCCGTCCACAGTGATCACTTCGCCGGTGACGAAACCGTTCTCCATCAAGTACACATTCGTCGCCGCGATCTGCTCGGCCTTGCCGACCGCCTTGGTCAGCGTCCGTTCGGTGAACGCGGCGACCATCGCGTCCAGCTGGGGTTGCGGAAGGCCGTCCCACATCGGCGTGCGGATCGGGCCCGGCCGAACCGTGTTGACGCGGACCGGGGCCAGCTCGACGGCCAGGCCACGGGCCAATCCCTCGATCGCGCCGATCGAAGCAGCCGCGAGCGCCGCGCCGGGCATCGGGCGGACGCCGATGATCCCGGACGTCAGCACGATCGAACCACCCGGCCGAAACCGGGGCGCGGCGTGCTTGACCGCGGCGACCACGCCCCAGTAGCGGACGTCGGACCGGCTCCTGGCCTCGTCGAGCGGCAGGTCCGCCAAAGGCCGCTGATCGAGCGCGTCACCTGCGGTGTACACGAGATGGTCCAGTTCGCCGACGTGCTCGAACAGCGCCGCGATGTTCGCGTCGTCGCGTACGTCGGTGACGAATCCTTCGCAGGCATCCGGCAGTTCGGCGAGCGCCGCGTCCAGCCGTTCCTTGCTGCTCGACGCGATCGTGACGGACGCGCCCGCGTCCGCCGCGGCCCGCGCGGTCGCCAATCCCATGCCCGAGCTGCCGCCGATGACGACGACCCGCTGGTCAACCAAAGACATGATCGGTCCCCTCAAAGTTGATGACTCAGTGAGACATCAACAGTAGCAGTGATGGCCCACTGAGTCATCACTGTTAAGATCTCCACATGCCGCGCTGGGATCCAGAAGCCAAAGAGCGGCTCCGCGCGGCCGCGCTGGAGCTGTTCGCTGAGCACGGCTACGAGAACGCCACGGTCACGCAGATCACCGAGCGCGCCGGGCTGACCCGTCGCACGTTCTCGCGTTACTTCGCGGACAAACGCGACGTGCTGTTCGCCGGGTCGGAGATGCTCCCGGACGCGATGGCCGACGCCGTCCGGCGCGCCGACCCCGAACTTCCGCCGTTTCAAGCATTATTGGCCGCGCTGGTCGAAGCAGGCGATTTGTTCGCTGGCCTGGTTTCTTCTGCCGCCCAACGCCGCGCGATCATCGCGTCCAGCCCGGAGCTGCAGGAACGTGAGCGCACGAAACTGGCCGCCATCACCGCAGCAGTCGTCGAAGCACTGCGGGAACGTGGCGCGACCGAATCGAGCGCGAAGATGCTCGCCCAGGTCGGCATCGCGGTGTTCCAAACCGCGTTCGAGCGATGGTCCGATCAGCCCGAGGACACGGATTTCGCGGTGCGGGTGCAGGAGGCGGCGGCCGAACTCGCCGCCCACCTGTCCCCGTGACTACGCCTTTTCGCGCACCTCGACCAACGTAGAGTCTTCCAATTCCGCTTCCGCGGCCTGCTTTGTCCGCCCGGTCGCCCTCAGCACCAGGTAAGCCACCACCAGCAGGACGAAGAACGGAATCCCGAACTTCCACGCCGGGTCGAGACCTTCGATCCAGAACGTCGAAATCAGGACGGTGGCAAGGAAAGCGATCACCACGACGTTCACGACCGGCGCGCCCCACAACCGCACCGGCGACGGCGGCAGACCGGCCCGTCGGCGGCGGATCCGGAACGCCAAGTGCGTCACCAGAATGATCATCCACACCACGAGCGCGGCGAAGATCGAAATGCCGAACAGCACGAGATACGCGCCCGAATCGGAATTCTTGGACAGGATGGTCGCGATTACGAGGCCCGCGGTGGACAGCACGAGCGCGTTGCGCGGCACTCCGGACCTGGTCAGCCGTCCCGCCCAGGACGGGGCGAATCGGTGCTCGGCAAGGGAATGCAGCATGCGCGTGGTGAGGTAGAGGTTGGTGTTCGCGCTCGACAACGCGGCGGTCAGGACCACGAAGTTCATGATCGTCGCCGCTGCCGGAACCCCAGCGGCTTGGAAGACGCGGACGAACGGGCTGGCGGTGATAGACCCGCCCTCGCCGGTGACGGTCCACGGCACCACCAAGACGACGATGAGCATTGCGGCGACATAGAAAATCGCCAGCCGCACCACCATCGCCCGAGCCGCGCGCGGGATGTCGCGGGTCGGGTTTTCGGATTCGGCCGCGGTCACCGAAACGACCTCGGTGCCGATGTAGCTGAACAGGACGAACACCATGGCCAGCAATAGTCCGGACACGCCGTTCGGCAGGAATCCGCCGCCCGCGCTGAGATTCGTGAAACCGGGAGCGGGCGCCTTCGGCAGGCCGAAGAACACGAGGATCAAGCCCAGCGCGACGAAAACCAGGATCGCGCAGACCTTGATCATCGCGAACCAGTACTCGAACTCGCCGAAAATGTGCACCGCCGCGCCGTTGACGACGATCACCAGCAGCGAGAACACCGCGACCGGCACCCACAGCGGGATCTGCGGCCACCAGAACTGGACGTACACGCCGGCCGCGATCGTCTCGCCGCCGATCGCGATCACTTGCATCGCCCAGTACGCCCAGCGCACGACGAACCCGCTGCCCGCGCCGAGGTACTTCTGCGCGATGCTGCCGAACGCGCCCGCGGCCGGGTGCACCACCACCATTTCCGCCAGCGCCCAGGAAATCGCCAGCGCGACGAGTCCACAAAGGACGTAGGCGAGCACGACGCCCGGCCCCGCGTGCGAGATCGCCAGGCTCGATCCGAGGAAAAGGCCGGTGCCGATGGCCCCGCCGATTCCGATCATCGTCAACTGCCTGCCGCGCAGCCTCCGCTGCAACCGGTTCGGGGACGGGGACTCGGCCATGTCTGCTCCCTACTGGCTCGCCCGGTACTCGGCGATCGCCGCGACGACGGCGTCGAGATCGGACTCGACGTTGTAGTAGTGCAAGGACATCCGCAGCACGTCGCCGCGGGCACTGCACACGATCCGCCGCCCGGCGAGGAACGCCGCCAGCGCGTCGGGATCCCGGTCGGCCAAAGCGACGAGCGGACCGCGCCGCGCGTCCTCCAGCGGGGACCGGAGCTGTTCCCCAGCGTCCAGCAGCCGCTGCTGCAACTGCCCGGTCAACCCTCCGATGTGGTCACGCACCCGATGCGCGTCCAGCCGGTGCAGCAGCTTCAGACCGGCGACCGCGCCGTACGCGGACGGGATCGACGGTGTCCCGGTCTCGAATCGGCGGGCGTGCTCGGGGTAGTCGAGGTGCCGAGGGTCGAATTCGAACGGGTTCGTGCGGCCGAACCAGCCGGTCAGCGGCGGGGAGACCTCGTCGTGCAATCCCGGCCGCACATAGAGGAACGCGATCCCGGAGATGCCGAGCAGGTACTTCAGGCTTCCGCTGACGAGATAGTCGCAGCCGAGTTCGGCGACGTCGACCGGCTCGACGCCGAGCCCTTGGTAGGCGTCGACAAAGCTCCGCGCACCGTTTTCCCGGGCCAGTGCGGCGACTTCGCGCACCGGAAACCGCAAACCGTTGGCGTAACTGACCAATGGGACGGATACCAGCTGCGTTTGCTCGGTGATGAGCGCGGCGTAATCCTCGGTGTCGACCAGGCCGTCGTGCTGCGAAACGAACTGGATGTCCGCACCGCGGCCCTGCTGCGCCAGCCAAACATGGCCCAGCGACGGGAATTCCAGGTCAGTCGTGACGATTCCGGTCCGCGGCGACCACGCCTGCGTGGACGCGACCTGATACGCCCCTTCGGACGCCGACGGCACGACGGCGATGTCGTCCGCGTCCGCGCCAATCAGCTGAGCGAACAACGCCCGCGCCTCGGCGACCTTCACCATCCACTTGTCCCACGGCGCCCCGTGCTCGCGGATCGTGTGCTGGAACTCGAAAAGCTCCGCGGTCAGCGCGTCCGAGAGCGCGCCCTGGCTGCAGCTCGCGAGGTGCACCGAGTCCGCGAAGGCGGGGAAATGCGCCCGGAAAGCGGCCGGGCTGGGCTGGTCGGTCACGACACTCCGTTCCTTGACTGGCGGGCGAGACCGGTCCGTTCGCCACCGTAACGGCGCGAGCACCGTGCGTCGATGCTCCGTCCCGGCGGCCTTGCGGCACCGGAAGCCCTGGTCGAGGCTCCGTGTTCACCCTGACTGATCTTCGGCAGCTATTCCGTCAGTGCTGTTGAAACCGGTACTGTAGATATGGCCTTCCGCGCTGTCAACGACCGTCAAGGATCCGCAATAGCGCGCCCCGCGACCGAGAGGACGCACCGATGAGCACTCCCGCCGCAACCGCGGTCGACCAGCTCCTGACCCAGCTGGCCGAGGGCCGGCTGCGGGTCGTCGACCTCACCAACAAGCTCAGCGCCGCCACCCCGACCCTGCAGTTGCCCGAACCGTTCGCGAACCTGATCGACTTCAGTCTCGAATCGGTCAGCGAGTTCGACGACTCCGGACCGTTGTGGCGGCACAACAACATCCACACCGGCGAGCACATCGGCACCCACCTCGACGCGCCGCGGCACTGGATCTCCAACCGCGACGGCGCGGACGTTTCGGAGCTTCCGGTCGGCAGGCTGATCGGGCCCGCGCACGTCCTCGACATCTCCGCGCGCGTCGCCGACAACCCGGACTTCCTGCTGGAGATCGACGACATCCGGGCCTGGGAAGCCGAGCACGGTCCGTTGCGCGCGGGCGGCTGGCTGCTCGTGCACTCCGGATGGGACCAGTACGCGCAAGACCGCGACGCGTTCCTCAACTTCTCCGACGGGGCCAGCCACACCCCCGGCATCTCGGCCGCGGCGGCGAAATGGCTCGCCGAGGAAACGCCGATCGCCGGCTACGGCGTGGAAACCGTCGGCATCGACGCCGGGAACGGCTTCGCGCTCGACCCGCCGATGCCCGCGCACCACCACCTGCTCGGCGCGGACAAGTACGGCATCACCTCGTTGCAGAATCTCGGCTCGCTGCCGCCGTCCGGTGCGCTCATCGTGGTCTGCCCGCTGCCGATCGTCGGCGGCACCGGCAGTCCGGCGCGGGTGCTCGCGGTGGTGCCGGGAGGTCAGGCGTGAACGTCGCGCAAGCCGTCGGGATCGCGTTGGCCCGGTTCGGCGTCCGCAAGGCGTTCGGCGTTGTCGGGAGCGGGAATTTCCACTTCACCAACGGCTTGATTCAGGGCGGGGCCGAGTTTGTCGCGGCCCGCCACGAGGGCGGCGCGACCACGATGGCCGACGCGTACGCGCGGTGCAGCGGCGAGGTCGCGGCGGTGTCGGTGCATCAGGGCTGCGGATTGGGCAACGCGGCCACCGGGATCGGAGAAGCGGCGAAGAGTCGAACGCCGCTGGTCATCGTCACCGGCGAGGCGACGGATCCGCTGTCGAACTTCCACATCGACCAGGACGCGCTCGTCCGGTCGGTGGGAGCGGGCAGCATCCTGGTGCGGTCAGCGAAAACCGCGCTGGCTGACGTGCGACGGGCGTTCACTCAAGCAAGGCGTGACCGGCGGACCGTCCTTTTGCGACTCCCGCTGGACGTGCAAGCCGAGCCTTTCGAGGAAGGTCTTCTCGACGGCCTGACCGCTATCGAACCACTGCCTCAGCCGCGCGCCGCTGAGGCGGAGGTGAAGGCGCTCGCTTCAATTCTGCAGAAGGCCGAGCGTCCGGTATTCCTTTGTGGACGCGGTTCCCGAGCAGCCCGGACGGAACTGGTCGCGCTGGCTGACCGCTGTGGAGCGCTGCTCGCCGAAGGCGCGGTCGCGAAAGGACTGTTCACCGGCGAGCCGTGGTCAATCGGGGTGTCTGGCGGATTTTCGTCACCGCTGACGACTGAACTCATCCAGGGTGCGGACGTCGTCGTCGGCTGGGGCTCGGCGCTCAACGACTGGACCACCGCGCACGGACGGCTGCTCTCGCCGGAAACCACGCTTGTGCAGGTCGATCTGGAATCCGCCGCACTGGGCCGCAATCGGCCGGCCGATCTCGGCATCGTCGGTGACGTCGCCGGTACCGCGCTGGCGGTGACCGAACAGCTCAGTGTCCACAATGGATACCGCACCGGCGAGCTCAAAGCCCGGATCGCCCGGGAAATCCGCTGGCGCGACAACGAACACGACGACGCCGGAACCGCCGACGTGATCGACCCGCGCACCCTGTCCGCGGCGCTGGACGACCTCATTCCGGCCAACCGGGTCGTCGGCGTCGATTCGGGGAACTTCATGGGCTACCCCACGATGTACCTCGACGTCCCCGACGAGAACGGCTTCTGCTTCACCCAGGCGTTCCAGTCGATCGGCCTCGGACTGGCCACCGCGATCGGCGCGGCGCTCGCCCAGCCGGACCGCTTCCCGGTCGCGGCGTGCGGCGACGGCGGGTTCCTGATGAGCATCGCCGAACTGGAAACCGTCGTACGCCTGAAGCTGCCGATGCTGATCGTCGTCTACAACGACCACGCCTACGGCGCCGAGGTGTATTTCTTCGAGCCCGGCGGACATCCAGCCGACACAGTCACCTTCCCCGACACGGACATCGCCGCCATCGCCCGCGGTTACGGCTGTGACGCAATCACCGTCCGCGCCAAGGAAGACCTCGACGAGGTGGCGACCCGGGTCGCCGCCGGACTCGACCGCCCGCTGGTGGTCGACGCGAAAATCGCCGGGTTCAGCGCTTGGTGGCTCCAGGCCGCGATGACGCACTGCTGAGCGCCCGCTTCACCAGGAGGTTCACCACCCACAACAGGACGCCCACGGCGAGCAGGATGCCGGCCACCCGGTAATCCTGCGCCGGGCGGCCGGACAGCGGGCTGACCAGGTGCAGGCAGAACACCGCGGCCAGCACCGGCAGCACCGTCGGCGCCCGGAAATGCTTGTGCGGCACTTTGTCCTTGCGCAGCACCAGAAGCGCGATGTTGACGATGGCGAACACCACGAGCAGCAGCAACGCGGTCGTGCCGCCGAGCGCACTGATGTCCACAAAGGACACCAGACCGATGGCGATGACGCTGGTGAAAATGATCGACACCCAGGGCGTCCGGCGTGTCGGGTGCACGCGACCGAATACCGGCGGCAAAACGCGTTCGTTCGCGAGGCCGTACAGCAACCGGCTGGCCATCAGCATGTTGATCAGGGCGGAATTGATCACCGCGAACAGGCCGATCGCGGAGAAAATTTCACGCGGGAATCCGGGCGCGCCGACGTCGAGCACCTTCAGCAGCGCGTCGCTTTTCGCACCGGCCAGCTCAGCAGCCGGGACCAGCAGCGAGGACGTCACCGAGACCAGCACGTAGATCGTCGCGGCGATGACCATGCCCCAGAGCATCGCGCGCGGGAAAATCCGTACTGGGTCATGGCATTCCTCGGCCATGTTGACCGAGTCCTCGAAGCCCACCATCGCGAAGAACGCCAGCGACGTCGCCGAGGAGATGGCGACCAGCCACGTCTTGTCCGCGGTGTCGATCTCGACCAGCCGGGAGGGTTCGCCGTCGCCGTTCAGCACCGCCCACACGCCGACGCCGATGATGATCAGCAAACCGGACAGCTCGATGCAGGTGAGGACGACGTTGGCCTTCACCGATTCGCCGACGCCGCGGAAATTGATCAACGCCAGCATCACCACGAACGCGATGCCGACCAGCACCGTCGGCAGCTTCACGAACGCCGCGAGATAGGTCGCGCCGAACGCGACAGCCGCCGACGACGCCGAGGTGATCCCGGAGCACATCACCGCGAACGCGACCATGAAGGTCAGGAACGGCACCCCGAACGCCTTGTTCGTATACAGCGCCGCGCCGGCCGCGCGCGGGTATTTGCCGACCAGTTCGAGATAGCTGAACGCGGTCATGAACGCGACCACGAACGCCAGCAGGAACGGCAGCCACAACGCGCCGCCGACGCGTCCGGCGACCTGCCCGGTCAGCGCGCACACGCCGGTGCCGATGATGTCGCCGACCACGAAGAACAGCAGCAGCTTCGGTCCCATGACCCGCAGCAGCGCCGGCTCGGCGGCTTGGGAGGTGCCCTCGCTCACGTCCGTCATGGGCGATTAGTGTGCCTTGTCCGGACAGGTGAGGAAAGTCGGCCGATCAGGCCTTGGCGACCGCCGTGTGCACGAGCGGGGTCATCATTTCCTTGGTCATCTTGACCGGTCCGGTGTAGTTGACCAGCACCGGAACCCCGTTGGACACCTTGGCCGCGGCGAGCGTGGCGGTCTTCTGCTCGTCGGTGTAGAAAACCGCGCCGTCCGGGAAGCCCGGCACGTCGACCGCGCCCGGCTTGGCCTTCTTGATCGCGGCGATCATGTCGGCGGCCTTGGCCTTGCGACCCTCGTAGCGGGTCACCGCGAGCGCGCCGGCGGTCTTGCCCTCGACGAGGTATTCGCAGCTCGTGGCCTTGCCGCCGTTGCTCGGGTTGTCGTGGGCGGGGCCGGCCTTCGACGTGATGCCGGGGATCTTGATCGCCTTGCTGACGTCGTCGGACGGCAGCAGGGCGCAGGTGTCCGACGCCTTGCCGGCCGGCGCGGACGAGGAGGGCTGGGAGGACGGAGCCTTGGTTGCGGGCGGCGGCGCGGCTGCTTTCTGCTCGCCGGAGGAGCAGGCGGTCAGGACAGCGGCGGCGGAGATCAACAAAGCGATCGGATATGCACGCATATCGGGCATGCTATTCCGATCGGAGTAACGCGAGCGTCAGTGGCCCTCTTCAACCGGCGCCCGATACCGCCAGAATCCGGGCAGGACGGCCAGCGAGGCCACCGTCAACACGATCACCAGCAGGCCACCGCCGGTCGCCGCGATCCTGGTCCCCCACGACGCGGCGGACCAGCCGTGCGTGAGGTCGGCGATCCGCGGCCCGCCCGCGACCACCACGGTGAACACGCCCTGGAGCCGTCCGCGCATCTCGTCGGTGGTCGCGGTCTGCAGGATCGCCTGCCGGTACACCGAGCTGACCATGTCCGCCGCGCCGCCGAGCGCCATGAAGATCACGGCCAGCCACAGCGCATGCGCGAGCCCGAACGCCGCCATCGCCGCGCCCCAGCAGCAGATCGCGATGACGACCGCGGCCCCCTGCCGCTGCACCCGGTGCAGCCAGCCGGAGAACAACCCGATCAGCATCGCGCCCGCGGGCAGCGCGGCGTAAAGCATGCCGAGCGCCGGACCGCCGCCGGGCGGGTCGCCGAACGTCCGCTCGGCCATCTCCGGGATCAACGCGCGCGGCATGCCGGCGACCATCGCGATAATGTCGACGACGAACGACGCCAGCAGCACTTTTTGCTTGGCCAGATAACGGAATCCGTCGATGACCGAGCCGATTCCCGCCTTGCGCGTCCCCTCGCCGAGCGGCGGGATCGAGGGCAGCCGCCACACCGCGATCAACGTGATCGCCAGTGCGCAGACGTCCACCAAGTACAAAGTGGACAGTCCGATCACCGGGATCAGCGCCCCGCCGAACAGCGGTCCGAACACCGCGCCGAACGTGGCCATCGTGGTGTTGAGCGCGTTCGCCGACGGCAGCAGCGAGGCGGGCACCAGCCGCGCGACGACCGCGCCGCGAGTGGGCATGTTGATCGCGAAGAACGCCTGGTTCGCGGCGAGCAGCCCGAGCACGAGCCACACCGAATGCATCCCGGCGAACGCCTGGAGCCACAGCAGTGCGGAGGTGACCGCGACGCCGACGTTGGTGACGAGGAGCAACTTCCGCCGGTCGACGGCGTCGGCGATCGCGCCGCCCCAGAGCCCGAACACGAGCAACGGCACGAGCGCGACCGCACCGGTCAACCCGACGTAACCGGACGATCCGGTGATATCGAAGACCTGCTTCGGCACCGCCACCGCGGTGAGCTGCGACCCGACCGCGGTGACCGCGGTGGACATCCACAGCCGTCGAAAAGCCGGGATCCTGAGCGGACGAGTGTCGACGACGATCCGGCCGAGGAGCTTGCGGGCCCCGGTACGGGGCGGGCGTATCCCCGGTTCTGAAGTCACGAGCTATCAGCTTAGTTGCGCTAACGAAGCTGACGCAGGTGATTTTCCCCGCAGGCTGGCGGGATGGGGTTTGTTGACGACCGGAGCCGCGCCTTGGCGGAGGCCGAAGCGCCCCAGCGTGGCGTTCGGTGCACGGGTCTCGTCGCTGAGAAGTCCGTGAGGGCCGCCTTGAGGGAATCTGATTCCCTCAAGGCGGCCCTCACGGACGTTCGCGTGGTGGACCCGCCCGGTGAAACGAAACGCCGCCCCCAGGCCCAAGCCCAGGGACGGCGTCCACAGCAAAAGATCAGGGAGCCAACCGCTCCACGTGCCAGCCGTCGTGGGTGCGGTGGAAGCGGAGGCGGTCGTGCAGCCGGTCCTCGCGGCCCTGCCAGAACTCGACGAAGTCCGGGCGGATGCGCCAGCCTCCCCAGTGCGGCGGGGCGGGGATGTGCTCGACGTCGGCGAAGCGGCGTTCGATGTTGCGCAGGGCGTTGTCCAGCGCGCGCCGTCCCTCGACCACTCGCGACTGCGGCGACGCCCACGCCCCGAGCTGCGAACCGCGCGGACGCTGGGCCCAGTAGGCGGCCGTCTCGTCCGCGCTGACCTTCTCGACCTCGCCGCGGACCGTCACCTGGCGGTGCAGCGGGTACCAGGGGAAGGTGGCCGACGCGTAGCGCGTGGCCGTGAGGTCGTGGCTCTTCGACGAGGTGTAGTTCGTGTAGAAAACCACTCCGCGGTCGTCGAAGCCCTTGCACAGCACCGTGCGCGAAGAGGGCCTGCCCTCGGCGTCGGCGGTCGCGAGCACCATCGCGTTGGGCTCCGCGAGCGCTTCGGAAACCGCTTGGCTCAGCCAGCTTTCCAGCTGGTCATGCCACGTGGCCGCGAGCGCCGTCTCGTCAAACGGCGCGCTGTCGTAAGCCACCCGCATGCCAGGCAGCCGCACGACCGCCTCGTCGATCTCCGGTGTCATCCGGCCCAACCTCCGTTACCCCTGGTGAGGGTGTCGAATCACGGCTATCCAGCGACGGTATTGGGTCGCCGGTCCCGGCGAAACCCACCGAACGGTGACTCCTGCCACGCCTGGCCGGCCATCGGGCCTTAACCGCAGGACGCCGAGTTGTAACGCGCCGTTCACGGGCAGGCCCCTGATCGATACAGCCCGCCCCTACCTTTCGACCTGCTCCGGCACCCGTCCCCAGTTACGGAGGCAGGTCACATGACCGAAACTCTGTCCGAACGCGACGATACGCAAAAACCGCAACGCACCTACGCCGCACTCGCCGCCGACGAAAACCGCGAGGACTACTCGCTGCGCTTCGCCGCGCAATCGTTCCGGCGCTGGTCGCCGTTCGTCGTCGCGACGACCGCGCTGGGCGGGATCGCCTACCTCGCCGACTTCGCCATCGGCGCCAGCATCGTGCTGTCCTACGGCTTCACCTCAGGAGTTCTCGCCATCCTGGCCGCCGCGGCGGTGATCTTCGTGACCGGGGTGCCGATCGCGCGCGCCTGCGCGACCTACGGCGTGGACATGGACCTGCTCACCCGCGGCGCCGGGTTCGGCTACTTCGGGTCCACCCTCACCTCGCTCGTCTATGCCAGTTTCACCGTGATCTTCTTCTCCCTCGAAGGCTCGATCATGGGCCAGGCGTTCCAGCTGGCGCTCGGCATTCCGCTGCCGATCGGCTACCTGCTGGCGACGCTGATCGTGCTGCCGTTCGCGCTCTACGGGATGGGCGCGGTCGCGAAGATGCAGACCTGGACGCAGCCGATCTGGATCGCCGGGCTGGTGCTGCCGTTCGTCGTCGTGCTCGTGCGGGAACCCGGACGATTCGCCGATTTCGCGACGTTCGGCGGCATCGAGGGCGCGGGTTCCGGATTCTCCGCGGTCGGCTTCGGTTTCGGGATGGGCATCGCGCTCTCGCTGATCGGGCAGATCGGCGAGCAGGCCGACTACTTGCGCTTCATGCCGGCGAAGACGGCGGAGAACAAGCGTTCCTGGTGGGCCGCGGTGCTCGCCGCCGGGCCGGGCTGGGTGGTGCTCGGCGCGGCCAAGCAGATCGGCGGCGCCCTGCTGGCCTTCCTCGCGCTCGGAGCGGTCGGCAAGACCGCGGCGCTGGAGCCGATCGCGCCCTATCTCGAGGCGGTGCGGCCCGCGCTCGGACCGGCCGCGCTCACCTTCGCCGCGTTGTTCGTGGTGGTTTCGCAGATCAAGATCAACACGACGAACGCGTACTCCGGCTCGCTGTCGTTCGCGAACTTCTTCTCCCGCGTAGTGCACCGCCACCCGGGCCGTGCCTGGTACGTGCTGGTCAACTGCGGGATCGCGCTCGCGCTGATGGAGTTCGGCGCGTTCGGTTTCCTGAACAAGATCCTCGGCTTCTATTCGAACGTCGCGATCGCCTGGATCGGCGCGGTGTGCGCGGACCTCGTGATCGCGAAACCGCTCGGCCTCTCGCCGCGCTACATCGAGTTCAAACGGGCTTACCTGCACAAGGTCAACCCGGTCGGCTTCGGTGCCATGGTGCTCGCTTCCGCGGTGTCGATCGCGGCGTACTTCGGCGCGTTCGGCGAATACCTGGCGGCCTTCAGTCCGCTGCTGGCGCTGGTGATCGCCGTCGCGCTGGTGCCGGTGCTCGCGGCGGCCACCCGCGGCCGGTACTACCTGGTGCGGCCCAACCTCGTTTCCGGCCCGGAGATCGACCAGGACCCCACCGCCACGCACAACTGCTCGGTCTGCGGCGACGCCTACGAACTGCCGGACATCGCCGACTGCGCCAATCAAGGCGGCGCGATCTGTTCGCTGTGCTGCACGCTGGACAGCAGCTGCCACGACATGTGCCGCGAGGCCGGCCCGGTCTCACTGCCCGAGCCGACTTTCCGCACCGCCGGATAGACCGAGTCTCGACGCGGTCACCACGTCCGGGCCGACCGCGGTCGTCAGCGTGCCGCCCGCGGCGAGCGGGGTCCGCGACCACCAGGGTCCGGACTCCGCTCGCCGCGGCGGTCCGCCGAACTCGACCTCCGTCACCAGCACCCGATGTCCGGCCAGCACGGCGAGGCTCGCGTCCAAAAGAGCATCGCCGACGGTCTGCGTCTGCCGAAGTGCCGGAATGTTGCCGCAGGTCACGTGCACTGTCGAGGACAACCGGCCCGGACGCTCGCCCTCGCGGCCGAGGACGAGCACCTCCCGGGTGCGGAACCGGGCGTCGGCAGCCAGGTCGGCGCGCAGCATGGCGACGTGGTCGGCGCGGGCGGTGACGACGGTCGGCTCCGGCAGGTACTCGAACGAACCGCCGTCCTCGACCACGATCTCCACAGTGGACAAACTCGGCACCTCGCGCAGACCGGGCAACGCGAGGGTCGCCGCGACGCCGGAAAGCGTCAGCTCCGCACCGCGCCCGACCCGGATCTCGAGCCGTAGCTCATCGCCGCCGAGGGGCGCGGTCGCCGAGTTGACCAGATGCACCACCGCACCAGGGCCGCGCTGCCGACGCGGGACGAGCGTCAGCGGTGCCATCGACTTCAGTTCTCGCAGCACCGTCCGTCCGTCGTCGAGGACGGCGACCAGGCGCGCGTGCGCCTTCACCCCTGCCGGACCGGCACCAGCGAACGCACCCAGTCCGCGACCGCGGGAGCGTCCGGAGTGTCCACTAGGGACTGGGTGAACACCGGCAGCTCGCCGCGCATGTGGTGGGCGTCCGAGGTCATCACGGTCAGGTCGGCGCCGACCAGAGGGGCGAGGTCGGTTTTGTTGATCACCAGCAGGTCGGCTGTCGTGACGCCGGGGCCGCCCTTGCGCGGCACCTTGTCGCCGCCCGCGACGTCGACCACGAAGATCTGGCTGTCGGCCAGTCCGCGGCTGAACACCGCGGTCAGGTTGTCGCCGCCGCTTTCCACGATCACCAACTCCAGGCCGGGGAACTTTTCCTCCAGCCGTTCCACCGCGTCGAGGTTCGCGGTGATGTCGTCGCGGATCGCGGTGTGCGGGCAGGCTCCGGTCTGCACCGCTTCGATCCGTTCCGGGTCGAGAACGCCTGCTCGGCGCAGGAAGTCCGCGTCCTCGGTCGTATAGATGTCGTTGGTGACCACGGCCAGCTTGTATTCGCCGCCCAGCGCCCGGCACAACGCCGCGGTGAGCGCGGTCTTGCCGCTGCCGACCGGGCCGCCGATGCCGATCCGGTACGCCCGCCCGGCGGTCGGCGCCGCGTCGTAGTGGTCCGGTTCGGCGGCGGTGGGGTCGAAGTTGACGGCGTGGAAGTGCCCGTGACCGTGTTCAGCTGGCAAAGAGACGCACCTCTTCCTGGTGATGCCGAGCGTGTTCCTCGGCGAACAAATCCAGCGCCGGCGACGCTGGCGCTGGCAAATCGGCCGGTTCGGCACCGGCGGTCTCGGCGGCCTGCCCGCTTACTTCGCGCAACGGTCCAGCCAGCCGCGCGACCACTGCGTTCACGGCGAACGGATCCAGCCCGAGCAGCCGTACGGCCGCGCTCGCCGGACCGCTCACGGCGAGGTAGGCCACCGCCATGGCCGCGTCGAACGGACTGCCGCCGCCGATCCCGACGAGCGCACCGCTGATGATCGGGTGATGCGGGCGCGGGGTTTCGGCAAGCAGTTGCGACAGCACTGGTGACGGCCACGCGGCACGTCCGGCTCGCGCCGTGCCCCGGCCTTGCGCTCGCGACGCTTCCCGTTGCGCGAGCGAGGGCGTACGGGCGTCGAGTTCCTGATCGAGCCGTCGCCAATGGACACTTTCGACAGCTCGGGCGGCGGCATGTGCCGAGGCAGCGGCGAACACGGCGGCGAGAAGTCCTGCGGTACGCAACCGTCCGAAGAGGAATCCCGGCAAATCGCGTTCGGACCGGACAAGGCCGCGTGCCGCTACCTCCTCGAGGCCACCGGAATGCACATGTCCGCCACCGGGGAACCGGGAGTCCGAGAGAATGAGTGCGACCGGGTCCATCAGAACAGGAAATACCGCTGCGCCATGGGCAATTCGGCCACCGGATGCGGTTCGATCAGCTCGCCGTCCACGCGCACCGCGAAGCTGTCCGGGTCCACTCGCACCGCCGGGGTCGCGTCGTTCAGCACCATGTCCGCTTTCGTCCGGCGGCGGGTATTGGCCACCGGCACCAATGGCCGCACGAGGCGGAATCGTTCTGACAACCCGGAGTCCAGCGCTTCCGGGGCCACGAAATGCAGGCTGGACGCGGCCGCCACGGCAGGCGCGGCACCGAACATCGGCCGCGCGAGCACCGGCTGCGGCGTGGGGATCGAAGCGTTCGCGTCCCCCATCGCCGCCCAGGCCGGGAAGCCGCCTTTCAGCACCACGTGCGGGCGCACGCCGAAGAATTTCGGTTCCCACAGCACGAGGTCGGCGAGTTTGCCGACCTCCACTGAGCCGATCTCCGCGTCCATTCCGTGCGCGATCGCCGGGTTGATCGTGTATTTCGCGACGTAACGACGGGCGCGCAGATTGTCCGCCGCACCATCGCCGGGAAGCGCGCCACGGCGGGCTTTCATCACGTGCGCGGTCTGCCAGGTCCGGATGATCACCTCGCCGATCCGTCCCATGGCCTGCGAGTCGGAACTCATCATCGAAATCGCGCCGAGGTCGTGCAGCACGTCCTCGGCGGCGATGGTGCTCGGCCGGATCCGGCTTTCCGCGAACGCGAGGTCCTCGGGCACCGACGGGTTCAGATGGTGGCACACCATCAGCATGTCCAGGTGCTCGTCGAGAGTGTTGACGGTGTGCGGCCGGGTCGGGTTCGTCGACGAAGGAAGGAAATTCGCCATTCCGGAGACCTCGATGATGTCCGGCGCGTGCCCGCCGCCCGCTCCCTCGGTGTGGTAGGCGTTGATCGACCGTCCGCCGATCGCCTCCACAGTGGACTCCAGGAAGCCCGCTTCGTTGAGAGTGTCGGTGTGGATCGCGACCTGCACGCCGGATTCATCAGCGACGGTGAGACAGGCGTCGATCGCGGCCGGTGTCGATCCCCAGTCCTCGTGCAGCTTGAAGCCGCCCGCCCCGGCGGCCAGCTGCTCCCGCAAAGCATCGTGCCGAACGGTGTTCCCCTTGCCCAGCAGCAACACATTCACTGGCTGACCGTCCATCGCGGACAGCATCCGGCCGAGGTTCCAGGCGCCGGGAGTCACCGTGGTCGCCTTGGTGCCTTCGTTCGGCCCGGTGCCGCCACCGACCAAAGTGGTCAGTCCGGCCGCGAGCGCGGTGTCCACCAGCTGCGGGCAGACGAAATGCACGTGACAGTCGATACCGCCGGCGGTGAGGATCTTCCCGTTGCCCGCCAGCACTTCCGTGGACGGCCCGATCACCAGCGCCGGGTCGACACCGTCCATGGTGTCCGGATTACCCGCCTTTCCGATGCCGACGATCCGGCCGTCGCGAACACCGACGTCAGCCTTGACGACACCCCAGTGGTCGAGAATCACCGCGCCGGTGATCACCAGATCCGGCGCTCCTTCGGCGCGGGTGGCCATCCCCTGGCCCATCGACTCGCGGATCACCTTGCCGCCGCCGAAAAGCACCTCGTCGCCGCTGCCGCCAGGCCCCATCGAGCGGTCCTCGGTCACCTCGATCAGCAGGTCGGTATCGGCGAGCCGGATCCGGTCGCCAGCGGTCGGGCCGAACAACTCGGCATAACGGGCGCGGTCGATCTCCGGCATCAGAACTCCCCGGCGTATTCGGCGCGCAGCCCCGGCACCCGCCGGTTTCCGCGGAGCGGCACGAGGTCGACCTCCCGGTCGATGCCCGGCTCGAACCGCACGGAGGTCCCGGCCGGCACATCGAGCCGGTGCCCGCGAGCCGCTTCGCGGTCGAACTCCAGACCGGGATTGACCGCGGCGAAGTGATAGTGCGACCCGACCTGCACCGGCCGGTCGCCGAGGTTGCGCACGCGCAGCCGGACCCGGGCCCGGCCCGGATTCAGCGGCACCGGCTCGTCGCCGGGAATGATCTCGCCTGGCCGCAAGAAGTCCTCCTCAACCGATCGGCTCGTGCACCGTGACGAGCTTCGTGCCGTCCGGAAATGTCGCTTCCACCTGGACGGAATCCACCATTTCCGGCACCCCGTCGAGCACTTGCGCCCGCGTCAGCACAGTGCGCCCGCCCGCGGCCAATTCACTGACCGTGCGGCCGTCGCGAGCGCCCTCGATGACGTAGTCGGTGATGAGCGCGACGGCCTCGGGGTAATTGAGCCGGACACCGCGTTCGAGCCGTTTGCGAGCAACGTCCGCCGCGACGTGGACCAGCAGTTTGTCGCGTTCCTGCGGGCTCAGGTGCATGGCCAAGGTCTACCACCGGAGGGCGCGCTCCGCCTGATTCGGCAACACAGTGTTTACGTCGCGCGGACAGCGTTTGTTCGCCGAACTCGAAAAGAATTCGGACAAGCCGGGAACACCCCGGCGAGGATTCCGCGATTCCTGCCCAGCGGCGGCCCGCCACTCTCGGAGCAACCCTTGGTGTCCGTCTCGCTCACCGAGCGTGACAACCCGTCCGCCTCGGCAAACCCGGATTCACCTCCCGTCCACCGGGGTACCAGTCTGCGGTCACCTCGCTGGACGGGAGAAAGTGGCGTCCCCGGCTCACCTGGACTGAATCGTTCTCGTAATCGTGACCGAAACCACGACTTCTTCCGTTGCCCCAGCCGGGTAAAGGGAGCATGGTTTGTCCCACCGTGCGATGAGGCGCGCAAGGAGCCAGCGTGTATCCCGTCCGCGCGTGCACAACACAGCCGGGGAATGCGCATCGAAAGGGTTCGCGAAGAGTGACTACCTCCACGATCAGCACAACCAACGAGGCCGACGACGGGTTCCGGCCCGGACTCGAAGGCGTCGTCGCGTTTCGGACCGAAATCGCCGAACCCGACCGGGACGGCGGTGCACTGCGCTACCGCGGCGTCGACATCGAGGACCTCGCCGGGAAGGTGACCTTCGGCGACGTCTGGGGCCTCCTGGTCGACGGCCGGTTCGGGCACGGGCTCCCGCCCGCCGAGCCGTTCCCGCTTCCGGTGCACACCGGCGACGTGCGGGTCGACGTCCAGGCCGCGCTCGCCATGCTCGCCCCGATCTGGGGCTACCGTCCGCTGCTCGACATCACCGACGCCGACGCGCGCGACCAGCTCGCCCGCGCTTCGGTGATGGCGCTGTCCTATGTCGCGCAGTCCGCGCGCGGCATCGGCCAGCCCGCGGTGCCGCAGTCGCGGGTCGACGAGGCGAAGTCGATCACCGAGCGGTTCATGATCCGCTGGCGCGGCGAGCCGGACCCGGCGCACGTCAAGGCGGTCGACGCGTACTGGGTTTCCGCCGCCGAGCACGGCCTCAACGCCTCCACCTTCACCGCGCGCGTCATCGCCTCCACCGGGGCGGACGTCGCGGCGGCGCTGTCCGGCGCGATCGGCGCGATGTCCGGCCCGCTGCACGGCGGCGCCCCGGCACGCGTGCTGCCGATGATCGAGGAGGTCGAGCGCTCGGGTGACGCCCGCGCGCTGGTCAAGGGCATCCTCGACCGCAAGGAGCGGTTGATGGGCTTCGGCCACCGCGTGTACCGCGCGGAGGACCCGCGGGCCCGCGTGCTGCGCCGCACCTGCAAGGAACTGGGCGCCGAACGCTACGAGGTCGCCGCCGCGCTGGAGCAGGCCGCGCTGACCGAACTGCGCGAACGCCGTCCGGACCACCCGATCGAAACGAACGTCGAGTTCTGGGCCGCGGTGATCCTGGACTTCGCGAAGGTGCCGCCGCACATGATGCCCGCGATGTTCTCCTCCGCGCGCACCGCCGGCTGGGCGGCGCACATCCTGGAGCAGAAGCAGACCGGACGCCTGGTCCGTCCGTCGGCGAAGTACGTCGGCCCCGGCCCGCGCACGCCTTCCGAGGTCGAAGGCTGGAACCTCATCTCCCAGGCCTGACCCGTTTGTCCGTGAAGGACTCCTTGAGAGAATCTGATTCCCTCAAGGAGTCCTTCACGGCGTTTTGGCCAGGTGCGCGTCGGTGGCGGCGAGCATCGCGGTGAGCTGGTCGACGAGCCAGCCGTCCAGCGTTTCGCGCGGGACGGTGCCTTCCTGCAGCCACGACAGCAAAGCGCCCTCGACCACCGCGGTCCAGCAGCGCAGCGTCAGCAACACCAACGGCGACGGTTCGGGGATCGGCAGCGCTTCCAGGATCAGCTCGACGGCTCGGTTGCGGACCTCGTCGATTGCCGCGTCCGTTTCCGACGTGGCGATGACTGAACCGCTGCGCAACAACGCGACATAGCCCTCGCGGTAATGCGCGGCGACATCGACGAGACCGCGCACGGCCGCGCGCAGCCGTTCTTCCGGTGGCCCTTCTTCAAGCGTCGCAAGCCGGTCGACGAGGCCGTCGGTGACCGTGCGCAACGCCTGCATTTGCAGTTCCCGCAGGCTCGGGAAATACCGGTAGAACAACGGCCGCGACACCTCGGCGCGCGCCACGATGTCGTCTACCGTGACCAATTCGGGAGCCCGAGAGCCGAAAAGATCCAGTGCCGCCGCGATGAGGTCGTCCCGCCGGGCCTGCGCGGTCATCCGGCGCGGACGACTCACGGCGTGACGTCCAGTTTCGCCGCCGCACGCAGCAAACCCGGAGTCAGTCGCGAAAGGACCAGCGCGACCTTCGCTTCCGGAGTGGACGGTTGGATCGCGACGTTCTTCTCCACCGCGCGCAGAATGTCGCGTGCCACGCGTTCCGGACCGAAATTGCGCCGGGCGTAAAGCGTCGACGATTCCTTCTGCCGCCGCTTCTCCTCGACCTCGTCCACGCCGACGAACTTCGTAGTGCTGGTGATGTTGGTATTCACCAACCCCGGACACACCGCCGTGACGCCGATTCCCTCAGCCGCCAGCTCCGCGCGCAGGCCATTGCTCAAAGCGAGAACAGCCGCCTTCGTGGTGCCGTAAGCGGTGAGAATCTTTGACGGCAGATAGGCCGCAGCCGACGCGAGGTTCACGATCTGCCCGCCCTCAGCACGTTCCTTCATCATCGGCGCGAACGCGCGGCACCCGTGGATCACTCCCCACAGGTTGACGTCCACGACCTTCTCCCAATCCTCGATCGTCGTGTCGAGGAACGGGCCGGACATGCCGATCCCGGCGTTGTTCACCACGATGTCCGGCACGCCGAACTCGTCTCGCACCTGCTCGGCGAACCGAGCGACCGCCGCGCCGTCCGAAGAGTCCACTGTGTACTCGCCGGCGTCGACTCCGCGTTCCCGCACCAGTTTCGCGGTTTCTGCCGCCGAATCGCCGTTGATGTCGCTGACGACCACGTCCGCGCCCTCGGCCGCGAACGCCAGCGCAGTCTCCCGGCCAATCCCGCTGCCCGCCCCGGTCACGACGACGAGGTGGTGTGCGAAGCGGCCGCTGGGGCCTCCGACGCGAGCCCGCCGCAATGCCCGCGTTTCCTCGCCAGTTTCCACCGAAGCAATCAGTTCAGCAGCCGCGGAAGCGACCACCGCGGGCTTGGTACGCGTGATCCAGTGCGACCCGACCACCCGCCGGACATGCAGATCCGGCACCCAGCGTTCGACCTCGGTCTGCAGCGGCGCGGTGACATACGAATCGCCGGTCGGCGCGAGCACCTGCACCGGAATCTCGGCCGGACGCGGACGCGGCCGGGACAGCCGCGGCCCCATGTTCGCCCGGTACAGCTTCAGGCCGTGCACTCCGTCCAAGGTCTTCGGCGACGTTTCGGCAGGCTCCAGCTTCCGGATCATCGTGCGCATGATTCCGGTGCGCCACAACAGTTCCGGGATCAACGGCACCTGGAACGCGACGATGTAGTACGAGTGCAGGAACTGCCGCAACGCGTGCCCGAGACGACGCGGCGTCGGCCGGGTCAGCTGGTCGCGGAACCACGCGCCCGCGTGATCGAGGCTGGGCCCGGAAAGCGAGGTGTACGAAGCGATCCGGCCGCGCAGCTGGTCGCCGGTGACCGCGTGCCAAGCCTGAATCGAACCCCAGTCGTGCGCGACGAGGTGGACCTTGCCGAACGGCTGCACCTCGTCGACCACCGCGGCGAGGTCGTCGGCGAGCTGATCCAGCCGGTACGCCCGGCGCGCTCGCGGTTTGCCGGATTCGCCCGCACCGCGCACGTCGTAAACAACCACACGGTGCTCGCGGCGCAGCTCCTCGGCGACGCCGTCCCACATCGAGCTGTTGTCCGGGTATCCGTGCACGAGCACGACCGTGGGCCCGTCCGGGTTGCCGCTCACCCGGACCGAAAGGCGGACTCCGTCGCTGGCAGTCACCTGCTTGTGAGACATCTTGTCATGTTAGACAACTTGTCAACAGCGAGTCGCGTGGTTCCACGGGAAACCAGCGTGTCCACCGTTCGGTGGACAGCCGGATTCCACTGCCCGGATGTCCCGGTCAACGGCCTTCGCGGCGCACTCTTGACGCCATGAGCACAGCAGTGCGAGTGCGCGGACTGCGCAAGGAGTACCCGGGCCACCTCGCCGTGGCCGGGATCGATCTCGACATCCACGACGGCGAGGTGTTCGCCCTGCTCGGGCCCAACGGCGCGGGCAAAACGACCACCGTCGAGATCCTGGAGGGGCACCGGCAGCGGACGGCGGGGGAAGCCACTGTCCTCGGCGAGGACCCGGGTACCGCGGGACGCGCGTGGCGCGCCCGGCTCGGCATCGTGTTGCAGACGGCCACCGACGCGGCGGAACTGACCGTCGCGGAGACCGTGCGGCACTTCGCGAAGTACTACCCGAACCCGCGAGATCCGGAAGAAGTGATCGACCAGGTCGGCCTCACCGAGAAGGCGGGCGCGCGGGTGAAGTCGTTGTCCGGCGGGCAACGCCGGCGCGTGGACGTCGCGCTCGGCATCGTCGGCCGTCCGGAACTGCTGTTCCTCGACGAGCCCACCACCGGATTCGACCCCGAGGCGCGGCGGCAGTTCTGGGCGCTCATCGACGGGCTCGCCCACGAGGGCACCACGATCCTGCTGACCACGCACTATCTCGACGAGGTCGAGGCGCTGGCCGATCGGCTCGCGGTGATCGCGCACGGTTCGGTCGTCGCGGAGGGGACGCCGGCGACGCTCGGCGGCCGCGAACGCGCCGAGGCCGTCGTGCGGTGGCAGGACGAACACGGCAGTCACGAGGAACGCACGCAGTTCCCGACGAAACTCGTCTCGCAACTCGCTGGCGCACAAGGGGAACTCGCCGGCCTCACCGTGACGCGACCCAGCCTGGAAGACGTCTATCTCGACCTGATCGGGGAAAAACCGTGACCACGACCATGGCCGTGCCGGGCACGTTCAGCCTCGGCCTCGCCCGCGGCGCGCTCGAACTGCGGCAGTTTTTCCGCAACCGCGAGCAGGTGGTGTTCACCTTCTCGCTGCCCGCGGTGCTGATGATCCTGCTCGGTTCCATCCTGGACGGCCCGACGGCGCAGACCGGGGTGTCGTCCGGACAGCTGCTCGCCGCCGGGATGATCGGCGCCGGCATCGTGTCGACCTCGTTCAACAGCGTCGGCATCGGCATCGCCGCGGACCGGGAAATCGGGGCGCTGAAACGATTGCGCGGCACGCCGATGCCCGCGGCGGCCTATTTCGTCGGCAAAATGGTGATGGTCGCGGTGACCAGCGTGGCGCAGACCGTCCTGATGGGCGCGGTGGCGATGCTGATGTTCCGTCTCGAACTGCCGTCCGACCCGGCGAAGTGGCTGACCCTGCTCTGGGTGCTGCTGCTCGGGATCGTCTCCTCGACGCTGCTCGGCATCGCGATCAGCTCGGTCGCCCGGTCCGCGACCGGAACCGTGGCGCTGGTGCAGCTGGTGTACTTGGTGCTGCAGTTCATCTCCGGGGTGTTCGTCACGCCGATCACGCACCTGCCGAGGATCATGGTCGACGTCGCGTCGTTCTTCCCGCTGAAATGGATCTGCCAGGGCTTCCGCTCGGTGTTCCTTCCGCCGGAGGCCGCGACCCAGGAGATGGCGGGGACATGGGAGCTTCCGAAGGTGGCGCTGGTGCTGGCGGTGTGGTGCGTGGTGGGCCTGGTGCTCGCGAGGGTGACGTTCCGGTGGACGAACGAAGCGAAGTGAACCAGCCCGACGCGTGGGAACGGTCGTACTGGGCGTGGGAGGTGATGTTCGCGGTCGCCTACGTGGCGACCGCCCTCCTGGTGCTCGTCAACGACGGTTCGGCGGCGACGAAGATCGTGACCGAAGCGGCGCTGGGCGCCATCGCCGTCGGGTATCTGGCTGTGGGACGCCGCGTCGTGCACGGCGAGGACAACGGAACCGCCCGCGGCGTCGCGGCGGGGGCGCTGATCGCGTTGACCGCCACCGCCATTCTCGCGACCACCTCGGCGAGCTTCGTGCTGTTCCTCGCCTGCCCGCTGCTGTTCATGCTGCTGGACCTGCGTCCGGGGGTTGCCGCGACGACGCTGCTGATCCTGATCGAGCCGGTCTCGGCGGTGGTGAACGGCGGCTGGGACAACCAGTTGCTGTCGGTCCTGCTGCCGATGACCGCGATCCTCATCGTCTTCAGCGTGCTGGCCGGGAAGTTCACCAGCGACGTCCTGCGGCAGAGTCGCGCCCGCGCCGAGCTGATCCGCGAACTGGAGTCCAGCCAGGCCGAGGTCGCCCGGCTGTCGCGGGAGGCGGGCACCGCGGCCGAACGCGAACGGCTGGCGCGGGAAATCCACGACACGCTCGCGCAGGGGTTCACCAGTATCATCACACTGACCCAGGCGATCGAGTCCGAACTGGACACTGATCTGTCCACTGTGCGCAGACATCTCGCGCTCGCCGGCCGCACCGCGCGAGAGAACCTCGCCGAGGCTCGCGCGATGGTTGCTGCGCTCGCACCGTCCGATTTGGCCACTGGCTCGCTGTCGGAAGCCGTGCAGCGTCAGGCAGATCGGCTCGCTGAGGAGCTCGGCATTCCGGTTGAGTGCGAAGTGGACGAAGCACTGCCGCCACTGTCCACTGCGGTCGAGGTGGTCCTGTTGCGCGCGGCGCAAGAAGCGCTGTCGAACGTGCGCAAGCATTCGAGCGCGACGCTCGTCCGCCTGCAGCTGTCCGCTGTGGACGGAGCGATACGGTTGCGGGTAGCCGACAACGGGTGCGGCTTCACCCCGGACGCCGACGGAACGGGATTCGGGTTGCGCGGCATGCGTTCGCGGGCCGAGCAGGTGGGCGGTGCCCTGGAAGTGCGGACCGGCGCGAACGGCGGCACCGAACTGGAACTGGAGGTGCCCGCGTGATCACGATCATGCTCGTCGACGACCATCCCGTGGTGCGCGAAGGACTGCGCGGCATGCTCGAAGCCGAGGACGACCTCACGGTGGTCGGCGAAGCCGGTTCCGGCAACGAAGCCGTGGCGCTCGACCGCGTGAAACAGCCCGACGTCATCCTGATGGACCTGCGCATGCCGGGCCTCGACGGCGTCGGCGCGATCCACGCGATCCTCAAGGAGACGCCCGCGCGCCGGATCGTCGTGCTGACCACTTACGAAACTGACGCGGACATCCTGCGCGCGGTCGAGGCAGGCGCGTCGGGCTATCTGCTGAAAGACGCGTCGCGCACCGAATTGGCCGGTGCGATCCGGGCCGCGCATCGCGGCGAAACCGTGCTGGCACCGTCGGTCGCGGGGAAACTCGTGCACCGGATGCGGAACCCGACGCCGGCCTCGCCGCTGTCCGCGCGCGAGGTGGAGGTGCTGCGGCTGGTCGCGAAGGGCCACACCAACGCCGAAATCGGCCGCGAGCTGCACATCGGCGAGGCGACGGTCAAAACACACCTGCTGCGGGTGTTCTCGAAACTCGGCGTTTCCGACCGCACGGCGGCGGTGACGACGGCGCTGGACCGGCAACTGCTCGGCTGACCCAACCGGGCAGAATGACGCCATGCTCGACTCCACCGAACTCGCCCTGTACCGACGGCTCGCGCAGGAGCAGTCCGTCAGCCGCGCCCCGTCCCTCGTCGCCGCTGTCGTGCGAGGCGGCGACGTCGTCTGGTCCGGAGCCCGCGGCCGCGTCGGCAACCAGCGCCCGGACGACGACACGCAGTACCGGCTGGGGTCGATCACCAAAACGATGATCGCGACCGCGGTCATGCGGCTGCGCGACGAGGGCAAACTCGACCTCACCGACCCGCTGGAACGGCATCTGCCGGGCACCGCGTTCGGCTCGGTCACCATCGCGCAGCTGCTGTCGCACACCTCCGGCCTCACGTCGGAATCGCCAGGTCAGTGGTGGGAACGCGCGCCCGGCGCGGACTGGGCGGCGCTCGTCGCGAGCCTGGAAAAGGGCGCGACCAAGCTGCGTCCCGGCTCCAAGTTCCACTACTCGAACGTCGGCTACGGCACCCTCGGCGAACTGGTCGCCCGGCACCGCGAGCGGCCCTGGTACGACGTCGTGCGCGACGAAATCCTGACCCCGCTGGGCATGAACCGCACGACCCCGCATCCGGAAGGCGCGCACGCCGAGGGATTCGCCGTGCACCCGTTCGCCGACGTGCTGATGCCGGAGAAGTGGCCGGACGCCGGCGCGATGGCCCCGGCAGGCCAGCTCTGGTCCACGATCACCGACCTCGGCCGCTGGACGTCGTTCCTCGGCGGCCACACCGGCGACGTCCTGTCCGCGGACACCGTCGACGAGATGCGGACGATGAACACCGTCGACGACACCGAGGTGTGGTCGACCGGATTCGGCCTCGGCCTGATGGTCGTGCGCTACCAGGGCAGGCACCTGGCCGGGCACACCGGCTCGATGCCCGGCTTCCTCGCCGCGACCCTGGTCGACCCGCGCAGCGGCACCGGCGCGCTGTGCCTCGCGAACTCCACCGCGGGGGTCAACATCACGCAGCTGTGCCTCGACCTGCTCACCACCGCCGACGACCTCGAACCCGCGCTGCCCGACGAGTGGGTCCCGTCCACTGTGGACCCGGAACTGCTCGCGCTGACCGGCCTGTGGCACTGGGGCCCGTCGCCGTACTTCCTGCGCGTGCAGGGCGACGGCCTGATCTCGCTGAACCCGGCCGTCGGCGGCGGACGGGCGTCGCGATTCCGCGCCGAGGGACCGGACACCTGGATCGGCCTGGACGGCTACTACGCGGGCGAAACGCTCACCGTCGGCCGCGACGCGGACGGAACGGCGAACCACCTGAACCTCGCGACGTTCATCTTCAGCCGCACGCCGTACGACCCGGCCGCACCGATCCCCGGCGGGCTGGACGAGGCCGGGTGGCGCTGAGGTTCAGCCTGCCTCGACCTCGACGCCGGGCTCTGCTTCGGCGTCAAGGTCGGGCGCTCGCCCGGTCGGGGACAGCCACGCCTTCGCGTAGACGTCCATCCGCGGCATGCCGTACACCCACAGCCGCCGGTGTCGGCCGCGACGCGAACGGGACGGCGAACCACCTGAACCTCGCGACGTTCATCTTCAGCCGCACGCCGTACGACCCGGCCGCACCGATCCCCGGCGGGCTGGACGAGGCCGGGTGGCGCTGAGGTTCAACCTGCCTCGACCTCGACGCCGGGCTCTGCTTCGGTGTCGAGGTCGGCAGGCCGTCCGGTCGGGATCAGCCACGCCTTCGCGTAGAAGTTCTGTCCGGGCAAGCCGACCAGGACGTTGCCCATCCGCGGCATGCCGAAGGCCCACAGCCGCCGGTGCTCGATCAGCTCGGCGGCGAGTTCCGGCGGGCAGGACTCGATGCCGAACCGGGCTGGCCAGCCGGGTTCGAGCACGAGCCAGCCGGTCACCGACGTCCCTGGCCACACATTCCGGTCCGGGAGCGCCGCCCTGACCGGGTTGAGCGGAGCCCGGCCCGACCGCCAGGTTTCGCGGACTCGTCCGGCCCACCCCACCGCGACCCCGCCCCAGACCAGCGCGGGGATCAGCACCGGCCACGCGGAACCTCCGCCGAACCAGAACGCCGCGACCACCCCGCCCACCGCGATGATCACCGCCAGCACCGCGGCGGGCACGGCCGCCGCCGCTTGCCAGCGCAACCTTCGCAGCGAGCGTTTCCGAACGGGCAGGCCCATCGGTTCGGTCGTGAAAAGCCCCGGCGTCACTACTCCGCCGATCTCCACCGCGACCCGGCCCCGCGCGTCCGGCTCGTCCAGCCGCAGCCGTCCGATCCGCCACAGTTCACGCGCCTGCTCCTGCGGACAGTCGAGCAGAGTCAGGTAGCCGCGCGGACGAACCACGACCCGCAGCAGGCTCGAAGGCTCCTGCCCGAAGTCCCACTGAGTGGTATCCCCGTCGAGCACGGCGCGGACCTCGCGCATTAGTCCCTTCGGACGCACGCGGGCCGGTCGGTTCCACGGCCGCCACCACCACAACGAGCCGAGAACGAACGCGGCCGCGAGCACGACCACGAAAATCGCCGAGCCGACCTCGTCCGGGTCCGGCGGCTCCTTGACCAAGGCACCGGCGAACAGCCCAGCGACTACGACCGAAAGCCCGAACACCGCGGGCGCGGCCAGCCGCCGCGGGAACGACCACCGCGGCCAGCTCGGCACGAAAACCAGGAGCAGCGTCACCGCGAACCCGACCGGGAGGCCGATCAGCGCAGTCGAGTCCCACGGGTGCACCAACGCCGTCAAGGCGAAGAGCGCAAACCATCCCCAGCGCGGCCGGCAACCGTGCGTTTCCGTCACGATTCCACATGTCGGACACCCGCCAACCGCCGTTACCTGCGTTGTCCCGACCTGAGAGACTAAGCACATGACCGACGCTGAGTTGACGATCCCAGCAGACCTCAAGCCGGCCGACGGCCGCTTCGGCTGCGGACCCTCGAAGGTCCGCGAAGAGCAGCTCGCCGCCCTCGCCCGGTCCGGTTCCACCTACCTCGGCACCTCGCACCGGCAGAAGCCGGTCAAGTCGCTCGTCGGCCGCGTGCGCGCCGGGCTGTCCGAGCTGTTCTCCCTCCCGGACGGGTACGAGGTCATCCTCGGCAACGGCGGGACGACCGCGTTCTGGGACGCCGCCGCGTTCGGCCTCGTGCGCGAGCGCGCCCAGCACTTCACCTACGGCGAGTTCTCCTCGAAGTTCGCCACCGTCACGAACAAGGCCCCGTTCCTCGGCGAGTCGATCGTGGTGAAGGCCGACCCGGGCAGCGCGCCGGAGATCGCCTACTCCCAGGGCGCGGACCTCGTCGGCTGGGCGCACAACGAAACCTCCACCGGCGTCGCGGTGCCGGTGCAGCGTCCCGAGGGCAGCGACGGCGCGCTGGTCGCGATCGACGCGACGTCCGGCGCCGGCGGCCTTCCGGTCAAGGCTGAGGACTTCGACGTCTACTACTTCGCGCCGCAGAAGTCGTTCGCGTCCGACGGCGGGCTGTGGATCGCGCTCGCCTCGCCCGCCGCGATCGAGCGGATCGGCGAGATCGGCGGCGGCGACCGCTGGATCCCCGAGTTCCTGTCGCTCACCACGGCGCTCGACAACTCGCGCAAGGACCAGACCTACAACACCCCCTCCGTCGCCACGCTTTTCCTGTTCGCCGAGCAGATCGAGTGGATGAACGGCCAGGGCGGCCTCGACTGGACCACCTCGCGCACCAAGGAATCCTCGACCCGGCTGTACGAATGGGCCGAGAAAACCTCGTACACCACGCCGTTCGTGGCGAACCCGGACCTGCGCTCGCAGGTCGTCGGCACGGTCGACTTCGCCGACGAGGTCGACGCGGCCGCGGTGGCGAAGGCGTTGCGCGCCAACGGGATCGTCGACACCGAGCCGTACCGGAAGCTGGGCCGCAACCAGCTGCGCGTCGGCCTGTTCCCGGCGATCGACCCGGACGATGTCACGAAGCTCACCCAGAGCATCGAATACGTCGTGGAACGACTGGGCTGAAAGAAAAACGCCCATACCGCCCCGCCAGCCGCCCGGCTCGCGGGGCGGTATGCGTTGACGACCACTCGTTCGTGACACACCGTGGTCGGCGTGTCACGGCGGCGCCCGATAACCGGCGCCGCGAAAATGGCCGGGAAAGTGTCGTCGGATTGAGTTCGGATGGGTGAGGCGTCGGCGCGCCTCGCACGTCAAGCCGACGCGCCGTTCTAACGTGGGCACCCACAAAGGTGAACACCGGGGAGGCGAGAAATGCGGGCGTTGCGGGTGGTCGGGCTGCACGAGGACGGGAAGTCCCTCGTGCTGGAGGACCCGGCGAGCCGTACCCGCTTCCTGCTCCCGGCCGACGAGAGACTGCGTGCGGCGGCGAGGGGGGACATAGCCCGGCTGGGCCAGATCGAGATCGAGTTGGAGAGCCAGATGCGGCCACGCGAGATCCAGGCGCGAATCCGCGCGGGCGAGTCCGTCGAGCAGGTCGCGAGCAGCGCGGGCGTCTCGACGCAGCGGGTGGAGCGATTCGCCTACCCGGTGCTGCTCGAACGGTCCCGCACGGCGGAGCTCGCGCAGTCGGCGCACCCGGTCCGCGAGGACGGGCCCGACGTCCAGACGCTCGGCGAGGTCATCGCCTACGCCTTCGGCGTCCGCGGCCACGACTACAACCAGGCCGCCTGGGACGCCTGGCGCGGCGACGACGGCAAGTGGGTCGTCGTGCTGCGCTGGAAAGCCGGCCGCTCCGACAACCGCGCGCACTGGTCGTTCTCGCCCGGCGCGCACGGCGGAACGGTGCACGCGCTCGACGAGAACGCCGAAGTCCTGCTGAACCCGAACTCGTACGTCGCCCCGCGCACCGTGCGTGCGCTGGCCCCGGCCCGTGATTCGGTGGTGCAGCCGACGCTCGACGCCGTCGAGGAGCCGCGCGCCATCGAGGGTCCGGACGAGGGCGACGACGAGACCCGCGAGATCCCGCGAGTCCCGGGCGAGTCCGACGGGGACGAAGCCGAGCAGCCGCGCACGAAGGCGAAGAAGAGCCATCCGATAGTGCCGTCCTGGGAGGACGTGCTGCTCGGAGTCCGCACCCAGCGCGGCTGACCCGCGCTGACCTGACTGACGAAAGCCGGAACCGCCCAGCGCGGTTCCGGCTTTTTCACGCGTCCAGCAGGGCGGCCAGTTTTTTCGGCGCGACGTGCCGGTAAGCCTCGCGCACGATCTGGTCCACCTCGGTCCAATCGACGTCCACGTCGAGCCGCACGCCGAGCCATCCGTGCACTCCGACGTAGGGCGGCCGGAAGAACCGGTCCGGCTCGGTGCGCACCAGCTCCTCCTGTACGCCGGGCGGGGCGGGGCACCAGAACGCGAGCTTGTCGTCGTGGTGCCGGTCGGCGAACATCACGAACGTCTTGCGGCCGCGGACGAACCACGTCGGCTCGCCGTGGCTGAGCCGTTCGGTGGCTTCGGGCAGGGCGAGGCAGAGGGCGCGCAGTTCGTCGAGCGGAGCCATCGGGCCAGTATCCGCGAGTCAGAAGACCGTGGCCAGCACGCCGATCCACGCGAGCACCAGGCCGCCGGCCGCGCCGTACACCGCCCAGCGAAGGATCGGCACCTTCCGCCCCAGCCACAGCGACGGCGCGACGCCGCCGGTAACCACCAGCGACGCGATCAGCGCAAGCCACGTACTGGTCTCCCGCGCGAGCGTGCCGGCCAGCGCGAGCATCGCCACGATCACCACGACCGCCGCGAACGCCGACACCGTAAGCCCGGTAAACCAAGGCGTCGGCTCGTCCGGCGTTGCGACCCGCGCTGGCTGATCCGGTCGCGGCGGCGGTTCGACCACCGTCTCCACGCCAGTCACCGGGTCGACGAAACGCACCTCGGTGCCCATCACGGCGGCCAGTCGAGCGGCGAGCTGACGGCCGCGCTGAGACACCACCGAACCTGCGACGTCCGGGTCTGACTCGGATCGCGCCAACGCCGACGCCACGCGCGCCCACTCGTGCAGCGCCTGCGCCAGGTCCGCGCCGATCGCGAGCCGGCGCGGGTCCACCTCCCGCGCGTGCTCGCCGCCCGGTCCGGCCAGCACCGCCTGCTCGCCGCGGATCCGCAGCTCCATGGTGCCCCTCCCCGCAAGAAACGTGCCGGGGGTCACTCTAGTGGGGAGACCCCCGCCGAGACTTCGTGGAACGCGATCGCCGCGGCCGTGGCGACATTCAGCGAGTCGACGCCGGACACCATCTCCACGCGGACCGCGACGTCCGCGGCGTCGATCGCCTCATCCGTCAGCCCCGGTCCCTCCGCGCCGAGCAGCAGCGCGATCGGGCCCGGCACCTTTTCGCGCAATCCGCGCAGCGGCACGGAATCCGCGCGCGGAGTGAGCGCGGCCACCGTGAAACCCCGTGCCCGCAGCACATCCAGGCCGCCGGGCCAGCTGTCGAAAGTCGCGAACGGGACGCGCAGCACGTGTCCCATCGAAACGCGCACACTGCGCCGGTAAAGAGGATCCGAACACCCTGGGCCGAGCAATATCCCGCCGACGCCGAGCGCGGCCGCGTTGCGGAACAGCGCGCCCAGGTTTTCGTGGTCGCCGACGCCTTCGAGAACCGCCAAAACCTGTGCGCTGTCCACGATTTGGGAGACCGTCGGCGGTTCCGGGCGGTCCGCGACCGCGAGCACGCCGCGGTTGAGATGGAAACCGACCACGTCGGCCATCGTCTCCGCCGACGTCACATACGCGGGCACGTCGACGTCCGCGAGCTCGTTTTCCAGTTCCCGCAGCCGTCTCTCCACGCCGAGCAGCGCTCGCACCGGATAGCGCGAAGCAAGCAGCCGTCCGACCACGACGGTTCCTTCGGCGATCACCAGCCCGCGTCCGCCGGGACGGTCCGGGCGACGGTCCGCTGTGGACAGGTCGCGGAAATCGTCGAGGCCCGGATGCGCCCGGTCCTCGGTGAAGATCAGTTGAGCCACATCGGACAGTCTCGCACCCGACCGGACCCGCGGGCGATTGCTCCGAACGCGTGGCCCGTTCTAGTGCAAACGGCGTAGTTACGCGCAGGGTCAACCGCCGGTGACGGAGAGCACCAGTTTGGCCGCTAGCCCAGGACACTTCGCTGTGCGACGGTGGTCTGCCTGGCGTACTAGCCGCCCAGACCACTGCGGACAGCAGCCAAGGAGCGCGTCGAACCATGGGTACGGATCTATCGGCACACCCCGGCCGGCTCGATCGCGGACGGTACCGCCGGAAGGTCCAGCGGTGTCTGGACACTCTGGCGCGGATGCTCACTGACGGCAGTTTTTCCTTTCCCCGCAAGAACATCGGCCTCGAGGTCGAGCTGAATCTGGTGGACGGGCAGCTGCGTCCGTCGATGACCAACTCGGTCGTGCTGGAAGCGCTCGACGACACCGTGTTCACCACGGAGCTCGGCCAGCACAACCTGGAACTCAACGTGCCGCCGCGCCCGCTCGCCGGGGATTCCGCGCTGCGGCTGGAAGAAGACCTGCACTCCTACCTCGCGAAAGCCGGGGAGAGCGCGGCGCACACCGGCTCGTCGGTGGCCATGATCGGCATTCTTCCGACCCTGCGACCGGAACACTTCGACCAAAAGTGGCTTTCCCACAAAACGCGCTATTCGTCACTGAACGACGAGATCTTCGCCGCGCGCGGCGAGCGGATCGCGCTCGCGATGGACGGGCCGGCGCTTCCCGGAACCCAGCCGGAACGGCTGCGGCACTACGCGGAGTCCATTCTCCCGGAGGCCGCTTGTACTTCGGTCCAATTACACCTGCAGGTGGCCCCCGAGGAATTCGCGGCGCACTGGAATGCCGCGCAATGCCTGGCCGGCGTGCAGACCGCGCTCGCCTCGAACTCGCCTTTCCTGCTGGGCAAGGCACTGTGGCACGAAACCCGGATCCCGTTGTTCCAGCAGGCCACCGACACCCGGCCGGAGGAGCTGAAAAACCAGGGCGTCCGGCCGCGCGTGTGGTTCGGCGAACGGTGGATCACGTCGATCTTCGACCTGTTCGAGGAAAACGTCCGCTATTTCCCGGGCCTGCTGCCGGAGACTGATCTCGAGGACCCGATCGAAGCGCTGGAATCCGGGCAGGCGCCAAAACTTTCCGAACTGCGGCTGCACAACGGAACGATTTGGCGGTGGAACCGGCCGGTGTACGACGTAGTGGACGGCCTGCCCCACCTGCGCATCGAAAACCGCGTGCTGCCCGCCGGTCCGACAGTCGCGGACATGGTGGCCAACGCGGCGTTTTTCTACGGCGCACAACGCGCGCTGGCCGAGCAGGAGCGGCCGGTCTGGTCGCAGATGTCGTTCCAGGCAGCGGAAGAAAACCTGTACGAGGGCGCACGCAAGGGTTTCGACGCGCAGCTGTACTGGCCCGGCATCGGCTGGATCCCACCGGACGAACTGGCGTTGCGCGTACTGCTGCCGCTGGCCCACGAAGGTCTGCGTCGGTCGGACGTCTCCGACGAGGCCCGGGTGCGCTACCTCGGCATCATCGAACGCCGCTGCCTCGCCCGCCGCAGCGGCGCGACCTGGCAGCGGGACTACGTGCTGCGCGCGCACGAACGCGGAGCCGACCGCGAAACCGCGCTGAACTGGATGCTGCGGCGCTACCTCGAACTGTCGGCGGAAGGCGAGCCGGTGCACACCTGGGCGCTCGACGACTGAGCCGATTCGCGCGGTCCCCTACAGTGTTTCGCACGGGAAGGGGGTGGCGCGCGTGCCGAAGGTGCTGGGCGGTTCGCTCGAAGCGCACCGCCGCGAAGTGCGTTCACGAGTGTTCGACGTCGTCCGTGCGCAGCTGTACGAGCGCGGCTTCGACGCGATCACGCTCGCCGGCGTCGCCGCGGAGGCGGGGCTCGGCCGCACCGCGATGTACAACCACTTCCCGGACAAAGAAAGCCTGCTCGTCGCGTTCGTCGAGGACGAGGCCGCGCGGTATGTCGAACGGCTGCGCGCGGCGGTGGACGCCGAAGACGACCCGGTCGCCCAACTGGCCACGTTCGTCCGGCTGCAGCTGCGCGTGCTGGCCGAACACCACCTTCCGCCGGGCACCGCGCTGGAGTCCGCGCTCGCGCCCGCCGCGTATCAGCGGATCAGCGCGCACGCCGACCCGATCATCGAACAGCTGCGTTCGGTACTGCTCGCCGGAGTCGACGCGGGCAGCTGGCCCGCGCAGGACCTCGAGGTGGTGGTCCCGATGATCACTGCCGCCCTCGGCAGCCGGCAGGTCATCGATGTGCCCGCTGACCAGCTGGAAGACGCTGTTGAAGCCGCCGTGCGGTTCGTCCGCCGGGCGGTCGGTTCGAGTGAAAACGGCTGATTTTAGGGTAGCCTAAGTGCGGATTGTGGCCTACAGTTCTTTCTGACAGCTTGTCATAAAGAACGTCGGAGGCCTTTGATGACGGTGACCGCGGACCTCGAAGCCAGCCCGTTCTCCGGACAGCTGCGCGCGTCCACGAGGACGGTGCACGAGAAGGCCAATCACTCCACGTACATGAACGCGCTTCTCGGCGGCGAGCTGACGCTGGAGGGCTACGCGGCGCTCGCCACCCAGTACTACTTCATCTACCAAGCCATCGAGCGCGCCGGCGACGCGATGGCCGGCGACCCGGTCGGCGGCCAGTTCGTGTTCGAGGAACTGCGCCGGCTGCCCGCGCTGGAACGCGACCTCGCCCGTCTGGTCGGCCCCGGCTGGCGCACCGAGATCGCTCCGCTCGCCGCCACCGAGGCCTACACCGCGCGGATCGCCGAGGCGTCGCGCTGGTCCGGCGGGTTCGTGGCGCACCACTACACGCGCTATCTCGGCGACATCGCCGGCGGCCAGATCATCCGGCGGCTGCTGGAGAAGAAGTTCGACCTCGCCGAGGCGGGCACGCTCTTCTACCGCTTCGACGAGATCGGCAGCGCCCCCGCGTTCCGCGACCGCTACCGCGCGAAGCTCGACGAGGCGCCGTGGAGCGAGGACGACCGCGCGCGGGTGATCGACGAATCCGTGGTCGCGTTCGAGCACAACGTGGCGGTGTTCGACGAACTGGCCCGCGACCTCGCGCGGTACCGCGATCCTTCCGCATGACCCGGGTCACAGCGAGTTGACCTCTACCTAGCTTGAAGTACGAGGCTCGGTTTCGGAAGGCTCCCGCGAGGGAAGCCGCCAAGCAAAACCGTGCGTCGACCAGAAGGAGGGCCAATGGCCCGGTACGAGCTGCCCGAACTCGATTACGACTACGGCGCTCTCGCGCCCTACATTTCGGGCGAGATCAACGAGCTGCACCACAGCAAGCACCACGCGACCTACGTGAAGGGCGCGAACGACACGCTGGACAAGCTCGCCGCCGCGCGCGACGCGGGCGATTTCGGGTCGATCGTGGGCCTGGAGACGACGCTGGCGTTCAACCTGGCCGGGCACGCCAACCACGTGGTGTGGTGGAAGATCCTCTCGCCCGAGGGCGGGGACAAGCCGACCGGCGAGCTGGCGGCGGCGATCGACGAGGCGTTCGGGTCGTTCGACAAGTTCAAGGCCCAGTTCACCGCGGTGTCGACGACGATCCAGGGCAACGGGTGGGGCGCGCTGTCGTGGGACCCGATCGGCAAGACGCTGATCACCCAGCAGCTGCGCGACCACCACAACAACCTGATCCTGCCGACCGTGCCGATCCTGCTGGTCGACGTGTGGGAGCACGCGTTCTACCTGGACTACAAGAACGTGAAGCCGGACTACGTCAACGCCCTGTGGAACATCTTCAACTGGGCCGAGATCAGCAAGCGCTTCGACAACGCCGTCGCCGGCGGCAACGGCCTGCTGCTCGGCTGAGGCACGCAGCGCACCGGGGCCTGGCCTGGCGAACAGGCCGGGCCCCGTTTTATTTCGCTTGACCTGGAGTGCACTGGAGGTGTGAGAGTGGAACCCATGGACGTCGACGCCTATCTCGCTCGCCTGGACCTGCCGGTGCCTCCGGCGGCAGACCTGGCCGCGCTGCGACAACTGCAGGAACGACACCTGATGCACGTCCCGTTCGAGAACCTGAGCGTGCACCTCGGGGAACCGATCGAACTCACCGAAGAAGCGCTCTTCGACAAGCTCGTGCGCCGCCGTCGCGGCGGATTCTGCTACGAACTGAACGGTCTTTTCGTCGCCCTGCTGCGAGAGCTGGGCTTCGCCGCGACGCTGCACGCGGCTCGCGTTTTCAACGACGCCGGCGTGCCCGGCCCGCCGCTGGACCACGCCGCCATCCTCGTCCAGCTCGGCGACGAGCAGTACCTGGTCGACGTCGGCTTCGGCAAGTTCAGCCGGCAGCCGCTGGCGCTGTCCGCTGTCGAGCCCCAGAGCGACCCAGAGGGCGACTACCTCCTCCTGGACGCTCCATACGGCGACGTGGACGTCCTGCGCGACGGCAAGCCCGAGTACCGCCTGGAGCGCCGCCCACGGCAGCTGTCGGACTTCGGGCCGATGGCGTGGTGGCAGTCGACGTCGCCGCAATCGCACTTCACGCAGACCCTGACCTGCTCCCGCCCGACCGCCCAGGGCCGGGTGACACTGTCCGGCGACCGCCTGATCGAGACGGTGGACGGCGTACGGAACGAGGTGCTGCTGCCGAACGACGAGGCCGTGCGGCTGGCGTATCACGTGTACTTCGGCCTGCGGCTGCGCCGCCTTCCGATGCGCCCCGGCGAGCATCCGCTGGAGGCTTCGAAGCCGACCCCGCACGCGTCCTGACGCTCACCTCGTGAACGGCCTTGCCCTCGCGGCGAAGAGCCCTGAGGATGAACAGAGCCCCGCCTCCCGGGGTTCCCAGGTTGCGGGGCTCTGTCCGTTCCCGAACTGACTGCCGCTCCCACCACGAAGCGGACATGTATGAGGTTAGCCTAACCTCACCAATGGAAGCAAGACCGTCCCAGCGGAGACCTCAGTCTCACCCGCCCGAGTGACAACTTTTGGCGGTCTCCGCCGGTTCTGACAGCCATTACCGCAGGTCAGACCCGTTCCCGGGGCAGGATTCGCAGGCCGTTGCCGAGCCGCCGGGGCAGCCGCACGCCGCCGCGCCGGATCAGCACCACCGCGCACACCACTGCCGCGATCGCCGAGATCGCGCCGCCGATGTAGAACGGCGACCGGCCGCCGAACGCGTCGGCCATCCAGCCGGTCATCGGCCCGCCGATCGGGTTTCCGCCGATCAGCACCAGCACGTAGATGCCCATCACGCGGCCGCGCATCTCCGGTGACACCGACGTCTGCACCAGCGCGTTCGCCGTGTTCAGGAACGTGATCGTGGCGAAGCCGAGCGGGATCAGCCCGATCCCGAACGCCAGGTACGTCGGCATGAACGCGGTAGCGAACTCGAACACCCCGAGCAGCGCCGCGGACACCAGCATTAGCCGCACCCTCGGCTGGCTCTTGACTCCACGCCGAGCGGACGCCAGCGCGCCGGTGAAGGTGCCGACCGCGACGAGCGTCGACAGCAGGCCGTAGCCGTCGGCCTGGGTGTGGAAGACGTTCGCGGCGACGATCGGCAGCGACGTGAAGTAGGTGATGCCGAATGTGCTGACGAAGAACATCAGCACCATGACGGTCACCAGGTCCGGCCGTCCGCGCACGTAGCGCAGGCCCTCCATCAGCTGGCCCTTGGCGCGAGGGATGGCCGGGCCGCGGAACAGTTTCGCCGGGTTCATCAGCGCGACCCCGGTGATCACCGCGAGCGTGCTCGCCGCGTTCGCGATGAACAGCCAGCCGGTGCCGACCCAGGTGATCGCGAACCCGGCGATGGCCGGTCCGACGATGCGCGCCATGTTGAAGATCGAGGAGTTCAGCGCGACCGCGTTCGCGACCTGGTCGCGGCCGACCATCTCGGCGACGAACGACTGCCGCGTCGGCACCTCGATCGCCGAGGTCGTCCCGAGCATCACGCACAGCAGGTAGACGTGCCACAGCTGGGCCACGCCGGTCAGGTCGAGCACGCCGAGCAGCACGGCCTGCAGGCAGTTCACCGCCTGGATGAGCATCAGCAGCTTGCGCTTGTCGACGCGGTCGGCGAGCACGCCCGCCCACAGCGACAGCAGCAGCGTCGGGATGAACTGCAGCGCGACCGCGACGCCGAGCGCCACCGGGTCGTTGCCCGACAGCGTGAACACCAGCCAGTCCTGTGCGATGCGCTGCATCCAGGTGCCGATGTTCGAGATGACCTGGCCGCTGAAGAACAACCGGTAGTTCCGCACGCGCAGCGACGAAAACATCGTGCGACGGGTCTTGGTGTCCGGGGATTCCGCGGGGGTTTCCGGGGCGGAAGACGATTTCCCGGCCGGGGCCGAAGAGGGGCCGGGCGGAGCGGAACCGGACGGCGGCGGTGCCGTGTCCCGGGTAGCAGTGGACTGGGCCGGACATCCTGTTTCGCTACCCGTGGTGGTCACCTGTGCTAGTTCCCCGCCATCCTGTCGATGATCTCCGCGGCTCGGGAGAGCACCTCGAGCTCTTCCTCGCCGAGTTCGGCCAATTGCCGGTCCAGCCACGCCTCCCGCACCGAGATGGCCTTGCGCACGAACGTGAGCCCGTCGTCGGACAGCTCGACGATGGCCTGGCGGCCGTCGGTCGGGTGCGGCCTGCGCTCGACGAACCCCATCTCCTCGAGCGCGGCGATGACCCTCGTCATCGAGGGCGGCTGGACGCCTTCCTTCGCGGCGAGCTGACCTGGGGTCAGCGGGCCGCATTTGTGCAGGGTGGACAACGCAGCGATCTGCGTGAGCGACACGTCGTCAGCCACCCGCTGTGCCCGGAGACGGCGGTTGAGCCGCACCACCGCGAGACGCAAGCGGCTCGCCAAGGAACGCTCGTGCGGGTCGCCGGACATATAGTTAGCATACCTCACGACTTGCGCCCGGTGGTTACGCCGGTCAGCTGAGCGCGGCCTCGATCGGGCCGACGGCGAAGTACGCGATGAACGCCACCGCGATCACCCACATGAGCGGGTGGACCTTCTTGGCCTTGCCGGTGACCGCCTGGATCACGACGTAGCTGACGAATCCGGCGCCGATGCCGTTGGCGATCGAGTAGGTGAACGGCATGACGACGATGGTCAGGAACGCGGGCAGCGCGATCTTGAAATCGGTGAAGTCGATGTCGCGGACCTGCGCCATCATCAGCGCGCCGACCACGACCAGCGCCGGGGCGGCCGCCTCGACCGGAACCACCTGATACAGCGGGGTCAGGAACATCGCGGCGATGAACAGCAGGCCGGTCACGACGTTCGCCAGCCCGGTCCGCGCACCCTCCGCGATGCCGGACGCGGATTCCACGAAGACCGTGTTCGAGCTGGCCGAGCCGAACCCGCCGGCCGCGCCCGCGAGGCCCTCGACGAACAGCGCCTTGCCGACGTTCGGCAGCTGGCCGTCCTTGCCGACCAGTCCCGCTTCCTTGCCGAGGCCGGTCATCGTGCCCATGGCGTCGAAGAAGTCCGCGAGCACGAGGGTGAAGACCAGCAGCACCACGGTGATGATCGGCAGCCGGGTCCACGCGCCGAACGACACGTCGCCGACCAGCGACAGGTCCGGGAGTCCGATGACCTTGCTCGGCAGCGCCGGGTAGCCGAGGTTCCAGCCCTTCGGGTCGGTGCCGTTCGACGGCCCGGCCTTCACGATCGCCTCGACCACGATCGCGAGCACGGTCGAGCCGAGCACGCCGATCAGGATCGCGCCCTTGACCTTCTTGGCCACGAGCACCGCGGTCAGCAGCAGCCCGACCACGAACACCGCGGTCGGCCACGACGCGATGGAACCACCGATGCCGAGCCCGACCGGCACGGTGGTGTGCGCGTCGTCCGGCAGCCGGCGCACGAACCCGGCGTCGACCAGGCCGATCAAGCAGATGAAAAGCCCGATGCCGACCGCGATCGCCGATTTGAGCGCGAGCGGCACGGCGCGGAACACCGCCGTGCGGAAGCCGGTGAGCACGAGCAGGACGATGATCACGCCCTCGATGACCACCAAGCCCATCGCCTCCGGCCAGCTCATCTGCGGCGCGATGGTGACCGCGAGCAGGCTGTTGATGCCGAGCCCGGTGGCGATGCCGAACGGATAGTTCGCGACGAGCCCCATCAGGATCGTCAGCACGCCGGCGACCAGCGCGGTCACCGCCGCGACCTGCGGCACCGGGAGGATGTGGCCGAGCACGTCCTTGTGCGCGGACGGGGTGTCCGCCGCGAAACTGCCGATGATCAGCGGGTTGAGGACCACGATGTAGGCCATCGTCACGAACGTGACCACGCCGCCGCGGATCTCCCGCCCGGCGCTCGACCCGCGTTCGCTGATCCGGAAGAAGCGGTCCAGAGTGGACCCGGCCCGTTCGCGCTGCTCCGCCATTTCCCCGCCTGTCTCGCTGTTTCCGTCCGGGTAAGCTCTGGTCCGTGGACGAACCGACCAGTGCCCCGGACGCTCCGGCCGCCTTGCGGCACACGCCGGACCTGCCGAAGCGGCTCACCGACCTGACGCCGGTGGTGATCGTAGGTACTGCGCTCTGGCTTGTCGCGCTCGTGGTGCTCTTCTTCACGAGCGGGGGCGTGTGGGTGTGGACTTGTGCCGCGGGGATCGCGCTCGGGTTTATCGGGTTCGGGATTATTTTCTGGCAGCGCGCGGCGGCTCGGCGCGGGTCCAAGTCGGCGCAGCGGCTCTGACGTTTCCGCCGCTTTTCACTGGTGTCGCGGGCTTTGCGGCGGTCAGTTCAGCAGGGTGCGCGGCGCGGGGTCTTCCAGCAGCGCGGTGATGCGGTAGCGCTCGCCCCAGTGGTCGCTCGCCCAGGCGAAGGCGCGCGCCAGCCCCTCGGACGTGTCGGCCGCGTGCAGCCGGTCGTCGGACCACCACGGCACCTCGGCCGCTTCGCCGTCGACCGTCACGGTAAGCGGATCGTGCAGCAGCACGCCGCCGTCCGGCAGCGGGATGCCGAGCTGATCCGCGGCGAGCGCGAGGGCAGGCAGGTCGGCCCACGCGACGTACTCGCCGGTGCTGTCGACCTCGGCCTTGAGACTGCTCGCGACCGGGACGTCGAGCAGTTCCGCCAACCGCTCCGGCTCGACCGGCGCGACCAGGATCCTCGCCGGTTCGAGTGCCGCCGCGACCCAAGGCACGTCCAGCACCACGGCTTCCTCGACGACGCTCCCGTCCGCCGCACGGACTCGCGCGGGCGCGTCCACGTCGGAGATGTCTATCGGCGCGGCCACCAACGCCGCGTGCGCACGAGCGACTAGCCCCGACGTCGGAGTGCGTCGCGGATCGCCGAGCCTTTCGAGCAGATCGGTGACGTCTTCCGCGGTCTCCAGATCCAGCCCCGTCCGGACGCCGACCGCGCGGAGCAGGTCGTCGCTCAGGCCGAGGTCCGGCACCGGGTCGTACAGCCCCGCCAGCGCGGTCGCCGAAGCGAGCCGCCACGCGCCAGGCGCTTCCCCGGCCAGCAAGGAGTACCGGGCGAGCCACCAGCCCGCGTGGCCGTCCGGGCTGTGCAGCGCCTGCCACGTTTCCGGACGCGCCGCGATCAGCCGGAGCGCGTCCGGCCAAGCGTCGTCCGCGACGAGGTCGAGGTCTCGAATGGACACCACCGTGGTTGGCGGTTGCTCGAACGAATCCCACCACTGCTCTTCGTCCGGCAGATGATGATCGGGTTCGTGCGGCTCCTCGTCCAGCACGACCGCGAACGAGTCGAGCACCCTCGCCGCGACGAGGATCTCGGCAGGCCAGTCCTCCGCGAATTCCTCGTCCAGCACGGAAAGCGCGCCGCCGGGCTCGAACACCTCGGGGTCGATCACTTCCAGCAACGGCGACGTCGGCAGCACCAGCTCGTCCGCACGCCGCCAGCCGTCCTCCGAGGGCAGCGCCAGCGCGCCGATCCACGCTGGCGCCTGGTTCCCGCAATCCGCGACCAGCCGGAGTACCGCACCGGCGAGGTTCATCCCGTCCAAACCGGACTGAACGTCGGTGACACTGTGCTCCACCGCGTACTGCAGCTGCTCCGCTTCGAGCAGTTGCCGCGCGTCAGCGTGCTTGGCCCCCAACAGTTCCAGCAATTGGTGCGCCGCGCCCGGATGCACCAGCCGGAGCCCCGGAACGTCCACATCGGATAGAAGTTCCCGAAGTTCGCTGCTGCCGTCGACCAGCAGCGCGCCCTTGACACCCGGCAACGTCCGCCCGTCCGACAACGGAACCGGCAGCCCGTCCAGCTGATTCGCACTGAGCGCATGGCTCTCGACCGCGACCGCCAGTGCGGCGTACAGCTTCTGCCACCAGTCGGGCTCGCGGTCGATGCCAGTCAGGACTTCAAGAACGTCGCCGATGTTGAGAATGTTCGCGGACACCGGTTTGAGCAGTCGCGGATTCGCCTGCACCAGACCGGGAATGACGTCCTTGAGCAACGGAGCCAGCCCGTCGACGTCGAGCACCCGAGCCTGCTGTCCGGAGACTTCCTGACCGTCCACTGTGGCCAGCCAGGGTTTCCGCGCAAGCTCGGCGTACACCAGCTCCTTCAGCTTCGCGTCCACAGTGGACTGCGGAAACCCCGCCGCGGGAACCAGTTCTGGTCGATGCTCCGCCGTTACCGCCCGAACCAGCTCGACGTACTCACTCGCCGCCTTCTCCAACGCCCGAGTGAGCTCTTCCCCGGGAAGCACCCGCCGCCGCGACGGCTCCAGCGGCACCTCCGCGATCAACCGAGCCGGGAGCGAAAGCCCTTCGTCGGTCGGAGTAGGCGCGTGCAGCAAATCGTCCTCAAGCGGTTGCGGCACTCCATCGGCGTCGACCGGCACCGCCCAGACCCCGTGCTTCAGCCAACGCTTATGCCCGCTCGGCGAAGCGATCTCGACGATGCCCTCGCCGCTCCGAGTCCACTTGCGACCGTCCACTTCGGCCTCGGCGAGCCACGGTAGCGCCAGCAAGAGATCCTCGATCTCGTTCGCCAGCCCGTCGAGCAGCCCTTCCCCGGACTCCCTGAGCGGCAACCGCACTTCGGTGGCAAACCCGTCGGTCGGCTGCTCCGCGACGGGAAACGGAAGCCGCAACACCGGAACGTCGCCGTCCCGCCCGGATTCCTCGCGCGTGCGCTGCGCGGAAAACGCGACCCCGCCGGAGACAGAGACGACTCGAGGCTCGTCGGTGACAGTGAGAACGGCCGCGAACCCGACCCCGAACCGCCCGACGGTTCCCTTCTTGGCCGACGCCCGCAACGACGCCAGCGATTCGACCCCCCGGATGTCCAACGGAGCGCCGGTATTCGCGAACCGCAACTCACCGTCCACAACGGACACCCGAATCCGCCCCGGCTCCCCGGCGATCTGTGCGGCGTCGGCGGCGTTCTGCGCCAGCTCGACGAACAACCGATCGCGGTAGGCGCCGACGCGGAGGTCGCGCTCGGAGTTGGTGTCCTCGATGAAGCGGGTGGGCGAGTCGCGCCAGGCGCTCAGCACTGCTTCCCGCAGACGGACTGTCCCGAAAGGATCAGCCGCTCCCCCAGCGACTTCGCTCACCGGAGGACATCGCTCCCGTCGGTGTCGTCAGTGTCGGTGCCGTGCTGCGCGGAGGTCTCGCCAGGGGCTTCTCCCTGCGCGCCATCGGCCGTCTCTGCCGCAACTGGCGTGACCGACTCGACGACAACGTCAGCCGCAGTACCCGCCACCGAAGCCTCGCCGACGCCCGCGCCCTCGACCGGCTCGGCAGCCGCGCTCTCCACCGGCTCGACCTCGGCCGGAGTCTCCGCCGCTTCCGCCGCGACCGGCTCAACCGCGTCCGCAGCCTCAACCGCGTCCGAAGCGTCCGAAACCTCGGCCACCTCCGCCGCAGCCTCCTCGACAGCCACTTCCGCAGCCGCCTCCGGCTCCACCGCCGCGACCGCGGCGGTCTCCTCAGCCGCGGCAGCCGCCGCCTCTTCCACCACCGCCGGGTCCGCCGCCGCGCTCGGCTCGGCAACAGTCCCCCGAGGCTCCGGGACCGGCGTGAAGTCGATCAGCGAATCGTCGTAAACCAGCTCCGCGACCGGGACCGAGGAAGTGACCTCGACCCGCACCTCCGAGTGCGCCCCGCACCCGTAGGCCACGTCCACCACATGCCCGTCCGCAGGCGCGATGTCGTTCGTGCACGCACCGAACGAGCCGCGCAGCGAACCCGCCAGCGGCACGAAGAAACCACAGGTCCCGCAGGTCGCGGGCGCGCTACGGGCCATGTCCGAGCGCGGGCCGAACTCGCCGCTGTGCCAGCGGGCGGCCGCGTCCAGCCTGCCGTAGCGCGAGAGGACCTGCACCCGGCCGAGGCCGACCTCGTGCGCAGCTTCCTCGACGGCCGGGTCGTCCGACTGGAGGTACGCGGGCGAGAGGCGCGGGTCGTCCTTGTCCGCGGGGAACAGGTCGCCGACGCCGAGGTCGCCGGCGCGCACGCGCTGCTCCCACGGCACCCAAGCGGGCGCGACCAAGGCCTCCGGGCCCGGCTGCAGCACCAGCTCGCTCACCGTGACCGGCTCGTCCGGTCCGGCCACCGCGACGGTGACCGACCAGCGCCAGCCGCGGTATCCGGGCACTGTCGCTTCGAAGAGGTGGCTCGCGGAGACCGCGTCCTCGCGCTCCACCCCGACGTGCTCGCCGACCTGTTCAGCGGGGGCTTCCGCCAGCACGGCCTCCCGCGCGACCGCCACGGCGTCCGCGAGCTTCCGGTGGAGAGAGCCGTCGTCCAGGGTCAACAGCAGCGTCATACCCCCAATTGTGCCGCACGCATCCGCGCCGCCCGTGCCAGGCTGTTGTCCGTGCGAACCCGGATCGTCTGGCCCCTGGTGGCCGCTGCCCTGCTCGGCGGATGCGCGGGCACTCAAGCCACGCCCGCCCAGCCCGAACGGCTCACTGTTCAGGTGCTCGGAACGCTGCCGCACGACTCGACTGCCTTCACCGAAGGGCTCGAGTACTCCGGCAGCACGCTGTACGAAAGTCGCGGCCTCGAAGGGCAGTCCTCGCTCACCGCCGGCCCGGCCGGTGGAACTCCAGCCAAACAGGTGACGGTGCCGTCGCCGCTGTTCGCCGAGGGCATCACCGTGCTCGGGCCGAAGCTGTGGCAGCTGACTTGGCGCGACGGAATCGCCATCGAGCGCGACTCCCAGACGCTGGCCGAGCTGCGGCGCGTTCACTACGACGGCGAGGGGTGGGGTCTCTGCCACCAGCCCAACGGGCGGCTGGTGATGAGCAATGGGTCCTCGCAGCTCACGTTCCGTGATCCGCAAACGTTTGCGGTCACCGGTTCCGTCGACGTCGGCCAGGATCAGCTGAACGAACTGGAGTGCGTCGGCGACACCGTCTACGCGAATGTCTGGCAGACGGGCACCATTCTGCGTATCGACGCCGCCACCGGACGGATCACCGCGAAGATCGACGCCAGCCGGCTCCGCACGCCGACCCGGCCCGGCGAGGACGTGCTCAACGGCATCGCCGCGATCCCCGGCACCGACCAATTCCTCCTCACCGGGAAGCTGTGGCCGTCGTCGTTCCGCGTGAAGTTCGTCCCCGAAAATCAGCGAACTGGCACGTGAGCGGGCGGCGCGGGACCTCGATGAGGCAGGATTGAACCGTGGCACTCTTCAGCTCGCGCTCCGGTTCCGACAGCCCCCTCGGCGGGCAGTCGGGCAAAGGCCGTGGGAAGAAGAAGCGCCGCTGGACTCCCGAGCCCGGCGCGGCGCAGGCCCGGTCGTGGCGCGACACCCCGCCGACCCGGGTCGATCAGGCCGTTGACCAGCGCGTTCGCCAGGATCCGCCGGCGTACGCGCCGGAACCGCCGAGGGCCCGGCCGGAGCGCATTCCACCCGAACCGCCCCGCGGCCGACCGGCCGAACCGCGGACCGAGCACGTCGATCAGCGTCCTCCGCGCGCTTACCCCGGACGGCCGGAGCCGCGCAGCTCGTTCTACGACGACGCGCCGCCGTTCCAGCCGAACGCCGAGGAAGCGCCCACCGGCGCGGTCCCGATGGGACACCGTCCGCCGCCACCGCCCCCGCGCGGTGCCCGGCCGTACCCGCCTCGCGAGCACCGCACCGAGCCCGTCCACCCGCGGCCGTACGACGACCGTCCCGGCAGCGCCGGTTACGAGCACTACGACACCGGCGGTTACGCGGGCGAGCCCCGCGTCGAGGACGAGCAAGACGAGGCCTTCAACACCACCGCGGTCCCCGGCGCTGGCTCGGTCCCAAAGCTGCCGAAGAAGCTCACCGTCACGCGGGTCGCCGCGCTGCGCAGCCGTCAGCTGAGCGGGCGGGCCGTCGGCGCGTTCCAGCGCGCCACCAAGGCGGACGGCGCGGACAAGTCCGGTCTCACCTCGCTGATGTACGCGGTGATGCTGAACTACGCCAGCGACGCGGCGATGGCGATCGCGCTGGCCAACACGCTGTTCTTCGCCGCGACCAGCGGCGAGAGCAAGGGCAAGGTCGCGCTCTACCTGCTGATCACGATCGCACCGTTCGCGCTCGTCGCGCCGGTGATCGGGCCGGCGCTGGACCGGATCCAGCGCGGCCGCCGGCTCGCGATGTGCGTCTCGTCGGTCGGGCAGGGCCTGATGGCCGTGGTGATGGCGCTGCACTTCGACGACTGGCTGCTGTACCCGGCGGCGCTCGGGATGATGGTGCTCTCGAAGTCGTTCACCGTGCTGAAGGCGGCGGTCACGCCTCGCGTGGTACCGCCGGAGATCACGCTGTCGAAGACCAACGCGCGGATCACCGTGTTCGGCCTGATCGCGGGCGGCGCGTTCGGTGCGCTGGCCAGCGGCGTGAGCGGGCTCACCAACTCCTCCGGCGCGCTGTGGTTCACCGCCGCGATCTGCGTGGCCGCGGCCGTGCAGTCGATGCGGATCCCGTCGTGGGTCGAGGTGACCGAGGGCGAGGTCCCGACGTCGCTGTCCGCGCGGCCGGAGCCGAAGCAGAAGCGGCAGCGCCAGCCGATGGGACGGCACATCGTCGTTGCCTTGTGGGGCAACGGTTCCGTCCGCGTGCTGACCGGGTTCCTGATGATGTTCGCCGCCTTCGCGGTGAAGGCGCAGACCGAGCACGCCGGGCACAGTCCGTTCGTACAGCTGCTGTTGCTGGGCATCATCGGCGGCGCGGCCGGTGTCGGCGGATTCGTCGGCAACGCGCTGGGTTCGCGGCTGCACTTCGGTGCGGCGGACCAGGTGATCGTGGCCTGTGTGGCGGCGTGTGTGGTGACGACGTTGGTCGCGACGCTCCTGCCCGGCCTCGCCACGGCGGCGATCGTCGGCCTCATCGGCGCGACGGCCAGCGCGCTGGCGAAGATCAGTCTCGACGCGGTGATCCAGGAGGATCTGCCGGAACAGTCGCGTGCGTCCGCGTTCGGGCGTTCGGAGACGGTGCTGCAGCTGTCGTGGTGCTTCGGCGGCGCGGTCGGGCTGCTGCTGCCGCCGACGTACTGGATCGGCTTCCTGGTCGTGACGCTCCTGCTGGCAGTCGGCCTGACGCAGACTTTCCTGGTGCAGCGCGGCGGTTCGCTCCTGCCCGGACTCGGCGGCAATCGCCCATTGCGCCCAGAGCCGACCGGCAGCTTCCCCGCCCCGGGGCCGGCGCGAGGCCGCCGGTAATCTCGGGCCATGCGACGTTCCCGGGTGGTGGCCGTGCTCGCGGCCGGTGGTTTCGCGGTGGCCGGCTGTTCCGCGCCGGGCCCGGCCGAGGTGACTTTCTACGCCGACGGGCACACGATCACCGCCGCCCCGATCGGCAACTGCGACATCAAATCCGGCGTCTGCGCGGCGAACCCCGGCGCGACGGGCAAGCTCAAGGTGCGGCCGGGCCGTTCGGTGCAGATCTCGGTGCCGAAGGAAATCGCCGAGACGCCGTGGAAAGTCACCGTGCAGTACGTGAACAGCAAGGGCGAGCCGCAGCCGCTCAAGGAGGAGATCATCACCTCCCGCGACCGCTACGCCTACACCGCGACCCCGCCCGCGAAGGACGACCAGATCGTGGTGGTCGAAATCGCGCAGGCCTCGGTGATCAGCCGCACCGGCGACCCGAACGACGCGGAAGCCGTCACGACGGCGCTGTGGTCCCTGCAGGTCCAGCCGGCCTGAGCCAGCGAAAAGCAGTGAAGGGCTCCGCATCGGGATCAGATTCCCGCGCGGAGCCCTTCACCGTTTCAAGCGATTACACCCGGGCTGCCGATCACGGGTCGAGGTCGCGCGCGACCGCGCGCATGATCTCCGCGATCTGCTTGGTGTTCTTGCGATCCGGGTACCGGTTGCGCCGCAGATCCGGCTGGACCTTGAGCTCCAGCAGCTTGATCATGTCCTCGATGAGGCCGTGCAGCTCCTCAGCGGGACGGCGGCGCGCCTCGGCGACCGACGGCGGCGGGTCCAGCAGCCGGACGGAGAGCGCCTGGGGCCCGCGCCTGCCGTCGGCCACGCCGAACTCGAGCCGCTGTCCGGCTTTCAGGCCCTCGACGCCCTGCGGCAGCGCGGCCTTGCGGATGTAGACGTCGGCACCGCCGTCTTGAGTGACGAAGCCGAACCCCTTCTCCGCGTCGTACCACTTGACCTTGCCGGTCGGCACTTCCCTCACCAGTCCTTCTGCTGTGCAGGTCACGACGAACGCGCCCCGAGCGATCTCGAGGCGCGCGTCCGACAAGCGTATCTCGCCACAGGCGCTGGGGAGAAGCGGATAGTCCCGTTACTCTCACCCCATGGAGAACGCAGCCAAGCAGACCGGCAAACCGATCCTCATGCGGCTCGGCATCGGCCTGTTCGCCATCGGCATGCTCGCGGTGGCGACGGTGTTCGTGATGTTCGCCCTCGGACTCGAGAACCTGCCGGTGTGGCTCAGCGCGGCCGCCGGGGTGATCACCCCGCTCGGCCTGCTGCTCGGGCTGATCGCCCTTGTCCAGGAAGCCCGCGCCGGGAAGCACGGCTGACCTGGGCTTGCCCCCGGATCAGACCACCGTCCCCGCGAACGTCCTGGCGAACCACTCCGGGAATTCGACCAGGGAATCGAACACCACGTCCGCGCCTTCGGCGGCGAGTTCCTCCCGGGTGCACGGCCCGGTCGCCACGCCCACCGACACCGCGTTGGCCGCTCGCGCGCCCCGCACGTCGCCGAGGTGGTCGCCGACGTACGCTCGCGCCCCGTGTTCCAGCAGGGCTGCTGCCTTCTGCGTGGACCACAGCTCGCCCACCAGGTCGTCGACCTTCATTCCCAGCGCGTCGAGGTGCATCTGCGCGTTGGGCGCGTACTTGCCGGTGACCACGACCGTGCGCCCGCCCGCCGCCCGGACCGCTTCCAGCGCCTCGGCCGCGCCCGGCAGCGCGACCGTGCTCGGCACGACCGTCTCCGGGTACAGCTCGCGGAACTGCCAGATCAGCTCGGGAATCCGGTCCTCCGGCGCGCCGAACTCGCGCAGCGCCTGATCGAGCGGCGGGCCGAGGTTCGCCGCGAACGCCTCTCCGTCGAACGGCAGGCCGGACTTCTTGCCCAGCGCGTTCATCGCCGCGACCATGCCCGGCCGCGGGTCGATCAATGTCATGTCGAGGTCGAACCCCACCGTGATGCCCACGTCCCACACGGTAGCCGTCCGCACCGACAGTTCCGGCGGACTGCTGTACACGTGCACCATCCAGGTAAACCTTCTTGACACAGATTCTTCCTGTGTCAAGCTGACACTGTGACCAGCTTCACCGAGCGGACCAAGGCGACGCTTCGCGAGACGCTGCTGGACGCGGCCGCGGACCTGCTCCCCGACCGCGGCCATCAGGGCCTCCGAATGGCCGACGTCGCAGCGAAAGCCGGGGTCAGCAGGCAGACGGTCTACAACGAGTTCGGCAGCAAGGCGGCGCTCACGCAGGCCGTCGCGCTGCGCGTCGCGGCGGAATTCCTCGACGGCATCCGCTGCCGGTTCGAGGACGCGGAGAGTTTGCTCACGGGCATCCGCGGCGCGGTCGTCTACACGATCGAACACGCCAGGGAGAACCGGCTGATCGCGGCGGCGCTCGGCACCGAGGCAGGCGAGGATCTGCTTCCCCTGCTGACCTCGCGCGGCGAGCCGATCCTCACCGCGGCGGCCGAACTCGCGACCCAGCAGTACCTCGAGCTCGAACCCCGGCTCACGCCGGAAGCCGCCGCGCTGCTTGCCGAAACGGTGGTCCGGCTGTCGCTGAGCCACCTGGTGCTGCCGACGCATTCCGCGTCCGAGGCCGCCGAGTCGGTCCTCGCGGTGCTCGCCCCCGCCATCGACCAATTCGTCCACAATGGAGTGAAACGAGAGGGCCAGTCATGACCGAGACGCTTCCGGAGCTGCGCAGCGGATTCTCGTCCCTGCGCAAGGGCGGGCTGAACTGGGACTCGTTCCCGTTGCGGCTGTTCGTCAAGGGCAACAAGAAGTTCTGGAACCCGGCGGACCTCGATTTCAGCCAGGAACGCGCGGGCTGGGAAAGCCTGACGCCCGAACAGCAGCGTTCCACCACCTACCTCGTGGCGCAGTTCATCGCGGGCGAGGAGGCGGTGACCGAGGACATCCAGCCGTTCATGCGCGCGATGTCGTCGACCGGCCGGTTCGGCGACGAGATGTACCTGACGCAGTTCTGTTTCGAGGAGGCCAAGCACGTCGAGGTCTTCCGGCGCTGGATGGACGCCGTCGGGCTGGACGAAGACCTGCACTCCTACGTCGCGGAAAACCCGCACTACCGCAAGCTTTTCTACGAGGAGCTGCCGCAGTCGCTGCGCGCGCTGGAGGACGATCCCAGTCCGCTCAACCAGATTCGCGCGAGCGTGACGTACAACCACGTGATCGAAGGAAGCCTCGCGCTCACCGGGTATTACTCGTGGCAGCTGATCTGCACGCAGAACCAGATCCTGCCGGGAATGCAGGAATTGGTGCGCCGCATCGGCGACGACGAACGCCGGCACATGGCGTGGGGCACTTTCACCTGCCGCCGGCACGTCGCCGCGGACGACGCGATGTGGGACGCCGTTCAGGAACGCATGGGCGAACTGCTGCCGCACGCGCTCGGCATGATCCAGTGGGTGCAGGACCAGTTCGAGGAAGTCCCGTTCGACAACGATCCCGAAGAATTGATCCAGTACGCCGCCGACCGCGCCCAGCGCCGCCTCGGCGCGATCGAATCCGCGCGGGGCACGCCGGTCGAGCAGATCGACCTCGACTACTCGCCCGAACAGCTCGAAGAAACCTTCGGCGAGGAAGACGAAAAAGCACTCGCCGAGGCCGCTGCGGCCGCCTCCGCCTGACGCAAACCGGCGGCCGTCCACATCGGACGGCCGCCGGTTTGGCTCACGCGTGCTTCTGCGCCGCCGCCTGCTCCAGCCCGAGCAGAGTCACCGACTGCTGGCGCATTTCGACCTTGCGCACCTTTCCGGTCACCGTCATCGGGAATTCCTCGACCACGTGGATGTAGCGCGGGATCTTGTAATGCGCCAGTTTGCCCTGGCAGAACTCGCGGACCGCTTCCGTGGTCAGGGGCTGCGCACCCTCGCGCATCCGGATCCAGGCCATCAATTCCTCGCCGTACTTGACGTCCGGCACGCCGATCACCTGCGCGTCCAGCACATCCGGATGCGTGTAAAGGAATTCCTCGATCTCGCGCGGGTAGATGTTCTCGCCGCCGCGGATCACCATGTCCTTGATCCGGCCGGTGATGTTGACATACCCCTCGTCGTCCATGATCGCGAGGTCGCCGGTGTGCATCCAGCGCGCGGCGTCGATCGCCTCGGCGGTCTTTTCCGGTTCCTCCCAATAGCCGAGCATCACCGAATAGCCGCGGGTGCACAGTTCGCCCGGAGTGCCGCGCGGCACGGTCAGCCCGGTTTCCGGATCGACCACTTTGGACTCCAGATGCGGGCCGACCCGGCCCACGGTGGACACCCGGCGCTCCACCGAATCGTCGGCGCGGGTCTGCGTGGACACCGGCGACGTCTCGGTCATGCCGTAGCAAATGGACACTTCGGTCATCCCCATCCGGTCGATGACCTGCTTCATCACCTCGACCGGACAAGGCGATCCGGCCATGATGCCGGTGCGCAGCGAGCCGAGGTCGAACGTCTCGAACTCCGGGTGGTTCAGTTCGGCGATGAACATCGTCGGCACGCCGTAAAGCGACGTGCAGCGTTCGGCGGCGACCGCGGCGAGCGTGGCCTTCGGGTCGAACGCCGGGGCCGGGATGACCATGCACGAACCGTGGCTGGTGCACGCGAGATTGCCCATCACCATGCCGAAGCAGTGGTAGAAGGGCACCGGGATGCACACCCGGTCCTCCTCGGTGTAATTGCACAGCTCGCCGACGAAATAGCCGTTGTTGAGGATGTTGTGGTGGCTGAGCGTCGCGCCCTTGGGGAAGCCGGTGGTGCCGCTCGTGTACTGGATGTTGATCGGATCGTCCGCCGACAGCGCGGCCTGCAGCTGCGCGAGCCGCGCCGGGTCGCCGCCGCGGCCGGAATCCATCAGCGAGGTCCAGGAGTCGGTGCCGAGCAAGACGACCGCTTCGACGCCGGGGCAGTTCGGCCGGACCTCCTCGATCATCGCGGCGTAGTCGGAGGTCTTGAACTTGTCCGCCGCCACGAGCATCCGGATGCCCGCCTGGTTGAGCACGTACTGCAGTTCGTGCGAGCGGTAGGCCGGGTTGATGTTGACCAGGATCGCGCCGATTTTCGCCGTCGCGTATTGGAGGAACGTCCATTCCGCCCGGTTCGGCGACCAGATGCCGACCCGGTCGCCCTTGCCGATCCCGGACGCGAGCAGCCCGTGCGCGAGGGTGTCGACCTCGGCGGCGAGTTCGCGGTAGGTCCAGCGGGCGCCTGCTTCGCGGTCGACGAGCGCGTCCCGGTCGCCGAACGCGGCCACGGTGCGGTCGAAATTGTCCCCGATCGTGTCGCCGAGCAGGGGGACGTCGGAGGTCCCGGAGGCGTAACTCGGCAGTGCAGGCGCGTCAGGCATGGGTGCCTCCCGTGGCGGTCTTCGTCGACGAGCATGAGTTTAAGCTCGATTTCGGACCTTTCCGCCACCCTCGTTATGGGGTGCGCTCGCACGAGCGGCTGATCGTCGTGCGCGTTCCGCTACCCTCGGTGCGGGTTGTTTCGTGCACGAGGGGACTGGGACGTTGCCAGAGGAATTCTCCCTGGGCTGGACCGAGACCGACGTGGCGGTGCGGCGCACCGGGCTGCCCGCGTCGTGGCATCCGTTCGAGATCCGCAGCGCGGGCGCGACGATGACCGAGCACAACCGGCTGGCCGAGCAGGCGTGGAACGCGCTGCGGAGCCGGGGCCTCGCCGACGCGGAGAAACTCGACCGGGACGTCGAAGCGACCCTGCGCGCCTGGACGAGGCCGGACGTGCTGATCATCGTGCGCGCGGCCGAACTGCCGTCCGACACGGTGTTGTATCGCGCGTGCATCGGCGAGGGTCTCGGCGTCTTCTCGGAGCAGGTCGACGACGGGCTTCGCTTCCGGCAGGTCCGGCCGGAGCGGCTGGTGGATCTGGTGCTGAGCATGTTCCCGCCGTATCCGGCGCTGCCCGTTTCGCCGGTGGCGATCACCCAAGCCCCGCCGCCGAAACGCAACGCACCGGCGCCGGCTCCCTCGCGCCAGGATCGCGACGCGCTGGCGGGGTACTCGCAGTGGCCGTTGCACCGGCACGGAACCGTCGAACTTTCGCTGCGGCCAGGACAAGGCACGCTGCGCCCGATCTCGACGGCGACGTTCGTGGACACCGAAGGCGGGCGGTACCTGACGTTCTCGGAACCGTTGCCCGACGGCGGCTTCCGGCTGCGTTTCACGCCTTCGACGGGCACACACCTGCGGAAATGGCTGCTGGAGACCATCGAAGAGGGCGTGCGCTGAGAATTCAGGGCTAATCCCCGATGCCTTGCCCCCGCGCGGCACGGCAGTATCGGATCCATGCAATTCCACCTAGTCGACGCCTTCACCGACCAGGCCTTCGCCGGCAACCCGGCAGGCGTCGTCGTGCTCGAACAACCCGCGGACGCAACGTGGATGCAGCAGGTCGCGGCGGAGATGAAGCACTCCGAGACCGCCTTCGTCGTCAACACCGGCGAGGGAGCGAAATCGCTCCGCTGGTTCACGCCGACCGACGAGGTCTCGCTCTGCGGACACGCCACCGTCGCCGTCACGCATGTCCTTGGCGGACACCAGGTTTACGACACTCTCAGCGGCCAGCTGACCTGCACCAAGGCTGACGGCTGGATCGAGATGGACTTCCCCGCCGACCCGCCCGTCGAGACCGGCGAAGACCTCTCCCACATCCTCGGCCTGCCGGCGAAGTTCACCGGACGGGCTCGCGAGAACCTTTTCGTGGTGCTCGAAAGCGCCGAAGCGGTCCAGAACGCACAGCCGGACCTCGACGCCCTCCGCGCCACCTGGACCGGACGGCTCATCATCACCGCGGCGGGCGACGACTTCGTCAGCCGGTTCTTCGGCCCCGGCGTAGGCGTCGACGAGGATCCCGTCACCGGTTCCGCGCACTGCTCGCTGGCCCCGTACTGGGCCGGGCAGCTGGGCAAAACCGCTCTCGTCGGACAGCAGATCTCCGCCCGAGGAGGAACCGTGCGCACCGAAGTCCGCGACGACCGCGTGCTGCTGCGCGGCCAGGCCGTCACCGTAGCGAGCGGGGAGTTGTACGTCTGATGCGACTGATTCTCAACGTGATCTGGCTCGTCCTCGCCGGTTTCTGGATGGCGCTGGGCTACCTGCTGGCCGGAGTCATCTGCTGCGTCCTGATCGTCACGATCCCGTTCGGCATCGCGTCGTTCCGGATCGCTAACTACGCGCTGTGGCCGTTCGGCCGCACGGTGGTCGACCGGCGCGAGGCCGGGGTCGGCTCGTTCGTGGGCAACGTGATCTGGTTCCTGGTCGCCGGGCTGTGGCTCAGCATCGGCCACCTGATCACCGGGGCGCTGCAGTGCATCACGATCATCGGCATCCCGCTGGGACTGGCCAACTTCAAGATGATCCCGATCTCGCTGATGCCGCTGGGCAAGGAGATCGTGGACTCCTGATCCCGGCTTCCGCTTGACGCCCACGGGGTGAACCGGGTCGCGACCTGGTTCACCCCGAGCGCTGCCGCGGCACATCCAACCGAAAAATAATTTTGTCTTGACAACTCAAACCATCGGCAGCAGGCTAGGCCGCATGACAAACGCGAAGCGCAAGCTGGTCCTGGGTTTCTACGTCTCGCTCGACGGCAAGAGCGCCGACGCCGACAACGGCATCCGGGACGTCATGATGTCGATCGACGACCCTGAGCAGGAGAGATACTTCGTCGACCAGCTCTGGGAAGCCGGGGCCTTCCTCATGGGCCGCACCACTTACGAGGCCATGGCGGGCTTCTGGCCCACCTCCGACCACCCGTCCGCCAAGGCGATGAACGAGATCCCCAAGGTCGTGTTCTCCAGAACCCTCGCCAAGGCCGACTGGTCCGAGACCCGGATCGCCGGCGGCGACCTCGCCGAGGAGATCGCCAAGCTCAAGGCCGAGCCCGGCAAGGATCTCGTCGCCGCGGGCGGCACCGAATTCCTGCACTCGCTGATCAAGCTCGGCGTGGTCGACGAGTACCGGCTGTGGGTGCTCCCCGCCGTCACCGGCAAGGGCGCGGCGCTATTCCCCGAACTGGACGAGGCCCGGCGGCTGCGACTGGTGAAGAGCACAGCCTTCCCGTCCGGGATTCTCGAACTGCGGTACGCCCCGGCGGACTAATCCTCCGGTTCGAAGGGCAGCTTCACCACGAGGCACGGCCCGCCGACGAACAGCCCGCCGTCGATGCCCAGCGCTTTTCCGCCGGCGTAGAGGTACGGGCCCTCGATCTGCGTCGGGTGAATGCCCAGCTGGTCGGCGATCACGCTGTGCCCGTGGACGATCCGCGAGCCGCCCAGTGCGTCGAGGAGCCGGTCCGCGTTCTCCTCGCCGTCCGGGCCGCGGAAGGCGTACCGGGTGGTCATCCGGCGCCACACGTCCCACCAGGCCTCGATGTTGCTGCCGGAGAGGATGTCGCGCGCGGTGGCGTTGATCGTCTCGAGGTCCTCGCCCCAGTCGAGGTACTCGAGGGTGTCCGAGTGCAGCAGCAGATGGTCCTCGTCGACCGCCACGAGCGGGCGCTCGGAGAGCCATTCGATGTGCTCGGGGGTGAGCCGGTCCTGGTCCGACAGCAGGCCGCCGTTGATCTCCCAGCTGCGCGCGAAACTGCGCGGCCCGAAGTCGGACGGCACCGGGCGGTCGCCGAAGTGGTACATCCCGAGCAGCAGGATCTCGTGGTTGCCGAGCAGCATCTGCACCGAACCGCCCGCGGCCTCCGCCTGCTCCTGCAGTTCGCGCACGAGATCGATCACCCCGACGCCGTCCGGGCCGCGGTCGGTGAAGTCGCCGAGGAACCACAACCGGTCGTCGACGCCAGCCCACTTGCCGTCGCTGTCGACCAGGCCCTCGGCGCGCAGTGCGTCAACCAGGGCGTCCCGGTGCCCGTGGACGTCGCCCACCACATAGACGCTCATCGTTCGACGATATGCCCTGATCCCGGGCGGTGGGCGGTCAGCCTTCGCCGAACGGGTCGAGCGTTCGCCCGATCAGGTCGGCGACCGAGCCGATCACCTTCGTCGGCCGGTACGGGTAGTTCTCCACCGATTCCTCGTTCGAGATGCCGGTGAGCACCAGGATGGTCTGCAGCCCGGCCTCGATCCCGGAGTGCACGTCGGTGTCCATCCGGTCGCCGATCATGAGCGTCGACTCCGAATGCGCGCCCAGCCGGCGCAGCGCCGAGCGCATCATCAGCGGGTTCGGCTTGCCGACGTAATACGGCGAGCGGCCGGTGGCCTTCTCGATCAGCGCCGCGACGGACCCGGTGGCGGGCATCGAGCCCTCGACGCTCGGGCCGGTCGCGTCCGGGTTGGTCGCGATGAACTTCGCGCCGCCCTCGATCAGCCGGATCGCGCGCGTGATCGCGCTGAAGCTGTACGTGCGGGTCTCGCCGAGCACGACGTAGTCCGGGTCGCGTTCGGTCAGCACGTAGCCGACCTCGTGCAGCGCCGTGGTGAGCCCGGCCTCGCCGATCACGAACGCCGAGCCGTTCGGCCGCTGCGACGCGAGGAACTTCGCGGTGGCCAGCGCCGAGGTCCAGATGGACTCTTCCGGAATGTCCAATCCGGTGCGCAACAACCGCGCGCGCAAGTCGCGCGGGGTGTAGATCGAGTTATTGGTGAGCACTAAAAAGTCGATATCGTTGTTCCGCAGTTCGGCGAGGAACTCGTCCGCTCCCGGGACCAGATGTTCCTCCTTGACCAGCACACCGTCCATGTCGGAGAGATACGTCCACCGGCCTTCGCTCATGCGCGAAAACCTATCACGCGCGCGAGGCACCTGCGGCATACGACGAAAACAGCTACAGTGGAATTGCCGGGCAACGCGAGGGGAGTCGCGCTCCCGGTCACCGAGGGGGTTCGGGGGAATCTTTTCAGCAAGCACCGGTGTAATCGCCGTTGCGCAATTCTTCCTGCCCCTCGTCTTGAAGGGGGGAAAGCACATGACCGAAATCGCCGAACGTCCGGCGGTCACGGGGCCGATCACCGGTCCTACCTGGGGGTTGACCAAGTTCCTCGACCCGTTGCCAGTGCCCCCGGTGCTGCGGCCGCCGTGGTGGGGACAGGACATGATCACCATTCCGATGGTGGCGAAACAGCAGCAGCTGCATTCGCAATTGCCGCCGACGACATTGTGGACTTATGCGGGGCATTTCCCGGGTCCGACAATCGAAGTGCGCAGCGGCAAACAGCTGCGGATTTCGTGGTCCAACGAAATAGAAGGCAAGTTCCCGTTGGTCGCCGTGCGGGGTCCGGTGGCCGACGGGCCGACCAGCCGCCCCGGCCGCGAGCTCGACCGGCCCGGCTACTCGATCGTCGACGGCGTCGCGGACCTGCCCGCCTGGGCCGTCGTCCACCTGCACGGGGCCCGGACCAACGCGGGCAACGACGGCTGGGCGCACAACGCCGGCCTGCGGGGCACCTCGCAGCTCGCCGAGTACCAGAACCGGCAGCAGGCCATGCCGCTCTGGTACCACGACCACGCCATGGCGATCACCCGCTTCAACGTCCACACGGGCCTGGCCGGCATGTACCTGATCCGCGACGACGAGGAGGACGGACTCGACCTGCCGCGCGGCGATCGCGAGCTCCCGCTCATCCTGACCGACCGCAACCTCGACGTCGACCCGGCGACCGGCCAGCTCACCGGGCAGCTGCTGTACAAGTTCCCGTACGTGCCGAACGGGCCGATGATCCCGTTCACCGGCCCGTTCACTCTGGTCAACGGCGTGATCTGGCCGCACCTCGACGTTTCCGCGCGGTGGTACCGCTTCCGGCTGCTCAACTCGGCCAACTCGCGGTTCTTCACGCTGAACCTGGTCGACGAGAACAACGTGCCGCACAACGACGCCGTCCGCCTCATCGGCACCGACGGCGGGTTGCTGCCCGCGCCCGCGCCGCTGCCGTCCGGCGGGCTGACCGTCGCGCCCGCCGAGCGCTTCGACGTGCTGATCGACTTCAGCCGCTTCAAGGGGCAGAAAGTCAAGCTGCGCAACGCCGATCCGCGCCTCGACGGGGTCGAACCGGACGTCATGGAGTTCCGGGTGGACAGCCGACCGAAGCACGATTCGTTCGAACTGCCCGAAAAGCTCTCGACGTCCTACGTCCGGATCAAGCACGGTTCGACGCTGCCGGAGGACCACCACCACGTCTGGGTCGCGCTGCTGCTCAACGCGGACGGGCATCCGGAGATGTGGGACCTCGAACAGGTCGACGCCGATCCGGGCGGCAAGGGGATCATCCAGATCAAGGACCCGGCGGGCGGGCTCAAGACGTTCCGGATGATCGGGCGGATCTTCGACGACACCACCGGCATCTTCATCGACCACGACAAGTGGGCGGTGTGGAACATCGTGCACGTCGCCGGCAGCACGCCCGCGCATCCGTTCCACATTCACCTGACCGAATTCCAGGCGCTCTTCCGACGCGGCTTCACCACGACGTTCGACCCGGCTTCGGAACGCACCACCACGCCGATCGACGGGTTCGCCGACGTCCCGCTGGAGAAGTACGAGGAGGGCTGGAAGGACACGATCATCGTGGAACCCGGCCAGTGGGTGAGCGTCGCCGGCCAGTTCGGCGGCGGCACCGGCGAGTTCATGTACCACTGCCACATCCTCGACCACGAGGACGAGGGAATGATGCGGCCGTTCGTCGTGCACCCGCCCGAGGTGGCGAAGTTCCACGTCCACCCGGGCGGCGGCCACCACCACGGCGGCTGAGCCGGGAGCCGAGCGCACGTGGGGGGTGCTCGGCTCAGGAGGCCGCGGCCGGGTCGGTCGCGGCCTCCACCGACAGGCCCGGCACTGCGGACGTCCGTGAAGGACTCCTTGAGGGAATCTGGTTCCCTCAAGGAGTCCTTCACGGACCTCTGTCCGAGCAGGGCCGCACCCAACGGCTGCGGAGAAACCTCATGGGGACGGCGAAGGTCAGGAGGCCGCGGCCGGGTGCACCGCCACGGTCGCGGCCTTCACCGACAGCGTCACCGCCGAGCCGGGCTCCAGCGCGAGTTCGGCGACCGCGGCCGGGGTGAGGTCGGCGGTCAGGCCGTGTGCCCAGCCGTCGCCCTCAGTCCGGACGCGGATGACCGGTCCGTGCGGTTCCAGCGCCCCGACGAGAGCGTCGGTCGTATTGCGCGGGCTGCCGTGGTGCTCGCCGTCGTGCGGATAGACCGCGACGGCGTTCGGCTCGAACACCGCGACCGCCGCCTCGCCGACCACGGTGTCCGGCGTCAGCAAACCCGTCACCACCTCGCCTGAGGGCGTGCGCAATCCTTCCGCCACCGCCACTCCGGACACCAGGTTCAGCCCGGCGATCCGCGCGGTGAAAGGCGTTCTCGGCGCGGCGAGCACCTCCCGCGTCGGCCCGCGTTCCACGATCCGGCCGCCGTTCATCACCGCCACGTGGTCGGCCAAGGCCAGCGCGTCCAGCGGATCGTGCGTGACCAGCACGGTGGTCGGACCGTCGCGCAACACCCGGCGCAGCAGACCGCGGATCGCCGGCGCCGAGTCCACGTCGAGGGCGGCGAACGGCTCGTCCAGCAACAGCAAGTCCGGCGCGGACGCCAGCGCTCGCGCGATCGCCACCCGCTGCTGCTGCCCGCCGGACAGCTGGCTCGGCCGCCGGCTCGCGAACTCCGCCGCGTCCACTTCGGACAGCCATCGCCAGGCGAGCGACCGCGCCTCCGCCCGGCCGGTACCGGTCGAGCGCGGCGAGAACGCGACGTTGTCCACTGCGGACAGATGCGGGAACAGCAGTGCGTCCTGGGACAGCAGGCCGATCCGCCGTTCGTGCGGCGGCAGGTCGACCCCGTCCCCGGCCAGCCGCCGGTCGGCGAGCGTGACGTCGGCCGAGGTCACCGGCAGCAGACCGGCGAGGCTGCCGAGCACGGTGGACTTCCCGGAGCCGTTGGGTCCGAGCAGCGCGAGCACGGAACCGCCGGGCACGGTGAACTCGACGTCGAGCGAGAACTCGCCGCGGGTCAGCGCCAGCTTCGCGGAAAGGGTCACCGCAGCCCGCCTTCCCACGACCGCGGCCGCGCGACCGCGATGACCAGGACCGCGACCACGATGAGCAGCAACGCGAGCGCGACCGCGCTGTCGATGTCCACTTCGGCCTGCGTGTAGACCTCGAGCGGCAGCGTCCGGGTGACACCTTCCAGACTGCCCGCGAACGTGATGGTCGCGCCGAACTCCCCGAGCGCGCGGGCGAAGCTCAGCACCACGCCGGAGCCCAGCGCCGGGAGCAGCAACGGCAGCGTCACCCGGCGGAACACCGTCCACGGGCGCGCGCCGAGCGTCGAGGCGACCTGTTCGTAGCGGTCGCCGGAGCCGCGCAGCGCGCCCTCCAGGCTGACGACGAGGAACGGCATCGCCACGAACGTCTGCGCGATCACCACCGCGGCCGTCGTGAACGGCACCTGCTCGCCGATCAGCCAGTTGATCACGATGCCGAGGAAACCCTTGCGGCCCAGCAGATACAGCAGGGCAAGGCCGCCGACGACCGGCGGCAGCACGAGCGGCAGCAGCACGATCGACCGCAGCATCCGCACGCCCGGCACCCGGGAGCGGGCCAGCACGATCGCCAGCGGGACGCCGAGCAGCACACAGGCCACTGTGGACAGTGCGGCGGTCACCAGCGACAGCCGGAGCGCGTTCAGCGAAGAGGACGTGACCAGCAGCGACGGCAGCCGGGCGAGATCGGACCGCACCAGCAGGCCGACGACCGGCAGCACCACGAGCGCGAGCGCGGCGACCGCCGGGAACCAGAGGATCAGGGGCACCCGGGCGTGCGGCGGCCGGGTCTCGGCCGCCGCGCCCGCCTTACTTGCCAGGGCCGAACCCGATCTTGGCCAGTTCGGCCTTACCCTCAGTGCCAAGGATGAAGTCGCTGAACTGCTTCGCCAGCGCCGCCTGCGGGGCGTTCTTCACCACCGCGATCGGGTACTGGTTCACCGCGCCCGAGGACTCCGGGAAGTCGACCCTGTCCACTTTGCCCGCGGCCGACGTCGCGTCCGTGACGTACACCAGACCGGCGTCGGCGTCGCCCGACTGGACCTTGGCCAGCACCTGCTTGACGTTCGTCTCCTCGCTCACCGGCTTGAGCGTGGTCTTGGTGCTCTGCTCGACCTTCTGCGTGGCCGCGCCGCACGGCACCTGCTGCGCGCACACGACCACGTTCAAGCCGGGCTTGGTCAAGTCAGCGAAGGTCTTGATGCCCTTCGGATTCCCCTTGGCCACGGCGATCGCGAGCTTGTTGGTGGCGAAGACGGTCGGCTGGCCGTCGATCACGCCGTCCTGCACGGCCTTGTCCATGTTCTTCTGGTCCGCCGAGGCGAACACGTCCGCCTTGGCCCCGTTGTCCAGCTTCTGCACGAGCGCCGAGGAACCCTCGTAGTCGAAGGTGACCTTGACGCCCGGGTGCGCGGCCTCGAACTGCTTGCCGAGCACGTTGAAGGACTCGGTGAGCGAGGCCGCAGCGAACACCGTCAGCGTGCCGCCTCCCGGAGCGGGCGCGGACGCCGAACCCGCACCCGGGTTGGAGCTGGGCTGGTCGCCAGAGCTGCAGGCACTGGCGGCCAACGCGATCGCCGCGGTTCCGGCGACGGCGAGGGCGAGCTTCTTCATCTGGATCCTTCCGGGGTTTCCACCACGACGGTGGTCGCCTTGACCACGGCGACCGCGAGCACGCCCGGGCGCAGCCCGAGTTCGCGGACCGCCTCGGTGCTCATCAGTGACACCACTCGGTGCGCCCCGCACTGCAGTTCGACCTGCGCCATCACCTTGTCGGCGATGACTTCGGTGACAAGCCCGACGAAGCGGTTGCGGGCGGAGCGGCCGACGGCCGACGGGTCGTCCGGCTCGGACGCTTGGGCCCGCGCGAACCCGGCGAGCTGAGCGCCGTCGACGACCTTGCGCCCGGCGGCGTCGTCCGTCGCGGTCAACTGACCCGCGCGAACCCACCGGCGGACGGTGTCGTCGCTTACGCCGAGCAGCCGAGCGGCCTCGGACAACCGAAATTGCGGCATGGCCGGAACATTATCCCCGCAGATGCGGAAAAGCTATGCGGGATGCGCATTTTCGCGTAACGCTTCGAGCATTGCGAACTGATAACGCCCGAGGACTTTCCGTTCTGCGGAAGTGAACTCCGCGAGCACCCCGGCGAGACGCTCCAGCTCCCGTCCGGAGATCGCGCCGAGCCGTTCGCGACCGGCCTCGGTGATCGCCACGAGCACCTTCCGGCGATCGGTCCGGTCGCGTTCGCGCAGCACCAGACCGGCCTTCTCCAGCCGGTCGAGGACGCCGGTCACCGCACCCGTCGACAAGCCGGTGAGCTGCCCGATTCGGCCCGGGGTAAGGAAATCCGCGGCTTGCCCGGCGAGTTCGAGAGCTTGCAGTTCGGTCGCCGAAAGCCCTTCGAGCGCGGCGTCGCGAGCGTGCCGGAGGACGGTGTGCGTACGCAGCTGTGCCGCCAGCGCCGCGAAGTGAGTCAGCTCACTATTCGTCTCAGCGGTGCTCACCGAGTGCCTCCACATCGGAACCGAGAGTGGTTTCCAGGGTTTTCGCAAGACTGCCTTTTCCGACGCCGCAAGCTATCCTGAGAGTAATGACAGCAGTACATCTCGGGTTTCCTCGCGTCCCCGGCAACCGAGGCCCGTCCGGCACGCCCCGGCCCGAGCACCCCGGCCTTGTCGATTCCTTCGGCCGTGTCGCGACCGACCTGCGGGTCTCGCTCACCGACCGGTGCAATCTCCGCTGCACGTACTGCATGCCGGCCGAGGGTCTCGACTGGATGCCCAGCGACCAGGTCCTCACCGACGACGAGCTGGTCCGGCTCATGCGGATCGCGGTGGAGATGCTCGGCGTCACCGACATCCGGCTCACCGGCGGCGAACCGCTGCTGCGCCCGGGCCTGGAACAGATCGTCGAGCGGATCACCGCGCTCGAACCGCGCCCCCGGGTCTCCATGACCACCAACGGGATCGGGCTGGCCAAGCGCGCCCCCGGCCTCGTCTCGGCCGGACTCGACCGGATCAACGTCTCGCTGGACACCATCGACCGCGAGCGCTTCGCCGAACTGACCCGCCGCGACCGGCTGCCGCACGTGCTGGCCGGCCTCGCCGCCGCCCGCGACGCCGGGCTGTCGCCGGTGAAGATCAACTCGGTGCTGATGCGCGGCTACAACGAGCACGAGGCGGTCCCGCTGCTGCGGTTCTGCCTCGAAGAGGGCTACCACCTGCGGTTCATCGAGCAGATGCCGCTGGACGCCCAGCACGGCTGGAACCGCCGCGACATGATCACCGCCGAGGAGATCCTCGCGATGCTCGGCGAGGCCTTCACCCTCAGCCCGTTCCCCGCTCCCCGCGGCGGTGCGCCCGCTGAGCGCTGGCTGGTTGACGGCGGGCCGGGCGACGTGGGCGTGATCGCGTCGGTGACCAGGCCGTTCTGCTCCGCCTGCGAGCGCACCCGGCTGACCGCCGACGGAGCCGTCCGCTCCTGCCTGTTCTCGAACAACGAGACGGACCTGCGTTCCCTCGTGCGCGCGGGCGCGCGCGATGAGGAGGTGGCGGACGCGTGGCGCGACACGATGTGGCGCAAGCTCGCGGGCCACGAGATCAACGAGGCCGGCTTCGCGCAGCCGATCCGGCCGATGAGCGCGATCGGCGGCTGAGCCATGACCTCTCCTTCTCCTTCCCCGGTGACAGCGGTGGTCCGGTACTTCGCCTCGGCGCGGGCCGCGGCGGGCACCGAGGAGGAAAAGGTGGAGCTGGCGGCAGGCGCGACGGTGGCGGACGCCGTCCAGGCGCTGCGCGAGCTGCACCCCGGGCAACTTTCCCGCGTTCTCGACGCGGCGAGCTTCCTGGTCAACGAGGTGGCGGTCCGCGATCGCGGCCGCGCGCTCAGTGACGGCTCCCACCTGGACGTCCTCCCGCCGTTCGCCGGCGGGTGAGCCCCCAGCAAGCCCCCGTGCACCCGGCTGAGCGCCGCACTGACCGGCCGAGCCGCCGTTCCCGGCCGATTGGTCCGGACCACGGTGAATGGCGGCACTGGCGCGCTGAGCGGTCATTGCTCTTTATCCCTACGCTCCGAAGTGTTTCGCTCACGGCGTATTTGCGCAGCTCAAAGAACCACTCCGCGGGCAGTGGCCGACGGTTGACGAGTGGTTTAGAGTGCCCGCTCTTATCTGCTGCGAATGGCCCCTTGACGCGTTATCGACGTGACCCAAGCCTCACGATCCGTGAAATATCTCGGCTAGAAAACGGCCAGATAACGGCGCTCTGACCTGCGAAAACAGGCGGATCGAGCGAGGTTGCGTGCCGTTACTGTGACGTAGGTCACACCTCGAATGATTTCCGATCACGCTCGGAATTACGTACCGTCGCTTTTCGGTTGGCCCCGACCGACCAAGCAACACCGGGAATCCGTAGCGCCCAGCTCTGTCCAACGGATCCCCGGACCCATACCCCGAGCGAAAGCATTTCCGGACAGAGACGAGGGGACGAAGACGGCGCGTCGTGCGACGTCCGCGTCAGCCGCCCGGCAACGGGCGGACGGGCTCCCAACCCGACCCGCAGCATCAAGCTCGTAGGCGCAGGAATCGAGAAGTTTTCAGATGTCTTACCGAGGCAAGCACCGCAAGATGTCCGCTGCCACCCGCACCATCGCCCGTGTCGCAGTCGCGGGTATCGCGGTTGGCGCCCCCCTCGCGATCGCCGCGACCCCCGCGTCGGCGACCAACTGGGACGCCATCGCACAGTGCGAGAGCGGCGGCAACTGGAACACCAACACTGGCAACGGCTACTACGGCGGCCTCCAGTTCACCCAGAGCACCTGGAAGGCCTACGGCGGCACCGGCAGCCCGCAGGGCGCTTCGCGCGACCAGCAGATCGCTGTCGCCGAGCGCGTCATGCAGGGCCAGGGCCCCGGCGCGTGGCCGGTGTGCAGCAAGAAGGCCGGCAGCTCGGCCTCCGCGCACAAGGCGACCCCGAAGAAGAGCACCGCCAAGAAGGCGACCCCGAAGAGCGACGCCCCGAAGAAGCAGGTCACCCAGCCGGTGGCCGCGCTCGTGGCGAACTCCAACCCGGACGGTGACTACACCGTCAAGGCTGGCGACACGCTCTCGAAGATCGCCAAGGAGCACAACATCCAGGGCGGCTTCCAGAAGCTGCAGGACCTGAACAAGAAGTACGTGTCGAACGCGAACTTCATCGTGGTCGGCCAGAAGCTCGCCACCAAGTGAATCCCGGCCTCCTCGTGAGGCAGGTTCCGGCGCAGCCTCTGCTGTGACAGAACGCCCGAAGGGCCCCACCGCGTCAAATCCCCTGGCGGTGGGGCCCTTCGTCGTGTCCGGCCTCGTGAGTGTTCGTGCCGGTCAGAACCGGCACGAACACTCACGAGGGGTGTCAGGGCGAGTTGACCCATTCGTCGGTGCCGTCGGTGAAGTGCTGGTGCTTCCACACCGGAAGCCGCGCCTTCACCTCGTCCACCAGTTCCGCACAGGCGGTGAACGCCTGGCCGCGGTGCTCGGCGGCGACCGCGCAGGCGAGCGCGACGTCACCGATCGCCAGCGCCCCGACGCGATGGCTCACCGCCACCGCCCGCACGCCCTTCCAGCGCGCCGCGAGGTCGTTGACCACCTCAGCGAGCACGTCGCCCGCCGTCGGATGGCCCTCGTAGGTCAGATCGCGCACGCCCTTACCGCCGTCGTGGTCGCGGACTACGCCGGAGAACGTGACCACAGCACCCGCCGCGTCGTCCTCCACCAGCTGCGCGTGCTCCTCGACCGACAGCGGCTGGTCGCTCACGTCCGCCCGCAGGATCCGGACCGCCGGGCCGGCCTTCGCCGCCTCGCGCGGATGGTCTCCACCGGCGAGCTGGTCCACCGCGTGGCCGAGGATGTCCTCCAGAACCCGCAGACCGTCCTTCACGCCGCCGCTCGACCCCGGAAGGTTCACGACGAGGGTCCGGCCCGCCACTCCGGCCACACCGCGCGACAGCACCGCTGTGGGCACCTTCGGCAGCCCGGCCGCGCGGATCGCGTCCGCGACGCCCGGCAGCTCGTAATCCAGCACCGCGCGGGTGACGTCCGGGGTCCGGTCGGTCGGCGAGATGCCGGTGCCGCCGGTCGTCAGGATCACCTGGACGCCGTCGGCCACCGCGGCCCGCAGCGCGACGCCCACCGGGTCGCCGTCCTCGACGACGACCGGTGGCGGCACGTCGTAGCCCCGCTCGGCCAGCCAGGCGACGAGCACCGGGCCGGTCTTGTCCTCGTAGACGCCTCGGGCGGCGCGGTTGGACGCGACGATGACGCGCGCGGTGTTCATGGCCGCCTCCGCGGGAGAGAGTCCGTCGGCGGTCTTGGTCATGGCCGCTCCCAGGTCCCGGTCTTGCCGCCGTCCTTGCGCAGCAGCCGCACGTTGTCGAGCGTCGCGGCCGGATCGACAGCCTTGATCATGTCGTGCAGCGTCAGCCCGGCGACCGCGACGGCGGTGAGCGCCTCCATCTCGACGCCGGTGACGTCCTTGGTTTTGGCCGTCGCGCTGATGTGGACGGCGGCACCGTCCAATTCGAACTCCACCTTGACCCCGGACAGCGCGATCTGGTGGCACAACGGAATCAGCTCGGGCACCCGTTTGGCGCCCATGATCCCGGCGATCCGCGCGGTCGCCAGCGCGTCGCCTTTGGGAAGGCCGTTGGCCGAAAGCAGGCCGACGACCTCCGCCGTGGTGTGGACGGTCCCGCCGGCGAGCGCGGTGCGCGCGGACGCCGTCTTGCCGGAAACATCGACCATCCGGGCAGCGCCGGATTCGTCGACGTGGCTGAGTTCACTCACGCCCGCGAGGCTACTGCCCGCGTTCCGCCCGCACCGCGTTGCGCACCGCTTCCGCGACCGCCGGGGCCACCGCGCTGTCGAACACGCTCGGCACGATGAACGACGCGTTGAGCTTGCCGTTGTCCACCACGTCGGCGATCGCGTCGGAGGCGGCCAGCAGCATGTTGTCGTCGATGTTGTGCGCGGCGGCGTCGAGCAGGCCGCGGAAGACGCCGGGGAACGCCAGCACGTTGTTGATCTGGTTCGGGAAGTCGCTGCGGCCGGTGGCGACGACCGCGGCGTGCTTCTGCGCCTCCAGCGGGTCGATCTCCGGATCCGGGTTGGCCAGCGCGAAGACGACCGCGTCGTCGTTCATCGTGGCGACCTGCTCCGCGCCGAAGAGGTTCGGAGCCGAAACGCCGACGAAGACGTCCGCGCCGACCAGCGCGTCGTGCAGCGTGCCGGACTGGCGGTCCTTGTTCGTGTGCTCGGCGATCCACGTGAGGTTGTCGTCGAGATTGCCGCGCTCGGGGTGGACGATGCCGTCGATGTCGGCGGCCACGATGTCGCCCGGGTTCTTGCGCAGCAGCAGGCGGATGATCGCGGAACCGGCCGCGCCGACGCCGCTGACCACGATCTTGCAGTCCTCGATGTTCTTCCCGACCACGCGCAGCGCGTTGCGCAGCGCGGCGACCACGACGATCGCGGTGCCGTGCTGGTCGTCGTGGAAGACCGGGATGTCCAGCTGCTCGCGCAGCCGCTTCTCGATCTCGAAGCAGCGCGGCGCGGCGATGTCCTCGAGGTTGATGCCCGCGTACACCGGCGCGAGCGCCTTCGCGATCATGATGATCTCTTCGGTGTCCTGGGTGTCCAGGCAGACCGGCCACGCGTCGACGTCGGCGAACTTCTTGAACAGCGCCGCCTTGCCCTCCATCACCGGCAGCGCGGCGGCCGGGCCGATGTTGCCGAGGCCGAGCACCGCGGAACCGTCGGTGAGCACCGCGACGGTGTTGCGCTTGATGGTCAGCCGGCGCGCGTCCTCGGGGTTCGCGGCGATCGCCTGGCACACGCGCGCGACGCCCGGGGTGTACGCGCGGGAGAGGTCGTCACGGTTGCGGAGCGCGACCTTGGGGCTGACCTCGATCTTGCCGCCGAGGTGGATCAGGAACGTCCGGTCCGAGACCTTGCGCACGCGCACGCCCGGCAGCGAGTCGAGCGCCGCGGTGATGTCCTGCGCGTGGTTTTCCGACAGCGCGTTGGCGCTGATGTCGATCACGATGGTGTCCGCGTGCGACTCGACGACGTCGAACGCCGTCAGCACGCCGCCGACGCGGCCGACCGCGGTGGTGAGATCGCCCGCGGCCGTGGACGAGGCCGGGGCCTCGACCCGGACGGTGATCGAATACCCGGGACCGGGAACCGGCATGACACGTACTCCCCGCTGGTGGAGTGGGTTGGGACGGCTCGAATCTAGTCCGGTGACCCGCGCCACCACACCCCAACCGGGTGACTGACCAGTAACTTCAGGCCCGGGGCGCCGCGGCTCGCGGCGCTCCCGAACCCGGTCCGCAGGTCAGCGGTTGATCTCGGTCTCCGGGTGCACGTAAGGCACCTGCTCGAGCGGGAAGGTCAGGTCGCCGAACGGCGAAAGCGCTCCCTGCCGGTCCGAGGACAGCTCGGTGACCGGGTGCTCGCCCGGCTCGCCCGGCCACGTCGGGTCGATGCCCTTGCTCTGCTTGTCGCCCTTCGCCACTGCTTCCTCCGAGGCCCTCGTCCGGCAAACTCGACCACAGTCTGCCCGAACACTCCTCATGCGCGCGCACCCGCCCGGTATCCTGGGTGTCTATGCCCGCGACCTCTCTGGCGGACTGGCTGCGTGCGGAGTCCGACGACGCACTCGCCGAGCTGCTGCGCACACGTCGCGATTTGTCCACCCCTCCTCCGTCCGACACCACGGTGCTCGCCACGCGCGCGGGCACTCCGGGGTCGGTCGCTCGCGCCTGCGAAGACCTCGACACATTCACCCTCGCGGTGATCGATGCGCTGCTGGTCGCCGGCGCGGACGTCGAGCCGACGCCGGTGTCCGCGGTGACGGCGCTGATCGGCCGCGACGTCAGCGAACCACTCGCCCGGCTGCGGGCACGGGCGCTCGTCTGGGGCGCCGACGACGAGCTGCGGGTACCGCCCGCGGCCCGTGACGCCCTCGGTCCGTTCCCGGCCGGGCTCGGCGCACCGTCGCCCGCGCTGGCCGCCACCGACATCGACGCGCGGCTCGCGGAAGTCGGCGAGGACGAGCGGGCGGTGCTCACCGCGCTGGCCGCCGGGCCGCCGATCGGCCGCACCCGCGACGCGAGCTTCGACGTGAGCCTGTCCGACGCGGCCACGCCGGTGCAGAAACTCCTCGCGCGCGGCCTGCTGCTGCGCCGTGACGACCAGACTGTCGAACTTCCCCGCGAACTCGGCCTTTTGCTACGCGGCGGCCTCGCCTTCGAACCGGACACGCTGGTCGAGCCGGAGCTGCCCGTCCATCCACATCGGACGGACACTGTGGACCAAACGGCGGCCGGCGAGGCGATGGAGTTGTTGCGGCAGACGGAATCCCTGCTGCGGATGTGGTCGGATTCCCCGCCGCCGGTGCTCAAGGCGGGCGGGCTCGGCGTGCGCGAGCTCAAGAAGGTCGCCAAGGATCTCGAAGTCGACGAGACGCGGGCGACGCTGCTCGCCGAGCTGGTCGTCGGCGCGGGACTCGTTGCGGACAGCGAAAACACCGCCCCCGAGTATGTGCCGACCATGCTCACCGACAGCTGGCTCGCGTCGCCGTCGGTGCAGCGGTGGATGACGCTCGCGCAAGCGTGGCTGGAATTGCCGCGGCTGCCCGGTCTCGCCGGTGGCCGGGACGCGAAAGACAAGCCGATCGCGCCGTTGTCCGAGGAGCTGCGACGACCGCTGGCACCGGTTTCGCGGCATCGCGTGCTCAGTGCGTTGGCGACACTGAACCCTGGCGCAGGCGTGAAAAGCACTGACGAGCTGGTGGCCGTACTGGCCTGGCGCGCGCCTCGGCGAGGTGGCCGGCTCCGCGACGAGACCGTCCGCTGGACGATGGCCGAGGCGACCGCGCTTGGTCTCGTCGGCCTCGGCGCCCTCACCACCGCCACCCGGTTGCTGCTGGAAGACGACCGCTCCGGTGCGGTCGAGGCAATGCACGACGCAATGCCCGCCCCGGTCGACCACGTGCTCGTGCAGGCAGACCTGACGGTCGTCGCGCCAGGCCCGCTGGAGCCGGAACTGGCGGCGGACATGGCCGCGGTCGCGGATGTCGAATCCGCCGGGCACGCAACGGTTTACCGCGTCACCGAGCAGTCGGTGCGGCGCGCGCTCGACACCGGACGGACCGCGGACGAACTGCACGCGATGTTCCGCAACAAGTCGGCGACGCCTGTGCCGCAAGGCCTCACGTATCTGATCGACGACGTCGCCCGCCGCCACGGCCGATTGCGCGGCGGCACCGCGGGATCCTTCTTGCGCTGCGACGACGAGGCGCTGCTCGCCGAGGTTCTCGCGCATCCAGTGGCCACGGAATACGACCTGCGCCTGATCGCGCCGACGGTGCTGATCAGCTCCGCGCCCTTGGCGGAGGTGCTGGAAGCCTTACGCGGCGCGGGTTTCGCGCCTGCGGCGGAGGGCCCGGATGGCCGGGTGGTCGACCTGCGGCCCACCGGACGTCGGCTGCCTGCCCGCGCCCGCGCGGCTCGGGCACGACCCGGCGAGCAGGCGGTGCTGACCGACGACCAGGCGACGCGGATCGTGTCGAATCTGCGCGCGGGAGACCAGGCTTCGGCGCGGCGTCGGGGTTCCACGGTGCGCGCGCCCGGTGGCGGCGGTGCGGACACGACGGCGACGTTGGATCTGCTGTCCCGCGCGACGCTTGAGCAGCGCGAGGTGTGGATCGGTTTCGTCGACTCGCGTGGGACGGCGAGCCAGCGCGTGGTGCGTCCGCTGCGGGTCGGCGGTGGAGTGCTGGAGGGCGCTAACCACGAGCGGTATCCGTTGCACCGCATCACTTCTGCCGCGCTGGTCGAGGACTGACCCGCCAGCAATCAGAGGTTGCGAAGCCCCTGCAACACCCGCTCCATGAACTCCCTCGACGACCGGTCCCCCAGTACCAGATCGGTCTGGTGCAGCATCACGAGCCCGATGTCGGCCATATCGCCCACCAGCACCTTCACCACGCCGAGCGGCAGGTGCAGGTGCGCGGCGATCTCGGCGACCGACCGGGTGTCCAGGCACAGATCGCAGATCCGCCGGTGCTCGATCGACCGCACCCCGCGATAGCGGCGGCCCTCGTCGCTCGTGGAGACCAGGGCTTCGAGCGCGAGGTTGTGGTCTGAGCGAGTCCGGCCGCGGGTTCGCGCGTACGGCCGCACTCGCGATTTCGTCGGCTGGGCAGGCGGTTCCGGTTCAGGCTGCGCGGGCTCCTCGGCGGACCAGAACCGGTCCAATTCGGACACTCCGGAGGCCGGGCCGGGATCGGAGTACGAGTACCGGTCCTCGGGCTCTTCGGCCAGCGCGTGCCTGCTGCGGGTGGCCTGCTCGACGTGGTGGCGTTGGTACGCCGAGCCTTCCGGCACCACGCGGTCCTCCGCGCCGGGCGAACCGGCGTACTCGTCGAACGAGTACGGGTCGTGCGCCGCGGGGCGGCTAGGCGGGGGCGGCGGCTCTTCCCAGCGCTGGCTCTGCTGGGGCTCCTCCCAATAACCGGATTCGCCGTCCTCGACCCATTCGTAGCCGTCGTCCCAGTTCTCCTCCTGAACCGGAGGAGGAGGCGGAGCCACCGGACGCGGGGCGACCGCCTGCTGCACCGGACGCGGGACAGGTGCCGGCGCGGGAGCCGGACGAGGCGCGGGCTCCGGCCGCCGAGCGGCAGGCGGCGGAGGCGTGGGCCGCGGCTGCCGATGCGGCAACCGCATGCTCAGCGAACTCATGTCGTACCGGCTCGGCGAGTCGAACGACTCCCGCTCCGTGCCTTTGTGGAGGGCGTCCCAGGCGCCCGTGTCCTGGTCTCCGAATCCCGAGATCTTCATCGGCTACCCCAGCACCCCGCCGCCCTGCAGCTGCGCGCGCAGTTCCGGCGTGATCTGCTCGCCGACCCGCTCGACCAGCAGGGTCATCTCGTAGGCCACCGTCCCGATGTCGCACGTCGGCGCGGCGAGCACCGCGAGGCAGGACCCGTCCGAGACCGACATCAGGAACAGGTACCCGCGTTCCATCTCGACCACGGTCTGGTTCACGCCGCCCGCCTCGAAGCACCGCGCCGCGCCCTGGGTCAGGCTGATCAGCCCGGACGCCACCGCCGAAAGCTGTTCGGCGCGCTCCTGCGGCAACCCTTCCGAAGGCGCGAGCATCAGTCCGTCCGCCGACACCAGCACCGCGTGCGCCGCACCCGGGACCCGGCGCACGAAATCCGAGATCAGCCAGCTGAACGTGCCCTGGTCCGCTGGCCGGTCGGAATCGGTCACTGCCCCTCCAAGCTCCTCGAACGCTGCCGGACGCCCGTTCACCGCCTGCCGGCCATCTTCGCCCGGCCGCGGTGAAGTCGTCGTTCCAGCGTATTCACGCACCCGGTCGTGTCGAGCGTGTGCCCGGGCACGGTACGTGTCTGCCGGATGTAACGTCGCGCGAACGCATGCACAACCACGCATTCGCGGGTCACTCGGTGGTGGCGGCGGCCACCGTGCGCAGCGGGATGTCCGTGCAGGTCACCGCCGGTCCGACGCCCCGATCAGGGGCGGTCGGCCTCGGCCGCGAGGGGGCAGGACTACTCAGTCTGCGCCACTCGGAGGCACCACTCCCCGAAGCGGGTGAAGCGCGCGGAGTTCACTCCAACGGCCGCACCCGAGCCGGGGTGTAACGGGAATCTGGGAGTCGGCGTACGCCTCCTTCGCAGACGGCGGCGGGGACCGCGAGCGGGATTAGCCCGCCCGTAAAGCCGTGTCGTGCGCGATCGCGTGCTGCACGACGGAGATCAGCACCTGCTTCGCCGATTCCCGCTCCCGCGCGTCGCACGCCATGATCGGCACCGACGGCGAGATGGTGAGCGCGTGCCGCACGTCTTCGATCTGGTGGTGCAGCAGCCGGTCGAAGCAGTTGATCGCCACGACGTAAGGCAGCTTCCGGTTCTCGAAGAAGTCGATCGACGGGAACGCGTCCGCGAGCCGCCGCGTGTCCACGAGCACGACCGCACCGATCGCGCCGACGGCGAGGTCGTCCCACATGAACCAGAACCGGTGCTGGCCCGGCGTGCCGAACACGTACAGCACCAGGTCGGAGTCGAGCGAGATCCGGCCGAAGTCCATCGCCACCGTGGTCGTCGACTTGTTCGGCGTCGCCGACACGTCGTCGTGGCCCACGCTGGCCTCGGTCATCATGGCCTCGGTGGTCAGCGGGTCGATCTCGGAGATCGCCCCGACCATAGTCGTCTTGCCCGAACCGAACCCACCCGCGACCACGATCTTGGCCGACGAGGTCGGACCCGTATGCGGTGTGTTCGCGTCGGAGTCAAATTCTCCGAAGCCCACTGAGCACCCTTTCCATGAACTCGATACTGGGGCGGTCGCCCGAATTCGTGCTGCTGCTCGTGTGCACGAGCACCAGGCCGAGGCCCGCCACGTCACCAATCAGCACCCGCACCACGCCGAGCGGCAGCCGCAGCAGCGCGGCCACCTCGGCGACCGACCGGGTGTCGAGGCACAGGTCGCAGATCGACCGGTGCTCCGGCACGCGGACGCGGTCAAGCACCCGGCCCTGCTCGCTCGTCGAGACCAGCGCCTCGATCGCGAGGTCGTAGGTCGGCTTCGTGCGACCGCGGGTGCGGAAGTAAGGCCGGACCAGCCCGGAGGTCTCCACCTCGGCGGGCTCGTCCACGTACTCGCCCGCCGCCTGCATCGGCAGCGCGGCGGCCAGCTCGTTCGAAGACGGTCCCGGCGACCCGTCCCGTTCGGCGCTGAACGCGGCGAACTCGGCCGAGTCGTACAGCGGTCCGCTCGCCCCGCCGAACAGCTCCGAACCGGGCCCGCCGAGCAACCGCTCGCGGTACCCGGGCACCGCGGTGATGCCCGGCTGCTGCCCGGCGTTGGAATCGGTCAGCCAGTTCGGCGGTTCGCGCACCGGCTCGGAATCCGCGGCTTGGACGTCCCTCGAACGCCATTCGCGGTCGACCCGGTCCCGGAAGGACTTCCAGTCCTCCCGGCTCTGGTCTCGATCGCCCCAGCCCCCGGTGTGCTCGTCACCGAGCCGGCCATCGCCGCGCAAGCGCCCGTCGTCCACGGTTTACTCCTGTAGTCCTAGGTCCGCCTAGCGACGGACCGCAGCGCCCTGCAGTTGTGCCCGCATCTCCGGTGTCAGCTGCTGGCCGACCCGTTCGACCAGCAGAGTCATCTCGTACACCACCAAGCCGATGTCGCTCTCCGGCGAGCCCAGCACCGCGAGGCACGAGCCGTCGGACACCGACATCAAGAAGAGGAATCCGTTCGCCATCTCGACCACGGTCTGCGCGACCGGGCCGCCCTCGAACACCTTCGCCGCTCCGCGCGCGAGGCTGGTCAGCCCCGAGGCGACGGCCGCCAACTGGTCCGCCCGGTCCTTCGGCAGCCCGCGCGAAGACGCGAGCAGCAGACCGTCGGCCGAGACGACCACCGCGTGCGCCGCACCGGGCACCCGGTGGACGAAGTCCGTGATCAGCCACGCGAAGCTGCTCGCCCCGCCGCCGGCTTGCCTGCCGTTCGGCTGCACCGAGCCGCCTCCCGGCTGCACTCCCGCCCGTGTCACTCTCGCTCCTCACTGCTGTCGCTCACATACCCGGCCCCGGTGACGCGAACTCCGTCGTCGAGCCGGGCGTCCGGCGGCCGCTCCTTCAGTGCGTGCCTACCGGACTTGTACCCACGCTGGAAGCTTGCCATCCGGCTGCGGGCAGCCGTCGCCGAGCGGGCCATCGCACCCGTTCCGGGCATTCCGGCGGTCGTGTCGGTGAACGAGTTCTGCTGCGCCGGTTCCGGCGCGTTGCCGATCGAGCCCGGAACCAGGTACGCGTTGGGCACGCGCTTGGGCAGCCCGGCGGACGTCATCTCCTCGTTCTTGGATTCGAGCAGCGACTGCGCCGCCTGCCAGCCCTCGTCGGAGACGCTGTGCCAGCTGTCGTCCTCCGGCTCGTCGGAACCGGGGTAGAGCGGCGTCGATTCGAGCGCCGCGGGCCGCTGCTCGGGCTCGGCGGCGGCCCTGGTCTCCTCCGGCTCGGCCGGAGCCGCGGGGGCCTCCGGAGCCGCGGAAGTCTCGGCGGCTTCCGGTTCCGGCGTCGCGGTTTGAGGAGTTCCCGCGCCGTTCTCGCCGTCCTCGCCCTCGCTGAACCAGCGCGACAGCACCGACTGGTAGATCGGCAGCCGCCGGGTGGGCACGTCGTCCTCGAGCGCGGCGGAACCGTCCGACTCGGCGGACGGCTGTTCCTTCGGCGCTTCCGGCGCGACGTACTTCGGCTCCCGCTTCGGCAGCACCAGCGGCGGGAATTCGGTCTGCGCCAGGCTCGCGCCCTCGCCGTACGACTCGCGAGTGAGCGGGGCGAGGTCCTCCGCGGTCGGCCACGCCGGCGCTTCCGAGGCAGGCGTCGCCGGGCTGAGGAACGGACCGGCCGCGCGGTTGCCCGCGACGAGGTCGTCGAGGCTGATCGGCTGGTCGAGCGGAACCAGACCGCCGTTCTCCGACGCACCGCCGGTCGAACCCATCGCCTCGGTCAGCTCGGCGGCCGCGGGCGGCGGCGCGAGCGGAAGCGGGTTCGGCGGCTCCGGGTCGCGGTTCAGCGGCGGGAGGCTCGGGTGCGAAACCTCGTTGCGGTTCGGCGGCGGCGGGGTGTTCCGCATCATCGGCGGAACCGTCCGGACCTGGGTGAGCAGCTCGACCGGGACCACGACGCGGGCGATCACGCCGCCCTCGATGTCCTCGTTCTCGCGCAGCCGCACCTCGATGCCGTGCCGCTGGGCCAGCCGGGCGACCACGTACAGACCCATCCGGCGGGTCACCGACACGTCCAGGTCCGGCGGGTCGGCGAGGCGCTCGTTGACCTCGGCGAGACGCTCCTCGCTCATCCCGACGCCGTGGTCGGTCACCTGGATCGCCAGCGCCTTCTTGCGCGTGATGACCGCGCGGACGGTGATCTTGGTTTCCGGTTCGGAGAAGTACGTCGCGTTGTCGAGCAGTTCCGCGAGCACGTGCACGAGGTCGTGGATCGCGAGGCCCTGCACCGCTACCTCGGGCACGATGCCGATCTCGATGCGGGCGTACTGCTCGATCTCCGACACCGCCGCGCCGATCACGTCGCCCGCCGGCACCGGCTTCGGCACCGACTTCGCGAGGCCCGCGCCCGAAAGCACCAGCAGCGATTCGCCGTTCCGGCGCAACCGGGTGGCCAGGTGGTCGAGTTCGAACAGGCTCGCGAGATGGTCCGGGTCCTGCTCGTCGGCCTCGAGCCGGTCGATCACGCCGAGCTGGCGTTCCACCAGCCGCTGCGACCGCCGGGAGAGGTTCACGAAGATGCCGTTGACGTTCTCGCGCAGCAATGCCTGTTCGGCGGCCATCTTGACCGCCTGCTCGTGCACCACGTCGAACGAGCGCGCCACTTCGCCGATCTCGTCGCGGGTGAGGACCGGGACCGGGTCGACCGCCTTCTTCGAGGCGTTGACGGGGTCCGGGTCGTCCAGGATGGCCTGCACGGTTTCCGGCAGCCGGGTGTAGGCGACGTCCAGCGCGGTCTTCCGCAGCACCCGCAGCGGGCGCAGCATCAGGCGGGCGATGACGAGCATCAGCATCAGCGCGGCGACCAGCGCGGCGAGGACGATGACGCCGCCGACCCACGCCGAGCGCACCGCGTTGCTGGCCAGTTCGTCGGCCTGCGCGCGCAGCTGGGTCAGCAGATTGACCTCGACCGCGCGCAGTTTGTCGGCGGCGACGGTGGAGTCCTGGCCGAGCTTGGTGCCGTCGAGGTTGAGCGGCTGGCCTTGCTGGGCGAAGGAGAACCCCTGTGTCTGCAATCGCCGACGCTCGTCGACCTCGGGTCCGGAGTAGGTGTCGTTGTAGAGCTGGACCTGGTCGCCGGTGGCGTTGGCGAGGAAGGCGGTGATCGACGCGTCGCCGCTGGCCTCGGCGGCCCGGGTCTCGTCGATCAGGTTGCCCGGGAAGTTGTCGCGGAACGCGGCGATCTGCAGCGCGGAGTCGCCGCGGAGGATGAACTCCTTCGCCTCGCTGATCGACTGCGTGCTCGTGCCGAGGCGGAGCAGGTCGCGGTCGGTGGTCGCGGTGGAGACCTCGCGGCCGAGCTGGATCAGCGAGTCGAGCACCGAGGAGTAGGTGTCGAGCACCGCGCGGTCGGAGTAGGCCGACGTGGTCATCGCCGCGCGCAGCGGGCGCAGCGCGTCGAGGCGCTGGAGGCCGTGCGCGTACCGGTCGCTGGCGGCCTGGTCGTCGCTCTCGAGGTTGACCGCGGCGTTGCGCAGGTCGTCGACGTCGCGGTCGACCTTCGCCATCTGCGCGTCGAGGCCGGTCTGGCGCAGCGGGTCGGCCGAGGAGATCCGGACCACGGCCAGCGCGCGCTCGCGCTGCAGGTCGTGCACCACCGCGGTGACCTTCTCGGCGAAGGCGACCTGGTTGGCGGTGTGGTTGAGCTCGATCGCCGACCGCACGTCGTCGACCACGCGCAGGACACCGAGCACCAGCGCGGTGATCGTGGGTATGAGGAGAATGAGCGCGAGCTTGGACCTCAGCCGCCAGTTGCCGAGCGCGAGCCAGGACCGCTGCTGCGCGGTCCCCGCGTTCTCCTGAGCGGAGGCCTCCCCTGCCCCCGCGGTGTCTTCGTTCGGCACCGCCGCACCACCGTCCGGGCCCGAGGGGCCCGTTGATTCCGAACCTGCCGTGCTCGTGGCCACTACGCGCACGCTCCCGGCAGGTAATCCGCCACCTGAGTGGTCTGGACCGCGGCCCGAACTGTTACACCCTTTCGAGTGAAAAGATCGACTTCCCGGTGCGGCTGCCCGTCGCCTCGGGCGCGGAATCGGTTCAGGTCTGGCATGACGTTCGGTCCCCGCACGTGGTCGATCTCTTGGTCCGTTCGGCCGAGGCCACCCTCCGCCGGCTAGTAGCCGACGTGTGCGGAGAGCCTTTTCGCATGTCCTGCTCTCACTACATCGGTGGTCCACACCTCACACTGCAGGAGCAGAGGGTAGCGAACGCCTGGCCGATTTGTAACCCTCCAGAAGTTGCCCGGAGAGCACCCAGGCAGCGGATCAAGGCCCTTCGGGCACCCACAGGTCGTTCACATACCCCGGCATACCAGCGGATTCGATCACCTGATCGAGTGACCAGTACCACTTCTGAATCGTATATGAACACCCATTGTGAGTGATCGTCCTGGTTCTCTACAGTAGCCGCGTGACTCCGGACAATGAGCCACCTTCCCCCCGCGTCCATTCCAGACGCGGGCCCATTTGCTAGGAGCGACCTTGTTTGAAGAAGCGGTGAGCAGCCGGCGCGATTACGGCAGGCGCGGGTTCCTGTCGCTCGCGATGGCGGGCGGCGTGGCCTTGACCGCCAGCGGGTGCGGCCTGTTGGGCGGATCGGACGATTCGGGCAGCTCGAAGGGCGGCTCCGGAGTCGAGAAGGCCAAGATCAAGGTCTCGATCATGCCGACGATCGACGTGGTGCCTTTCCACCTCGCGGTCCAGAACGGCTACTTCAAGAACGAGGGCCTCGAGGTCGAAGCCGTCGACGCCGCCAGCGGTGACGCCTCGCTGCAGAAGCTGCAGTCGGGCGAGGTCGACATCGCCTACGCGAGCTACACGCCGTTCTTCATCGCCAAGAGCAAGGGCGCCGCGGACATCAAGCTCGTCGCCGACGCCTCCTCGGCCGGTCCGAAGAGCACCGAGGTCGTGGCGATGCCGAACAGCAACATCAAGAACGTGCACGACCTGGCGGGCAAGAAGATCGGGATCACCGCCACCAACACGATTTGCGACACCCTGACCAAGTCGGTCATGCGCGACAACGGCGTGAACTTCAACGACGTGAAGTGGGTTTCGCTGCGGTTCCCGGACATCGGCCCCGCGGTCAAGCGCGGTGACATCGACGCGGGCTTCCTCACCGAGCCGTTCATCACGCAGTCGGCGAAGGTCAACGGGACGGTCGAGGTCATCGACACCGCTTCCGGCGGCACCAAGGACTTTCCGACCGCCGGTTACGGCTCGCTCGGCAAGTTCACCGACGCGAACCCGAAGACCGTCGCCGCGTTCCAGCGCGCGATGCTGCGGGCCACGAAGGAAGCGTCCGACCGCTCCAAGATCGAGCCGCTGATGATCCAGTTCTCGAAGGTGGACGAGGCGACCGCGAAGATCACGAACCTGCTGACCTTCCAGTCCACTTTGGACGCGCGGCGTATCCAGCGGGTGCCGGACCTGCTGCAGCAGTTCGGTTCCATCCAGTCGAAGATCGACGTGCAGTCGATGATCGTCCCGCAGGCGAACGCGTCCTGACGTGCGCCTCGTCCGGAACCTGACCGGCCTGCTCGGCTTCCTCCTGATCTGGGAGGCCGTCGTGCGGGCCGGTCTGATCGACCAGAACGACCTTCCCCCGCCGACCGTCGTGTTCGCCCGGATCGGCGAACTTCTCGGCGACGTCGAATTCGTCCGCGACGTGATCGCCTCGGTGCTCGCGTGGATGATCGCGCTGATCATCTCGATCGCCATCGCGGTGCCGGCGGGTCTGCTGCTCGGCAGCATCCCGTGGCTGCGCGACGCGACCAAGGCGATCGTCGAATTCCTGCGCCCGATCCCTTCCGTGGCACTGATTCCGCTGGTGCTGATCGTCGTCGGCGGCGGCCCGGAAGCGAAGATCACGCTCGCCGTGTACGCGGCGGTGTGGCCGATCCTCTTCAACACCATTTACGCGCTGGCCGAGATCGACCCGCTGCTGCTGGAAACCGCGCGCACGTACGGTACTCCGCGCTCGCGAGTGCTGACTTCGGTCGCGCTGCCGCACGCCGCGCCGTTCGTGTTCACCGGAATCCGGCTCTCCGCCGCGATTTCGCTGATCCTGGTGATCAGCACGGAATTCCTGGCCGGCGCGAAACTCGGCATCGGGCAGTTCGTGCTCGAGGCCAGTTCCGGGCCGGGCCGGATGGACCTGGTACTCGCCGGAACGGTCATCGCCGGGATCCTCGGCTTCCTCGTCAACGAGGGCCTGGAACGGCTGGGACATCGGCTGTTCCGCTGGAGCAGCGCCGTCGAAGGAGCCGCCGCGTGAGCGTGGTCGAGAAGCCGTCCACCGTGACGCGCCGGATGAGCCGCGGCATCAGCGGGTTCGCCCGCAAATGGCTGCTGTTCGTGATTCTGGTGGTGCTGTGGGAGATCGCGACGCAGCTGAGCGAGAGCGTGTTCTTCCCGCCGCCGTCGAAGATCGCGACCGCGGCGGCGAAACTGTGGTTCTCCGGCCCGGTTTCGCAGTTGTTCCTCGGCGACCCGGTGTTCGACCACATCCTGCCGAGCCTCGGCCGGGTCCTCGGCGGCTGGCTGCTGGCGGTCGTGATCGGCGTCGCGCTCGGCACCGCACTGGGGCGCTCGCGCACCGGAATGGACTACGTGGGGCCGCTGTTCGCGTTCTTCCGCGCCATCCCGCCGCCCGCGCTGGTGCCGGTGTTCATCATCCTGTTCGGCATCGGCCCTGGCATGCAGACCGCGACGATCATTTTCGGTTCGCTGTGGCCGGTCCTGATGAACACAGTGGACGGTGTGCGTTCGGTCGACAAGGTCAAGGCGGAGACGGCGCGCGCGTTCCGCACGCCGAAGCGGTACTGGATCGGGCTGGTCGTACTGCCCGCTGCGCTGCCGAAGATCTTCGCCGGGCTTCGCCTGTCGCTCTCCATCGCGCTGATCCTGATGGCGATCTCCGAACTGGTGGGGGCGCTCAACGGCATCGGCTACGCGCTGCTCGCCGCCCAGCGCTCGTACGACTTCGACCAGATGTGGGCGTGGATCGTGCTGCTGGGCATCCTCGGGTACGGGTTCAACGCCGCGCTGCTCGGCATCGAACGCCGGGTGCTCGGCTGGCAGCCCGGCCGGAACTAGGAAGGTTTTCCCGTTATGTCGACCATGCTCGAGGTCTCCGGCCTCAGCCACCGCTACGGCAGCGGCGAATCCGCGCACGTCGCGGTCAACGAACTGTCGTTCACGGTCGAGACCGGGCAGCTGGCGTGCATCGTCGGCCCGTCCGGCTGCGGCAAGTCCACGCTGCTGCGCGCGATCGCCGGCCTGATCCCGCCGTCCGCTGGCACGGTGAGCCTGCACGGCGACCGCGTCACGTCGGTGCCGGACGATCTCGCCGTGGTGTTCCAGGACTACAGCCGTTCCCTGTTCCCGTGGCTGTCGGTCGCGAAGAACGTGGAATTCCCGCTGCGCTGGAGCAAACTCGACAAGGCGACCCGCCGCGCCCGGGCCGCCGAAGCGCTCGAGGCGGTCGGGCTGTCCGCCGCGGTGAACAAGTACCCGTGGCAGCTCTCGGGCGGCATGCAGCAGCGGGTGTCGATCGCCCGCGCGCTGGCGAGCCGTCCGGCGCTGCTGCTGATGGACGAGCCGTTCGCTTCGGTGGACGCCCAGACGCGGTTCGAGCTGGAAGACCTGCTGCGCCGGGTCCAGGTCGAACAGGGCACGACGGTTTTGCTGGTGACGCACGACATCGACGAAAGCGTGTACCTGGGCGACCGGGTGCTGGTGCTGTCGAAGTCGCCCGCTCGGATCGTGGCGGATCTGAAGGTGGACCTGCCTGCGCAGCGGGACCAGATCACGACGCGGGAATCGGCGGAGTTCGTTTCGCTGCGCGGTGAAGTGGCGCGGTTGCTGCACGGCCCGGCGGTTCAGGCGGCGGCGGATTTGGCGGAGCAGGAGGCGGCCGAGGCTGCTGCGTCCGAGGCTTCGGAGACTGTCGTTTCGGAGAAGAAGTAGTCAGAGCTTCGGAAACCAGACCGAGACGTCGGCGAGGGCGTCGAGAGTGCCGGAATCCAGTTGTCCGGCACCGGTTTCCACTTCGGCGACCACCATGGCTCGACCGTCCACTCTGGACTGGAAGTGGTGGCCGGAGAATTTCACGCCGTCGAGGCCGAGCAGGGCAGCGCCAAGGGGTTTGATGTCCCCGCTGCCCTGCACCTCCTCGACCTTCTCGCAGCCTTCGGCGTCGCTCTTCTTCGGAAATCCCACGCGGGCAACGGAAATCACCGCCGCGTTGCCGTGACCGTCGCCGACGGCGAAGAGGTTTCGGTCCAATGAGGTGCAGCGGTGTTCCGCGAGGTAATCGCGGACGCGGTCGGTGGAGTTCAGCAGGCAATCGATCTCGTGTTTCGCCGCTTGCTTGAGCTGTTTGAGCTTGAAGCGGCTGAAGGTTTCGTCCTTGCGGCCGCGCTTCGCGGACTTCTTGCCCTCGGCTTTGCGGGTCTCGAAGTTCCGGCCGGGCAAGGAATCCGTGACGTCACCGGCGAGGTTTCCGGGCAGGGCCTCCGCCGCCGCCCCGGATTCCACGCTCGCCGCACCGCCGATCCCGGCCGCGGTTCCGCCTCCGACGGCAGCGACTATCGCCACCCCGGCCACGAAAACCTTCGTGCCGTAGCTATCGGGTACTGGATACGGGCCATTCGGGCCCTCGCGGAACTGCTTCGCCACTCGCTGCCCCTCCCCTGGACACCAAGACCGAAGCGGTCAAGGTAGCCCCTGAGCAGCGACAACTCACCCGGTTCCGCCCGGGTTCACCCATTCAGCCCTTAGCCCGGGAATCCGGTCCGGTCTCGTCCGGACCGATCTCCGGCAGCGTCCGCACCCCGAGCACGTTGGCCCCGACCAGTTTCCGGGTCGCCAGGTTCCCCATCGGCATGAACGTGCTCGCCTGCACGTCCCGCCACATGCGCTCGAACGGCAGCGCCTTCGTGTAAGACATGCCGCCCAGCGCGTCGACCAGCCGCTGCATCACCTGGACCGCGTTGTTCGCCGCCGTGTACTTCACCACCGCGCTGCGGGCCACGCCGTCCTGGATGTCTCCGGTGAACAGACGGCGGCTCGTCACTTCATCAGCCTGGCGGTAGATCAGCGCGCGGGAACTCTCCAGCAGGATCTGGCATTCGCCGATCACGTCCTGCAGCACCGGGTCCTCCGCCTTGCCGCGCTGGATCAGCGTCTGCACGGTCCAGTCCAGCGCGCCCGCCGCGATTCCCGTGTAGACCGCCGAGAACGCGGGCATCGCCCACGCCCACACGGTTTCCAGCACCCGCGAGTCGAGGTGTTTCACCGGCAGCGAATGCACGACCGCGGCGTCCTCGACGAACACCTTGTCCAGTTCGACGTCGTTGCTCTGAGTGCCGCGCATGCCCATGGTGTTCCACGTCTGATGGATCGTGACGCCGGGCTGGTCGAGCGCGATCTGGCACAGCAGCAGCCGCGGGCCGCCGTCGGCGTCCTCGTAGCGGGCGGTGGTCGAGCAGTGCGTGGCGACCGCCGAGTTGGTCGCGAAGCTCTTGCGGCCGGTCAGTTCGAAGCCGCCTTCGACACGGACGGCGCGGGTTTTCGCGTCCGTCATGTCGTTGCGCAGGCCCGTTTCGCTGGTGATCGACGCCCACACCAGTTCGCCGTCCACCGCTTTGCGCAGCAGTTGCGCCAGCCGGGGAGCCTTCGTGCGCCGCCAGACGCTCGCCCACTGTCCCAGCGGCGACAGGTGCATCGTGAACGCCAGCGCGGTCGCGCCGTCGCCCATCGCCAGCCGTTCCAGCACCGGCAGGATTTCCGGCAGCCCGGCTCCGGAGCCGCCCAGTTCTTCCGGGACCGACAGCCGGAGGAAACCCGCCTCGCGCAGGTCGTCGTAGTTCTCGTGCGGGAACGTGTTGTCCCGGTCGTGCTCGGCCGCGCGCTCGGCGAAAATGTCCGCGAGCTTGGCGGCGCGGTCGACGAGGGCCTGCTGCTTGGGCGTCAGGAGAGGCTGCACCCGGCCATCAAAACAGCGTCCCGGATCTTGGTCAATCAGCCAAACGCACGTGAGTGCCCGTGCCGGTCAGAACCGGCACGGGCACTCACGAGAGTCTCGCTCAGCCGATCAGTTTGGACAGTCCGGAGCCGTTGAACGAGCCCCAGCCGGTCGTCTGGTCGTAGCCCTTGCCCGCGGAGAAGCCGGTGGTGCCGTTGAAGGTGTTGTTGCCGGTGGTCACGTCGTGGAAACCGGAACCGTACGACGAACCGTTGCCGATGCCGTAGAACTTCGCGTTCAGGTTGCCGAGGCCGCCCTTGTGGACCTCGTTCTGCAGCGCCGCGAAGCCCGCCCACAGCGGAGCCGCGCCCGAGGTGCCCCACACGTTCCCGGTCTGTCCGCCGGAGATGATCGTGTACGCCGAACCCTGCGCGGCGTCCCCGGCGACGTCCGGAACCTTGCGCTTGGTCGTGCTCTGCTTCGACTGCCAGGACGGCGCGGCGAAGATCGTCGAAATGCCACCGCCGCCGGCCCCGCCGGAAGCGCCGTCATTCCACGTCGTCTCGCTGCTGTAGCCGTTCGACGAGTTCACCGTCAGCTGCGTGCCGCCGACGCCGGAGACGTTCGGGCTCGACGCCGGGAAGTCAACGGCCTGGGACTTGCTGCCGGTCTGGCGGGCGCAGTCGGTGGTGCCGTCGTCGCCCGCGGCGGCGAAGTAGCTGATGCCCTCGGCGGTGCCGGTCGCGAGCGCCTTGTCGACGCTGTTGGCCGCGGCCGAGCCTTCCGCCGCCTCGCAGGAGCCCCACGAGATCGAGACGACGCTGACCTTCTTGTCCGACGCGATCTTCTGGTACATCGCCAGCTCGCCCGCGTTGGAGTTCGGGGCCTCGTACACGTAGTCGTTCGCCGGGGCGGCGAGCGCGTGCACGACCTCGATGTCCAGGTCGACCTCGGTCTGGCCGTCGCCGGGGCTGGAGTCGTAGTTGGCTCCGTTGACCGAAACGGTGCTGACCGAACCGCCCTTGAGGCCGTACTTCGTGTCGTACGCGGTGATGTCCGACTTCTTGTAGCCGTCGAACTCCACGAAACCGACATTCACGCCCGCGCCGGTGGCGGACATTCCGCTGGTGCCGTACGCGGTCTTGAGGATGGCCGGCGTCACCGGCTTCACCGTGCGCGGCGCTTGCGCCGGCTTGGCGTGGTGCTTCACCGCGTGGTTGTCGAGGCCGACGACCGAATCGACCACAGAGGACACCGACGCGGGCAGTTCCGGCGCGGAGTCGTTCGCGTAGAACTTCCGGCCGGTGACGGTGTCGGTGTAATTGCCGAGACGCGTATGGAAGGCAGATTCCAGCTGTCCTGCGGTCGCCGAGAAGGTGATCGCCTGACGGTTTCCGGAAACCTGAATACCCTGCGCCCCGCTGCGCTTGAGGAAATTCACCGCCTGATCGGCTTCGGCCTGGGTTGGGCCGAATGCAGCAGTGAACTGCTCCGGAGAGAGGAATCGGCGGTACTGCGGCGAGGCCGGGTCCTGCACGTCGGAAAGGAAGCGGGCCAGCGCCTGCTGGTTGTGCAGCTTGAGGGACAGTGCGGCAGGAATCTGCTGCTCAGCGGCAACATCGCCGGACCGCGCGCTGGCGGCGAGCGGTGCGGCGTTGCCGGAAAGGGCGACCAGCGGATCGGCGTTCGCGACGCCGGCCACGGACAGGCACAGCAACGCCGGCAGCGGAACCGCGGCGGCGACGAGCTTGCGCAAGCGCATGAGAATTCCTCTCGAGAGGCGGGGACCGGGCCGGCTAAATCGCGGTACCGACCCGTATCACCGACCCTAAAAAACCGCTCGAAACAAAGAAACCTACTTTTGGCTGACCTTATCTCGGTTGGTTTGTTTTCCACTTGCACGATTTATGACTGATTCACGCCGCGATGTCCCGCCGAATCCGGAAACCATCGGACGTCGGAAGGCGGAAGCCGCGGACAATACGGACCGCTTGCGCTCATACCCGCACTGTGGTCGTCAAGCAAAGAAGGGAACCTTGCCGGAATTGGAATTCCCGGCGAGGTTCCCTTCTCGAATGGACCAGAGCGTCAGCCTTTGACGAGTTCGGCCCACTCTCGCACGGCCGCCGGGTCCACCGGAGCGTCCCAACCGGACGTTCGCACCGCGCCGCCGACGTGGAATCCGCGCACGCCGCCCGCCCGCAGCAAATGCACCTGCTGTGCCCGCAAACCGCCGCCGACCAACAGCGCCGGGCCGTCGGTGCGCCGCGCAAGCTGCTGCAGCACCGACAGTCCACTCGCGACACCGTTCGTGTGCCCGGCCGCCAGCACGGTGTCGCAGCCGAGCTCGGCCAGCACGTCGTACGCGGCGATCGGGTTGCGCGAACGGTCGATGGCGCGGTGGAACGTCCACGGCTTCCCGTCGATCTCCTTCAGCAGCGCGCGGCACGCGTCGACGTCGACTTCGCCGTCCTCGGTCAGGAAGCCGAACACGAACTCCTGCGCGCCAGCGGACACCAGCCGGGCCGCCGAGGCACGCACCTCGTCGATCGCGCGGGCGTCGAAAGTGTTCTCCGCGCGCAGCATCACGCGCACCGGCAAATCAGTGGCCGCGAGCACCTCGCGCACCGTCGCCTCGCTCGGGGTGAGCCCGTCGCTGGCCATGTCGGCGACCAGTTCGAGCCGGTCCGCTCCGCCCTCCTGCGCCCGCTCCGCGTCCTGCGCGCCCAGCGCGATCACTTCCAGCAGGGCGGTGTTCGAACTCATGCCTCATCCGTTTCGATCCAGTGGCGGGGTGTCTTCCCCCCTGGCGTGCCTGCCGCGCCGGAAGCCGCCTTGCAGGCTCGTCATCCGGGCGCGCACCGCGTCGGGGGAAAGCGAGAGTATCGGCCGCTGCTCGCCGGCCGCTGCGGGGCCGCCCGCCACGTCGGCGACCCGCAGGAACGGCCAGGTGTCCTCGGCCCCGTCCTCTTGCTCCAGGTACTCGGGCGACGGCCACTCCGGTTGTTCCGCGTGCGCGGGCGTCGGCCACTCCGGGGCCGCCTCGTCCGGATCCTCGGTCGGGAACTCCGGCGGCGTTTCGTAGGCGTGCTTCGGCTCGGCTGCCTGGTAGTCCGGCTCGAACGAGGGCACTTCCGGCATCGGCGCGACCACGCGCGGCTCCGGTGCCACCGGTTCCTCCGCCGGCGCCGAGAGATCGAACCAGCGCGACAGCACGTCGCGATAAGCCGGCATCCGGTCCGTCGGCGCGTCGATCTCCAGATGCGACCGCGCCGACTCGACCGGCCACGACTGCGCTTCCTCGACCACCGGCGCGCGGCGCAGCGGACCGGCGTCGTCGAGGGTCGGCGCGACCAGCTCGGCGGGCTCTTCCGGCTCTTCGACCGGCGTCAACGGCGCGAGCGGGGCCAGCAGCTCCGGCTCCGGCGCGGGTTCCGGTTCGACCGGCGCGGGCGGCTGCGGCAGCGGCGGAGCCTCGGTGATCAACGCCGCCGGGACGACGACCGTCGCGGTGAGGCCGCGCCCCTCGGCCGGGCTCAGCTTCACCGCGATGGCGTGCCGTTCGGCCAGCGTCGCGACCACGAACAGCCCCATCCGGCGCGACACCTCGACGTCGACCTCCGGCGGATGCGCCAGCCGCGCGTTGGTGCGGTCGATCTCCGCCTGCGGCATGCCCGCGCCGCGGTCGGTGATCTCGATCCGCCACGCCCCGTCCGGCGTCCGCGCGCTCTCGACGGTGACCGCCGCCTGCGGCCCGGAGTACCGGGTGGCGTTCTCCAGCAGCTCGGACACCACGTGCACCAGGTCGTTCACCGCGTCGCCGCGCACCGCGAGCGCCGGGGCCGGGCCGAGCTCGATCCGCTGGTAATCCTCCACTTCGGACAGTGCGGCCCCGATGATCTCGTCGGCCACCACCGGTCCGGTGTCCTCGCGCACCAGATCGGTGCCGGACAGCACCAGCAGGTTCTCGCTGTTGCGCCGCATCCGGGTGGCGAGGTGATCGAGTTCGAACAGCCCGCCGAGGGTGTCCGGGTCCTGTTCGCCCGCCTCCATCCGGTCGAGCACGGACAGCTGCCGCTCCACCAGGTCCTGGCTGCGCTGCGACAGGTTGACGAACATCGCGTTCACGTTCTCGCGCAGCATCGCCTGCTCGGCGGCCAGCCGGACCGCCTCGCCGTGCACCGCGTCGAACGCGCGCGCGACCTGGCCGACTTCCTCGCGGGTGAAGATCGGCACCGGCGCGACCGCCGCCCGGTGCCGCAGGTTTTCCGGAGCCGGATCGGGCTCGGTGAGCAGCCGCTGCACGGCCTCGGGCAGCCGATGGTCGGCGACCTCCAGCGCGGTGCGGCGCAGGATCCGCAACGGCCGCAGCAGCGAGCGCGCGATCACCACCGACAGGACACCGGCGACCAACAGGACGCCGATGACGATTCCGCCGTCCCAGATCGTCGACGCGCGGGCGCTGGCGGCGCGCGCGTCCGTTTTCTCCTGGAGCTGGACGAGCAGCGCCTGCTGGACCTGGTGGGCGAGATTGACCGTGTACGTCGACGCGGTGTCCCACCGGTCCGCGTCCAGGCCGGACAGCGGCTGGTTGTTCTCCGTCCGCGTGAGCGCCGACTCGACCATGTCGTTGCCGATGTCGACGACGATGCCGATCACCGTGTCCGAGTACATCCGCTGCTCGTCCGGAGTGGCGAAGGTGCGGTAGTCGCTGCGCGCGGCGGCCAGCTCGGCTTCCGCGCCGAGCAACGCGCGCGTCCGGTCGCGGTTGAGCGTGCCCTGCGCGATCGCCTCGGACATGACCGCGCGCTTGACCGACATCTGGTCCTTGATCCGCGCGAGCGCGTTCCCGGCCAGCCGCAGCCGCGCCAGGTCGGGTTCGGTGACGTCGGCCGCGGCGGTGTCGCTGATGTCGAGCAGGCCGGAGATCAGCTCGCTGTAGGAACGCAGCACCGCGTCGGCCGGATACGCCGAGTGCTCGGCCGAATACCGAAGGCCGCCAAGCACTCTCAGCCGGTCGTCGCTCTGCTGCAGATCGCCCGCGGCGGAATCGTCGAGCCGCGATTTGCTGTCGGCGAGCGACCGCTCGAACGCGCCGATCGCCAGGTCGACCCGGGTGCGCTGGCCGACGAGGACGTCGGTCGCCCCCTTCCGGTCGCCCGCGACAAACCGGACCGTGACGTCGCGTTCCCGCTGCAGCTGGTGCACGACCTCGGCGACGGTCGTGTCGACCCGGCAGCGGGCGGCGAACTCGGCGAGCTGGCGGGCGTCGCGCAGGTCGCTGTTGACCCGCAGGCCGACGAGCACGACCACGGCGAGCGCGGGGATCAGCAGGACGACGAAGAGCTTGGTGCGCAGCCGCCAGTTCCGCAGCCGCCACCCGCCGCCGACCGGGCGCGAGGCAGCCGGATCCGTCGCGTCACCCGAACGGGGACGGTCGTCGCGACGGGTCACCTGTGCTTCCTTTTCCGCCGCGGGAACCTCTGCCCACGGACGTCCTCGGGCTCTAGCCGGAAACTACCGCTTGGTAGTTCCCGGCGAAAAGATCGGGAAGCCACCCTGGCGGGGGCACGGCCCTGCGGGCGATCGTATGGGCAGCGGCCCATACGATCCAGCACGAGGCAGAGATTCTCCCGGCAGGGGATGGCGAGTGAAAGCGACCGGTCTGAGGTTTGCGCTGGTGGCGACGTTGTTCGCACTCAGCGGCTGCTCCATGTTCGGATCCAGTGACTCCGGACAAGCGCAACCGCCGGAACGCGCGACGCTGCGGGTCGGCGTCGCCAACCCGATCGATACCGCCCCGCTGCGGATCGCGGTCGCGGCCGGAAAATTCCGCCAGGCCGGGCTGAATGTCCAACTGGTGGAACTCGGCGACAGCGACGGCGTCGAAAAACTGAAGGCCGGACAGGTCGACGTGACGTTCGGCAGCGACGTGTCCCTGTTCCGCGCCGCGGGATCGGGTACCGCGCTGCAGCTGCAAGGCGAGGCGTACACCTTCGGCCGCACGACTATCGCGCTCGTCACGTTGCCCGGTTCCGACTACACCGAACCGACCGCGAAGAAATCGCCGACGATCGCCGTGGACTCCCCCGACGACATCGGCGCGCTCACCGCGCGGGCGGTCCTCGGCACGGCGGGCGTCGACAAATCGAAGATCCAATTCGTCGCCCGGCCGTTCGGGCAGATGCCCGCCGCGCTGCAGTCCGGAGACGCGGACGCGGCGCTGATGGTCGAGCCGTACATCACCCGCGCGGAGAAAGAGCTGGGCGCGCAGGTCCTCGCGGACGGCTCGACCGGCGCGACCCTCGACTTCCCAGCGTCGGGCTACGCCGCGACCGGCCAGTTCGCCGCCGCGAACCCGCGCACGCTGACGGCGTTCCGGAACGTCCTCACCCAGGCCCAGCTCGCCGCGTCCGATTCGGCGAAGGTCCGCGACGCGCTGCCGACGTTCTCCGACATCGACCAGACCACCGCCGCGCTGATCTCCCTCGGCAGTTACCCGACCACGCTGTCGGCGACTCGGCTGCAGCGCGTGGCCGACCTCATGCACAGCTCCGGGCAGCTGGCCAACCGGCTGGACGTGGCGGCGATGCTGCCCAACGCCTTGTAGGCGTCAGATGCTCGCCCCGGTCGGCTGCAGGCAGATCGTGCGCACCGGCGGCCCCGCGTAGACCAGCGAAACGTCCTTGTCGCCGCAGCTGGACGCCTTCCGCTCGCCGTCGTGCACGACCGCGCGCGCCTGCGCCGTGGGGTCGTCGCAGGCGACCTTGCCGACCTTCGATTCGTCCGAAACGTCGCGCACGCACTCGCCGGACGCGACGTTCAACGCGAGGCACAACGTCTCGGTCGGCCTGCCGCTGGCGCGGGTCGACGAGTACAGCTCGAACCGCACGTAGTCCTCGCCGCGGCAGGAGGCCCGGCCGTTGACGACGGTGTCGACGCGGTAGGTGGCGGCTTGCTCGGAGCAGTCCGCGCCGGTGTAGGTCTGGCTCTCCGAGCCCAGCGAGGAGAGGTACAGGCAGCTGCCCGCGACCGGCGGTCCCGCCGCACGCCCGATCGCGGCGAACCCGAACGCGGCGAGCGACCCGAGCCCGAGCGCCGCGACGACGAGCCCGGCGAAGAGCGCCTTCTGCTTGCCCGACACCCGTTTCGGGCCGCCCTGGACCGGCTGCCACGGGGGCGGCTGGAACGGGTTCACGGCCGGCGGCGTGCCGAACGGTGGTGTGGTCACTGGGTCCCCTCCCGCGGCTTCGTCCCGTCATCTTGGCATCCCCGGGCCGCGGGCCGGGAGGGAACGTATAAAGGAGAGGTGTCTGATGGCCCCCTGATCGTCCAGTCCGACAAAACCGTGCTGCTCGAGGTCGACAATCCGCGTGCCGGCGACGCGCGGATCGCCATCGCGCCGTTCGCCGAACTGGAACGAGCGCCCGAGCACGTGCACACCTACCGGATCACGCCGCTCGCGTTGTGGAACGCGCGTGCCGCAGGCCACGACGCGGAACAGGTGGTGGACGCGCTCACCACCTACTCGCGGTTCCCGGTGCCGCAGCCCCTCCTGATCGACGTCGTGGACGTGATGGGCCGGTTCGGGCGGCTGCAGATCGCCAACCACCCCGCGCACGGCCTGGTCATGGCCACGACCGACCGCGCGGTGCTGGAAGAGGTCTCGCGCAACAAGAAGATCAGCCCGATGCTGGGCTCGCGGATCGACGACGACACGGTGATCGTGCATCCGTCCGAACGCGGGCGGCTCAAACAGGCGCTGCTGAAGGTCGGCTGGCCCGCCGAGGACCTCGCCGGGTACGTGGACGGCGAAGCGCATCCGATCGACCTCGCCGAGGAAGACTGGCACCTGCGCGACTACCAGCGCCAAGCCGCGGAAGCGTTCTGGGCGGGCGGTTCCGGCGTCGTCGTGCTGCCGTGCGGTGCGGGCAAGACGCTGGTCGGCGCGGCCGCGATGGCACACGCCAAGGCGACCACGCTGATCCTGGTCACCAACACCGTCGCCGGGCGGCAGTGGAAGCGCGAACTGGTCGCGCGCACGTCGCTCACCGAGGACGAGATCGGCGAGTACTCCGGGGAGAAGAAGGAGATCCGGCCGGTCACCATCGCGACGTACCAGGTGGTCACGCGCAAGACCAAGGGCGAGTACCGGCACCTCGACCTGTTCGATTCGCGCGACTGGGGCCTGGTCGTCTACGACGAGGTGCACCTGCTGCCCGCGCCGGTGTTCCGGATGACGGCGGACCTGCAGTCGCGGCGACGGCTCGGGCTGACCGCCACGCTGGTGCGCGAGGACGGCCGAGAGGGCGACGTGTTCTCGCTGATCGGCCCGAAGCGGTACGACGTGCCGTGGCGCGACATCGAGGCGCAGGGCTGGATCGCGCCCGCGGAATGCACCGAGGTGCGGGTGACGCTGACCGAGTCCGAACGCCTGCAGTACGCCACCGCGGACTCCGACGAGCGGTACAAGCTCGCTGCCACGGCGATGACGAAGATCCCGGTGATCCGGTCCATTGTGGACAAACATGCCGGCGAGCCGACCCTGGTGATCGGCGCGTACCTCGACCAGCTGGAAATGCTGGGCGCGGAGCTGGAAGCCCCGGTGATCCAGGGCGCGACGCGGAACAAGGAGCGGGAGGAACTGTTCGACAAGTTCCGCCGCGGCGAACTGCGCACGCTGGTGGTGTCGAAGGTGGCGAACTTCTCGATCGACCTGCCGGAAGCGTCGGTGGCGATCCAGGTGTCGGGCACGTTCGGCTCGCGGCAGGAGGAAGCGCAACGCCTTGGCCGGCTGTTGCGCCCGAAGGGCGACGGACGGCAGGCGCACTTCTATTCGATCGTCTCGCGGGACACAGTGGACACCGAGTACGCGGCGCATCGGCAGCGGTTCCTCGCCGAGCAGGGGTACGCGTACCACATCGTCGACGCGGAGGATTTGCGCCGACCGCTGTGAGTTACGAGCCGAGGTAACGGAGAACGGCCAGCACGCGTCGGCTGTACCCCTTCGCTTGCGGCAGATCGAGCTTGTCGAAGATCGCGTTCACGTGCTTCTCCACGGCGCTCTGCGAGACGAACAGGAGCGTCGCGATGCTCGCGTTCGTGTGGCCCTGCGCCATTTTCTCCAGCACGTCGCGCTCGCGCGGGGTCAGCCGGGCGAGCGCGTCCTCGTGCGACGTGCGGGCGACCAGCCTGCGCACCACCTCCGGGTCGAAGGCCGCGCCACCGGCACCGACCCGGTCCAGCGCGTCGAGGAAGTCGCCGACCTGCGCCACCCGGTCTTTGAGCAGGTAGCCGACGCGGCCGCCGTCGCCGCCGATGAGCTTGGCGGCGTAGCGTTTCTCGACGTATTGGGACAGCACGAGCACACCGGTGTCGGGCCAACGTTCGCGGATTTCGAGCGCGGCGCGCAGCCCTTCGTCGGTGTGGGTCGGCGGCATGCGGACGTCCGTGATGACCACGTCGGGCTGGTGTTCGGCGGTCGCTTCGAGGAGTTTCTCGCCGTCGCCGACTGCGGCGACCACCTCGTGGCCTTCCTCCGCCAGTAGCCGTACGAGGCCTTCTCTGAGCAATGTCGCGTCCTCGGCCAGGATCACTCGCACGGCAACGTCACCCGCACTGTGGTCGGTCCGTTTTCCGGACTCTGCAAGGAAAACTCGCCGTCCATCGCCGCTACCCGCCTTGCCAGCCCGGATAGTCCGCCGTTCTCGTTCATGGTCGCGCCGCCGCAGCCGTCGTCAATGATCTCAGCGACGAGCTTGGTTTCTTCACGGCGGACGTCAATCGTGACTTTGTTTGCGCTGGCATGCTTGGCCGCATTGGTGACTGATTCGGAAGCCACGAAGTAGACGACTGTCGCCAGCTCCGGCGAGGGCTCGTCGAGCGCGTAACGAAGGTCGACCGGGATCGTGGCGCGCTCGGCCAAAGACTCAAGCGCGGCCTCAAGACCACTTTCGTCGAGCGCGATCGGGTACACGCGCCAGCTCACCTCTCGCAGCTCGCGCAACGCTTCCTGCGATTCTTCGTGCGCCTGCCGGACCAGCTCAGCCGCGCGGCCCGCGTCCCCCGCCCGGCGTGCCCGGCCGAGCAGCACTCCGAGCGCGACCAGTCTTTGCTGTACCCCGTCGTGCAAATCCCGCTCGATGCGACGACGTTCGCCGTTGACCGCCTCGACCACTTCGCTCCGGGTTGTCGCCAGCTCGGATACCCTGCGCCGCAACAGTTCCTGCCCGCTGGGCCCGAAAAACCGCCGCGCCAGCCTCCGATCAAGCGCGGCTGCGCCGATCAGGCCCTGTCCACAAAGGAACACCGCGATCGCGCCGAGGGCCAGGACCGGGAGCCAGTCCAGCAGAGTCCCGTCCGGGGCTCCGCCAGGTGCTCGCCCGGTGACCAACTGGACGAAGTAGAGGACGCCGGCCACTGCCCCTGCGCCGATGCACACCCACACGCCCAACGCGAGAAGCCCGGTCAGGCTGCGCGGTAGGAGGTACTGCATAGCTCGGCGGCCGTCGTAATCGTCGCCGTTCCTGGCATCGAGGAATCGTTGCAGGCGGGCGCGTTCGACTTCGGCGAGCCTGCGGGCGCCGCGGAGCACCCTTGGCCGTGCTTTGGGGATGGCGAGGAGCGGTGCGGCTAGGACCACGTATGGCACCTCGATAAGCGCTGTCAGGGTACCTAGGCCGATGCCCGCCGTCCGGCGCAGCACTCGCGGTCTGTTCACGTTGATCAGGCTAGCCAGCCAGCGGCGCCGGACGTACTGCGGTTTTCCGCATTTCTCCGGGTGGCCGACAGCAATGTGTTGCGCGCCTTGCCTTTCCACCTTCGAAAACGTCGCATTCGAAGTGAAAGGACCCTCGTGAACCTCTTGCTCTCCGCCCCCGCCGAACCCCTCACCGGACTCGCGGGCTGGGCCGTCGGATTGATGGATTCGCTCGGCGGCATCGGCGCAGCGATCGTCGTCGGCCTGGACAACCTGTTCCCGCCGATCCCCAGCGAACTCGTCCTCCCGCTGGCCGGATTCTCCGCGAGCCGCGGCACGTTCAGCCTGGCCGGAGCCCTCTTCTGGACGACGCTGGGATCCCTTGCCGGCGCCGTGATCGTCTACTGGCTCGGCGCCCTGCTCGGCCGCGACCGCTGCCGGGCCCTGCTCAGCCGCCTGCCGCTGATGGACGCCGCCGACTTCGACCGGACCGAAGCGTGGTTCACCCGGCACGGCGGCAAGGCGGTGTTCCTCGGCCGGATGGTGCCGATCTTCCGCAGCCTGATCTCGCTGCCCGCAGGCGTCGAACGAATGCCGTTCGGCCGGTTCCTGCTGCTCACGACGGCGGGAAGCCTGCTGTGGAACACGGCGTTCGTCGTGGCCGGCTACCTGCTCGGGGAGAGCTGGTCACTGGTGGACCGGTACGCGTCGGTGTTCCAGTACGCCGTGCTGGCCGCGGTGGCGATCGCCATCGGCCTGTTCGTGGCGGTCCGGGTGCGCCGAGTTTCCCGGCGCTGACTCTTTCCGCCCCTCGACCTGGGCTTTCTCCAGGTTCACTCGAACGGATGAGCGAGCGGCGCGCTGGAAATTGTCGGTGGTTCGAACTACTGTTCGATATGCAGGCACCGAACACCAGTTCGAGGGGAAGCTCATGACGATCGCACCGTTCCGCCCCGGCGTCGGGGCACCGCCGGTCCAGACCTTGCCGCCAGGACGCTGGCACGGGCGCATCTGGGTGTCGGAGGAGCCGCTCACGCGGCCGCAGCGGTACCTGAGCTGTGTCGCCGAGTTCGACCGTTCCGGGCTGTGGCCGGTGCTGATCCCGCCCGACCAGCGCTTCACCGCCCGCGGAGAAGACTGGCTGGACGACCGGGGCCGCCTCGCGCCCGCCGGCCACCGCGTCGACAACGCCGACCCCGCCGAAGTCCTGGCCCGCTGGTGGGACGGTTCCTGCTGCGACGGATCCTGCCTGCGCCCGTTCGGCACCCGCTTCCCCGGTTTGGCGAAACGCTCGCACCGCCGCTCGGACCCCCTGGCCGAAGCAGGCAACACCGGCTCGATCCTGGCCGCCCGCACGCCCCACCGGCTGGGCTTGGTGCAAGCCGACCGTCCAGCCGATGTTCCCGCTCTCATCGGCTGGACGGGAATGATCAAGTCGACGGACCAGGTCGCCGAGCTGTCGGCAGTCTTGCGCAGCTGGGAAGACCGCTTCGGCGCAACCCTGGTGACGCTCGGCTTCGACACGCTGGAACTGTCGGTGTCCGCCCCACCCCGCACCCACGCCAGAGCGCTGACGGTGGCCGCCGAGCACCGCGCCTTCAGCCTCCCGACGTACCTCGCCCAGCCGGGGAACTTGCGGGAGTACGCGAGCTCTCTGGTGCAGAGCCGCCGATGGAGGTTCTCGTGGGCCTGAGGGAGTGACGGTGTGCGGGGCGGGCGGGGCGGGACGGTTGGGCTGGGGGCTGAGTAGGTTCCGCCGATTCCGCGGCGGGTGTGGCGGATTCAGCGGGTGCGGCAGGTCTCGCGAGCCTGACGGGCGCGGCGGAATCAGCGGGCGCGGCCGGCCTCACGAGCCTGACGGGCGCGGCGGATCCATCGGGCACGGCGGGCCTGGCGGGTCTCGCGGGCTTCGCGGACTCGGCTGGCCTCGCGGGCCTAACGGATCTGGCGGACCCGACGGCCCTGTCGGGCTCGGCGGAGCGGCCTCCCGCGCTGGGCAGGTTTCGTCGGACCACACCAGGGCTAGCCGGACCAGTTGGGACGAGCGTGACTTGCCTCCGGCGGGCCCGGCCGAGCGGGCGAGCGTGTACTTGCCTCAGCCAGGTCCGGCAAGTTCAACCAGCCACGCCGCAGGCAAGATTCGCCCGCCGAACGGACAGAAGCGGTGCCCGCCAACCTCCTGCCGTCCCCTGCCCCCGGACCATCGGCCGTGTCCTCGGCCCCAAGCCTCGGTCGCACCTCCCATTCGCGTCGCATTTCCGCGCCCCTGGGACCTTCGTCCCACCGGCCCCGGCCTCCCGCGATCTCCCTCCCCTTCCACCGCAATCACCGCCGTCCGCCCATTCGCCGTCTCTCCGTCCCCTCCGCGTCCCGACCCGACGGCCAGGCAACGGAGTCAACCCCATGAGACCCACGTCCCTCCGTTCAGGACGCATGTCCCAATCCTTAGCCCACCTGTCCGGAAAACGGCCGCGCGGGCGGGTTTACCGCAACCGTCCGCACGGGAACCCTCGGCGGCGAAAGGCGGTGAGCGAGATCGGCCAGATTCGAGTGGGCACGTCCGGCTGGCGATACCCGCCGTGGCGCGGCGCGTTTTATCCCTCCGGCCTGCCGCAGCGGCGCGAACTCGAGTACCTCTCCCGCCGGACGAACGCCGTCGAGATCAACGGCTCCTTCTACTCGCTCCAGCGTCCCGAGCGATACCGCGGCTGGCACACCGAAACCCCGGCCGGATTCCTGTTCGCGGTCAAGGGCGGCCGGTTCATCACCCATCTCAAGCAGTTGCGCGACGTCGAAACCGCACTCGCCAACTTCTACGCCTCCGGCGTCCTCGCGCTCGCCGACAAACTGGGCCCGTTCCTCTGGCAACTCCCGCCAAGGCTGGTCTTCGACCCCGATCGAGTCTCCACGTTTCTCGGCCAGCTCCCCCGCACCACCAGCGAAGCCGCCGCGCTCGGAGCGAAGCACGACGACAAACTCAAGTCCGAAGCCTTCCTGGAATCAGGCCCCGATCGACCAGTGCGGCACGCGCTCGAAGTGCGCCACCCCAGCTTCACCGCGACCGAAGCGACAGACCTGCTCAAAAAACACCGAGTCGCCCTGGTCACCGCCGACGCCGCCGCGCCGTGGCCGTACCGGGAGGACCAGACCACTGACTTCAGCTACGTCCGCCTGCACGGCTCGGAAGACCTCTACACCAGCAATTACTCCGACTCAGCCCTGCGCGCCTGGGCAGCGAAGATCACCGAATGGCACGACGGCGGCCGCCGAGACGTGCACGTCTACTTCGACAACGACAGCAAAGCCGCCGCCCCGCACAATGCCGTCACGCTGACCCGTCTGCTCGGCCTCCCCACCGAAACCGACCAGGCACAGTGAGCGGACAGTGAGCGCACTTCGGTTGGGTAGTGATCCGGGCCGCCGGTGGTCTACGTGCTGCCGCTGGGGGTCGGCACGCGGACCACCGCGCCCGGCTGCCCTCCCGCGTCCAACAGGGGAACCGTTCCGCCAAACGGCCGAAGCTATCCCTGCACGAGGTCGACCGGCTGCGTGCCCGCCCGCTTGGGGATTGGTTCAACCAATCCCGCACCGCAGCGGCACAGCCGAAGCTAATCCCGCACCTGGCCAAGCGACTGCCCCGCGCCCGATCCAAACCGCACAGTCAGCAGCCCCCGCCACCCCAGCCCCACGCCACCCCAGCCCACGCCACCGCGGCGCGGCGCGGCGCGGCGCGGCGCGGACTAAGCCAACCCCTCGCCAAGTCCTCGGCAAGCCCGCCAACTGCACGTGAACCCGGTCCGCGCCGGAATGATCCAGCCGGACTACTCGCAACCAGCGACCCCAAGCCGCCGAACCTTCCGCCGCATCAGACCAGCCGACGCCGCCCCAACCACACCCGGATGATCCAGCCGCATCAACAGCCACCCACACCCCAACAATTCAGCCACGCCACCGGTAGCCCGCATCCCAGCAATTCAGCCAAGCAACGAGCAGCCCCAGCCGCCGCACTTTCCGCCGCATCACACCAGCCGACCCCACCCGAACCACACCCGGATGATCCAGCCGCATCAACAACCGCCCACACCCCAGCGACTCAGCCACGCAACCAACCGCCCGCGCCCCAACAAATCAGCCACACCACCAGCCACCCACCCCAGCGATTCAGCCACGCAACCAGCCACCCCCGCAGCAGCGGCACAACCGAAACTACCCCCGCACCAACCCAGCCAACTGCGCCCGCACCCGGTCCGCGTCCGGATGGTCCAATCTCGTCAGCAACCGAACCGCGCGCAGCCAGCAGTCTCGCGCCGCCGCGGTCCTGCCATACCGCAAATGCGCCGTCCCCAGTTCCGACAGGACATCCGCGGCCTCATACTCCTCGTCCATCGCGAAGAACATGTCGACCGCCTCCGACAGGCACTCGATTCCCTCCACATGCCGGCCCAAGCCCAGCAACGCGCGTGCCCGCGCGGCCAGCGAGAAGCGGCCCTGCGGAAGGTCGTCCGGCGGAACCAAGGCCAGCGCCTCGTCCGCGAGCGACAGTGCCTGCGGGTAGTCGCCCATCATCGCGCACAGGTCGCCCAAAGCGCGCAATACGTTCGCCTCCACCGAGGTCAAACCCAGCTCCCGCGTGATTTCCAGCGACCGCAAACCATGCCGGTACGCCTCCGGGAAATCCTCGATGCTCTGCGCGGTCATCGCCAGGTTGTAGCGCGCCCGCGCCTCCCCAGGCAGCGAGCCCAGTTCCAGCTGCACGGCCAGCGCCTGCTCGAGATATTCGCGCGCCAGCACGTAATTCCGGGCGACTCCCTCGATCACCCCGAGTCCATTGAGGATCGCCGCTTCGCCGTGTCGTTCTCCGGAATTTCGCGCTGCCCGCAGGCCGATCTCGAAGACGTACCGCCATTCGTCCACCCTGGCGCGTCCGGCGAAATAGGTGAACAGCGACCAGACCAGCCGCCAGCATTGCGCGTATTGGCCGATCCGGAACGACCATTGAATCACCGAGATCAGGTTCCCGTGTTCTTCGCCGAACCAGGCTAACGCACGATGGAAATCCGAGAATTCCAGCGCGCCAGCCGACGGGATCGAGCCGATTTCGTCCATCAGCTGGTTCGGGCGCATCGCCAAACCCGCGTTCCGCGCCGACGCGATGAACCAGTCGAGCAGCCGCGCGCTGGCTGCCGCGCGCTCGGCGGCGTCGTCCTCCTGCTCCGACAATTCGTTCGCATAAGCACGAATCAGGTCGTGGAACTGGTACCGGCCCGGCTTCGGCTGGATGAGCAGGTGAGTGGAGACGAGGGTGTCGAGAGCACCGCGAGTCTCCTTTTCGGACCGCCCGCTGAGCGCGACCGCCATGCCCAGCGACAAGTCCGGACCGGCGGACAGGGCCAGCAACCGCAGAAGCCGGGCCGCGGCCGGGCACAGAACCCGGTAGGAATAAGAGAAAACCGTGCGGATGTTGGTCTCGTCGCCGTCGCCGAGGTCGAACGTGCTCAACCGGCCGGCGTCCGAGGGCAATGCTGCTACGAACTCGTCCAGCGGCAGCCTGGGGAACTGGGCCGCGCGCACGGCGAGGATTCGGATCGCCAGCGGAAGTCCGCCGCAATACTGGACAAAGCGACCGGCCGCGGCAGGGTCCTCATGCACTCGTTCGACGCCGATGGCCGACGCGAGAAGTTCCACCGCCTCTTCGCTGTCCAATTCGGACAGAGCGATCCGGCGGGCTCCGTGTGTCGCCACCAGTCCGCGCAGTTGCCAGCGGCTCGTCACTACGACCAGGCATCCAGGCCCGGGCAGCAGCGAACGCACTTGTTCTGTGCTGTTCGCGTTGTCCAGCACCACCAGCAGACGTCGGCCGGTGGTGTAAGTGCGCCAGGTAGCCGCGCGTTCGTCCAAACCGGACGGAATGCGGTCGGCGGGGACGCCCAGTGCGATGAGCATCGTTTCCAGCGCGGCGATCGGCGACACCGGAGCGCCCGGGCCGTAGCCGCGGAGGTCCAGAAATACCTGACCGCCGGTGAAACGGTCGGCGATCTGGTGTGCGAAGTGGACGGACAGGGTCGTTTTCCCTTGTCCGCCCATGCCTTCCACCGAGGCGATCGGCGTGGAAGTGCCGTCGTCCAGAGCTTCCGGAAGCAATGCGCGCAGGGCTTTCAAATCCGCCGCTCGACCGGCGAAAGCGCCGAGGTCGGCCGGAAGCTGGTGCGGCACATGAGGTTCCAGAGGTGTCCGGAATCGGGTTCCCTCGTCGCCACCCAGCACTAGCCGGTGCGCGCGCTGCAGTCCGGCACCGGGGTCCAAACCCAGTTCCTCGGCGAGCAGTCCGCTGATCCGCCGGTAGACGTCCAGAGCTTCGGCTTGCCGCCCGGAGCGAAGCAGCGCGTACATCAGTTGCTCGTGCGGCCGTTCGCGCAGCGGATGTTCGCGCGTCAGACGCTCCAGCTCGGGCACGACAGTGTCGTACTCGCCAACAGTCACCAGCGTCTCGGCCCACAGCTCGCGCACGCGCGTGCGTTCCTCGGCGAGCTGCCCGACCTCGTCCCGGTGCAGCGCGTCCGACTCCACGTTCTGCAGCGCCGAACCCCGCCACTGCCCGAGCGCGTCCTCGAAGTACCCCGCCGCCCGCCGGTGTTCGCCTCGCTCCGCCGCGCTGCGGCCGCGGGACGCGAACTGCCGGAACCTGCCGAGGTCCACCGCGTTCTCGTCGACTTCCAACAGATAGCCGCCGCGCTCGGTGCGGATCGCCGCGCCGTCGCCGAGCGCCCGGCGCAGCCGCAGGACATACGTCTGCAGCGCACCCTTCGACCGCCGCTGGTCGTCGCCCCACAGCCAGTGGCTGAGCACGTCGACCGACACCAGCCGATTCGCCCGCAGCAGCAGCCCGGCGAGCACGATCAGCGGGCGGCTGCCGCCCAGCGGCACCACCTGGTCCCCGGCCAGCACCTCGGCCGGGCCGAGCACCCGGAAGTCGAGGCCGTCCACACGTTCCATTGTGGCGTTGAGACGGCTCCCGCGGCACCTCGGTTCCCTCACCGCCGCGATGGCATGATCGGCAGTCATGCAGGTTTACGCGCTCCCGCTGCACACCCGGTTCCGGGACATCACCGTCCGTGAAGGACTGTTGCTCCGCGGCCCCGCCGGCTGGGGAGAGTTCTGCCCGTTCGCTGACTATTCGGACATCGAGAGCGCGCCGTGGCTCGCCGCCGCGCTCGAAGCGAGCGAAGAAGGCTGGCCCGCGCCAGTCCGCGACCGTATTGAGGTGAACACGACAGTCCCGATTGTGTCGCCGGAACGCGCGTATGAACTGGTCCATACCTCCGGCTGCCGCACGGCGAAGGTCAAGGTCGCCGACAAACGCGCGACGCTCGCCGAGGACTGTGCGCGCATCGAAGCGGTGCGCGACGCCCTGGGTCCGTCCGGTGCGATCCGGGTCGACGCCAACACCGCGTGGGATGTCGACACCGCCGTGCACGCGCTGGGCGAGCTGGACCGCGCGGCTGGTGGACTGGAGTACGCCGAGCAGCCGTGCCCCACGATCGACGACCTGGCCGCCGTCCGGCGTCGCGTATCAGTGCGGATCGCGGCCGACGAATCGATCCGCCGCGCGGAAGATCCGCTGAAGGTCGCCGTCGCCGGGGCCGCCGACATCGCCGTGCTCAAGGTCGCCCCGCTCGGCGGAGTGCGCCGCGCGTTGGAGGTCGCGGAGGCTTGCGGATTGCCCTGCGTGGTTTCGTCGGCGGTGGAGACGAGCGTCGGGCTGGCTGCGGGGCTCGCGCTGGCCGGAGCGTTGCCGGAGCTGGACTTCGCCTGCGGACTCGGCACGATGTCGTTGCTGCGCGGGGATGTCTGCACCGACAGTCTGTCCCCTGTGGACGGTTATCTGCCAGTGCTGCGGCAGGCCCCCGAGCCTGACAGGTACCCCGAATTCGCCGCGTCGCCCGAGGTCGAGGCGGCATGGCTGGACCGGTTCGAGCGGGTCCGCCGGATCAGCGGGTAAGGGAGACTTCAGGGTCGCGGCCCCGGGGCTATCTCCGGGGCGATCCCGGATGTGCGGTGCGCCCCGGTCGCGGAGTATTGCTGGCATGACGGACAACGTGCAGGCCGCACCGGCCAAGAAGATCTTCCGCAGCCGCTCCGACCGCATGCTCACCGGCGTGTGCGGCGGATGGGCCAAATACCTCAACGTCGACCCCTCGATGGTGCGCATCGCCGCGGTCGCCGGGGCCGTGCTCTCCGCCGGGGTGATCCTCCCGGTCTACGCCGCCGCGGCCGTGCTGACGCCCGAAGACTGAGTTGCCGGCTCGGAAACGGGCGAAGCCCGGCCCACCGCGAGGGTGAACCGGGCTTCGCCGGAAAGCAGCCGAACTCAGAAGTCCATGCCACCCATGCCGCCGGACGGGTCGGCCGGAGCGGCGGAAGCCTTCTCCGGCTTGTCCGCGACGACAGCCTCGGTGGTCAGGAACAGCGCCGCGATGGAAGCGGCGTTCTGCAGCGCGGAGCGGGTGACCTTCGTCGGGTCCGGCACGCCGGCCGCGAGCAGGTCCTCGTACTCGCCGGTGGCGGCGTTCAGGCCGTGGCCCTGCGGGAGGGACTTGACCTTCTCCGCCACGACGCCGCCCTCGAGACCGGCGTTGATCGCGATCTGCTTGAGCGGAGCCTCGACGGCGACCTTGACGATGTTCGCGCCAGTGGCCTCGTCACCGGTCAGCTTCAGGCCCGCGAAAGCGGCCTCGGCGGCCTGGATCAGGGCCACGCCACCGCCGGCGACGATGCCCTCTTCCACGGCGGCCTTGGCGTTGCGCACCGCGTCCTCGATGCGGTGCTTGCGCTCCTTCAGCTCGACCTCGGTCGCGGCGCCGGCCTTGATGACGGCCACGCCGCCGGCCAGCTTCGCGAGCCGCTCCTGCAGCTTCTCGCGGTCGTAGTCCGAGTCGGAGTTCTCGATCTCCGCGCGGATCTGGTTGACGCGACCCTGGATCTGGTCGGCGTCGCCCGCACCCTCGACGATGGTGGTCTCGTCACGGGTGATGACGGCCTTGCGGGCGCGGCCCAGCAGCGACAGGTCCGCGTTCTCCAGCTTGAGGCCGACGTCCTCGGAGATGACCTGGCCGCCGGTCAGGATCGCGATGTCCTGCAGGATCGCCTTGCGGCGGTCGCCGAAGCCCGGGGCCTTGACGGCGACGGACTTGAAGGTGCCGCGGATCTTGTTGACGACCAGGGTCGCCAGGGCTTCGCCCTCGACGTCCTCGGCGATGATCAGGAGCGGCTTGCCGGACTGGATGACCTTCTCCAGCAGCGGCAGGACGTCCTTGACGTTGGAGATCTTGGAACCGAAGAGCAGGACGTACGGGTCCTCCAGCTCGGCTTCCTGACGCTCCGGGTCGGTCACGAAGTAACCGGACACGTAGCCCTTGTCGAAGCGCATGCCCTCGGTGAGCTCCAGCTCGAGCCCGAAGGTGTTGCTCTCCTCGACGGTGACGACGCCTTCCTTGCCGACCTTGTCCAGCGCCTCGGCGATCAGCTCGCCGATGGTGCGGTCAGCGGCCGAGATCGAGGCGGTAGCAGCGATCTGCTCCTTGGTCTCGATCTGGACGGCGGCCTTGTGCAGCTGCTCGGTGATGGCCTCGACGGCCGCCTCGATGCCGCGCTTCAGCGAGATCGGGTCGGCGCCGGCCGCGACGTTGCGCAGGCCCTCGCGCACGAGCGCCTGGGCGAGCACGGTGGCGGTGGTGGTGCCGTCGCCCGCGACGTCGTCGGTCTTCTTGGCAACTTCCTTGACGAGCTCGGCCCCGATCTTCTCCCACGGGTCCTCGAGCTCGATCTCCTTGGCGATGGAGACACCGTCGTTGGTGATCGTCGGCGCGCCCCACTTCTTTTCGAGCACGACGTTCCGGCCCCGCGGGCCGAGGGTCACCTTGACGGCTTCGGCGAGGGTGTTCAAGCCGCGCTCAAGACCGCGGCGGGCGTCCTCGTCGAACGCGATCAGTTTGGCCATTGCGGTGTGGTCCTCCGGTATTGGGCGCCACCGCCGCGCTGTCTCCAGCGGCGGCAGCAGGACACGTCCTCGGCCAGGCTCGGTGCCCGCGACGGACGACTGACCGGTGGGTCAGCCTCACCGTCCCGACCTTCAGGCAGGCGGTCGGTGACCGCTCGCCTAGCACTCGACGGCGTCGAGTGCCAATGCCGTGTTTAGCACTCTCCGGGGTCGAGTGCAAGGAGCGCAGGTCAGCGTCGGTGCTCTTCGGAGAGCAGGTCGGCCGGGTCAGTGGCTCGGCTGGATGTGGATCGACGACGGCGGCGGGCGCAGCGACGACGGGCCCGCGGACTTCGAGCCGCCGGGACCGACCGGGATGTTGGGAGCGGACGACGTCGGGGCGGTGCCGCCGTTGCCGTTGTCGTCCCCGCCGAAGAGGAAGATCGCGCCGACGACCAGTCCGGCCACGACGAGGATGCCCAGCGCGATCCACAGCCACTTCAGGCCGCCGCTCTTGGACTGCTTCTCGAACGCGCCCGCGCCGCCTGCCGGGGACGGCGGGCGCAGCCGCATCGGGTCGCCGAAGGCCTGGGTCGGGTGGCCCTGCTGGTTCGGCTGGTTGGGCTGACCGGGGTAGCCGGGCTGGTTCGGGTAGCCGTAGCCGGGCGGGGGGCCCTGCTGAGGTTGCTGGCCGGGTTGACCGGGGCCGGGCTGGCCTGGGTAGCCGTAGCCGGGAGGAGGGCCTGCCGGGGCCTGGCCGGGGTAGCCCTGCTGGCCTGGCTGCGGCTGACCTCCTTGCGGCGGACCGGGTTGTCCGGGCTGGGGTTGACCCGGCTGGGGCTGGCCGGGTTGTCCGGGCTGGGGCTGGCCGGGCTGTGCTGGATAACCGGGCGGGGGCTGGTTGCCGTAAGCGGCGGGGCCGCCGTAGCCGCCCTGTGCGGCGTATCCGGGCTGGCCGGGTTGCGCCCACGCACCGGGAACGGCCTGTCCGCCGGGGGCGCCCGCGCCCGGCGCGCCAACGCCGGGGGCACCCGCCTGCATGCCCTGCCCCGCGGTGCCGGGACCTCCCGGCTGTGCGCCCGGTCCACCGGGGCCACCAGGTCCGCCAGCTCCAGCGGCTCCGGGTCCACCAGCACCGGCGGGACCACTAGCACCGGGACCGCCAGGACCACCGGGTCCGCCAGATCCAGGACCTTGCTGCATGCCCGCCTCCGGAAGTCCGTTCGGCCGGGCGGGGCCCGGCGGGGTGTCCGAGGTCGCGAGCGGGCCGAGCGCCACCCGAGCCGCGGCGATCATCGCGACGCAGTTGGGGTAACGGTCGTTCGGGCTTTTCGCCATGCCCTTGCGGATCACGTCGTCCACGGCGGCGGGGAGCGCGACCACGCTCGCCACCGACGGCGGCTCTCCGCCGAGGTGGCCCTTGATGACGGTGGGGACGTCGCCGCGGAACGGCGGGTTGCCGGTCAGGCAGGCGAACAGCACGCAGGTGAGGGCGTACTGGTCGGTGCGGCCGTCGAGCGGTTCGCCGCGCAGGTGTTCCGGGGCGGCGTAGGTGGGCGAGCCGAGGAAGTCGCCGCCGCGCGTGCGGTGGCCGGTGGCGCCGCGGCGGGTGAGGCCGAAGTCGGCGACGTAGACGTGCTCGCGGGAGGTCTCGCGGCTGGTGACGAGGACGTTGGCCGGTTTGACGTCGAGGTGCACGAGGCCGTGGTTGTGCAGCGTGTCGAGAGCGTCGGCGACCTGGTCGAGCAGGCTGAGCGCGCGGGACGGGCTGATCGGGCCCGCGGACATCAGGCCGGCGAGGTCGCCGCCGTCGACCATCCGCATGGCGATGTAGAGCATGCCTTCGAGTTCGCCGAAGTCGTACAGCGGGACGACGTTGGCGTGGTCGATCGCGGAGGTGTTGCGTGCCTCGTCGACGAACCGTTCGCGGAACTCGGCGTCCGCGCCGAGGTGGTCGCCGATGACCTTCAGCGCCACCTTGCGGCCGAGCCGCGTGTCCGTGGCCTGGTAGGTCACGCTCATGCCGCCCTTGCCGAGCACCGAGTCGATGCGGTAGTGGCCCAGCTGGCGACCGGTGAGGTCCCCCGACACGTCGCCTGTCACGCAGCGCAGCTTAACGCGCCGGTATCCGCTGCCACTGCCGGTTCGCCCAACCGGTCAGCGGACCTGCCTCGTCAGACCTTGCGGACGTCCGCGGCCTGGCTTCGGCCGTCGCGGCCGGACTGGACTTCGAACTCCACCCGATCGCCCTCGTCGAGAGTGCGGAATCCGTCGGCCTGGATGGCCGAATAGTGGACGAAGACGTCCGGACCCTCGGGGGATTCGATGAACCCGTAGCCCTTTTCCGAGTTGAACCACTTGACGGTGCCGACTGCCACGGCGCCCTCCCTCGGGACAAGAATCCGCTGTCCATCAGCGTGCGAAGTGGAGTTCACGCTACCGGAATCAGCGCCCCCGGCAATGGGGTAATCGGCAGATTCCCCTTACGCCTGCGACACTCGCCGGTTGCGCGATTGGACGAGCACGGTTCCCGGTCCGGCGAAATCGAGGACGAGTCCTTCGCCGGTTCGCAACGACTGCGGACCGCTCGGGTCAAGCGCGCGCAACCGGCATTGCAAGGTGTCGGGATAGGCGAGCAGATAGTCCGGGCGCACGGTCACGATCTCGCCGCGGCCGAGGTCGAACGAGTCCACCGGACCGGGCGCGGTGAGCAGGAGCGGGCCGCGGCCGCTGTAATGCTCGAGGAACCCGGAATCGGCGCCGAACAACTGCTGCAGCGGGGCCCAGTTCTGGTCGACGCGGACCGTGCTCGGCCGGGCGAGCACGCCCTCGCGGTGCACCGACCAGCCGGTGGAACCGGTCAATTCGAGCGGATAGACGTCGCCGGGGCCGAGCGGGGCCAGATCGACCCAGCCGCCCTCCGGTGGCGCGGTGAACACCGAGGGACCGCCCTTGCGGCCGCGGTTCTGGTTCGTCTCGGCGACGTTGAAGCTGCTGGCCAGCAACGATTCCGCGGCGGCCTGCACCGCTTCGCCGGGAGCGAGCAGCACGCGGGCGACGCCGAACCCCGGCGTGTGCCTGGTGTGGACGCGCATGTCAGCGGGGGTTCGCGAGCGCGGCGCGCCCGAACTGGTTGCGGACCCGAAACTGCATCAGAACTCTCCCCGTGTTCCCCGGCTTGTGCCGGGAGAGTGTTGCACGACGGGCAGCAAGAGGGAGGATGGTCCGCGTGATCTCCGTCGACGCCTACCGCGAGACCGTGACCGAACTGCTCGGCCGCGCGCCCGTCCGCACTGTTCCGGTGGCCGAAGCCGCCGGGCTCGTCCTGGCCCGCGACGTGCTCGCCGACGTGGCGCTGCCGCCGTTCGACAACTCCGCGATGGACGGATACGCCGTGCGCGCCGCGGACGTCGCCGAGGTCCCGGTGACGTTGCCGGTGGCCGACGACATCCCGGCCGGCCGGATAGACGTCGAACCGCTCGAACCGGGTACCGCTCAGCGGATCATGACCGGCGCGCCGCTGCCGCCGGGCGCGGACGCGATCGTGATGGTGGAGGACACCGACCGCGGCACGTCGGAAGTCCAGATCTCCCGCGCGGCCTCTGTCGGCAACCACATCCGCCGGACCGGCGAGGACGTCACGAAGGGGACCGTCGCGCTGCACGCGGGCACTGTGCTGAGCCATGCGCACCTGGGCCTCGCCGCCGCGGTCGGTTTGGCGGAGTTGGAGGTGCACTGGCCGCTGTCGGTGCTGGTGGTGTCGACCGGCACGGAACTGGTGGAAGCCCCGAACCCGTTGCAGCACGGGCAGATTTACGAATCGAACAGCGTGATGCTGGCGGCGGCTTTGCAGGGGCTCGGCTGCCAGGTCGAGGTCGTGCGCAGCGTGGTCGACGATGTGGAGGAATTCCGCAAGATCATCGAGCCGCGACTGGAGTCGGTGGACCTGCTGATCACGTCGGGCGGGGTGTCGGCCGGGGCGTACGAAGTGGTGAAGGACGCGCTGACCGGGCAGGGCGTGGAATTCCAGAAGATCGCGATGCAGCCTGGCGGGCCGCAGGGATGCGGGCGGTGGAACGGCGTGCCGGTGGTGACGCTGCCGGGGAATCCGGTGAGCGTGCTGGTGTCGTTCGAGGCGTTTTTGCGACCGGCGGTGCTTTCGGCGATGGGCCATTCGGACGTGGATCGGCGGCGCGTGCGGGCTCGGTTGACCGAGGACATGACGTCCCCGGCCGGGCGACGGCAGTTCCGGCGGGGGTTTTATACGCCGGTTCTTGGTGAGGTGACTGGGGTTGTCGGGCCTCGGGGCGGGCCCGGGTCGCATTTGCTGGCGGCGTTTACGCAGGCTAATTGCTTGATTGTGTTGCCGGAGGAGGTTTCGGCGGCTTCGGAGGGGGATGAGGTTGAGGTGTTGCTGCTTTAGTTCTGGCTGGTTCGGCGGTTTTTCTTGCCGGGTGGGCTGTTTGGCGGGTGGGCGGGCGGTGCTGGCGATAGGCCTTTGGCGTTCCTGAGCTGGCTGGCTGGCATCACGTTTTGGGGTTCTGCCGCGTTTCGGCGCGCAGCAGCTGGATTCCGCACGCCAGGCGTTCCCTGCGATCAGACCGCGGGAAGCGCGACCCCCGCCCTCCTCTGGGGGACGGCCCATGCCCAGCCTATCCGCCCCCACCGACAACCCCGCCCACTTCAGCCGGGTTGTCCACAGCAAGCGCGACTTGGGGAAAATCCCGCACCCGCCGCAAAGGCCCGAACAGCGGCAGGACGAGCGACATCAGCCGAACGCCCGCCATCGCGAACAAACGCCACCCGCATACCGAGCACAGCCCCGCCGAGCACAGCCCCGCCCTCCTCCGGGGGACCGGCCCATGCCCAGCCTATCCGCCCCCACCGACAACCCCACCCACTTCAGCCGGGTTGTCCACAGCAAGCGCGACTTGGGGAAAATCCCGAGCCCGCCGCAAAGGTCCCAGCAACAACACCCCCAGCGACGCCAACTGCACAACCACCATCGCGAACATCGCCACCCGCACCCCAGCCGCCTGTCCGAGCGCCCCGCCCAGCAGGGCGCCCAGCGGGATGGTGCCGTAGTTGACCATCGACGAGCTCGCGCTGATCCGACCGTAAAGATGGCGCGGGCAATACCGCTGCCGGAACGTCGCGCCCAGCACGTTCGACCCGACCACGCCCGCCGCGATTCCCGCTCCGGCGAGGACGAACAGCGTCAGGCCCCACCCCGGCTGAGCCAGCGGGCCGAGCAGCATCGCCGGTACGACCAGCGCCTCGCACCACAGGAATCCCCAGGCGGTACCGGTTCGTCGGGCGACCCGGCTCACCAGCGTCGCGCCTAGTACTCCGCCGACTTCGCCAAGGGCGAGCACCAGTCCGACGGCACCCGGGCCCTGGCCAAGCACGTCGACCAGAAACACCACTGCCACCGCGTAAAAGCCGTTCAGAGCCAGGTTCGCGACCCCGCCGGACAGGACCAGCACCCGCAAATACGAATCCCGGGCCACGATTCGCATTCCTTCGGCGATTTCCGTGCGCAAGCGCGTTCGTGAACGAGGAGGCGGTTCATCCGCGCGCAGGAAACCCAGGCACAGTGCGGAAAACCCAAAGCTCAACGCATCCACGAGCACGCCGCTGACCGGCCCGAACGCCGACGCCAGCAGCCCGGCCAGGCCAGGGCCGCCGACTTGTGCCGCGGATTCCGCGCCTTGGAGCCGGACGTTGGCTCCCAACAGATCGGCATCGTCCACAACGGACGGAAGGAAAGCCCGGTAGGCGAGCGAAAAGAATACCTTGGCGAAGCCGCCGACTAAAGCGGCAGCCAAGAGTAAGCCGACAGAGAGAAACCCCAAGGCCCACGAAATGGGCACGACAAGAAAAGCCGCCATCTGGATGACGTCGCAAACCAGCATCACCCGCCGCTTAGGCCACCGGTCGACCCAAGCCCCGGCAGGCAAACCAACCGCGAGCCAGGGAATCCACGCCGCAGCAGTCAGCGAAGCAACCTCGAACGTCGAGGCATGCAGTACCAGCAACGCCACCAACGGAACCGACGCACTCGCCACCGCGCTGCCGACCGTGCTGACCGTCTGTCCAGTCCACAAGAGACGGAACGCGGCACCCCTCACGGCTCAGCTCTGAAACCGCGCCCGAACACGAACACCGGCTGCCGTTCCGTCGAAGGATCAGAATCCGCCTTCGCGCCGAATTCCGCGAACAGCGCAGCCATCCGCTCGTTCAGCTCCGCCAATTCCGCAGGCGTCAACCGCATCCACGCATCAGACGAGAACCACGCGTCACGCCATTCCGAAGGGGCCGTCTCCAATTCCGAAAGCCACTCCCGGGACAACGTCATCTGCCGATCGAGGCTCACCGTCTCCGCGACCTCCGCCACCGGATCCCCGGCGAAATCCGAAGTGGCCCAGGACAACGTGCCGGAAGGACGCCGCCACCAGCGTTCCCGCCGGTCCCGCGCCAGTTCCGGCGCTTCGACCACCAGCCCGGCCCCGGAAAGCACCTTCAGGTGGTGGCTCACATTGCCCACCGCCTGCCCGGTTTTCTCCGCGAGCACCGACGCGGTGGCCGGGCCGTCGAGTTTCAGCATGTCCAGCAGGCGGCGGCGCAGCGGATGCGACATCGCGGCCAGCACTTGGGAATCGCGGACCTCCATGTTGCACAACAGTAGTTGTACAACAACTCTTGTGCAATAGCCCGCGGGTATCCTCGCGAGCATGGGCATCATCCTGTGGATCGTCTTCGGCGCGCTGGTCGGCTGGATCGCGAACCTCGTGGTCGGCGGCCGGGAGCGGCAGCGGCAGGGCTGTCTCGTCAGCGTGCTGGTCGGCGTGGTCGGGGCGGCGCTCGGCGGCTTCATCTACCGGCTCTCGACCGGTGAGCAGCAACACTTCGAGTTCGACTTCCCGAGCTTCGGCGTCGCCATCCTCGGCGCGATCGTGCTGCTGCTCGTGTTGCGGCTGGTCAGCGCCGCGACCGCGAGCCGTCGCGATCGTGACCGTTGGTAACGGTTTCCCGACGATCTGTCAGAACGCCCCGGTCGCGGACTAAACTGACTCGTTCCGCGCCCGGGTGCGTGCTTCGTCGGGGGACGCATGCACCCGGGCCGCGTCGCGCACGAGCCGAGCAGCGTGAACAGGGTCGACGAGCTGGGGAACTGGCACCGAAAGCACATCCCGGCGCCAGGCGCGCAACAACTGCGCGAGCAGATCGGGTACCGCCATCGTCTCCCTCGCCAGGTCGGCCCGGGCACCGGTCCCGAGCGGCGTCAACTACCCGGTGTTATCGGATTGTTCGACGCGTCGTTACCGGTTTGTGGTCGCGCCCACCAGCGCCGGGGCAACCCTTACGACCAGGGGCCGCCGGGTCCGCCGCAGGCGGGCGGTAGCGTGGGGAAGCCCAAATCGGACCCTTACACCGACCGAGACGAACAGCGGGGAACTCGACCCATGAGCGGCCAGCCCACCGGTAACCCCCTCGCGCACGCCGTCCAGCTGGCCCGCGAGACGTTCCCGCCGATGCACCCGGCAGGACGGCCGTTCCTCCTCGGCGGTCTGGCCGCGACGATCGTGGCGCGCCGGTTCTCCAAGCGCCTCGGCGTGGCCGGCGCGCTCGCCACCGCGGGCATGACGGCGTTCTTCCGCGAGCCGAAGCGCGTGCCCCCGCTGCGGGACAACGTCGCGATCTCGGCCGCCGACGGCACCGTCTCGCTCATCGAGGAAGCGGTTCCTCCCGCCGAGCTCGGCCTGCCCGCCGAGCCGCGGATGCGGGTGAGCGTGTTCCTCTCCGTCTACGACGTGCACGTCCAGCGCACGCCGGCGGCGGGCGTGATCTCGAAGGTCGCGTACAAGCCGGGCAAATTCCTTTCCGCGGACCTCGACAAGGCGAGCGAGGTCAACGAGCGCAATTCGCTGGTGCTGCACACGGTCGACGGCCACGAGCTCGTCGTCGTGCAGATCGCCGGTCTGGTCGCGCGCCGCATCCGGTGCGACGTCCGCGAGGGCGACAAGGTGTCCGCGGGCGAGACCTACGGCATCATCCGCTTCGGCTCGCGCGTCGACACTTATCTGCCGCCGGGCAGCCGGGTCGTGGTGGCCAAGGGCCAGCGCACCGTCGGCGGCGAAACCGTGCTCGCCGAACTTCCTGCGCAGGGAGAAAGCTGACCATGGTCCGCGTGACCACCCCGGGCGTCCGGCTGCTGCCGAACGCGATCACCGTGCTCGCGCTCTGCGCCGGTCTTTCCTCGGTGCAGTTCGCCCTCACCAACAACTACGCGATGGCGATCGGCTCGATCGGCATCGCCGCCGTCCTCGACAGCCTCGACGGCCGCATCGCCCGGCTGCTCGACGCGACGTCCAAGATGGGCGCCGAGCTCGACTCCCTGTCGGACGGCATTTCGTTCGGCGTCGCGCCCGCGCTGGTGCTCTACATCTGGCAGGCGCACGGCGACCGCATCGGCTGGGTCGCGTCGTTGATCTTCGCGGTCTGCATGATCCTGCGGCTCGCCCGCTTCAACACGCTGCTCGACGACACCGACCAGCCGCCGTACGCCGCCGAGTTCTTCGTCGGCGTGCCCGCGCCGGCCGGCGGCCTGGTCGCGATGCTGCCGCTGATCGCCACGCTGCAGTGGGGCGAGGGCTGGTGGTCCGAGCAGTACGTGGTGCTGGTGTGGACCATCGCGGTGGCCGCGCTCCTGATCAGCCGCATCCCGACGCTCTCGCTCAAGACGGTCAAGGCCCCGGCGAAGGCGATCGCGCCGCTGCTGGTGGGCGTCGGCCTGCTGGCCGCCGCGATCATCGTGTTCCCGCTGGCGGCGCTGGCGGTCGCGCTGGTGCTGTACCTGCTGCACATTCCGTATTCGGTCTACCGGCACCGCTGGCTCGCCGCGCACCCGGAGGCCTGGGAAGTGCCGCCGCGGGAACGCCGCGCGATCCGCCGGGCCCGCAGCCACCGACGGCTGCGGTTGCGTCCGGCCTCGGGCCGGGTCGCCGGTGCGGCGATGCGCGCGGTGCGCCGGACGAACTCGGACCTGGTGCGGAGCCGGAACCTGCGGGAGCGGGACCACAGCTCGGCCACGTCCGGGCCGACCCAGCGGCGCCGCAGCTGGCGTCGGATCGGCATTCGGCGCCGGTAGCTCTGCCTCGTCAGGCGGAGAAGACGGCGCGAACCACAGCCTCGTCGCCGTCGATCTCGATCATCCCGAGGGCTTGGGCGTCCTTGAGCGAGAGCGCGCCCGCGGCAAGGCCGAGGACGCAGGCCGGATCAGCGCGGACGGTGGCGTCGAGATCCTCGTTCAGCGAGCCGACCTCGAAGCCGGAGCGCGTCGCGCGGAGCTGGAGGGGCGGGCCGCCGACCTCGATGCCGATCGTCGCCCTGCGGGTGACCTTGACCCGGGCGTCGAGCAGCGGGGGAACCGCGAGAGCGAGCCACTCCGGACGGAACGAGTCGCCTTCCGGGCCACGAACCATCAACGGGGTCGACCAGCGGATCAGGCTCTCGATCGGCTCGCGCAACTCCGCGCCCCACGGCGTGAGGGCGTATTCGACCGCGCTGCCCTTGCCCGCCAGCCGCCGTTCGAGGACCCCCGCGGTCTCGAGGTCGCGGAGCCGGTCGGCGAGCAGGTTGGTCGCGATGCCCGGGAGGCCGTCGATCAGGTCCCGGTAGCGCGCGGGCCCGAGCAGAAGCTGGCGGACGATAAGCAGATTCCACCGTTCGCCGACGATTTCGAGGGACCGGGCGAGCCCGCAGTACTGGCCGTAGCTGCGCATTGTCTCCCCCTGCTTGACATTCTCAAGTACGCTTGTCTTAATCAAGCATAGCGTCGAGGGGGACGACATGGCTGAGACCGCACGGCCCGACTGGGTCGACGACGAGTTGTTCCCGTTCAAGAGCCGCTTCGTCGACATCGACGGGCACACCGTGCATTACGTCGACGAGGGATCCGGCCCCACGCTGCTGCTCCTGCACGGCAATCCGACCTGGTCGTTCCTCTGGCGCGACGTGATCACCGCCCTGCGCGACGACTTCCGGTGCGTCGCCCTCGACTACCCGGGCTTCGGATTGTCGACGCCGAAACCCGGCTATCGCTACCTGCCCGAGGAACACGCCGAGGTGGTCGCCGGGGTCGTCGACGCGCTCGGCCTCAGCGGGGTCACGCTGGTCGGACAAGACTGGGGCGGCCCGATCGGCTTGGCCGCCGCGCAGCGCCTGCCGGGCGTCTTCGCACGGCTGGTGCTCGTCAACGCCTGGGCCTGGCCGGTCAACGGCGACCCGTACTTCGAGGCGTTCGGCCGCATCGCGGGCGGGCCTCCGATGCGTTTCCTGGCGCGCCGGCTCAACCTCGTCGTCAAGGCGTTTCTCCCCATGGGCCACCGAAAGCGGAAGCCGACCGAGGCCGAAATGACCCACTACCGCCGTGCGATGGACACGCCCGAGCGACGCCAGGCCTCCGGCGTGCTTCCCGGCCGGATCCTCGCCAGCCGGTCCTTCTTCGCCGAGATCGAGGCAGGCCTTCCCGACCTGCCGACGCTGATCGTGTGGGGCAACGCTCAAATCGGTTTCCGGCCACGGGAACGCGAGCGGCTGGAAGCGTCCTTCCCGAACCATCAGACCGTAAGTCTTGACGGCGTAGGGCTTTACGTGGAGTCCGACGCGCCCGAGGAGTTCGTCGCCGCGATCCGCGACTGGTCAGCGACGGCCTGAGCGGCCTTTCGTTCGCGCACAACCGACCGCCGGTTCATTAGGGTGAGCAGCGTGAGCGATCCGCAGATCACCCTGACCGTCCGGCACACGCCGTCCGCGCTCGACGCGCGGCGGGGGGTTGTCCGGCTGCACCCGGAAGTGCTCGACGCGCTCGGCCTGCGGGCCTGGGACGCCGTGCACCTCATCGGCGCGCGGCGCAGTGCCGCCTTGGCCGCGCCCGCCGACGAGGAGGCGACCCCGGGTGTCGTGCTGACCGACGACGTCACCATGTCGAACCTCGGCGTCGCCGAGGGCGGCGAGATCGTGGTCTCGCCGGCAGAGGTCACCGCGGCCCGCACGGTCACCGTGTCCGGGTCTCGGCTGGCGTCCGTTTCGGTGTCGCCGCAGACGTTGCGGCTCGCGCTCACGGGCAAGGTCCTCACTCTCGGCGACGCGGTTTCCCTGCTGCCGCAAGACCTCGCGCCCGCGCCGGGATCGGACGTCGCCGCTGTCCGCGGGCAGTTGTCCCGCGTGATCGGCGCGACCTGGACCAACGAACTGCTGACCGTAACCGCCACCGAACCGGCCGGCGTCGTCGTGGTTGGACCGTCCACTGTGGTCAGCTGGCGGGACGGCGCGCGCACCGGAGCTCCGACCAACGAATCGCCGATGCGCACCGCGACCGCGCTCGTCCGCACGACCGCCGTCACCGCGGCCGAGGACTATCTCGACGCGGAGATCGTCGAAGAGGTCGTCACCGAGGCTCGCGAGGAAGAGCTGGACGAGCCGGTGCCGGTCGCCGACCTGGTCGGCGCCGAGGGCGCGGCGCGCAAGCTGGCCGAGTGGTTCGATCTGGCGTTCCACCGGCCGGAACTGTTGGCGAAGCTGGGCACTTCGGCGCATCTGGGCGTGCTGCTGTCCGGGCCGGAAGGCGTCGGCAAGGCCACGTTGGTGCGGTCGGTCGCCGCTGCGGAGAAGGTGCGCGTGGTGTCGGTGACCGCGCCGAATATCGCGGTGCTGGAACCGAATGCGGCACACCGTTCGCTGCGCGAGGCCATCGACCGGGCAACGGATGGCGACGGTCCGGGCGTGCTGTTGATCAACGACATCGACGCGCTGCTCCCGGCCACGCAGCCGCCGCCAGTGGCCACCGTCGTGCTCGAAGAACTGCGCTCCGCGCTGCGCCAGGACGGGCTGGCTGTGGTGGCGACAACCGCGCGGGCCGAGTCTGCGGATCCGCGGCTGCGCGGTGCCGACCTGCTCGACCGCGAGCTGGGGCTGCCGCTGCCGGAAGCGAAAACGCGCGTCGAACTGCTGCGGATCCTGCTGCGCGACGTGCCGGTCGAATCCGGGGCCGACCTGGGCGTGCTCGCCGAACGGACCCCCGGTTTCGTCGCCGCCGACCTGCTCGCCCTTCGCCGGGACGCGGCGTTGCGGGCCGCGTTGCGCCAGCGCGAGGTCGAGGAACCCCAGATCTCCCAGCAGGATCTGCTCGACGCGCTGGCCACCGTCCGGCCGATTTCGCTGTCCACTTCGGACAATCTGGCCACCGGCGGCCTGACCCTGGACGACGTCGGCAACATGACGTCGGTCAAGGAAGCGCTCACCGAAACCGTGCTGTGGCCGCTGCGCTACCCGGACTCGTTCGCCCGGCTCGGCATCGACCCGCCGCGCGGCGTGCTGCTGTACGGCCCGCCCGGCGGCGGCAAGACGTTCCTGGTCCGGGCGCTCGCCGGCACCGGCGCGTTGAACGTGTTCGCGATCAAGGGCGCGGAACTGCTGGACAAATGGGTCGGCGAATCCGAGCGTGCGGTGCGCGACCTCTTCCGCCGGGCCGCGGACGCCGCCCCCTCGCTGATCTTCCTCGACGAGATCGACGCGCTCGCCCCGCGCCGCGGCCAGTCGTCCGACTCCGGCGTGGCCGACCGCGTGGTCGCCGCGCTGCTCACCGAACTGGACGGCGTGGAGCCGATGCGCGAGGTCGTCGTGCTGGGCGCGACGAACCGGCCCGAACTGGTCGACCCGGCCTTGCTGCGCCCCGGACGCCTGGAGCGGCGGATCTACGTGCCGCCGCCGGACGCCGAATCCCGCGCCGCGATCCTTGCCGCGACGGCAAAGCACACGCCGCTGGCGTCCGATGTGGACCTCGCGGCCACCGCGGAGGCACTGGAGGGCTACTCGGCCGCCGACTGCGCCGCGCTGATCCGGGAGGCGGCGCTGACGGCGATGCGCGAGTCGCTCGAGGCGCGCGAGGTGACCGCGGCGCATCTGGCCAAGGCTCGCGAGGCGGTGCGGCCTTCGCTGGACGCGGCGCAGTTGGCGACGCTGGAGGCTTACGCGCAGGCGCAGCAGGAGCGTTGAGCTGCTGGTGAGTGCGGGTGCCGGTGAGAACCGGTACCCGCACTCACGAGCGCCGCGTCAGTCCGACGTGCCGCGTGCGGACATGACAAAGCCCGCGCCGTAGCGCGGGCTGTCACCGGTCTCGGGAAGCTCAGCTCCCCTTGTGCCCACCAGGCTGGTAGTCCTTCGTGATGATCACTATCACGCCAGGGCTCGAGTTCTGGATGCCGTCGAACCGGGGCTGGGCCTGGAAGCCGAACTCCTTGGCCAGCTGCTTCGCGGCGGCTTCCTCGTCGGTGCCCGGCCGGAAGTACGCCGTGGTCGTCGGGATGTTGCCCTGCGCGTAGTTGCCGACCTCGGCGACGTTCCAGCCCGAACCGCGGAAATCGGCGGCGGCCTGTTCGGCGAGGTGCTTGACCAGCGAGTTGTTGTAGACGCGCAGGGTGACCCACTTGTTCGACGCCTGCTGGTCCGGGCCCGGCTGGCCCGGCTGCCCTGGCTGCTGGCCCGGCTGGCCGCCGGGCTGTCCGGGCTGGCCCGACGCCGGAGCCGACGACGCGGCGGACGACGAGGCCGGGGCCGACGAGGCGGGCGAGGACGGCGCGGAGCTGGGCGCCGCCGAGGACGACTGCTCCGGAGCCGACGACGATCCGCCGGGCGCGGTGGGCTCGCCGGACGTGCTCGGTCCGGCGTTCTGGTCGCCGCTCGTGTTGAGCACGGTGACCCCGCCGATGACGGCCGCGACCACCGCGATCCCGATCAGCGCGACTCCCGCGGCCTTCAACGGCCGGGACAGTCCCGAGAAGACGCTCATGACAGCTCGATCCCCAACCGCCGGGCCCCGCGTTTGCGCTGACGGGCGGCGCGCGTTTTGCGCAGCCGCTTGACCAGCATCGGATCGGCCGCGACGGCCTCCGGCTTGGCCAGCAGCGTGTTCAACAACTGGTAGTAACGGGTGGAGGACAGTCCGAAGCGCTCCCGGATGGCGTTCTCCTTCGCCCCGGCGTGGCGCCACCACTGCCGCTCGAACGCGAGAATGTCCAGTTCGCGTTCGGTCAGGCCACCGACATTCTCCGGCGGCGACGGCTGGTCTCCAGCCATCGACTCCGCGGCGTCCATGCGGTCCTCGCAATCGCTGTCGGCAGTCCTTCCGCGGGCGTCATTGAACCACGGAACCCATGCTCGACATGGGCATCCGACACGGCGCGTCACGGTCCGATCCAGGTGTACCAGAAGGGTCCGACTAAACTCGGCGTCCGTGACCGTCCACCCCATCTGCATCGCCGGCGAACCCGTGCTGCACCAGCCGACGCGCGAGATCACCGAGTTCGACGACAAGCTGGCCACCCTCGTCGAGGACATGTTCGAGACCATGTACGCGGCCGAGGGCGTGGGCCTCGCGGCCAACCAGATCGGACTCGACCTGCGACTGTTCGTATACGACTGCCCGGACGACGAGGGCATCGAACACAAGGGCGTGGTGGTCAACCCGAAGCTCGAGACGTCGGAGATCCCGGAGACCATGCCGGACCCGGACGACGACTGGGAGGGCTGCCTGTCCGCCCCCGGCGAGTCGTACCCGACCGGGCGCGCCACGTGGGCCAAGGTGACCGGCTTCGACGTCGAGGGAAACCCGATCGAGGTCGAGGGCACCGGTTACTTCGCGCGCTGCCTCCAGCATGAGACCGACCACCTCGACGGGTTCATCTATCTGGACCGTCTCGTCGGCCGCCACGCGCGCGCGGCGAAGAAGATGCTGAAGAAGAACAAGTGGGGCGTGCCCGGCCTGACCTGGCTGCCGCCCAAGGAACCCGCGGACGCCTGACCCGCGCCGCGCCTCCCGATTTTCCCGAAGGTCTCCCCGGTTTTCGCCGGGGAGACCTTCGTTCTTCCAGCCGAGCGTCCCGGCACGGCGCGGGACTGCTCGTCGGGGACATCAGGCGGCGATCGCGGTGGCGATCGTCGCGGCGAGCTCACGAGCACGGTCGTGGGCGTCGGCCATGGATGCCTCGTGCATCGGGAGAAACTCCGCCAGGGACGGCGAGTGGGGGGCCATGGTCATCTCGGGGACCACGGTGGCGACATCGAGCGCCAGCTGACTCTCATGTCCGAGCACCGCCTCAGTGGTGGGCACGACGTAGTCGAGGCCGTGGTGGGGCGCGCCGGGACCGTAGCTGCCGCCTCGGGAGGAGATCAGCACCGCCGGACGTCCGGCAGCCGGGGACGGCTTGAAGGTGCGGCCGAAGACCATGATCTGGTCGACCCAGGCCTTGAACACCGAAGGCATCGACAGGTTGTACATCGGCACCGTGAACAGGTAGGCCCCGGCGCCGAGGAATTCCTCGATGAGCTGGTCCTGCAATGCGGCTGCGGCGGCCTGCTCGTCGGTGCGCTGGGCGGGATCGGTGACGCGGGCGGTGATGCCCGCGGCGGTGAGATGGGGCACGGGTGCCGCGGCGAGGTCGCGGTGGACAACCTTGCCGTCCCAGCTTTCGAGGAAGGACTGTGCGACCTGGCGGGAGACCGAGGCTTCGCCGAGCGCGGAGGAATCAATGTGAAGCAGGTACGACATGGTCGGGTGTTCCCTTTCAGCAATGGCGTGAGAGCGCGCTCCAGTGATCGACCAGAGCGAGTGGCGGGTGGTCGCCGAGTGGGTGTTACATACTGGTAGTGCGGTTACGCACCAGATGAGAGGCGAGTGGGATGGCGTCAGCACGACAGATCAGCGGTCCGTGCCAGACCTGGCCGGAGGACAACGCTTTTATCCGCGAGGTGCTCGATCGCATCGGTGACAAGTGGACGGTGCTGGTCATCAGCACCCTGAGCGCCGGTTCGCTGCGCTACTCCGACTTGCAGGCGAGCATCGCGGGAATCTCTCAGCGGATGCTGACCCAGACCCTCAAGCACCTCGAGCGAGACGGACTGCTTACGCGGACCGCGTACCCCGAGGTCCCGCCGCGAGTGGAATACGAGCTAACGGATCTGGGGCGGTCCCTGCTGAGCGCGGTGACGGCGATGGCTGGCTGGGCCGCCGCCCACCACGGTGAGATCGCCAGCAACCGGGCCGCCAAGGAACTGACCGGAGTTGGCCGAGGCAAGAAATCGGTCAGCGCGTCGGCGGGCTGAGCCGTCGGTGGTGCTCAGCGCCCTGTGGCGTCGGGGGCGTCGGAGGTGACGGCCCCTCGTCGTGGTCCGCGCGCACTCGGTCGGCGTACTCGCGGATCTCGCGGGCCCGCCGCGAATGTGTTGGCGTTCAGGCGGTTCAGCGAGTACCCGGACTGCTCCGCGTCCGGACGCCGCGAGATCGCGGCCTGAAGCCGGTCAGCCCACGCCTCGAGGACAACCCGTGACCCCCGGGATCGAGTCGGCCGTTCAACCATCTTGCTCACCTCACTAGTAGTGCGTAACACCATCATGGGTGAGTGAGAGAGGGCTTACAAAAGGCACTTTGAAGTGCGTCAGCATCGCTTGTCAGGCGCCGTCCCCGCACTGTGACGAGTCCGTTTTGTTTCGGCCAGACGGGCGGCAGGGTTGTGCCGAACCGACACCGCATGGCATCGTCGGACGAGCAACCTCAACCGAATGCAACGCGGGAGCTCGCGCCTTGGCGGGCTGAGAGGGTGACTGGTGTCCATCTCGCGGACACCCGGCGTCACCGACCGCATGAACCTGACCGGGTAATGCCGGCGTAGGGAGTGAACGTCGTTGACGACGCTGGAAAACCAGGGTGCCATCGCCCCGTCCGTCACCACCGGGCCGATCACCGGCTCGCACAAGGTCTACCACCGCACCGAATCCGGACTGCGGGTTCCGGCGCGACGGATCGACCTGTCGAACGGGGAGCACTTCGACGTGTACGACACGTCGGGGCCCTATACCGATCCGGACGCGAACATCGATGTCCACAAAGGACTGCACCCGCTTAGGTCCGGCTGGGCCGACGGGCGGGAGCACAACACCCAGCTCGGCTGGGCGAAAGCCGGGGTGATCACCCGGGAAATGGAGTTCATCGCCGCGCGCGAACGCTGTACGCCCGAGTTCGTGCGGGACGAGGTCGCCCGCGGCCGCGCGGTGATTCCGGCCAACCGCAAGCACCCGGAGACCGAGCCGATGATCATCGGCAAGAACTTCCTGGTGAAGATCAACGCCAACATGGGAAATTCGGCCGTCTGGTCCTCTGTGGAGGAAGAGGTCGACAAGATGGTGTGGGCCACCCGCTGGGGAGCCGACACGATCATGGACCTCTCCACCGGCAAGCGGATTCACGAGACGCGCGAGTGGATCGTGCGCAACTCGCCGGTCCCGGTCGGCACCGTGCCGATCTATCAGGCACTGGAAAAGGTCAACGGGGAGCCGGAAAAGCTCACCTGGGAGATCTACCGCGACACCATCATCGAGCAGTGCGAGCAGGGCGTCGACTACGTGACGGTGCACGCCGGCGTGCTGCTGCGCTACATCCCGCTGACCGCGCGCCGGGTCACCGGCATCGTCAGCCGCGGCGGGTCGATCATGGCCGCCTGGTGCCTCGCGCACCACCAGGAATCCTTCCTGTACACGCATTTCTCCGAGCTGTGCGAGATCCTGCGCGAGTACGACGTCACGTTCTCCCTCGGCGACGGCCTCCGTCCCGGCTCGATCGCGGACGCCAACGACCGTGCCCAGTTCGCCGAACTGGAGACCCTCGGCGAACTGACGCACATCGCCCGCGAGCACGACGTGCAGGTGATGATCGAAGGCCCCGGCCACGTGCCGATGCACAAGATCAAGGAAAACGTGGAGCTGGAGGAAAAGCTCACCGGCGAGGCTCCGTTCTACACGCTCGGCCCGCTCGCCACGGACATCGCTCCGGCGTACGACCACATCACCTCGGCGATCGGCGCGGCGCAGATCGGCTGGTACGGCACGGCGATGCTGTGCTACGTCACGCCGAAGGAGCACCTCGGACTGCCCAACCGCGACGACGTCAAGACCGGCGTGATCACCTACAAGATCGCCGCGCACGCCGCCGACCTCGCCAAGGGCCACCAGTACGCGCAGGACTGGGACGACGAATTGTCCAAGGCCCGCTTCGAGTTCCGGTGGAACGACCAGTTCAACCTGTCGCTCGACCCGGACACCGCGCGGGCCTTCCACGACGAGACACTGCCCGCCGAACCGGCCAAGACCGCGCACTTCTGCTCGATGTGCGGGCCGAAGTTCTGCTCGATGCGGATCACCCAGGACGTGCGCAAGTACGCCGAGGAGCACGGTCTGTCCTCTGTGGAGGCGATCGAGGCGGGCATGGCCGAGAAGTCCGCGGAGTTTTCCGAGCAGGGCAACAAGGTCTACTTGCCGGTGGTCAACCAGTGACAGGCACCCCTCGCACTGCCCTCACCATCGCCGGATCCGATTCCGGCGGTGGTGCGGGCGTGCAGGCGGACCTGCGCACGTTCTTCGCCAACGGCGTGCACGGGCTGGTCGCGCTCACCGCGGTCACCGTGCAGAATTCGCTTGGCGTGCAAGGGTTCTCCGAAATCCCGGTCGACGTCGTCACCGCCCAGATCAAGGCGGTCGCCGAGGACATGGGCGTCAACGCGGCGAAGACCGGCATGCTCGCCACCGCGGAAATCATTCAGGCGGTGGCGAAAACACTCGACGAGGTCCACATCGGACGCACCACGGACACCCCGTTCGTGGTCGACCCGGTAGCCGCGTCGATGACCGGTCACGCGCTGCTGCGCGAAGAAGCGCTGGAAGCGATCCGGACGGAATTGTTCCCGCGCGCCACGCTCATCACGCCGAACCTCGACGAGGTCCGGCTGCTGACCGGCGTCACGGTCACCGGCACGAAGAGCCAGCACGCAGCCGCGGAAGCGTTGCTGGAGTTCGGTTCCCAGTGGGTACTGGTCAAGGGCGGCCATCTCTACGACGCCGCCGATTGCGTCGACCTGCTCACCGACGGCTCGGCGGTGATCGAGCTGAGCGGCCCGCGCATCGACACGGAAAACACCCACGGCGGCGGCGACACCATGGCGTCGGCGATCACCTCGTCGCTCGCGAAGGGCGCCGACGTGCCCACCGCGGTCGCGGAGGCGAAGCGGTTCATCGAACGCTGCGTCCTGGAGGCGTATCCGCTCGGCGCGGGAGTCGGCCCGGTTTCCCCGTTCTGGCGGCTCGCGAATCCGTCGTAACGGGCGATCAGCGCGCGACCCGGTCGGGATAGTCGGAGATGATTCCGTCGACTCCCAACCGGCGAGCGCGATCGATTTCCCGCGGATCGTTGACCGTCCAGGCGAAAACCGAGATCGACGCCTCCTGCAGCGCGGCGACCTTCTCCTGCTGGATCGACTCGAATCCGAGCCCCACGTAGTGCGCGCCGCAGTCCCGAGCCATCCGGACCGGATCCACCGGCGCGCCTTCGACCAGCGCGATCGCCTTGAGGCCCGGGTGTTGCGCAACCAGTTCGCGCACGGTGTCGTGATGGAATGACGCCACCAGGAACTGATCGGCGGGCAGGATTTCCGACACGGTCGCGAGAACGGCTTTGGCCGTGGCGGGGTCGAGGATCTCGGCCATCAGCCGGACAGAACTGTCCCGGACGAGTTCGCACACCTCGCTCAGCAACGGGATCTGCTCGCCGGCGACGCGCACCTCGGCCCGCAAGCGCGCCAGGTCGAAATCCCACAGGTAACCCGTCGCGTCGGTGACCCGGTCGAGCAACTTGTCGTGGAACACGACGAGCTGCCCGTCCCTGGTGGCCTGGACGTCGATTTCGACCAGATCCACGCCGAGGCCGATCGCTTTCCGGATCGACGCGAGAGTGTTCTCCGGCGCGTGCCCGGCCGCGCCGCGATGTCCGATGACCAGCATGCCCGACCTTTCAGGAGGCACAAAGCTTTGTGCCGTGATTCCACTGGAATTCGAACCAGGAGCGGTACACCCGGAAGAGATGGGCGGTCATGGGATCCGCCGCCAGCCGGTCGAGATAGAGGTAGCCGAACTCGCCGCCGTGGAGTTTTCCCTGGACGAACTCGGTGAAGCCGAGGTACAGATGCCGGTTGTCCACCAGGAAACCGTGGAGCACCGGCGGCACGTCGTAGGACCGGATCTCGATGGAGATGTTGTTGCTCTCGAGGAAGGCCGCGTTCTCCGCGATCTGGTTGCCGATCTTCTCGATCACCGCGGCCGCGGTCCCCGAGTGGATGGAACTGCCCCCGTCGATGACCGGTTTGATCCGTTCCGCGCCGCTCTCGATCAGCATGCCCTGGTATTCGAGATTGCGAAGGTTCTTCTGGAAGATCAGTTTGTAGAGCAGGAACGTCTGCACGACCTCGAGGTCCAGTCCGAGGTTCAGCATCTCGGTCCGTTCCCCGGAATCCAGCGCCGAGATGATCTGGCGCTGAATGTGCTCGAGCACGCCCTGCACCCCGGGCAGCACCGTGAACGCGGGCGAACCGGTCGGCGCGGCTTCCGGGACGCTGTCCCGGAGCAATTCCCGGACGACCGCTTCCGGCGGAGCGCGGCGGATCAGCAGCCCGATCACTCGCTCGTCACCGGCTTTGATCGCGGCCTGCAACGGGGTGCGGCCGTTGAGCGGTGCGTCCGCGCGGATTCCCGTGCGCAGGAGCAGGTCGATGGCTTTGAGGTCACCGTCCGCGATGCATCGGGCGAGCGAAGCGTCGGAAATGTCGACACCCATTCGGCCCAGCGAGGAACGCGCCCGCGCGCGTTTCGAAAAGATCCATGCGACAACGCCGCTGGCCCCCAGCAGGACGGTGATCGAGAGGCGGACGATGTCTGTCACGGTTGCCTCGTCCAGCGCCAAATTGCCCACGACAACCTCGACCGGCACCATTGCCATGAATCCGCACCCCCGGCTCGCTTCGAGCGGACATCGCACCATAGCAGGGATCTCGTCCCCTTCCGGGTGCTCGTGAATGCGACACTGGCCGGATGAGCGAGACACCGGAAGCGTTGTGGGCGAGGCTGCCGCTTGAGGTGCAGCACGAGGTCGACGGCCTGGTCACCGAGCATCGCACCGCTTCGGCGGTCAAAACAATCCGCAAATCGGGCGTCACGCCGCGACCGGGGATCGCCGAAGCGCAAGCGGTGTACCAATACCGGATGTCAGTACTGAAACCGCCGCCGCGGTTCTAGCCGCGCGAATCCACCGTCGGCAGCACGCTCGTGAGACCGGTCCAATCGGACGTCACCACGGAAGCGTGCTGCTTGGCCAACTCCGCCACGCGCTGGGTCGCCTGGTCGACGGTCGGGTTGTGGTCGTCGATGGCCGGTGCGACGTTCTGCCCGTCCGTCATCACCACGTAGTAGTGGTTCTCGTCGTACCAGGACATTCCGGCCTTCGCGAGCCATTCGCTGGCGTCCCCGTCGAAAACGACGAACCACGGTTTCTGCTCCGCGGAGTATTTGTCGCGCGGGTCGCCGCCCGCGGCGCCGTGCACGGTCGGGAAGATCTGCACCGAATCCAGCTTCCCGGCGGCCTTCTGGGCCAGCAGATAGCCGGCGTACTCGACGTCGGTGTGCAGCGTGTCGGTCGGGTTTCCCTCTTCGACCGTGCCCGGGATGATCTCGGTGAGCACCTTGCCCCGCAACGCGTCCAGCGTCGGCCAATTGTCCGCTTTGGACGCTTCATCGAGCGTGGCGTGGCTGCCGAGAAGGTCGGCGGGCTTGAACACCGCATCGCCGAGATGGTCGCGGAATGCGGCATCGAGCTGGGCCGGGCCGAGGCCGGTATTCGCGGAAAACCCCGTCTTCATTTCGATCTTCAGTGTGAGCGGCGAGTGACCAGGATGCGCGCCGAGCCAGATCCGGATGTCGTCCAGGCACGATTCGAGGTCCTTGTTCGTCCCGCCGGAGTAAAGGTCCGCGGCCGTTCGCGCGGCGGTGCAGTTGTTGCTGTTGCCCAGCGGGTTGGAGTGGCTGACCTTCCACTCGTGGGTGAAGAAGTCCGGCCAGACGTCGAGTTCGAGCAGGGACGAGCCATTGTCCAGCGCCTGCGCGAGGTACGGGTACGCGGCCGGGTCGTAGGTGTTGTGCACGCCGACGGTGGTCACGTGCGAGAGCTTGGGGCTGTCCGCGCTGGCGACCCCCGGTACCGCCAGCGTGGACAGGAGCAGGAGACCGGCCGCGGCGAGCTTCACTGATGTCTCCTTCGTCACGGGGACCAGCACGAACACTTACTGTGCCATCGTGGTGGACTGTGAATGAAGCACAGTTGCCTCAATGGACCAGACCAGAAGTCGGAACGCGCACATGACTGAGAACCCGAGCCCGCCCTCCGCGCTCACCATTGCCGGATCCGATTCCGGCGGGGCCGCCGGGCTGCAGGCGGACCTGCGGACCTTCCTCGCCTGCGGGGTGCACGGCCTGGTCGCGGTCACCGCGGTCACCGTCCAGAACACGCTCGGCGTGCACGACCGCGCCGATCTGCCGCCGCACATCGTGGCCGGGCAGATCGAGGCGGTCGCCGAGGACATGGGCGTCGGCGCGGCGAAGACCGGCATGCTCGCGTCCGCGGAGATCATCCACGCGGTCGCGGCGGCCTGCGACAAAGCCGGGATCGGGCGCGACGGCTCGATTCCGTTCGTGGTCGACCCGGTGGCCGCGGCGATGACCGGCCAGTCGCTGTTCGACGACAACGGCCTCGCCGCGCTGCGCGACGAACTCGTGCCGCGCGCCACCGTGCTCACGCCGAACCTGGACGAGGTGCGGCTGCTCACCGGCATGACCGTGACCGACCGCGAAGGCATGCACACCGCGGCCGTCGTGCTGCACCGGCTCGGGCCGAAATACGTGCTGGTGAAGAGCGGCCACCTGCAGTCCGACCCGGAGTGCGTCGACCTGCTCTTCGACGGTTCGACGTTCGTGGAGCTGCCCGGCCCGCGCTGGCAGACCCCGCACACGCACGGCGCCGGCGACACCATGGCGTCCGCGCTGACCGCTGGGCTGTCCAAGGGCATGCCGGTGGTCGAAGCGGCGCGTTACGGCAAGTGGTTCGTCTCTCAGGCCGTCGAGCACTCGTACCCGATGGGCGCGAAAGTCGGCCCGGTGTCGGCGTTCTGGCGGCTGGCCCCGGAAGAGCTCTAGCTCTCGTCGGAGATCAGGGCTTCCAGCGCGGGAAGCGCGGCGATGATCGACTCGCGAGCTTCGGGCGTGAGCCGGTCGAGACGGCGGTTGAGCTCCTGCACGCGGGTGGAGCGCACGCCGGAGACGAGGCGTTCGCCTTCCTCGGTGGCGCGGGCGAGCCAGGCGCGGCGGTCGACCGGGTCGGATTCGCGGGTGACGTAACCGGCCTCCACCAGCGTGGCCACGATCCGCGACATGGTGGCCGCCGCGACGCCTTCCTTCGCGGCGAGGTCGCCGAGACGCAGCTCGCCGAAGTGCACGAGCGTGGCCAGCGCCGAGATCGACCCGTGGCCGGGCCCGGGCGCGCCGGCCTGGCGCAGCGAGCGGGAAAGCCGTCCCACCGCTAGATACAACCGGCCCGTTACGTCCTGGACCGAGGAAAGAGTCACGATCGGCTCCTTCTGACGCTGGTGCCCGCCGCTGGGTGCGCCGGAAAGGGTGCCGTCAACCATACGGCGTACCCGTGCACAATCCGCGTCAAGCGCGGGCGAAATCACCATTACCAGGCTATTTGTGCAGCTTGGCCGCCCATTTAGAGCACCGACCCGTCGAGCGGAAGCTCCGCGGGCGGCGGCAGGAGCGCGGCCGTCTCCGCCCGGAACGACTGCAGCAGATAGCCCGCGAGCCGCCGCGACGCCGCCGGTGCCGCGGCTCCCGCGCCCGACCGCAGCCCGCCGTTCGCCAGCAAGATCAACGACAGGTCGGAAACCGCGAAGTCGGCCCGCAGCGCACCGGCTTCTTGCGCCCGGCGGATCAACTCGGTGAACCCGCGCAACGCCTGGTCCCGCAGCTTCGCGAAACCAGCCTGATCGGGCAGCGCGGTCACGATCGCGGCGGAGAAACCTTGGTTGCTCGCCTGCATCGCGCAGACTTCCTCGATCACCCGGCAAAACCCACGCCACGGATCGGGGTCGGCGAGCGCTTCGTCGAGCATCCCCGCGCATTCGGCCATCGGCTCGGCGAAGGCTTCGGCGACCAGATCGGCCTTCGTCGGGAAATGGCGGTACACCGTGGCCACGCCGAGGCCCGCGCGGCGCGCGAGTTCGCTCATCGACACGTCCAGGCCCTCGGTCTCGAAGGTGTGCTTCGCGACCTCGAGAATCTGCGCGCGATTGTGGGCGGCGTCGGTGCGCAACCGAGTCGGTTTTTCCGGCACTCTCTCACTTTACGCGAATCGGAAGACCCTTTCCACTTTCCGTGCTAGAAGTGGAACATGCCTTCCACTTCGATGCGCGCCATCGCCTACGACCGCTACGGACCGCCCGAAGTCCTGCGCGAGACCACGGTTCCGACTCCGGTGCCCGGCCCCGGCGAAGTCCTCGTCCGGGTACGCGCGCTGTCGGTCAACGGCGGCGAACTCGCCATGCGGTCCGGGAAGCTGCTTCCGTTCAGCGGCAAGCGTTTTCCCAAGCGGATCGGCATCGACCTGGTCGGCGAGGTGGCGGAACCCGGAACGAGCCGCTTCGCAGTCGGCGACCTCGTCTGGGGCGGCGGGCGGCGGATGGGCACGGCCGCCGAGTACTACGTGATGGCCGCCGACCGGCTGGACCACGTACCCGCTGGGCTCGATCCCGAGCAAGCCGCGTCGCTGGCGGTGGGCACCACCGCGATTACCGCGCTGCGCGACAAAGCCCATCTCAAGCCCGGCGAACGCCTGCTGATCCGCGGCGCGACCGGCGGAGTCGGGTTTGTGGCGACGCAGCTCGGCAAAGCCATGGGCGCACACGTGACCGGACTGACGAGCGCCAAGAACCTAGAGCTGGCAAGGGAACTCGGGGCGGATGTCGCGCTCGACTACCGCGATCCTGGCGAGCTGGGGAAGTTTGACGTCATTCTCGACACCGTCGGCCGCGACCTCGAGACCTTCCGACGGCTGTTGACCCCGAGCGGACGGATGGTCGCGATCGCGTTCGACCTCGACCGTCCGGTCCGCTCGCTCGGTTACGTGGCGGCGAACGCGCTGCGCCCGAAGCGATGGGTGCGGGCCTTCAGCGGGAACCCGAAGGCGGATCTGCTCGCCGACCTGAGCCGGTGGGTCGATGCCGGACTGGTGCGGCCGTTGGTGGACCGGGTGTTTCCGCTGGCGGATATCGCGGAGGCGCATCGGGCGCTTGAGGGTGGCGGGGTGCGCGGCAAGGTGGTCGTGAGTGTTGATGCCGGTTAGAACCGACATCAACACTCACGAGAGTCCTAGCGAGGAGGACTCGACGCCTGCGCCCAAAACCGCTGCGGCACCCGTCCCGCGCCACGCGCCAGATACCCGGCCTCCACCGCGCTCCGCATCGCCAGCGCCATCCGTTCCGGGTCCGCCGCACGGGTCACCGCCGTCGACAGAAGCACCGCCGAGCAGCCGAGTTCCATTGCCAACGTGGCGTCCGAGGCAGTCCCGATCCCCGCGTCCAGCACGATCGGCACCGACGCGCGCGAGACGATCAGCTCGATGTTGTGCGGGTTCCGGATACCCAGCCCGGTGCCGATCGGGGCGCCGAGCGGCATCACCGCCGCGCAGCCCGCTTCCTCCAGGCGGAGGGCGAGCACCGGGTCGTCATTCGTGTAGGCGAACACCGTGAATCCGTCCGCCACCAGGCGTTCGGCTGCTTCGAGGGTCTCCAGCGGATCGGGCAGCAGCGTCCGGTCGTCGGCGTGCACCTCGAGTTTGATCAGGTTCGTTTCCAGCGCCTCGCGGGCCAATTGGGCGGTGAGCACGGCTTCGGCCGCCGTCCGGCAGCCCGCGGTGTTGGGCAGCAGCTCGATGTCCAAGCGCCGCAACAACTCCAGCACTCCGGAGCCGCCCTCGGCGTCGGCTCGGCGCATGGCCACGGTGGTCAGCTGGGTGCCCGACGCGACCAGCGCGCGTTCCAGCACTTCGAGATTCGCCGCGCCACCGGTGCCGATGATCAATCGCGACGACAGCTTGTGTTCGCCGATGATCAGGTCGTCCATGCTCAACCTCCTTGAACCGCGGTCAGCACTTCGAGGTTCGCGCCCTTCGGCACGACCGCTTCTTCCCATTCGCCACGCCGCACGACCTCGCCGTTGACCGCGACGGCCACGCCGCGGCGTTCCGCTCCCAGCGCGTCCAGGACCGCGGAAACCGTGCTGTCGTCGGGAAATTCCCGCCACTCGCCGTTGACCTTGATCTCCATCAGACTCGCTCCTTCTCGACCAGACGGGCGGGCATCGCCGCGGCGACCTCCGGCGGCGGGGTTTCCCCGGCCAGCCACGCGACCACGGCGTCCGCGGTCGCGGGGGCCATCAGCAAACCGTTGCGGTGATGTCCTGTCGCGGCGTACACGCCTTCGCTCACTTCGCCGATGTACGGCAAAGCGTCACGGCTCGCGGCACGCAGCCCGGCGGCGACTTCCACCAGCTCGTACTCCGTGATGCCGGGAAGAATCCGCTCCGCGTTCTCCAGCAGCTCGCGCACGCCGCGCGCGGTGACGGCCTGATCGAAACCCGCTTCGTACTGCGTCGCGCCAAGGACCAGTTCGCCGTCTTCTCGCGGTACCAGATAGATCGGCCGTCCTTCGACCATCGCGCGCACTGTGTACGGCGGAGGCGGCAGACAGCCCCGACGCGGACGCAGTCGCAGAATCTCCCCCTTTAGCGGACGTACAGCGTGCTCCAGCAACGGATGCAGCTGCCCGGTCCACGCACCGGCCGCGAGGATCACGGGGCCAGACACTTCGGAGAGGCTCTCGAGCCGCTCGCGACGGAACTCGACCCCACGCTTCGTAGCCGCTTCGCTCAGCGCTGTAAGCAGTTTCCGGTTGTCCACGGCTAAATCGCCCGGTACGTGCAGCCCGCTGCGTACCGCGCCGAGGCCCGGCGCGAGCCGCTTCGCCTCGCGCCCGGTCAGCGTCTCGACGTCGCGGCCGAGCGAACGCAGGTACCCGGCGAGGATGTCGAGGTGCCCGGCGTCTGCGCTGTCGAACCCGACGACGATCGTGCCGTGCTCGGCCAGCCCGGGATCGGTCCCTTCGGCGGCGAGTTCCCCCGCGAAGCCGGGCCAACGTCGCAGCGACGCCTCCCCCAGGCTGAGCACGGCTTCCTCGCCCGGCCAAGCCTCGGTGACCGGGGCGAGCATCCCGCCGGCCAGCCAGGACGCGCCGCCGCGCACGGGATCCGGGTCGACGACCGTGACGCGCCATCCACGGGCGGCCGCGCGCCAAGCCGCGGACAGCCCGATGACGCCGCCGCCGACGACAGTGACGGTTGTGGTGCTGGTGTTCACAGTGGAATCACGCTCCCTGCGCCGGCATGACCCGGATCAGGTTCCACGGTCGGAGCGGCAGCTCCCTCTCAGCCCGTGCCTCGGGCTCCCGTGCGGACTCCCACACCGTAGCGCGCGGGTAACGTCACCGCCATGCCTGCCTTGACCGGAGACCAAATTCGCACCCGTCTCGCCGACGCCCGGCTGTACTTGTGCACCGACGCGCGCGCCTCGCGCGGAGACCTCGCCGAGTTCGCTGACGCCGCGTTGGCCGGTGGCGTCGACATCGTGCAGCTGCGAGACAAGACCGGGGGCGCGCCGCTGGAGGCCAAGCAGGAGATCGCGGCGCTGGAGGTGCTGGCGGAGGCCTGTGCGCGACATGGGGCGCTGCTGTCGGTGAACGACCGGGCGGATGTGGCGCTGGCCGTCGGCGCGGATGTGTTGCACCTGGGGCAGGACGACATCCCGGTCGCCCTCGCCCGGCGAGTCCTGGGCAACGACGTGGTGATCGGCCGGTCCACCCATTCGGAGGGGCAGGCCGCGGCGGCCGCGGCCGAGGACGGGGTGGACTACTTCTGCACCGGCCCATGCTGGCCTACGCCGACCAAGCCTGGCCGGTCCGCGCCTGGGCTGGGACTGGTTCGGGCTGCCGCGGCTTTCGGGACTGAGCGGCCGTGGTTCGCGATCGGCGGGATCGACGAGGCCCGGCTGCCGGAGGTGCTGGACGCGGGGGCGTCTCGCGTGGTGGTTGTCCGGGCGATTACCGAGGCCGAGGACCCCAAGGCCGCCGCGGAGGGGCTGAAGGCCCGGCTTTCGTAGCCGAGCCGTACAGCCGCGAGCCCGGGCTACTCGCCCGCGTTCGACGGAACCGCAGGAGCAGTCGGAGTCTGACTGCTGCTGGGCGCCTGCGAACTCGTGCTCGGCTTCGAGGACGTGGACGGCGGACGGCTCTGCTGCGTCTGCTGCGAAGGCGGCGGAGCACTGGGCGTCGTCGTCGGAGTCGACGTCGGGTTGTTCTGCTTCGACTCGCCGGGCGGGGGCGTCTGCGGTGCGGTACTCGGCGTGTTGTCCGGATGATCGTCCCGCTGCTGGCTGGTGTCCGGCTGCCGAGGGATCAGGCCGGTGGACACGCTTCCCTTGGTCGTCCAGTCCAGACCAAGCAAGACAACCAGCGCGACGACGAATGCCACCACGCTCGAAGCGATGATCAACGGCCACCGCATCTTGCGGAGTTTTTCGCCAAGGCTGTCGGATTTCTCGGGTTCGGTCGGCTTCAGTTCGGACAACCGGACCGTGGGCATGTTCGCCAGGTCGACGGAGAGGTACGCCGTGGGAGCCTCGCCGGGAGCGGTCGGCTTGTCGGCCGGCACGCGCACCGGAGCGACGCCGCCGCGAGTGCGTCGTCCAGCCGTCTCCATCGCCTTCCGCGCGGCATCACGAGTCCGCTGCAGAGAACGCAGGTACAACTCGCCGCCGACGGTGCTGACCACACTGGCCACTCCGGCGCCGATGACTGTTCCCGCGACCCCCAGCGTCGAACCCAGCAACGCGGCGGTGACCGCCGCCAGCGCCGCGGCGAGCACCGGGGTCATCCGGAGTTTCTTCTTGTCCTCCGCGGTTTCCTTCTGCTCCTCGCTCATGATTCCGATCTGATCGTTCCCGGCCGTTGTCCCTGTTTCTTCAACGGTTAAGTCGTCTGAGGTGCTCCCTTCGTTGCCCCGGCGTGAGGGACGCCACGTTGACTGTCCACAATGGATAGACTAAAGCTCACACTTTCCTGACATACTCGTCTCATGCACCTCGTGACGATCTCCGACATCGAAGCCGCGGCCGAGCGGGTGAAGGGCACCGCGGTGCACACTCCGCTGCTGCGCCAGCTCTGGGTTCCCGGCGAATTCTGGGTGAAACCCGAGAGCCTGCAACCGATCGGCGCGTTCAAGATCCGCGGCGCGTACAACACGATCGCCGCACTCACCGACACCGAACGGAAACGCGGGGTGGTCGCGTATTCAAGCGGCAACCATGCGCAAGCGGTCGCCTACGCCGCGCGCGAATTCGGGATTCCCGCGGTGATCGTGGTGCCGGACGTCACTCCGCGGCTGAAGGTCGAAGCCACCCTTCGCTGGGGCGCGGAAGTCCGCGAGGTGCCGATCGCGGAACGGGAATCGGCGGCGCTCGCGCTCGCCGAGGAACGCGGCCTCACGCTGATCCCGCCGTTCGACCACCCGGACATCATCGCCGGACAGGGCACCGTCGGCCTGGAAATCGCCGAGGACCTGCCGGACGTCGAGACCGTGCTGGTCCCGATCAGCGGCGGCGGCTTCGCCTCCGGAGTCGGCACCGCGATCAAGGCGAAGTGCCCGAACGCGAAGGTTTACGGCGTCGAGCCGGAACTGGCCGCCGACACCGCGGCCAGCCTCGCCGCGGGCGAGATCGTGGACTGGCCCATCGCCGAACGCGCCCGCACCATCGCCGACGGCCTGCGCGCGCAACCGTCTGAGCTGACGTTCGCGCACCTGCGGCACGTCCTGGACGGCGTGATCACCGTGACCGAGGACGAAATCCGCGACACCGTCCGCGCTCTGGCCCGGCAAGGCCGCCTGGTAGCCGAGCCCAGCGGCGCCACCGCCCCAGCCGCTTACCTGCACCACGCCGACGAACTCCCCGGCGGACGCACCGTCGCGATCGTCTCCGGCGGCAACATCGACCCGACGATGCTGGCCGAGCTGCTCGCCTGACGAAGCCGCCCCGCTCCCGACGGCGCAGGATTGCCCCCGCCCCACGAACGCGGTTCGCGAGGCGAACGTCTGTGAGGGCCACCTTGAGGGAATCTGATTCCCTCAAGGTGGCCCTCACAGACCTGGCCAGTCACCAGTTGACGGTCTGCCCCTGGCGGTCCAGGTAGTGCAGCCCACCCTTGCCCGCCCAAGCTTCGATCGTGTCGGCGACCCCGGGAATGCTCTCGTCGACGGTCAGCCGGGCACCCGGCCCGCCCAGGTCCGTCTTCACCCAGCCGGGCGCCATGAGCAGCAGGGTGCGCGGGTCGTCGGCGTGCCGGGCGGCAAAGCTGCGCATGAGCTGGTTCAGCGCGGACTTGCTCGCCCGGTAGACCTCGAAGCCGCCCTTCGTGTTGTCGGCGACGCTGCCCTGGCCCGACGACATCACGCCGATAGTGCCCGTCGCGGGGACCAGGTCCCGCAGGGTCTCGACGACGCGCATCGGGCTCAGCGCGTTGGTCACCATGACCCGGGCGAAGTCCTCGGTGGACACGTCGGCGAAGGTGGCCGAGGGGTCGGTCGTGTAGTTGGTTCCGGCGTTGACGAACAGCAGGTCGAACGCCGATCCGGCGAGCCGCTCGCGCAGCGCCGCGACCTGTTCGGGCACCGCGATGTCGACGGTCTCCACCGTGAGCCCGGCCAGCTCGTGCAGCGCGGAGGGCGTCCGCTCGGTCGCGGTGACCCGCCAGCCACGGCCGAGGAACTCGGCGGCCAGCGCGTAGCCCAGCCCACGCGACGCCCCGATGATCAGCGCGCTCTTGCCTTCGGTCATGACTGCTCCTTAGCTATCATTTGATAGCTAAGTTACGCCGCGAAGGAAATACCTGTCAAACGATAGCTATGCTGAGCGGGTGAAAGACGAACAGCTCTTCGAGCTAGCCGACCTGATCCTCGCGGTGGCCCGGCACATCAATGCCGCCAAGGAAGCCGACGCCGAGTCCGGGACGCCGCTGGAAGGCGCGGTGATGCGGTTCGTCGACCGGCATCCGGGAACCACGGTCAACGCCGCGGCCGAGGCCACCCAGATGATCTCCAGCAACGTCAGCAGAGCTGTCCGGGGCCTGGAAAACAAGGGCCTGCTCCGCCGGGAGACCGACCCCGACGACGCCCGGCGAGTCCGCCTCTACCCCACCGAAAAGGCGGCGGAAAACCTGCGGCGGCTGCGCGACACCTGGTCCGCGCTGCTCGACGGGACTTCCCCGACAGAAGCCAGCACGTTGATCACGGCGTTGCAGAGCATCGAGACCCGGCTAGTCGCCCGATCCCGCGGCTGATCCGCGCAACCGGGCCAGCACCGCATCCAGGCCCTGCCGCACCATCTCCGGCATCCCTTCGGCCCGAAGACGAGTCAGCAACTGCTCGTTGATCCCGCCCGGAGTCATATGCCGGGAAGTCAGGTCCTCCAGCGAACCGCCACCCGCCAGGGACTTTCCGACCTGCGCGAACACGTGCGTCACATACGCCGAAGCCATCTCAGCCTCGACCCCCTGCGCGCCCATCCACCCGGCGATAGTCGCCAGATAGTCCAGGTGCGCGGCGAACGTCGACGTCGCCGCGCTGAACGCTTCCAAACCCGGTTCGTCGCGAGGCACCACCACCCCGCCCACGCGCTCGAACAGCTCCCGCGCGACGCCGTCCTCCGGATACATCGCCGTCAGGCTCTGCCGCTGCGCCGCCTGCGGCAGCGGAATCGACCGCACCACCCGCGAAGCCGGCGCGACCAGCTCCCGCACCCGCTCCACCCGCACCCCGGCCACCGCACTGAGCACCACGTGCTCCGGCCGGAACGTCAGCTCAGCCACCACTTCCCGCAGCACCGGCGGCCGCACCGCCAGCACCACCGTGTCCGCCTGATCAAGCACTTCCTGATTGCTCGCGCACACCCGCACGTCCGGGTACCGAGCAGCCAGCGCCGCGCTGATTTCCCGCGAACGCGGCGACAAGACGACCGGCAAGCTCCCGTCGAGCCCGGTCACGATGGCAGCGGTCAGCTCGCCGGCACCGACAAACCCCAGCACAATTCCCCCACCGAAAGATCAGCGACGCCCGCCTGGATGGACGTGCGTGGGCGGCCCTTCCACCCCGCAGTGCAGACAATCCCCGGGATGCGGCGAATCGTCCGGCTCGGCGGTGCCGAGCACCCCGTTGTGAATTCCTAACGCGATAAGGCCGCCGGCGATCGCGAGCACCGCGCAGATGACCAGCGCCGTCTGCCATCCGGCGGTCAGCGCGACCGGATCCCGATAGGCGGATCCAGTCAAACCGGCCGCGGCAGGCAAAATCGCCACCGCCAGAAGTCCACCCGATCGGGCGATGGCATTGTTCACCCCGGACGCGACCCCGGCGTACCGGTCCGGCGCGGCGGCCAGCACCGTCGCGGTCACCGGAGCGACCACAGTGGCCAGCCCCAGCCCGAACACCGCCACCGCGGGCAGCACCGACCCGAGGTACGACGACCCCGGCCCGACCCGTGTCAGCAGCAGCATCCCGACGCCGACCACGATCGGCCCGACCACCAGCTGCAGCCGCGGCCCGATCCGCTGCGCGAGCGCGCCCGACCGGCCGGAAAGCAGCAGCATGATCACCGTGATCGGCAATCCGGCCAGCCCGGCGAGCGTCGGCGAATAACCCAGCGACACCTGAAGCTGCAGAACCAGCAACATCATCACGCCGCCGAGCGCCGCGTAAACCACGAACGTCAGCGCGTTCGACAGCGTGAACGTCCGGTCGCGGAACAACGACGGCGGCACCAGCGGTTCGGCAGCACGGTGCTGGAGCCAAAGAAACAAACCCAACCCAACAACCCCGACCACCAACGCGACCAGCACGACCGGATCGCCGATCCCGCGCACCGGTGCCTCGACCAGCGCCCCGGTGACCCCGGCCAGCCCGAGCGCCCCGACCGCCGCGGCGACGTAGTCCGGATGCCCAGTCGCCGCGGTGTCTCGCGACTCCGGCACGAACCGCCGCGCCATCAGCACGACGACCACCGCGAGCGGCAGGTTGATCAGGAACGCCAGCCGCCACGACCATGCCTGCACCAGCAGTCCGCCGAGCAGCGGCCCGACCGCCGCGGCGATCCCGCCGAGCCCGGACCACGAGCCGATCGCGCGGGCCCGGTCCTCGTGCGAGAACGACGACTGCAGGATCGCCAGCGAACCCGGCGTCAGCAACGCCCCGCCGATTCCCTGCAGCACGCGGAACAGCACGAGCAGCTCGGTCGACGTCGCCGCCGCGCACAGCCCGGACGCGAGCCCGAACCACACGACGCCGACCAGGTACACGCGCCGCCTGCCGTAGCGGTCGCCGAGCGAGCCGGCGACCAGGATCAGCGCGGCCAGCGCCAGCAGGTAGCCGTCGAGAATCCACTGCAGACCGGCGACCGACGCGCCCAGCTCCTCGCCGATCCGGGGCAGCGCGACGTTCACGATCGTGCCGTCGAGCATCGCCATCCCCGAACCGAGGATGGTCGTCCAGAGCACGCCGCGAGCCGCGGGCGTGCCCCAGCGGATGCCGGTGTCTCCCGCGACGCTCACGCGGTCAGGGAAGCAGCGTGGTGACGAACTTGTACCGGTCGCCGCGATAGACCGCGCGGGCGAACTCGACCGGCTTGCCGTCGGTGGCGAACGAATGCCGGGTCAGCATCATCACCGGCATGCCGACGTCCGCGCCGAGGATCTCCGCTTCCTGCGGCCCGGCCAGCGACGTCTCGATGGTCTCCTCCGCGCGTTCCAGCTCGACGCCGTAATGCTCGCGCAGCACCGCGTACAGCGAACCGCCCGCGGTGATGTGCTTGCGCAGCCCGCGGAACCGGCCGAGCGGCAGGTGCGTGGTCTCGAGCGCCATCGGCTGGCCGTCGGCGAGCCGGAGCCGGCGCAGCCGGAGGATCTTCGCGCCGTTGCGCAGCTGCAGCAGCTTCGTCATCTCGCCCTCGACCGGCAGCTCTTCGAGCTCCAGCAGCTGGGACGACGGCTTCAGGCCCTGCTTGCGCATGTCCTCGGTATAAGAGGACAGCTGCAGCCGCTGCGCGAGCTTCGGCTCGGCGGCGAACGTGCCCTTGCCCTGGACGCGGTGCAGTCTGCCCTCGGCGGTGAGATCCGCCAGCGCCTGGCGCACGGTGGTGCGCGAAACGGTGAATTCTCCCGCCAGCGCCCGCTCGGTCGGGATCGGCGATCCCGGCGGCAGTGCGTCGAGCAGGTCCAGCAGATGCTGCTTCAGCGCCCAGTACTTGGGTTCGCGCTGCCCTCGCGCAGCAGTCCCCGCCTCGCTCGCGGGGGGTGTCTCCAGCATGCCCGGCTCCCTCAGTCTTCCCACATTAAACGCGCCACTGCCCCGTGAGGAAACGTACCCTTCTCCCGACCCGCTCCGCCCGGCTAGCATTGGTCTAGACCTGACCGGACGCCGCTCAGCACACCGGGACCCCCGTCCCGGCGGAGAGGAAAGTGATGACCCAACTACGTCCCGGCGAGCACATGGCCGCGGAAATCTCGGAGCAGCCCAGCGTTCTCGCCGGGCTGGTCGAGCGGCGGTCCGGCATCGCGGAAGTTGCGGAAAAGATTTCACAGAACCCGCCGCGGTTCGCTCTGCTCGCCGCTCGCGGTTCGAGCGACCACGGCGCGCTCTATGCGAAATACCTGATCGAGGTACTCCTGGGCCTGCCGGCCGGGCTCGTGTCGCCGTCCACCGCGACGCTTTACGGCGCTCGCCCGGACCTGCGCGACGTGCTCTTCATCACGGTCAGCCAGAGCGGCGGTTCGCCCGACTTGATCGAGGTCACCGAGGCCGCCCGCCGCCAGGGCGCGCTGACGGTGTCGGTCACCAACACTCCGGACTCGCCGCTGCGCGCGGCTTCGGAGCTGGGTGTCGACATCGGCGCCGGCCTCGAAAAGGCAGTGGCGGCGACCAAGACGTACTCCGCGACGCTCATGGCGCTGTATCTCTTCATCGACGCCATCCGCGGCGGCAAGGGAGAGGACGCCGAGAAGATCGGCGAACTGGCCCAGCAGACGCTCGACGGTTCCGTCGAAGGCGTACAGCGCGCGGTGGACCGGTATCGCTTTGTCGACCGCGTTCTCACCACCGGCCGCGGTTACTCCTACGCCAGCGCGCTCGAAGCGTCGCTGAAGCTGGCCGAGACGAGCTACCTCGCGGCCCGCGCGTACAGCGGCGCGGACCTGCTGCACGGCCCGGTCGCGGCGGTCGACGGCGAGACCGCCGTGCTCGCCGCCACCAGCCTCGGCCGCGGCGGCGAGGCCATGCGCGAGGTGCTCGAAGCTGTCAGCGAGCGCGGCGCGGACGTGCTCGCGGTCGGCTCGGCGGCCCAGGACGTGCCCGCCGCGCTGCGCATCCCGGTCGCCCCGACCGTCGAGGAATTGGCTCCAGTGCTGGAAATCCTGCCGATCCAGCGGATCGCGCTCGGGCTGTCGCTCGCTCGCGGCGGCAACCCGGACAACCCGCGCGGTCTGCTGAAGGTGACCAAGACCCGGTGAGCCTCGTAGTAGGCGTGGACGCCGGCGGCACCTCGACGCGAGCGATCGCGATCGACGCCGCCGGCGTCGTGCACGGCACCGGAGCCGCGGGCGGCGCGAACCCCAACTCGCATCCGCCCGCGGAAGCGGCGGCCCGGATCGCCGGAGCCATCGAGTCCGCTTTGGACGGACGGACCGACGTGCTCGGCGCCGTGGTCGGCATGGCAGGCGAAAGCAAGCTGTCCGATCCGGCGGTCGCCGCGGAGTTCGCCGCGGCGTGGGAGCGGATCGGACTCGGCGGCCTCGTCCGCGTCACGGGCGACGCCGAGGTGGCCTACGCCTCCGCGACGGCCGAGCCGGACGGCACCGTGCTCGTCGCGGGCACCGGCTCGATCGCCGGGCGCATCCGCGGCCGCCGGATGGTCGCCACCGCGGGCGGGCACGGCTGGCTGCTCGGCGACGAAGGCTCCGGATTCTGGCTCGGCCGCGAAGCCGTGCGCACCACGCTCGCCGCGCTCGAAGGCGACGGCCCGCTCGGCGGATTGGCCGAGGCGGTCCTCGCCGAAGCGTTCGGACCGTCCGCAGTGGACTTGTCGGACCGCTCCGCGGTCATGTGGGAGCTGGTGACCCATTCCAATGCGGAACCCCCGGTCCGGCTCGCCCGGTACGCGCCGCTGGTGAGTGCCGCGGCCGCAGCCGGAGAGCCCGTCGCGGAGGAAATCGTCGCGCGGGGCGCCGGGCATCTCGTGCGCGTGGCTCGCGCCACGCGCGAGGCGGGAGAAAAAACTCCGGTCGTGCTCGTGGGCAGCGTGCTGGCCGAAAACAGTCCGGTCGGGACTCGGGTGCGGACCGAATTCGCCGGGCTCAACGTTCTGACCAGCTCCGATGGCGTGCTCGGCGCGGCGTGGCTCGCGGCGGTGGGCGCGTGGGGCGAGGACACCCCACGACCATCCCGACGGGTGAATGCCACCAAAACTTGAGCGGAAGAGTCGAAACCGTCGACTCAACCCCTCCGGTCCGGGTACCGTAGGAACCGGCCCCCGGACCCTCCCCCCTCGCCGGGGGCCGCCTTAACTTCCGGGTCCGTTTTCGGACTCGCCCGCACCCGGGTCTTTCGCCAGGCGAAGGCCCGGGTGTTCTGCTGGGAGGGTTCGGTAGAGGGCCCAGCCGCTCACCGCCACGGTCGCGGCCACCAGCGGCCAGGACAGCACCGTGCGCGCCACTCCGAGCGCCACCACCTGCCCGGTCCACCACAGCAGGCCGTAAACGACCACGCGCAGCAAGTACTGCAGCACCCACACGCCGCTCGCCCACGAGTACGCGCGCAGCAGGGCCGGATCGCGCCGCCAGCGGGTCTTCTGCCCGAGGAGCAATCCCACGATCACGCCGAGCAACGGCCAGCGCACCGCGATGCTCGCCGCGAACAGCAGCGCGCTCGCCGCGTTCGAGAACAGCTGCAGCAGGAAGAAGTCCTCGGCCCGGCCGGTGTGCATCGCGATCAGCGCGGCGATCACCACCGCGGCGAGGCTCACCACCACCGCGCGCGCCTTGTCTCCGCGGATCAGCCGGTACGCGCCCAGCAGCACGGCGACGCCGATCGCGGCCCCGGCTCCCCAGGCGATCGACTGGCCGGACGCGAGCCAGCCGACGACGAACGCGGCGGGCGGGATGCTGGCGTCGATCGCGCCGCGCCTCCCGCCGAGGATCTGCGTGAGCGACTCCCGCGCCGGCCCCTTCGCAGTCTCGTCTGTCACAGCTTCCAGCCTGCCGCAACTCCCGGCGGACCCCCAGGTCGGGAGACCTACCCCACACGGCGTCCGGTACGAGCCCGATCGTGAGGTTCGTCCCGGTGAAAAAGCCGTAATAGGGAGGCGCAAGACCCCGACAAGGTAAGAGACTGTGACATCGTCGCGAACCAGTCGTGTCCGGCGGGAAGGATATGGGGATATCCGACTGTTAGTTGGGGTGTACAACTATAGCCGGGACTTCACGGGGAACAGGCGCGCACCAGCGGGAAAGGGGAACCCAGCGTGTACGGGATCAACAGCTACGTAGCCATCGGGGACAGCTTCACCGAGGGGCTCAACGACCATCGGGGCGACGGGACGTTCCGGGGCTGGGCCGACCGGCTCGCCGAGATGCTGGCGGGCGACGAGCCCGGCTTCCAGTACGCGAACCTGTCGCTGCGCGGCAAGATGCTCGACGAGATCATGGACGAGCAGGTCCCGATCGCCCTCGAGCTGAAGCCCGACCTGGTCACGCTGTGCGCGGGCGGCAACGACGTGATCGTGCCGGGCGCGGACGTCGACGCCATCGCGGCGCGCTTCGAGGCGGGGGTGGCGAAGCTGCGCGCGGCCGGGATCCCGGTGGTGATCTTCAACGGGCCGGACACCAAGCACCTGTCGGTGATGAGCGTGCTGCGCGGCAAGGTCGCGATCTACAACACGCATCTGTGGGCGATCGCGGCCCGGCACGACGCGAAGATGGTCGACATGTGGCACATGGAGCCGCTGCACGACCCGCGCGCCTGGAGCGACGACCGGCTGCACTTCACGCCGGACGCGCACCGCCGGATCGCGCTGCTCACCGCCGAGGTGCTCGGCGTCCCGGTCGACGAGGACTGGCGCGAGCCGTACCCGCCGAGCAGCGAGCCCGCCACCTGGATGACGTCGCGGCGGTCGGACCTCGCGTGGACCAAGATGCACCTGCTGCCGTGGATCCGCCGCCAGCTGCGCGGCGAGTCCATGGGCGACGGCCTGCAGCCGAAGCGGCCGGAGCTGGCTCCGCTCGTGCCGAACGACCCGGCTGGTCTCGATCTCGACGTGCGGGCCAACCTCGACGTGCGGGGCAACGCGACCGCCTCCTGACCGCCGTTCCCTCGACAGTGCCGGTACCGGTGACCACCGGTACCGGCACGCCTCCGAGAGCCACCCGAACGGCGGCCGTCACCAGGTCGCCAAGCGGAGCAGCCCGGCATAAGGTCCCTTTATGTCCGGTGCACGAGGGTGGCTTCGCTTGATCCCCGTGGCAGTGGTGGTCACAGCGCTGCTCGCGGGCATCGTCACTTGGCTGCAAGGCAGCGGAATCCAGGACGATCTCGCCGCGCGATCACGCTCCGCGCTTGACGCGGCCGGTCTCCGCGGCGGCGATGTGAAGTTCTCCGGACGGCAGGCGACCCTCGAAGGGTTCCCGGCCGAGGACGCCGGGCGCGCGCTGGGCATCGTGCAGGGCGTCGACGGGGTCGAATCGGCGCAAGCCTCCGGCGGCGCCGGGCCGGTGCAACCCGCGCCCTCGCCCTCCCCCGAACCGTCGACGACGCCGCCGGCCAGCCCGCCGCCGAGTTCGTCCGCCCCGCCGTCCGCGCCGCCGACCGACCGCGACGGAATCCAGGCCGAACTGGACCGCAAACTCGCTGCCGCGCCGATCACTTTCGAACCGGACACCGCGCAGCTCACCGACCAAGGCGAGCAGGCCGCGCGCGACCTCGCGCCGCTGCTGCGCGACGCACCGGACAACTTCCGCTACCGCCTCGTCGGCCGGGTCGTCGACGGTCCGGGCGGGCGCAGCGCCGCGCTGAAACTTTCCCGCAACCGGGCGCTGGCCGTGATCCGGCTGCTGATCCGCGAGGACGTGCCGCCCGACCGATTGCTCGCGGTGGGCAGCACGAGCGCGGGCGGCACGAGCGGCTCGGACAGCGGGGACGACAGCGGGGACGACAGCGACCGGCGGGTCGAGATCACAGTGGAACAGAGGTGATGGCGGATGCTCTGGCTCTTCGGGCAGATCTGGCTGTGGCTGCTCGTCTCGTTCCTGCTCGGGGCGGCGGTCATGTGGCTGTTCACGCGGGCGTCGAGGCCGAAAGCCGACACCGGGGAAGAGCCGTACCGGCCCGCCGTCGCGCCGGTGGAGGCACCGACCGAGGAGACCCGCTACATCCCGCAGGCGAACCCGTACGAGGACTACGAGGAACCGGCGCACCCGCACTACGACGACCCGCCTGAACGCGTCTACAACGACTATCCGGAAGTCGATCCGGACGAGCCGTACAACGGGCAGCACGCGACGCACGACCCGGCCGGGCATCCGCTGCCCGATCCCGAGCCGCGGCTGTCGGGCGAACTGAGCTGGCCCGAGGACGACCAGCGGAGTCCGCACTGGCCGCACGACGAACCCGCGCCCCGCCGACCTGGACGCGGTGGCTGACACCCACCTGGTAGATTCGGCTACGCACGGTAAGCGGGCGCCGAGGGCCCCGGACGACGTCAGGAGGTCCGATGGCGCTTCCGCACTGGACGCCACAGAACCTGCTGCCGCCCGGCCGCCACCACGCCGACCTCGCCGACGTCTACGAGCGGCTGGTCTACGACGCGCCGCACCAGAACGAGCGCGAGATCCTCTTCAGCGCGCTCAACAGCTACCTCGGGGTCGCCCAGCGGGTGATCACATCCGGGCGGGCCTGGCTCGGAGGCGCGTTCGTCACCCGCACGGCGCATGCCCCGCGCGGGCTCGACGTCGTGCTGCTGCCGGACGAATGGGGCGCGTTGAAGCGGCTTGACGACAGCGGCCGCACCGCGCTGTACGGCCTGCTGACCCTGCGCGGCATCATCGTCGGCCAGCCCGCGATGTACCTCGACCAGATCCAGCCGGTCGGCGGCATGCTCGACGGCTTCCTGTGCCGTCCCGGCGACGAGGACGTGTGGGAATCGGTGTGGGCCGACGGCGGCAGAGGCATCCCGGAGATGGTGTGGTGAGGAACGAGTTCCGGCGGATCGCCGACGAGATTCCCGGCGGCACGTGGCTCGACGACCTCGCGCGCGCCTCGGCGATGGCGGCGAACGCGAAGTTCGAGCGCACCTGCCGCGCGCCGCTGCTGCACGTGTCGGTGATCGGCGAAACGCACATCGACGCGTACACCTTTTCCGACATCAGCCGGGCGCTGCAGGACGCGACGGCGAAGATCGGCCACATCATCCGCAATCCGTCGAATGAGGTCACCTTCGTTCAGCAGGCGGACCGCGACAAGGCCCCGTTGATCCAAAAAGGACAGGCGGGCAACGCGATCTTCTTCGGTTTCCCGGAACCGGCGGTCGACGACGCGTTGATCCACGACGGCATCGAAACGCTGTCCGAGCGCGCGGTGAAAGAACTCTGCGATTTCCTTCCCGCCAACGGTTCCGACGACGGCGCGCTCGACGCGGTGCTGCTGCAGCGCGACACGGTGCGCAACGCGGTCAGCGACGTGGTCAACGCGGTCAGCAAGCACGCCGGCATCGGCATGGCGCTCACACCCACCGCGGGCGAGCAGGTGACCCGGAGCATGACCACCGAACAGGCGCGAGTGCTGCAGGGCAGCCTGCGCGAATCGCGCGAGGCGGTCGGCTACGAGACGGTGACCGGACGCCTCGACGGCGTGCGCACCCGGCGGCGGATTTTTTATCTGGAGCGGGAATCCGGCGGAACCATTCAGGGCGCGGTCGCCCCGGATCTGCTCGACCAGATCAAGGAAAATCTCGACCGCCCGGTGACCGCGCGGTTGCGCGTAGTGCGCACGACGACCATCGACGGACGGCGCGGCAGGCCGGTGCACGAACTTCTCGAGATCACCCCGGAAGTCAACCTTTTCGATCAGTGAAATAGCGCGCGGGTGCCACCGCGTCGCCAGGTCAGGGCCATCGGGTAAGCACTCGGTCGCTCTTCGGAATCATCGCGGAAGCCCTTTTCGGCCAGCAAATGGCGCCAGTGCGCGCAATCCGGCGGGAAATGACCCCGATTGGCCGGACGCGGTAAATGAATGACATTATCTCTCGATAACGATTATTCCAACTACGCGGACATCTGCGTTAGCGTCTTCGCCAACACAGCGGAAGAGGCACGCATGACGACCGAGCAGCCGTATCCGGCCGCACCCGCACGACACAGCCGGACCACTACTCGCCCTGGTCCGCACCGTCCATCCCCGCAAGCGCCGGCCCGGACGCCCCAGCAGGCGCCGTCCCGGAGGCGGGCGAACTGGCCCGGCGGCCTCGGAGTCACGCTCGGCCTCGCCGCGGCCGGTGTCGCGTTCCTGCCGGATTGGGGTTTCCTCGCCTGGCCGGTCGCCGGCGTCGGACTCGTCGGCGGAATTGCGGGAATCGTACTTTCCTCCAAAGGCACAATGCGCGGATTGGGTGTCGCCCTCACCGGAACCACGCTTTCCGCACTCGCCGTCCTGCTGTGCGGCGCGATGGCGCTGTACCCGTCGATGTTCGGCACCGCGCGGGCGGGCGACCTGCACATCCCGCCGCAGCCGGGCGAGAAGCATTCGGTCGACTTCGTGGTGACCTCGGCGGGCGGCGCGACGGTTCGCTACGGCACGCTGAACGACCAGCGCACCGCGTCCACCCCGCCGAGCACCGACGACTGGCACGGCCACGCCTCCTACAGCGGAGGCGCGCCGATCCTGTCGCTGACCGCGGACACCGCGAACGCGGGCGTGACCAACCAGATCAGCTGCCAGATCCTCGTCGACGGGAAGAAGGTCGCCGAGAGCAGCGGCAGTTCGATCGCGCTCTGCACGTCGAACGTCGAATAGAGCCTGGCGGCCGGCCGGCCTACCCCCATCTCGGCCGGCCAACCGCCACCGAGCCGCTCCTGGCGGCTCTTCCAGGTCCGCGCGGTACTGCCGCGGTCCCGCGTCGCCGGCTTCACAGCCTGCCCCTCCCCTAGGGCTCCGCCAGCGTCGCGGCCGACCCTACGCGCGCTGACCGCCCGATGGCTAAGAATCCGCTAAGCGGACGCGATTATTACCACGCAGACCTGCGAAAACACAGCTGAACGTTGTACAAGAGCCGGGCTCGCCGACTGCCCGCTCACTGCGGGGCGGAGGCTTTCTTGCCCGCCCGGCGCCCTTTCTGGGGTCGTCGCGGCCGGAGGAGGGCCTCCGCGGCCTTCCGGGCGAACCGCCTCGCCCGCCGAGCGCCGCAGAAATGTTCGATTGATGCTCAGGCGGCCTGTCTTCAGGTCGGCCGCTACTGATCCCCTAAATCCGCCGCTTCCTTGCGCAAGTCCTCGACCTGCCGGGGATTCATCCGCTCGTACAGCGCGACCGCCCGCCGGTACTGCTCCCGTGCCGGATCCAGCCGTTCCTGGCCGCGCAGGATCCGCGCCAGCGTCACCCGCAGGATGCCCTCCTGCAGCTCGAACTGCCGCGCCACCGCCAGTGACACGGCCTCCCTCGCGTAGCGTTCGGCCGCTTCCAGATCGCCGATGTCCAGGTGCAGTTCGGCGAGGTTGTTCAGCGACACCACGGCGTAGCTGTCGTCGCCGAGTTCCCGGTCGATCTTCAGCGACGCCAACTGGTGGGTGATCGCCTCCGCCGGACGGCCGGCGCGCTTCTCCGTCTCGGCGCAGTTGTTGAGCGCTTGGCCGCGCAGCTCGAGATCCCCGGTGCGTTCGGTCTCCGCGACCGCCTCCAGCAGCCGTTCGATCGCCTCGCCGTAGCGGCCGAGCAGGGTCAGCACGCTGCCGAGATGGATTTTGGCGACGATGAGCGAGCGCCCGTCGAGCCGGGTGGCCAGGCCGACGGCACGTTCCGCGTCGGCGATGCTGCCGTGGGCCAGCTCGAACGTGAGCGCGATGGCGCAGCGGGAGATCAGCATCCAGCACTGGCCGAGCGGCTCGTTCGCGGCCTCGGCGGCGGCAAGGCCGAGGTCGACCAGCCGGATCCATTCCTCGTACAGCGGGCAGACGACCCGGTAGGTGTGCGCGACCCGGGCGAGCCGCCAGACGTCGGCGTAGCGGCCGTCCGCATGTGCGGCGTCCAGTACGGCCAGCAGGTTCGGCCATTCCGCGGCGAACCAGTCCTGGGCTTGGGCGAAGGTTTCCAGCGGCGGCAGCGCTTCCGGCGGCACGAGGCCGGTGAGGTCCAGCGGGTCGACGATCCGCAGCATCTTCCGGCGCGCGGTGTCCGAGGCGGCCTGGTGGTAGCGGATCGCCCGGTCGAGCACCGCCGCGCGTTCCGCCGGGTCCAGTTCGGTTTCCGCCAGCTCGCGCAGATAGAGCCGGACCAGGTCGTGCGGGGCGAACGCGTCGCGCGAGGTTTCGGCGATCAGGTTGTGCGCGGCGAGCGTGCGGAGTTCGCGGCGGGCCTGCGCTACCGGGATCTCCGCGATGGCCGCCGTCAGGTGCGGCCCGGTGTGCCGGGCGGGCACCGCGCCGAGCCGCAGCAGCGTCCTGGCGAGGCTGTCCGGCAGGCCGCGGAACGAGACGTCGAACGCGGCCCGCACGCCGTCGTCGGCTCCGGTCACGTCCAGGCCGGCCAGCCGGGTGCGTTCGTTTCCCAGCTCGCCGACGAGGTCCTTGAGTGTCCACTGTGGACTGGCGGCGAGCCTCGCCCCGGCGATCCGCAGCGCGAGCGGCAGGTAGCCGCACAGCCGGGCCAGCGCGTGGTTGAGATCGAAGTCCGCGGGCCCGGCCAGTTCCTCGATCACGCTCACCGCGGCTTCGGGCGCGAGCGTGCCGAGCACGCGCAGCTTCGCCGCGTGGGACACCGCCAGCGCCTCCAGCCGCGACCGGCTGGTCACCACCGTCATCGACCGCGCGCCCGGCGGCAGCAGCGGACGCACCTGTTCGGCCGAACGCGCGTCGTCGAGCAGCACGAGCATCCGCCGTCCGGCGATCAGCGAGCGGTACAGCGCGACGCGTTCGTGCACGCGCTCCGGCACCTCGTCGGCGGGCACGCCGAGGCCGAGCAGGAACTGCGACAGCAGATCGCCCGGTTCCAGCGGCGCGTGGTGCGGGTCGAACCCTTGCAGCGCCGCGTACAGCACGCCGTCCGGGAACAGCCGGGCCGCGCGATGCGCCCACCAGACGACCAGCGCGCTCTTGCCGACCCCGGCGGTCCCGGACACGATCACGGTGCTGTCGCCGCGTTCGGCGAGCCCGTCGAGCCATTCCACCTCTGCCTCGCGCCCGGCCAGCGTCGGCAGCGCGGGCGGCAGCTGAGACGGCGCGACGGCCTGCTCCGGCACCGCGCTCTCCCGCACGGCGAGATCGTCGTTGAGCACCCGCTCGTGCAGCGAGCGCAGATCGGCGCCGGGTTCGACGCCGAGCGAGCCGAGCGTGGCCCGCGAGACGGTGCGGTACAGCTCGAGCGCCTCACCGCGCCGCCCGGCGTGGTAGAGCGCGCGCATCAGCTGTCCGGCGATGCGTTCGGCGAGCGGGTCGGCGCGGACGATCGGGCTCAGCTCCACGATCAGCTCGTCGTAGCGGCCGAGGTCGAGATCCGCGTTGACCCGGGCGTAGCGGATCGCGTGCCGCAGCTCGTCCAATTCGGGCGCCCGTACCGAATCGGGCACGCCGGACAGCGTCGGGCCCTGCCACAGCGAGAGTGCTTCGGCGAGCAGTTTCGACGCGCTCTCCGGCGGTTCCAGCGCGGCCTGGTCGAGCAGCGCCCGCGCACGATGCGCGTCGATCCGGTCCGGGGAGAGGGAAAGCTGGTAGCCGGGCGGGCGGGTGTTGATCACCGCGACCGGTTCGGCCATCTCCCGCAGCAGACGGCGCAGCTGCGACACGTTGCCGTGCACGATGGTGCGGGCGGTGGCGGGCGGATCGTGGCCCCACAGCGCGTCGATGATCTCCTCGAGCGGCACCACCTTGCCCACGCGCAGCGCGAGCAGCGCCAGCAGCCCCCTCACCCCGGGGCCGCCGACGGGAACCGCACGGCTGCCGTCGAGCAGCCGCACCGGGCCGAGCAGTTCGACCCGCGCGCCGGCATCGGCCATGCTCGCGCGCACCTCCCAGGCTCACCCCCAGCCAGACAGGTCAACTTACCGTCAGCGGTAGCCCGCAGAAACCGCTCTTTCGTGAATTCGGCCCCGGAACAGACGAGTCCGGCCCCGCACCATCAGTCCCGATCTGATGGTGCGGGGCCGGACTCAATGATCGTCGGCCGGGCCGCCAGGGGGCGCGGTCCACCCGTGCATCGCGGCCGTCCGCCCGCGGTTCGGGGGGCTCACCCCGAGCAAGAACCCGGACCGCCGCGGACAACCATGCCTCGGCAGACGAGCTGCGAGGTGGCGACAACGTAACAGGGCGCACATTGTTCGTTACGAGCGACCCGCCGGTTGGCGAAGGTAACGCTGGTCACCGCGTGATCGGTGCGGGGTTGCGGCCCGCGATGAACGACGGCCGCCGCTCGCCCGCGGCGAACGGCTCCTGCAACGCGTTCTCCACGCTGTTGAACACCAGGAAGATGTTCGAGCGCGGATACGGCGTGATGTTGTTCGACGATCCGTGCATGATGTTCGAGTCGAACCACAGCGCCGAACCGGCCGAACCGGTGAACTGGTCGATGCTGTAGTCGGCGGCGAGCTTCGTGATGTCGTCCGGCGACGGCACGCCCACCCGCTGGTCCTTGAGCGAGCTCTTGTAGTTGGCGTCCGGGGTCTCGCCGACGCACTGCACGAACGTGCGCTGGGAGCCCGGCATGACCATGAGCCCGCCGTTGTACGGGTAGTTGTCGGTGAGCGCGATCGAGCAGCTCACCGCACGCGGCGACGGCATGCCGTCCTCCGCGTGCCAGGTCTCGAAATCGGAATGCCAGTAGAAGCCGGTGCCCTTGAAGCCCGGCATGTAGTTGATCCGGCTCTGGTGGATGTAGACCTCGGAGCCGAGGATCTGCCGCGCCCGGTCGAGCACGCGGGGATCGCGGATCAGCTCGGCGATCAGGCCGGAGATCTCGTGCACGTCGAAGATCGAGCGGACCTCGCCGGTCCTGGCCTCGGTGATGACGCGTTCGTCGTCGCGCAGCGTCTCGTCCGACGACAGCCGGACGACCTCCTGCCAGTACGTCTGGACCTCACCGGGCGAGAGCAGTCCGTCGACGACCGTGTAGCCCTTGGCGTCGTGGTTCGCCAGGGTCGCGGCGTCGATCGGGCCGTCAGCCTCGGTACCCCACACAGTGGGGTGCACGCGCGGAAGGTGCTCCGGCGTACCGGTGATCCGGGTCGGGTAACCGTCGTCGACCCGGGTGTCCATGATCGTCACAGTGGCTCGCCTCCAGTTCTTCTGGCGTTTCTTCTTTCTCGGGGTGGTGGTGGGAGCGGCTCAGTGTCAGGACTCTTCGGTGACGAGCGGGTAGACCCCGTTCTCGTCGTGCACCTCGCGACCGGTGACCGGCGGGTTGAACACGCACACGCACTTGATCTCGGTCTTCGGCCGGACCTGGTGCTTGTCGTGGTCGTTCAGCAGGTACAGCGTGCCCGGCTTGAGCTGGTGCACCTCGCCGGTGGCGAGGTCCTCGATCTCGCCTTCACCGGAAGTGATGAAAACGGCCTCGATGTGGTTGGCGTACCAGAAGTCGTTCACCGTGCCCGCGTACAGCGTCGTCTCGTGCACCGAGAAGCCGACGCCCTCCTTCGCGAGGATGATGCGCTTGCTGCGCCAGTTTTCGGTCTTGATGTCAGCGTCGGTGTCGGTGATCTCGTCGAGCGTGCGGACCAGCAAGTGAAGAGCTCCTTCTTGTTCTTCGGGTGGTTACTTGAGAACGGCGGCGACGGACTCGGTGATGATCGCGAGGCCTTCGCTCAGTTCCTCGTCGGTGAGGGTAAGCGGCGGCAGCAGTTTCATCACCTCGCCGTCCGGACCGGAGGTCTCCATCAGCAGGCCGCGCTCGAAAGCCTCCTTGCAGACCGCTCCCGCGAGGTCGCCGTTCGCGAATTCGAGACCGCGCGCCAGACCGCGGCCCTTCGCGACGAGGTTCGCCTCCGGGTAGCTCTCCACGAGGTCCTTGAAGGTGCTCGCGATGCGCTCGCCCTTGGCCTTGGTGGACTTCTCCAGCTCGTCGTCGCTCCAGTAGACGCGCAGCGCCTCGGTCGCGGTGACGAACGCCGGGCTGATGCCGCGGAAGGTGCCGTTGTGCTCGCCCGGCTCCCAGACGTCCAGTTCGGGCTTGATCAGCGTGAGCGCCATCGGCAGGCCGTAGCCGCCGATCGACTTCGACAGGCAGACGATGTCCGGCGAGATGCCGGCGTCCTCGAAGCTGAAGAACGGACCGGTGCGGCCGCAGCCCATCTGCACGTCGTCGAGGATGAGCAGGATGTTGTGCCGCTTGCACAGGTCGTCGAGGCCCTTGAGCCACTCCAGGCGCGCGGCGTTGATGCCGCCCTCGCCCTGCACGCCCTCCACGATCACCGCGGCGGGCTCGTTCAGGCCGCTGCCGGAGTCTTCGAGCAGCTTCTCGAAGTACATGAAGTCCGGCATCGCGCCGTCGAAGTACTTGTCGTAGGGCATCGGCGTGGCGTGCACCAGCGGGACGCCCGCGCCGCCGCGCTTCATCGAGTTGCCGGTGACCGACAGCGCGCCGAGCGTCATGCCGTGGAACGCGTTGGTGAAGTTGATGACCGATTCCTTGCCGGTCACCTTGCGCGCCAGCTTGAGCGCGGCCTCCACGGCGTTCGCGCCGCCGGGGCCGGGGAAGACGATCTTGTAGTCCAGCTCGCGCGGGGCCAGGATCTTCTCCTGGAAGGTCTCGAGGAAGTCCCGCTTCGCGACGGTGAACATGTCCAGCGCGTGCGTGACGCCGTCGCGCTGGATGTAGTCGACGAGCGCCTTCTTGAGGTACGGGTTGTTGTGCCCGTAGTTCAGCGCGCCGGCGCCGGCGAAGAAGTCGAGGTAGGCCTTGCCGTCCTCGCTGTAGATCCGGCTGCCCTGCGCCCGGTCGAAGACGACCGGCCATCCCCGGCTGTAACTGCGGACTTCTGATTCGAGCTCTTCGAAGATGCTCATAACGTTTTCTTTCGCTCCTACTCGGCGAAATTGACGGGTTATTAGCGGCGCAACGGCCCGATGCGGTAAAGATCCTCGGGTTCGTGCGCCTCCCCCTGCGGAAAATCAGCGACTTCGAACAACCGGCGGTGTTCCAGATCCGCGTTCCAGCGCTTCGCGAACGACTCGAACAGCCGGATCGAGGCTTGGTTGTCCGGAGTGATCGTGGTTTCCAGGTACCGCACGCCCTCGCCGACCAGACGCGTGTACAGACTGTCCAGCAACTGCCCGGCCAGGCCTTTTCCGCGTTGCGAAGCGTCGACGGCGACCTGCCACACGAGCGCGACATCCGGTGCTGACGGCCTTCGGTAAGCGATCACGAATCCGACTGGCTCACCGTCGACGCGGGCGACGACCGAGGTCTCCGCGAAATCCTTGCACCACAACAGGTACGCATACGGCGAGTTGAGATCAAGCTTCTGCGAATCGCGCGCGATTCGCCAGAGAGCGGCACCATCGGCCTTGGTCGGGGATTCGATCAAGTGCTTTCCGGACATACTTTGGAAACGTAACAGAGAATTTTCGCGCCGCCAGCGATCCATGCCACGTCCACCGCCCTCACCAGGGACGACAGGGATACCCCGGTGAGGAGGACCACAAACATGTTTAGCGAAGCTCGGTTCTGGGCACGCGTCCGCCTGGGCCGCACACCATCGGTATGCGACCTGTGACACCAGACCATGGGCCTTCGTCGGCGCTACCGCAACTCCAGCGCCGAAAAATCGTGTTCTACCTGGGGCTGGAGCGCGGGCTGTCCGGACGGGACCGCCGCCGCTTCTTCCGTCCGCGCCGTCCCAGCCCGGACAGCGGGGTCCAGACCGCGGGCAGCAGGAGCAGCGCGACGACGGCGAGCCACCACAGTGGAGCCTGCCCGCGCCGCCAGCCGTCCACAACGGCGCCGAGCCAGCCGAACAACGGCTGCGCGATCGGCGGCAGGAAGGCCGCGAACAGCAACGCGGCTATCACCAGCACGCCCAGCACGGTGAGCACCATTCGCCACGTGCGCCTCAATGTCAGCAGGCTCACCACGAGGAACACCAGCGCACCACCGGCGACCGGCAGGCCGAGCCACTGCAGGACGGATCCGCCTTCGCCGCTGAGCACGAACCCGGCGATCGCGGTGATGGCGGCGGCGAGCAGGTTCCACGGCCGGCCCAGCCGGGTCGCGCCTTGCGTGACCCACCACGAGCTACGGCTGCTGAGCTGGGCGAATTTCGCCAGCGGCTGGAGGGTTTTCGGGACGCGCGTGGCGGTGGACGCGGCGTTGAGCCCGGCGGCTCCGGCTTTGACGATGGTTTTGGCGAGCAGGGTACTGCCGAGTTCGCCCTCGAAACGTTCGGCGGAGACTTGGCAGGCTTGGAAAGCACGCTGAGCCGCGTCCTGTTGTCCGGAGTTTTCCGGCTGGGCGGCGGTTTTCCGCGCTTCTTGTTCGAGCGGCCGGGAAACCATCAGCTTCCGGAAACTCTCCGACGCTTTTCCGTTGCCCTCCTTCGCGTCCTGCTCGGCCTGGCGCGCGAGCACCGGCAATTCCTCCCGCGCGATGGCCAGCTGCCGCGGTTTCGCCAGCACCATCGACGTCACCGGAAGGCTGGTCGGCACCTCTTTCCCGAACTCGACCGGCGCCAGATTCGCGTCCAGGCCAAGGAAAGCGAGCTCATCGGCCAGCTGGGCGAGCAGCACGGGCAGGTCCGCGGGCATCCCGTTGTCCGCCGGAGAAGGCGGCTCCCAGCCGATGGCGAGGAACGTTGTCCTTACCTGCTCCCGGAATTCCTCGGGCCCGACGATGTCGCGCAGCACCCGCAGGCGTTTCGGGTCGAGCAGGCACTGCATCAGCCAGCCAGCGCCGTCGATCCGGCCCCACATCCAGTCGTTCGCGCGCCAGGACGCTTTGTAGAAAGCGCCGAAGTTGTTCGCCTGCGTGCCGGTCAGCTTGTCCCGGCCGCGCGGTCGCGCCAGATCCAGCAGGGTCCGGCTGTCCGCGCTCATCTGCACCAGGTCGACGCGCTGGTCCACCGCCGGCGCTTCGGCCAGCAGCCCGCGCGTTGCCATGTGCAGCAACAGGAAACGCGCCATCGCGAAGCCGTCCGCGACGTCCGCGTTGTCCAGGCCGAACCAGTCCAGCAGCGTCGTCACCGTGTCGGCGGCATCCGCTGACCACTGGTTTTCCTTGCCCGACAACGCTTGCAGCACCGGAGCCGCCGACCGCAGCGCGCCGACCAGCTCCGGCCACGCCTCGCGTACCGCGTCCGACGCCCCGAGATCCGCCCATTCCCTGGCGAGCTGGCCGATCCAGTCCGGCATCGCGGTGCCCGGCTTCGGCGGCTCGTGGCGCGCCACCCACGCGGGGAGCCGGGCGTCGCGGGCCGCGCTCCGGCGGGCGGCGTGCATCTTCGTGCGCGCCTCGTTGAGCTGCGTCGCCTGCTCGAGATCCGGGCCCATCCGGAAGCCCGCATTGATCAGCTGGATCCCAGTGGCGACCGCGTCCTCCAGCGTCGAGGTGCGGTAACGGACCATCTCGCCGACCGTGACCGAGTCCCCGGGCACCGTGTCCGGGATCCCGCGCCGCAGTCCGTCAGCGGCGATGTCTTGCAGCAGCGCCGAATTCCCGGCCGCCCATCCACCGTCCTCATCGGACAGTTCGTAGCGGCGGGTGACCGCCCGCACCAGGTCGGCCGCGTCGAGGGCGACCCGGCGGTCGAGGTACGCCCGGTGCACCCGTTCGTCCACCAGCTGCCCGCCGCGCAGCCCGAGCGAGGCGAGCGCGACCCGCGTGTCCCGGGTGCGCGTGACCGAAGAGTTGTGCCGGCTCAATTCCTCCAGCTCGACGCTGATGGTCTGGCTCATGATCGTCGACGCGACCTTCGCCAGCGCGCTGCCGAGCATCGGCGGTTCGGCCGGGTCGCAGTCCATCGGCTTGGCTTCGCCGTCGGTCTTCGGGACGACGTACAGCAGCAGCCGCCGCACATCCGTCGAGGACGAGCGTTCGAAGATCTCCCGCAACGCCGGCCGCAGCGGTTTGTTCACCAGCACGCCGCCGTCGGCGAGCCAATGCGAACGCACCAGATCGGTGTAGTCGGTCATGTCCGGATGCAGCCGGTCCGCCGCCTCGGGGCCGATCGGCATGCGCGACAGCTCGAAGGCGCCAGGGAAGGACGCGCTCGACCGTGCGGCGAGCGCGAGCGGGCCGTGCACCTGGTTATTCCACAATGGACCGTCGAAGCGGAACAGCATGCGATGTTCGGTGTCCCGCACGCGGTTTCCGAGCGCGTCGTCGTACTGCGTGGTCTCGCCGTCGATCATGGTCCCGGTGAGCAGCACGGTCACGTCCGGCGGCTCGGTGGGCACGACGCCGGACCCGGTGATGTCGTGCATCGCCTGGACCAGCCCGCTCAGCAGCACCTTGTCGCCGTTCAGCACCGAACGCGGCCGCGTTTCGCCGGGGTCGCGGATCAGATTCTCCAGCGACCCGGCGGAGAACCAGGTGTCGCGCAAGATCGCGGGCGTCGACCGGTACGCCTCCGCCAAACCGAGGCACGCGGCGTTGATGCCGCCCGCGCTCGTGCCGGTGAGCACGTCGAGGCGTACTGAAGCGTGCAAAAGGTCGAGCAGTTTCCGATAGCCGTTACTCTCCTCCGGCGTGCGCGAAGCGTGCAGCAACGCCGACGTTTCAGTAGCGACTCCCCCCATCCACACCGCCAGGCTGGATCCCCCCACCATGGCCATCGCGATCCGGATTTCCTGCGGCCACGGCACCGCCGTCTCACCCATGAGGGTCAGTCTCCCGGCCCAGCCCGCTCCTCCACAAGGGGGAGGTTTCAGGTGGCCAGATGCTCCAGCACGAGCACCTGCGCCTCGCCGACCGCGAATCCGAGCACCGCGCCGGTCGCGATGAGAATCCATTCGTCCTGCTGGAAAGCCGGGCGCAGGAGCTGCTCGAACTCCTCCGGCGACAATTCCTTCATCTTTCCGACCAGGACATTCCGGATGTCCATCGCGTCGGTGGCGTAATCCTCGATGTAGCGCATAGTCTCCGGCAGCCGGGTCATGATCTGCTCCGAGATCGCCAGCTTCATGTCCTGGTAGCGGCGGCTGCCGATGGCGAAGACCAGCAACGGTTTCGCCACGTTCGCCGCCCGGCCCAGCTCGCGGTCGAGCTGCTGCTGGATGAGCGCCAGCACCCGGTCGGAAAGCGGGCCTTGCAGCACCGCCTCGATGACGTTGTGCGGCGTGATGATTTCTTTCGCGATCAACTCGCCGTAGGCCTCGGCGACCTCCGCGCGCCGTTTGAGGAACAGGCCCTGCCAGGTGACGCCGAAGTATTTCTTCGGCTCCAGCGGGTAGAAAATCATCCGCAGCGCGAGCCAGTCGGTGAACCAGCCAGTGAAAAGACCGAACAACGGCATGATCGGCGGGAATTTGAACAGCACCCACGCGACCATCTGGATCACGCCGATCAGGCCGCCGAACACCAGCCCGGAGCGCGCGATGAACTTGAACTCCTCCGCGCCGGCCTCCTGGAAGATCCGGTTCAGCAGCCGTTTGTCCTTGACGAGGCTGGTCACCACCATGCCCTTGAGGTCGAACACACTGTCCACATCGGACTGGATGAGTTCGAGCACGGCCTTGACCATGTGCGGCGATTCGGCCTGCACGCGCTGGATCACCAGCCGCTGCACGCCGACCGGCAGCGATTCCCACAGGCCCGGCTGGTAGTGCCCGGCCACCTCGCGCACGATGTCCTCGACCGCGGCGAGCAGCGGTTTCTCGATTTCCTTGGCGATCCGGTCCGCGTCGAGCCGGGCGACGACCTCGGCCGGTTTGATCAGCTGCTCGGTCATCGTGTCGCAGGCGATGCTCGCCATCCGCGCGGCCCGTTTGGGCACGATGCCCTGCCAGCCGAGGAACGGTTTCACACCGACGAACTCGACCGGCTGGAACATCATCCGGATCGCGACCAGCTTCGTGCCGTACCCGATCAGCGCGGCGACGATCGGGATGGAGACATACAGCGGCCAGTGCCGGACGAAGTCGTCGAGGAGTCTCGAGACGAACTCGCCCATCGGGGTCAGCCCAGGCTCGGGTCGCAGGCCTGCCAGAACTGCGCGCCGAGCCGCGAGACGTGGATGGTGCGGCGGATGATCTTGATCCGCTTCACCTGCTTCTCCACTTCGCGGACCGACTCGTCGGTCAGCAGGATCTCGTACTGCGTTTCGAGCGAGGGCACCTCCTCGTCCAGTTCGACCAGCCCGAGGCCGATCAGCCGGGTCACGTAGCCGGGCACCTGGTCCGGCAGCGACACCCCGGCCGCCTTGCCGACCGTCGAGGCGTTGCGCAGCACGATCCGGCCGGTGGCGCCCATGGCGCTGCGCTCGGCGACGTCGATCGCGGGGAACGGGGAGCCGTCCGACAGCGCGGAGAGGATGCGCGCCTCGTCGGGCGTGAGCTGGCGGAGGATGATCGCGTACAGATACTCGCGGGCCCGCTCGCGGCCGAAGCCGATGGAGTGGTTGAGCAGTTCGGCCATCGCCGCGCGCAGCGGTTCGACGTGATCGCGCGCGGGCACCAGCGTCACGGTCGTTTCGACCGCCCGGCTGCCGACGTCGGCCCGGTTCATCGCGGACGCCGCGGTCAGCGCCGCGTGATAAGGATCGTCCACCTCGTCGAGGCGGCGGCGCAGCTCGCTCAGCAATCCGCGTTCGACCTGCTTGAGGCCGCGTTCGGCGGTGTCGATCCCGGGGAGTTTGCGGGTCAGGTCGAAGCCGGTGCGCGCCGCCCATCCGGCGAGCTGGCCGGCCCGGCGGGCCAGGTTGGCCACGTCCTCGGCGGTGCCCCGGCCGTTCGGTCGCTGGTAGTCCACGGGCTGCTCCCCTCACTGTTCGCGCTGATGCTACCTGCGAGTAGGCCGAACGGCCCTGTGATGCCGGGCCGGTGGGTGTTGGATGACGCGCATGACCGCGCCGTGGGGACCGCCGATCGACGTGCTGCCGCTGCTCGTCCGCGAAGAACAGGCGCTGATCGGAGTTCTCTCCGATCTCCGGACGCCCGAGTGGAGCCTGCCCGCGCTCGGCGAATGGACAGTGCACGACCTCACCGCACACATCCTCGGGCTGAAGCTCCGGCGGCTCTCTCGGGACCGGGACGGCCACTTGGGCGAGGGGACGTCTTGGGTGTCCGCCTGCCGGCAGCTGTCGCCGGAGGTGCTCTTCGCGATGTTCGTGGACAGCACGACGCAGCTGACCGAGCTGTGGAAACACCGGGACTTGGACGAACCGGCCGCGGCCCCGTTGTGGCTGACGGTAGCTCGCGATTACGCCGAGCAGTGGGTGCATCAGCAGCAGATCCGGGAGGCCGTGGAGGCTCCGCTGCTCGACGAGCCGGAGTTTCAGACGCCGGTGGTGGATACGTTTCTGCGCTCGCTGCCGCAGACGTTGCGTCCGGTGACCGCGCGGGCCGGACGTCAGGTGGCCTGTTCGGTGGAGGGGGCTGGGCGGTGGACCGCGCGCGCCACCGCCGTGGGCTGGACGATCGACCGGGGTGCGGCGACGTCACGCTCTCCGCTCGCGTCTCTGGCGACCGACGCGGACGCGTTCTGGCGGCTGTGCAGCGGGACGTTGCCAGCGGCGGAAGTGCGCGCGCGAGTGCAGCTCGGCGGGGATCCCGCGGTGTGCGAGATCCTGCTGGGCCTTCGGGCTCGTGAGTGTTCCGACCGGTTAGAACCGGCCTGAGCACTCACGAGACTCACCGCCGACGCCGCGCCTGTTTCCGCAGCTGCAGGATGCGCGCCCCTCCGATCAGCGCGACCAGCGCCGCACCCGCGATCGCGGCGAAGAGCATCGCCACCGCGAGCGGCATGCTCCCGGACGCTCCGAGGAAGTGGACGGTCGCCGTGTCCAGGTTCTGCAGGATGAACACCAGCAGGAACGCCAGCACGACGATCGCCACGATCACGGCGATCCAGGTGCCGCTGATGCGGGTGGACTTGACCTTGCCCCTGCGGCCCGCGGGTTTCGCGGCGGGCGGTCGCGGTCCGGGTTCGGCTCCCGGTGCGGTGCCGGGGGCGGCGTGGTCGAGCGCGCCGGGCACCTCGGTGCCCGGCGCCTCGGGAATTTCCGATTTCGCGGCCCCGGTGGGGTCGTCGTTTCGCGCGTGGGACATATCGTGATTGTCCGCCCACTCGCCGTGATGCGCTAATTCAGTTCTTGCCGTCGACCTCGCGCAGCACCCGCAGCGTGTTGCGGCCGGCGAGTTTCGCGCAGTCCTCGTCGCTCCAGCCGCGTTCCATCAGCGCGGCGATGAGCACCGGGTACTTCGACACGTCCTCGAGGCCGACCGGCAATTCGCCGACGCCGTCGTAGTCGCCGCCGAGCCCGATGTGGTCGATGCCGGCGATCTCGCGCGCGTGCTCGATGTGCGCGACGACGTCCTCGATCGTCGCCTTCGGCTTGGGCGGCGCGTCCCAGGTCTCGGCGAACCGGCCGCGCTGGCCGAGGTCGAGGAACTCCTGCCCGGCCGCCGTCATCGCGGCCTTGAGCTGGTCGTCCCATTCGGTGACCGCGGCGGAGATGAAGGCGGGCACGAAGGTGATCATCGCGACGCCGCCGTTGCCGGGCAGCTGGGCGAGGACGTCGTCGGGGATGTTGCGGGGATGGTCGTTGACCGCGCGGCACGACGAGTGGCTGAAGATCACCGGCGCGCTGGACACCTCGATCGCGGCGCGCATGGTGCTCGGCGCGACGTGGGAAAGGTCCACCAGCATGCCGATCCGGTTCATCTCGCGCACGACCTCGCGGCCGAATTCGGTGAGCCCGTCGTGCTCGGGTTCGTCGGTCCCGGAGTCCGCCCAGGTGGTGTTGAAATTGTGCGTCAGCGTCATGTAGCGGACGCCGAGCCGGCGCAGAATCCGCAGTACGCCAAGGGATTCCGCGATGCTGTGCCCGCCCTCGGCACCGAGCAGCGACGCGATCCGTCCGTCCGCGAACGCCGCCTCTGCCTCGTCGGCCGTGGTCACCAGCCGCAGCCGCTCGGGGTAGCGCTCGGCGAGCTGGTAAACCACCTCGATCTGTTCCAGCACCGCGGTGACCGCGCTGTCGCCCTTGAACTCGCACGGGACGTAGACCGACCAGAACTGCAGGCCCAGCTTGCCTTCGGCGAGTTTGGGGAAATCGGTGTGCAGCGTCGGCTGCGCCACCGTGAGGTCCACGCCTGCCACCGCTTCGACCGGGTTCGGACCGGCCTTGTCGCGGAGTGCCCAGGGCAGGTCGTTGTGTCCGTCGGCGAGAATCGTGGTGGCGAGCAGGTCTTGCGCGCGGGTCAGCTCGGTCATGCCTCGACCCTAGCGAGCCAAGCCCTGGCCGCGCTTACTCCTTCGACGGTCACTTGATGCCCTCCCGGCCAGCGGTGCGTCGCCACCTCGGCGTGCCGTTCGCGAAGCTGTCGCACGAGTTCGTCGTTGGCGGGCAGCGGAGCCATCGGGTCTTGCTCGCCGTTGGAAAGGAACACGCGGGTGCCTGCGAGATCGAGCTGCGGCGGTTCCGGCAACGGGGACATCGACGAGAAGAGAATGGCTTCGTTGAGCGCATCCGGCCGCGTAAGCGCAACCGCGGCAGCGATGTTGGCCCCGTTCGAAAACCCCACCGCGACTACCCTGCCGAACCCGTACTTCTCACGTGCCGCGATGAGGAAATCCGCCAGCTCGTCCGCTCGCGCGCGGACGTCGTCGTGGTCGAAAACCCCTTCGGACAACCGCCGAAACCACCGCGCCGCACCGTTTTCCGATACCGGCCCGGTCGGCGCGAGCGTCCCCGAACCGGGACTCAACTCGCTCGCCAGCCCGAGCAGATCGTCCGGGCCGCCGCCGGTTCCGTGCAGGAGAAGAAGCACCGGAAGATCGGAATCGCCCTCGGTGTACTGGTGGATCATCGTCGCTCCTCGTTCGGCGGCTTCGCTTCCAGGAGTATGCGCTCCCTTCGTTGTCCAGGTAACTTCTCGCACGCAAGATGTATTCCGGGTAGACTCCGCCGGATGACCCCGGATCCGCAGACGGACGACGACGAGATCGTGACGTGGTGGGGCCTCGTGATCGAGGGCTATCTGGCCACGCAGAACGCGCTGATGGGCGAGATCGCCGAACGATTCGGCCTGGCCCCCGCGTCGTTCGACATCCTGGTGCGCCTCGTGCGGTCCCCGGACCACCGGATGCCGATGACCCGCCTCGCCACCGAAGCCGCCCTTTCGAGCGGCGGCTTCACGAAGGTGGCGGACCGGCTGGTCGCCGCGGACCTGATCTGCCGCGTCCCGAGCCCGGAGGACCGCCGGGTGACCTTCGCCGCGCTGACGGAGCACGGGCTGGAGGTGGCGATCAAGGCGAGGTCCGCTTGCGCGGAGATCTTGCGGCGCATCGTGCTCACTCCGCTGGGCCCGGATGCTGCGGGACTAGCGGAGGCGATGCGCACGCTTCGCTCAGTGAACGGCTGAGCCCCTTACAGCTTGGCCGGCGCGGGTCCGGAGTCCGGAACCTCTGCGTAGTTGGGCAGTTCGACGCCGTTGATCGCGCGCCCGACCAGCTCCATGAACGATTCGCTGGCGAAATCGGGGCCCGGTCCGGCGTCGGGTCCGGGGAGGTCGCGGCTGCGGGCGTTCAGCCTGCCGATCTCCTGGTTGGCTTCGACGAACGAGCGCATCCGCGCCTCGTAGCGGGCGAACCCGGCGTCGGCGTCCCATCCGGCGGCGGCCAGGTCGCCGGCCAGCAGGTACGCGCCGACCAGTGCCAGCCCGGTGCCCTGCCCGGACATCGGCGACGAGCTGAACGCCGCGTCCCCGAGCAGCCCCACGCGTCCGCTCGACCAGCGGTCCATCTCCACCTGGGCGACCTGGTCGAGGTAGAAGTCCGGGGTGTCGTCGAGGTGCGCGAGGATGTCCGGGGTCCGCCAGCCGAAGCCGGCCATCCGCTCCCGCAGCAGAAGCTTCTGCGCCGCGACGTCTCGGTAGTCGACGTCGAAATCAGGCGCGGCGAAGTAGAACATCGCCATCGCGCGGGTCGCGTCCTGAATGGGACGCAAGAGCGCGGTGCGTCCGGACTCCTGATCCTGATATTCGAGCAGCCAGCGGTCCAGTCCGAACTCGTTGGGCACGCTGTAGAAGGCCAGCACGTGCCCGAGGTGCCGAAGGAACCGCTCGTGCGGCCCGAAAACCATCGACCGCAACGACGAGTGCAGCCCGTCGGCACCGACCACCAGGTCGAAGCGCCGTCGGTCTCCGCCGGCGAAGACCACGTCGACGCCGTCCGCGTCCTGGGCGAGTTCGGCGATCCGGTCGCCGAAGAGGTACTCGACGCCGTCGCGGGTGTCCTCGTAAAGCACCCGCGACAGGTCTCCGCGCAGGATCTCGATGTCCGCGATGAACCCGTCGCCGCCGTCGTCGTCGGCGTGGAAGGTCTCCAGCACTTGCCCGTCCACGTCCACGGTGTGCGCGCCCGCGGTGTCGGTGCACGCCGCGCGCACCGCCGCGTCCAGGCCCATGCGCGCGATGACGTCCTTGGCCACTCCGCGCGCGTCCACCGCCTGCCCGCCGGGACGCAACTCGGGAGCCCGCTCCACCACGGTCACCTCGGCTCCCCGCCGGCGCAACCAGTGGGCCAGCGCGGGTCCCGCGATGCTCGCCCCCGCCACCAACACCTTGATACCGCTCACCGCGCCCCCCTGATCGCCGTCCGGATCACGGACCGGATCGTACCGTGGTTCGCGGCTCCGACCGGCCGTTTCGGCGGTCAGGGACAGGTCAGGGATAACTGAATCCCTCCGCCTCGAGCCGCCGCCGAAGCGCCGCCAGACAACGTTGCCGGATCTTGCTCACGCTCGACGTGGCGACACCCAGTTCCGCCGCCAATTGGTCATGCCGAAGCTCCGGATAATGCGCCAGCAGAAGCATCATCCGCCGATGGCGCTCCGGGAACTGCGCCACCGCTCGCCACAACGCGGCCGCCAGCTCACCGGCCAATGCGTGCTTCTCGGGCGAATCCGCCGGCTTATGCGTCTCCAGTTGCGCATTGTCGGCGAATGTCACCTGCGAACGCTTTTCCACCGCTCGGAGTGCGTGCCTGCGCGCGACGGTGGTCAGCCAACCGGCCAGACTGTTCGAACCCTTCAAAACCGGCTGGCGGCACAGGAATTCCAGCCAGGCCGTTTGGCAAGCGTCGTCAGTGTCGTCACGAAGGCCCGGATTCGCGCCGACAATCCCGGCCATTCTCGTCGACAACCGGCGCACCTCGTCCTCGTCCGGCATTCCCGGCTCCCTTCCTCAGTCGGGAAGGGTGACGAGCCGGACCGCTCGGCGGATCCGTTTCAGCAGGGCGAATGCCGAATCGAGTGATCAACTTCGACGGGAGGTATCCAGGGCCGGGCGAGCGCCTCGGGCCGCGGTCAGCTTCGCGCGAGCGCCTCCGCATAAGCCGCCGCCAACCGTTCCGTCGCCGTCGGCCCGTCTCCACCGGGCCGGGGAATTCCCAGGTGTCGTTCCCGGAGTTCCGCCATGAATTCCTCCCACAGCGGCGGCCCGCCCGCTTCCAGCAGTTCCGCGCGCACGCGCAATTCCGGCGTCGTCGGCCGATGCCGCAAACCCCAGCTTCCCAGCTGCACCAAAACCGGCACCAGCTGAATCGCCGGCTCCGTCAAACTGTAAGTCGCGCGCTGACCGCGGCCGGCCGAGTCGCGCGTGAGCAATCCCGCCTCGGTCAGCGTGCGCAATCGGTCGGCGAGGATATTCGACGCGATGCCCTCCTCGGACCGCGACTGCAATTGCCGGAAATGCCGCCGGTCGCCGAACATGATGTCGCGCAGGACCAGCAGGCTCCACCGGTCGCCGATCACCTCGATCGCGGCGTTGATCGGGCATCCCGAGCGTGGACCGTCCGGCATCGCACACCTCCTGTAACCACTTGCACTTTACCATCACCTCCGCCATAGTGCTTGCAAAAGACAACCAGGGGGCCTCTGATGCTGGTGCGCGTCCAGTGTTTCAACGTTTCCGCCGACGGCTACGGTGCCGGCCCGGACCAAACTCTCGAGCAGCCGTTCGGCCATCCCGATCCGGGACCGCTCTTCGCCTGGGCCGGGGCCACCGCCAGCTGGCCCATGCGCGGCGAACCGGGCGGCACCCGCGGACTCGACGACTACTTCACCCGGGACATGCACCGCAGCGGCCACGTCGGCGCGGAAATCATGGGACGCAACAAGTTCGGTCCGCAACGCGGTCCGTGGGAGAACCACGACTGGCAGGGCTGGTGGGGCGACGAGCCCCCGTTCCGCACCCCGGTCTTCGTCCTCACCCACCACGAACGACCCTCGATCACCTTGGGCCAGACCACTTTCCACTTCCTCGACACCACCCCGGAGGAAGCGCTCGCGCAGGCGAAGAAAGCCGCCGGCGACAAGGACGTGCGGATCGGCGGCGGCGTCAACACGGTGCGGCAATTCCTCGACGCCGGTCTCATCGACACGCTGCACATCGCCGTCGCGCCGGTCGAACTCGGTGCGGGGGAACGGCTCTGGGAGAACCCCGACGAGCTGACCGATCGCTACCACCTGGAGAAAATCCCCAGCTCCAGCGGAGTCGTGCATCATCTGTTCTGGCGGAAGTAGCTCAGCGCAAGCCGGGCATCAGCCGTAACGCGTTGCCGGACAGCACCCCGTCCAGTACGTCGGCGGGCAAACCCAAATCGGCGACCGCGCGGACATTCACCGCGGTTCCCGGCACACCCGGCCAGTCAGTACCGAAGATCCACTTCCGCGCCAGCCGTACGAGGTCGAAGCGCGCGTAGTACTCCGGCAGTTTCTTCGGCGGCAGCCCGGCGAGGTCGAGCCATACGTTCGGCCTCGCCTGGGCCATGAACGCCGCCACGTCGTACCACCAGCCTCGGCCGCCGTGCGCGAACACGAAGTTCACCGACGGGAAGTCTTCGACTACATCGGACAGCAGCGACGGATCCCCGTAACTAGCGCGCGAGCCAGGGAAAACCGACAGTCCAGAGTGGAGGATCACCGGCACCCCGCGTTCGGCGCACAAGGCGTACACCGGGTACAGCTCCTTGTCCGCCGGGGAAAACGCGCCGTGCACCGGGTGGATCTTCAACGCCACCGCGCCCAAGGCGAGCTGGCGTTCCATCTCGTCGACCAGCGGATGATGCAGGTGCGGGTTCACGTTCGCCACCAGACGAAACCGCTCCGGGTTGTAGGCGACCAACGGAAGATTGTCTTCAATCGCCTGAATGCCGGTAGCCCGCGGGCTGTATTCGCAAAACAACAGCACCCGGTCGACGCCCTCGCTCGCCATGAGGTCGTCCATCGCCGCGGGGATCACCGAGCCGTCCGCGTCGTACACCGTGCGCCACGGATACTCGCCGGCGAAATCTCGCGCCCAGTCCAGCCACGCGGGCTTGAGCGTGGGCAGCCGCGGAGTGTGCACGTGGGCGTCCACCACGAAGTGCTCGTCGATCATGCCGGCCAGTCGATCACGATTGCGGCTGCGGCACGAGCAGCGACTCGCGCACCATTTCGCGGATCACGTTCCGCCGGATCTTCCCGGTCGCGGTCTTCGGCAGCTCGGCCATCTCCACCACCCCGCGCGGACGTTTGAACGCCGCAAGGCCCTCCCGGCAGAACTCGATCAGCTCGCCGGCGTCCACAGTGGCCGAAGGCGCGGCGACGACGCAAGCCACCGGCTTGTCCAGTCCGTCCTCGTCCGGCGCGGCGACCACCGCCACCTCGGCCACGGCCGGATGCTGCAGCAGTCGTTCCTCCACTTCGGACGGAGACACCCAGATCCCGCCCGCCTTCAACATGTCGCCGAACCGGCCGAGACACGTATAGGTGCCGTCCGAGTTGCGCACGTAGCTGTCCCCGGTCCGCAGCCACGGACCCTGGAAAACCTCTTTCGTAGTCTCATATCGCGCCCAGTACCCGGTCGCGATAGACGGCCCGGACACGAACAGCTCGCCTGCCCGGTCCGCCTCCGAAATGACCCCGCCCCGCTCGTCTCGGAGTTCGACGGAGTACCCCGGCACCGCCACCCCGGTGCTGCCCGGCCGCACCGCACCCGGCTGGTTGGACAGGAAGATATGCAACGCCTCGGTCGACCCGATCCCGTCCAGAATCTCCACCCCGAACCGCGAACGGAACCGCGTGAACAACGCCGACGGCAACGGCTCCCCGGCCGAAACCGCGTACCGCACTGAGGAAAACGCGTCGTCCGGCACGTCGCTGGCCAACAGCGCCGCGTAGAACGTCGGCACCCCGAAGAACAACGTCGGCCGGTCCGCCCTTGCCCGAGCGGCGATGACCCCCGGCGTCGGACGCGCCGGTTCCAGCAACGTCGTCCCTCCACAAGAGAGCGGGAAGAACGCGGAATTCCCCAACCCGTAAGCAAAGAACAATTTGGGCACGGACAGAAACCGGTCCGAAGAGGACACTCCGAGCACCTGCGAAGCGTAAGTCGAGCACACCGCGCGGATGCTCCCGTGCCGGTGCATCGCGCCCTTCGGCTGCCCGGTCGTGCCCGAGGTGTACAGCCACAGCGCGGGCGAATCCTCCCAGGTCGGCGCGGCCACGACATCGTCGGCGGCGGTCAGCGGCCACCGGTGCGTCCGCACCCCAGCCGGAAACTCCGCCGGATCCGCCCGGTCGAGCACCACGTCGGTCACCTCGGGCGCGCTGGTCGGCGCACCCGCCGCCTGCGCGGAAAACTCCCCGGACACGCACAGCACCCGGGCCCGCGAATCGGCGAGCACCTGGCCCAGTTCCAGTCCGGTGACCATAGTGGACACTGGCACCGCGATCGCGCCGACGAGCATCGCGCCGAGAATCCCGCTCAGCAATTCGACGTCGTCGACCATGCAGAACATCACCCGCTCCTCCGGCCGCACGCCGAGAGCGCGCAGTCCGGAGGCGACCCGGTGGGTCTCGGCGGTGAGTTCGCCGTAGCTGAGCGTGCGGCGCGGCGACACGACCGCGAGCGCGTCCGGACGGCCGCGTCCGAGCAGGTACTCCGCGGCGTTGAAGTTCGCGGGAACCGTCATCGGTGCTCCCTCAGGTGAGGTACACGTACTCGTAGTCGAAAGGTTTTCCGTTGATGCCCTGCCTCGGCGGCGCTACCCAGCTGGCGATCTTCCCGCGCTCGTACACCGGGTGCATGAGCGACCGGACGAACGTCAGGTCCTCGGCGGTCGGCAGCCACTTGTGCCGCGCTGCCTCCCACGTCGCCTCGTCGACGATGCTGCCGTCCGGAGTGACGTGGTGGCCGGAGTTTATGCCCACCTCGCGGTTGAAACCAGGGTGCGGCAACGCGAACCGGAAGTCGATGCCGGCGTCGCCGAGGATCTTGTTCCACCGGTTCACGCCGGTCTGGCAGTCCGCGGTGTACTCGCCGCGCAGGTCGAGGTTCAGCAGCAGGATGGCCTGCAGTTCCTCGGACGTCCAGGTCCCGTCCTCGCGCGGACGGTCCAGCAAACGGCTGTCGTCGGTGAGTTTGTGGTCGTCCTTGCGCCGCGTCTCCTGCCAGCGGCCCTTGAGCCCGGCGGTGTAGTAGTTCGCCGCGTTCGTCGACGTCTCGCTGCCGAACAGGTCGAGCGACACGGTGTAGTGGAAGTTCAGGTACCGCTGGATCAGGTCGAGCGGAATCCCGCCGTGCGAGGCGATGTCGTACGTGTCGTGCTCGCGGATCAGCTCGGCGCTGCGCAGCACCACCCGGTCGACGCCGGTGGTGCCCACCATCATGTGGTGCGCCTCCTCTTTGAGCATGAACTCGCAGGTGCGCGACAGCGGATCGAACGAGCTCTCCTTCAACGTGCCGAGCTGGTATTTCCCATCCCGGTCAGTGAAGTACGTGAACATGTAGAACGCGAGCCAGTCGGCCGTCTCCTCGTTGAACGCGCCGAGGATGCGCGGCGCGTCCGGACTGCCGGAGTTGCGCAGCAGCAGACCTTCGGCCTCGTCCCGGCCTTCGCGGCCGAAGTACGCGTGCAGCAGGTAGACCATCGCCCACAGATGCCGCCCCTCCTCCACATTCACCTGGAAGAGATTGCGCAGGTCATACAGCGAAGGCGCGGTGAGCCCCAGCAACCGCTGCTGCTCGACCGACGCCGGTTCGGTGTCGCCCTGGATCACGATCAGCCGCTGCAGGTCGGCGCGGTACTCGCCGGGCACCTGCTGCCACACCGGTTCGCCGGCGTGCTCGCCGAACGCGATCCGCCGGTCCGGTTCCCGCTCGGCGAGGAAGATGCCCCAGCGGTAGTCCGGCACGTTGACGTGGTCGAAGTGCGCCCAGCCGTCGCGGCCGACGCTCACCGCGGTGCGCAGGTACACGCCCTCGGTTTCCAGCGTGGGGCCCATTTCGCCCCACCAGTTCATGAATTTCGGCTGCCAGCCCTCCAGCGCCCGCTGCAGCCTCCGGTCGTCGGCGAGGTGGACGTTGTTCGGGATTTTGGCGTCGTAGTCGATCTTTTCGGGCATCGGTTCAGACCCGCTTCCTGTCGAAGACCGCCTTCTGCCCGGTGCCGTAGCGACGCAGTGCGCCCTCAGGTCCGGAGGCGTTCGGTCGGGTGAAGATCCAGTTCTGCCAGGCGGTCAGCCTGCCGAAGATCTTGGTTTCGATCGTTTCCGGGCCGACGAACCGGTGGTTCGCCTCCATCCCGGTGAGCGCGTCCGGCGACAGCGAAGCCCGGCCCTCCAGCGCGATCCGGATCTCGTCCTCCCAGTCGAGGTCGTCCGGGGCGTCGGTGACCAGGCCGAGTTCGACGGCTTCGGCGGCGCTCAGCGCACGGTCGCGTTCGCGGGCCAGCCACGTCAGGTGGTCGTCGTCGCCGTAGAACCGCGACTCGAGCCGGGACAGGCCGTTGCCCATCGGGAAGACGCCGAAATTGGCTTCGGACAAGGTGATCGTCGCGCGTTCCGGGGAATCTTCGTCGTCGATCGGAGGTCCGTCCAGCAGGTACTGCCGGTCCGCCGCGAAGGCCAGCTCAAGCAGGCTCCCGGCGAAGCAACTGCCCGGTTCGATCAACGCGATCAAGGTACGGCTGGTGACGTCCAGCCGCTTCAGCGTGCGCTTGTAGTAATGCAGGATTTCGTTGCTCAGCCAGTCTTTCCCGCTGAGCACGACCTCCTCGTGCGCGAGCACCGCCTCCGGGTCGCCTTCGGTCTTCAAGACCCAGGTGCCGAGATCCGGTTCGTTCGTACGCAGCCGCAGGATCGCGTCGTCCAGCTCGCGGGTCAGCCGCAACAACCAGCCGTCGAGCTGCGGTTCGCCGTCAGGACCGAGCACGGTGAGCGTGACCAGCGAGTTCGACCGGTCATAGGCGACGCGCACGTGCCGGTACTCGATCCCGTCGTCAGTCACCGACGGCTCCAGCGGCGCGAGTTCGATCCCCTGCTCGGCGGGCAGCCGGTCGGATTCGGCGGCCAGTTCGTGCGCCCGCGACAGCACCTTCTCGCGGAATCCGACGCGCGGCACCAGCTCGTCCACCAGCCGCCAGTCGACCGCAGTCCGGCCCTTGACCCCGTCCGGCCGCGTGGCGAACACGTCCGCGAGATCCCGGCGGACGCGTCGTTTGTCGACCACTCGAGTCAGCCCGCCAGTGCCGGGCAGCACGCCGAGCAGCGGCACCTCGGGCAGCGCGACGGTCGACGAGTTGTCGTCGACCAGCAGGATCTTTTCGCAGGCCAGCGCGATCTCGTAGCCGCCGCCCGCGCAGCTGCCGTTCACCGCGGCGACGTAGGTCTGGCCGGAGAACTCGGTGGCGTCCTCGATGCCGTTGCGGGTCTCGTTGGTGAACTTGCAGAAGTTCACCTTCCACTCGTGCGGCGAGGCGGCGAGCATCCGGATGTTGGCCCCGGCGCAGAACACCTTGTCCTTGGCGCTCGTCACGATCACCGCTCGCACCTGCGGATGTTCGAACCGAAGCCGCTGGGTGGCGTCGTAGAACTCGATGTCGACGCCGAGGTCGTACGAGTTCAGCTTCAGCTCGTACCCGGGCACGAGGCCGCCCTGCTCGTCGACGTCCATCTCCAGCCAGGCGACCTCGCCGTCGACGGTCAGCCGCCAGTGCCGGTAGGTGTCCGGATGCCGCTCGAATGTGACAGGTGTGGTGGTGGTCACGTCCTCGATTGTCTACATGGTTTCAACGAACGTCAATGTTGTGTAGACATTTGCCTGGCGACGCTCACCCGGTTGAGCCGCGTCGCCGCCCAGCAGACGAATACCCACAACGCGACGGCCGCGAACGAGTCGGTGAAGATCGTCGCGAACCAGAACGCCGGGACCTGCGGCACTCCGACCAGGAAGTGCCCGGCGCTCGCCAGCCCGGACAGCGAGTAGACCAGCAGAAACGCCAGCGAGCGCCAGTACTGGCCGCGCACGTAAGCGCGATAACCGAGCGCGCCGAAGACAGTGAAGACGACCCAGCTGACAGCCACCACGACCTGCGTGACCGGCACGCTGATCCCCGGCACCTGCGGGTAGTCCGCCGCGCGCACGACGTTGTGGGTGTAGTGCAGGACCGTGCTGACCAGGGTGAACGCCAGAATCACCCGCAGCGGACCGAGGCCCTTCTCGCGCAGAACGTCCATGCCGCTCGCCCCCTTGCGATTTGATAGATCGCTCTAGCGGGAGCGTACTACCCGCGTTTCCCTCAGACCAGATCGCGCAACGCGCGAAGCGTGCGCAGGGTCGTCTCGATGTCTTTCTCGGACAGACCTGAAGCGACGGCGTCGGCCCATTCGGCCTGCCTGGCGCTCAGGACGCGCAGCGCAGCCCGTGCCTTGGCGGTCAGCCGCAGCAGCGGCGCACGGGCGTCCGCCGGATTGTCGGCACGGGAGAGCATTCCGTCTCGCAGCAGGCGATTCACCGTCTCCTGCACGCTTTGCCGCCGCAGTCCGCGCCGCCTGGCCAATTCCGCCGCGGTCGCGGGGCCGTCTTCGAGGAAGCCGACGACCTGCCATTGCGCGGCGGTCAACCCGGCCTCGGCAGTGAGCGCGTCGCCTGCGGCCAGCAGCGCGCCGTTGGCCACGAAGACCTCGTTGACAAGCTGGGTAAGGCTTTCCGCGCGGGGCGTCCTCGAGGTCATGCGTGCTAGTGTTCCACTTCGACAGATACCTGTCGAAATCAAGGGGGACACTCATGGAAATGCCCGTCGTCGGCGCCGCGCACGAAGCTCTTGCCGCACTTGTCGGAGACTGGTCCGGCACCGAAGAACTCGCCGCCGCACCCTGGGCTCCCGCCGCGACCGCCACCGCGACCTGCACTTACCGCAGCGCGCTCGACGGATTCGCCGTGCTGGAGGACTACGTCCAGACCCGCGAAGACGGCTCGCGAATGCTGGGACATCACGTCTTCACCGTCGACCCGGCGAATGGCGACACCCTGTGGTTCGGCTTCGACAGCTACGGCTTCCCGCCCGGGCTGCCCGCGCGCGGCGGCTGGCGCGACGGCACGCTGCACCTCGAGAAGCAGACCGAACGCGGCGTCGCGATCCACCGGATCACCCCGGAAGGGGACGTCCTCACCCACGAAATCGACGTCCGGCTCGGGTCCGACGACGATTTCCGCCCGTTCCTCCGTGCCCGCTACCTCCGGAGTGCGCGAGACTGACCCCATGAGCGAGCAGACCCTCGAAGCAGACGGCATCACCCTGTGCCACGAATCGTTCGGCGATCCGTCCGCGCCGCCGTTGCTGCTGGTGATGGGCCTTGCCGCGCCGATGATCTGGTGGGACGACGAGTTCTGCGCCCAGCTCGCCGAGGCGGGATTCCACGTGCACCGGTTCGACAACCGCGACGTCGGGCGCTCGCAGTGGTGGACCGGCCGGGCCAGCCTGCCGCTCGCGTACTTCCTGCGGTCCGCGCCGTACTCGCTCGGCGATCTGGCCGACGACGCGAGCAAGCTGCTCGACGCCCTCGGCATCGAGCGCGCGCACGTCGTCGGCACGTCGATGGGCGGGATGATCGCGCAGGAGTTCGCGATCCGGCACCCGCGGCGCGTGCGGACGCTGACCTCGATCATGTCCACCACCGGCGCGCGGACCGTCGGCTTGCCCAGCCCGCGGGCCGCGCTCGCGATGCTCGCCCCGGGACCGCGCACGCGCGAGGACTACGTGATGCAACTGGTGCGCACGTCGAGGCTGATCGGCTCGCCCGGTTACGTGTTCGACGAGGACCATTTCCGCGAGCGCGCGGAACGCACGTACGACCGCGGCCTCAACCCGGCGGGCGTGTTCCGGCAGCTCGCCGCGATCCTGTCCTCCCGCGACCGGACCGCCGACCTGCGCCGGCTTTCCTTGCCGTCCTTGGTGATCCACGGTACGGCCGACCCGCTCGTGCACGTGTCCGGCGGTCGCGCGACAGCCCGCGCGCTGGGTGCGGACCTCGATCTCGTGCCCGGCATGGGACACGACCTGCCGCGCGAAGTGTGGCCGCGCGTGATCGCCGGGATCAAACGGCTCGCTACCCGCTGATCGTCACCGAGCCCAGGTTCGAGAAGTGCGCGGCGACGCGGGATCCCGGGCGCAGTTCGACGGCGTCGGTCATCCCGCCGGTCAGCACGAGCCAACCCGCTTCCAGCGCCAATCCGCGCGCTGCCAACGAGTTCGCCGCCAACGCCAACGCCTCGGCCGGGTGTCCCTGCACGGCGGCGCCGGTCGCGGTGTCGACGATCTGACCGTCCACTTCGAGCAGTGCGGCTTCCAGCGAAAGGTCCAAAGAGGACGGTGGGCGGCCGACCGAGCCGAGCCCGAACAGCGCGGACGAGCCGTTGTCCGCGACGACGTCCGGGAGCGTGAACTTGTAGTCGCGGTACCGGCTGTCGATGATCTCGATTCCGCCGTATACCTGGGAAACCGCGCCAAGAGCGGTAGCCGCGGTGACGCCCGGACCGGCGAGCCGCTCGCCGAGCACGAACACCAGCTCCGGCTCCGCACGCGGGTGGATGAGCTGCGGCGTCGGCGCGCCCGCGGGCAGCACCATCGCGTCGGTCAGCCATGCGAGCAGGGGTTCCGCGACGCCCATCCGCTGCTGCTTCGCCCGCGACGTGAGCCCGAGCTTCACCCCGATCAGCGTCTCGCCGCGTGCCTGGCGCAGCCGCAGGGCTTCGTCCTGAATCGCGTAGGCGGTGGCGAGGTCGAGGTCCGGCCAGGTGTCGGTGAGCTGCGCGCTTTCTTCCGTCCGGTTGAGCAGTTCCTGCGCTGCGGCAACGATATCGGCGGTCACTTGTCGTCCTCCTCCGGTGCGAACACCGCGGTCACGCTGCCCAGGCCGGCCATGGTCGCCACGACGGTGTCGCCGGGGCGGACGGTCTGCGCGGCGGTCATCGAACCGGGCAGGACGACGTGGCCGGGTTCCAGCGTCACGCCGAGCGGGCCGACGGTGTTGGCCAGCCACACGAGTGCGTTGATCGGCGAACCCAGTACCGCGCCGCCCGCGCCGGTGGCCGCGAGCTGGCCGTTGACGTGCAGCGTGCAGCCGGCCAGCCGCAGGTCGACGTCGCGCAGGTTGGTCGGGCTGCTGCCGAGGATGACGCCGCCGGAGGACGCGTTGTCCGCGACGGTGTCGAAGATCGAGATTTTCCAGTCTCGGACGCGCGAATCGACGATCTCCAGCGACGGAAGCACGAAGTCGACCGCGCGGACGGCGTCGGCGACGGTCACGCCCGGACCGCGCAGCGGCGCGCCGAGCACGAACGCGATCTCCGGTTCGATGCGCGGCTGAAGGAACCGCGTCGTCGGGATCGGCTGGTGTTCGAGCAGGAACATCGAGCTGGTGAGATGCCCGAAGTCGGGCTGGTTCACGCCCATCTGGCGCTGCATCGCGGCGGAGGCGAGGCCGACCTTGTGGCCGCGCACGACGTCGCCCGCCGCCACCCACGCGCGGACTTGCTCCTGCTGCACGCGGTAGGCGTCTTCGATGGTGCCGTCGGGGAAGGTCTTCACGAGCGGATCGATCGGCTCGTGGCGCTCGTACGCGCTCGTCAGCAGCGCGACGGCGTCCTGCAGCTCAGCGGGTTCCACGGGCCGAACTTTGCCTGACCGCACCGCTTGAGCCAACCCGTTCGTTCCATTCACCGGTACGAGCCACTTCTCTCGCTCGCTAATCTCTTGCGCGCGAGAGTTTGTCGGCGTATCGTTCTCCGCGTTGGCTCCCAGAGAGGACGTGACCCGCAATGGCACCCACCGAGACCGAAGTCGCCCAGCTCGCGCAGGCCCGCGACCGGCTGCGGGACCAGCATCTGCACCCCGTGGAAGACCGCCCGGCGACGGTGGGCCGCGGCATCCACCACACCGCGCTGCTGTCCAGCGACGTCGAGCGGACGATCACCTTCTACCAGGACGTTCTCGGCTTCCCGCTCACCGAGCTGATCGAAAACCGCGACTACCCGGGGTCGAGCCACTTCTTCTTCGACGTCGGCAACGGCAACGCGGTCGCGTTCTTCGACCTGCCCGGCCTCGACCTCGGCCCGTACGCGGAGGTGCTCGGCGGCCTGCACCACCTGGCCCTGTCGCTCACCCCGGAAGCCTGGGCGGGCGCGCGCTCCCGGCTCGACGCCGCCGGCGTGAAGTACCAGGAAGAAAGCGGTACGTCGATCTACTTCGCCGACCCGGACGGCGCGCGGATCGAACTGATCGCGGACGACCTCGGCGAGATGTACGGGTCGAAGATCGGCTGAACCACTGGACTCGGCGCACCGCCGGGTTCAGAGTGTGGGCCCATGGGCGACTGGGCGGCTTCGCGGCAGAAGGCACGGCTCGACCGGCGGGAAGCGATCGACGAACTGATCGCGCAGGTCCGCTTCGAGGTGCGACTGCACCTGGCGGAGCCGACCGCGATCAGCCGATACGACGATCTCGCCGAGGTTTTCGCCCTCGGCCATGGAGAGTGCGCCGCGCTGCTGGCTCACCGCCGCTTGCTGCCCTGGTGGGAACGACGGCTGCTCATGCGATTCGCGCGTCGGCTGCACGGCCGTGCGATCGTGGGCAGCGTGGCTGACGTGCCACCGGGTGCTCCGGTCGCTGGGGCATTTCGCGTGGAAATCGCCCGCCTCCTCCCCGACGCGGGCGACACCGGTGCCCGCTATGACGTGCAGGGACGCGGTCTGCTGACCGTCTTCCGCCTGGCGCTGGGCGCCCGCGGCGAAGCTTGGCCAGACCGGCACGAAGTCGCGTCCACTGTCGCGCGCAATGTTCTGGCGTGCAGTTCCGCGTTCCTGCGACGGTCGCCGTGGCAGGTGCTGTGGCCGGTCTACCGCGTTCGCGGCCTGCGGTTGTGGCGGTTGTGACCGTCGCGGAATCCTTCGCCGTGCTGGGATGTTGAGGAGAATATGAAGCCTGAAGAGATCCTCGCCAACGCGCGCACGATCGCCGTGGTCGGCCTGAGCCGCGACCCGGGCAAGGCCGCGCACGGCGTACCAGCTTCCCTGCAGGCGCACGGTTTTCGGATCATCCCGGTGCACCCGTCGGCGACGGAATTGCTCGGGGAGAAGGCGTACCGGTCGCTGGAGGAGATTCCGGAGCCGGTGGATCTGGTGGATGTCTTCCGCCCGGCCGAGGAAGCGCCGGACATCGCGCGTTCCGCCGTCGCGATCGGGGCTAAGGCGTTGTGGTTGCAGCAGGGGATTGTCTCGGCGGAGGCCCGGCAGATCGCTTCTGACGGCGGGTTGGAGTATGTCGAGGATCGGTGCACTGCCGTCGTGCGGGCGGTGGCGGGGATTTCAGTGGCTTAGCCTTGCGAAATGCCTTGGAACGGCTCGGTTTCGCGATGAGGTATTGCCGTTCCCCTAGCCCCGCGCCGAATGACGTGTCCGCTCATCCGACGAGCCGATACCCCACTCCGCGCACCGTCTCGATCGTCCGCGTCCCGAACGGCGCGTCGATTTTCCGCCGCAAATACCCGACGTAAACCTCGACCACGTTCTCGTCCCCCTCGTAATGCGCGTCCCACACATGGCCGAGGATCTCGTTCTTGGTCAATGCCGCTCCCTGCCGCCGCAGCAAGAACTCCAGCAACCCGAATTCGCGCGCGGTCAACTCGATCCGCGTCTCTCCTCTGTGGACAGTGCGCGCGGCCGGGTCGAGCTGCAGATCCCCTGCGGTCAGCACCGCCGGACGAGCCGGCGCGCCCCGGCGAAGCAGCGCACGCAACCGAGCCAGCAAAACGACGAACGAGAACGGCTTCGACAGATAATCGTCCGCACCGAGGTCGAATGCGTCCGCCTCGTCGTATTCTCCGTCCTTCGCCGTGAGCATCAGCACCGGCGTCCAATTCTCCGCTGCCCGCAAGCGTTTCAACACTTCGTAACCGGAAAGCTCGGGAAGCATGATGTCGAGCACCACGGCGTCGTAATCGTGCTCCATCGCCGACCAGAGCCCGTCCCGGCCGGTGTGCGCGACGTTCACCGTGAACCCCTCGGCGACCAGGCCGCGGCGAAGGGTTTCGGCGAACTCCAGTTCGTCCTCCACGATCAGCAACCGCATGCTCAGTACTCCTCGATCCGGGGCAGTTCGATGCTCGGCAGTTCGATCACGAAGTGCGCGCCGGGGTAGCTCGGGTCGGCCACGTCGACATACCGCGCGCGGCCGCCGTGCCGGGCCGCGATGCCGGCCACGATCGACAGGCCCAGTCCGGTGCCGCCGCGCCGTCGTGACGCGTCCAGCCGCACAAACCGCTCGAACACCCGCTCCCGGTCCTCCTCGGCGACGCCCGGGCCGTCGTCGCTCACCTCCACCACGACCATCTCATCTTGCACCGAACTCGCAATCCGGATCCGCTGACGCGCGTGCCCGCACGCGTTGTCGACAAGGTTGCGTACGGCGCGACGCAACTGCGCCTCACTACCGCGCACCTTCGCTGGCCCCGCGCGCACTTCGATCTCGACAGCCGCTTCGCCGCGTACGCGTTCGGCTTCGGCGCGGACGATGTCGTCTAGATCGACTTCAGTGCGCGCGGGCCGGTCAGTGGCGTCGTCGGTGCGCGCGAGCATCAGGAGGTCGTCAACCAGCTCTCGCAGGCGCGCGGTCTCGCGAGTGATTACCGGTACCAGTTCGTCGGTGGTCTCCGGATGCTGGTTTGAAACGTCGAGCGCGGTGCTGATGGTCGACAGGGGCGAGCGGAGCTCGTGGCTCGCGTCGGCGACGAAGCGGCGTTGCGCGGCCTGCGCCGAGCCAAGCCGTTCGAGCATCTCGTTGAGCGTGACAGCGAGGCGGTGCACCTCGTCGCCGCCAGGCGGCAGCGGTACGCGCAACGCGAGGTCGCGCGTCGAGATCTCGGCGACAGTGCGCCGCATCCGCTCAACCGGGCGCAATGCGGACCCGACAGAGCGGTACACCGCGAAGCCGGCGATACCGAGCAGTGGCAGCGAAATCAGCCCTAGCAGCAGCGTAAGCCGCGCAGACGCTTCGGTGACTGGCTCAAGCGACCGTGCCGAGATGACGGTGAACGGTCCTCCCGGCCCGTTGACGCCTTCCGAGACCAAGCGGTAGTCGCTGCCGTCGCCGTCTAAGCCGAGCGGCAGCGTCTCGACGGTTTCCTGCCCCGGAGCCGGACGCGCGGCGGTGATAGCCGGACGGCCGACGATCGCCGGGTCGCTCGCGATCGGCGTGCTTCGCGGCCCGAGGACCTGCGTGACGGCTTCGGTGTCACCAGTGCTCGCGACGTCGCTTGGCGACAGGTCTCGCGCGCCCGCGCGCACGAGTTGGACGGCAACCTGCCGCGCGGTGCTGCGCGCGCTTTCGGTGACGCTTCGGTCGAGCGATTGCTGCAGCAAGAGCACCACGACGACGCACGCGGTCGCGATAGCCAGCGCGAGCGCCAGCACGGCAACCCCGGTTGTCCGCATCCGGACGCCTGCTGCAGCGAGAATTCTCACGCACGCAGCGTAACGAGCGCGAAGTGACGTCATCGGGCGCGGCGTGCGGCCAGCCGTTCCGAGCGCAGCGTCTCCACTTCAGTCAGGTCCAACGGCTTCAGCGCGTGGCCCAGCACCCACGACAACAGCAGGTCAGCCAGCTCGGGATTGCGCGCCAGCGCCGGACCGTGGAGGTAGGTGCCCACCACGTGGTCGGTGACCGCGCCCTCGGTGCCGTCGCCGTTGCCAGTGCCCCGGACGACGCGGCCGAGCGGAGCGCTGCCCGGACCGAGCACGCTCGAGCCCTGGTGGTTCTCGAAGCCGGTCAACGGCGTCTCGAGCAGGTTCGGTTCGACGATCAGCTCAGCCACCGCACGCTGCTGCGACGGCCCGGTGACGAGGTCGAGCAGTCCCAGGCCGGCGTGGTCGACGCCGTCGACGCCGCGGAAGCGCGTGCCCAGGATCTGCAGCCCGGCGCATACCCCGAACACCGGCCGTCCCGCGTCCGCCGCGCTCCGCAGCCCCGCCGAGTCGCGCAGGAAGTCCGCGGCCAGCACCTGCGCCATGTCCTCGCCGCCGCCGAGCAGGTAAAGGTCCAAAGTGGACGGTACCTCGGAGTCGAGCGAGACCGGCACGACTTCGGCGTCGTAACCCCGCCACTGCAAGCGTTTGCAGAGCACTTGTGCGTTGCCGGAATCGCCGTACGTCCCCAGTACCTCGGGCAGCAGAAGGCCGATGCCGACGGTCGAATCAGACATCAGGCAACCGGTCGACCAAGTCGCGGAAGGCGGTGTAGTTCGCGACGAGTTCGACCCCGCCCGGCGGCAGCGTGTCGATCGCGCTGACCGGGTCCGGGGCCGACCAGTGCGGCACCTCGGCGTAGCAAAGCCGCACCGCGAGGTCCGCCGACCGCTCCCCGGCGACGACGACCTGACGGCCGCGCAGGCGCTCGAAGTGCACGTCCCAGAGCCACGAGAGGTCGCGGCCGTCCGCCTCGTGCGCGTTGACCGCGACGACGACCGGGGTGTCCTCGTCGAGCACACGCAACGTTTCAGCCCATCCAGCCGGATTTTTCGCAAGCATGAGCCGCACCGAATGCCGGGTGCGGCGAATCGTGCGGTAGCGCCCGCCGATGTCGGTGATCGTGCGCAGCCGGGCCGCGGCGGTGTGCGGCGGCACGCCGACGCAGTGCGCGGCGGCGAGCGCGAGAGCGGCGTTGGCCCGGTTGGCCTCGCCGGGCAGCCGCAGGTCGAGGTCTACCTGCCGGCCGCCGGGGGTGTGGACCAGGTCGCCGTCGAGGGTCCAGGTCGGCTCCGGGCGGGCGAAAGCGCAGACCGCGCAACGCCATTCGCGATCGGTATGGGTGATCGCGCCGCCGCAGCGGGGGCAGGAGACGGAGTCGCCCGACCAGCGGCGTCCGGTGCCGACCCACACCGGGCGGGCCGCCGCCGCGGCCGCCGACGTGACCAGGACGTCGTCGCAGTTCGCGACCACGACCGTGCGCGACAACCCGGCGAACGCGGCGCGGAGGTCGCGCTCCATCATCCGCACCTCGCCGACGCGGTCGAGCTGGTCACGGCTGAGATTGAGCAGCACGAGCGCCGCCGGCTGGACTTGCTCGGCCACCCACGGGACGTAGGTTTCGTCCACCTCCAGCACCGCGTACGGCGCTTCCGGGGCGGCGGTGAGCGCGGCGACCAAACCGTCGGGCATGTTCGCGCCGTCGCCGTTGTGCGCGACCTCGGCGAGCGCTTCGAGCGCCCGGGTCAGCATCAGCGACGTGGTGGTTTTGCCGTTCGTGCCGGTGACGATCACGACCGTGCGATCGCGGCCGAGCCTGCGCAGCGCCTTGGGGTCGAGCCGCAGCGTGACGCGGCCGCCGATCACCCCGCCGCGGCCCAGCCGGGCGGTACGGGAAAACCACGCGGTCAGCCGCCCGGCGGCGACCGACGCCCGGGTGCGCAGACGTGTGGACATCACCCAAACCGTGCGGCACGGGCGCTGTGATTTCCCTGAGAGGGTGACTCCAGTCTCCGTTACCCTTTGTAAGCAGTCTTACCGATCGGAGGTTGAACCATTCGGCGCAACCTTGAACCTGCCTAATAACAGAGTTTGGTCAAGATCTTCCGTCTATACATCGGAGGTGTTAGCGTCCAACCCCGCTTGATGGCACCACGCACCGGTGACCGGGAACGCAGAGCGACAGGCGGAGGGCGAACGTGGACGCAGCAGCACGCGGGCTGGACCAAAGCGGCACCCTGGAGCGCGGGCTGGCGGTGCTCGAACACGTCGGGCAGCACCAGGAAATTTCCACGAACGCGCTCGCCCGGCAACTGGGTTTGTCGCGCAGCGCGGCGTACCGGATCGTCGGCACCCTGAAGCGGCTGGAGTACCTGGAGGCGGACACCGTCACCGGACGCGTGCGCCTCGGCACCCGGCTGGTCGAACTGGGCGCCCGCGCGATGGCGGCGACCGACCTGCACCGCTGCGCGCCGCGGTATCTCACCGCGCTGGCCGAGCGTTCCGGAGAAACGACGTACCTGGCGGTGCCGGACAACGACGCGATGGTCTACGTCGCGACCGAGCGCAGTGCCAGCGCGGTCACCCTCTCCTGCCGCCTCGGCACCCGGCGTCCGCAGCACGCGACGTCGCTGGGCAAAGCCTGGCTGGCCGCGTTGCCGGAAGCTGACCGGGTGGAGCGCGTGCGCCGGATGAAGCTGGACAGCCTCGCCCTCAAGACCATCAACGACCCGGTCCGGCTGCTGGACGAGCTGGCGCGCACCCGGCGGCGCGGCTGGGCCGTGGACGACCTGGAGAACGAGCCGGACGTCGGCTGCGTCGCGGCGGCCGTGCGGGACCATTCGGGCCGTCCGATCGCGGCGATCAGCGTCGCCGGGCCGGCTCCGCGGGTGATGCGCCGGGCGGACGAACTGGGCGCGACGGTGGCCGGAACCGCGGCGGCGTTGTCGATGCGGCTGGGGTACGTGCGCAACCGCTGAGGTCTTTCACCGGATCGGGTTTTCGGGCTCGGATTCGCGGCTTCTACCAGGGGAAACAGGTTATCCACAGCCGTGTCGACTTGTGGACAACCCTGGGGATGGCTGCCGGTGGCTCCGGGAATTGTCGGGCCGGTGGTGGACCGTTTCCGGCATGACGATCACTCGCGCCCCGCTACCTCGTTCCCACTCCCAGCTTGCTGCACGACTCGGCCCGCTCCAGCAGCAGCGCGCGCTCCCGCTCGTTGCCGGTCATCTTCGCCGCGCGCTCGAACTCGGCGCGCGCCTCGTCCCGGCGGCCGAGCTTGTACAGAAAGTCGCCGCGCACGCTCGGCAGCAGGTGGTAGTTCTTCAGCGCGGGCTCAGTCAGCAATTTGTCCACCAGCGCCAGCCCGGCTTCCGGCCCCTCGGCCATCGAAACCGCGACGGCCCGGTTCAGCTCGATCACCGGAGACGGCGTGAGCTGCGCCAGACCCGCGTACAGCGCCGCGATCCGCGCCCAGTCGGTCTCTTCCGGCGTCACCGCCACGGCGTGACAGGCGGCGATCGCCGCCTGTGCGGAATACGGCCCGTACGTGCCGTCCGCCAGCCGTTCGGACCGGGCGAGCGCGGTGAGGCCGCGCTGGATCAGCAGCCGGTCCCAGCGGCCGCGGTCCTGGTCCATCAGCAGCACCGGTTCGCCGTTCGGGCCGGTGCGCGCCGCCGAGCGCGATGCCTGGATCTCCATCAGCGCCACCAGCCCGTGCACTTCCGGTTCGCCCGGCATCAGGCCGGCCAGCACCCGGCCGAGGCGCAACGCGTCCTCGCACAGCGCGGGCCGCATCCAGTCGTCGCCGCGCGTCGCGGAGTAGCCCTCGTTGAAGATCAGGTAGATCACTTCGAGCACAGCGGGCACGCGTGCGACGCGCTCGTCGCCCACCGGCGTTTCAAACGGCACTTTGGCGTCGGCGAGCGTCTTCTTCGCCCGCACGATGCGTTGCGCGACAGCGGATTCCTTCACCAGGAAGGCGCGGGCGATCTCGTCGGTGCTGAGCCCGCCGAGCATGCGCAGCGTGAGCGCCACCCGCGCCTGGGTGGACAGCACCGGGTGGCAGGCGGTGAACACCAGCCGGAGCAGGTCGTCCTCGATCTGCTCGTCGTCGAGCACCGCGTCGAAGTCGGGCAGCACGCCCTCGCCGAGCTGTTCGGCCTCCCGGCCGATCTCGTCGAGCTTGCGGCCGAAGGTTTCGTTGCGCCGGAACAGGTCGATGGCCCGCCGCTTCGCGATCGTCGTCAGCCAGGCTCCCGGGTTGCGCGGCACCCCGGTCTCCGGCCACTGTTCGAGCGCGGCGACGAGCGCGTCCTGGGCCAGCTCCTCCGCGAGGCCCACGTCGCGGGTCATCCGCGCGAGACCGGCGATCACCCGCGCCGACTCGATCCGCCAAACGGCCTCTACCGCACTTCGCGTGTCCACCGGCCCATCAGACCGGCCCGGCCCGCCCGAGGCAACCCTCGGGCGGGCGCGAAGTCAGAGCTCGGCCGACATCGGGCGGATCTCGACGGTGCCCGCCCGCCGGTCCGGGTTGGGCGCCCGCTTCATCAACTCGACGATCTCGGCGAGCGACTCCCCCTCCAGAATCCACACGCCCGCGACGAGTTCCTTGGTCTCGGCGAACGGGCCGTCGACCACGCTGGGCTCCGCCTCCCCGTCGAACCACAGCAGCCGGGCGCCGTCCGAGCTGGGCGTCAGCCCGGCGGCCTGCACGAGATGGCCGGATTCGGCGAGTTCCGTGTTGAACTTGCCCATCTGCTCGATCAATTCGGCGCTGGGCGCGGCTCCCGCTTCGGAGTCCTTGCTGGCTTTCACCAGCACCATGAACCGCATCAGTTCTGCGCAGCCTGCTCGCGAAGCTTCTCCTCGGCGTCCCGCAGTTCCGGGGTGAGGTTGTCGCCGAAGTCGTCGGCCTCGAAGATCCGCCGGATCTCGATCTCGTGGTGCGCGCCGTCGGTGTTGGGCACGCGCTTGATCCACTCCACCGCCTCCTCGAGCGAACGCACCTGGAGGATCCAGAACCCGGCGATCAGCTCCTTGGTCTCGGCGAACGGACCGTCGACCACGCTCGGTTCGCTGTCGCCGGAGAACTTCACCCGGGCCCCCTGGGAGCTGGGAGCCAGTCCCTCGCCCGCGAGCATCACGCCCGCCCGCACGAGTTCCTCGTTGAACTTGCCCATCTCGGCGAGCAGTTCGGTGCTCGGCATCTGGCCGGCTTCGCTCTCTTCGCTGGCCTTCATGATCACCATGAATCGCATCTTCGGTACCCCTTCGCTCTCGGTTTGCTTTCACCCCTGCGTCGAACGGGCCGCGGCCGGATCGACACCGTCCCCAAAATTTTTTCCCGGTCGCGAAACTAGCAGGTCAGGCGAACTTCGGTGGACAAAACGGGCGTGGGAGAATCGTTGTCCGTGGCAGTACTCCCCGAACGTCTCCGCGCCGCCCTCGACGAAGAGCTCGGCCGGTTCCCCGAATCCCGGCTCGCGCAGGCCGTGGACCGGCTCAGCAAGCGTTATCGACAAGGCGACTCGGCAAGCTCGCCGATCCTCTCTTCGGAGCTGGACGTCGCCGCGTACGCCGGATACCGGATGCCCGCGACGTACGCGGCGGTCAGCGCGGTGCTGGGCGAGGTGGCTGCCGCCGCGCCCGGGTTCGTCCCGAAGACGCACGTCGACATCGGCGGCGGCACCGGAGCGGCAGTGTGGGCAGCGGCCGACGTCTGGCCGTCGCTGGAGAAATGCACTGTCCTGGAGCAGGTGGCGGCCGCGCTGGCGCTGGGACGCAAGCTGGCGGCCAACGCCGACGAGCCAGCCGTCCGCACCGCGGTCTGGCAGCGCGGGCTGGTCGATTCCGCGTCGGCCGCACCGGAAGCCGACCTGGTCACCCTGTCGTACGTCCTCGGCGAACTACCCGAGCGCAGCCGCGCCGACGTCGTCCAGTGGCTGGCCGCGAAAGCAGGAACCGTCGTACTCATCGAGCCCGGCACCCCAGCCGGATTCGAGCGGATCCGAGAGGCTCGCGACGTCCTGCGCGGCATGGAACGCACCGTCGTCGCCCCCTGCCCGCACGACGACGCCTGCCCGATCAAGCCGGGAGAAGACTGGTGCCACTTCTCCGCCCGGCTGCCCCGAAGCGGGGTGCACCGGCGGATCAAGTCCGGCACACTGGGCTTCGAGGACGAGAAGTTCTCGTATGTGGCGGCCACGTCGGCACCGGTCGACCGTCCGTCGGCCCGGATCATCCGGCATCCGCGCAAGCACAAGGGGTTCGTGCAGCTGGACCTCTGCACCGTCGACGGGCTCGCTCCCGGCACCGTCGTGTCGAAGCGGCACGGCGTGCGCTACCGCGCCGCTCGCGACGCGGAATGGGGAGACGCCTGGAGCGTGGAGTAGCCCGGCTTCTCCAGTTTCTCCGGCCGCGGTGTGTGGATGGCCGCGTCGGCTCCGACTGTCCGGTGTCAACGGATCTGAACCGGAGAGGACAGCTCATGGATTTCCCCGAGCGTTGCGCCGAGATCGTGCGGCAGACGGAATTGCTCGCCGCGGCCGTCGAGAATGCGGACCGGACGGTGCGGGTAGCGGCGTGCCCGGAGTGGAATCTCGGGCAACTGCTCGATCACGTCAGCACCGGTCACCGGTGGGCGGAGGAAACCGTGCGCACGCGGGCCGACCATTGGCTGCCGGACGACGAACTCCGGAACCCGGTGGACACCCCGAGGCCGGCGTCGTGGCTCGTGGACGGGGCGAAGACGTTGGCGGCGACGCTGCGCGAAGCAGGTCCGGACGCGGAGGTGTTCACACCGGTTCCGAACGGGCCGCCGCGTGCGGCGTTCTACGCCCGCCGGTTCATGAACGAGACGCTGATCCACCGCGCCGACGCGACGCTGGCCGCGGGCGGGGAATTCACCGTCACTCCGGAAGTCGCGCACGACGCGATGGAGGAATGGCTGGAACTCGGTTCGCTGCCGCAGTTGCTGGAGCACGTCCCCGAACGCCGGGAACTGCTCGGCCCGGACCGCGCGATCCACCTCGCGCCGACCGACCACGCGGCGTCCTGGACGGTAGATCTCACCGGCGATCAGCTGGCCTGGCATCCGGGCCCGCCGGCGAACGCGGCGGTCACTGTGGCCGCGCCGCTGGGCGACCTGCTGCTGATGGTCTACGGCAGGCTGCCGTCGGAGATCGCGCACCGCAGCGGCGACACGGTGTACCTCGACCGCTGGCTTTCGCTCGTCGGCTTCGGCTGATCCGGTCAGTCCCAGCGGATCGGGAGGCTTTTGAGCCCGTTCTGGAAGTTCGACCGCAGCCGGCGGGGTTCGCCCGCGAGCCGGACCTCGCCGAGCTGATCGAACACCGCCGCGAACAACGCGCGCATCTGCATCCGCGCGAGATGCGAACCAAGGCAGAAGTGTGGGCCGTGGCCGAACGTCAGGTGTTCGCTCGGCGCGCGCGTCACGTCGAAGACGTCAGGATCGGGAAACACTGCCTCGTCGCGGTTGGCCGAGGAAAACCACACCACGACCTTGTCCCCGGCCTTGATGTCCACATCGGACAGTCGGGTGTCCTGAGTCGCGGTACGGCGGAAGTGCATCACCGGTGTGTGCCAGCGCAGCATCTCTTCAACCGCGCCGGGAAGAAGGCTCCGGTCGTCGAGCAATTTGCGGTACTGCTCGGGATGCGCGAGCAACGCGGCCATCCCGCCGGGCAGGCCGTTGCGCAGGGTTTCGTTGCCTGCCACGGAAAACAGCCAGAAGAGGTTCTCGAACTCCTCAATCGACACGCGGCCGCCGTCGTCGTCCACGTGCTGCATCAGGTTGCTCATCACGTCGTCGCCGGGGTGCGCGCGTTTGTGCTCGCCAAGCGCGTTCGCATAGGCGTAGAGATCAGGCATTCCGGCGCGGCTGCGCGGATCCGGCATCCGGCCGTCCGGGCCGGGTTCCGGGCGCACGGCCAGCGCGGCGCGGGCGAGGTCGGTGACGTCGTCGGCTTTGACGGTCGCGCTCACCGCGTATTCGGCGTCCTGGAAGCCGATCACGCGGTTGCTCCAGTCGAACATCAGCCTGCGGTCCCTCTCGGGCACGCCGAACACCTCGGCGAGCGTGAGCAGCGGCAGATCGGCGGCGATGTCCTTGGCGAAATCGCATTCGCCGCGATCGGCCACCGCCGCGACGAGATCACGCGCCCAGCCCTCGATCCGTTCCGCGATCCGGCCGACCGCGCGCGGGGTGAACGCTTTCGTGAGCAGCCCGCGCAGCCTGCCGTGCTCGGGCGGGTCCATGTTGAGCATCATCCGCCGCACGTACCGCAGGTCCTCGGCGCTGGCAGGATCGCGGATCTGGGTGCCGCCGAGCTGCGACGAAAACACCGCCGGGGTACGGAGCACATGCCGCACGTCGGAATGGCGCAGCACGGCCCAGAAGTCGCCGATCCGCGTCACCGGCGTTTCGCGGCGCAGGCGGGCAAGCAGGTCGTAAGGCACGCCCGTGACGTAAGTGTCCGGGTCGGCGATGACAGCACTCGACACGTTCCGACCCTAGCCCCGAGACCGCCGCCTGCGGAAAGATCCGTCTGGTGGAAAAGCTGAAGCTGCGCGTCACCGGACACGGCGAACCACCGGTCCTGCTCCTGCACGGACTCGGCGCCACCGGCGCGGTCTGGGACGGCCTCACCGGCCTGCTCGACCGGCGGCTGCTCGTGCCGGACCTGCCCGGCCACGGCGGCTCGCCGCGGCTGCCCGAGTACACGTTCGAGACGCTCGCGGAGGCAGTCGCCGACGCTCTCGACGAGCCCGGCTCAGTCGCCGTCGTCGGCCATTCGCTCGGCGGTGTCGTCGCTCTCGAGCTGGCGAGCGGCCGCTACGGCCTCGACGTCAGCAGCGTGCTGGCGGTGGGCATCAAAGTCGAGTGGAGCGAAGACGACCTCGCCCGCGCCGCTGCGATGGCTGCCCGTCCGCCCCGGCTGTTCAAAACCCGAGAGGAGGCCGAAACCGCCTATCTGAAGATCGCCGGGCTGACCGGCCTGACTCCGGCCGACCCGGACGGCGTCACCAAAACCGCGGACGGCTGGCGGCTGGTCCTGGACCCGCCCGCCTTCGGCGTCGGCAGCCCGGACCTGCCGGGCCTGCTGGCGGCCGCGCGTTGCCCTGTGGTGCTCGCCACCGGCGAAAACGATCCGATGTGCCGCCCTGAACAACTGCGCGCCCTCGTTCCCGAGGCAGTGGTCCTGTCCGGGCTCGGGCACAACGCGCACGTCGAGGATCCAGCCGCGGTGGCGGCGCTGCTCACACCGCGGAGCAGCTGAGCAAGCGCTTAGACTGGCCGGGTGACGACGATCGATCCGGCCCGGACCGGGCTAGACCAGCTGCTGAAGCTCGAACCGCTCGAGCTGAACCTGTTCCGCGGCTGGTGCCACCAGGGTTCGCCGCAGCGGGCGTTCGGCGGTCAGGTCGCGGCGCAGGCGCTCACCGCGGCCGGCGCGACCGTGCCCACCGCGCGGCACGTGCACTCGCTGCACGGCTATTTCATCCGCGGCGGGCGTACCGACATGCCGATCATCTACGAGGTCGAACGCACCCGTGACGGCGGTTCGTTCACCACGCGCCGTGTCGTCGCGATCCAGAACGGCGAGAGCATCTTCAGCCTGTCCGCGTCGTTCCAGACCGAGGCGGAAAGCAGTGCGCACCAGGCTCGGATGCCGGACGTGCCGGCCCCGGACGAGGCAGGCGTCGTCGAGCAGGACCGCTCGCCGATCGTCCTGTCCGCCATCGAAGTCCGCTTCGTCAGCAGCCCGGAAACCGGCCTGCCCGACACCGGCCGCGGTCCGCGTCAGCGAATCTGGGTGCGGGCGAAAGACGCACTGCCGGACGCCCCGCTGGCGCACGTCTGCGCGCTCACCTACATTTCCGACATCCGCCTGGCGGGCACCGCCCTGCTGCCCCACCGGGACGACCCGGGCGAGCCGCAGCTGACGTCGCTGGACCACGCCGTGTGGTTCCACCGCCCGTTCCGCGCGGACGAATGGCTGCTGTTCGACATGGAAAGCCCAAGCTACGCAAGCACCCGAGGCCTGACCCACGGCGAATTCTTCACCACCGACGGACGGCTGGTTGCTTCAGTGACTCAGGAAGTACTGCTGCGCAGGCGCTGACTTAGTCCGATGTAGACAGTCAGCCAAGCCGAACCCGCACGGGCCCGACCGGTTCCGCGGCGGCCTCGGCCACGGGTGCGCGCAGGATCTTCGACAGCTGCCACGCCTCAAGCCCCGCGAGGACGGTGTTGGCCACCACGAGCGCCAAGTACAGCCCGGCTTGCACCGAAAGCTGGAACGGATGCTGGTCGGAAGCCCCCGCCAGCAACGAAATATGGCACGCGACCACGACCCCCATCGACGCCGCGGACAACCCGCCGAGCACGATGAGCAACGCCCGCAACACCCGGGTGCGCCGCCAGTTCAGGTACCCGGTCTGGACCAGGCCCGGCGTGCTGACCATGACCAGCCCGCAGCCGTAACCGGAAAACCCGCCGACCACCCCGCTGCCCGCGACCAGCGCGGTAGTCAGGTGATACGAAACCGGAACCCGGTAGGCGGCGAGAATCGCGGCCACGCAGACCAGCAGCCCCAACGGCAGGTGCGGCCAGCCGTACCAGGGAAGCCGGCGCTCCATCCGGAGAATCGCCGGCAGGTCGATATCGCGGTACGCCTCGGGGTCGCGCAAAGCCATTCGCACCGTTCCTCTCGTCCCGGAAACCCCCCGGTGTGTGCGCGGTGACCGGCGAAGCCTAGGGCAGGCCGCCCGGCCGTGCAAAATCCACCTGAACCCGGCCCTGCGAGGGACCAGGTCACCGCCCTAGCCGGCAAGACCGCGTGACCCACACCACCCGGCAACCCGTCCGCGTCCTCTCGACCAGCAGGAACCATCACCGAACCCGCATTCACTTCTTGCGCTTCCGACGGGGTTGTCCCGGGATGTCCGGTAGAGCGATTTTCTGTCGGTGGTGCCAGTTAGGCTGCAGGCATGAACACCGAGGCACCCACCGTCGCCGCCGAAGATCTCGCCCAAGGCCAGTGGTTCTGGCACGAACCCGCTCCCGGCCTGCGTTCCTGGCCGCTGCAGGTGGCCACGGCCGAGATCCTGGAAGACGCCGTCCGCATCATCACCACCGACGAGGTCCGCGAACTGGTCTCGTACGCCCGCGACCGCCGGGTCCGCCTGGCCGTCGCCTCCTGAACCGCAACACCAACAGCACCACCACTGGGGAATTCTGGGGGCCGGGCCGGCCGCACCCCGCGAGCGGCCCGTCCAATATGGACACCACATCCAACGCCGCGGCCGTCTGCCGACTCGGGCGCTGAATTTCGGTAGCTTTCCAGTGAGGCTCACCGCTTCTGCGTTCGCCACTCGGTGCCTGCTACATCACGCAGCTGCGCCACGCACCGCAGCACCTCACGCTCCTGCGCGGCACGCACCGCAGCACACCAGGCAACGCACCCGCGCCACATCACATCACGCAACTGCGCCACACGACATCACGCACCTTGCGCCACGCACCGCGGCACCCACATCACGAAACTGCGCCACGCACATCACGCGCCTTGCGCCACGCACCGCGGCACCCACATCACGCCGCGGCGCGCCGCAGCACGCCACACCACCCAACTGCGCCACGCACCGCACCACCCAACTGCGCAGCGCGTTGCGGCACAAGCCCACCCATCGCGCTCATCGCACCTCGGCAACCACGTCGCGATCGTCGCCAGTCGCGCGTGAATCCGTTGCCCTGCAAGCAGGTCTCATCCACGCCGCTCTCCCGGCTGTACATAACGCCTGCCCGCCCCTGCCTCAACCCTCTCCGCAGACCGGTCAGCGGGAAAGAACTCCCTGCAACAGCACGTCCAAGAGATGCCGAGCGCGAGAATCCCACTCGTCCTCGTCCAGGCGGGTCAGGTAGCCCGACAAGATGAACAGGTCGCGGGCATCGATGTCGGGACGGATGGTTCCCTCGGCTTTTCCAGCATCGAGCAACAGGGTGATGGCGTCACCAAGCGGACCATGGCTTTCCTCCGACAAGCCTTTCCACACCGCGGTTTCCAGCGCCGCGAAGACGCCGCGCTTGACTCGCGCGTATTCGGCGATCCGGTCGAACCACCGAGACAACGCCTCGACCGGCCCCTGCGCGGACAGCAATTCCGGAGCCAGCGCGACCAGCTCCTCCACCTCCTGCCGGTACACCTCGGCAAGCAGGTCCTCGCGCGTAGGAAAGTGCCGGTAGAGCGTCCCCTGCCCGACACCAGCCGATTTGGCCACCGCGTTCAGCCGCAACTCCCCCGAACCGGCGATCGCCTCGCGAGCGATCTCGACGATCCGCTCCCGGTTCTCCCGAGCGTCGGCCCGCTGAGCCGCACTCATCGCCGACGCCCGGCACCAGTGGAAACGCACATGCCTCAACGTTATCGCGGACCGGCCGAGTGCCGCATAATCCGCGCGCGGCCCGGTGCTGGCGGCCGCCTGGGCGACCAACGCCGCCGACCCAAGAATCGGCAACGCTCCCGCCCGGCCATGCCCACACCGCCCGGTCCCTTCAAGAATCAGCAACGTTCCTGTCCGGCCATGTCCACACAGCCCGGTCCGCCCAAGACTCGGCAATGTTCCTGTCCGGCCATGTCCACACCGGCCGCTCCGCCCAAGACTCGGCAACATTCCCACCCCGCCGTGCCAACACCGCCCGGTCCACGACTCGGCAACGTTCCCACCCCGCCGCGTCCACACCTCCCGGTCCGCTCAAGACTCGGCAATTCCCACCCCGCCGTGCCCACACCGGCCGATCTGCCCGCATCTTCGCCTCACCACCCCCGCAGCAGCCCAGAAGCGGGCCCAGAGGTCAGCGGAGCTAACAAACACATCTCCACCCGTCGAGGAGCGCATACGGGCCGTTCGGCGGCGTACCAGACGCGACTCCCCAAGGCGTTATCCAGCAACCCCGCCATTCATAACCACCACCCCCGGTTTGAAACACGCCCCGCATAACTCCCCGATTCGATTGACAACCCTTCCGGACCCGGCAGAGGCTGGTCACAAGCTGCCAACGCCCGGCGCGGTCCGGTCCGGTTACCCTGTCAACGAGCCGAAAACCGCACCGAAAGGCCGACCCCGGGCACCGAAGCGCCAACCGTCACGACTTCTCTGGTGAGGAAAACGATGTCTCTCGACCACCCCGCACCCGCCAACCCGGCCGCCGACAGCCAGGACCGGCGGGTTGCCGCGCTGGAGGAGGCAGTCGCGGGGCTGGTCAGGCGGGTCGGGACGCTCGAGGCCGAGGCGGAGATCCGCCGGGTGCAGGCGCGCTACATGTTCCTCTGCGACACTCCCTGCCCGGAGTTCGGCGTCGCCGACGACAGTGAGCGGATCGACCTCATCATGGCGCTCTACACCGAGGATGCCGTCTGGGAGGGCGTCGGCGAGTACTACGACGGGCAATTCGGGCGAGCCGAAGGGGCCGACGCTATCCGCGCGCATTTTCAGCAGTTCTGGGGCGAAAAGAAAGACCCCGAACTTCTGCTGAACGCGCATTACCTCACCTCCGAGCAAATCCACGTGGACGGCGACGAAGCCACCGGGCAATGGATCCACATGCAACCGTGGCTGTTCTCCGACGGGAAGGCGCTCCTTCGGTCCAGCCGGTTGAACAACGCGTTCCGCCGCGTCGGCGACACCTGGCGGATCACCCGCACCCGCACCGAAAATGTCTTCATCGCCCCGCTTCCGGAGGGCTGGGCCAGCGACTATCCCTCGGCGTCGGTGCTGATGAAGCCATGAGCGACGACCCGGTCGTGCACGTGGTGGACGACGACGAGGACCTCCGGCAGTCCCTGGTATTCCTGCTGGAGAGCGTCGGCGTGCAAGCGCTGACGTACCCGGACGCCCAGACCTTTCTGGACGAGTTCGACCCGGCCGAGCCCGCGGTCGTGATCGTCGATGTGCGCATGCCCGCGATCAGCGGTTTTCAACTGCAGGAAAAGCTCGCGGAAATCGACTGTCCGGCACCGCTGATCTTCTGTTCCGCGCACGGCGACATTCCGATGTCGGTCCGGGCGCTCACCGCGGGCGCGGTCGATTTCCTGGAGAAGCCTTACCAGGCCCAGCGCATGGTCGAGGTGGTCCAGACCCAGCTCATCGAGGCTCGCCGCCGGTTCGCGGAGCATGCGGAACGGCAGGCGGTCCGGGCGCGGCTCGACACGCTGACCCAGCGCGAGCGCGAGGTGCTGCGGCTGGTGGTCGACGGGATGCCCAGCCAGGCGATCGCGCACCGGCTGGGCACCAGCGTCAAAACCGTCGACGTGCATCGGGCGCGGATCAAGGCGAAGACGTCGGCGGACAGCCTGGGGACGCTGGTCCGCGACATCCTCACCCATCGCGTCACCGTTTAAGCGCGGCCTCCGCCCAGCGCCCGGCGGCCAGCAAAGCAGTCTCGTGCAGAGAACTGCCGACTAGCTGCAATCCCAACGGCAGCCCGGCGTCGTCGCGCAGTCCGGGCACGGCGATGACCGGCAGGCCCAGCGCTTGCCAAGGACGGCTGAGCACAGGGTCACCGGTCGCGGCCAGTCCCGAGGGGGCAGAACCGAGCGCGGCAGGGGCGAGGACGGCGTCATAGCCAGCCACGATCTCGGCGAGTCGCGAAGCACCGGAAGCGACGACGTCCAAAGCCGCTTCGTATTCCGCGAGCGGCATCTCCGCACCGGTACGCAGCAGTTGCGCCAGGGGGGCGCTGAGCCGGTCGGCGGAAGCAAGCTCAACGGAACGTTCCCGCGCCGCCTCGTAGGCCATCACCACGGGGTGCGCGGCGGTCAACGCGGGGACCAAAACCGGGTCTGGGAATTCGTCGACCACGGCACCGGCGGCTCGCAGCGCAACAACCGCGGAGCGAAGCGCGGTCTGCATCGCTGGAGTCGCGTCCTCGGACGACCACACCAGCAATCGCGGAGCCGAAAAAACACCAGCCTCCGGCTCCCCCGACAACGCTGACCAGGCCAAGGCCAGGTCGGAAACCGTCGCGGTGAACATGCCGTGGCTGTCGAGGCTCGGGCTCAGACCGGTGACGCCGTCGACCGGGAACCGGCCCCGGGTCATGACCAGCGAAGCGACTCCGCAGAACGCGGCTGGGCGCGTGACCGAGCCAGCGGTTTGGGACCCCAGCGCCAGCGGGACGTGTCCGGCGGCGACGGCAGCGGCGGAACCGCTGGAGGAACCGCCGGGCGTGTGGCCGGGAGCAGCGGGGTTATCCGTCGGACCAGGTGCGAAGAAAGCGAATTCCGTGGTGACCGTCTTGCCGATCGGCACCGCTCCGGCACGACGCCATTCGGACACGATCGAAGCGTCCACAGTGGCCGGTGGAGCGTCCGCGCGCAGGACGGAGCCGCAGCGAGTCGGGAGTCCGGCCAGGTCGATGATGTCCTTGACGCCCAACGGAATTCCGCCCAATGGTCCTGTCGAAACAGGCACGTAAGCCGACGAAACCCAGGCATCGAAAGAAGCCGCGGCGATCCGCGAACGAGCCTCCGCGACAGCAGCTTCCGGCGTCGTCCGGCCAGCGGCCAGATCGGCGACCAGGGCGCGCAGCGACCACGGGGCGGTCACGGCTGGGTCCAGGCGGCGTCGGCGGTCCAGTAGTCCATGCCGCTCGCGCTGACCGAATGCCGCCAGTCGGACGTCCGGCGCAGCAGCGGTTCGACGCGGGCGGTGGCCTCGTCGGCAGCGTCCGGGCCGTCGGCCGGGACCTGCCAGTGCACCCAGTCCAGCTCGCGGCCGTGCTCGTCGTGCACGAAGAGGTCGACGTGCCGCCAGCCGTAGCCGTGCGTGTCGTTGTAGCAGGTCAGGGTCATCCGGTCCACGGGATCTCCTCGATCAGGCGCTGAGTGCGGCAAGCCGGTGGAAGCGGCGCTGGAAGTACACCAAAGCTCCGCTGTCCGGGGCGGTCAGCACCTTTTCGATCTCGACGAACAGCACCGAATGCGACCCGTGCTCCTGTTCGGCGACGATCCGGCCGACCAGCGAGGCCGCCGCGCCGCGCAGGACCGGGGCGTCCTCGCTGTCGAGGTCCCAGCAGTCCTCGCTGAAGCGGTCGGCGGTCGGCACCTTCGTCGCGCCGGCGAAGTGCATGGCCAGGTCTTCCTGGCCGGGACCGAGGACGTTGACGCACACCTGGCCGTTGCCGACGAGGATCGCGTGCGACCGGCTCGACCGGTTGACGCACACGAGCACGGTCGGCGGGCTGTCGGTGACCGAGCAGGCGGCGCTCACCGTCATGCCGGCGAGGCCGTGCGCGCCCGCGGTGGTGACGACATTGACGGCCGCGGAGAGGTTGGCCATCGCGGTGCGGAATTCGCGCTGGGTCCGGGTCAGCTCGGACACGGTGCCTCCTAGGACTGGGGCCGGGACTCCTCTGACCGTACAAAGCCGCACCGGTCGCGGGATATCGAGAACTTCCCCGGCACAGCTGAAGAATTCCTAACCCGGGCCGGTCGCGGGCAGTGCGAAGCCGAACCGCGAACCGCCGCCGGCGCGGTGTTCCGCCCAGATCGTCCCGTGCTGACGGGTGATGATGCGGTGGCTCAGCGCCAATCCGATGCCGCTGCCGCGCTCCTTCGCGGTGAACGACTCGTCGAACGGGTTGCGCGGGAAGCCGCGGCCGCGATCGTCCACGGTGACCACGCCGGTGTCGCCGTCGCGGCGCGTGGTCAGCACCAGGCTGCGCCGCTGCTGCGGGCACTGGGCCATTTCCTCGATCGCGTTGAAGCACAGGTTCAGCACGACCTGGCCGGTCAGCACGCGTTCGCAGTGCACGGGCACGGCGTCAGCGGACCGGTCGAACCTCACCTCGATCGCGGCCGGTTCGGCGCGCAACCGCACGAAATACAGGCATTCCTCGACGATCTCGTTGAGGTCGGCCACCTGCTCCACGTGCTCCAGATGCCCAACGAACGCCCGCACGGACGACACGATCTGGCTTGCCCGTTCGATCTGCCGGACCGCGCTGTCGATGCCGTACACAACGGGCGCGGCATCGAGCGTCCGCGATCGCACCCCGGCCAGGAAATTGCCCGCGGCGGCGAGCGGCTGACTCAGCTCGTGCGCGATCGCCATCGCCATGTCGCCCATCGCGGTGTAGCGCGCCAGGTAGTTCTCCCGGTGCAGCTCCCGCTCCCGCCGGACCTCACCGCGGATGCGTTCGGAGACGTCGTGGAGCAGCATCAGAAACGCGTCTCCACCAGGCTCGCGAAGCCGTTCGACGCTCCCCTCCAGCCACACGCGACCCTGAATTTCCAGCCGAACTTGAGTGGCTGGCACGGCGCGTTCGCGGACCTCGTCCCAAGTGGCCGGACGGTCGTCGAGGCGCAGACCGGCGTAGTCGGCCAGGCGGCCGAGCGGTTCGTCCGGTGTCGCGCCGAACAGCGCGACCGCGGAATCCGTGGCGAACCGCAGCTCGCCCGAGCCGTCGAGCATCAACGCGACCGCCGACGTCTGCCGGGCCAGCGCGTCCACCCAGGACGTGGTCAACCGCAGCTCACGCTCGATTTCCTGCTCGCGTTCGATGTCGCGGAACTGCACCATCACCGCCGGGCCTTGCGCCAGTTCAACTCGGGTCGCCACCGCGTCCGTCGGAATCACCCGGCCGGATTTGGTGCGGTAGTGCCATTCGATCCGGCTGACGCCCTTGTCGACGGCCTCCTGCAGCCACGCCCGCCCGATCACCCGGTCGTACTGCTGCGCGGAGCTGCTCATGTGGTTCGCCTTCAACGGCCGCAGCTCGGTGACGCTCCATTCGAGCATCTCGCACGCGGCCGGGTTGGCCCACAGGATGTTCTTCGTCGCGCCGTCGTGCACGAGCACGCACGTACGGCTGGCGTTGAGCATCGCGACGAAATCGTGCGTCGTCAGCTCGGGCGCGCGCGGGTCTGCCTCCATCGGCTCAGCGTAAAGCCCCTGGCTGGCGGCTCGCACTGAAGAAATCCCCTACGCCCGCTCAGGCACTACCAATTCCCGCGCGCCGCCGTGGTTCGTACCGTCTGCAGCGACCGCACCGGCATTCTGAGGAGCAGCGATGAGCGAAGTCACCATGGAGGAGGTGCTCGCCGAGCTCGCCAAGCGCAAGGACGAGTTCCAGCAGCAGCGCTACGTGTCGCGCGACTTCATCGACCGGCTCAAGCAGGTTGGCGTCTACCGGGCCAGCACGCCGGCGAAGTTCGGCGGCAACCCGCTCCCGCCAGCCGAGTTCCTCCGCCTGATCGAGCGTATTTCCACAGTGGACGGTTCGACCGGCTGGGTCGCCAGCTTCGGCTCGTCGCTGATCTACCTCGCCGCGCTCCCGCTCGACACGCAGGCCGAGCTGTACAAAAACGGTCCGGACGTCGCGTTCGCCGGCGGTCTCTTCCCGGTCCAGCCCGCCCCGGCGACCGAAACCGGCTTCCGCGTGGACGGTCGCTGGAAGTTCGCCAGCGGCTGCATGGGCGCGGACATCCTCGGCGTCGGCATCCCCGGCGACGAATCGACCGGCGGGAAACCGCGCACCGCGCTGCTGCGGCCCGAGCAGGTCGAGATCGTGCAGGAATGGGACGTCGTCGGCATGCGCGGCACCGGTTCGTTCGACCTGGTCGTGCGCGACGTCGAGGTCCCGCGCGAGTGGACGTTCATCCGCGGCGGCGCGCCCACTGTGGACGAACCGCTCTACCGCTACCCCACAATCGCTTACGCCGCACAGGTTCTCGCCATCGTCGGCGCGGGCGTCGCGCGGGCTGCGCTCGACCACGCCCGTGAAGTCGGCGCTGGCTACACCGGCGTCACCGGTGCGCCGAAGCTCGCCGACCGCGGCTACTACCGCACCGGGTACGCCGACGCCGAGGCCGCGCTGCGGTCCGCGCGCGCCTGGTTCTACGAGGTCAGCCACGAGGTCTGGGACACCGTCGTTTCCGGCGACGAGGCCACCGACGAGCAGAACGCCCAGCTGCGGCTTTCGTCCGCGCACCTGGCCAAGACGTCGTCCGAGGTGGTCTCGAAGCTCGTCGAGATCTCCGGCACCGCGCCGATCTACTCGACGCACCCGTTGCGTGGACTTCAGGGCGACGCACTGGTACCCAAGCAGCATGCGTTCCTGGGCCCGGCCATCCACGACGCCGCCGGAGCGGTTCTCATGGGACAGCCGCCGACCAGCCCCGGCTTCCGCTGACCAGCCACCACCACGACGAGGAGTCTCCGACTGTGAGCACGCAGCCCCTGCGGGTGCTTTTCTGCATCGGCATCAACCAGAACTTCTTCGACCTGCCCGCCGACGGCATCACCATCGGCGACGTCTGGCAGTCCTTCGTGTCCATGATGGACCAGCTGAAAGCGTTGCCGGGCATCACTTTCATCGGCGACATCGACGATGACGCGCACATGGTCGGCCCGTCCGACGGCTGGCCGTGGACCTGCTACATCCTCGCCGACGCCGACAGCCAGGAAACCGTCAAGGCCGGTTGCAACCTGCTGCGCACCACAGAGGTCGGCAGCAATGGCGTCAAGCTGTGGCGCTTCGCCAAGATCGAAGCCCGGATCGGCCGTCCGCTGACCGTCCGCGAAGACGTCGAACTGCCCGACTGAACCGGAGACCTCATGACTGAGAACGCGAAAGTTCCCGCCGACTTCGCGGAAAGCGACCGCGTCGCCGCCCGGCTTTACACCGACCCGGAAATCTTCGAACGCGAGATGACGCAGATCTTCGAGCGTTCGTGGGTGTGGGTCGCGCATGAAAGCGAATTGGCCCAGCCGGGGAACTTCAAATCCACTTACGTCGGCCGCCAGCCGGTAATCGTGACGCGAGACCGCAAGGGCACGCTGCACACGATGCTCAACCGCTGCCGTCACCGTGGCGCGAGCCTGTGCGAGAAGCCGAGCGGCAAGGCCAACGGCTTCACCTGCCCGTACCACGCCTGGAGCTACGGCCTCGACGGCAAGCTGCGCGGCATCCCTTATCCCGACGGCTACGAAGGCGTGCTGGAAAAGGGCGAGCTGTCACTGAAGAAGCTGCGCACCGAGTCGTACGGCGGCATGGTTTTCGCGACCTTCGACGAGGACAGCGAGTCCCTTGAGGACTTCCTCGGCGACGCGAAACTGTGGATCGACCGCTTCATGAAGCAGGGCGGCGGTTACCCGATCAAGGTGCTCGGCAAGCACCAGTTCAAGTTTCGCGGCAACTGGAAGATCCAGCTGGAAAACACCACGGACGGCTATCACTTCCCGATCGTGCACCGGTCGTGGATGGCTTCGGTGGACGCGGAAACCGCCGACATGATGTCGTTCATGACCGATCCGTCGGCGATCACGCATTCGCTCGGCAACGGGCACAGCGTCATGCAGATGGTGCCGGAACACTCCGATCTGGACGTCGACGACGGCACCGAACCGTTGCAGGGCCGCTTCGACCACGTGGTGGCCGAACTGTCGAAGACACTGGACGAGGCGCAGGTGCGCAAGGTCGTCCGGGCCATGCACGGCACCGGATTCAACCTCAACCTGTTCCCGAACGTCTCGATGTCCGCGGCGTTTTTCCGGGTGCTGCGGCCGATTTCGGTCAACGAGACGCTGATCGAGCACGTCGCGATCGGCCCGGACGGACCGCCGGAACTGGACATCGTGAATCGCGAACGGCTGCGCATCCACGAACACTTCCAGGGCCCGTTCGGGTTCGGCACGCCGGACGACGCCGAGGGCTGGGACCGCGTGCAGCGCGGTGCGCACGGCGGCCCGGACCTGCCGATCCTGGTCAACCGCGGACTGGCGCGGGAAAAGGCGAGCCCCGAAGGCTGGCCCACCTCGCACGTCACCGACGAAACCGGCATGCGCGCCGCGTACGCCCAGTGGAAGGAGATGATGGGCGATGACTGAGACCATCCCCGTCACTGACCCTCGCCTCGCGCGCGCCGTCGAACTCGTCAACCGCGAGGCGGAACACCTGGACCGCACGGAATACCACGCGTGGGAAAAGCTGTTCACCGAAGACGGCATTTACGTCATCCCGATCGACCGGGAAACCGACGATTTCGCCGGCTCGCTGAACATGGTCTACGACGACGCGCGAATGCGGCAGATGCGCATCGCGCGGATGACCGAGGGCTACGCGCTCGCGGCCGTCGATTCCGCCCGCACCGTGCGCACGGTGTCGCGATTCGTGCCGGAATCCGTTTCGGACAACGAAGTCGTGCTGCGTTCGGCGCAGATTCTGGTCGCCTACAAGCGGGGCAATCACGACCTGTGGGCGGCGGATCTGGTCCACCGCATCCAGTTGTCGCCCGAAGGTCCCGAAGGCGACCGGATCGCATTGAAGGTCGTCCGGCTGGTCAACAGCGACGAGGCCGTTCCTGCCGCGGGATTCCTGCTGTGAGCGCGCCAGCTGAGCCGCACGTCGCCGTTGTCACCGGTGGCGCGAGCGGTCTCGGAGAAGCGATCGTGCGGCAACTGCACGCCGAGGGCTACCGCGTCGCGATCGCGGACGTCAACGGCGAAGCGGCCGAGAAACTGGCTGCGTCCCTTGGCAACTGCCGCGGTTACCTGGTCGACGTGCAGGATCGAGCGGCGCTCGCGCAGCTGAAGGACGACGTCGTCCGCGATTTCGGCAGCGTCCAGGTGCTGGTCAACAACGCGGCCCGCACACAGGCGGCACCGTTGATGGAGATCACGCCGGAAGACCTCGACGCGGTCCTCGCGGTCAACTTCACCGGCACGTTCACCGCCTGCCAGATCTTCGGCGCGTACTTCGTCGAGCAGGGTTACGGGCGGATCGTGAACATGGCGTCGCTGGCCGGCCAGAACGGCGGCACGGCGACCGGCGGGCACTACGCGTCGTCCAAGGGCGCGATCATGTCCGCGACGAAGGTGTTCGCCCGCGAACTCGCCTCGCGCGGGGTCACGGTGAACTCCGTGTCCCCGGGGCCGCTGGACAGCCCGATGGTGCATTCGATCGTCGGCGAGGACAACCTCGAAGCCTTCACGAAGAACATCCCCGTCGGACGGCTCGGCGACCCGGCGTTCATCGGGCGGATGGTGTCGCTGCTCGCCTCGCCCGGCGCGGCCTCGGTCACCGGGGCCTGCTGGGACGCCAACGGCGGCCTTTACCTGCGCTGAACTCCCTTGCCCTGAAACGGAGAGCCGATGCCGAACACCGTGGTCCGCGTGGCCGAGGTCGTCGAGGAAGCGCCTGGGATCCGGGCGCTCCGCCTCGTCCGCGCCGACGGTCTGCCGTTCGACCCGCACCCCGCCGGTGCGCACGTCGACGTCACCGGCCCGACCGGGATCCTGCGCCAGTACTCGCTGTGCGGACGGCCGGACGACACGTCGTCGCTGCTGATCGCGGTGAAACGGGAGCCGGATTCGCGCGGCGGATCCGAGGCGCTGCACGCGGTCGCGGAGAACGACAAGCTCGAGGTCGGCGAGTGCCGGAACCTGCTGTCGCTGGCTCCGGACGCGGACCGGCACGTGCTGATCGCGGGCGGCATCGGCATCACTCCGTTGCTGAGCCTGGCTTACCAGCTGCACGCGGACGGTGCGGAATTCGAACTGCACTACTTCGCACGCGACCGGGAGTCGGCGGCTTTTGTTTCCCTGCTTGAAGAACAGGCTGAATTCCGGGATCGAGTGCTGCTGTATTTCGGCGTTCCGCGCGACGAACAGCCCGCCGTGCTGACGGAGGTGGCGACCGGGCTCGGATCCGCCGGGCACGTCTACACCTGCGGTCCGGAAGGGTTCATGGAGCAGGTCACCGGCGTGTTCGCTCCGGTGGTCGGCGAAGCGCAGGTGCACGTCGAACATTTCACCGCGGCCGAGGTCGACACGAGCGGCGATCAGCCGTTCACCGTCGAACTCGACACCGGCGAGGTGTTCGAGATCCCGGCCGAGAAGTCGATCCTCTCGGTGCTGACCGACAACGGGATCGAGGTGTTCAAATCGTGCGAGGAAGGCATCTGCGGCTCGTGCGTTTCCGGGGTGCTGGAGGGCACGCCGGAGCACCGGGACCAGTGCCTTTCGGCCAGCGACAAGGCTTCCGGCGACCAGATGGCGCTGTGCGTGTCGCGCGCCCGCTCGGAAAAACTGGTGATCGAGCTGTACTGACTCAGACGGCCGGAATCCTCGCGATTCCGGCCGTCTTGTCTATTAATTGATAGATTTTATTTATCAATCCGCCGCAAATCGGACTTTGCCTCCTTCGTCACGCTTTCCCTAAGCTGTGTCCACCGTTTCCCACCACCGGACACTCCGCGCATTCTCGCGCGAGACGACGAAAGGCCTGCCATGGCCAAGCGCGACGAAGCGCACTCTCCCGGCGTGCTGCGGCTCGGATTCGCCGCCGGAGTCGGCACTTCCCTGGAAATGTACGATTTCTCGATCTACGGCACCGCGGCGGCGCTGGTGTTCGGGTCGGTGTTCTTCAAAACCGGCAACGCCTGGTTCGGCACCTTCATGAGCCTCGCGACCTTCGCCATCGGTTTCGTGATGGCCCCGCTCGGCGCGGCGCTTTTCGGCTGGATCGGCGACCGTCGCGGCCGCCGCACCGCGCTGTACGCCGCGTTTCTGCTGATGGGTTTCGCGACGCTGGGCATGGGTGTTCTCCCGCCGTACGCGGTGATCGGCATCGCCGCGCCGCTGCTGCTGGTCGGATTGCGCCTGCTGCACGGCGCCGCCCGTGGCGGGGAAAGCGCCGGAGCGGCCGTGTTCGCCGTTGAGCACGCGCCGGAAAAACGGCGTGGCCTCTACGGTTCCTTTGTCGCGCTCGGTTCGCCGATCGGCGTCGTGCTGGCGAACCTGGCTTTCGCGCTGGTTCTCCTGCTGCCCAACGACGACATCATGAGCTGGGGCTGGCGTCTCCCGTTCCTCGCCGGCGGCATCGTGCTGGCGATTGGGATCTGGATCCGCCGCGGCGTTTCGGAAAGCCCGGAATTCGAGAAAATGGCCGCCGCGGAAACGCGCGCGAAAAAGCCGCTAGCCGACGTCCTCCGCTCGAATTGGCGGCGTCTGCTGCTGATCGCCGGCGCGAACCTCGGCCTCACCGCCTGCACTTTCGCGCTGGTCACGTTCATGCTGTCGTACGCGACCGCCGCCGCCCCGGAAGGTCTCGGCCTCCCGCGCGGCCCGATCGTCACCATTTCGACGATCACCCTGCTGTGCCACGCCGCCGCGAACGTCGGAGCCGCCTGGCTGTCCGACCGGATCGGCCGCAAGCCGGTGATGCTGACCGGCTCGGTCCTGTCGATCGCCGCCGCGCTCGTGATGTTCCCGATCGCGTCGGCGGGCACCGTCAGCTCGGTCTTCGTCGCGCTGCTCTTGGGTTTCACCGCCACCGGAATCCTTTTCGGACCGATGTACACCTGGTTCGCCGAGCTGTTCCCGCGAGAACAGCGCCAGTCCGGCCTCGGCGTGGGCTACCACGTCGGCGCGGTGCTGGGCGGCGGCCTGTCGCCGATGATCGCCAACCGGATCGTCGCCGCGACCGGCGACGCCCTCGCGGTCGGCTACTACCTGGCCGCGCTGCTCGTGCTGAGCCTGGTCTGCCTGCTGATCCTCCCGGAAACGGCCCCCGCGCGCCGCGCCGCGAAACCGGCTCCCGAACTGGTCGGCTGATGCGCACTCGTGAGCGGCGATGCCGGTTCTAACCGGCATCGCCGCTCACGAGTTCGGCAAACTGGGCGCCATGTCTGATCTCGACGAAGTCCTGGACGCGGTCGGCCCGAGGCTGCGAACCCTGCGCACCCGGCGCGGCATCACCCTGGCCGACCTGTCGGCCGAGACCGGCATCTCGGAAAGCACCCTGTCCCGCCTGGAAAACGGCCAGCGCCGGGCGAACCTGGAGCTGCTCCTGCCGCTGTCGCGCGCCTACGACGTGCCGATCGACGACCTGGTGGGCGCGCCCCGCGCCGGCGACCCGCGCGTCCACCTGCGCCCGATCCACCAGCACGGGATGACCTACGTGCCGCTCACCCGGCGACCAGGCGGGGTGCACGCGTACAAAATGCTGATCCCCGGCCGCTTCGCGGAACCCGCGCTGAAAACACACAGCGGTTACGAATGGCTGTACGTCCTCAATGGCCGCCTCCGCCTGATCGTGGGCGCGAAGGAGCTGACGGTCCCGCCCGGCGAGGCGGCGGAGTTCGACACGACAGAACCGCACTGGCTCGGCTCGGCCGACGGAGGCGCGGTGGAACTGCTGATCCTCTTCGGACTGCAGGGGGAACGGGTGCACGTGGAGCCGCGCCCGGACTGATTCCGGACAAGACGTAACACTCGGGGCGATTAGTGCGACCTGGTTGTGCACGTTCGATCACGAAAGGTTCGCATGTCCGCCCCTGACTATCCTCCGCCGCCCGCACCCCAGGCGGCCCCTCCGGTCCACCAGATCCCGCCGAAGAACGGCCTCGGCACTGCCGGGTTCGTGCTCGGCCTGGTCGGCCTGATTTTCTCGTTCATCCCGGTCATCGGGCTCGTCGCGTGGCCGCTGGTGATCCTCGGGATCATCTTCTCCGCACTCGGCTTCGCCCGGTCGCGGTCCGGAAAGGCCACGAACAAGGGCCTGTCGATCGCCGGTCTGGTGCTTTCGGTGATCGGCCTGGTGCTCTGCATCATCTGGGCCGCGACGGTCACCAAGGCAGTCAACGACATCAACAACGAAGCAAACCGCTCGGCGACAGTCCACTACGAGGTCAGCGGCACCGCGAAGGACGCCTCGATCACGTACACCACCTTCGGCGACGGCAGCTCTTCCACCAACCAGGAACAGCCGAAGTCCCTGCCGTGGTCGAAAGACATCTCCACGAAGGGCCTCGTCAAGGGCGGCTCCCTCGTGGTGACGACCGGCACCGAAGGCGGAGAGGTGACTTGCAAGGTCACTGTGGACGGCAAGGAAACCAAGACGGCAAAGGCGTCGGGCAACTTCGCAACCGCCTCCTGCGACGGCTTCTGATTCCGAGCGCCCCAGACCCCGGCGCTTCTTGCCGGAAACGGCATTCTTGAGCCATGGCTTATTTCAACGGCATTGCCACGAGAGTGGTGGACGATGCGTTCCCCGGCTGGGTCGAAGTCCAATTCTCGGAAGCGGACGGCACCGAAGTCACTCTCGTGGAAAAGCTGCCAGTGCTCGACAACGACCTCACGACCGAATCGCGGTATCCAGCGCGGTTACGCATCTCGTGCCGGGTGGTGAGAACAGAGCCAGACGGCGTGGCAGCGGTCGTCGTCCTGGACCACGGCGTCACAGATCGCGCTGGCCGGAGCATGTTTCGCGTGCCCGCCAGCGCGGTCAGCCACCCCTGACGACCGAGCCAACTGGTACCCCGAAACAGCCGCTGATCTGGATCTGGCTGGCACCAGACAACGCGCGGACAGTGACAGGAAGCACCAGGCAACTCGGAACCCGCGAGGCACCCATGTCGGCCCAGATCCTCCACCTGAACCACCGCGAACGCGCCACCCTCACGGCCGTCGGTCGCGGTCGCGCCGAGATGACCTGCAGCTGCGAACCCGATCTCTACATCGACGGCATCGCCTGCTGCGACCAGTTCACCGCCCACCGCCTCGTGCGGCTGGCCCTCGTCGTCCCGCTGCGCGCGGGACGGCACGGCGAGCGCGTTCCCGCGCTCCTCACCGACAGCGGCCGCGCCGCGATCGACCTCCCGGTCGCAGGCCTCCCGCTGTCCGCCGCCTGAGCCGCGACCGCGCAGCGAGCCAGCGGAACTCGAAACCTCAGCAGAGGCCTGCCTGATCCAAGCTCTGAATCCGCGCCGACAAGGCGGCTGAGCAGACCTGTGCTCGCCATCCTTCAGCAGACCGGTCTCACACGGGCGAAGAGATAGCCTGGGGCCAGGCCGCTCGAGCAACGAAGCAGCGGACCGAAGCCCGCGTTCCCGGAGCCGGCAAGGGGGTTCGAACCCCTGACCTTCTGTTTACAAGACAGATGCTCTACCAACTGAGCTATACCGGCACGCACCCGGCGACGGGCGCGCCAAAAGTATATCGGGCCGCTCCCGGCGCACCCGGACAACCCGCCCTAAGCCCCAGGTCAGCCGCGAAAATCGACAAGATCCAACCCGATGCGGCACGATCGACGACGGGTGTGGCGGACACCACTGCAACAGCTGGGGCGGTACGGCCGATGGTCCCCGGGAACGAACGAGGAGGTGGGGATCGATCATGAAGATCAACGAGCGTGCCGGCCAGGGGGTCGCGCGCAGACGGTGGCCGATTCTCGAGCCTCCGCACCCGCGGTCCAGCCAGCGGCATCGGCCGAATTTGCTGCGCCGACGCGCCTGGCACATTCTCGAGGCTCCGACGGCGGAACAGCCCGCGGTCGAGTCCGAGGAGGCGATCGGGCCCAAGCCGCCCGACGACGCGACCGTCAACTTCGTTCTGGATCTCACGTTGCGGATCGGCGAAGTGCAGATGGCCAGCGGCGCCGGGGCTTCCGACGTCACCGCGACCATTCTCGCGCTCACCTCCGCACTCGGGCTGCCGCACTGCGAGGTCGACGTCATCTTCACGTCGATCACCGTCACCTGTCACCGCGGGACCGACCTCGCGCCGGTCACCGCGTTGCGAGTGGTTCGTTCGCGCAGTCTCGACTACACCCGGCTGACCGAGACCGAGGCGCTCGTGCGCCAGATCGTCCGCGGCCGCACCGGGGCCGAGGAAGCGGTCACCGAGCTGGACCGGATCACCTCCGCGCCGCACCCGTACGCGCGCTGGACCGCGACCGCCGCCTGGGGCGGGCTGGCCGGGTTCATCACGCTGTTGCTCGGCGGGGGTCTCGACATCGCGCTCGTCGCGATGGTCATCTCCGCCGCGGTGGACCGGATCGGCAGGCTGCTCAACAAGTTCAACCTGCCGTTCTTCTTCCAGCAGGTGGTCGGCGGGTTGTTCGCGACGCTGTCGGCGATGGTGATAGTCAGCAGCAACATCCTGACCACCGACCGGCCGACGCTCGTGGTCGCCGCGGCGGTCACCGTGCTGCTGTCGGGGCTGTCGACGGTTTCCGCGGTGCAGGACGGGATCACCGGGTACTACGTCACCGCGTCCGGCCGCACGATGGAAACCGCGTTGATGAGTGCCGGGCTGATCGCCGGGGTCGTGCTCGCGCTTCGGCTCGCGGTGATGCTCGAACTGCCGCGCACCCCGTTGCCCGACGTCCCCGTCTCGACCGCGCAGCACCTGCCGATCATCGTCGTCGGCGGGGCAGGCGCGGCCGCCTGCTTCGCGCTCGCCTCGTACTCGAAACTGCGCGCGATGCTCGTCGCCGCGGCGGCAGGCGGGATCGGCGCGATCGTCTACGGCGCGCTGATCCTCGCGACGCTCGACGCGGTGAGCGCGTCGGCGATCGCGGCGACGCTCGTCGGGTTCTGCGGCGGCGTGATGGCGCGGCGGCTGAAAGTTACGCCACTCGTGGTGGCCGTGTCCGGGATCACTCCGCTGCTCCCCGGCCTCTCGACCTATCGTGGTCTATACCAATTAGCGGTGTCGCCAGGCGGCAACATCTCCACCCTGATGACCGCGGTCGCCATCGGGCTCGCTCTCGCGGCGGGCGTTGTACTGGGCGAATACCTCGCCCAGCCGGTCCGCACCGGGCTCGGCAGGCTCGAGCGCAAGCTCTCCGGGCCCCGGCTGGCCGGGCCGATGGAACCGACCGAACGGCGTTTGGAGTAACCAGTTGGTCACCGGCCGGTCACTCCGCGCGCGCTAGGGTTTCCAGTGGGGCCGCGACCCGCCGATGACGAGGGAGCAGCTGGAGTGACTGACGCGATCGCCGAGGAGAAGAGCGCACCGTCCGCGGATTTCGTCGTGGTGGCCAACCGGCTGCCCGTCGACCTCGAACGGACCGCGGACGGACAGCAGCGCTGGACCGCCAGTCCCGGCGGACTGGTCTCCGCGCTCGAACCGTTCCTCCGGTCCCGCAAGGGCGCGTGGGTCGGCTGGCCGGGCGTGCCGGACGTCGACGTGGACGAGTTCGACGACGACGGCCTCGTCCTGCATCCGGTCTCGCTCACCTCGGCCGAGGTCCGCGACTACTACGAGGGCTTCTCCAACGCCACCCTCTGGCCGCTCTACCACGACGTCGTCGAACGGCCGGTTTTCGACCGGTCGTGGTGGGACAGCTACGTGAAGGTCAACCAGCGCTTCGCCGAGGCCAGCGCCAGCGTCGCCGCGCACGGGGCGACCGTGTGGATCCAGGACTACCAGCTGCAGCTGGTGCCCCGGATGCTCCGCGAGCTGCGGCCCGACCTGCGCATCGGGTTCTTCCTGCACATCCCGTTCCCGCCGGTCGAGCTCTTCATGCAGCTCCCGTGGCGCGCGGAGATCGTGCGCGGCCTGATCGGCGCGGACCTGATCGGCTTCCACCGGCCCGGCGGCGCGCAGAACTTCCTGTGGCTGGCCCGGCAGCTGGTCGGCCTCGAGCCCACCCGAGGCGCGGTCGGCGTCCGGTCCCGGCCGGGCATGGTGCAGGTCGGCGACCGCACCGTGCGCGTCGGCGCGTTCCCGATCTCCATCGACGCGGCCGGCCTCGACTCGCTCGCCCGCAGCAAGGGCGTCGGCGAGCGCGCCAAGCAGATCCGCCGCGACCTCGGCAACCCCAAAGCGGTGCTGCTCGGCGTCGACCGGCTCGACTACACCAAGGGCATCGACCTGCGGCTGCAGGCGCTGCACGAGCTGCTGCACGAGGGCCGCCTCGAACCCGGCGACGTCACGTTCGTGCAGCTGGCCACCCCGAGCCGCGAACGCGTCGAGCACTACCAGCGGATGCGCGGCGAGATCGAGCAGATGGTCGGCCGGATCAACGGCGAGTTCGCCCGCGTCGGCCACCCGGTCGTGCACTATTTGCACCAATCCGTGAACCGCACCGAGCTGGCCGCCTTCTTCTCCGCGGCCGACGTCATGGTGGTGACTCCGCTGCGCGACGGGATGAATCTCGTCTGCAAGGAGTACGTCGCGTGCAGGCCGGATCTGGGCGGCGCGCTGGTGTTGAGCGAGTTCGCCGGCGCGGCGGCGGAATTGACCAGCGCTTTCCTCGTCAACCCGCACGATCTGGACGGGGTGAAGAACGCGTTGGAGGCTGCCATTACGCTCGACCCCGCCGAGGGCCGACGCAGGATGCGCGCCATGCGTCGCCAGGTCCTCACCCACGACGTCGACCGGTGGGCGCGTTCGTTCCTCCAGGCGCTGGGTGCCGAACCGGCCGACTGACCCCCTCCCCCGTACCGCGCTGGACCTCCTGAGGAGGAGTGTTGACCGCCGAGGCGTTGCCCGCGGAACTACGGCGCGCGATCGTGCAGATCGCCCGTACCCCGCGCCTGCTGGTCGCCTGCGACTACGACGGCACATTGGCCCCCATCACGGCGAACCCCGACGAGGCGCGGCCGCTGCCCGAGTCCGTGGGCGCGTTGAGATCTCTCGCCGGCCTGCACGAAACGACCACCGCCGTGATTTCCGGCCGGGCGCTTCGGGATCTCGCGACGCTGTCGCGGCTGCCGTCCGAGGTCAACCTGGTCGGCAGCCACGGATCCGAGTTCGACATCGGCTTCATCCACGCGCTCGACGAGGACGCGAAGGCGCTGCACCGGCGGCTCGAACACGAGCTGGAACAGCTGGTGCTCGACGTGCCCGGGGTGTCGCTCGAGGTCAAGCCGGCGAGCATCGCGGTGCACGTGCGCCGCGCCGAGCACAACGCGGGCCGGCGCGTCCTCTCGGACGTGCACGAAGGCCCGTCGAAGTGGGAAGGCGTCACGACCACCGACGGCAAGGAAGTCGTCGAACTCGCGGTCGTGAAAACCGACAAGGGCAATGCCCTCGACACCCTTCGCCACCAGGTCGGGGCCACCGCGGCGGTGTTCCTCGGCGACGACGTCACCGACGAGAAGGCGTTCGCCCGGCTGGCCGGGCCGGACCTCGGCATCAAGGTCGGCGACGGCGAATCGCTCGCCGAGTACCACGTGCCCGACACCGTCGACGTCGCGATGGTGCTCGCGTTCCTGCTGGAAGAGCGGCGCAACTGGCTCTACGGCGAGTCCGCGACGCCGATCGAGCGGCTGTCGCTGCTGGCCAACGAGCGCTCGGTCGCGCTGGTGACGCCGGACGCGAAGCTGACCTGGCTGTGCCACCCCGGTCCGGACGCCCCCGCGGTGTTCGCCGATCTGCTCGGCGGTCCCGGGGCGGGCCACTTCTCGATCAAACCGCACCGCAACGGGCTCCCGCTCGGCCAGCGGTACCTGCCGAACACGATGACGGTCGAAACGCGCTGGTCGCGGCTGCTCGTCACGGACTATCTCGAACCGGAAAGCCCCGGGCACCGCACCGACCTCGTGCGCGTGATCTCCGGCGAGGCGGTGGCGCAGGTCGTGTTCGCGCCGCGGCCGGAATTCGGCGGCGTGCCGGTGCGGTTGGTCGCCGAGGCCGAAGGCCTGCGCGTGCTGGGCACGTCGGAGCCGTTCGTGCTGCGCTCGCCGGGTGTCGAATGGTCGATCACCTCCGACGGCCTTCAGGACACCGCGACCGCGCTCGTCCAGCCGACGCCGGAGCAGCCGGTGGTGCTCGAACTTCGGTGCGGCACCACGGATTTCACCGCCCACGAACTGTCCGAAGTGGACCGTCGCGACCGGGCGGGCCGGTACTGGAGCGACTGGGCGGCGAAGCTCAAGCTGCCGACCGTCCAGACCGAGCTGGTGCGCCGTTCCGCGCTGACCCTGCGCGGGCTGGTGAACACTGACACCGGCGGCGTGCTGGCCGCCGCGACGTCGTCGCTGCCGGAGGAAATCGGCGGGGTCCGCAACTGGGACTACCGCTACTGCTGGATCCGCGACGCCGCGATGACCGTGCGCGAGCTGGTGCACCTCGGTTCGCACGAGGAAGCCGAGGGCTACCTGAAGTGGCTGCACGGCGTGCTCGCCACGCTGGCCGGCCCGGAGCGGCTGCACCCGCTGTACACGCTGGCCGGCAGCGTCATCGGCGCGGAGGCGGTCATCGAATCGCTGCCCGGGTACGCCGGTTCGCGGCCGGTGCGCGTCGGCAACCTGGCCAACCACCAGGTGCAGCTCGACGTGTTCGGCCCGGTCGTGGAGCTGGTCGCCACGCTGGCGCAGGTCCGCGGCGAACTGCGCGACGAGGACTGGCAGATGGTGCGCGCGATGGCCGAGGCCGTCACGCGGCGCTGGAACGAACCGGACCACGGCATCTGGGAAGAGCGGCACGTGCCGCGGCACCGGGTGTACTCGCGGGTGATGTGCTGGGTGACCATCGACCGCGCGGTGCGGCTCGGCGACGAGTACGGCCGTGACGTCCCGGGAGCCTGGCCCAAGCTGCGCGACCAGATCAAGGCCGACGTGCTCGAGCACGGCTGGAACGAAGAGGTGCAGGCGTTCACCACCGCCTACGACGGCACCGACCTCGACGCGGCGTCCCTGTTCGTGGGCCTGACCGGCCTCATCGACCCGGCGGACGACCGGTTCCAGAAGACCGTGACGGCGATCGAGGCCGAGCTGCGCAGCGGTTCCACGGTGTACCGCTACCGGCGCGACGACGGCCTTCCCGGCGGCGAAGGCGGCTTCCACATCTGCGCGGCCTGGCTGATCGAGGCGTACCTGTGCACCGGGCGGCGCAACGAGGCCGAGGAGCTGTTCGCGCAGATCGTCGACGCGGCGGGCCCGACCGGGCTGCTGCCGGAGCAGTTCGACCCGGTCGCGGAGCGCTCGCTCGGCAACCACCCGCAGGCGTACTCGCACATCGGCCTGATCCGGTGCGCGAATCTGCTGGCAGAGAAGGCTTGATCAGGCAAGCCAGTTAGCACGCCTCAGTGACAAGTGCCGTGAAGGCCGCCTTGCCGGAATCGCATTCCGTTAAGGTGGTCTTCACGAGCATTTGCACATTCGTTCGGGTTGCCGGCGCGGAGGTGATGCGGTGAAGCAGTACTACGGGCAGCAGTCCGCGGAGTACGCTCCGCTGCCGCCGTTGTTCGCCGCCCGGGTGCGCGTCGCGTCCGTGGTCATCGGGGTTTCGCTGGCGATCGGCACGCTGCTCGTTTTCGGCATCACCGCGCTCGTGAACCGTCCGCTGCACGGGCACAGCCTGCCGAGCGGCCTGCTCGGTCTCGCCGCCCTGCTGCTGCCGATGCTGTCCGTGCTCGCCATCGCCGTGGTGGTGCTGTCCGCGCGCCGCTGCCTGCAAGGCGACTACCTGGTGACTGCCCGGGCCCGCAGCACCCGCGCGACGCTGGCCGCCTGTTTCACCGTGCTGTCGGTCAGCTGCCTGATCGCGCTCGGGGTGTCCGCGCTGGTGGATCTCTGGGGCAACCACGCCAAGCTCGGCTTCACCGAACTGCTCGCGACCTTCGCGAATTTCGCCATCGGCCTGATCGGCTACAGCGCCGGGCTCTGGTTCGTCCGGCCGTCGGTGAGCACGCTGGAGAAGTTCAGCGACCATCCCATCTGGTGAGGCCGTGAACGCCCGCCCGCCATGCGGGCAAGAACAGGCATGCAGGTGACCCATGACGGTCCCGAGCCGGTGGCGACCGGCCCGCAGGACCGCCCCGACCTGGGCGGGCCCGATCCAGCCCCGGCCTTCGGGCGGCTGTTCGACGCGCACGCGGCGACCATGCACCGCTACCTCGCACGCCGCGTCGGCCCGGATACCGCGCACGATCTCGTCGCCGAGACCTTCCTCGTCGCGCTGCGCCGGCGGGAGTCTTATCGACCGGACCTGGGCACCGCGCGCTCGTGGCTGTACGGGATCGCGACGAACCTGCTGCGCCACCACGTCCGCAGCGAAACCCGGGCGCTGAGAGCCACCGCGCGGCTCGCGAATTCCAGCGACCGCGGGCACGGCGGGCACGACACCCGGGTCGCCGAGCAGGTGGACGCCCAGGCCCGCACGGCCCAGCTGGCCGGCGCGCTCGCGAAGCTGAGCGTCGCCGACCGCGACACGCTGCTGCTGGTCTCGTGGGCCGGGCTGGAACCGGTCGAAGTCGCCGAGGCGCTCGGCATCCCGCCGGGCACCGTGCGTTCAAGGCTGCACCGGATCCGCAGATGGCTGCGCACCAATCCCACCGCATCGAGCCGCGAGGAGGCGAAGGAACAGTGAACGACGACACCGTGCGGCATCTGTGGTCCAACGCCGAACTCGACGAGGCTCTCGCCGCGCTGCACCCGCACGAGGCGACCACCGACCGCGCCGAACTCGGCCGGGCCCGCGCGAGCATGATGCGGGCCGCCGCGGCAGTGAGCGAAACGGACGAACCCGTTGTCCCGCAACGGAAACAGCGCTCCGGCGCGTGGCGATGGATCGCCGTGGCCGCCGCGGTCGCGCTGCTGACCGGCGGCGTGGTCGTCGTCCGGGAACTCGCCAGCGCGCCGACGACGCTGGCTCCCGCGGGCCCGGGCTCCGCTACGGACGGCCGCGAGGCGGGCGCGCCGTTCAACCACGTCGTGACCAAGTACAGCCGCACCGCGTGGGTGGAGGGCAGGAGTGCGTTCACCGTCCGGGAACAGCTGGACCTGTGGATCCCGGCAGACCCGGCCGGGATCTGGAAAGGCCGCTGGACCCGGTCCTCGCCGCCGGAGCTGATCACCGGGAAGGCACAGGACAGCACGGAGCTTCCCGGGCCGGTGCAGTTCGAGGAATCCGCACCCGGCGGACACTTCAGCAAGAAATTCCCCCGCGCGGACCGCTGGTCCGAGGCTACCCCGCCGGGCTGGAATCGCCCGACCCCGGAATTCGTCGCGAGCCTGCCGACCACACCCGACAAGCTGGCCGCTCTCCTCCTCACGGACCTCAACCCTCCGCAGTCGCCGCCCCCTCCGCAACTGCCGCCCAAGGGCGAGGGGCCGCTGCCGTTGCCGCTGACCTACAGCGGCACTCAGCAGTTCCCCAGCGGCATCAGCTATCCGGCGGCGACCGAGATGATCCTGAACGTCCTCGTTTCCGGGTACGCCTCGAGAGATCTGCGGAGCGCCTTCCTGAAAGTGATGGAGAATCCGGCCCTCGGCTTCCACCTGATACAGATCAGCCCGGACATCTCGCAGTACTCGGCGTCCACCGGCCTGTACAAGCTGCTCGTCTCGGTCAACCGGTCGCAGGTTCAGCTGACCGATATCCAGTTGATCGCCAAGACCCCCGCGGTCGGGCTCTCGCCCGGCAGCTTGGTCAGCTCCGTCCAGTTCTCCTCCGAGACCACCGACCGGGCGGGAGGCTGATCATTTCGCGTGATTGGCCGCGTTGAGCGCGCTCGCCACGTCGGGCACCTCCAGCACCCGGATCCCGTCCGGGAGCTTGCCGGAATCCGGCGGCACCAACGCGTGCGTGAAGCCCAGCCGCGCCGCCTCGGCCAGCCGGCGGGCGACGTTCGGCACCCGCCGGATCTCGCCCGCCAGCCCGACCTCGCCCACCGCCACCAGCCGCGGCGACAGCGCCACGTCGTGCAGCGACGAGGTCAGCGCGAGCACCAGCGCCAGGTCGATCGCCGGCTCGGTGATCTTCATGCCGCCGACCGTCGCGACATAGACGTCCTTGTCGCCCAGCTTCATCCGGCCGCGTTTCTCCATCACGGCGAGCACCATGGCGATCCGTGCCGAATCGAGGCCGCTCACCGCGCGCCGCGGCTGCGGCATGCCGCTGCTCGACACCAGCGCCTGCACCTCGCCCAGCAGCGGCCGCTTCCCTTCGACCGCGACGGTGACCGCGGTGCCCGGCACCGGTTCCGCCGTCCGGCTCAGGAACAGGCCGGACGGGTCCGGCACCCCGACGATGCCTCCCTCGGTGAGCTCGAAACAGCCGATCTCGTCCGCCGCGCCGAACCGGTTCTTGATGCCGCGCACCATCCGCAGCGTCGAATGCTTGTCGCCCTCGAATTGCAGCACCACGTCCACCAGGTGCTCCAGCACGCGCGGACCGGCGACCGAACCGTCCTTCGTGACATGTCCCACGAGCAAGACCGGCAGCCCGCGTTCCTTGGCCAGCGCGACGAGCCCGGAGGTGACCGCGCGGACCTGCGTCACCCCGCCCGGCGAGCCCTCCGCCTGCGGCGATGCCATGGTCTGGACCGAATCGACGATCAGCACGCCCGGCTTCACCGCGTCGACGTGCCCGAGGATCGCGGACAGATCGCTCTCCGCCGCGAGGAACATCTCACCGTGCACGTTGCCGGTGCGCTCGGCGCGCAGCCGGACCTGCCCCGCGGATTCCTCGCCCGTGACATACAGCGAACGCCCGGCCGTGGCGGCCCATTGATAGGCGACTTCGAGCAGCAGCGTGGATTTGCCGACCCCGGGTTCGCCCGCCAGCAGCACGACCGCGCCGGGGACGAGCCCACCGCCAAGCACACGGTCCAACTCCGGCACACCGGTGGCCTTCGCCCGGGCCGCCTCGACGTCGACCTCGGCGATCGGCCTCGCGGGCGCGCTCGGCGCTCCGGCGGCCACCCGCGCGATCGCCGGTTTCGCGGAACCGCGCTCCTCGAGCGTGCCCCACGCCTGGCATTCCGGGCAGCGGCCGAGCCACTTCGCCGTTTCGTACCCGCATTCCGCGCACCGGTGGACGGTGTTGCTCTTCTTCACCACGCCGCGAGGCTATCGGCGGGCACCGACAGAAACGCGGCGGCGATCAGGAGCGCGGGTGCGCCGGCGCGGCGACCGGCAGCTCGACCACGATCGGGCCCGCGTTCTGGAAAGTGAAGGTGACCTTGATCGTCGCGCCCGGCCACAGCGGCTGCTTGAGCCCCTGCAGCACGACCTTGCCGGTGCCGAGCTGGGTCGCCGCGCCGCCGTTCTCGCCCGCCTGCGGTGTGTTCGACGCCGAGTTGGGGGCGGCGTTCGACGAGCTGTTCGGAGCCGAGCTGGGCGCGCCGTTGGCGGCCGAGTTGGTCTCGGAGGCCGGGGTGCTGTTGGCCGATTCCGGCTGCGCCGGAGCGCCCTGCTCGACCGCGTCGGCCGGGCCGATCACGAGCGAGTGGCCGGCGACGATCGCCGAGTCCCCGGAGATCTGCGCGGGGCCGGAAGCGCCGTCGGACGTCACCGAGACGAGCTTGTCGTCCTTCTGGCCCTGGTTGATGACGGTGAGCGTGAGCGGGGCGGGCGAACCGGCCGCGTAGCCGGGGCCCTGCGCCGGGTACTGCACCGCGGCGTTGCGCAGCACGAGCGTCTTCACCTGGGCGTAGGTGCCGTTGACGGCGGGCTGCTGGGTGTCGGTCTGAGTGATCTGACCGGCTCCGCAACCGGCGAGCACGAGTGCGGCGCCGAGCGCCGACACGCCTGCGCCGAGCACGCGGCGATTCTGCAGCCTCACGTCAGAGTCCTTCCCTTTCACGGCCTCGTCCTTCCCGAAGACTAGCCGGGCGCTTCTCCGCGCGCGGAACCGGTGTGCGTTCCCGGGCGATCGACTGTCCACAAAGGATCCCACGGTGCCGGTCGGGGCGCTGTCGGCTCACCTGCATGAGCACGGCGAAAACGGGTTTGTCAAGCCCTGCCCAGGCCGCTGACCTGCGACGACGATCCCGGGTCGCTAGGTGGCCCACGAACAGCCGTGATAGGATGGACCTCAGCGAAAGGGGCAGAGGACACATGGTTTTCAAGGTCGGAGAGACCGTCGTCTACCCGCACCACGGTGCCGCACTCATCGAAGCCATCGAGACCCGCGTGATCAAGGGCGAGGAAAAGAAGTACCTCGTCCTCAAAGTCGCGCAAGGGGATCTTACGGTTCGCGTGCCCGCTGACAACGCCGAGATCGTCGGCGTACGCGATGTCGTCGGGCAAGAAGGACTGGACAAGGTCTTCGATGTTCTGCGTGCTCCGCACACCGAAGAGCCCACGAACTGGTCTCGTCGGTACAAGGCCAACCTGGAGAAGCTCGCCTCGGGCGATGTGAACAAGGTGGCCGAAGTGGTGCGCGACCTCTGGCGGCGAGAAAAGGACCGCGGACTTTCAGCCGGCGAGAAACGCATGCTGGCGAAGGCACGGCAAATCCTGGTCAGCGAGCTCGCGCTCGCGGAGGGCACCGACGAGGGCAAGGCGGAAACGCTCCTCGACGAGGTTCTAGAGACCGCGACGGTCTGACCCCGGGTCCTCCGGTTCGCCGCCGAGGCAACCGGTTCCCTACGATCACGACCTGATGAACCCACAGGTGCTCAGTGTCGCGTTCGTGACTGTCGCGCACCGTCCGGCCGATCCCGAGTTCGCGCTCACGGCGGTCGGCGGTGCAGCACTACTCACGCACACCGTGCGGGGGCTGCTCGGCACACCGGAGATCGATCTGGTGGTCGCCGCAGCCCCCGAGCGGTGTGCGAAGTCGTTTTCCGAGGCTTTGCACGGCCTCGAGTGCCGGGTCGTTCCCGGTGCTTCGCTCCGGCAGGTGTTCGCCTCCGTCAAGCCCATTCTTTCCCCGGACGCCGTCGTGCTGGTGCACGACGCGCTGCGGGCGTTCACTCCACAACGGACGGTCCGGCAGGTGCTGGCCGCGGTCCGGGAAGGCGCACCTGTCGCGGTGCCGGTGCTGCCGATGTCCGACACGGTGAAAACCACCGACGAATCCGGAATTGTCACCGCCACGGTGGATCGCGACGGTCTCCGCAGCGCACAAACCCCAGTTGGTTTTTCCCTTTCCGCATTCCGCTCCGCGCTCGCCGATTCCGCTGACCCCGGTCTCGCCGACACCGCGGGCGCCGCCGTCGTCCCCGGCGATCCGGACGCGATGCGCGTCGCGAGCGCCTTCGAACTCACCCTCGCCCAGGCGCTCGTCGCAGGCGGGGACCGAGAGGATCCCCTGTGACCGATCTGCGGGTAGGCAACGGCGTCGACGTCCATCCGGTCGAGCCGGGCCGGGAATGCTGGATGGCCGGGCTGCACTGGCCGGGAGTGGACGGCTGTGCGGGCCACTCCGACGGCGACGTCGCGGCACACGCCCTGTGCGACGCCCTGCTGTCCGCCGCCGGCCTCGGCGACCTCGGCGCGGTGTTCGGCACCGGCGATCCGCGCATGGACGGCGCACACGGCACCGACATGCTCGTCGAGGTGCGGGCGTTGCTGCGGGCCGAAGGCTGGCTGGTAGCCAACGCGACCGTGCAGGTCATCGGGAACCACCCGCGGATCGGGAAGCGGCGCGACGAGGCGCAGCAGGTGCTGAGCGACGCGATCGGCGGACCGGTGAGTGTCTCGGGGACGACGTCCGACGGGCTGGGCCTCACCGGCCGGGGCGAGGGCATCGCGGCGGTCGCGACCGCGCTGCTGGTGCGCGGCTGAGTTAAATTCGCTCGCCCGGAATCGTAATATTCCATTCTTCGCGATACCTGACCAGCGCTAACCGCATGGTCATCGGAAAACGATCTTCGCCGATCTCCGCCAACTTCTGCGCGGGTACCCGCGGCTCATTATAGTTATTCCGCGACGTTTGCGGCGGCAGGGAGCGGGGCCGCCCGGGCCAAAGGGGGACGATGCCCGTCGATGCGCATCGGTTGTCCGGAGTACGTTCGATCACCGGAAGGCTGGTCGAAGAACTGCTGAGCCGTCCGGGAGGACAGAGCAGACCGCTGCCGATCGCGGTCGCGCTCGGCGTGCGCGGCTCGGGGAAGTCGGCGCTGCTGGAGGAATTGCGCACCCGATGCGAGGACATCCCGCACGCGCTCGTCGATTTCGAGCGGCGCGACTGGGAGCAGATTCAGCCGCGGGAACTGCTGGGCCACTTGGCTTTCGACCTCGGCAGGCAATGGCGGCAATTCGGCCGTATCGCGTTTCCCCGGCTGTGGCTATGCATGCTCGTGCTCAGCGCGCCGGTCGAACTCGGCGACCGCAGGGCCGCGCTGCGCAAGCTCCGGGACCTGATCGCGAAAAACCAGCCGCTGGAACGCAATCGCGACGCGATCGTGGACGTCGTCAAGCTCGTCGGCGGCGTCACGTCCGGCAACAGCCTTCCCGGCTGGAACGAGGCGACCGAACTGCTGCTGCGCGGGCTCAGCTGGTACGACCGGCGGCGGCTGATGGGCAAGGTCAAGGCCATGCCGACCGGGCACGGCAATCACCAGGACTTCCTGATCGAGATCGCCAAGCACGCGCATGGCGACGAGGAAGACCGGGCGGCGGTCGACGCGATCATCTGCGACGCGTTCCTCGCCGACCTGCGCCGCGCGTACTCCGGCCTCTCCGGCACCCGCCGGACGATGAATTGCCTGGTATTGCTGGACAACGCGCACACCAAGGGCGGACAGGACTTCCTGCGCACGCTCGCCGAGTCGCGCAGGCACACGCCGGACGAGGCCGATCCGCTGGTGGTGATCGCGACGAGCCGGACGTGGAATCCGGACTGGGGCGAAAGCTGGTCGATGGTCACCGCGCATCCCGGCAGCGACCGGGAAATCCGCCGGAACCCGGAGCATCGGACGAGCGGTCTCGAATGGCCGGTGCCGCGGCTGCCCGCGCACGTGGAGACCGATTGGATCCCCGGACAGCCGGACAACCGCTGGTCCCCGTGGTATCTGCTGGAACTCGGCACGCTTTCCAGCGGCGACGTCGTCGATGTCGCCGCCGCGCACGACGTGCACCCGACGTCGCGGCTGCCGCGGTTCCTGTCCCGGCTCACCGACGGACATCCCGGCGCGGTGCGGGAGGTGCTGCACACTGTCGCCGCGCGCTACGATCCGGCCAACCCGAACACGTTGCGGGAAGCCTTGTACACCAAGGTAATCATGGAAGACGGCAGTGATTCCACTTTGCTCGCGCAGATGTGCGACTACCTGCTGCAGGACTTTTCGACCGCGAGCCGCCAGGAACTCGTCACCGCGAGCGCCGCGGTCGACGTGGAAATGCTGTTCCACAAGGAAATTCTCGATCTGCGCAATCCGATGGGCGAGGGACCGCTGTTCAAGCAGCTCGCCGATCAGCTGTGGCTGCGGGCGGATCCGGACGATCCGTCGCGCTACGTCCTGCACCCGTGGCTGCGCCGGTTGCTGCTGCGGAAGCTGGCCACGCGTGCCGACGACCACCCGTTGAACTGGGAGAAGGTGCACACGCGCTGCCGCGATTTCTACGAGAAGAACGGCCGGGTCGCCGCTGCCCGCTACCACGATCTGGCGCTCGAAAACGTCGACGCGGTGGTGACGCATCTGTGCAAACCGCTCTCCGCCGCGCACGCCGAATTCGACGTGCCGACCGCCGAAGCGTGGCTCGCCGAACTGGACACGATCACCGCCGCGCCCAACCGCCTTGTCGAGAACGCGGATCCGTACACGCAGGTGCAGCAGCGCGTCGGGGAATGGGAAGGCGAACTGGAGACCACCGTGGCGTGGCTGGTCGTTTCGCTGTGGCTGGCGCGTGATCCGCTCGGCGACCCGGGCGGCACCCTCAACGCCACGATCGAGAGCGGATTCCACCATCTGGCCCAGGGCCGGGGACGAGGATCGATGCTGCTGCACGAGCGAGCGGAGCGCTACCGATGACGCAACGGATCAAGCCGCCGCGGCCGACCTGGGCGAAGTGGCTGTGGGGCGGCGGCGCGGCGCTGCTGGTCGTGGTCATCGTCGTGGCGGCGTTCGTCGTCGTCCCGGCGATCAGCGAGGCGAACCGCACGTGCGGCACCGGCGTCGAGGAGCGCGGTGAGAATTCCGAATGCATCGGCACGACTGACGGCGAATTCGTGTTCTCGCCCGACCTCGCGGATGTGGAAAACAGAATTCATCAGGAAAACACCGAAACCGTCGGCTCCGGGAAACCGTACGTGACCATCGCGGTGCTGCTGCCGATGACGCTCACCGACCACGACATTCTCTCCCACGAATGGGTGCGGCATCAGCTCGAAGGGGCGTATGTCGCGCAGCACCGGGCCAACAAAACGCAGTCGTGGGGCAGCGTGCCGCTCGTCCGGCTGCTGCTCGCGAACCCCGGCAGCCAGCTCAAACAGTGGGAGCCGGTGGTCGACGACCTGATCGGCCGGACCGGAGCCGACCGGATCGTGGGCGTGACCGGGATCGGGCTGAGCCTCGACACCGCGCGCAGCGCCATCCAGAAGCTGTCCGACCACCGCGTCCCGGTCGTCGCCTCGCATCTGGCCGCCGACGAGTTCTCGCAGATCCCCGGGTTCCTGCGGGTGTCCCCGACCAGTTCGACCTACGGCAGTTCGATGGCGGGCTACGTGAAGCCGACCGCGCGCACCGCCACCGTCGTGCAGGACCAGAACCCCGGCGATCTGTACCCGAAGACGCTGGCCACGGCGTTCACCAAGACGTTCGCCGACGCCACGCACCGGATCGTCGGGCGCACCGAGTCCTACGACTCCAGCCTGCCCGGGATCGAGAACACGTTCCTGCAAATGATGCCCAACATCTGCGGCGACAACCCGGACGTCGTCTACTTCGCCGGCCGCGAGGACCACCTGAAGTCGTTCGTAGCGCAGCTCGCCCAGCGGCCGTGCCTCGAGAAACACCTGACCGTGCTGACCGGCGACCTCGCCCAGGTCGGCCCGCCCGGCCCGGAAATGCGCCGCGGCCTCCAGGCGAATGTCACCGTCCTCGCGCCCGGGCTCGCGCATCCGCAGGCCTGGCGCGACCACCCGGAGTCGTTCAACAAGGCGGCCGTCGCGAGCTTCGAGGAACCGGCGTGCGACGGCTGTTTCACCGCGGTCTTCCCGAGGGAACGGCTGGACGACGGCATCGCGATCCTGGCGCACGACGCGGTGCTGACCGTGGTCTGGGCCATCCGGGGCATCCCGCGGGTGTCGCCGGAGCAGGTCACCGCGCAGGACGTGCTGCAGGCCAGGAACCGGTTGCACGGACAGTCCGCGGTGCCGGGAGCGAGCGGCATGATCTCGTTCGACGACCGCGGCGACCCGGTGAACAAGGCGGTGCCGATCCTGAAGGTCCGGCTCGACGCGACGCCGGAGTTCGTGGAGCTGTACGTCTCGGCCGGTTGAGTGTCGGTCTCGAATCGCCACGCGCCTACGAATCCCGCAACGCGAACTCGATCACCGTTCGCCACGACCTCGCCCCCGCGTTGCCAGCGATCAAGCGCACCCGGTTGATCTCATCCCGGATCGGCAGCTTCGACTGCACCTCGACGGCTGCCCGCCGGAGCGCGGAATGATCGCCAAGGCGGGTGCTCCCGACAGTGAGGTGCGGGATCAGCTCGGCATGGGCACCGCCATACGGAGGACGCTCGGGGAACCTGTGCCACACCAGCTCGGTCAACGTCCGGAAGGGCTCAGCCGGGTCAGGAGCCAGCCACGCCACCTCCTTCCCGAACCAGCCAACCCTCGAGAACGCGCACTCGAACGAGCCGACCGTCGTCAGCGCCTCTCGCAAGTCTTCGACCACAGCCTCGGTGATCCGGTCCGGCGGGAGGAACGGGTAAACGACCGTGACGTGCGCCGGAACACCCCACCAGGCCGAGTGGTCCAGGACTTGCCGGTAGCTGTCCACGACCGCGTCCGCAGCCGGTACCGGCACGATCACTGCCGTCTCGGTCGTGCCGGCCAGATTGTCCAGACGCACGTCAGTCATCAGACCACGCTCGCCCCAGCACCAGGAAAGGCGCGGAGGTGAGCCGGGGACCACAAACGGGCGGCGGCGCACCCGGAATGCCGGATAAGGTTGTCGTGTGGCCATCAACGCGGTGTTGTTCGACTTCTCCGGCACTCTTTTCCGCCTTGAGCAGCAGGACGGCTGGCTCTCCGACGTCCGCGACGACGACGGTTCGGCGCTGGACGTCGAAGCCCAGACCGAGCTGATGCGGCGGATGACCGCGCCGGTCGAGCAATCCGTCGAACTGGACGACGAGCACCTGCACGCCTGGCACAACCGCGACCGCGACCCGGAGCTGCACCGGAAGGTGTACCTGGAGGTCCTGCGGCTGTCCGGCGTCCCCCGGCGCGACCAGGCCGAGGCGCTGTACGCACAGCTCATCGCCCCCGACCAGTGGACGCCGTACCCAGACACCGAGGCCGCGCTCAAGGCCGTCGCGAGCAGCGGGCGCAAGGCGGGCGTGCTGAGCAACATCGCGTTCGACATCCGGCCCGCGTTCGGCCAGCGCGGCTGGGACTCGCACGTCGCCGAGTTCACCCTGTCCTTCGAGGTCGGAGCCGTGAAGCCGGAGCCGGAGATCTTCCAGACGGCCGTCGAGCGGCTCGGCGTGCGCGCCGAGGAGACGCTGATGGTCGGCGACAGCGAAGAGGCCGACGGCGGCGCCCGTGCGCTGGGCTGCCAGTTCGCCCTGGTCGACCCGCTGCCCACGGCGGAACGGCCGGACGCGCTGCTAGGCGTGTTGCGGGAGCACGGCGTGCTCTGACGTCCTGCGACGTCTCCCACAGTGCTCCCGGTACCCTTTACCTCGTGGCTTTGCACCTGTACGACACCGCGACCCGTGCCCCTCGGGAGTTCTCTCCCGTCCGCAGCGGAACGGCGTCGATCTACGTGTGCGGGGCCACCGTGCAGGGAGTACCGCATATCGGGCACGTCCGGGGCATGCTGAATTACGACGTGCTCCGCCGCTGGCTGCTCCACAGTGGACTGGACGTGCTGCTGGTCCGCAACGTCACCGACATCGACGACAAGATCCTCGCCAAGGCCGCCGACGCCGGACGGCCGTGGTGGGAATGGGCGGCGACGCACGAGCGTGCGTTCGAGAAGGCGTACGAGGATCTCGGCTGCCTTCCGCCGTCGGTCACGCCGCGCGCGACCGGGCACGTCACGCAGATGGTCCAGCTGATGGAGCGGCTGATCGAAGCCGGGCACGCGTACGCCGTCGACGGCGACGTGTACTTCTCGGTGAAGTCGTTCCCGGAGTACGGCACGCTGTCGGGCCAGCAGCTCGACGAGGTCCAGCAGGGCGAGACGCCCACCCGCGGCAAGCGTGATTCGCGCGACTTCACGCTGTGGAAGAGCGCGAAGCCGGGCGAGCCGTCGTGGCCGACGCCGTGGGGCGACGGGCGGCCGGGCTGGCACCTGGAGTGCTCGGCGATGGCGACCAACTACCTCGGCGCCGAGTTCGACATCCACGGCGGCGGCGTCGACCTGGTGTTCCCGCACCACGAGAACGAGCGCGCGCAGTCGAACGCGGCGGGCGACGGATTCGCCCGCTACTGGCTGCACAACGCGTGGGTGACCATGTCCGGCGAGAAGATGTCGAAGTCGCTGGGCAACACGGTCGCGATCCCGGCGATGCTGGAGCGCTACCGTGCGCCCGAGCTGCGCTATTACCTGGTGCAGCCGCACTACCGGTCCACTGTCGAGTACTCCGAAGGCGCGGTTTCCGAAGCCGCGCAGGGCTACCGGCGGATCGAGGCGTTCCTGCGCCGGGCGGAGTCGGCCGGTTCGGTGGACGTCGGCCCGGTCTCCCCGGAATTCGCCGCGGCGATGGACGACGACCTGGCGACGCCGGCCGCGTTCGCCGTGGTGCACAACACGGTCCGCGACGGTAACGCCTCCCTCGACGGCGGCGACACCACGAAGGCACTCGAATTGGCCGGCACGGTCCGCGGGATGACCGCCGTGCTCGGCATCGACCCGCTGTCGCCGGACTGGGCGGACGGCGGCTCGGACACTCCCGTCCGCGACGCGCTGGGCACGCTCGTGGAAGCCCTCCTGGCCGAACGCCAGGAGGCCCGTGCGGCGAAGGACTTCGCCCGCGCGGACGCCGCCCGCGACCGTCTCGTGGCGGCGGGGATCGCGGTGGAAGACACCCCGAACGGTCCGCAATGGACAGTCAGGAACTCCTGACTTCCTCGCGGCAGCAGAGATTGAGGATTCATGGCAGGCAACTCACAGCGCAAAGGTGCCATCCGCAAGACCGGCACCAAGAAGGGCGCCGTCGTCGGTTCGGGCGGGCAGCGGCGCAAGGCGCTCGAGGGCAAGGGCCCGACGCCGAAGGCCGAGGACCGGCCAGGGCACAAGGCGTATCGCGCTGCCAACGCCGCCACCAAGCGTGACCAGGCCCGGCAGAAGAAGGCCGACCGGCCGGAGCTGATCGCCGGCCGCAACCCGGTCGTCGAGGCGCTGCGCGCGGACGTGCCGGGCACGGCGCTGTACGTCGCGCTCAACATCGACATCGACGACCGGGTCAACGAGGCCGTCCGGCTCGCGGGCGACAAGGGCATCTCGATCCTGGAGATCCCGCGCGAGGAGCTGGACCGCAAGACCAACCGGGCGATGCACCAGGGCCTCGGCCTGCAGGTGCCGCCGTTCGAGTACGCGCACCCCGACGACCTGATGCAGGCCGCGCGCGACTCGGGCAACACCCCGCTGTTCGTCGCGCTCGACGGCGTCACCGACCCGCGCAACCTGGGCGCGGTGATCCGGTCGGCCGCGGCGTTCGGTGCGCAGGGCGTCCTGTTGCCGGAACGCCGCAGCGCCGGAATGACCGCGGTCGCATGGCGCACGAGCGCCGGCACCGCGGCGAAGCTGCCGATCGCGGTCGCCACGAACCTCACGCGCCAGCTGCGTGCGTGGGCGTCGAAGGGCCTGATGGTCGTCGGCCTCGACGCCGACGGCACGGTCGACATCGACGCCCTCGACCTGGCGGCGGACCCGCTGGTCATCGTGCTCGGCTCGGAGGGCCGCGGCCTTTCCCGGCTGGTCCGCGAGACCTGCGACGCGACGGTGTCGATCCCGATGGCGGCCGGCGTGGAATCGCTGAACGCCTCGGTCGCCGCCGGCGTTCTGCTGGCCGAGGTCGCCCGCCGCCGCCGGATCGCCGGACGCGTCTGATTTCACTGGAATCACGGGCCTGTTATCGTCGATAACATGCCCGACGACGCCCGCGCCCGCATCATCAAGGCCGCTCTGGACCTGCTGTCCAGCGGCGGCCCGGACGCGGTGTCGACCCGCGCGGTGAGCTCCGCGGCAGGCGTCCAGCCGCCGACGATTTATCGGCTGTTCGGCGACAAGGACGGCCTGCTGGACGCCATCACCGTCCAGGGCTACGCCGACTATCTGGAAGCGAAAACGGCCCAGCCCCCCGCAGACGATCCGCTTGAGGACTTGCGGCGGGGCTGGGACCAGCATCTGGAGTTCGGCCTGGCCAATCCGGCGCTGTACCTGCTGATGACCACCCGCCCTGGCCCCTCCCCGGCTTTGGAGAAGTCGCTGGAGGTCCTCTCGGCGCGAGTCAGCCGCATCGCCGAAGCCGGACGGCTCCGGGTGCCGGAACCCCTGGCGGCGGCCTTGATCCACGCCGCCGGGTCCGGGGCGACGTTGAGCCTGATCACCACTCCGCCGGAGTCCCGCGACCTGGCGGTATCGGCCGCGGCCCGGGAAGCGGTGATCGCCGCGATCAGCACGGATCGGCCGGTGTCCCGTGCTCCTGGGCCAACTGCGGCGGCGATGGCGTTGCGGGCGGTGTTGCCGCAGGTGTCGGGGTTGAGCGAGGCGGAGAAGGCGTTGATGGGCGAGTGGTTGGGGCGGATCACCGACTGAGCCCGCCGGAGCATCTCTTCTGGCTCACCCCGGCGGGACTCTCGTGTTGCTATCGCTCAGCCGCCCGGACCGCCGCCGTATCTGCACGGCCACCGCCCTTTCGCTCAGCTGCCGCAACCGCTGCCCTCGCGCTGGCGCCTCGCACGCCCATCACTCTCCCGCTCCGCTGCCCCAACCGCAGCTCCGCGCACTAGCGCCTCGCACGCCCATCACTCTTCCGCTCCGCTGCCCCAACCACAGCCCCGCGCACTGCCATATCGCGCGCCCACCGCCGCCCTTCCACCCAGCCGCCGCCCCTGGTCGCCACCCGCCCATGGGATTCCCCCGGCCCCGGCGCACCTTCACCGGCCGCCCACTTCCCCACCGCGAGGGGCGCAATCCACCCAAATCCGTCACCCTCAGTGATTCGTGCTGTGATCCGTCGGGCATCGCCCCGCGGAGCCACCCGCTCGGGCTAAGGTCTCCTCCGGAACCGAGGGGGTCCGTCACCGATGTCGTTCGTTTCGCCGCTGTTCTTGTGGTACTTCATGCCCGCGGTGCTGATCGCGGTCCTGGCGTGCCCGCGCAGCTGGCGCAACGGCATCGTCGCGGTCGCGAGCCTGCTGTTCTACACGATCGGCGCCGGCCCGTACCTCTTCCTGCTGCTGCTCTGCATGGCGGTGAACTTCCTCGCCGGCCCGGCGCTGGAACCCAGCCCGTGGGACGTCCGGGGGAAGCGCCGGAAGCGGATCCTGATCGGCGTCATCACGCTCGACGTGCTCGTGCTCGTCATCTGGAAGTACGCCGGTTTCGCGACGCAGCAGATCGCGGCCGTCGCGCACTGGTTCGGCGGCGACCTGGGCGTCGCGAACATCGTGGTGCCGATCGGCATTTCCTTCTACACCTTCCACCACATCTCGTACGTGGTGGACATCTACCGAGGCGAGCGGCACGCACTGCGCAACCCGGTGTCGTTCGCCGCCTACATCGCGATGTTCCCGCAACTCGTGGCGGGTCCCATCGTGCGGTACCGCGAGATCGCCGACCAGCTTCCGCAGCGGCGTTCGCACCGTCTGGACGACATCGCCGCGGGCTTCCCGAGGTTCGCGCTGGGCCTGTGCAAGAAGTCGATCATCGCCGACTCGCTCAGCCCGATGGTCGAAGCCTGCTTCTCGACCCCGGCGAACCAGATGACGTTCACGACGGCCTGGCTCGGCGCGATCGGCTACACCCTGCAGTTGTTCTTCGACTTCTCCGGTTATTCGGACATGGCGATCGGCCTCGGCCGCATGCTCGGCTTCCGGCTGCCGGAGAACTTCGCCCGCCCGTACTCGTCGGTGACGATCACGGAGTTCTGGCGCCGCTGGCACATGTCGCTGTCGCGCTGGTTCCGCGACTACGTCTACATCCCGCTGGGCGGGAACCGTTCAGGTGCCGGAAAGACGTACCGGAACCTGTCGATCGTCTTCGTGCTGACGGGTTTCTGGCACGGCGCGCAATGGACGTTCCTGATCTGGGGCTGCTACCACGGCGCGCTCTTGGTCATCGAACGCCGCTTCCGCCTCGGCGACTCCCCGACCGGCCCGGTGGCCCGCATCGCCCGCCGAGTGCTGACGCTGATCCTCGTGGTGTTCGGCTGGGTTTTCTTCCGCTCAGCCGACCTCGGCCACGCGTTGTCGATGATCGGCCACATGCTGATCCCCGACTTCGGCGGATTGGGCGACGTCGTGGAAAGCGCGCTCACGAACCAGCGGCTGGTGATCCTGCTGCTGGCGCTGATCGTGTTCATCCTCCCGGCGCACCCGGTGACCGGCCCGCTGCTGGAATCGTCCCGAAGCCGCGGAGCGACGGCGCTGCGGATCGGGGTCATGACGGTGGGGCTGGTCTACGCGGCGATCTTGGTGGCTACCGGGACTTTCAGCCCGTTCCTGTACTACCAGTTCTGATCGCAGAACTGCTTATTCCGGTTGCCGTCTCGGACAGGCGAACGTCAGGATTCCTGGATGGGGCACGACGGCGCGGAGCGGTTTCGGGACCAGCAGCTGTGGGCGTGGGATTTCACCGCCGATGACGTGCTGGTTCGTTGTCCTCGTTGTGCGCACTGCGCGAAAGTCGTCGTAGTACCAGGCACGCCGATGACCGAGAAACCTCTGTTCGCCCCTCGGCGGCTGGTGTGCGGTCGTTGTGGTCACGCCCAGGATGCGCGAAACCGCGTTCAGCCCGCGCCAGCTCCGCCGGGGAACGCGCGTGATCCTTTCCTGCAGCGCCCGTTGTGGCTGCAAGCCGACTTCGACGAGCATGTGCTGTGGGCCTACAACGAACGACACCTGGACTACCTCGAAGCCTATGTCGCCGCTCGGCTTCGGGAGCAGCAGTTGCCTGCTGACGGCGGGGGTCTACCCCTCATGACCATGCTCGCCACGCTGCCCGCCTGGCTGAAGGCCGCGAAGAACCGCGAGCGGATCTTGCGCCGCATCGCCCGGATGCGCGCGACTCTCCGGTCTTCGGCGCCTGACGACTGATCCGTCGCGGGTAAGCTTCACTCATCGCCCTGACGGAAGGCCCGGAACGATGACCGACTCGACCGAGCCACCGGATTTGGCTTCCACTCCGAACGTGATCCCGTACGTCGACCCGCACGACGGGCCTCGCCGATTGCTCACGATCGACATTTCCACGCATATTTTCCACGCCGGCGCGTACATCCCGTTCGCGGGGATCGACGGTCGGCAGTACGTCGTTTCCTGGGGTGCGGTGTCGTTCGAGATTCCCGCTGACCGCAACGTGCATGTCAGCGTGCACCTGCAGAGCAACGGCGGGGCGGGTTACACGCCGTCGCCGTTCGCGTCGATCATTTTGTACCCGAATCCGTTGCCGCAACGGCTGGCGACCCAGTTCGCACGGGCGGGCATGGGGGCGCTAGTCCCGCTACCGTAGGAGCACCACGGAGGGGGGAAATTATGGGCTATCCAGGCACGCCCGGACCAACTACCCAGGCACGGAACCTTGCCCTGGTGCTCGCGGGAGCGCTCGGACTCAGCGAGATAGTCGTGCTGTGGGCCGAAGCCGCAACCATGATCAACCACGGTTGGGACAGCGGCAGTTACGTGCATCCGCTGCTGGCCGTGCTGGGTATCGCGGTGCTGCCCGGAGCGGCATTACTCGCGACACGCGGTCTGCGCCCGGCGCGTTTTCTCGTCGTACCTGCGGTTGTGCAAGCGGTGGTGGCAATTGTTTCGTTGTCGCGCGTGCTCTCGCGGCACGTGCTTGCCGTCGTGGAACTTCAGACGGCGATTGCGACCATTGTCGCCGGGCTGACGGCGATCGCGATGCTGCTGCCTCCGGTCGCCAAGATGCTTCCGGGCACGCAGCCTGCCGGAGCGGGCTACGGTCCGGCGGCCTGGACGACACCGGGCGCGCAGTTCACGCCGCAGGGATACGCCGGACAGGTTCCGCAAGCCGGGTACGCGCCTCAGCCGGGCGCAGCGTACCCGGGACAACCCGGGGTTCCGCTGCAGTCCGGGGTTCCCGCGCAACCTGGATTCCCGCCACAGCCCGGATTTCCCGCGCAGCCAGGATTTCCGCCACAGGCCGGGACTCCCGCACAACCCGGATTCCCGCCACAACCCGGTGCTCCGTCCCAGACTGGGTACCCGGCCCCGCCCGGGCCGGGGAATCCCTTGCCCCAGAACGGCTACTCGGCGCAACCCTCTCCGCCCCAGCCCGGCTATCCGCCGCAGACTGGGTATCCGCAACAGCCCGGGTATCAGCCGGGCCAGGGCGGGCAGCAAGGCGGGCCGCCGCCCTCGCACTAATCATTCAGCGTTGGCCGTATCCCTTCAGTTTCTCCACCACATGCTCGATTTCCGCTGGCGGCAACAGATTCGGCGTACCGGCGGAGCGGGCCAGCAGCCACACCTGGCAGACCCATTCCAATTGCTGAGCGCGGCTATACGCACTCGACAACGAGTCGCCATAGGTAATCGTCCCGTGGTTTGCCAGGAGGCAGCCTCGGCGATCGTCCAAGGCTTGCAGCATCGCGTCGGCAAGCTCGGTGGTGCCGTAGGTCGAGTAGGGGGCCACCCTCGCCGTGGGACCGATGGCCGCGAGCATGTAGTGGATCGGCGGGACCTCGGTGACCAAAGTGGACACTGCGGTGGCGTGCACCGAATGCGTGTGCACCACCGCATTCACCGGAGCGGATTCCGGATCGGCGGCTCGGGTGTACACGGCCAAGTGCATCGGGAGTTCGCTGGTCGGCTTCAGAGAACCATCGGCGAGGGTGCCGTCGAGGTCAACCACGGGGATGTCGGCGGGTGTGAGGGCGGCGTAGTCGACGCCGGTCGGGGTTACGGCGACCAGGTCGCCTGCCCGCGCGGACACGTTGCCTGACGTGCCGACGACCAGGCCGTCGGTGGTCAGGCGGCGGGCGTACTCGCACACTGCGGCACGCTCGTTCTCCAGGATCATTCACAGCCTCCACAGTCCGCGCGCGGCAGACAGGGAAGCCTGGTAGTCGGCGTAACCGCGCTCGTAATCAGCCACATTTTCGGGCTGGGCCTCGACCGTTCGCGAGTTCGCGGCCCAGCGATCCCGATCGTACGGCCTTCCCAGCGCATCCGCGGCGGTGAGCACAGCACCGCGGGCGCCGACGCCAGGATCGCTCGGGATCACGACCGGACGGCCGAGCACATCGGCGAAAATCTGCAGCCATTCGGGCGAGCGGACTCCTCCGCCGCAGGCGTAGAGCTGACCCGACAGCCCGGCCGCTTCAAAGCAATGCCGCGCGGCGTAAGCGATCGACTCACACAGCGCCCGGACCAGGTCGGCTCGGCCGGCTTCCAGGCTCAGCCCAGAGAATTGGGCGCGAGCTCCAGCGTCGACGAATGGCGCGCGTTCGCCGGAGACCGAGAGGAACGGCAGCGCGCGTACTCCGCGAGCACCCGGTTTGCTGCTTGCCAGTAGCGGGTCGATTTCTTCGACGCTGATGCCCAGCAACTCGCAGGCCCAGTCAATCCCGGCCGTGCCGACCATAGCGGGCATCGCGTGCAGGTACTCGTTTTCGTCGGGCGTGCACAAGAACATGCCCGCCGGTTCCGCTTCGGGGTCGAAAGCGGGGTCGGAGGTGAGCACCTGGCAGGCGAGCGTGGTCCCGGCGGTGAGGATTCCGTCGCCCGGTTTCCTTACGCCAGCACCGATTGCGCTCGCTGGCAGGTCGAAAGGCCCCGCGGTGACGGGCAAACCCACCGGCAGCCCGAGAAGCTCGGCACCGCGCCGGTCGAGCCGGAACACCGACTTCGCCGGAGCTGGTTTCGCGAACAACGAACGGCGATGTCCCAGCCCGCAGGCCTCGATCGCGCCGTCGTCGTAGCTGCGGGTGGCCGGGTTCAGGAACGGCAGCGACGCATCCGAGACGTCGACCGTGATCTCGCCGGTGAGCCGCTGCAACACCGCATCTACGCAGTAGCCGGCCACCGCGGCGCGGTCGAGCACCTCGGGCTCATGGGTGTCCAAATAGGACATGATGGCCGCGGTGCAGCCGGGGAACATGCCGGAACCGGTGCGGCGGAAGACTTCCGCGGTCACGCCGTCGGCCTGCCATTTCGCGAGCACCGTGTTCGCCCGGCCGTCGAGCCACGAGATGGCCGGGTGCACCGCGGCACCTGCCTCGTCGCGGAGCCAGAGGCCGTCGCCCTGTCCGGTCAATGCCAACGCGGACACCGGCTCGGGCAGCACGGCCGCGACCTCGCGCACCACCTTCGCGACCGTGCCGACGACCTGGTCGAGGTCCTGCTCGACCCGGCCGCCTGGAAGGTGGTGCACCTCGGACGGCGTGCACGCGCTCGCGATGGAGCTGCCGTCCTCGTCGAACACCACGGCCTTGGTGAGCGACGTCCCGATGTCGACCCCGACTATCACGGCCGTCGCTCCAGCACCTCGGGATTCGCGAGGTTGGCGAGCTGCTCGCCGCGCGCGTACCGGCCGACCTCCGCCGCGACGATCGCGGCCGCCCGTTCAGCCGTCTGCTTGCTGGCACCGGCGAGATGCGGGGTCGCGACCACGTTCGGCGCATCGCGCAGCGCCCAGGCCGCCGGCGGCGGCTCGACGTCGTAAACGTCCAGCGCGAGCGCGCCGAGCCGACCGGAGCGCAGGGCTTCGGGCAGCGGCGCGTAGTCGAGCAGACCACCGCGGGCGGTGTTCACGAGGACCGCGCCCTCCGGCAGGAGAGCGAGTTTGCTCGCGTTGATGAGGTGCCGGGTTTCCTCGGTGAGCCGTGCGTGCAGGCTCACGACTCGGCTCTGCCGGAGCAGGTCGTCAAGCTCGACAAGCTGTGCGCCATCGGCCGCTACCGCGGCCCGGTCGGCGTAGGGGTCGGCCACCAGGACGTTCGCCCCGAACGCGACCAGCACCTTGGTGACCCGGGATCCGATCGCGCCGTATCCGACGAGGCCGACAGTGGTGCCGCCCAGTTCGAGCCCGGCCTGGTCGTAGGCGTAGTAATCGCCGCGCCAGGTGCCGGCGAGCAGCTCGGCCGAGGACGTCGAGATCCGCCGCATCGCGGCGAGGATCATGCCGACCGCGAACTCGGCCGCCGCGCCCGCGTTGCGTCCTGGCGCGTAGGTGACGGCGACGCCTGCCTCAGTGGCGGCCGTGAGGTCGACGTTCACCGGCCCGCCCCGGCACACCGACACGAGCTTGAGCGCCGGCGCGGCGGCGAAGACCTTCTTGGTGAACGGAGCCATCTGCGTGACGACGGCCTCGGCACCGGCGAGTGCCTCGATCACCTGGTCTTCGGTACCGCTGGCCTCCAGCACGTTGCCGACCGGCCCGAACGGCTCGACCGGCCACGGCAGCGTCAGCCCGGCGACCTCGTGGTCGCCGCCGAGTTCCGTGCGGACGGCTCCGGCCAGCAGGCCGGGGCTGACGAAGTGGTCTCCCGCAGCGAGAATGTGCAACTCTGCTCCCTCACTCGCTCTGTGCCGATTGTGCGCCACGACGGACGCCTTGGTCAGTGGGCGTTCTCGTATTCGGTGATGTGCGCGACCTTGGTCGCGCTGGCCGACGCGGGGTCGAAGCGGTACCCGACCCATTCGGCCACGATCTTCTTCGCCACCTCAGGGCCGATCGCGCGCGCTCCGAAGGTGATCACCTGGCAGTCGTTCGATTTGATCGACCGCTCGGCGGAGTACGAATCGTGCGCGACCGTCGCCCGTACGCCGGGCACCTTGTTCGCCGAAATCGCCATGCCGATGCCGGTGCCGCAAACGAGGACGCCACGGTCTGCGTCGCCGCGGGCGATCGCTTCCGCCGCGGCCAGCCCGAGCAACGGGTACGCCCGGTCGTCCGCCGCGTCCGTCACCCCGAGGTCGGTCACCTCGGTGACTCGTTCGTCGGCTTGAAGCAGGTCGCGCAGCTGATTCTTCAGTTCTACCCCGGCGTTGTCCGCCGCCACCACGATGCGCATCAGTCCGCGCTCCTTTCCAGCTCCTCGCCGACAGCCGTGACCAGCAGCGAGAACGACACCGCGCCTGGATCCGAATGACCCTCGCTCCGTTGCGCGAGCCGCGCCGCGCGCCCCTTCGCCGGACGCAAATGCGCGGTCTCCTGCGCGGCTACGACAGCCGCTCCGGCGGCTTTCCGCCACGCCTGCACTACCTCCGAGCCCACCTGCTCTCGCAGCGTGGCCCGGAACGGCTCGATCGCGTCGAGCATTGTCTTGTCACCTGGTTCGGCCTTGCCCAGCTCGCAGAACGCCCGAACCGCGCCGTCGACCGCGTCGGCGAGCATTGCCGTGGTGATGTCGTCGGCAGCTACGCCGCTGAGACCGGCTCCGGTTTCCGCCAGCAGCACGCCGTACAACGCGCCCGAGGCACCGCCAGCCGCATCGGCGAACGCGGTGCCAGCGGCCAGCAGCGCACCGGAGACCGTGTCCGGCTCGCGTCGCGCGGCAGCGACCGCGGCGCGCATTCCGCGGGTCATGCCGAGCCCGTGGTCTCCGTCCGCGGCCACTGCGTCGAGCCTGCCCAGCTCGGCTTCGTTCTCCTCGATGCTGCGCAAAGCCGCGGTGAGCACCCGGTCGACGACACTGGTTCCCGGAGCCTCCGCGGTCAGCAGTTCGTCCACTGTGGACTCAAGCTCGACCGTGGTCAGCTCGGCGCCCTTGGTGCGATAGCCCGGAGTGTCGCACGGCGCGGAGTACAACTCGGCCAATTCGTCGTCCAGCACCAGGATCGACAGCGAAACCCCGGCCATGTCGAGCGACGTCACGAACTCCCCGACCTCGGAGTGCACCGGACTGAGCCCGGCCTGGGCGAGCCGTTCGTGCACGCGGGTGTAGGTGACGAACATTTCCTCGTATTTGGTGCGGCCGAGCCCGTTCACCAGCACGACCACCCGGCCGTCGCCGTCAGGAAGCTCCGGCAGGAGGCCGTCGACCAGTTCGTCCGCCAGCTCCGCCGCGGACAACCGACCGACCGTGCGCACGCCCGGTTCGCCGTGGATTCCGAGGCCCAGCTCCATTTCCTGGTCCGCGACAGTGAACAGGGGCGCGTCCGCACCGGGCAGCGTGCAGCCGCCGAACGCGACGCCGAACGTCCGCGTGCGAGCGTTCGCCTTCGCCGCGACCTCGTGCACCGCGTCGAGGCTGTAGCCGCGTTCCGCCGCCGCGCCCGCGATCTTGAAGACCAGGAAATCGCCCGCGACGCCGCGACGGCGCTCCGGTTCAGTCGCCGGGCCGCTCGCGATGTCGTCGGTGACCAGGATGGTGCGGCTCGGGATGCCCTCCGCCGCCAGCCTGCGGGCGGCGAGTCCGAAGTGGAGCACGTCGCCTTGGTAATTGCCGAAGCCGAAGAGGACGCCGGCGCCGTTGTCCGCCGCCCGCGCCGTGCGGTAGACCTGCTCGGCACTCGGGCTCGTGAACACGTCTCCGACCACCGCGCCGTCCGCCAGGCCAGGGCCGACGAGCCCGGCGAACGCCGGGTAGTGCCCGCATCCGCCGCCGATCACGACCGCGACCTTCGGGCTCGCCGGAGCCTCGCGGCGGACGACGCCGTAAGCGTCCGGCACCTTCTGGACTGTGCGGCCGTACGCGGTGACGAACCCGTCCAGCCACTGCCGCTTGAACGTGTCCGGGGAACCCAAGGTGGTCATGGTTCAGTCCTTCGCAGCCACCGGCTCGCCGGCCAGATAGGCCAGGAGCTTCAGTCGGACGTCGTCATTGCTCGCGGCCACCGCGCTGGCCAGCTCCAGCGCGTCCGGCTTCGGCGGGTACGTCGGGTTGGGCAGCGCGATCACGGTGAGCCCGGCCGCGGCCGCCGCCCGGATGCCGTTGCTGGAGTCCTCGACCCCGAGGCATTCGCTTCCCGATTTGCCGAGCCGGGCCGCCGCCTCCAGGTACACGTCCGGATTCGGCTTGCCCCGCGCGACCTCGGCGCTGGACACTGTCGCGGTGAACTCGCCGGTGAGCTGGTGTTTCTCCAGCACCGCGTCGATCACCCGGCGGGCGGCCGACGACGCGAGCGCGACCGGGACCCGCTCGCTGACTTCGCGCACCATCGCGCCCGCGCCGGGAAGCAACGGCGCTTCTCCCGCGTCGATCGAGGCGATCATGCCGTCGACCACCGCGCGTTCCACCTCGTCCGCCTGGTCCGGCACCCCGCACCGCCGCGCGAGATAACCGGCCCATTCGGGCGCGCTCATGCCTTGCACCGAGGCCGTGTCCTCCGCCGTCCACTCGACTTGGTGGCGAGCGGCGAAAGCGACCCAGTTCTCCTCCCAGAGGTGTTCACTTTCCACCAGGACACCGTCGAGGTCGAACACCACCGCGTCGAGCGTCATCCACCAGATCCCTTCAGAGAGCGAGCCCGTTTCACACGAGCAATGTTAAGTTAACAGCGACATTGAGAAGTTCGCAAGGGTGTTCACACGCAAGGAGGGCACGAGTGGGAGCACGGCTGCTGCTGGCCAGGCACGGGCAGACCGAATGGCACGCGGAGAACCGCTACGCGGGCACCAGCGAGGTAGCGCTGACCGAGGAGGGGATCCGCCAGGCCGACGCGCTGGCCGCGTACGCCCGCCGGGTGAAACCGGACGGGCTGTTCTGCTCGCCGCAACGACGTGCCCGGCGCACGATCGAACCGGCGGCGCAGGCACTTGATCTGGTCCCGGAAATCGTCCCCGACCTGCGGGAAACCTACTTCGGGATCGCGGAAGGCCGCACTCGCGACGAGGTGCGCGAGACCGATCCCGAGGCAGTCGAACGCTTCCTCGCCGACCCCGTCGCCGGCGCGTTCCCGGGTGCCGACGATCCGGTGAAAGCGGCCGAACGCGGAGCCAGCGCGATCCGGGCGATTGCCGCCGCGACCAGCGGAACCGCACTGGTCGTCGCGCACAACACGCTGCTGCGGCTCACGCTTTGCCAGCTGCTCGGCATCCCGTTGTCCCGCTACCGCGGCGTGTTTCCGCGCCTGGACAACGCGGCCGTCACCGAACTGGAGGTGAGCGGTGACCGAACTGCCCTGGTGCGCTTCAACCTCCCAGTGGAACCGCGATAATCACGGCATGTCGAGCGAAAAGCCTGCCGCCCATCCCCGCGAGAACCGTCAGCAGAAGCTGACCGAGCACGTGTTCCGGCAGGGTTCGGCGACCATCGGCGAGCTCGTCGACCTGCTCGGCGTCAGCATGATGACGGTGCACCGGGACATCGACGAGCTGTCCCGGCGCGGCCTGGTCCGGAAGTACCGCGGCGGCGTCTCGGCGATGCCGTCGACGGTGTTCGAGAGCAATGCCGAATACCGGATGAACGCGCACGTAGACGCCAAACGGCTGATCGCGATGCACGCGGTGGAGCAGGTCGAGCCCGGCATGTCGGTGCTGCTCGACGATTCCACGAGCGCGCTCGCGCTGGCCAGGCTGCTGGTCGACGTGACGCCGCTGACCGTGGCCACGAACTACCTCGCCGCGATCGACGTCCTCAAGAACGTGCACGAGCTGCGGCTGATCTGCATCGGCGGCGACTACTCGCCCACCCACGATTCGTTCCTCGGCATGCAGAGCATCGAGTCGATCGAGCGGCTCTCGGTGGACATCGCGTTCGTGTCGACGTCGGCGATGAGCACGTCGATGAGCTTCCACCAGGAGCCCGAGATCGTGATGATCAAGCGGGCCATGCTGGCCGCCGCGCGGCACAAGGTGCTGCTGATGGACCACAGCAAGATGAAGCGCACGGCGCTGCACCGGCTCGCCCCGCTGGACGACTACGACCTGCTGATCGTGGACGAGGAGGCCGATCCGCACTACGTCGACGAGCTGCGCAGCCGGGTCGAGGTGCAGGTCGCCGAACATCCCGACAACTGATCGACTTCATAACACTCTTGCGTGCGAAGTTCACACAGTCCATGATACGTTTGATCTCGACGTCATGGAGGCGTGTATGAACGAGTCGGCAACAGCGGAGTTGCCCAAGTCGGGCTTCGGGCGCTTGCTCACGAAATGGGGGCTGCCCGCGCCCCTGTTCCTCGGGTATGTCGGACTGCTCCTGTTCATGATCGGCGACGGAGTGGAGTCCGGCTTCATCGCGCCGTACATGGCGGACAACGGCGCGGGCACGGAAATCAAAGCGTCGTATGTGATCACCGTGTACGGCGTCGCCGTGATGCTGGCGTCATGGCTGTCGGGCGCGCTGTCCGAACTATGGGGGCCGCGGCGGGTGATGATCATCGGCCTGGTCATCTGGCTGGTGTTCGACGCGCTGTTCCTGACGCTCGGCCTGGCCAGCGGAAACTACGCGGCGATGCTGATCTGCTACGGCATCCGCGGATTCGGCTATCCGATGTTCGCGTTCGGATTCCTGGTGTGGATCACCGCGGTGGCTCCGGTCGCCCGGCTCGGCGCGGCAGTCGGCTGGTTCTACTTCGCCTTCACCGGCGGCCTGCCCACGCTCGGCGCGCTCGTCGCGAGCTTCACCAACCCGCTGTTCGGCCACTACGGCACGCTGTGGGTGGCGGTCGTGCTGCTCGGCATCGGCGGACTCGTGGCTGTGCTCGGGGTCCGGCAGCGCACCGGCTACCGCAGGCTCGCGCCGCCCGACGTGAAACCGGTGCAGAGCCTGGTTTCCAGCGTGTCGATCGCATGGAAGAAGCCTCGGGTCGGCGTCGGCATGATCGTGCGGGTCATCAACACCGCGCCCGAATTCGGCATGCTGGTGTTCTTCCCGACGATCTTCATCTCCCAGATCGGGTTCGGGGAGAGCCGCTGGCTGCTGCTGGTGTCGGTGATCTACGGGACGAACATCTTCTTCAACCTGATCTTCGGCGTGCTGAGCGACCGGATCGGCTGGCGCACCACGATTTTCTGGTTCGGCGCGATCGGCTGCGCGATCTCGATCCTGCTGCTGTACTTCGTGCCGGTCGCGATGGGCGCGCAGTATTACTGGCTCGCGCTGATCGTCGGCGCGCTCTACGGCGCGACGCTCGCCGGGTTCGTGCCGATCTCCGCGCTGCTGCCGTCGCTGGCCCCGGAGCACAAGGGCGGCGCGATGGCTCTGCTGAACCTCGGCGCGGGTGCGGCGGCGTTCGTCGGGCCGGCGATTGTGTCGCTGTTTCTCGGGCCGGCCGGTGCCGCCGGGGTGGTCATCATCTTCGCCGCGCTGTATCTGGTGGCCGCGGTGCTGGTGCGATTCCTGAAACTGCCTGAGGAAACCGAGAAAGCACTCGCGAGCGACGGCAGCCTGCAGGACGTCGAAGAAAGGGTCAGCACGGCGTGAACGAGCAGGTCTCGGTCGGCATTGACGTCGCCACCGCGGGGGTTCGCGCCTTCGCGGTGCGCGGCGGCTCGGTCCTCGCCACCGCATCGGCGTCGCTGCCGGTGCCGGTGCGCGCGGGCGGTGGCCGCAGTGAACAGGATCCGTCGGCGTGGTGGCCCGCGGTCTGTTCGGTGCTGACCGAGGTCACTGCCGCGCTGCCCGGACGCGGCGCGGAGGTCTCGGCGGTGGCGATCGCGGCGACGTCCGGGACGATCGTCGGAGTCGATGCCGCAGGAGAACCGGTTACGCCCGCGTTGATGTACGACGATCGGCGCGGCGCGGACTACAACGCGAAAGCCGTGGAACTCGGTGCCAGCCGGTGGCGGGCGCTGGGTTCAGGAGTCTCGCCGACCGCGGCGCTCGGCCGGATCGCGTGGCTGGCCGAGCACACCGAGGCAGTGGCCGTCCGGCACACGCCGGAGATGATCGCGGCGAAACTGACCGGGCATCCGGTCGCGGCGGATTGGTCGCACGCGCTCAAGAGCGGCTACGACCCGCTGGCCGAGGAATGGCCGTCCGAGGTGTTCGCCGGGTTGGGCGTGCCGGACGGGATGCTGCCGCCGGTGGTCGCTCCGACAAGCGTGCTCGGCGAGGTTTCGGTGCCGACGGCCGGGTTGCCCGCCGGATGCCTTGTGGTGGCGGGCATGACGGACGGGTGCGCGGGACAGCTGGCCGCAGGCGCGGTCGAACCGGGGCGGTTCGTGGGGATTCTGGGGACCACGTATGTCCTGAAGGGCGTCACGGAATCGCTGGTGCCCGATCCCACGGGAGTCATGTACAGCCACCGGCATCCAGACGGCTGGTGGCTGCCAGGCGGCGCGTCGAATACCGGTGGCGAGTCCGTTTCGGACAGTCCGCGATTGGCGGAGCTGGACGCCGCCGCTGCAGCACGTGGTCCAGCCGAGGTGGTGGCGTTCCCGTTGCGGCACAAGGGAGAGCGGTTTCCCTTCGCGCACGGCGACGCGGAAGGCTTCGTCCTCGGCACCCCAGCTGACGAGATCGAACTGCACCGGGCGCGGCTGGAAGGAGTCGCCTTCCTGGAACGACTCGCATTGGATCATCTGCGACGGCTGGGCGTTCCAGTCCGCGAACCGCTCCTCGCGGCGGGCGGCGGCAGCAAGAGTCCTTTGTGGACTCAGATCCGGGCTACGGTGAGCGGGCTTGGACTGCAGGTGGCACCGCAGGCGGAAACCGGATATGGCGCAGCACTCCTCGCGGCGGCGGGGTGCACGCCGGGCGGGCTCAGTGCGGCGTGCGAGGAAATGCCGGTGGGGTCGCTCGTCGAGCCGAATCCTCGTGAGGCAGCGGCGATGGTGGCTTCGTACCAACGGTTTTGCCGGGAGCTGCGGGATCGCGGCTGGATTGACGAGGAACTGTTCACGGTGGCGGCGGGGTGATGCGGCTGGTGAACGCACCGTTGCGAGGTTAAGCCTCGGTGCCGTGGTCGGTCGATCTTGGCTGGAGGCGGCGGCCTAAGGAGGAGTACGCCGGGAGCAGCCTCCCAGCCCTCGGCACGATCCGCCCGACTATCCCGATCCGGCCAGGGAATTCGCTTTTCCCAAGGGCCAGCATGATCTTGAGAGGCGGCCGGAGAAGGTCGCTCGAGAGAATGGCCGAGCCATGGCGCACGCGAGAATGGCTAGACCGTGGCCAGCCCTGATCCGCCGCCGACGTCCATCCGACGCACGGACGCCATCATTTCTGGTGCTGTCGCGGGCCAAACTGCGGCCACGCAGTGCTAGGCGCGCCAGGAGCGTCGCAGGAATCAGGGCGAGCGGACCAGATCAGGAACGGCCTGCGCGAGGGCGACCGGGGCGGCGACCGTTGCCGTTGCCGGTCCGAGGGGTTGGCGGGTCTTTGGCGGTTTGCTGCGAGTCGTCGGCCGCTGGTGCGTCCGGAGTCGCGGAGGCGGCTGCGCGCGGGGTCGGCTGGGGCAGGGCGGGAGAGTCAGTCGGCGAAGGTGCGTCGGCTGAAGCCTGCGAGGGCTCCGCAGTGGCGGCTTCCTCTTCCTGCGTACCGAGAAAGCGCAATGCCTCCTGGACGGCCTCGTTGGTGGCGGCGATCCGGTCGGCGACTTTGGTACGCAGGTCCAGGGCCAGGGTGCGCGATTCGGTGGCTTCGGTTTGCTTTTGGAGGGCGTCGGCGAGGGCGGTTTCGGCCTGCGCCTTCTTGATCGCGATCTCTTCCGACGCCCGACGGTCGGCTTCGGCTCGGAGTTTGGCGGCCTCGGCTTCGGCGGCGGCGTCGGTTTCGGCGCGGACGCGGGCCGACTCTTCGGCGGCGGCGAGACGGGCGGCTTCGGCTGCGGCGTCTGCCTCGGCGCGAGCTTGGGCGGCTGCTTCGTCGGCTTCGGTGCGGACGCGGAGGGCTTCCGCGTCCTTCTCGTCGCGGATGCGGCGGGCTTCGGCGTCCGCGGCTAGGCGGGCGTGCTGGGATTCGGCGTCCGCCTTGGCTCGGGCTTCGGCTGCGGCTTCGTCGGCCTGGGTGCGGGCAGCTAGCGCCGTCTGGTCTGCTTCGGCGCGGGCCGCTGCGGAGGCCTGGTCGGCCTCGGCACGAGTCCGGGCGGCTGCTTCGTCGGCTTCGACGCGGGCGCGGTCGGCGGCCTCGGTGCGGGATGCGATCTCGGCGTCGGCCGCGGCAGTGCGGGAAGTGATGTCCTCATTGGCTGCCGCAGTACGGGTGGCGATATCCGTATCAGCCGCAGCCGTACGCGTGGCGATATCAGAATTAGCCGCCGCCGTGCGTGTGGAGATGTCCTCGTCAGCCGCTGCCAGGCGGGTGGCGATATCCGAATCAGCCGCGGCCGTGCGGGCGGCGATGTCCGCATCAGCCGCCGCAGTACGGGTGGCGATGTCCTCGTTGCCCGCCTTAAGCCGTGCCTCCAGATCCGCCAGGCGGGTCGCGATCTCCTCGTCCGCCGCGGCAGTGCGAGAAGCGATATCCGCTTCCGCAGCCGCAATCCGGGATTCCAGTTCCGCCTGTCGCGCGGCCAAGTCCTTCTCCGCCGCCGCGACCCGGGCGTCCAGGGCTTCCGATCGCGCGGCGAGGTCGGCGTGGGTCTCCGTCAGCAAGCGCTGGCGTTCCGCTTCCGCTTCCTTAGCCGCTTTGTCCGTTGCCCGTTGGGTTTCGTGGGCGTAGCGGTCCGCTTCGGCGCGCGTCGAGGTCGCGTCTGCTTCCGCCGAGCGGCGGAGGTCGGCGATTTCCTCCTCGGCCAGCTGCACCATCATCCGCACGCGCTCGGAGATCGCGCCGGCGCCGGCCGGGCTCGAGGTGACTCGGACTAGCGCGGCCTTCGCCTCGGACAACTCCGACTGGGCTGTCGTCAGTGCCTTCGTGAGCTCGCCCGCGGTGGCCACCGCCTCGTCGCGGCCGTGGGAGGTCGTGCTCAGTTCGCTGGTCAGCTGGGCGATGCGGGCGTCGACCTGGTGGGGGTCGTAACCCTTGCGGGTAACAGCAAAGGCGGGGTGCTGCGGCTTTTCGGGCGCGACCATCGGGCTACCTTAGTGAGCGGGGCACCTGCGGCATGTACCGCCAAACGGCTGCATTACGAAACGCGGAACCCGACGTCACGCATGGCATCCTGTCCCCTCGACCTACCGCGCGGGCGAACGGGGCAGACGCATGGACCTTTCAGCCATCGCCGCCGACCTGGCCGCGCACTGGCACGTGTACGCGACCATGCCGTTCATCGCGGCGCTCATCGGCTACCTGACCAAACGCGTCGCCATCGAGATGATGTTCCGGCCGCTCGAGTTCCGCGGCATCCGGCCCTTCCTCGGCTGGCAGGGCGTCATCCCGGCCAACTCCCGGCGGATGGCCACCACCGCCGTCGACCTCCTGACCAAGAACCTCCTCGACCCGCGCGAGGTCTTCGCCCGGCTCGATCCCGAGGAAATGGTCGCGCAGCTGGAAGAACCGCTGCTGAAGGCGGTCGACGAGGTCACCCGCGAGGTGTTCGAGACCTATCAGCCGCGGCTGTGGGAAATGCTGCCCGCCCGCGCTCAGCAACTGCTGGTGGACCGCGTCCGCGCGCAGGCGCCCGTGGTCGTGAAGCGGCTGATGCGGGAAGTGTCGGCCAATGTGGACGAAGTTCTCGACGTCAACGACATGCTGATCAACGCGATGGTCCGGGACAAATCGCTCACCTGCCGGTTGATCCGCGAGGTCGCGGCACCCGAATTCCGGTTCATCGCGCGCAGCGGGATCGGCTTCGGATTCGTGATCGGGCTCGTCCAGCTCATCGCCTGGGCGCTCACGAAACAACCGGTGATCATGCCGATCTTCGGTTTCGTCACGGGCTTCGTCACGGACTGGCTCGCGCTCAAAATGATCTTCTACCCGCGTCAGCCCCGCCGGTTCCTGTTCTTCACCTGGCAGGGAATGTTCCAGAAACGCCGCGCGCAGGTCGCCGCGGATTACGGCGCGTTGATCGCGGAGGAAGTCCTCACCGCGGGCAATGTGCTCGAAGCCGTGCTGACCGGGCCGCGTGCGGACAAGCTGTTCGCGCTCGTCACGCGGGAGGTCCAACGAACCGTCGACGCACAGGCCGGGCTGGCGAAACCGCTGGTCGCGCTGGCTGTCGGCGGGCGCGAGTACCAGCAGATGAAGCAGGCCGCCGCGGAGAAGGCCATCGCGTATCTGCCGGAGACCGTCAAGCACGTCGAGAGTTACGCGACTGACGCGCTCGACGTCCGCAACACCATCGTCGAGAAGATGCAGCAGCTGACGCCCTTGGAGTTCGAGGGCATTCTCCGGCCGGCGTTCAAACAGGACGAATGGAAGCTGATCGCGGTCGGCGCGGTGATCGGCGGGCTCGTCGGCGAACTGCAGGTGCTGCTCTTCTTGGGATAATCCGCGGCTCTGCCGTCCGTTGAGGGTGGTGGTGGGGAGGATGCGGAATAGCGCGCGGGTTACCGTTCCGTAGGCAACACGGAGGGGACGCGCGTGCACACATTCGCCGAGCACTGGCCGGTGTACGTCTCCATGCCGTTCATCGCGGCGCTGATCGGTTACGTCACCAAGCGCGTCGCCATCGAGATGATGTTCCGGCCGCTCGAATTCGTCGGCCTGCGGCCGTTCCTCGGCTGGCAGGGCGTGCTGCCCGCGAACGCCGAGCGGATGGCGACCACCGCGACCGAAATGCTCACCACCAACCTCGTCGACCCGCGGGAGATCTTCGCCCGGCTCGACCCGGCGCAGGTCGCGAAGGAGATCGAACAGCCGCTGCTGCGCGTGGTCGAGGACGTCACCCGCGAGGTGATGGAGACCTACCAGCCGCGGCTGTGGGAAATGCTGCCGTCCGGCGCGCAACAGCTGCTGCTGAAACGCGTGCAGGCGGAGGCGCCGCGGGCGATCACGAAGATCATGCGCGAGATTTCCCAGAACATTGAGGACGTGCTCGACCTCAAGCACATGGTCGTCACGAACCTGGTGCGCGACAAGGCTTTGCTCAACCGGCTGATCCGCGACATCTCGCGGCCGGAAATGCGGTTCATCGCGCGGTCGGGCATCTGGTTCGGGTTCATTCTCGGCTGCGTGCAGCTGCTCGTGTGGACGCTGACGCGCTCGCCGATCGTGCTTCCGCTGTTCGGCCTCGCGATCGGCTGGCTGACCGACTGGCTCGCGCTCAAAATGATCTTCCTGCCGCGCGAGCCGAAACGGTTCTTCGGCTTTTACAACTGGCAGGGCGTGTTCCAGAAGCGCCGCGACGAGGTCGCCGCCGACTACGGCGACATGATCGCGCGCGAGATCATCACCGTGCCGAATCTGCTGGAAGCCGTGCTGCGCGGACCGAAATCCGACCGGCTGTTCTCGCTGATCAGCCGCGAGGTGCAGAAGACGATCGACGCACAGGCGAGCGTCGTGAAGCCGTTCGTCGCGATCGCGGTGGGCACGAAGCGGTTCCAGGAGATGAAGCAAGTCGCCGCCGCGAAAGCCGCCGAGCGCGTGCCGGACACCATCCGGCACGCGGAGACGTACGCGATCAACGCGCTCGACGTCCGCAACACCATCGTGGACCGGATGCGCCAGCTCAGCCCGCTCGAGTTCGAACAGCTGCTGCGGCCCGCGTTCCGGCAGGACGAATGGAAGCTGATCGCGGTCGGCGCGGTGATCGGCGGACTGGTCGGCGAGCTGCAGGCGTTGCTGCTCCTCGGCTAGGACGCGCACGCGATACGGTTTCCTTCCGGAGCGGGGAGGGAGACCCGGTGGACGCGGTGCTGGACGACTTCGCGCGGCACTGGCCGGTGTACGTCTCGATGCCGTTCGTCGCCGCGCTGATCGGCTACGTCACCAAACGCGTCGCGATCGAAATGATGTTCCGTCCGCTCGAATTCGTCGGCATCCGGCCGTTCCTCGGCTGGCAGGGCGTGGTGCCGAAGCACGGCGGGCGGATGGCCGCGATCGCGACCGACCTGCTCACCGCGAACCTGCTCGACATCGACGAGGTCTTCGCGCGCGTCGACCCGGTGATCATCACCCGCGAACTCGAACAGCCGCTGCTGCGCGCGGTCGACGGGATCGCCCGCGACGTGCTCGAACAGCACCATCCGCGGCTGTGGGAGGTCATGCCCACGATCGCGCAGGAACTGCTGATCAAACAGGTGCAGGCCAGCACTCCGCAGCTGGTGCGGGAGTTCCTGGACGAGGTCCGCGACAACCTCGACCAGGTCCTCGACGTCCGGCACATGACGGTCGAACGGCTCACCCGCGACCGCGCGCTGCTGGTCCGGCTGATCCGCGAAACGTCCCGCCCGGAGATGACGTTCATCGCGCGCGCCGGGATCGTCTTCGGCTTCGTGCTCGGTCTCGTCCAGGCCTTGGTCTGGGCACTGACGCGACAGCCGCTGGTGCTGCCGATCTTCGGCGGCGCGATCGGGCTGTTCACCGACTGGCTGGCGATCAAGATGATCTTCCTGCCGCGCGAACCGGTCCGGCTGGGCCGGGTGATCCTGCAGGGCAAGTTCCAGCGGCGACGTGCCGAAGTGGCCCGGCAGTACGGCGAACTGGTCGCCAACGAGGTGCTGACCGTCCCGAATCTGCTCGACGCCCTGCTGCGCGGCCCGAAGTCGGACCGGCTCGTGGCGATGGTCGAACGCGCCGTCGGACACGCGGTGGACGCGCAGGTCAGCGCCGCGAAACCGGTGGTCGCGCTTGCCGTCGGGGCACAGCGGCTACAGGAGATGAAGCACGCCGCGGCGCAGCGGGCGCTGGCCGAGATGCCGCTGACCGCGCGCTACGCCGAGGGGTACCTGACCGAGGCGATGGACGTGGCGAAGATGGTGGAGCAGCGGATGCTCGCGCTGACGCCACTGGAGTTCGAGGGCCTGCTGCGACCGGCGTTCCGGCAGGACGAATGGAAGCTGATCGCGGTCGGCGGCGTGATCGGGTTCCTCGTCGGCGAGCTGCAAGTCCTCCTCATGCTCGGCTGAGTTTTCGGCGGTTGTTCGCGCCGGGCTCACTCGATATGACTAACGTGAGGGCGTGTCCGAGCCACCGCAGCTGCCCGCAGTCCACGAGGCCTACCTGCCCCGCGAGCACGCGCTGCATCGCCCGCGGCACGGCAAGCGGCAGCTGACCGCGCTGGTCAGCGCCCTGTTGTTCTTCGTGACGCCGACCCTGCTGTGGGTCGTCGGAGTCCGGCCGAGCGAGATCGAAAACCACAAACTCGCCGGATTCCCCAACCTCGGCGAAGGGTTCGGGTTCTTCACCAATCTCCCCAAATGGGCGACGGATCAGCTGTCGTTCCGGGCCGGCGCGATCAACGCGGCGAACGGGATCAGCGAGGGCGTCTTCGGCGAGGCCGCGCCGCTCGACCAGGGTTCGGCGTCGAGCAACGGCCCCATCCCGGCGCCGCCGCTGCAGCAGCCGGGCGCGCCGAACACAGGTCCGACCGTGCCGAGCGGACCGGGTTCCAGCCAGGCCGGATACCGCAAGGTCGTTCAGGGTGCGGACGGCTGGCTGTACTACGGCTACGACTCCGAGGCGAAGTGCACGCCGACCCAGGACATCGACACCACGATGAAGCGGATCGACGAACTGCGCGCGGCGGTCGAGGCGTCCGGCCGGAAGTTCGTGTTCGTGGTGACACCGGACAAGACGACGATGGTGCCGCAGTTCCTGCCCGCGAGCTACCCGGGCAAGGAGTGCTCGCAGGCCGCCTCGCCGAACGACTGGTACAAGATCACCACCGAAGGCCACTCGCTCGATCTGCGCCCGCAGCTCGCCGCCGAAGCAGCCCGGGTCGGGCACCCGATCTACGCCCCCAACGACACGCACTGGCGCGACGAAGGCGGCCTCGTGCTGACCCGCGCGCTCGCCGACACCCTCAAGCCGGGTGCGACGAACAGCTGGCTGAGCGCCCCGGACGGCCAGTACGACGCGGTCGCGGACCTGCCGCTGCTGCTCGGCCAAACCGGCGTCAAGACGAACACCCGGTACAACCTGCGCCCGGACGGCGTCACCGACCGCGCGGGAGAATTCGTCGGGAGCATCGACCAGCCGGTGCACCGCTCGGCCCCGCCGATCGTCGGCACGATCGACCAGCCGACCCTCGTCTACGGCGACTCGTTCAGCCTCGCGTCGTCGCGGTATCTGGAGGCGGCGTTCACGAATCTCACGTACCTGGCGTATTCGACGGACAAGACGCCGCAATCGCAGGCGGTGGACCAGTTCGTGAACTCGCACGTGGTGGTTTTGCAGGCGGTGGAGCGGAATGTCGCGGGCGGGTTGGTGCCGTTTACCGACGAGGGGTTTATTTCGGCGGTGAAGACGGCGTTGGCGCAGCATCCGATCCGGTAGCCGGTGCGTGGTGGCGGTGGGCCAGCAGGTCGGCCAGGTGCTGATCGCTCCACTCGCGCATGGCGTCGATGACCGGCAGGAGGCTGCGGCCGAGGTCGGTCAGCTCGTAGGTGACGTGGGGCGGATTGGCCTGGTGGTCGGTGCGGGTGAGGAGACCGTCGCGGGCCATGTCGCGCAGGGTTTCGGTCAGGACTTTGGCGCTGCTGACGCCCAGGATTTGGCGGAGGTGGCTGAAGCGCCGCGGGCCGTCCAGCAACGCGACGACGACCATTCCGGTCCACTTCCCGCCGACGTGGAAGGGGAAGGCAGCCATCGGGCACGCCGGATCCATCCGGGCGCTGAGCTGGGCATCGGCAGACATCTCCGGTGGCCTCCGGTTTCGTTGAAGTAACCAGTTTTCCGAAGCTAGCGTCGCGCGCATGGTGCCAGATGAGCGAAACGGTCCGATCGTGGTTTTCGGTGCTGGAGGGCGGGCCGGGCGCGCCATCGTCGCCGAGGCGCTGCGGCGCGGACGCCCAGTGCTCGGGGTGGTTCGCGACCCTGCCCGGCACTCCGGATTGTCCGCCCTCGGGGATGTCCTCGAGGTGGTCGCGGGCGATCTGACTGACTCGGACAGCGTCGCGACCGTGTTGCCTGACGAGGTCGCGGCATTGGTGAATGCGGTGACGCCGATTACCGGACCGCCGGAGTCGTTCGAAGGCTTCGACCCCGGCTACTTCGTGGGTTTGGTCGGGAACCTAGTTCAGGCCGCGCGGGGATCCCGGGTGATCGAAATCGGTCTCGCCGCGACTCTTCGTACCGGCAGCGGCCGAATGTTCGAGGACCCCGCGGCCTTTCCCGCTTTCTTGCGTCCCTTCGCCGAAGCCCGGATGCAGGGCCTGGCCGCCTGGCGGGAACAACCCCCGGCGGTGGACTGGCTGGTCGTCACGCCGCCGCCCGAGTTGTCGCTCGAAGCACCAGCGACCGGCGAATACCGGCTCGCGGGCGACGTGCTCGACGCCCAAGCAGCGTCAATCCCCTTGTCCTACGCGGATCTGGCGACAGCCGTCCTCGACCAGATCGATCAACCGACATTGTCGCGCCGGCAGGTGTCCGTGTACCGCTAGCCGACCGGAACCGCAGCCACTTCCACCGGGCTGGTCCGCACCCCGCGCCGCCGGTCGCGGACCCACGCGAGCACCCGGCACACCAGATAGATCAAGAACGAAATCGACGTCACGAACGCACTCACCGGCAACCCCGGCGCCAGCGACAGCACGATCCCGCCCAGCGCGGCGACCTCCGCGAACACCACCGACAACACCGTCGCGCGCAGCGGACTAGCCGTCACCCGGGCGGCAGCCGCCGCGGGAGTCACCATCAGAGCGACCACCAGCAGCGACCCGACCACCTGCACGCTCAGCGCCGTCGCGACTCCGACCAGCAGGGAAAACAGCACCGTCAACGACTTGACCGGCACCCCGCGCGCCTCGGCGACCGCGCGGTCGACGCTCGCGAACAGCAGCGGCCGGTAGATCAGCGACAGCACCGCCAGCACCGCCGCGGCCGAGATCACCAGCGCGGTCAGGTTCGTGCTGTCCACGGTGATGATCTGACCGGTCAGAATCCCGAATTTGTTCGCCGACCGTCCTTTGTAGAACGACAGCAGCAGGACGCCCATGCCCAGCCCGAAGGACAGGATCACGCCGATGACCGAATCTCGGTCCGAGTCGCGGATTCCCAGGATTCCCAGCAGCAGCGCGGCAGCCACCGCTCCGGCCAGTGCGCCGTATTCCACCCCGACGCCCAGCAACAGCGCGCCGGCCGCGCCGGTGAAGGCCAGTTCTGACGTGCCGTGCACCGCGAAGGACATGCGGCGCATCACGATCAGCGGGCCGAGCACCCCGGCCAGCAAGCCCAGCACCGCGGCGGCGATCAGCGCGATCCGGACGCTGTCCAGTTCCGCGATCAGCTCCCACGTCTTGGCGAAGTCGAACATGCCGTCCAAGGCTCAGCCCACTGCTTCCTGCTCGTGGTGATGCGGTTGGTCCTCGCACAACGCGCTCTGCGCACCGGCGATGTGGATCTGCCCGCCGACGCGCAGCACCTCGATCTTCGTTCCGTACAGATCCGACAGCGTCTCCGAGGTCATCACCTCGTCCGGCTTGCCGATCCGGAACTGGCCGTTCACCAGGTACAGCACGCGGTCGACGAACTGCAGCACCGGGTTGATCTCATGCGTCACGAACAGCACCGCGGACCCGGCATCGCGGCGTCGCGCGTCGATCAGTTCGCTGACCGCACGCTGGTGCGCGAGGTCCAGCGACAGCAGCGGTTCGTCGCACAACAGCACCGTCGGGTCGCCGACCAGCGCCTGCGCTACCCGGAGCCGTTGCTGCTCGCCGCCGGACAGCCGGCCGACCGGCTGCTTCGCGTAGCGCGTGCCGCCGACGGATTCGATCACCGACGCCACGCGGCGTTTCCGCGCGCGCATTCCAGCCAGACCCGGTCCCCAGCGGTGGCCGTCCAGTCCTAAACCGACCAGGTCGACGCCGCGCAGCGTGAGCGAATCGTCGATCGCTCGCTGCTGCGGGATGTAGCCGACCTTGCGGTTCGCGCCGCCCGGACGGCCGCCGGCGATTTCCACCGTGCCCGCCGACAGCGACTGCATGCCCAGCAACGCCTTGAGGAAGCTGCTTTTGCCGGAACCGTTCGGGCCGAGGACCGCCAGGAATTCGCCCGGCTCGACGTCCAAGTCCAAACCGGACCAGAGGGTGCGGTCGCCGAAGGCGAGCCCGGCCCCGCGCACGCGGACCGCGGGGCCGGCATCGGGAAGCTGGACGGACATCAGCTGTTCAGAGCCCCCGACAGCGCGTCCACATCCTTGGTCATCCAGTCAATGTAGCCCGTGACGTTCGCCGGGAGCGTCTCGGATACGTCGACCACCGCGACCCCGGACGCCTTCGCGTCGGCGACTGCCTGCTTGGTCAGCGGGGTGACCGTCTGCACATTGTTGACCAGCGCCTTCACCTGCTTCTCCTTGATCAGCTTGGTGAACTCGGACACCGCCGCGGCGGGCACGTCGGTCTCGTTCTCGATCGCGTCGGAGAAGGCCTTCGGGGTGGCGTCGCCGATGTTCGCGGTCTTGAGCAGATAGTGCGCGACCGGTTCGGTGACGACGACCTTCGTATTCGGGTGCGCGGTGCCGAGCGCACCCGCCTTCTTGATCAGGCCGTCGAGCTGGCCCTTGAAGTTCTTGGCGTTGTCCTCGAACTTCTGCTTCGAGGCGGGCTGGATCTCGCCGAGCGCGGCCGCGACCTGGTCGGCGACCTTCCCGACGCCCGGCAGGTCGTACCAGACGTGCTCGTTCTCCTCGCCGGGCTTGGCGATGTCGTAGGCGACCAGTTTCTTCGCCGAAGCCGCCTCGCCGGAGAGCTTGGTGAAGAACTCGTCGTACCCGCCGCCGTTGGCCAGCGTCAGCTGCGCCTTCTTGGCGGCGAGCGCGTCGTCGGCGGTGGATTCGTACGAGTGCGGGTCGGCGGACGGATCGTGAATGATCGACGTGACCTGCACTTTGTCGCCGCCGATGGCGGACGCGACGCTGCCCCAGACGTCGGTGGAGGCGACGACCTTCACCTGGTCGCCCGTTCCCCCTCCCGCCCCGGAACCGGTCGAGGACGTGCTGGAGCACGCGCCGAGCGCGAACACAGCCAAGGCCGACGCGGCGGCGAGAACGCTCGTGGTGCGGCGGGAAGTCATCGGGCACTCCTGGGTCGAACTGCTAATGGAAATCGTTGTCAGATTCACTTTACCCCATCCGAACGGCGAGCCTCACTCCACCGGGTGGCCGTACCCGCTCTTGATCACCGAGAGGATCGAGACACTCACCACAGGGGTGTCGCTTCTGGAAAACGATCTGAACCGTTACGGTTTGCGGATGGGCCGTCCTATTCGCACCCGGAGGCAGGCGACATTGGCGTCGCTCGCGGCGGAACTCGGGGTGTCCAGGACCACCGTGTCCAACGCCTACAACCGCCCGGATCAGCTGTCTCCCGAACTGCGCCGTCGCGTGCTCGAGACCGCTCGGCGGCTCGGCTACCCCGGCCCGGACCCGGTCGCGCGCTCGCTGCGCACCCGCAAGGCGGGAGCGGTCGGGCTGCTGCTGACCGAGAACCTCTCTTACGCCTTCCGCGACCCGGCCGCCGTCGGCGTGCTCGAAGGACTCGCGCTGGCCTGCGAGGACGCGGGTGTCGGCTTGCATCTCGTACCGGCCAGCCCCGGTCGCGAGGACCTCGCCGCGGTGCACCGCGCGGGCGTGGACGGGTTCGTCGTGTACTCCGTGCCGGACGACGATCCGCATCTCGCGGCCGTCCTGGAACGACCGGTGCCGACGGTGATCATCGACCAGCCCCGTATCGAGGGCGTCGACCGGGTCGGCCCGGACGACGCGGCCGCGGTCACTCAGCTCGCGGACCATCTGGTGGCGCTCGGCCATCGCCAGATCGGTGTCCTGTGCATGCGGCTCGGCCGCGAGCGCAACGACGACTTCGTGACTTCCGAACGCCAGAGCGGCGCGCACTTCCACGTGCAGCGGACCCGGCTGGAGGCGCTGGCGACGGCGTTCTCCTCGGCTGGCGTCGACTGGGCGACCGTCCCCGTGGTCGAGCGCTTCGACCACACGGTGGACGACGGCGCTTCTGCCGCCCGCCAGCTGCTCGACGCGTATCCGCAGGTCACCGCACTGGTCTGCACCTCGGACATCCTCGCGCTCGGTGCGCTGGCCGAGGCCGCGCGGCGCGGTCTGCGGGTGCCGCTCGACCTCACGGTGACTGGTTTCGACGGCATCTCCGAGGCGGAGCGTTCCGGGCTCACGACGGTGCATCAGCCGGTGCTGGAGAAGGGCAAGGTGGCCGGACGGCTGCTGCTCAGCTCGGCCGAGCGGGTCGGGCCCAAGGTCATCACGCTGCCGACCGAACTGCGGGTCGGCCGCACCTCGGCGCCGCCGCGGACGGTCGAGGAGCCCTGGTTCGGCGGCTGAGGTCGTGAGTGGCTACGCCGGTTAGAACCGGCATGAACACGCACGAGCACCCCCAGCCTTTGCCGTGATTTCCCGCCCACCGCATTGTGTGCGCGGGCCTGGGCCGGTTCCATGGGAAGAACCGCCCGCGTCCCGCGGGGAAGCGCAGGCCGAAAGGTGCCCCATGACCTCCATCGACGTGCTGCTCAAGCGTAATCGGGAAATCGGCGACATCGTTCCCGGCGACCGGTCCTCCCCCAAGCCGTCGCTGCAGGTGTCGATCCTGACCTGCATGGACGCGCGGATCCGGGTGTTCGAGATCTTCGGCCTGCTCCAGGGCGAGGCACACGTGCTGCGCAACGCGGGCGGCGTGGTCACCGACGACATGATCCGGTCGCTCGCGCTCAGCCAGCGCAAGCTCGGCACCCGCGAGGTGCTGATCGTCCAGCACACCGACTGCGGCCTCTCCACGGTCACCGAAGACGAGTTCAAGGACGAGCTGGAGTCCGCCACCGGGCTGCGGCCGACCTGGGCCGTCGAGGCGTTCCGCAAGGTCGAGGACAGCGTGCGCACCTCGATGGAGCGCGCCCGGCGCAGCGACTTCCTCCTGCACAACGACAACGTGCGCGGATTCGTCTACGACGTGAAGGCCGGGAGCCTGACCGAAGTCAAGTAGCAGCCGTCGTATTCAATGGCGGGGTGGCAGTAGACACCGATGTTCTGATCGATTGGTTCGCCGACGTCGGCCGGGACCTGCCGTGGCGGGAACCGGACTGCTCGGCGTGGGGCGTGCTGGTCAGCGAAATCATGCTGCAGCAGACGCCTGTTTCGCGCGTTCAGCCGATCTGGCTGGAGTGGATGGCCCGTTGGCCGGTGCCCTCAGCGCTGGCCGCCGAGACCACCGGCGAGGTCGTGCGCGCGTGGGGCAAGCTCGGCTACCCGCGTCGCGCGCTTCGGCTGCATGCCGCCGCCACCGTCATCGCTCAGGAGCACGGCGACGTCGTTCCGTCCGATGTGGACACATTGCTCGCGTTGCCCGGCATCGGCGCGTACACGGCGCGCGCGGTGGCGGCGTTCGCGTACGGCAAGCGTGCGCCGGTGGTGGATACGAACGTCCGGCGAGTGGTCGCGCGTGCCGTTCATGGCGCGGGAGACGCTGGTCCGGCGTCGAATACCCGCGACATGGCGGACGTCGAGGCGTTGCTTCCCGCCGAAGACGCGCCTGCGGCGAAGCTGTCCGCTGCGCTGATGGAACTGGGCGCGCTGATCTGCACCGCCCGGTCGCCGAAGTGCGCGGACTGCCCGATTTACGCCGAATGCGCCTGGCAGCACAACGGCCGTCCCGAATACGCCGGTCCGGCCAAGCCGGTGCAGAAGTTCGCCGGCACCGACCGGCAGGTGCGCGGGCTGCTGCTGGACGTCCTGCGCGGCAGCGAGGGGCCGGTCGAGAAAGCGCGGCTGGACCTCGTGTGGCACGAGTCCGGCCAGCGCGACCGGTGCCTGGATTCGCTGCTCGTGGACGGTCTGCTGGAGCAAACCCCCGACGGGCTCTTCTCGCTCCCCGGGGAACACTGACGCACTACGACGAAAGTCGGCAAAAAGTTGTCCCCTCCGGGGCGCCGGGTTAGCTTTCCCCCGTCGCACTTCCGGGCTGAGGAGTTCCGCATGGGGGAAGCAACGCGTCGTGCCGTCTTGAAGGGCGGCCTCACCGTCACCGCCGTGGGCGCTTTGGGGTTCGCCACAGCGAGATCCGCGGCCGCCGTCACCACTCCGGTCATCCATTCGACGGCCGAGTGGAACGCCCGGCCCGCCTCGGGCGCGATCGTGGTGGAGAACCACAAGCCGACCTACATCGTCGTGCACCACACCGTCGACCCCGGCAACAACACCGACTACTCGCTGGCGCACGCGCTGCAGATCTCGCGGGACATCCAGAACTTCCACATGGACACCCGCGGCTGGATCGACACCGGCCAGCAGTTCACGAACAGCCGCGGCGGCTTCGTCACCGAGGGGCGGCACCGCAGCCTCGAAATCCTGCGCGGCGGGACGCAGCACGTGCAGGGCGCGAACGTGGCCAACCACAACAGCGAATGCCTCGGCATCGAGAACGAGGGCCTCTACAGCACGGTCGACGTGCCGGTCGCGCTGTGGGATTCACTCGTGCAGCTGATCGCCTACATCGCGCACCAATACGGCATCACGCCCGAATTCATCAAGGGCCACCGCGATTTCAACTCGACCGAGTGTTGCGGCCAGGTGCTCTACGACCGGCTCCCGGAGCTGCGCAAGGCAGTCGGCCAGCAACTCGGCCTGTCTGTCGCCCGGCTCGACGCGCCGGAGTGGCCGCTGCTCAAGCCGGGCGACACCGGGCCGCGGGTGAGGACCGCGCAACGGTTCCTGCGCGCGGCCGGGTTCGGCGTACCCACCGACGGCGTGTTCGGCAAGGCGACCGCGGACGCGGTGTCCGCGCTGGCCGTCGCGCACGGGCTTTCCCGCGACAGCTGCACCGCGGCTCGGGCCAGCGACGAGTCCGCCTACCTCGGCTCGGACGTCTGGCCGCTGATCGTGCCGGCGGACCGCTCGACCGCCGCGTGGCGCACCGAGCTGGCCCGCTGACCGGGGACGCCTCACGCGTGCCAGCGAGGGCGGCACACGTGAGGCGTCACAGGCCGGACAGGAAGGCCTCCACCGCGCCGCGATACGTCTCCGGAGCCTCGGCGTGCGGCAGATGCGCCGAACCAGACACGATCAGGTGCTTCGCGCCGGGCACCCGCGCCGCGACCTCGGCTTGTTGGCCGACCGGCATCGCGGTGTGCTCGCCCTCGACCAGCAGCAGCGGACAGCGGATACCGTCCACAATGGACCAATAGTCCCGGCGGCCCCATTCGGCGGCGATCTCGTACAGGTTCTCCAGGTCGGCGATCAGGTGATAGCCGCCTTCGCGTTCCTCTACGCATTCGGTGAAGTAGTCGCCCGCGGCGCCGAAGAACTCGCGCACGTGCGCCAGTGATTCGAACGGCACCGGCCAGCTCTCGAAGTAGCCGCGCCAGGTCTCGACGGTGCGTCCGCGCTGGTCCGGAGCGAAATCCTCGCTGACGACCGCGCGCACCAGCTCCGGGTATTTCGCCGCCGTCGCCCACGCGTGCAGCCCGCCCATCGAATGCCCGATCAGCACGGACGGACCGAGGTCGGCCAGCACGTCCGCGACGTCCTCCGCGAACTGTTCGGTGGTCCACGGCCCGGTGTGCGGCGCGCGCCCGTGGCCGCGGGCGTCGAGGGCGTGCACCCGGCCGTACCGCTTCAGCCATTGCGCGACCGGCCACCAGGTGCGGGCGCGGCCCATCAGCCCGTGCAGCAGCAGGATCGACACGCCGGGGCGTTCGTCGCCGCCGAAGTCGATCAGGCCTGGTCGCATTAGTCCTCCTGGGTTTTCACGGCTACTTCATCACAAACCTGCGCCTAGGGTGAAGGAATGCGCAGCCGCCCGACCGCCGTCCTCGCCCTCATCGGCGTGCTTGCGCTGTCCGCGTGCAGCCCCGCCGAACCCGCTTCTCCTCCTCCGCCGCCGTTGCATCCGGCGCCGGGCGCGAACAGCGCGGGCGACCCGTACTTCCCCGACGACGGCAACGGCGGATACGACGCGCTCGACTACCACGTCGACGTCAGTTACGACCCGCCGAGCGGCCGGCTCGACGGCGACACGACGGTCTCCGCGAAAGCCACCCAAGACCTCAGCCGCTTCGACCTCGACCTGCGCGGGCTGGACGTCGCCGCGGTGGAGATCGACGGGAAACCGGCGAAATACAGCCGGGAGAAGAACAAGCTGGTCGTGACTCCGGCCGAACCGCTGCGGTCGGGTTCGACGTTCCGGACGCGCGTGCACTATTCGGGTGTTCCGGCGAAAACTCCGCACGACGGCGGGTCGGAGAACGGCTGGGCCCGCTCCGAGGACGGCGGCGCGTACCTGGTCGGCGAGCCGCATTCCGCGTCATTCTGGTATCCGGTCAACGAAACCCCGCGCGACAAGGCGACCTTCACGCTGACCGCGCACGTGCCCACCGGCTGGACGGTGCTGTCCAACGGCCGGGAACAGGGCACCAGCGCCAAGGACGGCAAAACCACCACGACGTGGGCCGATCCGAACCCGGTGGCCAGCTACCTGACCACGATCGCGATCGACAAGTTCACCGTGCAGCGGTCCACGCTGCCGGACGGCACACCGATCGTTTCCGGCTACGCGCCCGGTGCCGAACCCCGCGAGGCCACCGGCGACCGGCTGCCGGAGGTGATCTCGTTCCTGGAGAGCAAGTTCGGCAAATACCCGCAGAGCGCGGCCGGCGGGATCTATCTCGACGAGGACATCCATTTCTCCCTGGAAACGCAAACCCGTCCCACTTATGCGAAATGGGCGGAAATCCTGACCATGGTGCACGAGAACGCGCACCAGTGGTTCGGCGATTCGGTGTCGCTCAACTCGTGGGCGGACATCTGCCTGAACGAATGCTTCGCGTCGTACGCGCAGTGGATGTGGGGCGAACGCGAGGGCCAGAACCTGGACGACCGTTACCGCGCGGCCGTCGAAATCACCAAGGGCAGCACAGATTTCTGGGGACAGAAGCTTGTCGACATGGGGCCGGAGCACCTGTTCGAGGGCGCGTACGACAAGGGAATTCTGGCTGTGCACGCGCTGCGCCGGGAGCTGGGCGAGCCGGGGTTCGAGAAGGTGCTGCACGAATGGGTGGGCCAGCACCGCAACAGCAACGCGACGTGGGCGGACTTCGAGAAGCTCGTGTCGAAGGTCGCCGGACACGATGTGAGCGGGTTCCTCAACGACTGGTTCCACGGAGCGAAGGTGCCGTCCGACGCCGATCTTTACCCGGGCGCGTTGCGGCCCTGACTGCCGAGCAACGACCTGGTCAGGCTGCTGCGAGCGTCGTTCATCTCGGCCAGCGCCTCGCCGAGTTCGGTGTCGCCGACCCGCACCGGCTCGTCGGGCCTCAGCACCAGCGCGCGCAGCGATGCTCGGCGAAGCAGTTCCTTCATGAACGACGCCGTGACACCGTCCGTCGCCTCGACCACCGGCGCTAGATCAGCCGTCAGCCCCAGGCCGCGGGAATACAGCCGCAGCAAGGCTTCCCGGCCCGCCGCGTCCGGCAACGGCACCTCCACCGCCAAGTCGACTCGGCCAGGACGGTCGGCCAGCGCTTTCTCCAGGCTGCTCGCCCGGTTGGTGGTGAGCAGGAAGGTGACGTCCGCGTCGCCGCCGACGCCGTCCATCGCGTCGAGCAGGCTGAACAGCAGCGGCGTCGGGCCGTGCACGAGGTCGCGGTCCTCGGCGATCAGGTCGACGTCCTCCAGCACCATGATGCTCGGCTGCAGCCGGCGCGCCAGCGAAGCGGCTTTCGAGATGAACCGCATCGCAGTGCCGGTGAGGATGACGACCGTGCAGTCCGGGAGCTGGCCCATCAGGTAGCGCACGGTGTGCGTTTTTCCGGTGCCCGGTGCGCCGTGCAGCAGCAGGCCGCGCTTCAAATGCTGGCCCGCCGCGGCCAGGCGCGCGCCGTGTTCGGCGATGCCGATGGTGTGCCGCTCGATCGATTCGAGGACGCCGTCCGGCAGGACCACGTCCTCCTTGTTCAGCTCCGGCCGCGGCAGGAAGGTGACCAGCTCGTTGTTGCGGTGCTCGCTTAGGCCGAATGCGATCACCTGGCCGCGCAGGACGTCGTGCTCGGTCATCAGCGCTTCGATGCGGTCCCGGGTTTCAGTGGCCGCTCGTCGGTCCTCGGCGATCACCTCGAGCCGACAGTTCACCTGTCCGTACTGCGGCGCGGCGCCGCGCACGCCGACCAGCACTTGGGAGCCGTCCGGGGCGACCGTGCCGACCAGCCCGAGCTGGACGACGTCCGCCGCTTCGTCTGGGCCGATCGCGACGGTCGCGTAGTCCACCGCGCCCAGCTCGTAGTGGCCGTGCTGTTTGGCCGTGACCAGCATGCCGACCAGGTCCTCATGGCCGCGCAAACCACCGGCGATGCCGAACCAGTCGGTGCCGATCCCGTGCTCGGCGAGGTACGCGTCGAGCCCGGCCTGGATGGTCGCGTGCTCCCAGTCCTCGAAGTTGCGCGTGACCACCAGCGCCTGCGCGAGCGGCACGCCGAGATGCACGGTGACTCGCTCGATCAGCGCATTCCCGTTGCCCGAACCGGCCGACTCCGCCGCCGCTTTCACGAGACGCTGCAGGTTGCGGGCCAATTCTGTGCCAAAGACTTCGTCGTCCCCCATGTGAGCAGAGTGGCACGAACCGCGAAACCGGGCCAGCCGTTAGTACGCTGGGTCTATGGCAGTGGTCAAGATCAACGCAATCGAAGTCCCTGAAGGCGCCGGCCCGGAGCTGGAGAAGCGCTTCGCAGCGCGGCTGCACTCCGTCGACAACCAGGAGGGGTTCCTCGGCTTCGAGCTGCTTCGCCCGATCGCGGGCGAGAAGCGCTACTTCGTGTACACGAAGTGGGAAACCGAGGAGCACTACCAGGCCTGGGCGGGCGGTCCGGCGCGCGAGGCGCACGCTGGCGAGCGCAAGAACCCGGTGTCGACCGGCGCGAACCTGCTGGAATTCGAGGTCGTGCAGGCATCGAAGCCGGGTGAGTGACGAACTCTCCCGCGCCGCCGAGCTGATCTCGGGCGCCGGCGCGCTGCTCGTGTGCGCCGGCGCCGGGATGGGCGTCGACTCCGGCCTGCCCGATTTCCGTGGCGGGGAAGGGTTTTGGCGGGCGTATCCGCCGTACGCCGGGCTCGGGTTGCGGTTCGAGGAGCTGGCCGACCCGCGGCATTTCGCCTCGGATCCGGAGCTGGCGTGGGGTTTCTACGGGCACCGGCTCGAGCTGTACCGGAAAACGGCGCCGCATCGCGGGTTCAGTCTGCTTCTCGAACGAGGACTGGCCAAGCCTGGCGGCGTGCGCGTTTTCACGTCCAATGTGGACGGACAATTCCAAGCGGCGGGATTTCCGCACGTCGCCGAGGCGCACGGGTCGATCCATCATCTGCAGTGCCTTGCCGGGTGCTCGCGGGAGATCTGGCCGGCGGCGGACGTCACGGTCGAAATCGACGAGGCGACGATGCGCGCCCGGCCGCCGTTGCCGTCCTGTCCGCGCTGCGGCGGTCTGGCCCGTCCGAACATCCTGATGTTCGGCGATTTCGACTGGATTCCCGACCGCAGTCAGGAACAGCTGGACGAACTGACCGCCTGGCGACGCGCGCATCGCGACGTGACAGTGGTCGAAATCGGTGCCGGACAAGCGGTTCCGACGGTGCGGCGGTATTCCGAACTCGCCAGCGCGGCGACGGGTGCGTTAGTCCGGATCAATCCGCGCGAGCCGCAAATCCGGCACGGGCGCGGGGTTTCGATCGCCGCCGGCGCGCTGGAGACGCTGGTCAAGCTCGTTTGAGCTCCAGCAAGGGGAACGGACGGCCGTCCGGATCGGTCTCCTGCCTGCCGACGACCTCGAACCCGTGGTGCAGATAGAAACCGACCGCCTGCGGGTTCTGCTCGTTCACGTCCAGGGTGAGGCCCGGGTAGCGGTCCAGCGCCGCGCGCAGCAACGCCGTCCCGATGCCGCGACCGCGGAAATCGTCGTGCACGAAGAGCATTTCCAGCTTTCCCTCGGCGATTCCGGAGAAGCCCGCGGCGATTCCGTCGACCTCCGCCACGGTCAGCTCCACTTCCGAGAAGTAGAGCGGGACGCGCGTGGCGTAGTACTCGACATCCGCCGGTGCCAGGAAGTCGTGGGTCGCCTCGACGGCGCTGCGCCAGATCTCCAGCAGCCGCGGGTATTCGGCTTCCCCGCTGCTTGGCCGCAAGGTCGTCATGGCAGTTGCACCTCCGCGTAAACCGCCCGGTGATCGCTTCCGGGCACATCGAACACCTGGTAATCCCGGATCGCGACCCGGCGGTCCACCAGCACGTGGTCCAGCGGCACGAGCGGGACCGTCGACGTCGACCAGGTCGGGACCAAGCCGTCGCCGCGTGCCTCGGCCGCGTCGACATATCCGCGGGACAGCACCGTCCGCAGCGCGGCATGGTCGAGGGTCGCGTTGAAATCGCCCGCTACCACGCGCAGCCCGTGCTCGCCGATGGCGCGCGACAGGTCCCGCATCTGCTGCTCCCACTGGTAATACCCGGAATCCGGCGAACGCGGATGTGCCGCCACGATCTCCAACGTCGTTCCGCCGCCGAGATCCGCTGCCGCACCAGGCTGATTCTGCACTGAATCACCAGTGTAATCCTCCTCGGCAAGCGGATATCGCGACAGAATGCCGGAACCGTCCACACCGGACGCCGGATGCAGGACGCGGTACGGCAACGTCTGGAACAGCCCGGCCTTTTCCAGCCCGGACATCGCGGCGGGCGTCATCTCCACCAGGTTCAGCACGTCGATCCGATGCTCCCGGACCAGCCGCACGAGCGCCGCCGGGTCGGCCTGGCCAAGGTAGAGGTTCGCCGCCAGCACCCGCACTGTCTTCCCGTGCGCCGCGGGCTGGTCGTCGGAGATCACCCGCGGCGCGACGTACACCGCCAGCAGCACGGACAACGCCAGCGCGACAACGCCGACCCACCATCGCCGCAGCATCAGCGCGAGTGCGGCGAGCAGGACGCCGTAGATGACGAAGTACGGCGTCAGCGCCAGCAGCGCGGTCAGGTACCAGCCGCTGCCGTCCCAGCCGATCGTGCGCAGCACGGCCACCGCCAGCAGCGGCAGCCCGACCAGCACGAGCAGGCTCGTGACCAGCCGGCTGCGCCTCCGCGCCTCCATCACCATGATCCCGAGTATGCCGGGCACCCGCTGACAGGTCCGTGTCAGCGCCGTGTGCGCGGCTTGCCAGCGCCTGGGTCCACTGTGTGCTGGAGCGACACAGGAGGAGGCGTCATGTCGCACGCGATCCAGGCCGAGGGCCTGGTCAAGCATTTCGGGGAGACGAAGGCGCTGGACGGGGTGGACCTCGAGGTCCCGTTCGGGAAGGTGGTCGGGGTGCTCGGGCCGAACGGCGCGGGCAAGACGACCGCGGTCCGCATTCTGGCGACCCTGCTGAAACCGGACGCGGGGCGGGCCACGGTCGGGGGTTACGACGTGGTCCGCGACCCGGTCCGGGTGCGCGGGCTGATCGGGCTCACCGGGCAGTACGCGTCGGTGGACGAGGACCTGAGCGGCACCGAGAACCTGGTGCTGATCGGCAAGCTGCTGAATCTGTCCCGGGCCGACGCCCGGGCACGGGCGGCCGAACTGCTGGAGCGGTTCGAGCTGACCGACGCGGCCAAGCGGCCGATCCGGACGTATTCCGGCGGCATGCGGCGCAGGCTCGACCTTGCGGCGAGCCTCGTCGGCCGTCCCGCCGTGCTGTACCTGGACGAGCCGACCACCGGACTCGATCCGCACGCCCGCAACGAGGTGTGGGCGGTGGTCCGCAGCCTCGTCGCCGACGGCGCGACGGTGCTGCTCACCACGCAGTACCTGGAGGAGGCCGACCAGCTGGCCGACCGGATCACCGTGTTCGACCACGGCCACGTGGTCGCCGACGGCCGCGCCGACGAGCTGAAGCGGCGGGTCGGCGGGCAGACGCTGCAGGTGCGGCCGACGTCGCTGAGCGACCTCGACGAGGTCGACCGCATCCTGGCCGAACTCACCGGCGCGCGGCCGGTCCGCGACAACGCGACCGGACTGCTGACCGCGCCGGTGTCCGACCCGGTGCTGCTGTCCACACTGGTGCGCCGCCTCGACTCGGCGGGCATCACCTCCGACGAACTGGCACTGCGGCTGCCCAGCCTCGACGAGGTGTTCCTGGCGCTGACCGGGCACGCCGCCGAGGAACCGAAGCCGGACCGCGAACTCGAAGGGAGCCGGTCGTGACCACCGCAACCGCCGTGGCGGCCCCGCCCCGGCACATCAGCCCCGTCCAGGGTGCGAAGCACGCGTTTTCGCTTGCCTGGCGGGGAATCCTGAAGATCCGCAAGAATCCGGAACAGCTGGCCGACGTCACGCTGATGCCGATCATCTTCCTGCTGATGTTCACCTACCTGTTCGGCAACGCGCTGAGCGGTTCGATCGAGAACTACCTGCAGGCGCTTGTGCCGGGCCTGATCGTGATGAACATCCTGCAGGCGTCGCTGACGGTCGGCACACAGCTCAACACCGACATCACCAAGGGCGTCTTCGACCGCTTCCGCTCCATGCCGATCGCCCGTTCGGCGCCACTGGTGGGCGCGGTGCTGGCCGACCTCGTGCGATACGTGGTGTGCCTGACGGTCCTGCTGATCGTGGCGACCGTGATGGGCTTCCGGGTGCAGACCGGTCTCGGGGAGTTCGCCCTCGCGATTCTGCTGGCGGTCGCGTTCGGCCTGTGCTTCTGCTGGGGTTCGGTGTTCGTCGGAATGCTGATGAAGTCCCCGGGCGCGGCGCAGGGCCTGATGTTCGTCTTCATCATGCCGCTGACGTTCGGCAGCAACGTGTTCCTCCCGACGGCCACGATGCCGGGCTGGCTCAAGGCATGGGCGGACATCAGCCCGGTGAGCCTGCTGTCCGACGTGATGCGCGGCCTGCTCAACGGCGGCGTCGCCTACGGCGGCTCCCTGCTGGGCGCACTGGCGTGGATGGCCGGTGCGGTCGTGGTGTTCTTCCCGCTCGCGACGTGGGCTTACCGCAAGCGGGTCTGAGGGCGTCCTGCACGGGGGTGCGGACGCTGTGAGTGAGTGTCTGTGTCCGGGTTCCACAGCCGGGCACAGACACTCACTTTTTTGTCGGCCGGGTCCAGGGCTGCCGATTTCGGCTGATGAAACCGCGCATGATTTCGACAGCCAGCCAATGACCTCGTTCCTCCGCCTCCTCGACGACCGGTACACCCTCATGACGACGGAGCGGATCGGCTCCGCGGGCGAGAAGGAAAGCGGTGACGTCGGCGTGCAGCGGCTTGCCGGTTTGGATGTGGCTGTCGACTTCGGCGTCTATCGCGTGCCGCAGCAGAGTCCAGCCGTCCCCTATGTCGTCCTCGACGTCGTGACCGGAGTCGAGAATGTCCCGCAAGCGCGGCAGGTCTTCGAGTTCGACTGCTTGGTGAGCTGCTGACCACACGCCGGGGCTCCTTCGCGCTGTGCCGGATGCGCAGGTTATCGCGCAGCCTGGCGGCTGGCCGCGAGATGGCCAGTCAGCCGCTCCCAGTTCCCGGAGCCAATGGCCGCCTTCTCTTCCTCGCTGAAGGGAGCCTTCTCCAGAAACGACCGCGCGACACCGCCGCTCGTGTCCAGGTAAGGAAAACCGCCGGGCCGGGTGCCGAAGGTGTACGGATAGTCGGTCGAATACAGCATCCGCTCAGTCCCCACCACCTCCGCGGCCCAGCGCAGGTAGCGTTCGCTGACCGTGCCGCTGCCCGCGATCCAGAAGTTCTGGCGGAAGTAGTCGGCCAGCGGCTGCCGCAACCCGGCCATTTCCCGCAGGAAGCCGACGTGGTCGAGGTAGAACAGCACGACCTCGCCCCAGTGCCCGGCGATCACCTGCAGTTCGGGATGGCGGTCGAATACTCCGGAGAAGATCATCCGCAGGTATTGCACGCCGAGGTCGTAGTACCAGCCGAGCCCGGCGGTCGCCAACGCCGGCCCGACGCCGCCCGGCAGGCCCGAGTAGTACGCCTCCTGCACCGCGCGCGCCGGAGCTTGCGGGTGGAAGTGCAGCGGGACACGGAGTCGCTCGGCGGTTCCGTAGAGGTCGTCGAACTCCGGTGCGTCGGCCAGCTTGTCGCCGGTGCGGCCATACAGCATCGCGCCGCGGAAGCCCAGGGCGACCGCGCGTTCCAGCTCCTCGGCGGCGGCTTCGGGCGAGGACGTCGGGAGGGTGGCGAAGGCCTGGAATCGCGTGGGGTTCGCGGCGACGATTTCGGCGAGCGCGTCGTTGGCCTCCCGCGCGACGGGCACCGCGTCGGCGGCCGGAAGGTTCTGGACGCCGGGGGTGGACAGCGATAACACCGCGACGTCGATGCCCTGCTCGTCCATGTCGGCGAGCCGTCCTTCGCCGACGTCGCGCAAGCGTCGCGTGACCGGGTGGTCCTCGGGATAGACGTGCGGCTGGACCCCCGCCTTCGCCCACGCGTCGCGCAGGACGGGCAGGACCACGTGTTCTTCCAGTGCGACGATCCGCATGACAGCTCCTTGGCGTTTCCAGTGATACTCAGGTCAGCGTATCACTGGAAACATCAGTGGAAGCAAAACTTGGTTATCACCGATAACATCCTAGTCGGGAGACCGCTCCGCCCAGACCGCTTCGATCGCGTCGGCCCGTTCCATCCGCGACGTCTCGGCCACGATCGCCTCGTACCGGTCCGCGCCCAGCTCCTCGGTCAGGCTGGCGATCAGTTCCCGGACCTCCGGGCTCCCCAGGTCGAAACGCCCGCGCACCACCGCGCTCAGCGCCAGCACCCGCGCGGACGACTCCAACCGGCCCTGCGCGTACCGGATCCGCGCCAGCAGCTCGACCATGCTGGCCAGGTCCGGCATGTCGAATCGCCGGGCGGCCTGCTCGACCACCGCGAACACCGCCGGTTCCGCCTCGTCCGGGCGGCCTTCGGCGAGCAGCAGACCAGCCTCGACGGTGCCGAGCCATTCCGTCTCGAAACCCTCCGGCCTCGGCCACTCCGCGCGCGCCGACTTCATTTCCCGGAACACCTCGCGCGCCTCGCCGACGTTGCCCTCGCGGATCAGCAACTCGGCACGGCCAAGCAACACGATCAGCCGCAATCCGTTGTTCCCGCCGGAAGCCGCGTAGCGTTCGGCGGCTTCCATGTCCCGCCACGCGCCTTCTTGGTCACCGGCGCGCGAACGTTCGATCGCCAGCCGCCACCACTGCTGCACGATGTCGTCCCGCGACCGCAGTTCCATCATCAGCCGCAAGCCCTCGGCGTACCCGGCGATCGCCCCTTCGTGGTCGCCGGACTGCGATTGCGCCGCGGCCCGGAACCCGTGCGTCATGCCGAGGCCCCAGCGGTCGCCGACCTCGGCGAAGCCAAGGTGCGCAAGCTCTCGCGCCCGGTCCGCGCTCTTGAGATCGCCGGTGTCGCCGAGGACGAAGCTCTCCGCCCAGTGCCCGGCGGCGCGGCTCCAGACGTCGTCCCTTTCGACAGCCCGGCGGATCTCGCGCTTCGCCAGGTCGCGTTCGCCGTTGAGGTAAGCCACTATCGGCAACCCGACCCAGAGCCACGGATTCTGGTCCGCCGCACCGGTCCGCACGCATTCCTCGATCAGTTCGGGGACGTCCACCTTCTCGTGCGGACCGGCCATGACCCGCATCAGCACCTGGATCAACCGCAGGCTCGCCGCCATGCCCGGCGACAGCTCGCCGTCCAGTTCGAGCACCTCGTCCACGAACAGCGCGGCCCGCTCGTTCTGGCCGATGATATTGAGATACCAGAACAACCCGAACAACAGCCGGGCCGCCGATTCCGCGGAGCCCGACTCGATCGCCGCCCGCAGCGCGGCGGTGAAGTTGTCGCTTTCGTGCTCGTACACGTCGATAGCCTGGAGCTGATCCCGTGCGCGCAGCAAAGGTTCGTTGCGGTCGGCCAATTCCGTGTAGTACGAGACCATCGCCGCCCGCAGCCGCTCCTTCTCGCCGGACTCGGCGAGCCGCTCGGTCGCGTAGGCGCGCAAGGTTTCCAGCATGCGGTACCGCATGCCCACTACGTCCACAATGGACTTCTCCACCAGCGAACCCAGCACGTAGACGATGTCGTCCGCGGGCAGTTCGTCGTCCGCGCAGACGTTTTCCACTGCTTCCTCGGAGAAGCTCGCCGCGAACACCGCGAGCCTGCGCGCGAGCCGGATCTCCGCGTCGCTCAGCAGATCCCAGCTCCACTCCACCACGGCGCGCAGGGTGCGCTGACGCGGCAACGCCGTCCGGCTGCCGGAGGTGAGCAGCCGGAACCGGTCGTCGAGGCGTTCGGCGATCTGCTCGGCGGTCATCGACCGCAACCGCGCGGCGGCCAGTTCGAGCGCCAGCGGCATTCCGTCGAGCCGGCGGCAGATTTGCCGCACCGCGTCCACTGTGGACTCATCGAGCCGGAAACCAGGGCGCACCGCCATCGCGCGGTCGAGGAACAGCCGGACGGAATCGAGCGTGCCGACGTCCGCGGGCGGCGCGGCCTCGTCCGGAACCGGCAGCGGGCCGAGCGGACACAACGCTTCCCCGGTGATCGCGAGCGGTTCACGGCTCGTCGCGAGCACCCGCAACGCGGGCAGCCGCCGCAGCAGATTCTCGGCCAGCTCCGCGGCAGTGTCCACGACGTGTTCGCAGTTGTCCAGCACCAGCAACGCTTCCGCGCCGCTGAGCGCTTCCACCGCGTGCTCGAAGGGATCGACCTGCCGCCGCCGGGCGTCGGTCTCCGTCGTCCGGAGATCGCGGACCTCCAACGCGTTGAGCAGCGCGGCCAGCACGTCCTCGGCGTCCCGCACGCCAGCCAGCGGCACGAACCACACCAAGCCGCGCGAATGCGCCGGGTGCCGTGAAGCCGCTTCCGTCGCGAGCCGGGTCTTGCCGGCACCGCCGGGGCCGACGAGCGTGACCAGTCGGGATCCTTCGAGCAACTCGGCCAGCAGCTTCAGCTCATCGGTGCGGCCGATGAAGCTGGTCAGCCGCTGCGGCAACCGGTCGACGACCGCGGCGACCGGCGTGTACTCGCCGCGCAGCGCGCGCAGCTGCACTTCCTGGAGTTCCGCCGACGGGTCGACGCCCAGTTCGTCGGCCAGCGTCGTACGGATCGCGGAATACGCGGCGAGCGCGTCAGCCTGGCGTCCGGCCGCGGAAAGCGCACGGATTCGCAAGCCAGCCAACCGTTCCCGCAACGGATGCGCCTGCGCGGCCGCGGTGAGTTCCGCGAGCACGTCCGCGTGCCGCCCCAGCCGCAGTTCGACTTCGAACCAGTCCTCAGTGGTCTCCGTTCGCCGCTCCTCCAGCCGAGTCGCGGGCGCGGCGGCGAAAGGCGCGTCCAGCACATCCGCGAGCGCCGCCCCGCGCCACAACGCGAGCGCGGCGGCGAGCGATTCGGCGGCGGTGCCGTCCCGGCCAGCGGCAAGCTCCCGGCGCCCCTCGGCGGACAACTGCTCGAACCGGTGAAGATCCACCGCTTCCGGCGGCACCGCGAGCCGGTAACCGCCGTTGACGGACTCCAGTTCGGCCCCCGCGGGCCGCAGCGCGCGACGCAGCCGCGAGACGAGCGACTGGAGCGCGTTGGCCGCGTCAGCCGGGGGTTCGGCGCCCCACAGACCGTCGATCAGCGCCTCGGCGGAAACCGAGCGCCCGGCGTCCAGCGCGAGCCGCGAAAGGAGCATGCGAAGGCGGGCTCCGCCGATGTCGATCGGCGTGCCGTCCTCCCCCTCCGCTCGCAGCGGGCCCAGCAGCGCGAGGCGCATGAGGTCCAGCTTTCCAGACGACGGCGACGTCGTGCCGGGGCCCGACGTAAGTGTGGACTTTCGAGACAATCTGCCCACCTTGCGGTTACTCCATGCCTTCTCGGCGCTACGTTGCGGAGGATTCACACGCAGACACAGGAGCGCCCATGAGAGCACTGCACCGCTGGCGTCGCCCGGCAGTGACCGTCGCAGCCACCCTCACCGCATTGACGCTCGGCACTGGAATCGCGTCGGCCGGACAGGACGGCTGGGACCGGCCGACCCCCGGTTCGGACGGCGCCGGAGACAGCTATTACCCGCAGGACGGCAACGGCGGGTACGAGGTCTCCGACTACGACCTCAAGGTCAACTACGCCCCGGACACCCATCAGCTCGCCGGCGTCCAGACGGTCCACGCGAAGGCGACCCAGTCGCTCAGCTCGTTCGACCTGGACCTGCGGGGCCTCACCGTCGACTCCGTCCGGGTCAACGGCATGCCGGCCAAGTTCGCCCGCACCGGCGACCACGAACTCGTGATCACGCCGAAGTCGCCGCTCTGGAAAGGCATGCCGTTCGTCGCGGAGGTCGCCTATCACGGTGTCCCGGTGGCGATCGACGACCCGAACCTCGGCAAGAACGGCTGGCAGTTCACCAAGTCCGGCGGCGCGTTCGCGGCAGGCGAGCCGAAATCGGCCACCACCTGGTACCCGGTCAACGACACCCCGCGCAACAAGGCCCGGTTCCGGCTGTCGATCACGGTCCCGAGCGAATGGGGCGTGATCGCCAACGGCCGCGAGGTCGGCTCCTTCCGGACGCGCGCGGGCACTACGCACGTCTGGGCGGAGGACACCCCGACCGCGTCGTACATGACCACGGTCGCGATCGACAAGTGGACCTTCAACAAGCGCAAGCGCGAGGACGGCACCCCGATCGTCAGCGCGTACGCCCCGGGCACCTCGGACGCCACGAAGCAGGCCGACGCCCAGCTGCCGGAGGTCATCGACTTCCTCGAATCGAAGTTCGGCAAGTACCCGGTGGACGCCGCGGGCGGCATCTACCTGACTGAGCCGATCGGGTTCTCGCTCGAGACGATGAGCCGGCCGATCTACTCCGGCCGCGCGGGCAACATCAATACGATCGTGCACGAGAACGCGCACCAGTGGTGGGGCGACACCGTCGCCGTCGACCATTGGAAGGACGTCTGCCTCAACGAATGCTTCGCGTCCTACGCGACCTGGCTGTGGGCACAGAAGAACGGCGAGGACCTCGACGCCACCTACCTCAACGAGGTCGCGTCGGCCAGCGACGCGTTCTGGAACGGCAAGCTGTACGACATGGGACCCGGCCACGAGTTCACCTACGTGTACTCCAAGGGCCCGGTCATGCTGCACGCGCTCAGCAAGTACATGGGACAGGACGCGTTCGACCAGGTGCTGAAGACCTGGAACACCGTGCACCACAACGGGAACGCGAGCACGCAGGAGTTCCAGAAGTACTGTGAGAAGGTGTCCGGCATGGACCTGCAGGGCTTCTTCGACGCGTGGATCTACGGCAACGGCAAGCCGTCGGACGAGTTCCTTTACCCGGGCGACCTGAAGCCGGCCGCCAGGTGACAATTCTGCTGACGGGGTTCGCGCCCTTCGCCGGAGCGGCGACGAACCCTTCTTGGCAGGCAGCTTCGCTGGCAGCGGCGCGGCGGACGGACACGGTGGCGGTAGAGCTGCCGTGCGAGTTCGACGCGTCGCTGCCGGCGCTGCGGGCCGCGATCCTGGCGCACCGGCCGGAACTGGTCGTCTGCGCCGGGCTGGCCGGCGGACGCGAGCACGTCACGCCGGAACGAGTGGCGATCAACCTGATCGACGCCCGGATCCCGGACAACGCCGGCGCGCAACCGGTCGACGTGCCGGTGGTCGCGGGCGGGCCGTCCGCGTACTTCACCACGCTGCCGGTGAAAGCGGCGGTCGCGGCGATCGAGTCGGCGGGACTGCCCGCGGCCGTTTCGTACACCGCCGGGACGTATGTGTGCAATCAAGTCTTCTACGGCCTGATGCACCTGATCGCGACGGAATTCCCCGGACTGCGCGGCGGTTTCGTGCATGTGCCGGAGGAATCCCGGCTGTCGCTGGACTCGACCGCGCGAGCGCTCGAGATCGTGGCGGGCACCGCGTTGACCGTGCACGAGGACGTCACGACGTCGGCCGGGACACTGCACTGAGGTTTACTCGCCAGGCTGGACGGTCTGCTCGAAGTACTGCACCAAATCCTGCGGCCTGCGGCTCGTGTGCGACGCGCTGGTGTCCATCACGGTGCCGACCACGGGAATGCCGTCCGCTTGGTAGATCAGCAGGCCCAGCTTCGGCCCGACGCCCGCGACATAGCGACCGCTCAGCCCGGTGCGGGTGCGCCAGGTGTCGGTCACGACGCGACCGGTCATGTCCTTGCGCGCTCCCGGCTCGACCTGGGCGAGCGTGAGTCCTTCGTGGAACGCGACCGTGGTCTTGTCCGGGAAGCGGCACAGTGCGGTGCGCAGTGCGCCCAGGGCTTTCGCCAGTTCCGGGTCGTCCGAGCAGGTGGCGCGGGTTTGGATGGTGGGACCGGTCAGGCGGCGCATGCACTTGGTCAGGCCGTTTTCGCCGGGGAGCGCTGGTTGCGAACCGGCGCAGGTGGCGGTGTTGGGGGTGCTGACCGGTTGATTCGCCGCGGGTTTGTCGTCCCCCTTGGTAGCCAGGACGGCGGTCACGATTCCCGCGACTACGAGGACGGTCAGGGCGATCGCGCCGATGACGAGGGGTTTGCGGGATTTCTTTCGCGGCTGCTGCCATCCGGGCGGGGGTGGCATGGGTGCTGGTGGACGCTGATTCAGGCCGGGTTGCTGAACTGGGCCGTTCTGCGCTGGGCTTGACTGAACTGGGCCGCTCTGCGCCGGGCTCGGCTGAACTGGGCCGGGTTGAACTGGACCGGGCTGTTGCTGGACAGGCGGCCATGATGCCGGTGCCTGCGGCGCTGGCATCGGTGTCGGTGCTGCTGGGACGGGCGCCGCCGGACGCTCGTCCACCGGCACGTGATGCAACCCGAACGCGACCGCCGTCTCCGGCTGATCCTCAGTAGTCGGCACCACGCCAAGCGTCGACCCGACCAACGAGGCCAGCAACGGCATCCGGCTGGGCCCGCCGACCAGATACACCCCGCCGAGCCGGTCCGGAGAAAGCCCGGCCCGCGCGATCGTCGCCGCGAGCATTTCGGCGCTGCGCAACAGATTCGGCCGGACCAACGCTTCCAGCTCAGCCCGGGTGACGAGGACGTCGCCGAACGGATCCGGCATCGGCACCTCGGTGTGCGCGTGCCGGGAAAGACTTTCCTTGGCGTCGCGGACGTCTTGGAGCAACACCCGCCGCAACCGTCGATCGCTGGTCGTCTGCGGACGGAGAAGCCGCTGCCACTGCGCGGGATCCGCGTGCGACACCGACCGTCCAATATGGACCAGAAGGGCTTGGTCGATGTCCAGGCTGCCGAGATCCGGCAACCCGTCCTCCGCCAAAACCGTGGTACCCGCCCCGACGACCGCACAGTCGAACGTGCCCGCACCGAGGTCGTACACCGCGATCGGCCCGCTGGGAGCACCCTGCTCGCGCAGGGTCGCGTAATGCGCCGCCGCCGCGACCGGCTCCGGCACCAGCCGCACCTGCCCGAACCCGGCTTTCCCCGCCGCCGCCCGGAGAATCTGCTGCCGCTGCGCGCCCCACCCAGCCGGATGCGACACCCGAACCTCGCCCGGAACCCCGGAAAGCTGCCGCTCGGCCTCCTCGCCCATCCGCCGCAACACGGCGGCGAAGGCGTCGACCACCGGTACTGTCCGATCCCCGAGCAGAAGCTCGCCGTCGTCGATGCGCCGCTTGGGATTCGGCTCGAACCGGCTGGGATCCAGCCGAGCCCGCCGCTCCGCGTCCTGCCCGACGACGAGCCGCCCGTCCTCCTCCGCGTAAACCGCGGAAGACATGGTGACCGACCCGTCGACCTCAATAGCCCGCGGGCCGCGCCCGAAGGCCGCCAAAACGCCAACCGTGCTGGAAGTACCGAAGTCGATCGACAGGACGTCCACGCAGCTCCCCTCCCCAAAACCCCACCGCATCGTCTCACGGGCATGGGTGACAGATATAACTGAAACTAACTTGCCAAGTTAAGTGACACTGAGGCACACTTGCAGTACGTCAACAGCCGTGAAGCGGAGGGATCATGACGCCGACCACCACCGCGCGAGAGTCGCTATTCGCGACCCCGCGCGCACAGCAAGAGGCCCACGCCGCAGCGGAACTGATCGCCGAAGCAGACGGCCAGGTCACGCTGGACGGCGTTGAGCTGGGCGGCGAGATCCGCGAACTACTGCGCCAGATCATCGCGATCGTCGCCGAAGGCGGAACGGTGACCGTCGGCGCGATGCCGGAGATCATCACCACCACGGTGGCGGCGGAACTGCTCGGAATCTCCAGGACCACGCTGATGAAACACGTCCGCGCCGGCGACCTGCCGAGCACCCGAACCGGCAGTCACACAAAGCTCCGCCGCGACGACGTCCTCGCCTTCCGCCGGGAACGACTGCGCAAGCAACGAGACGCGTTGAACGAATTGCTCGCGATCGAAGACCGGCTCGGCATCGAATAGTCAGAATCGAACAGGAGGGGCCACGCTGGGGAACTTCCGTCCTCGTATCGTGGTGCGATGCCCACTCGCGTGCTTCCCGATGCCAACGTCCTGCACGCCAGAACGCTCCGAGACTGGCTGCTTCTGCTGAAGGACACGGGAAACGCAAGCATGTTCCACGTTTTCTACACCGAAGACATTCTTGCCGAGACCATCCAGAGCATCCGGCGGCGCAATCCCGATCTCGCTGGAACCGAGATCACCAAGATCCGCGACGCGATCGCTGGGACGATGGACGGCCGCATCGACGACTACCCGTCCGGACAGGACGCCGTCGTGCTGACTGACCCGTTCGACCGGCACATCCACGCAGCCGCGATCGCCGGATCGATGGATTGCGTCGTCAGCCTCGACCACGGGTTCACCGACCTGCCGACGGCAGTACGAGACACGCTCGATTACGAGATCTACACCCCGGACGAATTCTTCCTCCTCATTGACGATTCGTCGCCGAGGCTCGTCCGCGCCACGCTGCGCAGGCAAATCCAGCACTTCTCCGGGCGTGGTCGCGCGCATCTGGACTTCGCTGGCTCGTTGGCGAAATCCGGCTGCCCCGCCTTCTCGGAGCGAATCACCGAGCGCTGTCGCGAAATCGCATTCGACCAGTAGCCGCGACCTACCCCGCGAAAACCTCCGCCGGAAAACGCGTCTCCCGGTCCTCCTGAAGCCGCGTGTAGAAGTCATTCATCTCCACCGCTACCGCCGCATGAGTCGCCACCACCTCAGCGATCGGCGACGGCAACGCCAGCTCCCCAGCAGCCGCGCGGCGCACTGCGGTCAGGCGACTGGCCCGGCCCCAAGTCCCGCACACCTCGGTCACCAGCCAGTTCACCCAATACATCGACCCATAAGCCCGGTCATGCTCCGCGTTCAGCTCCGCGAACGCCAACTCTTCCTCAGTCAGATCGAACCGGCGCGCGAACGCCAGGCCGAAATCCGTCAGCACAAACCGATCGCCGTCAGTCAGAAAATTCTCGAAGTGGTTGTCGAAGTGCAGAACACCCTGCGCACGCAGGAATGAGAGCGTCTCGGCAACCTGCGACGCAACACGTTCAGCCTGATCAAGATGCCCCGGCAACCATCGATGCACATTAGTCGGGAAATACTCGCAGAACAGCACAACGCTCGACGAAGCCTCCTGCAATTCCGTGAGCCGCCGACGGACCGCGTCCGAACCGCCCCAGTACTCGACGTCCTCCTCCAGCGAACGATCCGGCACCCGGCCCGAGAGAACCGGCAGCACTCGCCAGTGGTGCAGCAAAGGAAAGTTCTCGCACTGTCCACTAAGGACCCAGCCGTTGGCCATGACGTGCAGCGCCAGCTCCCGCCAAGCCGAGCCCTCCGGCGAACCCAAGCCGTAATGGCAAAAGACAGGCAGCCCATACAGATTGGCGGTGGAATGCGGATGCCGCCGTTCCAGCGCGGTGGCCGGCACCCGCTTCGCGAAGACCGGCACCCCGTCGACGTCCAGCCGGGCGCCGGTGCCGCCGATTCCCTCGGACACCACCTCGGCGGACTCCAGCCGCTCGGCGAGCTGGCGGTCGCTCAGCAGCGAAAGCGCGGTGCTCGCCGCGGCGTGCCGCGAGATTCTCGAAGAAGACCCCATGACCCGACAATAGAGAAAAGGGCGGCCCCCGAAGCCGGGAGCCGCCCTTTTCTCTAGCTATTTCACTCGTTCTCGGACTCGCCGTTTTCCGCGGCGCCGATGCTCACCGGCGGAGCGTCGGGGACCGAGGACGGACGCTTCTCACCGCGGAAGGTGAAGTGCGCCTCGTCGTCGCGGTCCTCCGGGTTGCCGCTCCAGCCCTCGACGTCGACCACGATGATCTGACCCGCTTCGACCTCGCCGAAGAGGATCTTCTCCGACAGCTGGTCCTCGATCTCGCGCTGGATCGTGCGGCGCAGCGGCCGGGCGCCGAGCACCGGGTCGAAGCCGCGCTTGGCCAGCAGCGCCTTCGCCTTTTCGGTGAGCTCGATCTCCATGTCCTTGGCCTTGAGCTGCGTCTCGACCCGGCCGATCATCAGGTCCACCATCTGGATGATCTGTTCCTGGTTGAGCTGGTGGAAGACGATGATGTCGTCGATCCGGTTCAGGAACTCCGGGCGGAAATGCTTCTTCATTTCCTCGTTGACCTTCTGCTTCATCTTCTCGTAGCGGTCGGTCGCGCCCGACCCGGAGGAGAAGCCGAGGCTCACGGACTTCGAGATGTCCGAGGTGCCCAGGTTCGAGGTGAAGATCAGCACGGTGTTCTTGAAGTCGACCGTACGGCCCTGGCCGTCGGTGAGGCGGCCGTCTTCGAGCACCTGCAGGAGGGTGTTGTAGATCTCCTGGTGCGCCTTTTCGATCTCGTCGAAAAGCACCACCGAGAACGGCTTGCGCCGCACCTTCTCGGTCAGCTGCCCGCCCTCTTCGTAGCCGACGTAGCCCGGAGGGGCGCCGAAGAGCCGCGAGGCGGTGTAGCGGTCGTGGAACTCGCCCATGTCGATCTGGATGAGCGCGTCGTCCTCGCCGAACAGGAACGCCGCCAGCGCCTTCGACAGCTCGGTCTTACCGACACCGGACGGGCCGGCGAAGATGAACGAACCGGACGGGCGCTTCGGGTCCTTCAGACCCGCACGCGTACGGCGGATCGCCTGGGAGACGGCCTTGACCGCGTCCTCCTGGCCGATGATGCGCTTGTGGAGCTCGTCCTCCATGCGCAGCAGCCGGGTGGTCTCCTCCTCGGTGAGCTTGAACACCGGGATGCCGGTCCAGTTGGCCAGCACCTCCGCGATCTGCTCGTCGTCCACCTCGGCGACGACGTCGAGGTCGCCGTCCTTCCACTGCTTCTCGCGCTCGCCCTTCTGGCCGAGGAGCTGCTTCTCCTCGTCGCGAAGGCGCGCGGCCCGCTCGAAGTCCTGCGCGTCGATCGCGGACTCCTTGTCCCGGCGGACGTCGGCGATCTTCTCGTCGAACTCGCGCAGGTCCGGCGGCGCGGTCATCCGGCGGATGCGCATCCGGGCCCCGGCCTCGTCGATCAGGTCGATCGCCTTGTCCGGCAGGAACCGGTCGTTGATGTAGCGGTCGGCCAGCGTCGCGGCCGCGACCAGCGCCGAATCGGTGATCGAGACGCGGTGGTGCGCCTCGTACCGGTCGCGCAGGCCCTTCAGGATCTCGATCGTGTGCTCGAGCGACGGCTCGCCCACCTGGATCGGCTGGAAACGGCGCTCCAGCGCGGCGTCCTTCTCGATGTACTTGCGGTACTCCTCGAGCGTGGTCGCGCCGATCGTCTGCAGTTCGCCGCGGGCCAGCATCGGCTTCAGGATCGACGCCGCGTCGATCGCGCCCTCGGCCGCGCCCGCGCCGACGAGCGTGTGCAGCTCGTCGATGAACAGGATGATGTCGCCGCGGGTCTTGATCTCCTTGAGCACCTTCTTCAGGCGCTCTTCGAAGTCACCGCGGTAGCGCGAGCCGGCGACCAGCGAGCCAAGGTCCAGCGTGTAGAGCTGCTTGTCCTTGAGCGTCTCGGGCACCTCGCCCTTGACGATGCTCTGCGCGAGCCCCTCGACGACGGCGGTCTTGCCGACGCCGGGCTCGCCGATGAGCACCGGGTTGTTCTTGGTCCGGCGGGACAGCACCTGCATGACCCGCTCGATCTCCTTGCCGCGCCCGATGACCGGGTCGAGCTTGCCCTCGCGGGCGAGCACGGTCATGTTGCGGCCGAACTGGTCGAGCACCAGCGAGGAGGACGGCGTGCCCTCGCCGCGGCCGGAGCCGCTCTCGGTGGACTTCTCGCCGGTCTGGTAGCCCGACAGGAGCTGCAGCACCTGCTGGCGGACCCGGTTGAGGTCCGCGCCCAGCTTCACGAGCACCTGGGCGGCCACGCCCTCGCCCTCGCGGATCAGGCCGAGCAGGATGTGCTCCGTGCCGATGTAGTTGTGGCCGAGCTGCAGCGCCTCGCGCAGCGACAGCTCCAGCACCTTCTTCGCCCGCGGCGTGAACGGGATGTGCCCGCTCGGCGCCTGCTGGCCCTGGCCGATGATCTCCTCGACCTGCTGGCGCACGCCCTCGAGGGCGATGCCCAGCGACTCCAGCGCCTTGGCGGCGACACCCTCACCCTCGTGGATCAGACCCAGGAGGATGTGCTCGGTGCCGATGTAGTTGTGGTTGAGCATCCGGGCCTCTTCTTGGGCCAGGACGACCACCCGCCTCGCGCGGTCGGTGAACCTCTCAAACATGCGCACTCCCTCGACTGCTGCGTCGGCGGCCCGTAACCTCCGTGGATCGCGTCCACGGCGGACAGCACCGTGAGACCACTCTAGTAGCCAAGCGGTCGCGGTTGCGTACCACTACGGCTTCCGGCGGCCCGTTCGCATCCGGACGGCGACCCGGTCGGTCACCGTTCATCATCCGGTTGCGCTGCACCTTTACTCCCTCTCGAACGTACGGGACCGGATCAGGATTCCGCCGGGGCACCCCTGTCCGCTCAGCGCGAACACCCCTGCGCGTCCGGGTGGTCTCACCCGGTGGCCACCCGATTGGCGCAATCCCGTTCCGTATGTAAGGTTAGGCACGCCTAATCAAGAACGGACGGGGGTCGACCGGGTGAACCCGCAGCGCTCGCGCGACGACGCCCGCGAGATCGGCGATGGGCTCGCGTCCTCCCTGCTGCGCGCCAACGCCCGGCACGACCTGCGCCGCGACGTCCCCGAGGGCTGGTTTCGCTGCGCTGACCTCCTGGAACAGCCCGCGCTGTTCGCCGAGTGGCGGTCCCGGCTGAGCGACTGGCTCCTTGACCAGCACGGCGCGGCGCCAGCGCGGACAGCGGCCAGCTACGTGATGTCCTGGTACCTGTACGTCCCCGCGTACGTGGGCGCGCTGCTGCTGCACCACGAGCGTCGCGTGCCGTCGCTGAAGCCGGAGCAGCTCGCGTTCGGCCTCGGCCCCGACCGGCCGCATCCCGAGGGCATGGCCGTGCTCAGCGACGCTTTCTACTGCCTGCCGACAGACCCGGGCAGCGTCCGCCCCGAGGCCACCGTCGTGCGCGACGAACGCGCGCTGGCCGCGGTGCTGCGCGCGCAGTTTGTCGGCCACGCTGCCCGCTTCGTCCGCGCCTACGCGCCTGGCACCCGGCTCGGCCGCCGCATGCTCTGGGCGGCCGCCACAGACGCGCTGGACGGCGCGCTGTGGCGGGCTGGCAAGCAAGGCGGGACGGCCGAGGCCGAAGGCGCTGGCGTCGCGGACGCGGCATTAGTGCTCGACGCGAAGTACAGCCCGCTGACCTCGGCGTCCACCTTGCGCGTGGCGATCAACGACGACGGGCACCGGGTCTGGGAGCGACGTCGGGAGAGCTGTTGCTTCTCCTATCTCCTGCCCGGGGAAGCGGAATGCGAAAGCTGTCCGCGAATCTGCCCTCGTTGATCTCCATCGAGTGGAATATCAGGCGTACGGGTCCCGGCCCGTCGCGCCCAGCGCCCGGTGCAGCACCGGCGCGGTTTCCGGCACTGCGACTTCGGGGCCGAAGACGCCGCGCTTGCGGGCCCCCTCGCCCATCCCGGCCGCGAACGCGAGAACTGCTTCGGCGGCTTCGTCCGAACAATTCAGCTCCGTGCCGCTCGCCCGCGTGAGGTCCCAGGCGTGCATGACCAATTCGCCGAGCACCATGTCTCCGACGACCGCGGCGGGCAGTTCGGATCCGCCGAAGGCGATGGTGCCGGTCCACGCCTCCGGCGGAGTGAGCGCGGCGACCACGTCGTCGGTCATTGCCTCCAGCGCCTTCGGCCAGTCGTCCCCGACGAGCGAGGCCTCGGCTTCGCTTGGTGCGGGCGGTTCGTAAGGCTCGTGCCGGATAGCGGCGGCGAGCCACGGTCCCCAATAGAGAAGGTGGTTGAGAAGGCCGCGAACATCGTATTCGGCGCATGCGGTGGGCGCGGTCAGCGACGAGGCGGCAGCCGCGACGCGCCGCAGTTCGGCGGCGGCCGGGGCGAGCAGTCCGGAGTGATTCGACATGCGCCCGAGCCAACCACGCTGGCGCGGCGACCGTCTTGAAATTACGCGACGCACTAGCGTTTCAGCCATGCGGCGGATCCCGAGCGGCATCCTGAACGAGCGGACGGCTCGCACCAAGTTCACTCTCACCCGGCATCCGCCCGCCCCGGAACTGCGCGATTTCGTGGAACACCACTGGATACTGCGCTGGGACCTGACGGAACCCCACGAACAGCACGTGCTTCCGAATCTGTCGGTGCACGTGACGTTCTTCCCCGGCGCGTGCGGCGTTTACGGTCCGGCGCACCAGCTTTTCACGCATCGGCTCAGCGGACGCGTGCACGGGATCGGGGCCAGGATCCGGCCCGGCTGTTTCCGCCCGTTCCTCGACGCCCCGGTGCGCACGCTCGCCGATCGCGCGCAGGACGTGGCCGCGATCTTCGGGCCGGAAGCCGCGGTCGCTGAAAAAGCCGTCCGGAATGCGGAGACCGACGCGGAAATGATCACTGCGATCGACAACTTGCTGATCGCACGCCGTCGTCCCATTCCGCGGGCGACGCGGGTGGCCGCGGAGGCAGTGGAAACAATCGCCGCGGATCCGGAGATCACCAGGGTCGCGGAACTGGCGGCGGCACTCGGGCTGTCGATCCGGGCGGTGCAGCGGTTGTTCGCCGAGCACGTCGGAACAACGCCGAAGTGGGCGATCCGGATTTACCGCCTCAACGAAGCCGCCCGGTTGCTCGCCGCACCCGCCGCTCCGGATTACGCGGATCTGGCGACTCGGCTGGGCTATAGCGACCAACCTCACTTCATCCGCGATTTCCGTGCGGTGACCGGAGCACCTCCCGCGGAGTACGCCCGTTCCGCCCGCCGGCTGATCTCGTGCACGCCGGACGGCGCAAAGCCGGGAAACTAATACCGAACGCCAAACGGCCGCCGGGAATGTTCCCGACGGCCGTTTGGCGTGCAGAGTGCGAAGACCCCCGTCTCCGCCGCGGTGCGTTCTCCTGCCTTCGCTAACCGGAGGAGCGCATCCGCGAGTTCCGGAAATGCCCGGTCAGTTCTTCTTGTGGTAAGCCTCGACGACCTCCGACGGGATGCGCCCGCGGTCGGAAACCTGGAAACCGTTCTTGCGGGCCCACGCGCGAATCGCCTGGTTCTGCTCGCGGTCGACCGCGGCCGGGCGGGCCGGGGACTTGCCGCCCGCCACCGGACGCAGCGGCGCGCGCTTGCGGCCGCCGGCACGGCGGGCGTGCTCGACATACTGAGCCAGCGCGTCCCGCAGTTCCTCGGCGTTTTCGCTCGACAGGTCGATCTGGTAGCTCACACCGTCCAAACCGAACTCGACGGTCTCTTCCGCCTCACTGCCGTCGAGGTCGTCGACCAGAGAGACAAGCACCTTCTGTGCCATCTGATTCCTCCTGCGGGGCTTACCCGAATGATCTGGCTACATGATCTGGTTTCGGGGCAAGCCCCGAGCTACAGAAGTCTTTGACACCCATATTAATACCCGCTTGCCCCGCCGTAGGCAAATCCGCATTGAGGAAATCTCGACCGGTGCGGCGAACGGTGTCCTATTCAGGCCGCACGAGCGGGAAGAGGATCGTCTCCCGGATACCAAGCCCGGTCAGTGCCATGAGCAGCCGGTCGATCCCCATTCCGACCCCGCCGCTCGGCGGCATTCCGTACTCGAGCGCGCGGAGGAAATCCTCGTCGAGACGCATCGCCTCGCTATCCCCGGCGGCGCCGAGCCGCGCCTGTTCGGTGAGCCGCTGCCGTTCCACCACCGGATCCACCAGCTCGGAGTATCCGGTCGCGAGTTCGAAACCGCGCACGTACAGGTCCCACTTCTCGGCCACGCCCGCCCGGCTGCGGTGCTGCCGTGTGAGCGGAGAGGTCTCGAGCGGGAAATCCCGGACAAATGTGGGCGCGTCAAGTCCGTCGCCGACGAGATGTTCCCACAGTTCTTCGACGAGTTTGCCGTGCGCTAGCTTGGGATCCACCTCGATCTCGCGCGCCGCGGCGATCTTGTGCAGTGCTTCGGCGGGAGTATCCGGCGTCACTTCCTCGCCGAGTGCTTCCGAGAGCGACTCGTACATGCCGAGTGTCGTCCATTCGCCGGAAAGGTCGTACTCGGTTCCGTCGGCGAGAGTGACGACCTGGGTGCCGAGCACGTTCTCCGCGGCCTCCTGGATGAGTTCGCGGGTCATCACGGCATTCGTGTCGTAAGTGGCGTAGGCCTCGTAGTACTCGAGCATCGCGAACTCCGGCGAGTGCGAGGAGTCGCTGCCCTCGTTGCGGAAGTTCCGGTTGATCTCGAAAACCTTCTCGATCCCGCCTACCACACAGCGCTTGAGGTACAGCTCAGGCGCGATGCGCAGGAACAGCTCGAGGTCGAAGGCATTGGAATGCGTGACGAACGGCCGGGCCGCGGCTCCGCCGTGCAGCGTCTGCAGCATCGGCGTCTCGACCTCGGTGTATCCCCGGCGGTGGAACGACTCGCGAAGCGAACGCATCACGCCGGCGCGCGTGCGCACCACGTCGCGCGCCTTCGGCCGCATAATCAGATCGACATAACGCTGCCGGATTCGCGTTTCCTCCGCCAGCTCCTTGAACGCCACTGGCAGCGGGCGCAGCGACTTCGCCGCGATCTGCCAGCTGTCGGCCAGCACGGAAAGCTCGCCGCGCTTCGAGGTGATCACCTCGCCGTGCACGAATACGTGGTCGCCGAGATCGACATCGGACTTCCACGAGGCGAGAGACTCAGGCCCGACCTGCGCGAGACTCAGCATCGCCTGCAGTTCTGTGCCGTCGCCCTCACGAAGAGTGGCGAAACACAGTTTGCCCGTATTGCGGAGAAACATGACGCGACCGGTGACGCCGACCGACTGACCGGTGCTCGTGTCGGCTTCGAGACCGGAATGTTCGGCACGGATCTGCGCGAGAGTGTGCGTACGCGGAACCTCTACCGGGTAAGGATCGGCGCCCTCCGCGATTATCCGGTCGCGCTTGTCCCGGCGCACCCGCATCTGTTCGGGCAGGTCGTCATCGGGCAGTGCGTCGGACGCGGGGAATTCGGTCATGGCCATAGCGTACGAAGCCGCTGGTGAACCGCGTCAACCGGATTCCCCTTCCGGGGCACTCACGGTATTAGGGTGGTTACTCGTGAGCGATCACAGCACTGATGCGGAACTGCACGCCCGGCGGGCTTCGTCGTTCGGCGACCAGGCGAGCGCCTATGCCCGGCACCGGCCGGACTATCCTCGAGCCGCACTCGAATGGGGTATGTCCGGAGCAAACCGACCGGTACGCGACGTGCTGGACCTCGCGGCGGGCACCGGAAAACTCACTGAGGGGCTGGTCGATCTCGGCCGCGCGGTGACCGCGGTGGAACCCGATCCGGGCATGCTCGCCGAACTGTCGCGGCGGCTGCCGGACGTTCCCGCGCTGCTCGGCAAGGCCGAGGACATCCCGTTGCCGGACGAATCGGTGGACGCGGTGTTCGTCGGCCAGGCCCTGCACTGGTTCGATTTGGCGCCGGCATTCGCGCAGATCCGCCGGGTGCTGCGGCCCGGCGGGGCAGTGGTGGCGCTGTGGAATCACGACGACGAATCAGTGCCGTGGGCGCTCGAATTCGCCCGGCTCATCCGCACGGGCACCAGCCGCTGGCTCGCCGACACGGAGCAAACGCTGCGCGCGGACGGCTTCGGCCCGTTCGAACAGGACCGGTTCGCCCACACGCACCGGCGCTCGATCGACTCGCTGCTGGCGACCGTGGCCACGCATTCGCATCTGCTGATCGCGTCCGAGCAGGACCGGGACCAACAGCTCGCGCGAGCGCGGGAGTATCTGGAATCCGTTCCGGAGACGGGAACGGGCGAATTCGACTATCCGCTGGTCACCACGGTTGTCCGGGCTCGGCGGAGCTGAAGCGGCGACCGAAATCACCACCGGGGAACGTCCGGTTGGTGCTAATTTCGGAAGTGGCGGTGCTCCCGCCCCGGACGAGCGCGTCGTACCCGGTGACGACAAGACGGCGCAGTGAACGCATCCGTCACTGCGAAAGGTTCTTGATCATGGCCTGGCTCGTTCTTGTCGTTTCCGGATTTCTCGAAACCGTGTGGGCCGCGGCGCTCGGCGCCTCGAAAGGTTTCAGCAGGCTCTGGCCGAGCGTGTTGTTCGGCGGCGCACTGCTGCTCAGCATGTCCGGCCTCGCCTATTCCTTGCGCGAAATTCCCCTCGGCACCGGCTATGCGGTGTGGGTCGGCATCGGCGCGGTGGGGACCGCGGTGTACGGGATCGTCGCGATGAACGATCCGCTCACCGTCGGCCGGATCACCTGCCTCGTGCTGATTGTCGCCGGGGTCGTCGGGCTGAAACTGTTCCACTGATCTTCATCCGAGAGCGATCTCCAGCCCGCGCAGCCGCTCCGGCGCGGAAATCACGTCGATCCCGGCAATCAGGTCGCCGTCGAAAACGAACTTGAGGACCACAGCCAGCCGGCCGCGCGGAGCGAGCACCAGGCCGGGACCGCCGTCGACCAAAGCGACCTGCGTGCTGCGCGCCATTTCCGAAGCGAGCAGCGCGCCCTTGCTGACCGCTCGGACACCACGCAGCACCATCGGCGCCGCGCCGGTGTCCGAGTGCAGCACGACGTCTGGGTCGAGCACTTTCAACAGCCCGGCGAAGTCTCCTTCACGAGCCGCGGCCAAATACGCCTCGACGGCCCCGCGCCGCTTGCTCGCATCGGCTGGCCCGGCTTCTCCGCCGCGCACCCGGCGGCGAGCCCGGCTGGCCAGCTGCCGGACCGCCGCCGGACTGCGGTCGAGAATCTGCGCGATGTCCTCGAACGGCACCGCGAACATGTCGTGCAGCACGAACGCGATCCGCTCGGCCGGACCGAGGACGTCGAGCACTACCAGCATCGCCAGGCCGACGGAGTCGGCCAGCTGGGCTTCTTCGGCGAGGTCCGCGCCGTCGTCACCGCGGTCGAACGGGGAAGCGTCCAGCGAATCCTCACGGCGGCGTTCGCGCGTGCGCAACAGGTTCAGGCACACCCGCGCCACCACTGTGGTGAGCCAGGCGGGCAGATTCTGTACCTCGGAAATGTCGGCGCTGTCGACGCGCAGCCAGGCTTCCTGCACCGCGTCGTCGGCCTCGCTCAGAGACCCGAGCATCCGGTAGGCGACCCCGCGAAGGCGTGGACGCTGCTCCTCGAATTGAGCCGCGAGCAGGTTCTTTTCGTCCACCTGTCACATCTCCTTCACAGCCGGGTTCATCCCAGTAGGACACCCCCAGTGCCCGACCAGCGGCACTTTACCCGGAAGGAATTGTCATGACGACGATCTTGGTCACCGGTGGCACCGGAACCCTCGGCAAGCTGGTCGTTCCCGCGCTCGGCGACGCGAAGGTGCGCATCCTGAGCCGGAAGGCGAACGGCCCCGACCGGTTCGCCTGCGACCTGATGACCGGCGAAGGTCTCGCCCCCGCAGTCGACGGCGCCGACGTGGTCGTGCATCTGGCAGGCGGTCCGAAGGGCGACGACGTGGCTACGGCGAACGTGGTCCGGGCCGCCGAACGCGCCGGAGTCGGCCACCTGGTTTTCATTTCGGTGATCGCCGCGGACGCGCTGCCGCTGGGCTATTTCCGCCGCAAGCACGAGGCCGAAAAACTCGTCGCCGCGGCCGACGTGCCGTCGACCATCCTGCGTGCGGCCCAGTTCCACGGCTTCTGCCTCAACGCCGTGCAGGCAGTGGCGAAACTGCCGATCGTGCCGGTGCCCGCGATCAATTTTCAGCCAGTCGACGCCCGCGATGTGGCCGAGCGGCTCGCGCGGCTGGCGCTTGGCGACCCGGCCGGGCGAGTGCGGGATCTGGCCGGGCCCAAGGTGTACGGCATGGGCGAACTGGTCGACAAGTATTTGCGGGCTCGCGGGCGGCGACGGCTGAAAATGCCGATGCGCATTCCCGGTGCGGCCGGAAAGGTCTATCGCGCCGACGGCAACCTCAACCTCGACGCGGACACCGGCATCCGCACTTTCGAGGATTACCTCGCCGAGCAGGTCGGCTAACGCACATTCCGTTCGTACACCAGCCGCAGGCCGAGCAGCGTCAGGTCCGGCACGTGCTCCTTGATCGTCTCGGATTCGCCCAGCACCAACGGCGCGAGCCCGCCGGTGGCGATCACCGTGACCGGTTCTGAGCTGTCGTGCTGCAATTCGCGCACAATCCGTCGAACAAGCCCGTCGACCTGGCCGGCGAAGCCGTACAGAATGCCGGACTGCAGGCATTCCACGGTGTTCTTGCCAATCACCGAACGCGGCGGGACGAGTTCCACCTTCCGCAGCGCGGCCGCGCGGGCGGCGAGCGCGTCCACCGAGATCTCGATGCCCGGGGCGAACGCCCCGCCGAGGAATTCGCCCCGGGCCGAGATCGCGTCGACGTTCGTAGAGGTGCCGAAATCGACCACCACGCACGCGGTGGCGTGCAAATGGTGCGCGGCAAGGGTGTTCACGAGCCGGTCCGCGCCGACTTCCTTCGGATTGTCCACCAGCAGCGCGACCCCGGTGCGCACGCCGGGCTCGACCACGATCTTCGGCACCCGCGCGTAATAGCGGCCGAGCATCACCCGCAATTCCCGCAGCACCGCGGGCACTGTGGACAGTGCGCTGATCCCGGTGACCGCGTCGGCGTGCGGGCCGAGCAGGCCGCGCACGGTGAGCGCGAGTTCGTCCGCGGTCATACGCGCGTCGGTGCGCATCCGCCAGTCACCGACCAGCTCGGCGCCCTCGTAGAGGCCGAGCACGATATTGGTGTTGCCGACGTCGACAGTGAGCAGCAACGAGGTCTTCCTTACTGCGGCTCGACCGCCGCGGCGGACAGGTCAGTTTTCGGCGTGCAGCAACGCGTCGAGACGGCGCGCGTCCGCGGTTTCGGCCACCGGGAAGGTCATCGTGTCCTCTTCGGGCAGCGTGACCGTGCCGCTCAGCAGGCCCGATCCGTCCGGCGCGTGCGCCGGATCGTCCCCGCGCTCGACGATCCGGTTGTAATCGTCCACAAAGATCACTCGCGGCCGGTAGGTGCGCGACTCCGCGTCGTCCATCTGCCCGTAGGCGATCAGGATGACCAGGTCGCCCGGGTGCACCAGATGCGCGGCGGCTCCGTTGATGCCGAGCACGCCGCTGCCGCGCTCGCCGGTGATGACGTAGGTTTCCAGCCGCGCGCCGTTCGTGACGTCCACAATGGACACCTGCTCGCCCTCGAGCAGATCGGCGGCCTCCATCAGGTCCTCGTCGACCGTCACCGAACCCACGTAGTGCAGGTCGGCCTGGGTCACCGTGGCCCGGTGGATCTTCGATTTCAGCATCGTGCGATACATCGTGGACTCTCCCTATTCCCCTGCGTCCGGATCCCCGCTCGGATGTTCCACGGCTTTTCCGAGCAGCACTCCCGCGTTGTCGATCAGCCGGGTACTCCCCACCCGGGCCGCGACCAGCAACCGCGCCTCTCCGTCGACGGGCGCCGGCCCCAAATCGGTTCCCCTCAACTCCAGGTAATCCACTTCCACCTGGGGACGGGCCGCGAGCGTCTTCCGCGCCATGTCCAGCACGGCCTCCGCTCCGTCCCGCCCGACGTGCGCCCCGGCCGACAAAGCGGACGACAGCACCACGGCGTCTTCCCGTTGTTCCGGCGTCAGGTAGACGTTGCGCGAGGACAGCGCGAGGCCGTCCCGCTCCCGGACCGTCGGCACCCCGATGACGCGGGTGTCGATGTTCAGGTCCGCCACCATCCGCTTGATCAGCACCAGCTGCTGGTAGTCCTTCTCCCCGAAGAACGCGTAATCCGGGCGCAGCAGGTTGAACAGCTTCGCGACAACCGTCAGCACCCCGGCGAAATGCCCGGGCCGGACAGCCCCCTCAAGCTCGTCGCCGAGCGGGCCGGGGTTGACGGTGACCGTCGCGCTCTCCGTGTACAAGTCCGAGGCCTTCGGCGTGAAGGCCAGCTCGACGCCTGCTTCGGACAAAGTCGCCAAGTCGGCTTCGAGCTGCCGGGGGTACGCCTCGAAGTCCTCGCCCTCGCCGAACTGCAAGGGGTTCACGAAGATCGACGCGGCGACGACGGTGTTCGGCAGCCGCTTCGCGCGGCGCAGCAGTTCCCGGTGGCCGTCGTGCAGCGCGCCCATGGTGGGCACGAGCGCGACCTTCCGGCCGACGCTGCGCAGGCCCCAGCTCACCTTGCTGATGTGCTCGGGCGGCTGGAACGTGTTGAGCGTTCCGCGCTGGAATTTCGGTGTCGTCACGGGGTCTGTCCTTCAGCGGGGTCGGCGAGAAGATCGGTCAGTTCGCCCGCGGCCGCGGGATCGAGCAGGCCGGCGGCGCGGGACCGTTCGGCCGTGCGCCGGGCCAGCGCCCGGTAGGCCGGGGCGATCTGCGGCGCCCGGTCCGTGAGCACGTCGAGGTGCTTGCGGACGGTGCCGAGATCACCACGCGGGACCGGTCCGGTGAGGGCGCGGTCCCCGTGGCGAAGGACATTGTCCAATGCCGCCGAAAGCAGCGGTGCGACGAGTCGTTCCGGATGCCCGATTCCGGCGTCGCGCAGGGTTTCGGTGCAGTCGGCGACCAGCGTCATCAGGTGATTCGCGCCGTGCGCCAGCGCCGCGTGATACAGCGCCCGCGCGGATTCGGGGACCCGCACCGGCTCGGCGCCCATCTCGACGGCGAGCGCCTCGCCGACGTTCCACGCCGCGTCGTCGTCCGGCGCCGCGGTGACGCCGATGCTTGCGGCGACAAGACGTTCGAGGTCTTCCTCGCGGCCGGTGAAGGTGAGCACCGGATGCAGTGCGAGCGGCAGCGCACCGGCTTCCGCTACCGGGGCCAGCACGTCGATGCCGTGCGCACCCGAGGTGTGCACCACGATCTGGCCCGCGCGGACGGAATTCGTGGCGACCAGACCGCGGACGGTGCCGGCGAGCGCGTCGTCCGGCAGCGCGAGCAGGACGAGATCGGCTCTCCGCACGACCTCGTCGGGCGGCAGCAACGGGACATCGGGCAACAGCCGTTCGGCGCGGTTCAGCGAAGCCGCGGACAGCCCCGACGCGGCGACGACGGTGTGGCCCGCCCTGGCCAATGCCGCACCGAGGACACTGCCCACGCGGCCGGCGGAAACGACGCCCACGGCAAGGCGGGCCGGTCGGTTCATGGCGTGCGCCTGTGGACGCTCATGGCTCGAAACTCCTCATGTTCGTTCCAGTCCCGCTCTTTCGTCGCGGGTACCAGACGACGGCGCGAGAGTAGCCCCGCCCCGGCCGGATCGCGGTGCCCGGGTGACCAGCTTCACCCGGGGCGGCCAATCGCGCCCGTACCTTATTGGCAGTCGGCTTCTCTCGGTCGTTGTGAGCTCGAATCCCCCGGTGGAACGCCACTTTTGCCACGGTCGAGCTACCCCGGACGGGGAATGTTCACCGACTGTCGCGATTGTTCGCCAATCGCACCGCATCCGCGCGGGCGCCCCGCAGTGCCTGCAACAACTCTTCCTGCCGCTGCCGGTCCTGCTCAGTGCGCAACCGCGTACGACGAAGGAATGCGAGCTCCGTCACGCTTGCCTGATACCGCCCCACAGCCCGCGCCGCCGCCCGCCCGGATTGCTTGCGCGCCTGCTTCCGCCATTCCCGCCGCCCAGAGAGGCTGGCGAGCAAATCGATCTCCGACGGAGCGATCCACCGAGCCGCCGCCATCTTCGGCAATGCGGCGGCGACGATCCGCTGTTCTCTCCGCCGCTGCAACACGATCACGTAGATCGCGGCGATCAGCAGCGGCAAAATGACCAGGAAATACAGCGTGAGGAAGGACTTTCCGCCGTTCAGCGTAGCGGCGGCGTTCCAGAGCGCGTGCAGGAAGACGCCAGCGAGGTACCCGGCCAGCGGCGCGAGAATCCGCACCCACCGCTGCGCGTACCGCGCCGCGATGCCGAACCCGATGCCGGTCATAGCGGTGAACAGCGGATGCGTGAACGGCGAAAGCACGCCCCGCACGAGGAAAGCAGCGAGCACACCGGAACTGGTGCCGTTGCCGAAGCCGTGGTCGGCGAAGGCGCGGCCGAAGTAATAGATGTTCTCGGTGAAGGCAAACCCAGCGGCCGCGAAGCCCGCGTAGACGACGCCGTCGACGACCCCGTCGAATTCCTCGTTGCGCCGCCAGAAGATCAACAGGACAAAGACGCCCTTCGCCGCCTCCTCGACCAGCGGCGCGGAGACCAGCGCGCTGACCTTGCTGCCGTTACCGCCGCCGAGAAGCAGATCGCCGAACGCCTCCGCCCCGGTATTGATCAGCAACGCCGTGACCGTGGCAATGCAAGCGCCCCAAGCAAAAGCAATCAAGAGCAGCTTCGCCGGCTCAGGCTCCCACCGATCAACCCACAGCAACCCGGCAACCACCACACCGACCGGGAGCAACGCGGCGACAACGCCAATCGCGACCGCCAGCCACCCCACGCGCGCAGTAGCGAGCCCGAAAAGAAAAAGCCCGCACAACGCCACGACGATCAACCCGAGCACCGGAAGGAGCACGGTGATGTGCCGCGAACGAGATGACGTGGACGCAGAACCCGGCGGCGTGGCGGAAAGGGTGCCGTTCACGAGCGGTCACCATACGCAGGGCGCACGCGGGATGCTGGTTGGACGTACCGGGTTCAGCCCTCCGCGCGACTCACCTGTGACCCACGTCCCCCCTTGCTCCGCCCGAGTCCGTGAGGGCCGCCTTCACAGACGCAGATTCCCTCGGGGTTCCCCTCACGACCCGCAACCGGCCGTGAGGGGACCTTCACGGACTTAGATTCCCTCAAGGGACCCTTCACGGCTTTTCAGCCATCTACCGGCTTGGTAGATGGTTTTTCAGCCCACCTACCCAGCCGCACCCGCGCACCCAACCCACCAGCGCACCCAAGCCACCGCGCCCCCACCTGCCCAACCGCAGCCCGCGCACCCAAACCCACCAGGCACCCACACCACGCGCCCACCCACCCACGGCGACCCGCGCACACAAACCCACCAGCGCAGCCACACCCGGCCCTGCACCCCGATACGAAGCCAAAAACGCGGACGGCGGGTGCTTGTCAAGGCATCTTTCCCGCCTTGACAAGCACCCGCCGTCCGTCGTCACAATCAGCTTCGGGGTGCCCACCCAACGAACCCGGCGCAATGTCGCCGCCAGGCGACGAGCCGCCCCAGGCTCAGCAGAACCTCAATCCTCAGCCCGCCGACGCCGCCGAGGACTCCCCTCAGTCTTCCCATTAGCCGCAAGCAATTCCGTCACCGACCGCCCAGACGCATGGTGCCCAGCATCCGCAGCCCGCCGCCCATGCGCCGACTCATCAGCACTCTCCTCAGCAGGCGCCTCCCAAGCCGGAGGCTCCCCCTCCGGCCGCCGCCGACGCCCGCCCGAAACCGAACCCGAACCCGGAGCCGACGCAGCCTCAGCCTCCGGACGACGCCGCCGCCCCCCGGTCCCGCTGCTGGCCGTGCTCCGAACCGACTCCGGCAACGTCGGATTAACCGCGTCCACCCCCGGAGCCCCATGCCGTCCAGTAGGCGTCTCCTCAGCCAACGGCGACAAATCCGACCGAGAGAACTGCTCCAGCCGAGACGGCGCACGAGTCTGCGGCTCAGCCGCGGTCTCCTTCTCCGCCACCGGTTTCTCCGCCTTCTTCGGGGCAGGCTCGGCATGCCGATGCGCAACCGGTTCAGCGGGCCGGGAAATCGCAGTCTGCTCAGCGGGTTCCGGACGCTCCTCAGGCCGCTGCGGAGCAGGCCGCGCCGCCAGCCGGGGCACCGGCCGTTCCTCCTTGACCGGCGGCTCCGGCTTGCTCACCGGAGGAACGGTCCGAGTCGGCTGCGCGTCAGCAGCCGGCCGGCGAGCAGGTTCCGGCGCGTCATTCTGCGGCCGGGCGGCCCGCGGCCCCTGGTTGAACGAGCCACGGGCCCGGTCAGCCTCACGCGGCAACGGCTCAGTCACATTGCGTTGCCCACGCTCGCCATTGTCCTGCTCAAACGCTTCCGGAAGGACATGCGAACCAGACTCGCTCGCCGAACGACGCTCGGCCTCATACGGCTCCGGCGCACGATCACTACGCGGCTTCGGCCCACCGCCGCTAGGACCGGCCTGCGGCTCACCACCGCGCACCGGCGGCCGCTCAGCATGCGGTTCCGGCGCGCCATTGCGCGGCTCACGCGCGGCGAAAGCGTCCGCCACACTCGCGCGCCCCTCATGCGGTCCCGGCTCGCCACGGCCGCCACGAGGCACGAACGCCTCCGCCAGGCTGGCCCGAGGATCGCGGCCACCACGCGGGGCCGGGCTCTCCGGTTCGACGTCGTCCTCGAACGGCTCCGGCTCAGCAGGCGGTTCCGGACGCTTCGGCTTGAGACGCGGCATCTGCTGGGTGCGCAGCTGAGTCGACCGGTCGCCATTCGGACCGGATCCGTTCAATCCAGCGCTGATCGAGCCATTCGCGCCGGAAGTCCCATTGGAGCCATTGGTCTTCGCGGCACCATTGGCGCCGCCGTTCACCGGTGGCCGGCGACGCTCCGCCGGCGACGCGTCGAGCACCCGGTCCATGAATTCGGTCGGCCGCTCCGGAACATCGACCACCTGCTTCTTCGGAGCGAGCAGCTGAGCCGGTTTCTTGCCATTGCCGTTCTTGGTCTCGGAACCAGCGGAAACGAGCCGCTGCTCGTCGTTCAGCGAGCGCATCCGAGTCGCCTGCGCGGTGAGCGCGACGCGTTCCAGAAGCACTTCCCCGCCGAACAACGAATGCAGACTTTCGCGCAGCGCAGCCACTTCGGCACGCAGCGCATCCAATTCTTCGCGTGACTGTGCCTGCGCGGCCTCGCGCGTTTCCGTCTCGAGTTCGAGTTCGTACTCTCGCCGGGCCGCGATTTCGCGTTCCAGCTCCAGTTCGTACACCGCCTGCGCCTCGGCGACCGCGTCCTCGCTGTGCGCCGCGTTCTTGCGGGCGCGAACAGCGAGGAAGGCGCCGATAAGGGCTGCCCAGAGCGCCGCGACGATCCCGAGCCGGAGGTACCGGAGGTCGTCGCTCAGCACCAAAACCACGGTGGCGCCGACAGCGAGGAGCAATCCGACGACAAGCCACGGCCTGCCAGGGCGGCGGCCGTGCGAGTCGTCACCCACGCCAGTCATGCCTGACACCGTACCTTCCGGTGATCCGAATGAGACCTAGTCGGTACTTCGAGCGGTGCCATCGACGCGTTAACCGGTCGTGGACCGACGGTCCTCCGGTGGCGTCCGGCAGCAGTGCTCGAGCCACAAACCGGCAGCTACGAGCAGCGCCGACGACACCGTCCCGACGACCGCCGACTTGCTGTCGGAGACCGCGGCAACGAGTTCGTCACGTCGCGGGAAAACGTAGATGAACGCAGCCAGCCAGCCGCCGCCGAGAAACGCCCCGGCCAGCGAGGACGCCTTGGCCAGCGCGACCGCCCTGGCGATCCCGACCGCGTCCCCGTGCACCCGGCCCGACTTGATCCGCGACCGGATCGACAGCGCCAATCCGGCCTCGGCGATCGCGAGCACCGCGAAGGTCACCCCGGCGAGCAACGGCAGCTGAGGCAGATCGCCGTAGGCGGCCTGGAACAGCACGTAGACCACGGCGAGGCCGAGGACCGCGGCCACGACCAGGTCCCGGGACCGCGTGAAGTGCATGTCTCCACCGTACCGAGCCCGTTCTGGCAGGCTTGACTCTCCAGTGACTGGAGACTCCACGATGCCTGACATGCCTGCCACCACGGTCTTCACGATCGGCGAACTGTCCCGGCGCACCGGGCTGCCGGTGAAGACCATCCGGTTCTACTCCGACGAGGGCCTGCTCCCGCCCACGCAGCGGACAGATGCCGGCTACCGGCTGTACGACGCGCACGCGCTCGCCCGGCTGGAGCTGGTGCGGACGCTGCGCGAGCTGGGCATCGGCCTGCCCGAGGTGTCCCGCGCACTGGCGCGCGAGACGACGGTGCGCGACCTGGCGACGAGCCACGTCGACGCACTCGACGAGCAGATCCGGCGGTTGCGGCTGCGCCGCGCGGTATTGCGCGCGGTGCTGAAACGGGATTCCGAGCTGGAGGAAGTGAAACTGATGAATCGAATCGCCCAAATGCCGGACGAGGAACGCCGCCGTTTGGTGGACGAGTTCTGGTCCGAAATGATGGACGGGCTCGATGTCGATCCCGAGTTCTACGCGCGAATGCAGTCGGCGAAACCGGATCTTCCGGATGATCCGGCTCCGGAACAGCTGGAGGCCTGGATCGAATTCGCCGAACTCGTGCAGGACCCCGGATTCCGGCAGTCCATCCGCACGATGAGCGAGCGGCATTCGACCGCCCGGGAAGCGGGCGAGTACGAGCAGCCGTCGAAGGCCCAGCAGGAAAACTGGGCGGCCTGGATGACCGACGCCCGATCCGCGCTCGACGCGGGCCACGCGCCGGACTCCCCGGCCGGACGGGCTCTGGCGGACGCGATCGCGACCGCCTCGGCCCGGCCGGACCAGGACCCGGCCGGCCCGGCGGTCCGTTACAAGATGGCCGACGGAATCGCTGTCGGGGCGGATCCGCGCGCCGAGCGGTACTGGCAGCTGCTCGCCACCATCAACGGCTGGCCCGCCATCCCCAGCCGCCAGGACGAGGTGCAGTTCCTGCTGGCGGCGCTGCGGGCCTCGTGAGTGCCGACGCCGGTTAGAACCGGCCTAAGCACTCACGACAAGGCGAGGTCGGGCCGCAGGACGACGCCCGCCCGGTCGGCTTCCGGCAGCCGGGCGAGCAGGTCGGCGGCCCGGCCGTGCCCGGGGATCTCGGCGTCCGGGTCGATCTCGAGCCACGGGATCAGCACGCTCGCCCGGTCCGGGGTCCCGGGGTGCGGCAGGAGCAGCTCCGGATCGTCGGACGTCACGCCCTGCACTGTCACTATGTCGACATCGAGGGTGCGCGGGCCCCAGCGCAGTTCGCGCACCCGGCCCGCCGCCTGTTCGGCAGCCTGCCCGGCGCGCAGCCACGCCCAGTGGTCGCGCGCCGGGTCGTCGACGACGCACAACGCGTTCAGGAAATCCGGCTGGTCCTCGACGCCCCACGCCTTCGTCTCGTACACCCCGGACACCGCGACAAGCGCCGGACGCACCGCGTCGACGGCACTGCGCAGGTAGCCGAGCCGGTCGCCGAGGTTGGAGCCCAGCGACAGGACCGCGCGGCTCACCGCTCCCGCCGGACGGTGACCGCGACGTCGTCGAAGGTCAGCGGAATCGGCGCGGACGGCTTGTGCACGGTGACCTCGACAGCGCTCAGCCGGTCGTCGCGCATGACCTCGTCGGCGATCTTCCCGGCGACGCTCTCGATCAGGTCGTAGGGCTCCCCGGCGACGATCCCCGCCGCCAGCTCGGCCAGCTCGCCGTAGTGCAGCGTCTTGGTCAGGTCGTCCGACGCCGCGGCGGGCCCGAGGTCGAGCCACGCGACGATGTCGATGCCGAATTCCTGCCCGTCGCGCTTCTCGTGGTCGAAGACGCCGTGTCGGCCGAACACGCGCAGTCCGGTGAGCGTGATGCGGTCAGCCATCGGCCCGTCCTTGCTGCCAGGCCGCGGCCACCGCCACGGCGTCCAGTGAAGCCCCCACCTCATGCACCCGCACGCCCCAAGCGCCGGCCGCGGCGGCCAGCGCCGAGATCGACGCGGTGGCGACCTCGCGGCCGTCCGGCGGCCTCGGCACTCCGTCCTTTCCGGACAGCAGACGGCCGAGGAAACGTTTGCGCGAAGCACCCACCAAAACCGGGAAACCCAAGCCCAGCAACGCATCAAGCCCGTGCAGCAATGCCCAGTCGTGCTCGGCGTGCTTCGCGAACCCCAGGCCGGGGTCGAGCACGATCTCGCTCTCGGAAACCCCGGCCGCGATCGCCTCGTCGACCCGCTCCAGCAGCTCGCCGCGCACTTCGGCGACGACGTCGGCGTACGTGGCCAACGCGTTCATGTCCTTGCTGTGCCCGCGCCAGTGCATCAACACCCACGGCACCTTGGTTTCCGCGGCGACCCGCCCCATCGCCGGATCTGCGAGCCCGCCGGACACGTCGTTGATCACCTTCGCACCAGCGGCCACCGCGGCTTCGGCGACCGCAGCCCGTGTGGTGTCGACCGACAGCACGACGCCTTCGGAAGCCAGCTGCCGGATCACCGGCAGGATGCGCGCGGCCTCGGTCTCCGCATCGACCCGCGAGGCACCCGGCCGCGTCGACTCGCCGCCGACGTCGATCAGGTCCGCGCCGCGCGCCCACATCTCGCGTGCGTGCTCCAGCGCCTGGTCGAGGTCGAGGTACCGGCCGCCGTCGGAAAAGGAATCCGGCGTCACGTTCAGCACGCCCATCACGGCGCACCGCCCCGGCCGGGGGATCACCGGCGCCCCCGGATCAGCTCGATCGCCTCGGCCCGCGACGTCGCCGACGACCGCAGCATCCCGCGCACCGCCGACGTGGTGGTCCGCGCACCGGGCTTGCGAATCCCGCGCACCGACATGCACAAATGCTCCGCCTCGACGACCACGATCACGCCGCGCGGCTCCAGCTTCCGGTCCAGCGCGTCAGCGACCTGAGAGGTGAGCCGCTCCTGCACCTGCGGGCGGCGAGCGTAGAGATCGACCAGCCGGGCGAGCTTCGACAGCCCGGTGACCTTGCCCTCGCCGTTCGGGATGTAGCCGACGTGGGCTACGCCGTGGAACGGCAGGAGGTGGTGTTCACAGTTGGAGTACATCGGGATGTCCGTGACGAGCACGAGCTCCTCGTGCGATTCGTCGAACGTCCGCGCCAGCACCTCGTCCGGATCGGTGTAGAGGCCGGCGAACATCTCCTGATAAGCGCGAGCGACCCGGGCCGGGGTGTCCTGGAGACCGTCCCGATCCGGGTCTTCGCCGCAGGCGAGCAGCAGCTCGCGAACGGCGCGCTCCGCCCGGTCTTGATCGAAGACCGGGCGGATGCCGTCTTTACTGCTTGTCTGATCCGTCGACGTCACGCCGATGCTGCCCCTCGTCCGGCTGCTGGCCGTTCGCGCCGTCGGCGAACCAGCCCTGCTCACGCGGACGGTCTTCGGCGGGGCGCCACGGCTGCTGGCCGCCCGGGGACGTCGCCGGGGTCCAGCCCGGAGGCGCCCCGTAGTTCGGCGGTCCGCTCTGCGCACCGCCCGGGCCACCGGGCTGGTAGCCGCCGCCTGCCGGACCGCCCGGCTGCTGCTGCTGACCACCATACGGCTGGCCCCAGCGGCCGGTGCCGTTCGGCCCGCCGACCGGACGGCCGCCGTTGGCGGGCGGGGCGTACGGGTTCGCGTTCGGGTCCGGAGCCTGGTACGGCGGGCCGCCGGGAAGCTCGCCCGCACCCGGGGCCGTGCCGACCGGGGTCGGCGCGGGCTGCAGAGCCGGCTTCTCCTTCTCCGGAGCGGGCGGGGGCCACGGCTCGCCGCGCTCCATCGCCAGCTCGCCCGGGGTCTTGATCGGCGGCTTGTCCGACGGCGTGCGCTCGCCGAACTCGTTGAAGACGGTGATGTGCGGGCGCTTCTCGACGGTCGCGAAGATCCGCTCGAGATCCTTGCGCTGCAGCGTTTCCTTCTCCAGCAGCTCCATGACCAGGTTGTCGAGCACGTCGCGGTAGGTGTTCAGCACGTGCCACGCCTCGGTGTGCGCGGTCTCGATGAGCTTGCGCACCTCCTCGTCGATCTCGTGCGCCACCTCGAGCGAGTAGTCGGCCTGGCGGCCCGCGGACCGGCCGAGGAACGGGTCGCCCTGCTCCTGGCCGTACTTGACCGCGCCGAGGCGCGCGCTCATGCCGTATTCGGTGACCATCGCGCGGGCGATCTTCGTCGCCTGCTCGATGTCCGAAGACGCACCGGTGGTGGGCTCGTGGAACACGAGCTCCTCGGCCGTGCGCCCGCCCATCGCGAACACCAGCCGACCGATCATCTCCGACCGGGTCATCAGCTGCTTGTCGTCCTCGGGCACCAGCAGGGCGTGCCCGCCGGTGCGACCGCGCGGCAGGATCGTCAGCTTGTACACCGGTTCGATGTCCGGCATCGCCCACGCGGCGAGCGCGTGCCCGCCCTCGTGGTAGGCGGTGATCTTCTTCTCCTTCTCGGAGATGATCCGGCTCTTGCGCGCAGGGCCGCCGACCACGCGGTCGACCGATTCCTCGAGCGCGACGTCGGTGATCACGTGCCCGTTCTCGCGGGCGGTGAGCAGCGCGGCCTCGTTCAGCACGTTGGCCAGGTCCGCACCGGACATGCCGACGGTGCGCTTGGCCAGCCCGGTCAGGTCGGTGCCCTGCGCGATCGGCTTGCCCTTGGCGTGCACCTCGAGGATCGCCTTGCGGCCGAGCAGGTCCGGCGCGGACACCGGGATCTGCCGGTCGAACCGGCCGGGGCGCAGCAGCGCCGGGTCGAGGATGTCCGGCCGGTTGGTGGCCGCGATCAGGATGATGCCGCCGCGGGCGTCGAAGCCGTCCATCTCGACCAGCAGCTGGTTCAGCGTCTGCTCGCGCTCGTCGTGGCCGCCGCCGAGGCCGGCGCCGCGCTGGCGGCCGACCGCGTCGATCTCGTCCACGAAGATGATGCACGGCGCGTTCTGCTTCGCCTGCTCGAACAGGTCGCGGACTCGCGACGCGCCGACACCGACGAACATCTCGACGAAGTCCGAACCGGAGATCGTGTAGAACGGCACGCCCGCCTCGCCCGCGACAGCACGCGCGAGCAGCGTCTTGCCGGTGCCGGGCGGCCCGTAGAGCAGAACGCCCTTCGGGATCTTCGCGCCGAGCGCCTGGTAGCGCGCCGGGTTCTGCAGGAAGTCCTTGATCTCGTACAGCTCTTCGACCGCTTCGTCAGCGCCCGCGACGTCGCCGAAGGTCGTCTTCGGCATGTCCTTGTTGAGCTGCTTCGCCTTCGACTTGCCGAAGTTCAGGACGCGGTTCCCGCCGCCCTGTGCGTTGTTCATCATCCACATCAGCAGGCCGAGCACCAGCGCCAGCGGGATCGCGAAGATCAGGATCTGGGTCAGCAGACTCTGCTGGGTGACCTTGGTGGTGAACTTGATCGGATGGTTCGCCTGGTTGTCGACGTTCGCACCGAGGAGTTCTTTGTAGATGTCGTCGGTCGCGCCGCCGGGGAACTGCGCGACGACCTTGTCCGCCTGCTGCCCGTCGATATCGATCGGCTGGGTGAGCAGCAGTTTGAGCTGCTGCTCCTTGTCCTCGAGGCTCGCTTCCTTGACGTGTCCAGCCTTGACCTGCTGCATCGCCGTGGAGATAGGAGCCTGGGTGTAGCCACGATCGCTGTCGAAGATCGTGTTGTAGGCGACCACCGCCAGCAACCCCGCGACGATCCACAGCAGTGGGTTCCTGAGCACGCTCTTCCGGTTCATACGACTCGGCCCTTGCGGCCTCGACCCTCCCTGGTTGGGCGGCTCTTGTGATACCCGCCATCGCGATCTTGACAACCCGTGGGCGCCGCAGGGCACCCGTCCCACCAGGGTACCGTCCGGGCGGGCGGGGAAGCCTGGCGAGCCTCTCGCAGGTCAACGGCCAATCCCGCGCGAGGGTTCCCGGTCCGGGACGACACGTCACCCGGCTATCGGGTGTCGACCGCCACTGAAGCCACCATTTCACCCAGCCTGCTCCGCAGTGTCGCCGGGTCCGCCGGGGCCACGGTGACCCATTCCCGGCCGTCCGAACCCGCCCTCGACAAGCTCAAATACCGTCCGGTGGCGGTGTCGAACCAGCCGAGAACCCGGGACCGCTGCCGGTGTCCCAGCTGGGATCGGCTGTTCGCTGCGAGCTGACCTCCGCGCAGCCGGGGCTGGCCCGCGATGAGCCCGTAGGTCTCGCGCGGATCGACGGTGGCGCGTTCGCTGAGCGACTGGCGCTTCGCCCGCCGTCCGCTCTTCTCCTCGGCCTGGCCGCCGCCCGCGGCGACCGGCACCCGGATCGGCTGGGTGTGCAACGCCTCGTCCAGCGGAAGGGTGACCGACGCCTCACTTCCGCGCGGGCCGCCGGGCAGCAGTTCGACGATCGTGGACACCAGCGCGTCCGGCTGGATCGCGCGCAGCCAGATGCCGTCCGCGTCCTGGATCGCGACCACGCCGGTGCGCTCGTCGCCCGCGGCGAGCAGCGCGACCGGATGCGCCTCGAACTGCGGGATGTGCAGCGCGTCGATGGAGTGCGGGGCGCGCGCGAGCAGCGTCAGCCAGTCCTCGACGTCCGGCTCGACCCGGCCGCGCGCGTCGCGGATGCCGCGGGCTTTCAGCTCGGTGTCGACCCGGTGCCGCAGCGACACGCGCTCGTCCTCGGTCGCCCCGTGCGAGCGCACGCGCAGCGGGTAGGGCAGCTCGCCCAGCTCCGCCGACTCCCACAGGAAGTCGAATGCCAGCGGCGAGAAGAACTCTTGGTGCATCCGGTGCTGCTCACCCTCCGGTCAACGATTTCCGGCCCAGCGTAGCGCCGGATCGGCAGTCTTCAAGCCCCTCAAGGCACCATCGGTCCCATCGGACTCGGCATCCGGCCCCGATGCCCCCGCTGCCACGGCGGGGCAGGGTCAGAACGCGCCCGCGCTGGCCTGGTCGGCCACCCCGGCGAGCATTTCGCCGAGCCGGTGCCGCAACGTCGCCGAGTCGGCGGGAGCGATGGTGATCCAGTCGCGTCCGTCGTGTCCCTGGCTGGCTTGGGTGAAGTACCGGCCGGTTTCGGTGTCGAACCAGCTCAGCACGGTCGAACGGCTGCGTCCGCCGAGCCGGTTGCGGGCGTTCGCGCCGATCTGGCCGCCGCGCAGGCGCTGCTGGGCGTGCAGCCGGGCGAGAGCCTTGCGGTCGTCGTCGACGCTCGCGCGGCCTGAGGCGTCGACCTGGTTGCCGCGCCGCTGCATGAAGTCCACCCCGGACGCGCCGACCAGCTGTTCCAGCGGCACGGTGATCGACTTCTCGGTACCGCGCGGAGCGCCCGGCAGGAGCGAGATGATCGCCGTGGCCAGGCCGTCCGGCGCGCACGGGTGCAGGTGCAGCCCGCGCTGGTCTTGCACGGCGAACAGGCCGTCGCCGTTGGCGCTGCCCGCGACCGCGAGCAGCGGTTCGCCGTTCGGGTCGAGCAGCTGGACGGTGTCGAGGCTGACGTCCGGCGAGGCGAGGATGCCGAAGTAGTCCTCGACGTGCGGGGCGGGCCTGCCGCGGTCGTCCGCGAGCCCTCGATCGGCCAGTGCGCCGAGCGTGCGCGTGCGCAGCGCCGAGCGCTCGTCCATCGTCGCGCCGTGCGAACGGATCCGCAGCGGATACGGCAGCTCGCCCAGACCGGCCGACTCCCACAGGAAGTCCACCTCGATCGGCGCGAGCAGCTCCGCGTTCGGCATCGACCAACCCCCTACCCCGAGTGTTTGCGAACGCTCGCGGGCGCGTGACCGCTTCCGGTCACGCGCCCGCGAGCACTGCGTCAGTTGTCGTCGTCCGACCACGCGCCGATGACCGGCGGCGGGGTGGCCTCGTTGGCCCCGAACGCGTCGTCCGGGTCCGGCTCGATGAGGAACGAAGCGTGCGTGTGCTCCTCGTCCTCTTGGCCGGCACCGTGCGCGCCCGCACCGCCCATGCCGCCCATCGGGCTCATGCCGCCCTGGGACTGGCCGATGGTGCCGCCGGCCGGGACCACGCCCTGCTGCTGCGGGGCCGCCGACGCGGCGCTCTGCCCGTTCTGGTGCTCGGACGCGGCGGAGGTCTTGCCTTCCTCCTCCTTGCGCGAACCGCTGCGGTTGCCCTCGCCGAGCTTGCCGCCGGCGAGTCCGGCGCCAGCGCCGATGGCGCCGAGGCCGAGCGCGGAACCGAGGCCGCTGCCGCCCGTGCTCGCGGGTGCGGCCGGAGCGACCGGGGCCGCGCCGACGCCGGAACCGGCGCCAACGCCCGTGCCCACGCCGGTGCCGCCGGCGAGCGCGCCGCCCTCGAAACCGGAAGCGCCGTACGTGCCCGAGTTGGCCGAGACGTGCGCCGGAGCGCCGTGCCCGGCGACTCCCGCACCGCCCACCGCGCCGTGCGCGCCGACCGTGCCGAAGCTGGCAGGCGAACCGAGCGCGCCCGGACCGTCGGTGTGGCCGATGTTGTTGACGTTGTTGAACGAGTTGCCGTTGAAGTGCGACGCGGTCGGCTTCATGCCGAGCGAATCCGGGCCGAAGCTCGGGGTCGAACCGTCGACCTCGCTCATCGCCTGGGTGTAGGCGTTGAAGAACGCGACCTGCTGCGCCTTGACGTCGTTCGCGGCGTCCGCCTGCGCCTTCTGGTCCGCGGCCAGCGCGGCCGGGCCGCCCGCGAGCGCGGCCGTCATGGCCTGCTTCGGGTCGTAGTCGCGCGGGGCGGGCATCTTCTTGACCTCAGCGGCCGCGGCGGCTTGCCGGGCGAGCCGGTCGGCCATCGTGTGCGCGGCGTCGGAGGCCTGCGTGCCGGAGTTGGCGATCGCCACGAGCGCGCCCTGCGCACCCGCCGCACCGTGCCCGACCCAGACGTTGCCCAGTTCGGTGATCGCGTTGTACAGGTCGTCGGACGCCTGCTTCAGCTCGGTGCCGTGCTTGGTCCAGTGCTGCCCGGTGGACTCGGCGGTGCCCGGGTCGTTGTCCGTGGTCGCGCCGACGTAGAGCTGGTGGCTTTCCTGCGACTGCCAGTTCGGCGGGTTGCCGATGGCGCGGTCGCCGCCGATCTCGAAGCCGCCGGAGCTGCTGCGCGCGGAGGCGACGATGTCGTTGGCGGTCGAGTTCGAGCCCATCACGACGGCGGAGCCGGGCGCGGGAACCGAGGACGACGTGCCGTAGCCGGAGGTGTTGTAGCCCGATCCGTCCGGGGCCGAGGTAGTGGTGTTCGGTGCCATGACTGCGTGATCCCCCTAGGACGTCAGGCCTTGTTGCGGAACGGGTCGCCGGCGGACTGGTCGATCTCGTGGTAGCGGGCCATCGCCGCGACGATGCCTTCCTCCGCGGCCTGGTACTGGCTGAGCAGGTTCTGCAGCGCGGACGAGTAGGAGTCGCCGCCGCCGTCGGCGCGCTGCACGAACTTGGTCGCCATCGCCTTGCCGACCGGGTTCGCGCCGAGCTTCGGCGGCTGCGCGAGCGTGCCCGCGCTGTTCAGGAGAGCTTCGACCGCGTCCCGTCCGGTCCGGATCTTCTTCAGCACGGTCTGCGCGGCATCCGGGTCGATTCCGACCTGGCCGTTGACAGCGGCGTTCTTGAACGCCGCGGCATCCGCCGAGCTGTTGTTGCCCATCTGCCCTCTCTCCGTTCCCCCGCGCGAGGACCAGCGCGTCGGCTGGTGTCACTCGTCCGCATGGCAATAGGTCTTCGCATAGGTTAACGCACCTGGTCGAGCCCTATGACGCGATTTCGCGCTTCCGGGTTCCGCACCCGGAAGGATTATCGCGAACCGGACTATCCGGACGTGTAGACGTGCGGATCGAGCGTGCCGATGTAGGGCAGGTCGCGGTAGCGCTCCGCGTAGTCGAGGCCGTAGCCGACGACGAATTCGTTGGGGATGTCGAAGCCGATGTATTTGACCGGCACCTCGACCTTCACGGCTTCCGGCTTGCGCAGCAGCGAGACGACCTCGAGCGAGGCCGGGTTCCGGCTCGCCAGGTTCTTCAGCAACCAGGACAGGGTGAGCCCGGAGTCGACGATGTCCTCGACGATCAACACGTCGCGCCCGGCGATGTCGCGGTCGAGGTCCTTCAAGATCCGCACCACCCCCGACGACGAGGTCGAAGACCCGTAGGACGACACGGCCATGAACTCCAGCTGCGTCGGCACCGGAAGCGCCCGCGCGAAGTCGGTCATGAACATGACGGCGCCCTTGAGGACGCCGACCAGGAGGAGGTCGCCCTGGCCGTTCTCCGGGTGGTCGGCGGCGATCTTCGCCGCCAGCTCCGCGATCTTGTCTTTGATCTGCTGCTCGGTGATGAGCACGGAGGCGATCTCGCCCTCGTACACGGGTCATTCCCCTCGGGTGGTGGGTTCGGGTCCGGCAAGCGAAAGCCTGCCACGCCGCCGTCGAGCCTCCAAGTTGCCTGGCAGCCACACCCCGCCCTGACCCCGCCAACGACCCACGAGCGCGTCGACCGAACGCAGATGCGCGTCGGTCAGCTCGCGGACCCCGGAGTCCAGCAGCCACCTGCGGAGAACCCGTCTGCGCAGCGCAGCGGGCTCGGCCGCGAGCACGGCTACATCGAGGTCGTCTTCGCGGGCCGCGCGCTCGTGCACGCGCGCGGCGAGTGTGTCCAACGCCTCGGTGTCTTCGCGCAGCTGTGCGGCCGTACGGGCTAAAGCTGGAGCGACTCCACCCGACAGCACGTCCTCCAGCAGCGGCAGTGCTTCCGTACGCAGCCGTACGCGAGTGAAGCGCGGATCGGCGTTGTGCGGGTCTTGCCACGGCTCTAGGCCGAGTTCTGCGCACGCCGCAACGGTTTGCGCGCGAGTGATGCCGAGCAGCGGACGGCCCCACGGCGGATCGTGCGGACGCATGCCGACCAGCGATCGCGGTCCGGAACCTCGGCCTAAACCGAGCAGCACCGTCTCGGCTTGGTCGTCTTGGGTGTGGCCGAGCAGTACGAGCCCTTCGCCGTTTGGCAACGCTTCGCGCAGCGCGTGGTACCTCGCAGCGCGCGCGGCCGCCTCGGGGCCGCCTTTGCCTACGACGTGGACAGCGTGCACCTCGACGACGTCGATGCCGACGCCCTTCACGACGGTTGCCGCTTCGGCGGCAACAGCGGCTGAATCGGCCTGAAGGCCATGGTCGACGACGAGCGCCCGCGTACGGACGTCTCGGTGCCGAAGGACGTACGCCGTCGCTTCAGCGAGCGCTAGGGAGTCCGCGCCGCCCGACACCGCGACGCACACTTCGCTCGGAACAGCGACCGTCGCGAGGAAATCGCGGACCGCTGTCCGGACCGCGGCGAGCGCGCTCACCCGTGCAGTCGCCGCACCCAGGCCGCGGGGTCGGCGATCTCGGCACGGGTCGGCAACGTGTTCGGCGAGCGCCAGACCTTGTTGAACCCGTCCATCCCGACCGCGTCGACCACGTGCCGCGTGAACTTCGCGCCTTCCTCGTACTGGCGGATCTTCGCGTCGAGGCCGAGGACCGCACGCAGCAGCCGGTCGAAAAGCCCGCCGCCCTGGCGACGCGCGGTGAAGCGCTCGCGGATCTGTTCGACGCTGGGCACGACCTGCGGGCCGACTGCGTCCATCACGTAGTCGGCGTGGCCCTCCAGCAGGGTGGACATCGCCAGCAACCGGTCGAAAACCGAACGTTCCTTCGGCGACTGGAGCAACTCCGCGATGCCGCCGCCCTTGCCCCGGTTGCGCAGCGCGTCGGGCAGCCTGCCGACCAGCTCGGCCAGGCCGTCGGTGGAACTCTCCGCGAGCCCGGACACAAGTCGTTCGACCTCGTCGGCGAAGTAGTCGCGCAGCCACGGCACCGCGGTGAACTGCAGCCGGTGCGTGCATTCGTGCAGGCAGACCCACAGCCGGAAATCGCGCGCGGGGACCTTCAGCGCGCGTTCGGCGGCCACCACGTTCGGCGCGACGAGCAGCAGTTCGCCCTTGTTCTCCTCGCCGCCGAACGGGTCGTACTGGCCGAGCACGCGGGACGCCAGGAACGCGAGCAACAGCCCGGTCTGCACGCCCGCGCCGGACGCCAGGATCGGGCCGAGCGGACCGCCCTGCGCCGCGGGCAGCGCGCGACCGGTGAGCACGCCGAGGCCGGACGCCGCGGACCGGACCCAGCCGGGCCGGTCCACCACGGTGCCGGGCAGCAGCGGCAGGTCGAGGCCGAGGCCGGTCAGCTCGCGGACGTGCCCCTCCGCCTCGGCGGTCAGCTCCCGCAGGTCGACCACCGCGCGGTCGGCCTCGCCTCGGGCGACCTGCGGGCCGCCTCGCACCAGCAGCGCGCCGGTGGCGGCTGCCCGGTCCCAGTCGACCATGGGCCGCCGTCGGGTCTCGGTTTCCTGGCTCACCCTTCCGACGCTACCTTCCGGTCCGGAATCGTGGGCAGTTCAGCCGAGCGGGTTCAGCGAGTCGGCCCAGTGCCGGGCTATTTGCAGCCGCAGCCCCGCAACGCCGTCGCCAGCACGTCGAGCGCCGCCTGTCCCGAGTTCTTGTCCGAGCCGTTGGACATGAACGCGAACGCGAGCACGCGATTGTCGCTGTCGAGCACATACCCGGCGAGGGTGTTGACGCCGGTGAGCGTGCCGGTCTTGGCCCGCACCCAGCCCCTGCCCCCTTGGGTTTGGTCCGAGTGGTACCGGCCGTGCAGCGTGCCTTCCGGGCTGCCCGCGACCGGAAGCCCGGCCAGCAGCGGACGCAGCTTCGGCGTGTTCGGGTCCTTGCCGTCCGGGCCGGCCGCCGCGGCGAGCACCTGCGCCAGCAGCCTGGCCGGCACCTTGTTCTGATTGGACAGTCCACTCGTGTCGAACAGCTGAAGGCCGTTGACGTCGAAACCGTGGTCCGCCAACACCTTCTTCACCGCGGCCGAGGCACCGGCGAACGACGCTTCCCCGCCGGTGGCCATCGCGACCTGGCGGCCGAGGGAGTCGGCGAGCACGTTGTCGGAGATCTGCAGCAGCGCGTACGCGAGGTCCGGCAGCGGAGCCGACTGGACTTCGCCGAGCACCTTCGCTCCTTCCGGCGCCTTGGCGGGGCCGGCCGGGCTCGCACCGAGCTTCTCCGCGACGAGCTGGGTGAGCGCGGTCCCCGGGTTGCCCGAGCGCATGGTCTCGTCGGCCTTCGGATTGCCGCGTCCGCCGTCGGTCATGGCCGGGACGATCGGAGCGCCGTACAGCGACGGCGCGTCGCCCGGTTCCCAGCCCGGCGCGGTGTTCGGGCCGCTGAAGGCGCTCGCGTCGAGCTGGACCTTCGTGACGTTGCCGCCGGCCTTCTTGACCTGGTTGACGAGGTCGTCGACGTGCGCCGCGCCCGGGTAGAGCGGCGAATCGGTGCCGACCGGCAGCGCGGTCAGCGACGGGTCGCCGCCGCCGACGATGACGACCGTGCCCGGCTGCGCGCCCTGGACGATCTTGGTGGAGATCCGCTTCGTCGGCTCCATCGCGAGCAGCGCCGCGGAGACGGTGAGGATCTTCGTGGTCGACGCCGGGGTCAGCGGCGTGTTCGACGCGTGGTCCCACAACACGGTGCCGTTGGCCGGGTCGATCACACTGCCGCTGAGCTGGGAAAGCGCCGCCGCGCCGGCGGGACCGGACAGCTTCGAGGCGACGCCGCTCGCGGACGGGCCCTGTGCGGAGGTGTCCGGACCGTGCAGCGCGAGGCTGGCGTCAGAGGGGTCGGGCTCGCTGCCCTTCGGCGCGTTCGGCGCCCACGGCAACCCGAGCCGGTTGGACACGGCGGGCACTGCCGACGCGCCACCCGCGGCGGCAAGCAGAAGCAGCACGACGAGCGCCAGGATCAGTACCTTCCGGCGCGGCTTCTTCCCCTCCGGACGAGGCGCGTCGCCCTGAGGCGGGATCGGCCCGGCGCCAGCGGGAGGCTCCGGGGACTCCGCGGCGGCGCGCGGCTGAATCTGCTCCGGGCCTGGGCGTTCCGCGAAGCCTTCAGCGGGTGCGGGGATGCCGACGGTCGCTTCGGACGGCCCCTGGCCGGAGAAGCCCTCGGCCGGACGCGGGATCCCGACGGTCGCCTCTGCCGGGAACTGCCCACCGGTCGGGTCGATCCGCATCGGCCGCACGTGGCCCGCACCCGCGGGCGGGACGGTGCCGGGCTGCGGTTCGGGCAGACCGGGACGGACGGGGATCTCGATCTGCTGCGACCACTGCTCGGAGCCGGATTCGTTCCGGTTCGCCTGAGACTCGTTCCCGGGACGGCCCTGGCCTTGATTGGCGCTGGCAGCCCAGTTTTCCTGGGACTCGTTCCCGGCACGGCCAGGCTGACCTGGATTGGCGCCGGCAGCCCAGTTTTCCTGAGACTCGCTCCCGGCACGGCCAGACTGACCCGGATTGAGCCGAGCGGCCGCGGACCCAGCGACCTGGCCGGTTTCGCCGCGGAAGCCGGGCCAGTTCTCCGCCGATCCGTCGCCAGCGCGTCCGGGCTGGGCCGAGCCGGAGCCAGCGGTTTCGCCCCGGAAGCCAGTCCGGTCGTCCCCACCGCGACCCGGTTGCGCGTTGCCTCGCCCCTGCCCCTGGTCGGACGGTCCAGCGGCACCCGAGTCGCCGGAGTCGCTGCGGAAGGCGGTCCACCCCTCCTTGGGCGGCTCCTCCCCTTGCTCGTCCCGCGCGACGATCGGGCGGAACGCCGCCCAGCCCTGGTTGTTTTCGCCCGTTCCAGGGTTTTCGTCCCGGAACGCGGCGAACTGCTGCCCCGCAGGCTCAGCGGACTGACCGGTCTGACCGGACTGGAACGGTTTCCACCCCTGCTCGCCGCCCGAAGCCCCGGAACCGGAACCGGACCCGGAGGGCTCGAACAGCGAGTTCCCCGGCTTCCGCGCGGCCTGCCACGCGGGCGAGGACTCCTGATCCCCAGCCTGACCAGGCGAAACGTTCGGCTGCGCGCGGACCGTCTGCTCCGCGGCCCCCTCCGCCGACGGCCTCCGCTGCTGCTGCGAAACCTGGAAAGTCTTCTCCGCGGCACCCTCCGACGAATCGACCGTCGAAGACTGGACAGTCGCCTCGGCGTCCGGACGGCCCGCGTTGTCGCCCGGCCGTGGCACCCCGGCCACGAACCGGGTCGGCCCCTCCACCGGCACCCACGGTGCCTGCGGTTTCGGCTCTTCGGCACGGCTGGAAGGCCCGGGCACCGAAGTGCCGCTCATCCGGTCCGCGAGGTTCGACCGGGGCGGTTCCGGCGGCGCGGCGGGAGCGTCCGAGGGCGCGTTGAGCCCGGGGACCTCCTCCGGCGGGACGTTCGGCTTGAACCACGATCCGGGCCCGTCTCCCGGTGTGACATTCGGCACGGAGAGCTGCGCGGTGGCTCCCGCGTCGCGCTTGGGCAGGGGGAGGCGGGAGGTCGCCCGGTCCGCCTGGGACGAGGTGTCCTCATCGCCCGTGGGCCACCTCGGCTGGTCGTTTTCCGGCACCCACCACTCCTTCTCACCCGCCCCCGGAGGGGCCAAGGTCACATGCCGTCTGGCCGACATCGGCGCGACCCGCCGACGGGGCGTAGTCCACACTAGTGACGTCAACGAGGTCATTAGGTTGCCGCCCACGAGCGCGTGGGACACCGAGATTCAAGAAGCAGCGAGGACGGCCGTGGAATTCGACGTCACGATCGAAATCCCCAAGGGGGAGCGCAACAAGTACGAGGTCGATCACAAGACCGGTCGGATCAAGCTCGACCGGACCCTGTTCACCGCGACCCAGTACCCGGCCGACTACGGCTTCATCGACGACACGCTCGGCCAGGACGGCGACCCGCTCGACGTGCTCGTGCTGGTCCAGGAGCCGACGTTCCCCGGCTGCCTGATCCGCTGCCGCGCGATCGGCATGTTCCGGATGACCGACGAGAAGGGCCCGGACGACAAGGTCCTCGCCGTCCCGACGAACGACCCGCGCCTTGAGCACCTGCGCGACATCCACCACCTGAACGAGTTCCACAAGCTCGAGATCCAGCACTTCTTCGAGGTCTACAAGGACCTCGAGCCGGGCAAGAGCGTCGAGGGCTCCAGCTGGGTCGGCCGCGCCGAGGCGGAGGCCGAGATCACCCGCTCGTACGAGCGCGAGACCGATCGCCTCGCCAAGGAAGAGATCAACGGCGGAGCGCACCACTGAGTCACGCGAAAAAGGGCCGTCCACCTGCCTGGTGGACGGCCCTTTTTTACTTCCCGGTCAGCCCGCGAGGGCCAGTTCGCTCGCCTCCTGCTCGGCGCGCTGCTCCATGGCCGACTTGTCCGAAAGCGGCTTCTCCCGCAGCAGCCAGACCAGCGCGAACCCGACGGTCAGCACCGCGCCGCCGATCAGGAACACCGTGCTCATCGAGCTGGAGAACCCTTCCAGGATCGGCCGGGCGAGCACCGGGTCGAGCGTCGACAGGAACGAGGTGTCGTTCACGTCGAGCCCGCCGCCCGCCATCTGCCGCGCGAACTCCGGGTGCTGTGCCAGCGCCGCGGTGTAAGCCGGGGAGGCCATCGCCGAGCGGACCGCCGCCGCGATCCGGTCGCCGACCGTGCTGAACAGGATCGACAGGAACACCGCGGTGCCCGCCGTGCCACCGATCTGCCGGAAGAACGTGACCGACGAGGTCGCGACGCCGATGTCGCGGGGCGAGACGTCGTTCGTGGCGGCCAGGGTCAGCGTCTGCATGGTCGAGCCGAGGCCCAGTCCGAGCACGAACGCGATGGCCATGACCACGCCGAGCGCGGTGTCGACGCCGATCATCGAGAACGAGTACACCGCCGCGGCCATCAGGCCGAGTCCGGCGACCGCGAAGCCCTTGTACCGGCCGGTGCGGGCGATGATCCGCCCGCTGCCGAGGCTCGCGACCATGATCCCGAGGGTGAGCGGCAGCATCTGCAGGCCCGCCTGGGTCGGCGTCGCGCCCTTGACGATCTGCAGGTACAGCGGCAGCGACATCATCGCGCCGAACATCCCGATGCCCTGGATCACGGTGACCATCGTCGACACCCGGAACACCGAGTTGCGGAACAGCCGCAGCGGCAAAAGGGCGGCGTCGCCCATCCGGCGTTCCTGCAGGATGAACAGCACCACGCCGAGCGCGCCGACCAGGTACATCGCCAGTGACGCGGGCGAACCCCAGCCCCATTCGCGACCCTGCTCGGCGACGAGCAGCAGCGGCACGAGGCCCAGCGTCAGCGCGCCGGCGCCGAGGAAGTCGACCTTCTGGTTCACGCGGGTGTGCGGAAGGTTCAGCACCTTGCTCACCACGACCAGCGCGGCGAGCGCGATCGGGACGTTCACCATGAACACCCAGCGCCAGCCGGTGAGGCCGGCGAACGAGTCGAGTCCGGCGAAGAACCCGCCGACGACCGGGCCGGCGACGCTCGAAACGCCGAACACGGCCATGAAGTAGCCCTGGTAGCGGCTGCGTTCCCGCGGCGAGGTGATGTCGGTGATGATCGCCAGCGCGAGCGACATCAGACCGCCTGCGCCGAGGCCCTGGAACGCGCGGAACGCGGCCAGTTCGTACATCGACCCGGCCATCGCGCTCGCCAGCGAACCGGCGAGGAACAGCGAGATCGCGGTCAGGTACATCGGCTTGCGGCCGAAGAGGTCGGACAGCTTGCCGTACAGCGGCGTGGAAAGCGTCGCGGTGATCAGGTAGGCGGTGGTGGCCCAGGCCTGCAGGCTCTGTCCGTGCAGTTCGTCGGCGATGGTCTTCATCGCGGACGACACGATGGTCTGGTCGAGGGCCGCCAGGAACATGCCGAGCATCAGTCCGGACAGAACCGTGAGGATCTGTCGGTGTGAAAGCCGTCCGTTCGTGGTGGCGCCCCCTTCCGCAGTGGCGGTGTCGCTCATGGTGGTCTCCCTCAGTGCCCGAGTACTTGCTTGTATCCCTCAACTACTTGCTCGTCACAACTGTTCCCGAAAAACTTGCATTCATCAACCAAATATCGTGTGACGCTAGTCTCCTGCCGGGCGATGTCGAGAACGCGCGACCGGCTCCGTCCCTGGCGCGAACGTGACGGCAACGAGCCGCCACCAGCACGGAGGAGAACCACGATGGCCAAGTACCTGCTGCTCAAGCACTACCGCGGCGCGCCGGCTTCGGTGAACAACGTCCCCATGGACCAGTGGACGCCCGAGGAGGTCACCGCCCACATCCAGTACATGCGCGACTTCGCGGACCGGCTCGTGGAGACCGGCGAGTTCGTCAGCGAGCAGGCGCTGTCGCCGGAAGGCACCTTCGTCCGCTACGACGGCGAGGGCCGCCCGCCGGTCACCGACGGTCCGTTCGCCGAGACCAAGGACGTCATCGCGGGCTGGATGCTCATCGACGTCGACAGCTACGAGCGCGCGCTCGAACTGGCCGGAGAGCTTTCCGCGGCACCCGGCGCGGGCGGCAAGCCGATCCACGAATGGCTCGAGCTGCGCCCCTGCTACGGCGTGACGCCCTCGGTCACCGAATGAACGAGGAGTTGCTGCGGGAGCTCGTGCCCGCGGTGATCGGCATCCTCGTCCGGCGCGGAGCGGATTTCGCGTCGGCCGAGGATGCCGTGCAGGAGGCGCTGATCCGCGCGCTGGACGCGTGGCGGGAGGATCCGCCGCGCGACCCGAAGGCGTGGCTCATCGCGGCTGCGTGGCGTCGCTTCCTCGACGCCACGCGGTCGGAATCCTCGCGCCGGGGCCGGGAAGTGGCGATCGACGCCGAGCCGCAGCCCGGTCCGGCGTCCGCAGTGGACGATTCGCTTCAGCTCTACTTCCTGTGCGCACACCCGTCTTTGACGCCGTCGTCGGCCGTCGCGCTCACCTTGCGCGCGGTCGGCGGGTTGACGACGAAGCAAATCGCGCAGGCGTATCTGGTGCCGGAAGCGACTATGGCGCAACGGATCAGCCGCGCGAAGAAGACGGTGTCCAGCGTGCGGTTCGACGCGCCCGGAGACGTCGCGACCGTGCTGCGCGTGCTGTACCTGGTGTTCAACGAGGGTTATTCCGGCGAACTCGACCTCGCCGCCGAGGCCATCAGGCTGACCCGGCAGCTCGCGGCGGGGTTCGACCATCCGGAAGTGTCCGGTCTGCTCGCGTTGATGCTGCTGCACCACGCGCGCCGGGCCGCGCGGACGAAGCCGGACGGCAGCCTCGTGCCGCTCGCCGAACAGGACCGCGGCGTTTGGGACACCCGGCTGATCGCCGAGGGCGTCGACATCCTGCAGGCGGCATTGGCCCGCGACCAGCTGGGCGAGTACCAAGCCCAAGCCGCGATCGCCGCGCTGCACGCCGACGCTCTCGCGGCGGAGGAAACCGACTGGGTGCAGATCGTCGAGTGGTACGACGAGCTGCTCGCGCTGACCGACAGCCCGATCGTCCGGCTCAACCGGGCGGTCGCGGTCGGCGAGGCGGACGGACCTCGCGCCGGGCTGAAGGCGCTGTCGGAACTGGACGACAAACTGCCCCGGCATGCCGCAGTGGCGGCCTACCTGCACGAACGCGACGGCGACCTCGCCACTGCCGCCCAGCTGTACCGCGAGGCGGCGGAGAAGGCACCGAACCTCGCCGAGCGCGACCACCTGACCCGGCAGGCGGCGCGGCTCAACACCCAGCTCAAAAGCTCGTGAGTGGCGAAGCCGGTTCTAACCGGCTTCGCCACTCACGACCTCACTCGCTGTAGCCCGGAATCGGGAACGGCTGCAGGAACTCGCGGATCTCGGCGGCGATCGCGTCCAGCGCGCCGTCCTGCTGCGCCGCGGCGGCGGTCACGGTCCGGTCGATCCAGTCCGCGACCTGCACCTGGTGCTCGGGCTTGAGCCCGCGCGTGGTGATCGCCGACGTGCCCAGCCGGATGCCGGACGGGTCGAACGGCTTGCGCGGGTCGAACGGCACGGTGTTGTAGTTCAGCTCGATGCCCGCGCGGTCCAGCGCCTGCGCGGCGGGCTTGCCGGGCACCGCCTTGTTGGTCAGGTCGATCAAGAGCAGGTGGTTGTCCGTGCCGCCGGAAACCAGGTCGTAACCCCGCTCGACCAGCGCTTCGGCCAGCGCCTTGGCGTTCGCGACGATCGTGTGCGCGTAGTCGGAGAACGACGGCTGCTGCGCCTCCCCCAGCGCGACCGCGATGGCGGCCGTCGTGTGGTTGTGCGGACCGCCCTGCAGACCGGGGAACACCGCCTTGTCGACGGCCTTGGCGTGCTCGGCGTCGGAAAGGATCATCGCGCCGCGCGGACCGCGCAGCGTCTTGTGCGTGGTCGTGGTGATGACCTGCGCGTGGCCGACCGGCGACGGGTGCGCGCCGCCCGCGATCAGGCCGGCGATGTGCGCGATGTCGGCCACCAGCACGGCGTCGACCTCGCGGGCGATCTCCGCGAACGCCGGGAAGTCGATGGTGCGCGGGATGGCCGTGCCGCCCGCGAAGATCAGCTTCGGCCGGTGCTGGCGGGCGAGGTCGCGGACCTGGTCGAGGTCGACGCGGCCGGTTTCCTTCCGGACGCCGTAGCGGACCGGCGTGAACCACTTGCCGGTGGCGGACACGCTCCAACCGTGTGTGAGGTGGCCGCCGTCGGGCAGCGCCATGCCGAGCACAGTGTCGCCCGGCTTGGCGAACGCCAGGTACACCGCGAGGTTGGCCGGGGAGCCGGAGTACGGCTGGACGTTCGCGTGGTCGGCGCCGAACACCGCCTTCGCTCGCTCGATCGCCACCTGTTCGATCTGGTCGATGAACTGCTGGCCTTCGTAGTAGCGCTTGCCGGCGTAGCCCTCGGAGTACTTGTTGGTGAGCACGCTGCCGGTGGCCTCGAGCACCGCCTGCGAAACGTAGTTCTCGGACGCGATCAGGCGGATCTTGTCGTGCTGGCGTTTCGCCTCGTCCTCGACGAGACCGGCGATCTGCGGATCCGCCGCGGACAGTGCGGACAAGGCGGGCTGGTGTGTCATGGCGTACTCCGGCTCTGCAGTGGCCCTCACCCAGGCGCGCGGTGCCGGCCTCGTCGTCGCTCCCCGGTGGTGCTCCACCTCTTGAATGGCGCCAGTCGCTGCTGCGGAAGCAGTTTAGTGCACTCCGCCAGCCCCCTCCGGTCCGTGGGAACCCGGCTCAGACCTGCTCGAGGCCGCCGCGGTGGCGTCGCGCGAGTTCCTGGTAGACCGCCGCGTTGTGGTCGACCCACACCCGCGCGGAATCGGTCAGTTCCACGAACTTCTTGGCCGGGCTGCCCATCGCGATCATCTCCGCCGGGACCTCGGTGCCCGGCGTGACCGTCGACCCCGCGGCGACGAACGCGCGCGCTCCGATCACGGCGCGGTCGAGCACCGTGGAACCGTTGCCGATCAACGCCTGCTCGCCGACCGTGCAGTCGTGCACGAGGCATTGGTGCCCGACGGTCACGTTGCGACCGACCTCGGTCGTCTCGGGTCCGGAGTGGATCACCGAGTTGTCCTGGATGTTCGCGCCCTCGCGGATGATGATCGGGCCGAAGTCCGCGCGGATCACCGCGCCGTACCAAACGGAAGCGTCCTTCTCGACGGTCACGTTGCCGATCAGGGTGGCGGTGGGGGCGATCCAGGCGTCCGGGTGGACCTGCGGGCTGACGCCGTCCAAGGAGAACAAAGGCATGCCCGGAGCCTAAGCGGCGTCAGCGGTATCCGGCGAAGCAGAGCGCCTCGATGTCGCCGCGCAGGCTCGCGGACGACCGCGGCCGGACGCGTTGCTGCACCACCGCGCCGAGCAGGTAGCTCAGCAGCGAGCGGGCGCGGGCACGGGGGTCGTCGACGTCGAGCGGGGCGAGGAGTTCGACGAGCAGCTCGGTGATCGAGGTGAGCATGGCGTCGATCGCCTGCGGATGCTGCGCCCGGCCCGCGGCGACCCAGTACTCGAACCAGAGGAACGCGCCGCGCGGGTGGTCGGCGAACTCGGCGAGGTAGGCCTCGGTCACCGCGAAAAGCCGCCGGCGCGGGTCGGAGTGCTTGTCCGCGACCTTGCGCAGATTTGCCGCGAAAGCGTTGATGTGCGCGGCCATCGCCCGGTCGATGAGCACGTCGATGTCGGCGAAGTAATAGTGGATCGCGCTCTTGGTGAGCGGTCCGGCCTCCGCGATCGCGCGTACCGTGCAGCCGGCGAGCCCCTCGCGGGCGAGGACCTTGCGAGCCGCCTCCACGATCTGTTCCTGCTTCTGCACTTGGTTGGGCGACAGCTGGGTGCTGCGGCCGGGCACGGCGCTCACGGTGATCCTCGTTACGTTTGTCAGGACGGCGGCCCTGAATCCTAGGCCAGTCGTCCCAACGTCTTCCGGCGGGTGAAAAACCGGATTGGCCACCCCGGTCCGCGCAGCGGACAATGCCCGGCATGGTGATCTCAGGGGACAAGGGGCTCAGCGAGGCGGCGCGCCGTCAGCTGGAAAAGGAAATCGCGGACCTGCGCGCGCAACGGGAGGCGCTTGCGCCGCAGCCGGGCGAGCAGGAACGCACGGGGGACGCCGCCGACCAGGCGGACGTGATCGACCGCGCCGAGGCAGCGGCGCGACTGGACCGGCAGATCGCCGACGTCACCGCGAAGCTGGAGCACGGCGCGTACGACAGCTCGCTGCTTCCCGACGGCACGCGTGTTTCGCTGCGTTTTTCCGACGGTGACGAGGAAGAGTTCACCGTGGTGACCCTTCCCGGCGAGGACGCCGACGCGATCACTTCGGACAGCCCGCTCGGCATCGCGCTGTCGAAGGCGAAGGCAGGCGAGGAAATCAGCTACCGCACCCCGCGCGGACAGGCCACCGCGACGGTGCTGAAGCTGACCCCGCCCGCCAACTGACCACATAGGACAGACAATGGCCGCCCCGGTTTCCGGGGCGGCCATTGTCATTTGTCCGCGCCGGCCACCGTTTCGGCCTGATACGCGTAAACCCCGTCGTTCTCGACCGCGACATGCCAGCCGCCGCAGTCCTTGTCCATCCGCTTGTGCTCGCCCGCGGGCCACCAGTCCGCGTTCAGCGTCGGGGCTTTCGCCTCAGCTTTTCCTGGCTGGCAAAGGGAAGGAAGCCCCGACGGTCCCGGCTGGTAGCGCAGGATCCGCTCCGAACCGGTGGTGCGGATCAGCTCGGTGACCGACTTCGCGTCGTCGGGCACCCACGACGGAAGCCGGGCGTCCGGGTTGGCCTTGCCCTGTTTTCCGGTGTCGTAGGAGACCGTCTTCACATGGCCGTTCGACTTCTCCTCGATCGAGGCGCCGACGCCGCACGACGCGACCGTGGCCAGCGCCGCGATCCCGGTCGCGGCCAGTACCGCCTTGTTCCGCACGTTGTTCATGGCTTCCAGTCAACCGGGACCGGCGCGGCGCGCCCTCGTTCTTCCGGCCCTTTGCCGCTGGCCAGTCGGCCGACTCGGTCCCTCACATGAGTGAAATCGCGAGTCATTCTCCGCGGTCGAGATGAGCCTGGAGCGCCGCGAGCGGACCGTCCCAGTCCCGGGCGAGCGCGGTGAGGAACTGCTGCGCGACCCGCATCGGCGCGGAATCGAGCCGGTACCGCACGCGGCGCCGCTCACCGGGTTCCGCGGCGACCAGCCCGGCGTCGGACAGCAGGCCGAGGTGCTTGGCGATCGCCTGCCGCGTGATCGGAAGCCGGGCCGCGAGATCCGTCGCCGTCGCCGGACCGCGCGCGGCCAGCTCGGCGAGGATCGCGCGCCGGGTCGGATCGGCGAGCGCGGCGAAAACCTGCTCGGCGACCGCTTCGGAATCAGCCGGCATCGAGACTGGCCGCCAGCTCTTCGAGTTCCCGTGCCCAGCCTTCGAGGTGCGAGCGGTAGGTGGCCGGGTACTGGCTGTCCGGCAGCTGCGCGAATCCGGATTCGACCACGGTGAGCCGGGTTCCGCCGTCGCGCGCCTGCAACGTGAACTCGACGTACGTACGCCGCGGGTCGCCCTCCGGCATCCCGTCGACCTGCCAGGTGAAGCCGAACACCGCGGCCTCCTCGACGCGTTCGACCCGGATCTCAGCGGTGCGTTCGCCGATCCACGCGACCCGCCCGAGACCGCCCGGACGCAGGTCGATCTCGGCCTCGTCGCCGAACCAGGCGCGCAGGCCGTCGGCCGTGGTCAGCGCGGTCCACACCGCCGCAGGCGGCTGCGCCAGCTCGACCGTCCGCTCGATGCGGTCGGGAAACCCCATGCCGTGCTCCTTCCGGGCCGAGCCTAGGCAACCACACTCCCTTGACGCAACCATCTGGTTGCCATAGTGTCGCAACCGTTCAGTTGCACTACTTGCCGAGTTCAGTTGCACTACTTGCCGAAAGGAAGACCGATGAACTCCTTCACCACAGAGCTGACCGTCGACCGCACCCCCGAAGAGGTCTTCGCCGCGGTCACCGACGTCCGGGCCTGGTTCAGCGAGTCGATCACCGGCACCGCGACCGAGGTCGGCGACGCGTTCTCGTTCATCGACAAGAGCATCCCGACGAGCCGGATCCGGGTCACCGAACTCGTGCCCGGCCGCCGGATCGCCTGGCACGTCGAAGACGCGTACATCGCCTTCATCGACCAGCACGACGAATGGACCGACACCCGGATGACCTTCGACCTCACGCCGGGCCCAGCCGGTACGACGCTGCGTTTCACCCACCACGGCCTGACCCCGGAAAGCGCTTGCTACCGCGATTGCTCCCGAGGCTGGACGAGCTGCGTCAACACCAGCCTGCACGCGCTGCTGACCACCGGCACGGGCAAGCCGATCCCGAAATCGGAGGCTCCGGAAGGACAGCCTGCCGAGTAATTCCCTCAGGGGAGCTGAAGATCGGAGGTGTCGCGCTTGACGTGCATCTCCCACAGCGTCTCGGCGATGTCGGCCGGGTCGATCTCCGGAAACTCGGAATTAGGCTCGATGGCTCCGGACAGCAGAGCGGCGTGGACGGCGCTTCCCTGGATCATGGCTCCGATCTGAAGCGTCGCCGCGTGCACGCCGTCGGGCGAGATTTCCGCCGCCAGGCTCTGGAGGTAGTTGCGGGTCGCGGCCATCGCCGGGCCGATGCCGCTGAGAACGGGAGCGGGCTGGGTGGCCGAGACGCTCTGGCTGATCAGAATGCTGCCCTCGCCGCGGTCGCGCAGTTCCCCTAAAACGGCCTGCACCAAAGCGATCGGGGTGAGGAAGTACAGGTCGAGGAGCCGCTGTGCCGTCGCGGTGGTCAAGTCGGCGGCGGGAGTGAAACCGTTCAGGTCCAACGGCGAGTACGACACCACGTCGATCCGCTCGAAGCGGTTGCGGATTTCGTCGACCAGCGCGGGAATCTCCGCCGGACGCGCGAGATCCGCGGGAAACGCCGCGGCTTCGATGCCCTCCGCGCCCAGTTGATCAGCCAAGGCTGCGAGCCGTTCACGGTTGCGCGCGACGAGGGCGATCCGGAACCCCTCGCGGCCGAAGCGCCGGGCGATCGCGGGGCCAAGGCCGGTGCCAGCACCGAGCAGGACCAGGGTTTTCGACACGGAACCTCCATAAGTTGACGATGGTCTCAACTTTGGCGCCAAGTTGAGACCGTTGTCAACTTTCTCGCCCGGACCTACGATGACCTGGTGAAAACGGAGGGGAAGCCAACGCTGCGGCGAGACGCGCGGCGAAACCAGGAGCGACTCCTCGCCGCGGCGGCGGAAGCCTTCCGGGAGAAGGGTTTGGCGGTGCCGCTGGAGGAGATCGCGCAGCGGGCGGGCGTCAGTGCCGGAACGCTTTACAACCGCTTCGGCGGGCGCGAAGGGCTGATCGACGCGGTGATGCCCGAACTAGTCGCCGAGCGGATGGCCGAGGCGATGCGTCGCGCGGAGGCGGTCGACGACCCGTGGGAATCGTTCGTCACCTACGTGACCGTGCTGTGCGAACAGCAAGCCGATGACCCCGCGTTCCGGGACGCGGTCAGCCGGCAGCTCCAGGACGCGCCGGAGCTGACCGCGCGGTGCACGGCCGAACTCGCGAAGTCGGTACGACTGCTCGAACGCGCGCAGCGGGCCGGAACCCTGCGCGCGGATGTCACGCCCGAAGATCTGATGCTGCTGATCTTCACGAACGCGCTGATCGTGCGCGAGACCGTTGAGGCAACACCGGACGCGTGGCGGCGCACGCTCTCGTTCAGCCTCGCCGGACTGCGCGCCGGTTGTGGTAGCTAGGAAGCATGCGAAGATCCTTTTCCCCCAGGGGAATCCGATGAACGATGACGTTTCCCAGAACCTCGTAGTCTTCCGAATCAAAGGCCTCCCCGAACCAGTGCTGGCCAGCGCGCCCACTCAGGCCGAGGACGCCGTCGAGCAGGCGTGGACGAGCGTCCGCCAGCAGCACAAAGTGCGTGGGTCCGCCGTTTTGGCGGTGTACAGCGAATGGCAGCCCTCCGCGGCCGACCAGAAATTCATGGCCAAGAACTTCCGGAAGGCCGAGTGCACCTACAGCTTCACCCGGCCCGCTCACGGTGAATGGGACCGCGCGTTCGCCGAAGCCCGCGCGGTGATGGCCGAAACCGAGCAGCGGAAAAGCGCCGAGGAGATACTGCCGATCCTCTGGAGCGCGTCCTCACCGCGCGGCGGACTGCTCGAAGCACTGCCGCACCGCCCTCTCGTGCCCGGCAAGTTGTCGGTCGCGCTCGCGGTGGTGTCGCGGACTCCCGCGGGCAAGATCGGGATGGAGCACATCACCCGGCATGAGCAGGAGCAGATGGGCGCGCCGCTCGAGAAACTGTTCGACGTCGGGTTCGGCTGTCTGGTCCGCGGGCTGAAGTTCGAGGTCAGCAGTTCGGGCGAGGACGTGCTGGTCTCACTGGCCAGGGAGAACCAACTGGCGGCGTCCGCGCTTGCGCTGCCCGATCTGCACGCCCAGCTGTCGCCGCATCTCGGGACCGGAGACCTGATCGTCGGCCTGCCCTGCCCGGACGAGATGTACGTGGCCAGGGAGGGCTCCGGACTGGCGGACACGGTCCGGGAGCAGGCGCTCGGTTCGCCGTACGAGACGACGGAACTGGTGCCGTCAGTGCTGCGGCTCGGGTCTGGCGGGCTGGAGTTGCTCGCGGAACGGAGCTAGCTCCCCTAACGGGTGAATTCGGGGAAGCCGAGCAGCTGCCCGCGAAACGAGTCAGGCCCCATCCGAACTGCTTCGGATGGGGCCTGACCTGCGGAGCCGCCTGGGGGAATCGAACCCCCGACCTATTCATTACGAGTGAATCGCTCTGGCCGACTGAGCTAAGGCGGCATGCCGCTGTGCGACGGTCATCAGTGTAGCGGAGGCATGGTGCGTCACCTTGCGGGGGCCGCGTCGTTAGGCTCCTATGACTTCGGTCTCACTCCCCGACCCGGCGATCATCTGGAGGACCCGGCACATGCAGCGAAGACTGCCCCGTGCGCTGGCGCTGCCCGCCACTGCCGCGTTGCTGCTGCTCCTGGCCGCGCCGGCTGGTGCGCAGGAGATTCCGACGACGCCGATCCCGCAGCCGAACAATCCCTCGCAGCCGCCCGCGTCCGCGCCCGTCGGGCCGCAGCCGCTCGGGCACGCGGTCGGCGACGCGGGCACGGCGCTCGGCGTCCTGCGGCTGCTGCCGAACTCGGTCACCACGAGCACGATCCTTCCCGGCTTCGGACAGACGCTGCCGAAGCAGTCCGCGCTCGAGGCGGGCATGGGCCTGTCCAGCGCGTCGGCGAACTCGGAGGCGTACCTGGCCTACGAGAAGTCGATCGCGCAATCGTCGCCGTTCGGGCTGGCCGTCGGGGGCCAGGCTCCGCAGACGCCGGGCAGCCTCGTGCAGACGGCGCTGCCGGACAACCCGAAGGAGATCAGCGGGGGCCTGAACGCGCCGTCGAACCCGCTGCTGAACATCGGGCTGCTCAACGGCACCGCGCACGCCCGCTGGAGCGAATCGCTCGGCCCGTGCGTGGACACGATCGCCGACGCCAGCACGTCCGTCGCGAGCCTGTCTCTGCTGAACGTCATTCCGACGCTCCCGCAGGTCCCGTTGCTCGGCGGCGGCGGGCTGAACCTGCCGCAGGGCACTCAGCTCGCGCAGGGTTTCGACCCGAAGAGCGGGCTGCAGAGCCTCGGCGGCCTGCTGCCCGGCGGCGGACAGACGCCCGCCGTGGGCACCGGTTCGCTGCTGAGCCTGCCGAACACGCTGTCGTCGCGGTCGCAGGTCAAGCTCGTCGACATCCCGGGCTCGAAGAACAAGGCCGTGCAGTCAAGGTCCACGCTGCAGGCGGCGGACATCAACATCCTCAAGGGAACGCCGCTCGAGCTGAACCTCAAGGTGGCCAGCCAGCCGACGCTCACCGTCACCTCCACCGGTGACGCGAAGACGTCCACAGTGGACTACCAGGCACCGGTGATCACCATCGGAGCCGGCGGCAAGACGCTGTACACGCTCGACGCGGCGCACCCGACCAAGGACATCCCGATCGGCCTGCCGCTCTCGCAGCTGAGCGACCAGTTCGGCGCGCTGGACAACGTGCCGGTGGTCGGCGGTCTGGTCGCCACCGCGACGAAGGGCCTGCAGCAACTCGGCGACACCACCGGGAAGGTGCTCGACCTCGGCGTGCTGCGGCTGAGCATCGCGAACCTCGACCAGAAGCAGTCCGAAGCGACCAAGCCGTTCAAGGGCTACCAGATCGGCGCGGCGGCACGGCTGCTCGACGTTCAGGTCCTGCCGACGCAGAAGCTCAAGGAACTGCTGCCGAAGCAGGCAGGAGACAACCTGCCGTCGTCGCTGGCGCAGCTGTCGCTGGGCGAGCAGATCGCCCGCGCGTACGCCCCGACCGGCGGTGTCGTGTGCGGTTCGACGACGACTCCGCCCGCTCCTCCGCAGGGCGGTGCCGCACCGGCTGGTCCGGTGAAGCACCTGGCCTACACGAACGGCGCGTACGACACGGTGCCGCTGTTCTGGACGGGCACGGCGATGCTGCTGATGGGCGTCGTCATGGTCGCGGCGTTCCCGAACCGGCGACGTCCCGCGCTGGTGCTGAAGCGGCCGTCCGGCGGTGCTGACACCCCGTTCAAGCCGTCGCCGCATCCGCGCGACTGACTCTCGCTAGTCACGGAAACGGCCCCCTCGCTGCTGGCGAGGGGGCCGTTTCCGTTGGTGTCTGAGTCAGCCTTGGCGAAGCGTGGTGACCATGGCTTCCACCGCGATCCGCGGCTTCACGTTCAGCCCGATCGCCTCGCGGCACTCCAGCACCGCTTCCAACCGGCGCATCGTCGATTCCAGCGACCAAGCCGCCGCGGCCGAGCTGATCTGCTCGGCGTGGTCGGGATGCGTCAGCGTCGCACCGGAGCGCGAAGTCGTCACGAGCACGTCGCGGTAGAACCCGGCCAGATCCACCAAAGCAATGTCGAGCGTGTCGCGCTGGGTTCGCGTCGCACGGGACTTCTGGCGCTTCTCCAGCTGCTTCACCGCGGCTTCGGCGGCACGTTTCGCTCCGGCGACGCCCTTGCCGGTGCCGTCGCCGCCCATCGCGGTGCGCAGCTCGGAGCGCTCCTGCTCGTCGCGGCCCTTGCTCGCCTCGCCCGCGTCCGCCTCCGCCGCGCTGATCAGCTGGTCAGCACTGGTGAAAACGTCGTCCGGACGGCGCAGCCCGAGCGGGATCCGCAGCACGGTCGCACGACGCTGCCGAGCGGCCTCGTCGGTGGCGAGCCGGCGCGCCCGGCCGACGTGACCGTTGCACACCGCCGCGGCCCAGTTGGCGCGCTCGGGATCGACGCCGTCTCGGGAGATCAGCACCTGCGCGATCGCCTCGACGGGCGGGGTGCGCAGCGGGACCAGCCGGCACCGCGAGCGGATGGTGACCGAGACGTCCTCCGGGTGGTCCGACGGTGCGCACAGCAGGAACACGGTGCGCGCCGGCGGTTCTTCCACCGCCTTGAGCAGTGCGTTCGACGCGCCCTCGGTGAGCCGGTCGGCGTCCTCGATGATCACGACCTGCCATTCGCCAGTCGTCGGACGGCGCGCCGCCGCTTGCACGAGCGCGCGCATCTCGGCGACCGAAATGGACAGTCCTTCCGGGACGACCAGCCGCACGTCGGCGTGGGTTCCGGCCATCGTCGTGCGACAGCCGGGGCACGCGCCGCAGCCGGTTCCGGTGCTGCACTGCAGTGCCGCGGCGAACGTGCGCGCGGCGACTGAACGGCCGGAGCCCGGCGGTCCGGTAAGGAGCCAGGCGTGCGTCATCGCCGCTGGCGCGACCGCTTCTCCGGCAACGATTTTGGCCGCCGCCGACGCCGCCGAAGACAGCGTTTCCATGGCAGGCTCCTGGCCGACGAGTTCCGTCCAGACGCCGATCGGAGTCGTCACCGATCCTCCACTTTGGACACCACGGGCAGCGCGTCCGCCCCGTTGTGCGCCGCTTCCGCTTCTGCTGCCTCGACGACGTCCGCCGCGGCGGCGTCCTCGGGGTCCTCGGGCAGCTCGGGTTCCTCCTCCGCCGGTTCCGTGGGGGCGAGCGTGGCAAGCGAACCGACGAAGACCGACTGGACGGCGTTGCGGACCCGGGCCGCGACGTCGCCGTCGGAGCCCTCGGCGTCGACCACCACGTACCGGTCCGGGTCGGCCGCGGCCATCTCGGCGAGCAGCTTCTGCACCCACAGCTGGTCCTTCAGCGACGGCTGCGGATCCTCCGGGTGCTCGGAGTCGAGAAGCACGGTGAGGTCCGGGCGGAGCCGTCCGGTGGCCCAGTCGACCAGCCCTTCCAGCTCGCCGCGGTCCAGCTCGCCCGCCGCGGACAGCGACGCGAGCGGGGAGTCGACAAAGCGCTCCATGACGACCACGGACCCGGCGTCGAGCGCGGGCTGGATCTGGCGTTCCACCAGTTCGGCGCGCACGGCCGCGGCGACGAGCGCCTGCGCCCGCACGCCGGTGAGGGCGGCGTCCGAAACAAGCGTGCGGAAGCGCTGTTCGCCGAGCGCGGGGTCGGCGGTGAGGACCACCGGCCGCGTGCCGGTACCGAGCCAGCGCGCAAGGCGAGCGGCCTGTTCGGCGGTGTTGACGGCGGTGGTGCCCTCGATGGCGATCAGGAAGCCGTTGACGCGGCGCGGGTTGCGGCGCAGCGCGTTGCGCAGGTCGCTGAAGATCTTCTCGGTGCGCCGCTCGTCCATCTGCCGGTAGGCGATGATCCCGAGCAGAACGGCCAGCAGGCCGCCGCCGAGGATGACCGGGCGGGTGCCGTCGACGATGATCGGGGTGCCGAACAGGGTGACGTTGCGCTGCCGGACCAGGCCGATCAGCACCGGCGTGACCACCGTCGCGCCGAACAGCACGATCTTGAGCATCGCCTGGTAGATCGCGTTGATCCGGCCGCGGATCGCGTCCTCGACGCGGGAGCCGATGATCGTGACACCGGTGAGGAAGGCGGTGCCGGCGCAGACGCCGACGAAGGCGACCGCGGCCACCGAGATCGACAGATGCGGCGACAACGCGACGACGCCGAGCGCAAGCCCGGCGAGGACGATCGAGATGCCGAACAGCCGGTCGTGCGGGAGCCGGTGCGCGAGCTTCGGGGCCAGCGCCATACCAGTGGCCAGACCGATGAAGACGGCCAGCATCAGCAGGTTGAACGCCGCGTCGCCACCGAGCAGCGAGGACGAGTACGGCTTGGCCGCGCCAATGACCGCGCCGCCTGCCGCGAAGGCACCGAAGGCACCGATCAGCAGGCCGCGGACGATCGGCGTGCTGCGGACGAACTTCAGCCCGTCGCGCATCATCGCGCCGAAGCCGAACTTCTCCTCGTCGGCCCGCTTGACCTTCTGCTGCGGCGTCGAGTGGACGTCGCGCAGGGACAGCTCGGGGATGCGGGTGGCGACGATGATGCCGCTGGTCAGGTACAGCAGGCCGGTGATGACGACGACGACCTTGGCGATGTACAGGTCGACGCCCGGGCCCTGGAACAGGTGGAACGTCGAGTTCGCGCCGAGGATCAGCGCGTTGGCGCCGGCGGCGGTGATGACGGCGAGGCCGTAGGTCATCACCATGCCGAGCTGGTTGGCGGTCTCGACCTGCTCGGGGCGGCGCAGCAGGTTCGGCACCGCCGCGTCCTTGGACGGGATCCACATGATCGAGCAGCTGCCGACCAGGAAGTTCGCGACGAACAGCCACCACGGCGCGCCGACCACGGCGATCGAGAGCAGGAACCCGCAGCGCAGCAGGTCGCAGAAGACCATGATCTTGCGCCGGTCGAACCGGTCCGCGAGGAGGCCGCCGAGCGGCGCGAAGAGCAGGCCGGGCAGCAGCGCGGTGACGATGACGCCGACGAACGCGTAGTTCTGCGCGGAGTAGTTGTCGAGGAGCTTGGTGCTCAGGCTGGTCAGGTTCAGCAGGTTCAGCCAGTCGGCGACACTGCACAGATACGTGACGCCCCACAGCCGACGGAATGGCTTGATCGCCAGCACTCGGCGGGCCCGGTGGATCGTGGACGTCCCGCCCGATCCGCCCGAGCCGGTGCCAGGCACCGACCGTATGCCCTCGCTGATACGCCCACCCCACTTGTCACGGCGGCGTCAGGCGACCCCTGTGGATCCCCCGACCGTGTGGTGGCCAGGGTAGTCCCGCCGCGCAGGCGGGTAGGGCACGCCCCGTGATATGGGTGAGCGGGCGGGGTCAGCCAAACAGCCCCTTCACACTGCTCACCAGGCTAGCGATGAGCTCGATCGCGACAATTCCGAACACGATGAGCAACACCACGGCGAGCACCACGCCCGCCGTGCTGCTGGAGGGACGGCCGAAACTGGGCATGCTGATCGAGGGCATCCCGCGCCGGCTCTGCCGCCCGGCAAGCTCCTCCTCGATGTCGTCGTCGGCGATCTCGGTCACTCGCTTCGGCCGCGGCAGGGGCACCTTTTTCAACAGCTGAGGAGCCTTGGTCGGCCACGTCCGCTGCCGCGGCAGCAGCCCGAGCGGAACCAGATCCGGCCGCTCCGACGGCGGAATCGGATTCGGCGTCTTGACGACTTCCTTCTTCTTGGCTTCCTCTTTCAGCGCGGCCTCGACCATCCGCTTGACCGCCTCCGGATCGTGCTCGACCGGCTTGGCGGTCGGCAACGGCCGGGGCCCGCGGCCTGAGGCCATCTCGAACCCGGACAACGGATCGGAGAACCGCTCGCCCCCGACGTCGCCGTCCAACGTCCCGTCCCGGTCGGGCCCGGAGGCGGGAAAAAACGGAGTCCCGTCGCTCGTGCTCATGGTGACCACCTCACTACGGAATGTCCGCCGCGTCCAGTGTCGGCGAGAGTACCGGTCCTCGCATCCACCCAATGGCGGCAGAAGCACTACTGCCCGCGCCCGCGAAGACGCGCGCCACCCAGGCCAGTGACCGCTGATAGACGGCGGCGTGGCGATTTTTCAGCCGGAAGGAACTGGGGACGGCTCAGAGGCGCAAGGTCCGCCCCCGGGCTGAGATTGAGCAGGCCGGGGCGGGTGCCGAGCCGCCATTTCCCAGGCGGGGCCTCTTCAGGCGACAACGTCCGAGACCAACTGAGCCAGACGATAAGCCAACCCACACCCAGGTTCAGTCAAACCCGACCCAACCAACCGACGCCACCCCAGACCCAACCACCCCTTCGGCACCCCAGCCCGAGCCACCATTCACCCCAGACCCAGCCACTCTTCAGCGACCCAACCGCGGGATCGCGTCGGGGTTTGGGGGGGGGGGGGGGCGCCGGCTCCCCGACCCGGGGGGGGCACACCCCCCCACCCCACCCCCAAAAAAACCCC